>NZ_JBKBMQ010000010.1:0-145622 GCF_046295735.1 Allosphingosinicella sp.
ACAAACTCAAGAACTGGCGGCGCATTGCCACCCGCTACGACAAGACGCGAGAGTCATATCTGGGCTTCGTCACCATCGCCTCCGTCAAACTCTGGCTACCCTTTGTCCACGAGGCCTAGCGGCGCGAGCCGCGCGTGATTAGCGGGTGGTTAGGCGCGATCCTGCTGTTTGGCGGGCTCAATGTATTGCCGCATGCGGTTGGTGGGGATGTCATTTCCCATCGCAAAGAGACAATAGGGAACATCATACTCCTCGCCGAAAATGTCACGATACGTGATGTGTCCGTAGCAATAGAGGGCGTACTCCCCAGCCAACACATTTTCCAAAGCGGATTTCGCCAAGGTGAAATCAAGCACCTGATCGGCTTCCCCAGTGGGAGGCATATCCCCGCTTCCCCCGAGCCCCAGCTGGGGATGCTTTTGAAGATCAACGGTGAGCGGGTACGGGAAATAGGCCCCGCTGATGCTCCACTGCATCCCCAAGGCCGGACTCGCTCCAAAATTTTTGATCTTAAGACCAATCACGGTGCGGAAGCCGCCGTCCTCGCCTTCATCCTCAACCGCTATGTCGGCGCTAGCGATATCTACGTAGGCGCGAAGCTGAACTTTCTGGCCTTGAAGGGCGATGGAATTTGCCTCTCTCCCCGCATCACTAGCGGCGATCGCTGCTTCGGTGGCAAGGCGAGCTTGGTCCGCCATGTCTCCGGCATAATCAGCGGCGCGGCGCGTATGCTCCAAAGTCCTCCAAATCAGGATGATGCCTATAAAGGTGAGAAGGGCCATCAAAGCGGCAACAGCGGCAGCGACCTTCGCCCACAACCACATGCCCTCTTGAGCGGCAAGGTCGCGCTCACTCTGGGTTTGGCCGGTCTCGGTCTGTGCCTCTGTGTGGCCGGCTTCTATCGCACGGGTGAGGCGGTCGATGCTGTTCTCGATGGCCAAAAGAGAGCTTGGTGGAATGCCTTGCTCGGCACTCTCGTTGCGTTCAGTGGCGCCGGGCTGGCCGTAGGCAGCATGTTCTATTGGATAGCATAGAGCTAATCCTGCAAGCGCAATGACGATGCACCTACTGCCTCTAAGCATTGGACCAGGAACACCGCTGTGAATTTGCCCCGCGCAAGCTTGTTCCTGATATTCGGCTCAGAGTCCACCACCCCGATCGCAGCCAACTTCTCCACTAGCTGGGCGTAGGTGACGTTCCGCCGCTTCAGCTCCGCCTTCAGCAGCCCCTTCACCTTCGCTTCCCACTCCGCATTGTCCGCCATGTAAGCTCTCCATTCGTCGCAAATGCCATCATATGCGATGCGAATGTGCTTGTATAGGGTGCATGATGCCATTATATCCGATGCATAAGCAACGGAAACGATGGCAATGCAACACTTTCTCCTCTCCGCCGCCGCCCGCACTCTCAGCCTGAAGGCTGTTTTCCAGATGGGCGATGACAAGGCTTACGAGACGTTCCGGCTACTGCGGTGGCCCGAGACGAACGGGGAAGCCGTGTGCCCGCGCTGCGGCTGTGTCGAAACCTACGACATTGCCACCCGCCGCCGGTTCAAGTGCGTTGCCTGCCACCACCAGTTCAGCGTCACCAGCGGGACCATCTTCGCGAGCCGGAAGCTCAGCTTCGTGGATCTCCTCGCCGCGATCGTGATCTTCGTGAACGGCGCCAAGGGCATCGCCGCGCTCCAACTGAGCCGCGACCTGGACGTTCAGTACAAGACCGCCTTCGTGCTGACGCACAAGCTGCGGGAAGCCATGGCGCGCGAGAACGCCGGCCGTCAGCTCAATGGGGTTGTCGAGATCGACGGCGCGTACTTCGGCGGCTACGTGAAGCCGGAGAACCGGAAAGAGGACCGCAAGGACCGCCGCCTGGTCGCCAATCGCTCGGGCAAGCGTCAGTGCGTTGTCATCATGCGCGAGCGCGACGGCCGCTCTCTTCCCTTCGTCGTTGCCAACGAAGGCGATGCGGTTCCGTTCGTGCGCGATCACGTCGGCACCCTCGCCACCATCCATGCCGACGAAGGCACGGGCTGGGACGCGCTCCACGCCGGTTGGGACACGAAGCGGGTCAATCACTCCATCGCGTTCATGGATGAGGGTGTGTGCACCAATCAGGCGGAAAGCTACTTCTCTCGCCTCCGCCGCATGGAGATCGGGACGCACCACCACATCGCGGGTCCGTACCTCAATGCCTATGCTGGTGAGGCCGCATGGCGCGAGGATCACCGCCGGGTGGCAAATGGCACTCAGGCGGCGCTGGTGGCGGGTGCGGCTATGGCTTCCCGTCAGAGCCGGAGCTGGACCGGGTACTGGCAGCGGGCCGTCTAAGCGGCAACCGGCCCCTTAGCGGAACGAGTAAAAAAATCGAAAAGCCGCATCGCCGCCTCGTAGGAAGCCGCTTTCCCGAGGACGCTGATGCCAGCATCAGGGCAGCTCTCATCTGTTTCGAAAATGAAATAGCCCCGGTCGCCGCCCAAACCCGACCCGACACTATCCCTATAGGTTTTGTGGGAAATAGAGGATATGCATAGCATCCTCGATTCCCCTATTTCGGCCGAAAGGAATAGGTCTTCCATGCCGACCTCCAAACCCAAATACAGAGAGGCCGCCCATCCGCAAGTCTCGGCGAACCAGCTCGCGCAGTACCTACTCGCGGGGCCTTCGGCGCGCAAGCGAATTGTTCAGTCGGCACGGTGGCAATCCACCGCCGTTGTGGCTCGTTACCGGCTTGCGCGGGAAGCCATCATAGGGTGCCTGTGCGATGGTACGCGAAGCCCCACCAAGGTCGCCGCAGAACGCGAAAGCCTGATAGAACGCCTCGGTAAGCCCGGAAACAGCAGCTGGGCTAAGGATGATATTGAGTCCTCCATCCTCGCCCTAGATCGCTACGCGGCGTCCTCTGGACAAACGGTGTTGTCCAAAGTCACCTGTAAGCCAGTACCAGGCTCCGTTCCTCCGCTGATTATTGCCGATTTGCGGGTGAAGGTAACGCCAGACGTTATCCTTCACCAAGGAGATCAGGTGGGAGCAATGGTGGCTATGATCGCCAAGGGGGAGAAGTCTACCAAGGTCCGAACTGAGCAGGCCCGAACAGCCGCCATATTGGTTTGGCAGTTTGCTCAGAAACACCTGCAAAAATATGGCGAGGTTCAGCGGAGCCTATGCGTCTCGTATGATGTGTTCGAGGGAACCGTTACTCCTCCCAGCGCGAACTATGTGACGCGCCTAAAAAACATTCAGGATGCCTGCGAGGAGATCGCCGCAAAGTGGCACACAGTGCCACCTCCGGATGATTTGGAGAGCTGAACCGCTGCGCTTGAAAGCCGAGTTTGCCCTGATCCTGATCCTCAGCGTTGCGGCGCTGGCAAGCAGCGTGTGGGCGCTTCTGAGCGGCTGACGCTCCACAGTTGGTACGTCCCCGGCCCGTCCTCCGACTCCACCCGGCCTTTCTCGCGCTGGTCCCGTAGCGCCGTGCTGACGCGCTTTGTCATGGTCCGGAGCATCCGCTGATCCGATGTGTCCAGCGCCCGCTCTAGGAGCATCTGAGCGGCGATCTCGCGCGATGTGAGGGGTTCCTTGGCTTGGCGGAGGATCGACAGCACAAGGCGGCTCATCTGCCCGCGCTTGCTCCAATCATCCGGTGGCCGGAAGGCTTTCGGCCGTATCGCCTCCACCTCCACATCCGGCGCCACCAGACGCAACGTGGCGTCCAGATGCTCTAGCTGCTGCACCAGCTCGCGGAGACGTTCGTGTGTCCGTTCCAGCTCGCCTGCCAGCTCTGCCCGTTTCTTGACCAGGCCTGTCACCATGTAATCAGTCATGCCCCCTTATGCCATCGCAGACGGTGGCAAAGGTAGACGGGGCTTGGTGCATTTGCTACATAATGCCGGAGGCGCTGGAAGTGTCGATGATCGCGAGCGTGGCGGGCGAGCTCAAGGACGGGCGGCTGATCCGGACCCGCCCCTATCGCGCGCCGCACCATTCGGCGTCGATGCCGGCGCTGGTCGGCGGCGGCCTCAAGGTCCGGCCGGGGGAAGTGAGCCTCGCCCATCTCGGCGTGCTGTTCCTCGACGAGCTTCCGGAATTCCAGCGCAGCGTGCTCGATTCGCTGCGCCAGCCGCTGGAGACGGGGCAGGTGAGCGTCGCCCGCGCCAACGCCCATGTCACCTTTCCCGCGCGGGTCCAGCTGGTGGCGGCGATGAATCCGTGCCGCTGCGGCCATCTCGGCGACCCCGCGCTCGCCTGCGCCCGGGCGCCGCGTTGCGCGGCCGATTATCAGGCGAAGGTGTCCGGGCCGCTGCTCGACCGGATCGACCTTCACGTCGACGTCGCCGGCGTCTCGGCCGCCGACCTGGTCCTGCCGCCGCCGGCCGAGGGATCGGCCGAGGTCGGCGCGCGGGTCAAGGCGGCGCGGCAGGTGCAGACCGATCGGTTCGACGGCTCCGGCATCCGCACCAATGCGGAAGCGGACGGGGCGCTGCTCGACGGGATCGCGACGCCGGACGAGCCGGGGCGGCGCCTGCTCGCCCAGGCGGCCGAGGCGATGCGGCTGTCGGCACGCGGCTATCACCGCATCCTGCGGGTCGCGCGCACCATCGCCGACCTCGCCGGCAGCGACTCCGTCGCGCGCGTCCACATCGCCGAAGCCTTGAGCTACCGCCGCCAGCCGCCGCGTGCCTGAGGGGGCACTCTATTTGGTTTTGAGGGCTCCGGCCCATGGATTGCTTCGTCGCTTCGCTCCTCGCAATGACGAATTCATCAAAGACACGCTCTAGATCGTTCTTTGATCGACCGGCTGAGAGGGCCTTGTGGTTGCGTACAAGATCTGGACGCACGCCCTGGATGAGCCGGCGCGGCCTGCTTCCGGGGAGCCTGCCTCCTGCCAGAGGAGGCGCGGCGCGGGGTAACACTTCTGCAACGGTAGAGAATAATTTCGCTCCCCATCAATCTTGGGGTTGATCGGGCCGCGAGCCTCCGGCTAACGCGGAGTTCGTGCGGGGGCAGAAACGAATGGCTCCCGTGCGCGTCAGGGAGAAGTCAATGTTCAATAAGTCTCTTGCCGCTCTCGCGGCGGCCTCGCTGGCGGTCGCGCCGGTGATGGCTCAGGCGCAGTCGGTGCCCTCCGCGGCCGCGGCTCCGTCCATCGAACAGGTCGAAGGAAGCGAAGCTTTCGGTCGCGGCGGCATCGTGCTGCCGGTGATCGCGGCGGTTGCGGTGGTGCTGGCGATCCTCGCCCTCACCAACACCTGGCCGTTCGACGACAAGAAGCCGGTCAGCCCCTGAACTTCAGGGCCTGACGGCTACGGGACGGGCTGGATGAAGCGGCAAGCTTCATCCAGCCTTTTCTTTTTGGGGAACGGCCGGTCAGCGCTCCAGGCAGAGCGCGATGCCCATGCCGCCGCCGATGCACAAGGTGGCGAGCCCCTTGCGCGCGTCGCGGCGCTGCATCTCGTAGATGAGGGTGGTGAGGACGCGGGCGCCGGACGCGCCGATCGGATGGCCGATTGCGATGGCGCCGCCGTTCACGTTTACCCGGTCGGCGTCCCAGCCGAGCTCCTTGCCGACCGCCAGCGCCTGGGCGGCGAAGGCCTCGTTGGCTTCGATGAGGTCGAGATCGCCGACGCTCCAGCCGGCCTTTTCCAGCGCGCGGCGGGTGGCCGGGACCGGGCCGATGCCCATGATCGACGGATCGACGCCGGCCGAGGCCCAGCTCGCGACCCGGGCGAGGATCGGCGCGCCGCGCTTCTCCGCCTCCTCGCGGCTCATCACCACCAGGGCGGCCGCGCCGTCGTTGATGCCGGAGGCGTTGCCGGCGGTGACCGTCCCGTCCTTGCGGAAGGCGGGGCGCAGGCCCGCCAGCGCGGACTGCTCGACATTGTCGCGGATATATTCGTCGGCTTCGACGATCGTGTCGCCCTTGCGGCCCTTCACCGTCACCGGGGCGATCTCGTCCCTGAAGCGGCCCTGCGCGCGGGCGGCCGAGGCCTTGTTCTGGGAGGCGGTGGCGAAGGCGTCCTGCTCGTCGCGGGTGATCTGATATTGCTCGGCGAGATTTTCGGCCGTGATGCCCATGTGATAGGCGTTGAAGGCGTCGGTCAGGCCGTCGGCGATCATCGTGTCGACGAGCGCCAGATTGCCCATCTTGGTGCCGCCGCGCAGATGCTGGGCGTGCATCGACAGGCTCATGCTTTCCTGGCCGCCGGCGACGACGATGCGCGCGTCGCCGGTCAGGATCGCCTGCGAGGCCAGCGCGACGGCGCGCAGGCCCGACCCGCAGACCTGGTTGACGCCCCAGGCGGGCACTTCCTTCGGCACGCCGGCGCCGATCGAGGCCTGGCGGGCGGGATTCTGGCCCTGGCCGGCGGTCAGCACCTGGCCGAGGATGACTTCGGACACCTCCTCGGGCGCGACGTCCGCCTGGGCGAGGGCGGCGGCGATGGCGGTGCGGCCGAGCTCGTGACCCGGCACAGAGGCGAAGGCGCCGAGGAAGCTGCCGACGGGCGTGCGCTTGGCGGCGGTGATCACGACTTCGGTCATCTCGAAAACTCCTGTGCGATGTCCTGACGGCGTCCCGCCGGCGCGGCGCCGAGGCGTCCGCCCGTCCCGGAAGGCGACCGAGCGAAGCGGCTCCTAGCAGCTTGCACCGGCGCGTGAAAGCCAGCCGGCGAGCGGCTCCCACAGCGCCTCGGGCGCGCGCGAGCCGACCACCATGCCGACATGGCCGAGCGCGAGGTCGCGGCGCTCGCCGGCCCGCGGCGCGGTGGCGTGGGGCACGATCCGGTCGGTGGTGGAGGCGATGTGCAGCTGCGGGCAGGGCAAGGCGGCGGGATCGGCCAGCCACCCGCCGGCGCCGGTCCGGTCGGCGGCGAAGAAGTCCTCGAACAGCTCGCGCGCGGCGGCGCCGGCGAGCGGCGGGCCGTCATTGGCCCAGTCCTCCAGCGCGACGAAGGCGGCGGCCTCGGGCTCGGGCACATCGGCGAAGGCTTCGAACTTCGCGACCGTGCGGGCGGGGTCGAGGCTCCAGAAGGCGCTTTGCAGCACCTCCATCGGCAGCAGGCCGAGCGCCTCGGCGGCCGGGCGGGCGCCGCGCCACAGCCCGGCGAGGCGGGCGCGGGACTCGTCCGGGAAGCCGCCGAAATGCCAGGGCGCCGCGATCGTCACCACCGCCCGCGCCGGAACCAGGGCCGCGGCGCCGATCGCCATCGTGCCGCCGAGGCAATAGCCGCACAGGAGCGGCGGCGCGCCGAGGTCGCGGAGCAAGGGGACCAGGATCCGCTCGACATGCGCCGTCACGTCCATCCCGCGCCGCTCCCCCTCCGGCCAGCCCCAGTCGAGCAGCCGCACGCGAAAGCCGCGCCGCGCCAGCAGGCGCAGCAGCGAGCGGTCGCCGAGATCGAGCACGGTGGGCGGGTTGATCAGCGAGGGTACGAAGACGAGATCGGGCCCGCTCCCGCCATAATCGCGCAGCGCCGCGCCGTGGCGCTCGGCGACCGCCGGCATCGGCGGCGGGGCGGGCGTGCGCGGCCAGTCCTGGTAGCGGCGCAGGCCCGCCAAGGCGCGCTGCATCCGTTCGGGATTCGCCGCGGTTTCGCTGCGCAGCATGGCCAGGAACAGCGGCAGCGGCCGGGGCCTGTGTTGCGGTGCGGAAACCTTTGGTGCTAAAGCGGAACCACCGAAATCGAGGGAAGCATTCATGGCGGCGTCCGGATCAGGCGACGATGTGGTCATCATCAAGAAATATGCGAACCGCCGCCTCTATAACACCGAAAGCTCCACCTACATCACGCTGGAGCATCTCGCCGCGATGGTCCGCGAGAAACGCGAGTTCAAGGTGGTCGACGCCAAGAGCGGCGACGACATCACCCATGGCGTCCTGACCCAGATCATCATGGAGGAAGAGGCGCGCGGCGCGACGATGCTGCCGGTCAACTTCCTGCGCCAGCTGATCTCTATGTACGGGGCGTCGACGCAGGCGCTGGTGCCGCAATATCTGGAGGCCTCGCTGGAGGCGTTCCAGCGCAACCAGAGCCAGTTCCGCGACGCGATGGGCGCGCTGGCCGGCGGCCCGTTCGCCGAGATCGCGCGCCGCAACATGGAAATGTTCGCAGCCGCGGCAAAACCGGCCCGAAAGGAGCCGGAGCCGGACACCAAGGCGGAACTGGCCGAGTTGAAGGCGCAGCTGGCGGATCTCCAGAAGAAGCTCGACAAGCTGGGGGGGTAGGTTGGCCTCGCCCCCTCTGCCAGGGGGAGAGGGTTGGGGTGAGGGGATCGGGCGGTTGGGGGTGTCTTCCGGCGCCGGTACCCTCACCAACTTCGCCTAGGCTTCGCTTCGCTACGCCAAGGCTGCGTATCCTCTCCCGGGGGGAGAGGGGCGGATGTGGCTGCGCTGGCCTTGCCCCCCTCTCCCAGGGGGAGAGGGTTGGGGTGAGGGGATCGGGCGGTTGGGGTATCTTCGGGCGCCGGTACCCTCACCAACTTCGCCTAGGCTCCTTCGTCGCCAAGGCTTCGTATCCTCTCCCGGGGGGAGAGGGGGGCCTTGCTTCCTCCCGGGGGGAGAGGGGGGGCTTATCTCGGCTTGACGAATTTCAGGGTCATGCGGTCGCTTTCGCCGATGGCGAGGTAGCGGTCGCGGTCCTGGTCGCCGAGGCGGAGCGAGGGGGGGAGGGTCCACACGCCCTGCGCCCAATCGGCGGTGTCGCGGGGGTTGGCGTTGATCTCGGACGCGCCGGCGAAGCGGAAGCCGGCCTCCTCGGCCAGGCGGCGGACGGTCGAGACCTTGATGTAGCCGCTGGTCCGCTCCCGCTCGGCATCGGCGTTTTCGGGCAGGCGGTGGTCGACGATGCCGAGCACGCCGCCCGGCTTCAGCATCCGGAAGATCTGCGCGAAGGCCTCGGGCGCATAGTCCTGGCCGTCGCGCTGCGAGCCCATGCGCCAGTTGTGGACGTTGCGGAAGGTGAGGACGACGTCGGCCGATCCGTCCGGAACGCGGGAGTCGCCGGCTTCCCAGGCCGGGAAGATGGCGAGGTTCACCCGGCCGTAAAGCTGCGGATTGGCCTCCATCATCGCGCGGACGCGGTTGAGCCCGGCATTGGGGGCGGCGGCGTAATAGGTCCCGCCGCCCTGGGCGAGATAGGGCGCGAGGATTTCGGTGTACCAGCCGGCGCCGGGCCAGATCTCCACCACCGTGTCGGTCGGGCGGACGCCGAAGAAGGACAGGGTCTCGACCGGATTGCGGTAGCGGTCGCGCTGGGTGTTGGCGGGCGTGCGGGTGGGCGCGGCGACGGCGGCCTCGAGCGCGCCGCGCTGCGCGGCGGACAAGGCGGACGGCGCGCCGGCGGTGGCGCAGGCGGCCAAAGCGAAAGGCGCCGATGCGGCGAGCAGAAGGGCAAGGCTCTGGCGGATCATGATCGTCTCCCTACATGCGCTGTCGGACGGCTCATGACGGAAGGGCAACGATGACGCAAGCTGGGCTTTGGGCGGGCGCGGGGGCGTCGGCGGCGATGGTGCTGGTCGCGGCGCTGGCCGACCGCGCGCGCCAGCGCCGCCGCGATCTCGACGCGCCCGGCTGGATGCCCTGGCCCGCGATCCAGGTTTTCGCGCTGCTGCTGGCGGTCGTGCTCGCCGCGCTGGCGGTGAAGACCGGCTGATTTCGCTTGCTTCCGCGCTCCGGACCCCCATCTGGGGCGGATATGACATTTCAAGATCTCCCCCCGCTTCTTCGCGAAGCGCTCGAAGCGCGCGGCTATGCCGCGCCCACTCCGGTCCAGGCGGCCGTGCTCGAAGCGGAGGCGGCGGGGCGGGACCTGGTCGTCTCGGCCCAGACCGGGTCCGGCAAGACCGTCGCCTTCGGCCTCGCCATGGCGCCGGACCTGCTGGAGCCGAACGGCGGCATGCCCTATCTGCGCGCGCCGCTCGCCCTCATCATCGCCCCGACCCGTGAGCTGGCGCTGCAGGTGAGCCGTGAGCTGATCTGGCTGTACGGCAAGGCGGGCGCGCGGATCGCGACCTGCGTCGGCGGCATGGATCCCTCCAAGGAGCGGCGCAACCTCGCCCAGGGCGCGCATATCGTCGTCGGAACGCCGGGGCGGCTGCGCGACCATCTGGAGCGCGGCGCGCTGGACCTGGCCGCGCTTCGGGTCGCGGTGCTCGACGAAGCCGACGAGATGCTCGACATGGGCTTCCGCGAGGATCTGGAGGAGATACTCGACGCCACGCCGGAAGGGCGGCGCACGTTGCTGTTCTCCGCGACCATGCCCAAGCCGATCGTGGCCCTCGCCAAGCGCTACCAGAAGGATGCGCTGCGCATCTCGACGGTGGGCGAGGATCGCGGCCATGGCGACATTTCCTACCAGGCGGTGGCGGTGGCGCCGGCCGACATCGAACATGCCGTCGTCAACCTGCTCCGCTTCCACGAGGCGGAATCGGCGATGCTGTTCTGCGCCACGCGCGACAATGTCCGCCGGCTGCACGCCAGCCTGATCGAGCGCGGATTCGACGCGGTCGCCTTGTCGGGCGAGCACAGCCAGAACGAACGCAACCAGGCGCTGCAGGCGCTGCGCGACCGGCGCGCGCGGGTGTGCGTCGCGACCGACGTCGCCGCGCGCGGCATCGACCTGCCGACATTGTCGCTGGTCGTCCATGTCGAGCTGCCGCGCGACGCGGAGACGCTGCAGCACCGGTCCGGCCGCACCGGCCGCGCCGGCAAGAAGGGCACGGCGGTGCTGATCGTCCCCTATCCCCGCCGCAAGCGCGTCGAGATGATGCTGCGCGGCGCGCGGATCGAGGCGGAATGGATGAAGCCGCCGAGCGCAGAGGACATTCGCCGCAAGGACCGCGAGCGGCTGCTCGCCAACCTGCTCGAGCCGGTCGAGGCGGACGAGGCCGATCTGGAGCTCGCCCGCCGCCTGCTCGAGGACAGGAGCGCCGAGGACATCGCCGCGGCGCTGGTCCGCGCGCACCGGCAGAGGCTGCCGGCGCCCGAGGAACTGAGCGACGCCGGCCCCGGTCCCGGCCCGCGTGCGCCGCAGGGGCCGCGCACGGGCTTCGAGGACACGGTCTGGTTCCGGATGGACGTGGGCCGCCGCGACCATGCCGATCCGCGCTGGATCCTGCCTTTGCTCTGCCGCCGCGGCCACATCACCAAGAACGAGGTCGGCGCGATCCGGATCAACGCCGCCGACACCCTGTTCGAAGTGCCGCGCGCCGTCGCCGGCCGCTTCGCCGCCGCGCTAAAGCGGACGGAGGGCAGCGAGGAGGGCGCCGACATCGCGATCGTGCCGGTGGAGGGCAACCCCCGCGCCGAAGCGCGGCGCAATCGGCGCGGCCCGCCGCCGCCGCGCTACCAGCCCAAGCCGTTCAAGGGCGGGCGCAAGCGGGCGCGCTGAGCTTGCCCGGCTCCCGGGTCCGCGTTACACTTACGTAAACGTGAACCTGGAAAGGGAGCCCCGATGCCGCAAGCCTATATCGTCGATGCCGTTCGTACCGCCGGTGGCAAGAAGGGCGGGGCGCTGAAGGACTGGCATCCGGCCGACATGGCCGCGCAGGTGCTGAACGCGCTGGTCGATCGCACCGGCATCGATCCCGCCGCGATCGACGACGTGGTGATGGGCTGCGTCGGACAGGCGGGCGAACAGGCCTTCCATGTCGGCCGCAACGCGGTGCTGGCGTCCAGGCTGCCGCAATCGGTGCCGGCGGTGACGATCGACCGCCAGTGCGGATCGTCGCAGCAGTCGATCCACTTCGCCGCCCAGGCGGTGATGAGCGGCACCCAGGACATGGTGATCGCGGCCGGCGTCGAATCGATGACGCGCGTGCCGATGGGCCTTCCCGTCACGCTGCCGATGCAGCACGGCATCGGCACCGGCCCGTTCCCGAAGAGCATCCAGGACCGGTTCGGCGTGCCGATGTTCAGCCAGTTCATCGGCGCCGAGATGATCGCCGAGAAATATCAGTTCCGGAAGGAAGAGCTCGACGCCTTCGCGCTGGAAAGCCATCGCCGCGCCGCCCGGGCGACCGGGGAGGGCGCCTTCGCCGACGAGATCGTGGCGCTGCCGGTGCGCGGCGAGGACGGCGAGGAGCGTCTCCACGACCGCGACGAGGGCATCCGCCACGACGCGACGCTGGAGGGCATCGCTTCGGTGAAACTGCTGAAGGAAGGCGGCAAGATCAGCGCGGCCAATGCCTCTCAGATCTGCGACGGCGCGTCGGGCGTGCTGGTCGTGTCCGAAGCGGCGCTGAAGGCGCATGGCCTGACGCCGCTGGCGCGCATCCACAATTTGACCGTCACCGCCGGCGACCCGGTGATCATGCTGGAAGAGCCGATTCCCGCCACCCGCCGCGCGCTGGACCGGGCGGGGCTGCGGATCGAGGACATCGATCTTTACGAGGTGAACGAGGCGTTCGCCCCGGTGCCGCTCGCCTGGCTGCGCGAGATCGGCGCCGATCCGGAGCGGCTCAACGTCAACGGCGGCGCGATCGCGCTCGGCCATCCGCTCGGCGCGTCGGGCGCGAAGCTGATGGCGACGCTCACCCACGCGCTGAAGCGCCGCGGCAAGCGTTGGGGCCTGCAGACGATGTGCGAAGGCGGCGGCATCGCCAATGTGACGATCGTCGAAAGCCTCGCCTGAACAGCGGCCGGCGGCCGTCCGCTCAGTAGGGCGGGCGGTCGTAGCCGGCGGGGCTGCGGGTGAAGATCTCGCAGCCCGTTTCGGTGATGCCGATCGAATGTTCGAACTGGGCGGAGAGCGACCGGTCGCGGGTAACCGCGGTCCAGCCGTCGTCCAGCACCTTGCAGGCCGCCTTGCCGGCGTTGATCATCGGCTCGACCGTGAAGAACATGCCCGGCCGCAGTTCGGGGCCGGTGCCGGGGCGGCCGGCATGGATCACCTCCGGCGCGTCGTGGAAATTGCGCCCGAGGCCGTGGCCGCAGAAATCGCGCACCACCGAAAAACGGTTCTTCTCGGCATGGCTCTGAATGGCGTGGCTGATGTCCCCGAGCCGGTTGCCGGGCTTCGCCTGCTCGAGCCCGAGCATCAGGCATTCGTAGGTGACGTCGACGAGGCGGCGGGCCTTCAGCGGCACGTCGCCGACCAGGAACATGCGGCTGGTGTCGCCGTGCCAGCCGTCGAGGATCGGCGTCACGTCGATATTGACGATGTCGCCGGTCTTCAGGACCTTCGGGCCCGGAATGCCGTGGCAGACGACATGGTTGATCGAGGTGCACGAGCTCTTGGTATAGCCGCGATAGCCGAGCGTGGCGGGGATGGCGCCGCGGGCGCGCATCTCGCGGAAGACGATGTCGTCCAGCTCCTGCGTGGTGACGCCCGGCACGACGTGCGGCACCAGCGCGTCCAGTATCTCGGCGGCGCAGCGGCCCGCCGCGCGCATGCCGGCGAACCCTTCGGGGCCGTGGAGCTTGATGCCGGCATGGGTGCCGACGACGCTGTCGTCGCGGTCGATCGAGGTGAGCGTGGTCATCGGGGCCATATAAGCGATGGCTGGCCGCTTGACGACCCCCGCGCTATGGCGGGGCCATGGCCGAGGAGAAGATCTGGACCGCAGCCCTGCTGGTGATCGGCGACGAAATCCTGTCGGGGCGCACCCAGGACAGGAACGTCGCCGCCATCGCGACCTGGCTCAACCTGCAGGGCATCCGCCTGTCTGAGGTGCGGGTGGTGCCGGACGTGATGGAGCGGATCGTCGCCGCGGTGAACGCGCTCAGGGCCGATTACGACTATCTGTTCACCACCGGCGGGATCGGCCCGACCCATGACGACATCACCGTCGACGCGGTGGCGGCGGCGCTGGGCGTCGCGGTCACCGTCCATCCGGGGGCACGGGCGATGCTGGAGCGCCATTACGAGACCCGCGGCGGCCTCACCGACGCGCGGCTCCGCATGGCGCGGGTGCCCGAAGGCGCGGACCTGATCGACAATCCGATCTCCGGCGCCCCCGGCATCCGGTTCGGCAACATCTTCATCCTGGCCGGCGTGCCGCACATCGCCGCGCAGATGCTGGAAGGGCTCAGCGGGCGGATCGAGGGCGGGCGCCCCCTTCTGTCGGAAACGCTCGGCTGCTGGGTGCCGGAGAGCGAGGTGGCCGAGCTGCTGGAAGCCGCGGAGAAGGCGCATCCGGGGACGCAGATCGGTTCCTATCCCTTCTTCCGCGACGGCCGAGTCGGCGCCAATTTCGTGATCCGCTCGCCCGATCCGGCGCGTCTCGCCGCCTGCCTGGCCGACCTCGCGGCGCGACTGGAAGCGGCGGGCCGCGAGGTGCGGCACGGCGGCATCTGACGCGGTCAGGCGGCGGCGGGCTCCGGCGCTTCCTCGCTCATCAGCCCGAGCAGATTGCCCTCGCTGTCGCGCGCCACCGCCAGCCAGACGTCGCGGCCGCCGACCTCGGCGATGCGGCGCGGTCCTTCCTCGAACGGGACGCCGGCGCGGCTGAGGTCCTCATGCGCCGCGCGCGCGCTCGGCACCGCATAATAGAGGATCGAATTGCCGGCGGTCTCCGGACCTCCGGGCTGGCTCAGCATCAGCCGCGTCTCGCCGCACTGGAAGAAGGAGAGGCCCGGCGGCGCGTCGAACAGATGGGTGAGGCCCAACGTGTCCCGGTAGAATGCGGCGGCGCGGGCGACGTCGCGAACGGCGATCGCCACCTGCGCGATGTGGGAAGGCGGAACCGGCATGGCGCATCGACTCCTTCGCTGCTAGGATTAGCGGAGCCAACAATTAGCAAAGCTAACGTTCGATGTCAAAAGAGCTCGCCACCCGCCTCCATTCCGCGTCGATCCGCCTGCTGCGCGGGCTGCGGCGGGAGGATGCGGCGGCGGGGCTCAGCGCGCCGCGGCTGTCGGCGCTGTCGGTGGTGGTGTTCGCGGGGCCGCTGTCGCTCGCCGAACTCGCCGCCGCCGAGCAGGTGAAGCCGCCCACCATGTCGCGGATCGTCGACGCGCTGGAGGCGGCCGGCCTCGTCGTGCGCGGCGCGAAGCCGGGCGACCGGCGCAGCATCCGGATCGAGGCGACCATGGAGGGGCGGCGCGTGCTGGAAGAGGGCCGCGCGCGGCGGGTGCGGGCGCTGCTCGAACGGCTGGAGGCGCTGAGCGAGGAGGAGCAGGCGGCGCTGGCGCGCGGCGTCGCTTTGCTGGAGCGGATCGCGGGCTAGGGGATATCGGGATCACAGAGCGGACGAGATCAGGAATCCTCCCCGTCGAGGGGAGGTGGCAGCCCGCAGGGCTGACTGAGGGGTGTCGGCGGCGGAGGATATTCTCGGACTCCGATACCCCTCCACCAGCCTTCGGCTGGTCCCCCTCCCCTTGCAGGGGAGGAACTGAAAGCCCGCCGTTCTACTCGTCGCGCGCCAGCCACTCCTCCAACCACTTGATGGTGTAGTCGCCGACGAGGAATTCGGGATCCTCGATCAGCTTCTGGTGGAGCGGGATGGTGGTCTTCATCCCCTCGATCACGAATTCCTCCAGCGCGCGCTTCAGGCGCATGATGCAGCGCTCGCGCGTGGTGCCGTAGACGATCAGCTTGGCGATCATGCTGTCGTAATAAGGCGGCACCTTGTAGCCGACATAAAGGCCGCTATCGACGCGGACGTGCATGCCGCCGGGCGCGTGGAAGCCTTTGACCAGGCCTGGCGAGGGGGCGAAGGTGCGCGGATCCTCGGCATTGATCCGGCATTCGATCGCGTGGCCGTGGAACTGGATCTGGTCCTGGGTGCAGGACAAAGGCTCGCCGGCGGCGATGCGGATCTGCTCGCGCACCAGGTCCATGCCGGTGATCATCTCGGTCACCGGATGCTCGACCTGGAGCCGGGTGTTCATCTCGATGAAGTAGAATTCGCCGTCCTCGTAGAGGAACTCGATCGTACCGGCGCCGCGATAGCCCATCTCGGCCATCGCCTTGGCGACGATGCCGCCCATCCGGTCGCGCTCCTCGGGCGCGATGACGGGGGAGGGGGCCTCTTCCAGCACCTTCTGGTGGCGGCGCTGCAGCGAACAGTCGCGCTCGCCCAGGTGGACGGCATTGCCCTTGCCGTCGCCGAACACCTGGAACTCGATGTGGCGCGGATTGCCGAGATATTTCTCGATATAGACGGTGGCGTCGCCGAAGGCGGCCTTCGCCTCCTGGCCGGCCTGGATCATCTGCGCTTCGAGCTGGCTTTCGTCCTGCACCACCTTCATGCCGCGCCCGCCGCCGCCGGACGCCGCCTTGATGATCACCGGATAGCCGGCCGCGGCCGCGATCTCCTTCGCCTCCGCGACGCTTTCGACCGGGCCGTCGGATCCCGGCACCAGCGGCAGCCCGAGCCGGGCGGCGGTGCGCTTCGCCTCGATCTTGTCGCCCATCGTGCGGATATGCTCCGGCTTGGGGCCGATCCAGATGATGTTGTGCAGCTCCACGATCTCGGCGAAGCGGGCATTTTCCGACAGGAAGCCGTAGCCGGGGTGGATCGCGTCCGCCTGCGAAATCTCGGCGGCGGAAATGATGTTCGGGATGTTGAGATAGGAGTCGGCGGCCGGCGGCGGGCCGATGCACACCGCTTCGTCGGCGAGGCGGACGTGCATCGCATCGGCGTCGGCGGTGGAATGCACCGCCACCGTCTTGATGCCCATTTCGTGGCAGGCGCGGTGGATGCGGAGCGCGATCTCGCCGCGATTGGCGATCAGGACCTTGGAGATGGTCATTATTCGATGATCACCAGCGGCTGGTCGAATTCGACGGGCTGACCATTGTCGACGAGGATCTGGGTGACGGTGCCCGCCCGCGGCGCGGTGATGGGATTCATCACCTTCATCGCCTCGACGATGAGCAAGGTGTCGCCCGCGCCGACCTTCGAGCCGACCGACACGAACGGTTTGGCGCCCGGTTCGGCGGACAGATAGCAGGTGCCGACCATCGGCGACTTGACCGCGCCGGGGTGATCGGCGGCGGAGGGCGCCGCGGCGGCCGGCACCGACGACGCCGGCGGCGGCGCGGCGGCGGCGAGCGGCGCCGGAACGGCATGGACGGCGGGCGCGGCCACCATCTGGAGCTTGCGCTTGACGACGATGCGGCGGTCGCCGTCCTCGACCTCGATCTCGCTGAGATCGTTCTCGCTCAGCAGCTCGGCGAGGTGGCGCACCAGCTCGGCGTCGACCCGCATCGCGCCTTCGGCAGGCTTGTCGTCGGACATTGAAAAACCTCTTTCCCCGTTATGTGGCGCGCTCTGTCAGAGACGGGCGGCGGCGTCCAGAGCCAGTTCGTAGCCGAGCGCGCCGAAGCCGGCGATCGATCCGCGCGCCGCCGCGGCGATGTAGCTCCTGCGTCTGAACGTCTCGCGGGCCTGCGGGTTCGACAGATGCACTTCGATCACCGGAACCGAAATCGCCTTCACCGCGTCGTGGAGCGCGACCGACGTGTGGGTGAAGCCGCCGGCGTTCAGGATCACCGCTTTGGCGTCCCGCGCATTGGCCTCGTGCAGCCAGTCGATCAGGTGCCCCTCATGGTTGGACTGACGCAGGTCGACGGCGAGGCCGAGCTCGCGGGCCCTGTCCTCCAGCCGCCCGGCGATGTCGTCCAGCGTGTCGGTGCCGTAGATGTCGGGCTCGCGCAGGCCGAGCAGGTTGAGATTGGGGCCGTTCAGCACGTAGATGGTGGGTACCGTCGCCATGGGCGCTCCCTATATGGGGCCGGCGGGCTTTATCCAAGTTTTGAAGGAAGCATCTGTGGACGACGGCACTCTCTCCATCACCGTGAACGGGCAGCACCGCCGGGTGCGCGGCGGCATCAGCGTCGCCGATCTGGCGCTGGAGCTCGGGCTCGACCCCGCGCGCGTGGCCGTCGAGCGCAACCTGGCGGTGGTGCCGCGCTCCACCCTCGCCGACATCCGCGTCGAGGACGGCGACGATTATGAGATCGTCACCTTCGTCGGCGGCGGCGACCATGGGGCACGGGTGGACGAGGACGGCTGGACGGTGGCCGGCCGCAGCTTCCGTTCGCGCCTGATCGTCGGCACCGGCAAGTACAAGTCGTTCGAACAGAATGCCGCCGCGGTCGAGGCGTCGGGCGCGGAGATCGTCACGGTGGCGGTGCGGCGGGTCAACATCGCCGATCCCGGCCAGCCGATGCTGACCGACTTCATCGATCCCAAGCGCTACACCTATCTTCCCAACACCGCCGGCTGCTTCACCGCCGACGATGCGATCCGCACGCTGCGCCTGGCGCGCGAGGCGGGAGGCTGGGACCTGGTGAAGCTCGAGGTGCTGGGCGAGGCCAGGACGCTCTATCCCGACATGCGCGAGACGCTGCGTGCGACCGAGGTGCTGGCCGGGGAAGGCTTCCTGCCGATGGTCTATTGCGTCGACGATCCGATCGCGGCGAAGCAGCTCGAGGATGCGGGCGCGGTCGCCATCATGCCGCTGGGCGCGCCGATCGGCTCCGGGCTCGGCATCCAGAACCGGGTGACCATCCGGCTGATCGTCGAGGGCGCGAAGGTGCCGGTGCTGGTCGACGCGGGCGTCGGCACCGCGTCCGACGCGGCGGTGGCGATGGAACTGGGCTGCGACGGCGTCCTCATGAACACCGCGATCGCCGAGGCCAAGGACCCGATCACGATGGCGCGGGCGATGAAGGCGGCGGTGGAGGGCGGACGGCTCGCCTACCGCGCCGGCCGGATGGCGCAGCGCAAATATGCCGATCCGTCCAGCCCGCTCGCCGGCCTGATCTGATCCGTCAGGCCGAAGTGATGCCCCAGCCCTGGCGGCTGTACGGGTGGGAAACGGACAGGCCGCCGTCCACCACCAGCGCGTGGCCGTTCACGTAGGAGCTGTCGTCGGAGGCGAGGAACAAAGCCGCGCGGGCGATCTCGTCGGGCACGCCGCCGCGCTTCAGCGGGTTGAGGCGGCCGATCTGGTCTTCCTTCCCCTTGTCGCGCGCCCAGTCGTAGACCGGCCGGGTCATGCCGGTTTCGATCAGGCCCGGGCAGATCGCGTTCACCCGTACGTTGGACCCGG
Source organism: Allosphingosinicella sp. (assembly GCF_046295735.1). Classification (GTDB taxonomy): domain Bacteria; phylum Pseudomonadota; class Alphaproteobacteria; order Sphingomonadales; family Sphingomonadaceae; genus Allosphingosinicella. Next base: position 18,997 of record NZ_JBKBMQ010000010.1, read on the forward strand.
CGAGCTGGGTGGCGGCGACCTGGACGAGGTTGATGACCCCCGCCTTCGACGCCGAATAAGCCGGCCCGCCCGCGCCGGCGCGCAGGCCCGCGACGCTCGCGGTGCAGATGATCGATCCGCCGCCGCGCTCCCGCATCGCCGGCGCGGCATGCTTGATCGCGAGGAACGGGCCGATGAGGTTGGTGCGCAGGATCTGCTCCCAATCCTCCACCCCTTGCTCGAAGAGCGAGGCGAGGCCGCCCGAGACGCCCGCATTGGCATGGAAGATGTCGAGCCCGCCATGCTCCGACATCGCCATCTCGATCAGGCGGCGGACGTCGTCTTCCGAGCCGGCGTCGGCGGGGACGATCCCTTCGGCTTCGGCGAGGTCGGCGGCGATCACGCTCGCGCCCTCCGCCCGGAACAGCGCCGCGGTGGCGCGGCCGATGCCGGAGGCGGCGCCGGTGACGATGGCGGTTTTGCCGGTGAGTCTCACGACCCTCTCCCCTTCAGGGGAGAGGAGGGAGCCGCGCAGCGGCGGAAGGAGAGGGGCCTGTCCGGGGACGCGGATGCTCTGACTCCCCCTCTCCCCGGCCCTCTCCCCTGAAGGGGAGAGGGGTTTTTCAGGTCACACCGCATGTTTCGCCATCTCGAGCCGCGCGATGGCGCGGTTGTGGACTTCGTCGGGGCCGTCGGCGAGGCGGAGCGTGCGGATGCCGGCCCAGCTCTTGGCGAGCTCGAAATCCTGGCTGACGCCGGCGCCGCCATGTGCCTGGATCGCGTCGTCGATGATGCGCAGCGCCATGTTGGGCGCGTGGACCTTGATCATCGCGATCTCGCCCGCCGCCGCCTTGTTGCCCGCCTTGTCCATCATGTCGGCGGCCTTGAGGCACAGCAGGCGCGAGCATTCGATGTCGATCCGCGCGGCGGCGATCCGCTGCTCCCAGACCGAATGAGAGATGAGCGTCTTGCCGAAGGCGACCCGGGTCTGGAGCCGCTTCACCATCGCCTTCAGCGCCTCCTCGGCCGCGCCGATGGTGCGCATGCAATGGTGGATGCGGCCCGGGCCGAGGCGCCCTTGCGCGATCTCGAAGCCGCGGCCCTCGCCGAGCAGCATGTTGGAGGCGGGGATGCGCACGTCCTTGAGTTCGATCTCCATATGGCCGTGCGGCGCGTCGTCATAGCCGTAGACGGTGAGCGCGCGCTCGACCGTGACGCCGGGCGCGTCGAGCGGCATCAGCACCATCGACTGCTGACGGTGACGGTCGGCTGAGCGGTCGGTCTTGCCCATCACGATCGCGACTTTGCAGCGGGGATCGCCGGCGCCGGAGGACCACCATTTGCGGCCGTTGATCACATAATCGTCGCCGTCGCGGGCGATGTCGCATTCGATGTTGGTCGCGTCCGACGAGGCGACGGCGGGCTCGGTCATCAGGAAGGCGGAGCGGATCTCGCCGTTCATCAGCGGCCTCAGCCATTCCTCCTTCTGCTCGCGCGTGCCGTAGCGGTGCAGCACCTCCATATTGCCGGTATCGGGCGCCGAGCAGTTGAACACCTCGCTCGCCCAGGAGACGCGGCCCATCTCCTCGGCGCAGAGCGCATATTCGAGATTGGTGAGCTGCGTGCCCTCGAACTCGAACGTCTCGTCGACATGGCGGAGCGCATGGCCGGGCGGCATGAACAGGTTCCACAGGCCCGCCGCCTTCGCCTCGGGCTTCAGCTCCTCGATCACCTGGTGGGGCTGCCAGCGGTCGCCGGTCGCATGCTCGGCCTTGAAGTCCGCCTGGCGGGGGCGAATCCGCGATTCGATGAACTCCCGCACCCGGTCTCTGAAATGCGCCTGCCGTTCCGTAAGGGAAAAATCCATCGGCTTGTCGATCCTCTCTGCCTGTCCGGCCGGAGCCTGTCAGAACCGGCCCCGTTTCGCCAGTCTTGACCTTGCCGCCCCGCCTCTGCCATCTGACGTTTACGTAAAGGAGAGGGCCTTATGAGCGAACTGGACGGGTTCCGGCAAGAGACCCGCGCCTGGCTGGAGGCGAACTGCCCGCCCGAGATGCGGGAGCCGGTGCGGGACGAGAGCGACATGTGCTGGGGCGGGCGCAATCCCGCCTTCAAGAACGACGCGCAGAAACGCTGGATGGAGCTGATGGCGGAGCGCGGCTGGACCGTGCCGGACTGGCCGAAGGACTATGGCGGCGGCGGCCTTTCGCCCGCCGAGACCAAGGTGCTCCGCCAGGAGATGGCGGCGATCGGCGCGCGCAATCCTTTGTCCTCCTTCGGCATCTCGATGCTCGGCCCGGCGCTGCTCAAATATGGGTCCGAGGCGCAGAAGAAGCGCTTCCTGCCCGAGATCGCGCGCGGCGAGATTCGCTGGTGCCAGGGCTATTCGGAGCCGGGGGCGGGCTCGGACCTCGCCTCGCTGCAGACCAAATGCGAGGACAAGGGCGACCATTGGCTGGTGAACGGCCAGAAGGTGTGGACCAGCTATGCCGACAAGGCGGACTGGATCTTCTGCCTGGTGCGCACCGATCCGCAGGCGCCCAAGCACAAGGGAATCAGCTTCATCCTGTTCGACATGGCGAGCGAAGGCGTCTCGACCAAGCCGATCAAGCTCATCTCCGGCTCCTCGCCCTTCTGCGAGACCTTCTTCGACGATGTGAAGGTGCCCAAGGACCAGGTTGTCGGCGAGGTGAACAAGGGCTGGGACGTCGCGAAATATCTGCTGGGCCACGAGCGCGAGATGATCAGCGGCATGGGCCTGGGCGGCGGCTCCGGCAGCGCGGCGCTCGGCGAGGCGCTGGCCGAGACGGTGGGGCGCGACGGGGAGGGGCGGCTCGCCGACCCGCTGCTGCGCGCCGACATCGCCCGGTTCGACGTCGACGCGATCGCCTTCCGCGCGATGAGCGAGCGCTTCATCGACGAGCTGAAGGCGGGACGGGCGCATCCCGCCCAGCCCTCGATGATGAAATATGCCGGGACCGAGCTCAACAAGGCGCGGCACGAACTGGTAATGGCCGCAGGCGGCTCGGCCGCGCTCGAATGGGAGAGCGAGCGCTCCCGCAAGGGCAAGTTCGCGCGCGACTGGCTGCGCACCAAGGCCAATTCGATCGAAGGCGGCACCAGCGAGATCCAGCTCGGCATCATTGCCAAGAGAATCCTGGAGCTGCCGGGGAGCTGAACAAAGCCCGCGCGTCATCCCGGCGAAGGCCGGGATCCCGGCGAAAGCGAGCGCCGGCGCCTTTCACCCGCGGGGATCCCGGCCTTCGCCGGGATGACGGGGTGAGGGGACGGGATGACGGGTTGAGGGACCCGGATGACGGAGTAAGAGAATGCCACTGTATCTCACCGACGATCAGCAGATGCTCCGCGACAGCGCGCGGTCCTTCATGGCGGAGGAGGGCGCGATCGCGAAGCAGCTCAGGCACTGGCGCGACCGGAACTGCAAGGACGGCTTCGGCCATGCCTTGTGGAAGCAGTTCGCCGAGATGGGCTTCACCGGCATCCTGGTCGACGAGGCGGACGGGGGGCTGGGCCTCGGCCATGTCGAGGCGGGGATCGTGATGGAGGAGATCGGGCGCAACCTGACGCCGTCGCCCTTCCTCACCACCGCCGTCGCCTTCGTCGCGGCGATCCGCGGGAGCGGCGCGCGCGAGCGCTGGCTGCCCGGCATCCTCGCCGGCGACACGGTGGCGGCGATCGCGGTCGACGAGGGGCGCAAGCACCGGCCCGAGGCGATCGAGGCGAAGGCCGAGCGGGCGGGCAACGGTTTCCGCTTGTCGGGGCGCAAGAGCTTCGTCGTCCATGGCGGATCGGCCGACGTGATCCTGGTCGCCGCGCGCGGGGATGAGGGGCTGAGCCTGTTCGCGGTCGAGAAGGACGCGAAGGGTCTGGACGTCGCGCCGGAGCGGCTGGCCGACAGCTCGATGGCCGCGACGGTGACGCTGGACGGCGTCGAGGTCGATGCCGATGCGGTCGTCGGCGAGGTCGGCGGCGGCGAGGCGGTGCTGGCGCGGCTGCTCGATGCCGGCCGCGCGGCGGCGGCGTCGGAGGCGGTCGGGCTCGGAACGGCGGCGATGGACATGACCGTCGATTATCTGAAGCAAAGGAAGCAGTTCGGCCGCCTGATCGGCGAGTTCCAGGCGCTGCAGTTCCGCGCCGCGCACCTCTATTCGGAGCTGGAGATCGCCCGGGCGGCGACGCTCAAGGCGCAGCAGATGCTGGACGAGGAGGCCGGGGACGCGGAGCTGATGGTGTCGGTCGCCAAGGCCAAGGCCGGGCGCGCGGCGCAGCTCGCGGTGCAGGAAGGCGTCCAGATGCACGGCGGCATCGGCATGACCGACGAATATGATATCGGCCTCTACATGAAGCGCGACCGGGTGCTCGCCGAGCTGTTCGGCGACCCCAACTACCATGCCGACAAGGTCGCGCGGATGAAGGGATATTAGCCGTCATGCTGAACTCGTTTCAGCATCCAGTTTCGAGCAGCGGTGCGGGTGGAGACCTGGACCCTGAAACAAGTTCAGGGTGACGTATGGCCTTAGATCCTGAAACCTTCGACGCCCTTCTTTCCACCGTCCGCCGCTTCGTCGCGGAGCGGCTGCGGCCGGTCGAGGAGCGGGTCGAGCGCGAGGACGAGGTTCCCGACGAGATCGTCCGGGAAATGCGGGAGATGGGCCTGTTCGGCCTCTCGATCCCGGAGGACTATGGCGGGCTGGGGCTCACCATGACGGAGGAGGTGCGGGTCGCGCTGGAGCTCGGCGGGACGACGCCCGCCTTCCGCTCGACCTTCGGCACCAATGTCGGGATCGGCAGCCAGGGGCTGGTGATGGCCGGCACCGACGCACAGAAGGCCGAGTGGCTGCCGCGCATCGCGAGCGGGGAGATCGTCACCAGCTTCGCCTTGACCGAGCCCGGCGCCGGTTCGGACGGCGCGTCGGTGCAGACCAAGGCGGTGCGGGACGGCGACGTCTACCGGCTGTCCGGCACGAAGCGCTACATCACCAATGCCGACAAGGCGTCGCTGTTCACCGTGATGGCGCGGACCGGCGGGGAGGGCGCGCGCGGCGTCTCGGCCTTCCTCGTCCCCGCCGACCTTCCCGGCGTGTCGGTCGGGCAGCCGGAAAGCAAGATGGGCCAGCAGGGCGCCCATGTCTGCGACGTCAATTTCGACGGGACGCCGGTGCCGGCCGCCAACCGGCTCGGCGAGGAAGGGGAGGGGTTCAAGGTCGCGATGCGGGTGCTGGACCGCGGCCGGCTGCACATCGCCGCGGTCTGCGTCGGCATCGCCGAGCGGCTGATCCGCGATGCCGTCGCGTACGCCGCCGAGCGCAGGCAGTTCGGTAAGCCGATCGCCGATTTCCAGCTGATCCAGGCGATGATCGCCGATTCCAAGACGGAGACGATGGCCGCCAAAGCGCTGGTGATCGAGGCGGCGCGGCTCAAGGACGCCGGCGAGCCGATCACGATGGAGGCGGCGGCCGCCAAATATTTCGCCAGCGAGACGGTCGGGCGCGTCGCCGACCGGGCGGTGCAGATCTATGGCGGCGCCGGCTATATCGCCGATTACGGCATCGAGCGCCTCTACCGCGACGTGCGGCTGTTCCGCATCTACGAAGGCACCAGCCAGATCCAGCAGCTCGTCATCGCCCGCGAGGTGATGAAAAGGGGCGGGTGATCGGGCGAGGGGGAGGGATCTCTCGTCACCCCGGCGAAGGCCGGGGTCCGGGCGGGTGGTTTGCGCCGGTGCTTTTGCGGCCTGGGGTCCCGGCCTTCGCCGGGACGACGGAGGGGGCGTCACCCCGGCGGAGGCCGGGGTCTCGGTGGGTGGTTTGCGCCGGTGCGTCTTCGGCTTGAGGTCCCGGCTTTCGCCGGGACGACGTCAGCGCCGCAGCATCAGGTTCATGTGAGCGGCGGCGATGGGTTTGGCGCGGTCGAGTTGCCAGGCGTGGGCCTCGACATTGGCGACGCGCTTGCCGAGGCGGGTGATGGTGGCGGCGGCGAAGGTGTCGTGATCGGTGCCGCCGCGCATGAAATCGACGGTGACGTTGATCGGCTTCACCCGCGCCGGCGCGTCGCCGAGCGCGTCGTAGAGAGTGCCGAGCGCCGCGAACTCCAGCAGGCCGGCGATCGCGCCGCCGTGGAGGAAGCCGGGCCGGCCGAGCACATTGTCGCCGAAGGGCATCACGAACAGCAGCTCGCCCGCGTCTGACCGGCGGGTGCTGAGGCCGAGCAGCTCGGCATAAGGGGGCAGCGGACGCATGGCGGCGCCCTAGCGCATCTTCCCGGCATCGGGGAGGAGAAAGAGGTCCTCCGGATCGTCCACGTCGCGCAGCGTCTCGCCGAGATGGAGCCGCCACCCGAGCCGATCGATGCGCGCCACGGTCGCGGCGGCGACTCCGGCGGTGCTCCAGGCGATGCCGGCGAACAGCGACGGATCGAAGCGGGCGAGGCCGAGCAGCACATAGCCGCCGTCCGCCGCCGGATGGAGGATCGCGTCCGCCTCGTCGAGCGCCTCGGCCGCGGCGCGGAGGCGGTGCCGGTCGAGCGCCGGGCAGTCCGTGCCGATCAGCAGCGGCCGCGCGCCCCCGGCGAGGCAGCGCGCCGCCGCCCGGGCCAGCCGCGCGCCGAGATCGCCCTCGCCCTGCGCCGCGAGGCGGAGCGGCGGCCCGTCATACCAGCCCGCCGGATCGGGATCGCCCGCAAGCTCGACGTCCAGCCCGCTCGCCAGCGCTTCGGCGACGGTGCAAGCGAGCATGTCCTTCGCCAGCGCCGCCGCGCCGCCCGCGCCCAGAGCGGGGATCAGCCTGGTCTTCACCCGCCCCGCCACCGGCGCCTTGGCGAAGACGATGACGCGCGCTTTCACCCGCGCCGCCGGCGGTGCCAGCGCTCGGCAAGAGCGAGCAGCCGTTCGGGCTTGTGCGCCTGCTTCCACTCCCCGGCCGCATAGCGGTTGGCCTCCGCCATGGTGGGATAAGCGTGGATGGTGCCGAGGATCTTGTTGAGGCCGATGCCGTGCTTCATCGCCAGCGTCAGCGTCGCGATCAGCTCGCCCGCATTGTGGGCGACCACGGTGGCGCCGAGGATCCGGTCGCGCCCGGGCGCGACGAGGATCTTGACGAAGCCGTGCGCCGCCCCCTCCGTCACCGCGCGGTCGAGATGGGAGAGTTCGTGGCGCACGACCTCGTAGGCGAGGCCGGTCGCGCGGGCGCTCGCCTCGTTATGGCCGACGCGGCCGACCTCCGGATCGGTATAAGTGACCCAGGGGAGGAAGCGGTAATCGGGCCGGAACCTCTTCACGCTTCCGAACAAGGCGTTGACGGCGGCGAACCAGGCCTGGTGCGCGGCGGCATGGGTGAATTGATAGGGACCGGCGAAATCGCCGACCGCGAAGATGTTCGGGAAGCGCGTGTCGAGAAAAGGTCCGAGCTCCAGCGGCGCGGCGGTGTCGAAGCCGAGATCCTCCAGCCCGTAGCCGGACAGGCGGGGCCTGCGGCCGACGGCGAGGATCAGTTCGTCGAAGGCGAGCTCCTTGTCCCCCTCCGCTCCGCGCAGCGTGAGCGTGCCCGGCGCCGCCCGCACCGCCTGATGCGCAGTCAGAATCTCGACGCCCTCGCCGCGCAGGTGGCCCGCGACGAAGGCGGCGGCGTCCTCGTCCTCGCGCGGGAGGATGCGGGGGCCGGCCTCGACGAGGCTGACCGCGCTGCCCAGCCGCGCGAACGCCTGCGCCATTTCCGTCCCGATAGGCCCGCCGCCGACGATCGCCACCCGGCGCGGCAGCTCGCCGCGGGCGGACAGCGCGTCCCACATCGTGTCGCTGGTGAGGAAGGGCACGTCCGCGAGGCCCGGGATCGGCGGCACGACCGGCTCCGCGCCCGTCGCGAGCACGATCGCCCGCCCGGTGATGCGCTCGCCATTCACCTCCACCGTCCATGGGTCGATCAGTCGGGCGTGGCCGAGGCGCACGTCGACGCCGAGCTTGCGGTAGCGCTCCGGGCTGTCCGCCGGCTCGATATGCGCGATCACCTCCCGCACCCGCGCCATCACGCGGGCGAGGTCCACGCGCGGCGTCCCCGGTTCCAGTCCGAAGCGGTCGGCCGTGCGGATCTCGTGCGCGAGGCGCGCGGAGCGGATCAGCGCCTTGGACGGAACGCAGCCGGTGTTGAGGCAATCGCCGCCCATCCGATGGCCTTCGATCAGGGTGACCTTCGCCCGCACCGTCGCGCCGATATAGGCGGTGACGAGCCCGCCGGCGCCGGCGCCGATCACGATCAGGTTGCGGTCGAACCGCCTGGGGCGCCTCCAGCCCTTGTAGACGCGGCCGCGGCGCAGGCGATCGACGGCGAATTTGGCGAGGAGCGGAAAGAGGCTGAGGAGGACCAGCGACCCGACCAGCGCCGGCGACAGGATGTCGGACGGTTCGCGGATGCGGGCGAGCTGCGTGCCCGCGTTCACATAGACGAGCGTCGCGGGGAGCATGCCGGCCTGGCTGGTGAAGGTGAAAGCCGGCACCCGCATCTTCGTCAGCCCCATGGCGAGGTTGACGAGGAAATAGGGCACCGCCGGGTTGAGCCGCAGCGTCAGCAGATAGAAGATGCCGTCTTTGGCGATGCCGCGGTCGAGCGCCTCGACCCGGCGGCCGTAGCGGCGCTCCACCCAGCCGCGCAGCAGATAGCGGGAAGCGAGGAAAGCCAGCGTCGCCCCCGTCGCGGACGCGAAGGAAGCGATCACCGCGCCAAGGAACAGGCCGAAGATCGCGCCGGCGGCCAGCGTCATGATCGCGGCGCCCGGGATCGAAAGCGAGGTGATGGCGACGTAGAGGAGGAAGAAGCCGACCACCATCGCCACCGGATGGGCCTCGAGCATGCGCGCGAGTTCCGCCTGGCTGTCGCGCAGCGTGTCGAGCGTGAGGAGATCGGCCGCGCCGCTCGCCAGCGCGAACGCGATCGCGGCCGCGATCAGCAGCAGGAGGGCGATCCGGCCGTGGCTGCGCAACTTCTACTCTCCTTCGAGCCAGCGGTTAGCGGAAGCGTGAGACGAAGGCGAGATCAAGGCGGCGCTTCACGAGGAGAGCGGCGCGCGAGCGGTGGGAGAGGCCGCCCCAGGTCGCGAAGCCGCTTCCGTCGCCGAGGTCCATGATCGACAGCCAGCGGCGTTGCGGGCGGTAGCGGGCCAGCGGCCGCCCCTCGGCCGCGGCGATCAGGTTGCGCAGCAGCACCGGCGCCTGGCGGACTCCGAAGACGCCGTGTTTGGGCAGCGGGCGCGGCAGGAAATCCGCGCAGTCTCCGGCCGCGAAGATGCGGGGATCGTCGCGGCTCCGGAGCGTGGCGTCGACCGGGATGGCGGGTGGGCCGCCGACGAGCCCGGTGGCGGCGACGATCTCGTCCACCGGGATCCGGCCTCCGCCATCGAGCAGCGCCGCTCCCTCGGCATGGCCGACGATCTTCGCATCCTCGAGCGCCACGCCGCGCCCCGCGAGGCTGCGGTAGAGGCCGGGCCAGTCCGGCCGCGGTCCGCACAAGGTGATGGCGAGGTCCAGCCTCTGTCGTTCGGCGAGGCCGGCGAGGCAGGCGGCGATCTCCGTGCCGGTCGGCCCGGCCCCCGCCACCGCGATGCGGGCGCGGCCGGCGGCGATCAGCCGACGCTTCAGCACGGTGAGGTTGGCGAGCGGCTTGGCCGGCACCGCGGGGAAGGGCGCGGCGACATGGCTGCCGACGTTGACGCTGGCGAAGTCGAAGGGCAGCGCGCCGCCGCCGTCGATCCGGGCGCGCCCGTCCTCGATGCCGGTGCAGGACGCGTCGACATGAAAGATGCCGCGGCAGGCGCAGAGGGCGGCGACGTCCACCCGGTTCGCATCGTCCGGCAACGCGCCGGACAGCACGCCGGTGGCGAGGCCGGAATAATGGAACCAGCGCGGCGACAGCATCACCGGATCGAGCCCGGCGGCGCGCAGCCGCCGCACCTGACAGGTGAGGAGGAGATTGGCATGGCCGGCGCCGATCAGAAGGAGGGTCTTGGCAGCCATGCCCCTTTCTCTCTAACCGGGTCGGCGAGGAGAGAGACCATCGCCGCCGCCAGCCCCTTTTCCGTCCCCGACGCCCGGCCGATCGATCCGGCCAAGTTCCGGGACCCGGACCGTACGGCCAGAGGCGAACCGCGGGCGAAGGTGTGGATGGACCGGCTGGACACGCTGTGGATCAACACCGGCACCCTGTGCAACCTCGCCTGCCCCAGCTGCTATATCGAAAGCTCCCCGACCAACGACGCGCTCGTCTATATGAGCGCGGCCGAAGTCGAGGACTATCTCGACGAGGCCGAGGCGATGGGCGCGCGGGAGATCGGCTTCACCGGCGGCGAGCCCTTCATGAACCGCGACATCATGGCGATGCTGTCCTCGGCGCTGGCCCGCGGCTTCGAGGTGCTGGTGCTCACCAACGCGATGCGGCCGATGCGGCGGTTCGAGGCGCGTCTGCTCGAGCTCCCGCGCGCGCGGCTGACCTTCCGCGTCAGCCTGGACCATCACGGCCGCGCGCTGCACGAGGCGGAGCGGGGCGAGGGCAGCTGGGAGAAGGCCCTGGACGGGCTCGGCTGGCTGGCGGCGAACGGGTTCAAGGTGGCGGTGGCGGGCCGCCGCCTGGGTCCGGAAGACGAGGGGCTTTACGCCGCTCTCCTTGCCCGGCTCGGCATCGTGCCGGACCATGTCGTCCTGTTCCCGACGATGGACGCGGGCGCGGACGTGCCGGAGATCAGCGACGCCTGCTGGGGCATTTTGGGCGTGTCCCCCGCCGCGCCGATGTGCGCGTCTAGCCGGATGGTGGTGAAGGCGAAGGGCGCGGCGCGGCCGCATGTCGTCGCCTGCACGCTGCTTCCCTACGATCCGCGCTTTGCGCTCGGCCCGCGCCTGACGGAGGGCGCCCGCGAGGTCGCGCTCAATCACCCCCATTGCGCGCGCTTCTGCGTGCTGGGGGGCGCGAGCTGTTCGGGCTGAGCGGCGGTCAGTCCTTGCGGCCGGTCGACGCCATCTCCTTCAGCTTCTTCTCGCTCATCGATTCGTACATCGACTTGGACGGGCCCTTGAGGTCGCTCACCTCGCTGTCGCCGCGCTTGGCGGACAAAGCGGCGCCGGCAGCCTTTTGCTGCGCGTCGGACTTTGCGGGCATGGATCTTCTCCTTTCGTTCAGGAAGAACCGGCAGGATGGCGCGCGGGTTCCGGCCGGACGGGAGGCGGCAAGAGGATGATCGCGCGATACGCCCTGACGCTGCTGGCGCTGGTCGCCGCGCCGGCGGCCGCGCAGCGTCCGCACCCGGCGCAAGCGGCGCTGGAGGCGGCGCGGGTCGAACTCGGCCTGCCCGGAATGGCGGCGGCGGTTTGGAAGGACGGGCAACTGATCCTCGACATCGCGGCGGGCGAGCGGGCGCTGGGGAGCGGCGTGCCGGTCGCGGTGGGCGACCCGTTCCACATCGGCTCGATCACCAAGCCGTTCACCGCCACGCTCGCCGCGCGGCTGGCGGAGCAGGGGCGGATCGGCTTCGGCCAGCGCATCGCCGACCTGCTGCCGGACCTTTCGGGGCTCAGGCCCGAATATGCGGAGGTGACGCTCGCCGATCTGCTCGCCCATCGCGGCGGGATCAGCGCGTCGCCGAGCCCGGAGGAAGGGGCGCGCCTCGTGCGCTTGCGCGGCCTGACAGAGCGGCGCCTCGCCGTCGCCGAGATCATGCTCGCCATGCCGCCAAGCGGGACGCCGCGCCGCACCTTCCTCTATTCGAACTTCTCCTACGTCATCGCCGCCGCGATGATGGAGCGGGCGACCGGCCGGCCTTACGAGGAACTGGTGGCGGAGGAGGTGCTGGCGCCGCTGGGCCTCGCCAGCGCCGGGTTCGGGGCGCCGGGAAGCCCGGCGGCGATCGACGCGCCGCGCGGCCATTTTCCCGAGGGCACCAATCTTGCCGGCCCGATCGATCCCGCGAGCCCGATCGCCGACAATCCCGCTTTCGCCCAGCCGTCGGGCGGGCTCCACATGTCGATGCGCGATCTCGCCGCCTTCGGAGCCGATCATCTGCGCGGCGCGCTCGGGCAGCCGGGCACGCTGCTGCGTCCGGAAAGCTATGCCTTCCTTCACGCGCCGGTCCCCGGCGCGGAGGCGACCGGCTGGGCGCTGGGGCCGGGCGCCGAGCGGCACCATGACGGATCGAACCGGCGCTGGTACGCTCTGCTGCGCTTCATACCCGAAGAACGGCTGGTGATCGCCGTCGCCGGCAATTCGGCGGGGGACGAGCGCCGCACCGGCCCCGGCCTGTTCGCGCTCAGCGACCGGCTCCGCCGCCTGGTCCGCTGACGGGTTGCCAGCCGGGCGCGAGCCGCTATGTCCGGCCGCCAGACGAGCGGAGCGTGACATGGACGAAGTGGAATGGTGGGAATTCGGCAGCCGTAAGGAGCTGGCCGAGCAGGCGGCGGGCGACGTCGCCTTCGTGATCGAGAGCGCGATAGAGGCGCATGGCGGCGCGCGACTCGCCCTCCCGGGCGGGCCGACTCCCGATCCGATCTACGCGGCGCTCGCCGAGAGCAGGGGCATCGACTGGTCCAAGGTGACGATCCTGCCGACCGACGACCGCCTGGTGCCGCTCGACGACGCGCTCAGCAACCATGCCAAGCTCAGCCGCTTCTTCGCGCCGCTCGGGGCGGAGATCGTCTCGCTGGTCGATGAAGCGGCGCTCGACAATTATCGCGAGGCCGGGCGACTGGCGGACCAGCGGCTGGCGCTGCTGCACTGGCCGCTCGATCTCGTCATGCTCGGCATCGGCGAGGACGGGCACACCGCCTCCATCTTCCCCGGTCCCGATTACGACCGCGCGATCGCCGGCCCGCGCGAGCGGCGCGCGGTGGGCGTGCGTCCCGATCCGATGCCGGAGGACGCGCCGGTCGAGCGCGTCACATTGACCGCGGTCGCGATCGGATCGGCGCGCGCGGTGATGATCGTGCTGGAAGGCGCGAAGAAGCGCGAAGTGCTGGAACGGGCGATCGGGCAGGGGCCGCTGTCGGACCTGCCGATCGGCCGGGTCGTGGCCGAGCTCGACGCGGCGATCGACATTCTGTGGAGCCCCGACTGAACCGGTCCGGACCGGTTCAGATGAGTTCGTCGAGATCCAGGAGGCGGTAGAGCGCGGTCCGGGCCTGGTCGAGCCGGTCCCACAGCGCAGGCTCCAGCAGGTCGGCGGGGGCGATCTCCTCGGGCCAATGCTCGGCGATGCAGGCGCTGATCCGGTCGAGCCTGGCGGCGTCGGCCATGAAGCGGGGATCGACCGCGGCGGGGTTGGCGACGACGCGCAGGCGCAGGCAGGCGGGTCCGCCGCCATTCGCCATCGACTGGCGCACGTCGACCACCTTCAGCTGGCGGATCGGGCCGTTGTCGGCGACCATGTCCTGCAGCCAGGTCCACACGCTCGGCGTCTCGCGCGCTTCCTCGGGAAGAATGAGGGCCATGCCCTGGCCGTCCGGGAGCGTCACCAGCTGCGCGTTGAACATGTAGGAGCGGATGGCGTCCTCCAGGCTGACGGCGCTCGCCGGCACCTCGACGATCTCCGCCTTCGGCATCAGGCGATGGATCTGGGTGTAGAAGGCCGGGCGGTCCTCGAAGGCGAGTTCGTGGCAGAAGAGGACGGTCTCGTTCGCGACCGCGACCACGTCGTTGTGGAAGGCGCCGGCGGCGATCGCCTCCTCGCTCTGCGCGACGAACAGGGTGCGGTCGAGGTCGAGCCGATGGGAGCGGGCGATGGCGTTCGACGCCTCGATATGCTGGCGCACCGGATAGTCGCGGCCGCGCACGCCGTAGACGAAGATCTCGACGCCCGGCGCGTCATGCGCGGGGGCGAGCCGCATATGATTGGCCGCGCCTTCGTCGCCGAACGTCGCCGGAATGGGGGCGTGGACCTGGAAATGGTCCGGGTCGGCGAAGGCGAGGCGGAGCTGCGCCAGGGTCTCGGGCCATTCGTGGCTGCGATGCGCCATCGTCCTGAGGTTGGCGGCGGTGAGATGGCAGCGCCCGTCCGCCGTGTCGGGGGCGGGGGAGACGGTGGCGGCGTTGGCCGCCCACATCGCCGACGCGCTGAACGCCGCCGGGCGGAGCGAGGCGGGCACCTCCTCGACGCTGGTCGCAAGCTCGGCCAGCCAATGCCGGTCCGGCCGGCGGTGCGGCAGGAACAGGCCCTGGGCGAGGCCGAGGCGCAGATTGTGGCGCATCTTGTCGACGCCCTGCAGCGCCGCGGCGCGGGGGTGCGATACCGCGCCCTTGTTGGTGGTCGACGCGACATTGCCGATGCTCAGCCCGGAATAATTGTGGCTGGGCCCGATGATGCCGTCGAAATTGATTTCCTGCATGGTTGCCTCAGCGGCTGATGGCGATGAAGTCGTCGCCCGGGGCGATGCCGAGCAGCTCCGCGCTCGCCGGGTCGAGCGTGGCGCGCCCGTCGGGAAGGACGTGGAGCCGCCCGTAAGCGGCGGCGAAGTCGGTGAGGCGTCCCGCGGCGAGGAGGGCGTCATGGCCCTCCCCGCTCTCGTCGAGGTCGGCGAGGGTGTGGGGCTTGGCGTCGCGAACCGTGCGGATAGAGTCGGTCGCGGCGGCCATGGTCGGCCCGCCGTCGAAGATGTCGATATAGCCGTCGAAGCTGAAACCTTCCTTCTCCAGCATCTTCATCGCGGCGCGTCCCGACGGGTGGGGGACGCCCATCACCACCCGCGCGCTCTCGGGCAGCATGGCGGTGTAGATCGGCGTCTTGGGCATCAGATCGGCGATGAACTGGTTGCCATGGGTGGCGTTGAACTCGTCCGCTTCCTGAAAGGTCATGCCGAAGAAGCGGCCGGCGACCGCGTCCCAGAAGGGGGAGGCGCCGCTTTCGTCGATCACGCCGCGAAGCTCCGCCAGCACCTTGCCGGCGAAACTGTCGCGGTGGAGCTTCATGAAGAGGTAGCGGCTGCGCGCGAGCAGCAGGCCGAGGCCGCCGGCCCGTTCGTGCGGATGGAGGAACAGCCCGCCCACTTCCGAGCAGCCCTCGAAATCGGTGACGAGGTTCAGCATCTCGGCGCGGAAGGTTCGGTTCAGCGCCTTGGACGTCTGCGTGAACGTGGTGATCTTGTAGCTGTAGAAGGGCCATTCGGTGCCGACCTTGCTGAACACCTGGCAGGTGCCGCGGATCTGACCGGTCTCTGTATTTTCGAGCACGAACATGAAGAAGCCGTCGCCCTCCGTGCCGGAGAAGGCGGCTTCGGACCGCACGAGCTTGCCGACCAAGGTCGCCTTGTCGGGCGGGAGGTTGGTGAACCCCCCGCCGGTCAGCTTGGCCATTTCGTAGATCGCCTGGAAATCCTCGTTCCGCGCCGGGCGCACCCTGAAGCTCACAAATCCTCCCCTTGCGCCAGCCGCATGATGGCGAGCGCCGACAGTTGCGCGCGCTCGAGCAGGCTCTCCACGATCAGAAATTCCTCGGACGAATGGATGGCGCCGCCGCGCACGCCCATCGTGTCGACCACGGGCACGCCGCAGGCGGCGATGTTGTTGCCGTCGCAGACGCCGCCGCTCGCCTTCCAGCCGATGTCCTGCCCGAGATCGGCGCCGCAGCGGCGGACGAGTTGAAACAGGCGCTCGGCCGGGCGGTTGAGCGGCTTGGGCGGGCGCGCGAAGCCGCCATGGACGTGGGCGCGCACCTCGTGCGCCGCCTCGATCGCCGCCACCGCCTCGCGCAGCGCCGCCTCCGCGACCGCCTGCAGCTCGGCGGTGCGGGGCCGCATGTTGACGCGCAGCGTCGCCCGGTCGGGCACGACATTGTTGGGGCCGCCGCCGTCGATCCGCGCCGGATTGACCGACAGGCCGTCGCGCCGCGCGGCGGCGAGCCGCAGCGCGAGATCGGCGGCGGCGAGGATGGCGTTGCGGCCCTCCTCCGGATTGCGCCCGGCATGGGCGCTGCGGCCTTCGAGGAAGATCGAGAAATTGCCGCTGCCGGGCCGGGCGCCGGCAAGCGTCCCGTCGGGAAGAGCGGCGGGCTCGTAGGTGAAGGCGGCCTTCTTGCCGCGCGCGGCCTCGGCGATCAGCCCGGCCGATCCGGGCGAGCCCACTTCCTCGTCGGAATTGATCACCACCGCATAGCCGAGCCGTTCGGCCAAGGGGGAGGCTTCGACCGCCTTGAGCGCGGCCAGCATGACCGCGATCCCGCCCTTCATGTCGGCGACGCCGGGCCCGCCGAGCACGCCCTCTTCCCGCCAGAAGACCTGCTGGAAAGGGTGGTCGGCGCCGAACACGGTGTCCATGTGGCCGGTGAAGAGCAGCTGCACCGGCGCTTCGGGGCGCACGCGCAGGTGGAGATTGCGGCCATGGGCGAGCGGCTCCAGCGATCCGTCCGCCGCCATCGTCTCGACCGGCGCGGGGTCGCGCAGCTCGGCGGGGCCGAGCGCCGCGAACTCTTCCCGCAGGATTTCCGCGATGGCGGCCAATCCGTCGAGGTTGCGCGAGCCGCTGTTGACCGCGGCCCAGGCGCGGACCTGGTCCAGCATCGGCGCGTCGGCGCAACGCTCGACCGTTGCGCGCTCGTCTGTGCTCAAGCCCCTCATGCCGCAGCGCTCTAGCGCCAGTTTCATGCGAGCGCCACCGCCCGGCAAAAGCCGCTCCATTGCAGGCGGCCGTTTTCCGGCTAAGCTGTCGCGGAAACGGGGGAGGGAAACATGGCCCGCAACACATGGCTCATCGCCGGCGGCATCCTGAGCGCCGCCGCTGCTGTCCTTCACCTCGGGGTGATTGTGGGCGGCCCCGACTGGTACCGCTTCTTCGGCGCCGGGGAAGCGATGGCGCGGGCGGCCGAGCGCGGATCGGCCATGCCGGCCCTCATCACCTTCGGCATCGCCGTCATCCTGGCGGTGTGGGCGCTCTATGCATTTTCCGGGGCGGGGCTCATCCGCAGGCTCCCGCTTCTGCGCACCGCTTTGATCCTGATCAGCGCGGTCTATCTGCTCCGCGCGGTCGCGCTTCTCCCCGCCCTCATCGTTCGGCCGGAGATCATCGACACCTTCGCGGTGGTGAGTTCGGCGGTGGTGCTCGTCTACGGCCTCGCCTATCTGATCGGAACGTGGACGGGATGGCGCGCGCTCACGCCGGCACGAGCCGGGAGATAACTTTTCGCCTCCCGCGCCATCGGCTAAGCGGATCGCCATGCATCGGGACGACATCCGCAACATCGTGATCCTCACCGGCGCGGGCATTTCCGCCGAGTCGGGCGTCGCCACCTTCCGCGGCCCGGACGGGCTTTGGGAAGGGCACCGCGTGGAGGATGTGGCGACGCCGGAGGCGTTCCGCCGCGATCCGGCGCTCGTCCAGAACTTCTACGACGCACGGCGGGCGAAGTTGCGGGACGTGGCGCCGAACGCGGCCCACCGGGCGCTGGCGCGGCTCGACGCCGAATGGCCGGGCGAGCTCCTGATCGTCACCCAGAATGTCGACGACCTTCATGAGCGCGGCGGGGCGAAGCGGCTGCTCCACATGCATGGCGAGCTGAAATCCGCCTGGTGCCTCGCCTGCGACGGACGCTTTCCCTGGGCGGAGGACCTCGGCCATGGCCCGCAGTGCCCGGGCTGCGGCGCGGCGGGGCGGCTGCGGCCGGACATCGTCTGGTTCGGCGAGATGCCCTATGAGATGGAGCGGATCGAGAGCGCGCTGATGGCGGCGGACCTGTTCGTGTCGATCGGAACGTCGGGCGCGGTCTATCCCGCCGCCGGCTTCGTCCAGACGGCGCGTTATTGCGGCGCGCGGACGCTGGAGATCAACCTGGAGCCGAGCCTCGGCAGCATCCACTTCCACGAAAGCCGCATCGGCCGCGCGGGCGACCTGGTTCCGGCCTGGGTCGACGAGCTGCTCGGGGGCGGCGCATGAGCAGCGCGCCGCCGCCCGTCGAGCAGAATCCGGATATCCGCTTTCTCGGCCGTCTGCTCGGCGACGTGATCCGCGAGGAGGGCGGCGAGGCGCTGTTCCGGCGCATCGAATATATCCGGGCCGCCTCCGTCGACCGGCACCGCGGGGTGGCGGGGGACGCGATCGACCGGGGCCTGGGATCGCTCACGCTCGACGACACGCTCGCCTTCGTGCGCGGCTTCATGCTGTTCTCGATGCTCGCCAACCTCGCCGAGGACCGGCAGGGCGTCTCGACGGAGCGCAGCGTCGGGCTCGCCGCCGCGCTGGAGCGTCTGGACGCCGAAGGCGTCGACCGGGAGGCGGCGGCGCGCCTGCTCGACCGGGCGCTCATCATGCCGGTGCTGACCGCGCATCCGACCGAAGTTCGCCGCAAGAGCATGATCGACCATCGCAACCGCATCGCCGAGCTGATGCGGCTGCGCGACGCGGGCGTCGGGGAGACAGGGGACGGCGAGCCGGTGGAGGAGGCGCTGGTGCGGCAGATCGCGCTCCTCTGGCGCACCCGGCCGCTGCGCCGGGAGCGGCTGTTCGTCGCCGACGAGGTGGAGATCGCGCTCTCTTATCTGCGTGACGTGTTCCTGCCGGTGCTGCCGGCGCTCTACGCGCGCTGGGAGCGGGCGCTGGGACGGGAATTGCCGAGCTTCCTGCGGCCCGGCAGCTGGATCGGCGGCGACCGCGACGGCAATCCGTTCGTCAATGCCGAGACGCTGCGCATCGCGCTCGCCGGGGGCGCGGAGACGGTGCTCGCCCATTATTTGGAGGAAGTGAACGCGCTCGGCGCCGAACTGTCGCTGTCGGCCGAGCTGGCGCCGGTGGGGGAGGCGGTGCGGGCGCTGGCGGACGGGTCGGGCGACGCAGGCGTCGCCCGGAGCGACGAGCCCTATCGCCGGGCGCTGACCGGCATTTACGGGCGGCTGGCGGCGAACTTCCGCGCCGTGGCGGGACGGGGACCCGCCCGTCCGGCCGCGGTGGAAGGCGCGGCTTATCCGCGGCCCGAGCACCTGCACGCGGATCTGGCGACGCTGGCCGACGGCCTCGGAGCCCTTGCCGGCGGGAGGCTGAAGCGGCTGATCCGGGCGGTAGATACGTTCGGCTTCCATCTCGCCAGCCTCGACCTCAGGCAGAATTCCGCGGTGCACGAGCGGGTGGTGGCGGAGCTGCTGCGGGTGGCGGGCGTCGAGCGCGACTATCTGGCGCTCGACGAAGCCGAGCGGGTGGCTTTGCTCCGCCGCGAGCTGGCCGGCGCGCGCCTCCTGGCCGTGCCGTTCGCCGACTATGGCGAGGAGACCGCGTCCGAACTGGCCATCGTCCGCGCCGCGGCCGAGGCGCATGCCCGTTACGGGCCGGCGGCGATCACCACCTACAACATTTCCAAGGCCGAAAGCGTGTCCGACCTGCTGGAGGTGAACCTGCTGCTGAAGGAAGCGGGGCTCTACCGGCCGGGCGATCCGCCGCAGGTGGCGGTGATGGCCGTTCCCCTGTTCGAGACGATCGCCGACCTCGAAAACGCGCCCGCGGTCATGGACGACTGGCTGTCGCTGCCGGAGGTGAAGGCCGCGACCGCCGCGCGCGGGCACCAGGAAGTGATGGTCGGCTATTCCGACAGCAACAAGGACGGCGGCTATCTGACCTCGGTCTGGAGCCTCAACAAGGCGAGCCGGGCGCTGGCCGCGACCTTCGAGGCGCGTGGGACCGCGATGCAGCTGTTCCACGGCCGCGGCGGCGCCGTGGGACGGGGCGGGGGATCGAGCTTCGACGCGATCCGCGCGCAGCCGCACGGCACCGTCAACGGCCGCATCCGCATCACCGAGCAGGGCGAGGTGATCGCCGCCAAATATGGCACGCCCGACGCGGCCGCCGCCAATCTGGAGACGATGGCGTCGGCGACCCTGCTGGCCAGCCTGGAGCCGGAGCGGCTCGGGGCGGCGGACCGGGCGCGGTTCGAGTCGGCGATGGAACAGCTGTCGGCGACCGCCTTCGCCGCCTATCGCGGGCTGGTCTACGAGACGGAGGGCTTCCGCGCCTTCTTCCGGCAGATGACGCCGATCAGGGAGATCGGGGACCTCAAGATCGGGTCGCGACCGCCGAGCCGTACCGCCTCCGACCGGATCGAGGACCTGCGCGCCATACCCTGGGTGTTCAGCTGGGCGCAGGCGCGGGTGATGCTGCCCGCCTGGTACGGCGTCGGCGCGGCGCTCGACGGCTTCGGCGACCTGCCGCTGCTCAGGGAGATGCGGGAAGCCTGGCCCTTCTTCCGCGCGACGCTCGACAATCTCGAGATGGTGCTCGCCAAATCCGACATCGAGATCGCCGGGCTCTATGCGCAACTGGTGGAGGACCGGGCGCTGCGCGACACCATCTTCCCGCGCATCGAGACTGGCTGGCGCACCACGCACGACCGGCTGCTGGAAGTCACCGGCGAGGCCCGCCTGCTGGAGGGCAATCCGCGCCTGGAATCCTCGATCCGCTTGCGCCTTCCCTATATCGAGCCGCTCAACCTCCTCCAGATCGAGCTGTTGCGGCGCCACCGCGCGGGCGAGGACGACCCGCGCATTCGGGAGGGCATCCAGCTTTCGATCAACGCGATCGCCACGGCTTTGCGCAATTCGGGCTGAATAGGAAGCAAGTCGTCTTTCCTGCGGATTTTACTGCCTTTTTCAGTCAAGTCATGAAAATGTCGTAATAATTCCGCGTGACACCTGCATTGGCTTGTGCCAACCTTGCCGCCTGACGCGCGCGCTCTGCGCCTCGGAGGGGGAATATCAAGATGTCCGTTACCGCTACTCGCACGACCAGCCTGTTCCAGGACAATGACGGCGACGGTCGCGTCGACGCAGGCGATATCCTGCTGTTCGGGGTGACCATTGCCAATACGGGATCGAACCTGGTCACCGGCATCCAGATCACGGACAACTTCCCCGGGACGGTCCAGAGCGGATCGATCAAGATCACGCCGGTGACGGGCAACGACGCCTTCAGCATCACCGGCAACACGCCGATCACCCTGTCCTTCGCGAGCCTGACCGGCAACGATTACGATCCGGACGGCGGCGCGGTCACGATCACCAGCATCGGCGGCATTCCCGTCGGTTCGGGCTCCACGGTGACCGTCTTCAACGGCATTGACGAGGTCGGCACCCTTTCGGTGAACTGGGGCGCGCAGACCTTCACCTTCGTCCCCAAGACCGGTCTCGCGGTCAATTCGACGCCGAACTTCACCTACACGATCAAGGACGCGGACGATCTTCCGGCCAACCAGCCCGGCACCGTCACCTTCACCATCGCCAACAACGTTTGGTATGTGAACGCCGACGCGAGCTCGGTGGGCGCCGACGGCTCTTACCTCCGGCCGTTCACCTCGCTTGCCCCGCTGAACGGGCTCCACGGGGCCGACGACTTCGACGCGGCCGGCGACACGATCTTCGTCTACAACAGCACGACGGCGCTGACCGGCGGCATCCAGCTCGAGGCGAACCAGAAGCTCTACGGCGGCGGCCAAGCCTTCCAGGCGAACGGCATCACCATCAGCACCGGCGCGGCCAACTCGACCATCAATCACAGTGTTCACGGCGTCATGCTCGACGCCGGCAACGAGGTGCGCGGCATCAATTTCCACGGCACCTCGACCGGCGCGGTCGGGATCGTCGACGGCAACAAGTCCGTGGGCAACCTGACGATCGCCAACGTGGCGGTCTCGGGCCAAGGCCAGATCCTTGATATCGACCAGGGTGGCACCGTCTCCATCCAACTCAACAGCGCGAGTTCGACGGGCACCAGCGTCGCCAGGGGCGGCGTCATCGACCTGAACCAGGTGCAGGGGACGTTCGTGGTCACCGGCGCCACCAGCATCACCGGCAGCCATGTGCAGACCGGTATCGATGTGACCGGATCAGGCAGCGCGATCGGCGTGACGCTCGGCGGCGCGGTGACCGTCAACGCCGGCGGCAATGTTGGCATCAACTTCTCGAGCAACACGGATGCGACATTCGTGATGAATGGCGCGGGTGTGAAGGACATCACCAGCGTCGTCAACGGCATCAACATCCAGAGCAACTTTGGGGCCACCAATTTCGGCGTCTCCGGCGGCACGCTCGACGTGTACGCCGGTGCCGGCCATGCACTCAACATACAGGGCAACGTCGCGGTCAACGCCACCGTGTCGAGCAACGTCATCCTCAATGCCGGCGGCGGCGGCAACGCGCTCAACGTTCAGGGCAATAGCGGTGCGGGCAACCTCACCTTTTCGGGTGCGTCGAAAGATCTGGATGCGACCAGCGGCAGCGGTATCAGCTTCACCGGCAACGCCAATAGCATCCTGAACTTCAGCAATGGCGGCCTTGACGTCGATGTGACGAGCGGCCGCGCGATCAGCGCCAGCGGCGGCGGCACGCTCGCGATCAGCGGCAACAACAACACCGCCCATGCCACCACCGGTTCGGCCGTGTGGATCGACGGGACGTCGAGCGGCGGCATCACGCTTCAGCAGGTCGGAGCCGCGGGAGGCGAGGCGACCGGCATTTACCTCCGGAACGCGGGCACCGGCGGTTTCGCCGTCACCGGCACCGGGACGACGGACGGTACCGGCGGCTCGATCACAGGGAAGACCCACGGAACCCACGGCGTTACGACGGCCGGAACCGGCGTCTATCTCGAGAACGTGTCCAACATTTCGCTGAAGAACATGAACTTCAGCAACATGGACAATTACGGCATTCGCGGTCAGAACGTGAACAATTTCACGCTGGATAACTCCAACCTGACCGGGTTCCATGGCAATTCCATTCTTTCCAGCAGCCGCGAGAGCGCGATCCGCTTCGACGAGCTGACCGGGAATGCGAACTTCACCGACAATCTGATTTCCGGCGGTTATCAGCACAATCTGATGATCGACAACAATGCCGGAACGCTGAATCTCAACGTTCTACGCAACGACATCAAGAACACGCATTCCAGCGTCGAGGGAGACGACGGCATCCACGTCGAGGCCGGCGGCACCTCGACCATGTTCATCAATGCGTCCAACAACATCTTCACGTCGCATGGCGGCGATCACTTCAACCTGTCGCTGCTGCAAAATTCGAACGTGCACTTCACGTTCAAGAACAACGACATGCAGAATGGGCACGTGAACGGCTTCGGCGGCGGCGTGTTCGTGATCGCCGGCGCTCACAACGGCTCGCTGTTCTACGACATCTCGAACAACGGCACCGCCGCGGATCCGATGATCGGTCACCGCCAGGGTGGCGCCATCCACGTCGCGCAGCTGACCGGCACCGGCACGTTCAACGGCACGATCGCCAACAACTTCATCGGTAATGCCTCGGTGCCGCTGTCCGGCTCCGAACAGGGCATGGGCATCTACGTCGAGCAGCGAGGGAACGGCACGCACACCGCGTTGGTGACCGGCAATACCGTTCGCCAGTGGTACGACATGGGCATGGTGTTCGATCAGGGCGAGGGAAGCGGCCGCTTCAACCTCACCGTCACCAACAACAGCCTCTCCCACTATGGCCATCCCACCGACTCCGGCCACGGCCTCCGCTTCAACACCGGCATTCTGAGCGGCTCCGCGCCGGTCATGTACCTCGACGCGCGGAACAACAACGTCGCGACGGCGGGGAACGAGCCGAATTACAACGACATCTCGCTGCGCGCCACCAACCTGGCCAACGTCCATATTGCGGGCCACACCGGCGGCAACAGCGCTGCGTCGGCGGCATCCTATCTTCAAAGCGTCAACACGGCGACGACCTCCGCGGGCTTCAAGTCGTCGACCGCCACCATCCACAATCTCGCGCTCAACGCAGTGCCGCAGCCGACCGCTCCGACCGTTCCCGCGGCGCCCTCGTCGAGCACGGGCGTGTTGGGCGGCGACGGCTACACCGCCGCCACCATCACGCCGCCCTCGACCTCCGCGGGTTCCGGCACCCTCGGCACGGGAGCGCCGGCCAATTCCATCCCGGCCGGCCCGAACCCGGGATCGGCGGGGCCGTTCCAGATCGGGCAGCTCTATGCCGGTAAGAGCGTCACGCTCACCTGGCTCGAAGCCGTCCCCGGGTTCGGCGAGAATCGCATCGTCCCGAATTTCGTCATGGCGAGCAGCGTTACTGGACTCGACGGTGGCATTTCCTTCATCGAGCAGACCAACGAGCAGACGCTCGGCGGATCGACCACGCCGCTGGCGCTCGACCTGCTGACGCTCGGCAACCTCATCTTCCACGACGCCAATTTCAACGGCCAGCGCGATGCGGGTGAAGCCGGCATCGGCGGCGTCTCGATCACCCTGTTCGCCGACGACGGCGACGTGGCGGGCGAGTGGGACGCCAACGACACCGAAATCGGCACCACCACCACGGACGCGTCGGGCAATTACAAGTTCGAGCATCTGGCGGCCGGCGACTATCTGATCCGCCTCAACGCCTCCAACTTCGTCGGCGGCGGCGCGCTCGCGACCTACTACGTCACCTTGCCAGGCGGCGAGGCGATTGATCCCAACAACAACGATCCGAACGACAGCAACGGCTACCGGTCCGGCGGCGTGGTGCTGACCCGGCCGATCCGCCTCGATTACGGCCAAGAGCCCGGCGGCAGCGTCAACAACACGCTCAACATCGGCATGTTCGCGCCGGTCTTCAACGGAACGGCGGGCCCCGACACGTTCCAGGCGCCGACCAACGATCCCTGGACGATCTACGGCAATGCCGGCAACGACGTGCTGACCGGCGGCCTCGGCAACGACCACATCTATGGCGGCGAGGGCGACGACATCATCGACGGCGGCGCGGGTGAGGACGACACCGGAACCGACAAGATGTGGGGCGGCCCAGGCAACGACACCTTCATCGTCGACAGCGAAGATGACGAAGTCTACGAGTTCGCGAACGAAGGCTTCGACACGATTTTCTCGCGCGGCAGCTACACGCTGCTCGCCGGCTCCCACATCGAGGCCCTGCGGACCACGGCCGTCAGCGGAACCGCGCCGGTGAATTTCACGGGCAACGAGTTCGACAATTCGATCTTCGGCAATGCGGGCAACAATATTTTGCGAGGCATGGACGGCGACGACAAGCTCTATGGCCTCGCCGGTGATGATGAACTGTTCGGCGGCGACGGCGACGACCTTCTCGACGGCGGCCCCGGGGACGATATCCTGCGCGGCGGCCGCGGCAACGACACCTACATCGTCTCCGAAGGCGACACGGTGCTCGAAGACGAGAACGAAGGGATCGACACGGTCTTCGCGCGGACCAGCTTCACGCTGACCGCCGGGAGCCATGTGGAAATCCTGCGCACCAACGCCGGCAACGCCACCACCGCCATCAACCTCACCGGCAACGAGTTCGCCAACACCATCCACGGCAATGCGGGGGCCAACGAGTTGCGCGGCATGAGCGGCGACGACGTACTGTTCGGCCACGGCGGCGATGACGAACTGCATGGCGGCGACGGCGATGATCAGCTGAACGGCGGCGACGGCAACGACCGGCTCTACGGCGGCGCCGGGATCGACCAGCTGTTCGGCGGTGCTGGCAACGATCTGCTCGACGGCGGTGCCGGCGACGACATCATGCGGGGCGGAAGCGGCGACGACACCTACTTCGTCGACAGCGCGGGCGATCAGGTGATCGAACTCGCCGGCGAAGGGTACGACACGGTACGCGCGTCGGTCGATTACGTGCTGGCCGCCACCACCCATGTGGAGGCGTTGCGCACCACCGACAGCCTCGGCACCGATCCGCTGAAGCTCACCGGCAACAACTTCGCCAACGAGATCGAAGGTAATGCCGGCGACAACGAGCTGTTCGGCCTTGGCGGCAATGACGTGATCTATGGCCTCGACGGGGACGACAAGCTCTACGGCGGCCTCGGCGACGACATTCTGTACGGCGGTGCGGGCAATGACCTGCTCGACGGCGGTGCGGGCAGCGACACCATGTATGGCGGCGCGGGCGACGACACTTACATCGTCGACAACCCGAACGACGTCGTGATAGAACATGCCGGCGAGGGGCACGACACCATCTTCTCGCGGGGCAGCTACACGCTCGCGGCGGGCAGCCATGTCGAGGTCCTTCGCACGACGTCGGTCAACGGCACCACGGCGGTCAACTTCACCGGGAACGAGCTGGCGAACGCGATCTTCGGCAATGCCGGATCGAACGTGCTGCGCGGCATGGACGGCGACGATTATCTCCACGGCCAAGCCGGCGACGATCATCTCTATGGCGGCGCGGGGAACGACACGCTCGTCGGCGGCACCGGTGCGGACAATTTCTACTTCGACACCGCGCTCGATCCGGTGAACAATGTCGATGCCATCCTCGACTTCAACGTCGCGGACGATACCATCCACCTCGATCGTGCGATCTTCACCGG
Source organism: Allosphingosinicella sp. (assembly GCF_046295735.1). Classification (GTDB taxonomy): domain Bacteria; phylum Pseudomonadota; class Alphaproteobacteria; order Sphingomonadales; family Sphingomonadaceae; genus Allosphingosinicella. The sequence continues at coordinate 45,297 of NZ_JBKBMQ010000010.1, forward strand.
AATCGGCTCCAACGGCGTGCTCGACGCCGGCGCGTTCCGGGTCGGGACGGCGGCGGCCGATGCGGACGACCGGATCATCTACAACAGCGCCACCGGCCAGATCTTCTACGATGCGGACGGAGCAGGCGGGGCGGATGCGATCCTGTTCGCGACCGTGAGTCCGAACCTGGCGCTGACGCATCTCGACTTCGTCGCCTATACCGGCGGTTGAGCCGGCCTGAGGCAAGCGGGGCCGCGTGGGGCGAATCTCCGCGCGGCCCTTCGCTTGTTTCCAATCCCACTGGCGGCGGACCGGCGGCCTACCTATAGCCCGTGCCGATGGCGAAAGCGGGTCCGATCGACGTCCTCATCATCGGCGCGGGGCATAACGGCCTCGTCTGCGCCTGGTATCTTGCCGATCGCGGCCTGAAGGTCGCGGTGCTCGAGGCGCGGGGCGTGGTCGGCGGGGCTGCGGTGACGGAGGAATTCCACCCCGGCTTCCGCAACTCCACCGCCAGCTACACGGTGAGCCTGCTGAACCCCCAGGTGATCCGCGACATGCGCCTCGACGCGCATGGCCTGCGGGTGGTCCTGCGCAAGATCGACAATTTCCTTCCGACCGAGGGTCCCGAGCATCTGCTCGCCGGCCGCAATGGGCTGACGCGGCGGGAGATCGCCCGCCACTCGGCCAGCGACGCGGAAAATTTCGACGCTTATGCCGCGGCGATCGGCCGGGTGGTCGGCGTGCTGCGGCAATGGCTGCTGAGGGCCCCGCCCAATGCCGGCGGCGGCCTCGGAGACCTGCTTGCCATGCTGAAGCTCGGCGGCGGCGTCGCCCGGCTCGGCATCGAGGGACAGCGCGACCTCGCCGACTTCTTCACCCGTTCCGCGGCGGAAATCCTGGAGCGCTATTTCTCGACCGAAATCGTCCAGGCGCTGTTCGGCTTCGACAGCGTTGTCGGCCATTATGCCAGCCCCTACGAGCCCGGCTCGGCCTATGTGCTCCTCCATCATCTGTTCGGCGAGGCGGCCGGCGTGGAGGGCGCATGGGGTCATGCGATCGGCGGCATGGGCGCGATCACCAAAGCGATGGCGCGCGCCTGCCGCGCCAAGGGCGTGGAAATCCTGGTCGATACGCCGGTCGAGGAGGTGATCGTGGAGCGCGGGCGGGCGGCGGGCGTGGTGGCGCGCGGCACCGCCTATCGCGCGGCGGCGGTCGCCGCCGGTGTGAACCCGAAGCTGCTCTTCACCTCGCTGCTGCCGGAAGGCGCAGTCGATGCCGACAGCGCCGGGCGCATGGCCAAGTGGCAGAGCGAGTCGGCCACCTTCCGGATGAATCTGGCTTTGTCCGAACTGCCGCGCTTCACCTCGCTGCCGGAACCGGGCGACCATCTGACCGCCGGCATCATCATCGGCCCGTCGCTCGGCTATATGGACCGCGCCTGGCTCGACGCGCGGCGCGACGGCTGGTCGCGGGAGCCGGTGGTCGAGATGCTGATCCCGTCGACGCTGGACGACAGCCTCGCGCCCGCCGGCGCGCATGTCGCGAGCCTGTTCTGCCAGCATTTCCCCTACGAGGTGGCGGGCGGCTGGGACGCCAGGCGCGACGAGGCGGCGGATCACATCATCCGTCACGTCGATCGCTTCGCGCCGGGCTTCGCCGCATCGGTGGTGGGGCGGCTCGCGCTCAGCCCGCTCGATCTCGAGCGCCGCTTCGGCCTTGTCGGCGGCGACATCTTCCACGGCAAGATGGGGTTGTCCCAGCTCTTTTCGGCCCGTCCCATGATCGGGGCGGCCGATTACCGGATGCCGCTGCCGGGCCTTTACCTTTGCGGCGCGGGCGCGCATCCGGGCGGCGGCGTCACCGGCGCGCCCGGCCACAATGCCGCACAGGCGATCCTCAAGGATCGGTGGAAGTGGGCACGCTGATATCCTCCCTGTGGAGCGAAGCTCCATGGGGAGGGGGACCATGCGGAGCATGGTGGAGGGGCTGGCAGCGTCCTTGCCCCTCCACCACCCTTCGGGTGGTCCCCCTCCCCGCGAGCTTCGCTCGCAGGGAGGACTGAGAAGGAGATCAAGATGAAGACCAGAGCCGCCATCGCCGTCGCGCCCAACCGGCCGCTGGAGATCCACGAAGTCGATCTCGACGGGCCGAAGGCCGGCGAGGTGCTGGTCGAGATCATGGCGACCGGCATCTGCCACACCGACGCCTACACGCTGGAGGGCAAGGATTCGGAGGGCATCTTCCCCTCGATCCTCGGCCATGAAGGCGCCGGGATCGTGCGGGAAGTGGGAGCAGGCGTGACCTCGGTGAAGGTCGGCGACCATGTCATTCCGCTCTACACGCCCGAATGCCGCCAGTGCAAAAGCTGCCTCAGCCGCAAGACCAACCTGTGCACCGCGATCCGGGCGACGCAGGGCAAGGGCGTGATGCCGGACGGGACCAGCCGCTTCCGCCTGGGGAACGAGACCATCTACCATTATATGGGTTGCTCGACCTTCTCGAACTTCACGGTCATGCCGGAGATCGCGGTCACCAAGGTCCGCGAGGACGCGCCGTTCGACAAGATCTGCTATATCGGCTGCGGCGTGACCACCGGCGTCGGCGCGGTGCTCTGGACCGCCGGCGTGGAGCCGGGCGCCAATGTCGTCGTGTTCGGCCTCGGCGGGATCGGACTCAACGTCACCCAGGCGGCGCGGCTGGTCGGCGCGGACAGGATCATCGGCGTCGACATCAATCCCGCCAAGCGCGCCATGGCCGAAGCCTTCGGCATGACCCAGTTCATCAACCCGAACGAGGTCGGCGCCGACAAGCTGGTCGCCGCGATCGTCGATGCGACGGACGGCGGTGCCGATTACAGCTTCGACTGCACCGGCAACACCGACGTGATGCGCGCCGCGCTCGAATGCTGCCACCGCGGCTGGGGGGAGAGCGTCATCATCGGCGTCGCCGAGGCCGGGCGCGAGATTTCGACCCGGCCGTTCCAGCTGGTGACGGGGCGGGTGTGGAAAGGCTCGGCGTTCGGCGGCGCCCGCGGCCGCACCGACGTGCCGCGCATCGTCGACTGGTACATGGACGGCAAGATCGCCATCGACCCGCTGATCACCCACACCATGCCGCTCGACGACATCAACCAGGCGTTCGACCTGATGCACGAGGGCGCGAGCATCAGGAGCGTGGTGGTTTATTGAGGAACAGCCTTCTCCCCTTGCGGGAGAAGGATCCGGAGCCTTGGCAGCTTGCTGCCTAGGCGCAGTTGGATGAGGGGTCGCGGCCGCTGGCCGCGCGGCGCCGAAGGCGCCGACCCCTCTCCAAGCTTCGCTAGCCGCGATGCGGCAAGCTTCGCTATCCTCTCCCGCAAGGGGAGAGGGGGAGGATCGAATGGACACGCTCTCGGTAACTCGCGCTCATGGCGGCACCCAGCATGTGGTGCGGCATGCCAGCCGCGCCACCGGCACCGACATGACCTTCTCTGTCTTCGTGCCGCCCGCAGCCGAGGCGGGGGCGCCATGCCCGGTCGTCTGGTATCTGTCGGGCCTCACCTGCACCCATGCCAACGTCACCGAGAAGGGCGAGTATCGCCGCGCCTGCGCGGAGCTCGGGCTGATCTTCGTCGCGCCGGACACGAGCCCGCGCGGCGAGGGAGTGCCCGACGACCCGGCCTATGATTTCGGCCAGGGCGCCGGCTTCTACGTGGACGCCACGCAGGCGCCCTACGACGCTCATTACCGGATGTGGACCTATGTCGCCGAGGAACTGCCGGAAGTCGTCGCGGCGGCCTTTCCGGCCGACATGGCGCGGCAGGGGATCATGGGCCATTCGATGGGCGGCCACGGCGCGCTGACGGTGGCGCTGCGCCACCCGGGCCGCTTCCGCGCCGTATCCGCCTTCGCGCCGATCGTCGCGCCGTCGGAGGTGCCGTGGGGCCGCAAGGCGCTCGGCCGCTATCTCGGCGAGGATCGGACGGCCTGGCGGCGGCACGATGCGGTCGCCCTGATCGAGGACGGGGCGCGGCTGTCCGAGCTGCTCGTCGACCAGGGCGCGGCCGACAATTTCCTGGAGACGGAACTGCAGCCATGCCGGCTGGAGAAAGCCTGCGCCGAGGCGGGGATCGACCTCACCCTGCGCATGCGGCCGGGCTACGACCACAGCTATTACTTCATCTCCACCTTCATGGAGGATCATCTGCGCTGGCACGCGGCGCGGCTCAGATGATCGGGTGACGCTCCCAGTTCACCTTGTCGACGCGCTTGTTCATCTTCTTGTGGAGCGCGCACATCGTCCGGCTGGCCGTGTTGACGAACAGGAAGGGGAGGACCGCGTGGATCATGCAGGCGATCCCGCCCAGCGTCATCCTGAGGCCGAAGCCGCCGGCGGTCGCGAGATGCTCCAGATAGGTCTCGTCGACTTCGTGCGGATGCTTCGTGAAGATGTTGGGCATGGCGCTCCTCATAGCGCGGCGGCGCCCCGCTCGCCACCCCCGGCGGTTTCGGCGATGCCGAGCATGGCTCGCGCCTCGTCCGGAGAGGCGACGGCGCGGCCGGCCTGCCGGGCGCAGGCGGCGAGCGCTTCGACCAACTGGCCGTTGCTCGCGGCCCGGCTTCCGTCCGGAAGGTAGAAGGTGTCCTCGAGCCCGGTGCGGAGGTGCCCGCCGAGCTCGGCGGCGCGGCGGTGGACCGGCCAGATGTCGGCGCGGCCGATGAGCGTGGTCTGCCAGGGCGACCCTTCGGGGCGGTAGCGCAGCAGCAGTTCGAGCAGGTCGGCGTCGACCGGCATGCCGCTTGCCACGCCCATCACGAAGTTCATCTGCGGCACGCCCTTCGCCATGCCCGTCTGCATGTAGAGCGAGACCGAGCGGACGATGCCGACGTCGAAACATTCGAACTCGGGGACGGAGCCGATGCGGTAGATGGTGTCCAGATAGGCCGCGAGCTTCTCGACCGGATTGTCGAACACCATCGGCGGCCAGGCCCAGCGGCCGTCGGACGCGGCCTTGAGATAATTGAGCGTGCCGGCATTGGCGGCGGAGATTTCGGGGCGCACCGCCTCGAGGCAGGCGAGCGGACCCGAAATGTCGGGGCCGACATGGCCGGAGGTGGAGTTGATGAGGAGGTCCGGGCATTCGGCGCGGATCGCATCGACGATAGCGCGGGCGACCTCCGGCTCCCAGCTCGGCAGATGGCCCATTCCGGGCTCCTGCCGGCGATAGTGGATGTGGACGATGGCGGCGCCGGCGTCGCGCGCCTCGCGGGCGGCGGCCGCCATCTGCTCCGGCGTCACCGGCACGTTGAAGCGGGCCGGATCGGTGAGGACGCCGTTCAGGGCGGCGGTGAGGATCGCCTTCATCGCTTCAATCCTCCAGCACGGCCGGCGGCGCGGCGCGGTGGAAGCCGTCATAAGCCGGTGCCGGCGCGTGATCGGGCAGCGGCCAATGGCCCTTCACATTGGGCGCGGCGCCGTCGACGCGCAGGGTCGCGCCCGAGACGAAGGCGGCGGCCGGAGACAGCAGGAAGCAGATCGCCGCCGATATCTCCGCCTCGGTGCCGAGCCGTCCGAGCGGCACCGCCTTGGCGAGGCCGCGGATCGTCTCGCGCATGGCGGGCGGATATTGATCGAGCCCCGAAGAGGCGATCCAGCCCGGCGCCACCGCGTTCACCCGCACGCCGCTCGGCCCCCATTCGAGCGCCGCGGTCTCGGTGAAATTGACCATGCCCGCGCGCGCGGCGCCCGAATGGCCCATGCCGGGCATGCCCATCCACATGTCGGCGACGATGTTGACGATCGCCCCGCCATTGGCCGCCATCCAGCGATTGTAGCAGGCGCGCGCCATCAGGAAGCCGCCGGTGAGGTTGGTCCGCACCACCGCGTCCCAGCCCTTCTGGTTGATCGCGGCGAGCGGCGCGGGGAACTGGCCCCCGGCATTGTTGACCAGCCCGTCGATGCGGCCGAAGCGGTCCAATATTCCGGCGATGGCCTCCTCCACCGCCTCCTCGACGCGTATGTCGAGGCTCCAGCAGGCGGCGCGGCCGCCATCCTCCTCGATCTCGGCACGGACCGCTTCGAGCTTTTCGGGCTTGCGGCCGACCAAAGCGACGGTGGCGCCGAGGCTGGCGAGCTCGTGCGCGGTGCAGCGGCCGATGCCGGAGCCGCCACCGGTTACGATCGCCACCTGCCCGTCGAACAGGCCGGGGCGGAAGATGGAGGCGTAGCTCATGCGTCGAGCTCCAAGCGCGCGAGCAGGGTGCGGGCGGCGACCTGATCGCCGGCCTTGACGGCAAGCTCGGCGACGATCCCGGGGCCGGGCGCCTTCAGCTCCAGCTGCATCTTCATCGCCTCCATCACCAGCAGTTTCTGTCCCTTCTCCACCCGGTCGCCCATCGCGACCGCCAGCTCGACGATCAGGCCCGGCATGGGGGCGATCAGCGTGTCGGGCGCGTCGCGGCGGGCGGCCGCGGCGCCGAGCGGGGTCTCCGCGAAGCGCCAGGTCTCGCCGTCATGGTCGAGCCAGGCGGTGTCGCCCTCGATCGTGACCTCGGCCGCGGGGGGAACGATGCGCTCGCCGCTCATCTCGACATCCTCGCGGCCCACCCGCATCGCCTCGCCGTCGAGCCGGATCGGCACGCGCGGGTCGCCATGGCTCCACCAGCCGGGCCGGGCCAGCGCCATGGCGGCGGCGGCCATGGCTTCCGCCGGCGGCGCGGGCCGTTCGAAGCGGGTCTCGGCGAGGAAGGCGGTGGTCGCCTCGCCTGCGGCGAAGGCGGGATGGTCGAGAATGCGCCTCAGGAAGGCGCGGTTGGTGACGACGCCGTGGACGCGCAGCGCATCCAGCGCGCGTGCAAGGCGCTGCCGGGCTTCGTCGCGCGTCGTGCCGTGGGCGATGACCTTCGCCAGCATCGGGTCGAAATGGGGGGTAACCTCCGCGCCTTCGTAGAGCCCGTGGTCGATCCGCACGCCGGGCGGCGGACGCCAGGCGAGCAGGCGGCCGGCCTGCGGCAGGAAGTCGTCATAGGGGTCCTCGGCATAGAGGCGCGCCCCGATGGCGTGGCCTTCGAGCGTCACCTCGTCCTGCGACAGCGGCAGCCTCTCGCCGCGGGCGACGCGCAGCTGCCATTCGACGAGGTCGAGGCCGGTCACCGCCTCGGTGACGGGATGCTCGACCTGAAGGCGCGTGTTCATCTCCATGAAGTAGAAGCTGCCATTGGCATCGAGCAGGAACTCGACCGTGCCGGCGCCGACATAGTCGACGCTGCGCGCCGCCGCGATTGCCGCCGCGCCCATCGCTTCGCGCAGGTCGGCGCCGACCGCCGGTGACGGCGCTTCCTCGATCACCTTCTGGTGGCGGCGCTGGACCGAGCAGTCGCGCTCGCCGAGATGGAGAATGTTGCCGTGCGCGTCGCCGAACACCTGCACCTCGACATGGCGCGGGGCGGCGAGCGCGCGCTCCAGGATCAGCTCGCCGTCGCCGAACGCGCTCTCCGCCTCGGCGCGGGCGCGGGCGAGGGCGGCGGGGAGGTCGGCGGCGTCGGCCACCAGCCGCAGCCCCTTGCCGCCGCCGCCGGCCGAGGCCTTGACCATGAGCGGCAAGCCGATCCGCTCCGCCTCGCGCAGCAGCGTCGCCTCGCTCTGGTCTTCGCCGTCATAGCCGGGCAGCACCGGCACGCCGGCCTCCGCCACCCGCCGCTTGGCGAGCCGCTTCGATCCCATCGCCCGGATCGCGTCCGGCGAGGGACCGACGAAGATCAGGCCCGCATCGCGGCAGGCCTGCGCGAAATCGGCATTTTCGGAGAGGAAGCCGTAGCCCGGATGGACCGCGTCGGCGCCGGCGCGACGGGCCGCGTCGATCAGGTCCGGGATGGAGAGGTAGGAGGGGATTTCGAGCGCGGAATCGGCGCTGCGCACGTGAAGGGCGCCGGCGTCGGGCGCGGTGTGGACGGCGATCGTGCTGATCCCCATGGCCCGCGCGGTGCGCACGATGCGGCAGGCGATCTCGCCGCGATTGGCGATGAGGAGGGTCGAAATCCTCCCCGCAACGGGGAGGGGGACCATGCGCAGCATGGTGGAGGGGGCCCCGGCGCTCGGGCCCCCTCCACCACGTCGCTTCGCGCCGCGGTCCCCCTCCCCGTTCCGGGGAGGAGTCATGGTGCCCCCCATGGCGGAGCGCTCCTCGTGAGGAAGGCGGTGATGCCGGCGCTCGCTTCCTCGCCGGCAAGCGCATCGGCGAATTCGTCCGCGGCTTCGTCGAGCAACGCGCCGAGCTCCGCCTCCTCGGCGCGGGCGATGAGGCGCTTGGTGGCGGCGACGGCGCGGGGGGCGCATCTGGCGAGGTCCGCCAGCGTCGCCTCCAGCAGCGCGTCGACATCGCCGACGGCGCTGGCCAGGCCGAGGCGCAGCGCCTCCTCGGCGCCGAGCGTGCCGCCGATCAGCGCGAGGCGGCGGGCCGCGGCCTGGCCGATGCGGCGCACCACGAAGGGGGCGATCTGGGCGGGGATCAGGCCGAGCCGGACCTCGGGCATGGCGAAGCGCGCGTCGGGCGCGGCGAGCGTCACGTCGGCGACGCAGGCGAGGCCGAGGCCGCCGCCCATCGCCGGCCCCTCGACCACGGCGACCAGCAGAGCGGGAAGCGCCTCGGCCCGCTGCAGCATCGCGCCGAAGCTCCGGTTCACGTCGCGGATCGCGCCGCCGTCCATCCCCTTCAGATCGCCGCCCGCGCAGAAGCTGCCGCCGGCGCCGCGCAACACGACGGCGCGCACCTCCGGATCGGGCGCGGCGAAGAGGGCGGACAGCTCCCGCACCATCGCGGCGTTCATCGCGTTGCGGCTCTCCGGGCGGTTCAGTGTCACGTCGAGCCGCCAGCCCGTGCGCGCCACCTTCAGCGTCTCGAAGCTCATCCGCGCGCCACTCCGAAGCTGTTGGGGCGAAGGCGCCGCAGTTCGGCCTCGCGCGCCATCGCCAGGCACATGGCCAGGATTCGCCGCGTATCGCGCGGGTCGATGATGCCGTCGTCCCACAGGCGCGCGCTGCCGAACAGAGCGCGGGTCTCGGGCTCCATTCGCTCGACGATCTGGCCGCGGACGATGGCGAGCGCCTCCTCGGGCATGTCCTGGCCGGTGCGTTTTGCTTTCTCGGCCATCAGGATCGCCATGACGCCGGCCGCCTGCTCCGGCCCCATCACCGAGGTGCGGGCATTGGGCCAAGCGAAGACGAAGCGCGGATCGAAGCTGCGCCCGCACATGCCGTAATTGCCCGCGCCGAAGCTGCCGCCGACCAGGAAGGTGACGTGCGGCACCGCCGAATTGGCGACCGCCTGGATCATCTTGGAGCCGTGCTTGACGATGCCGCCGCGCTCCGCCTCGGTGCCGACCATGTAGCCGGTCGTGTTCTGGAGGAAGCAGATCGGCGTCCCGGTCTGGTTGCACAGCTGGATGAACTGGGCGGCCTTGACCGAGCCGGCCGGGTCGATCGGGCCGTTATTCCCGACGAAGCCGCAGGGCCAGCCTTCGACCGCGCCCCAGCCGCAGACCGTCGCCGCGCCGTAATCGGGTTTGAAGTCGAGGAAGTCGCTCTCGTCGAGGATGCGGGCGAGCAGCTCGCGCACGTCATAGGGCTTGCGGTAATCGACCGGCACCGCGCCGGCGAGCTGGTCGGGATCGTGGAGCGGCGGGCGGGGCGGCTGCGGCGGGGCCGGGTCGAGCGCCTCCCAGCCCGTCTTCGCCACGATTTCGCGGGCGATGCGGATCGCATCGGCATCGTCCTCCGCGACATATTCGGCGGTGCCGGCGATGCTGGCGTGGAGATCGGCGCCGCCCAGCTCCTCGTCGGTCGCGACCTCGCCGGTGGCGGCCTTGAGCAGAGGCGGGCCGGCGAGGAAGATCTTGGCCCGGCCGCGCACCACCACGACATGGTCGGACAGGCCCGGAAGATAGGCGCCGCCCGCCGTGCTGGAGCCGTGGACGACGCAGATATGGGGAATGCCGGCGGCGGACAGGCGCGCTTCGTTGGCGAAGGTGCGGCCGCCCTCGACGAACATCTCGGACTGGTAGGTGAGATTGGCGCCGGCCGATTCCGCAAGGGTGACGATCGGGAGCTTGTTCTCCAGCGCGATCTGCTGGAGGCGCAGGCTCTTCTTCATCCCCATCGGGCTGACCGCGCCGCCCTTGATCGCGCTGTTGGACGCCGAGACGAGCACGCGCCGCCCGGCCACCCGGCCGATGCCCGCGATGATGCCGCCGCCCGCGGCATTCTCCCCGCCGTCATCGTCGTGCATCGCGGTGCCGGCGAAGGGGCAGAGTTCGAGGAAATCGGAGCCCCGGTCGATCAAGGCGGCGACGCGGTCGTGCGGCAGCATCTGGCCGCGCTTGTCGAACTTCGCGCGGGCGCGCTCGCTGTTGGCGCGGATGCGCCGCTCCAGCGCGCGCACCTCTTCGAGGAGAGCGAGCATCTCCTCGCGGTTGCGCGCAAAATCCTCGCCGGCGGGATCGACGCGGCTGTCGAGCCTCGGCACCTATTCGGCCGCCTTCAGCTCCGTGCCGAAGCGGACCTTCGGCAGCGTTCCCATATATTTGCAGATGATCGAGAGCATCACCTCGTCCGCGCCCGCGCCGATCGAGGTGAGGCGGCTGTCGCGGTACATGCGGCTGATCGGCGTCTCGTTCATATAGCCCATGCCGCCATGGAACTGCAGGCAGGTGTCGGCGACCTCGCGCAGCAGGCGGCCGCACTTCAATTTGGCCATCGAGGCGAGCAGGGTCGCGTCCTCGCCGCCGACGAACTTGTCGACCGCGCGGTAGACGAGCGCGCGCAACGCCTCGACCTCGGTCTTGAGCTCGGCGAGGCGGAAATGAAGATACTGGTTGTCGATCAGCGGCTTGCCGAAGGCGACGCGCTGGCTGGTATAAGCGATCGTCTCGTCGATCGCGATGTCCATGCCGCGGAGGCTGGTGGCCGCGCCCCACAGGCGCTCCTCCTGGAACTGGAGCATCTGGTAGACGAAGCCCATCCCCTCCTGCCCGATCAGGTAACGCTGCGGCACGCGCACGTCCTCGAAGAAGATCTGCGCGGTGTCGGAGGAATGCATGCCGAGCTTGTCGAGCTTGCGCGCGACGGTGACGCCCGGCGTCTTCATCGGGAGGACGATCAGCGACTTGTTCTTGTGCGGCGCGCCCTCGGAGGTGTTGGCGAGCAGGCACATATAATCGGCCTGGGTGCCGCTGGTCGTCCACATCTTGCCGCCGTTGATCACATAGTCGCCGCCGTCCTTGCGGGCGACGGTCTTGGTCGAGGCGACGTCGGAGCCGGCGCCGACCTCGGAGACGCCGAGGCACCAGACCACCTCGCCGGCGATGGTGGGCGGCAGCAATTCGGCCTTCAGTTCGTCCGATCCGAAGCGGGCGAGCGCGGGCGTCGCCATGTCGGTATGGACGCCGATCGCCATCGGCACGCCGCCGCAGCGGCAGGTGCCGTAAGCCTCGGCCGCCGCGGCGGCATAGCTGAAGTCGAGCCCCAGGCCGCCATATTCGACAGGCTTGGTGATGCCGAGCAGGCCGGCCTTGCCGAGCTTGGGGAACAGCTCGTGCGCCGGGAAGATGCCGGCTTTTTCCCATTCGTCGACATAGGGGTTGATCTCGTCCGCGATCACCCGCTCGACGGTGCGGGAGAGCTGCTCATGCTCGGGGGTCAGGCGCATTCAGACGCTCTCCACTTTCTCGCGCAGCTCGCGCCGCAGGATCTTGCCGACCGGGGACTTGGGAAGATCGGCGACCAGCTCGAACTGCTTGGGGACCTTGTAGGCGGTGAGCTGCTCCCGGCAATGCGCGCGCAGCTCCTCCTCGGTCAGCCCCGCGTCGCCGGCGACGACGAACGCCTTCACCCGCTCGCCGGCCTCCGGGCAGGGGATGCCGATGGCGGCGCATTCCACCACCTTGGGATGGCTCGTGATCACCGCTTCCACCTCGGACGGGTAAACGTTGAAGCCGGACACGATCACCATGTCCTTGGCGCGGTCGACGATGCGCAGCACGCCGCCCGGCTCCTTGACCACGATGTCGCCGGTGTGGAGCCAGCCGCCGGCCAGCGCCTTTTCCGTCTCCTCGGGCATGTCGAGATAGCCCTTCATCAGCTGCGGACCCTTGAGCAGCAGCTCGCCCGGCTCGCCGTCCGGCACGTCGTTCCCGTCCTCGTCCACCACGCGGATGTCGATGCTCGGCAGCGGCTTCCCGATCGTCCCGGTATAGTCGCCGCCGTCGAGCGGGGTGCAGGTGGCGAGGCCGCATTCGGTCATGCCGTAAAGCTCGTGGATGGGCACGCCGGTCAGCTCGCGCCAGCGCCGCTGCGTGGCGGGCGCGAGCGGGGCGGCGCCGCTGAGGCAGAGCTTGAGATCACGCGCGAAGGGAAGGAACCACTCCTCGTTCATCAGATTGGCGAAGAGGGTGGGAACGCCCGGCAGGAAGGTCGGGCGGAACTTCTCGAACGCCGGCTTCAGGTTGGTGAGCGGGCGCGGGTTCGGGATGAGGATGATGTGCCCGCCCTGCGCCGCCGCCTGCAGCATCATGCCCATGCCGAAGACATGGTAGAAGGGCAGCACGAGCAGGGTGCGCATCTCGTTGCCCGCGCGCCAGGGGCCGCCGAGATGCTCGACCAGCTGGTCGATGCTCGACACCATCGCGCCGTGCATCTGCATCACGCCCTTGGAGCGGCCGGTGGTGCCGCCGGTGAAGGACAGGCCGACCAGATCGTCCGGGCCGATCCCGGCCGAATAAGCGTCGATGCCGCGGCCGACCCGCCGCGCGTGTCGGCGGCCGGTCTTCAGCACGTCGCGGAAGCGGCGGTGGGGGACCCGGGTGGCCGGCACCATCTTCTTCACCCGGCGGAGCATGAAGTCGATCAGCCGCGCCTTCAATGCCGGGAACAGGTCGCCGACCGACAGTGTCACCACCTCGATCGGGCCGGTGCGGGCGACCACCGCCTCGAGCTCGCCCGCCAACGCGTCGAGCACGAACAGCACCTTGGCGCCCGACATCTCGATCTGGTCGGCGACTTCGCGGACCGTGTAGAGCGGATTGATGCCGGTCGGGACCATCCCGGCCTTCACCACGCCCTTGGAGATGGCCGGGAAGGCGAGGCAGTTGGGCGCCTGGACCGCGATCACGCTGCGGGGCGGAAGCTTCAGCTCCTCGCGCAGGAAGGCGGCGACCGCGTCGGCGGCGTCCTCCAGCTCGTCATAGCTCAGCGTCGCCGACATGCCGTTGGGCAGCACGCAGCTCACCGCCGGCTTGCCCGAATTGCGCTCGGCATAGCCGCGATAGAGCTCGACCAGGTTGCGCGGACCTGAAGCCTCCATATCCTCTCTCCGATCGGCCTTTTCGAGAACCGTTTTGCAAGCAGGATGGATTGCAAAATCGCCCCGGTCAACGCTTTCCGGCAGGGACCGAGGAGCAGCTACTTACCAGCAAATCATATTGTAATTGCCCGGGCGGCGGCGCAGATGTGCCCCTATGGAGGCACAAGCGAGGCAAAGGCGCAGCCAGCAGGAGCGGAGCGCCGCTGCGCGGCGGCGGCTGTGCGAGGCGACGATCGAGGCGCTCGCCCGCCACGGCTATCGCGGCACCACCACCCAGCGGGTGGCGGAGCTGGCCGAGCTGTCGCGCGGCGCGATGCAGCACCATTATGCGTCCAGGGTGGATCTGGTGGCGGACGCGGCCGAGCATCTGCTGAACGGGGCGCTGGCGCGGACGATCGAGGCCGCGCGCCGCCTCCAGCCCGGCAGCGCCGATCCGTTCCGGATCCTGGTCGGGGAGCTGTGGCAGCGGCTGGCGTCCGACTGGCGCTACGACGCGTCGCTCGAACTGTTCGTGGCGCTGCGCAGCGACGCCGAGCTGCGGGCGCGGGTGCAGCCGATGATGGGAAGGCTGGCGGACGCGCTGGCGGAAGGGATCGGCGGCCTGTTCAGGGCGCGGCGGCCCGGCGACGATCCGGAGCTGCTGGTGCGGATGACCTTCACCCTGCTGCGCGGCCTCGCGCTCGAGGCGCCGGTGCAGCGCGACCCCGCGGTCCTGCGCCGGATGCTCGATCAATGGGCGGACCTGCTCGGCGACCGCCTCCGCCTCGCCGGCGAAGCGGAAGTTTAGGAAGGTTCCGCGCTTGGGAAAAATTCCGTCGATCAATCGCGGGGAATTGATCAACCGGATCGATCGAGCGGGCGGAAGAGCGCGCGGGCAACCGCCCCCCTGCGGCCGGGACGGCGCGGCGTGCGACTCGGACGGGCGGGCGAGCTTCATGAGCGACAGAGAACCACATAGGTTCGCCTGTAGGAAAGCCCCCAGTTGCGCTCCGCCTCCTGCCGCCTCAGGCGGCGAGGCGGGCCGTGGTGGCGGCGCAGCCGCCGGCGAAGGCCGCGATCGTGTCGAGCACCTTCTGGGCCGCTTCCTTGCTGAGGCCGTAGAATTCGGTCAGCACCTTGCCGATGTCGTCGACCCCCTCGACGAGCTTCGAGGCGATCGCGCGCGCCCAGAAGTCGACGTCCTTGAAGAGCTGCTCGAGCCATGCCTTGACGGCGTCGAGGATCTTGCCCGGCAGCGCCTTCAGCGTGTCGACCGAGACGTCGAGCGACACCGAGCCCGAGAAGCTCTTGCCCATGAAATCGAGGCCCACCTCGAACTTCGCCCACATGTCGGTCGGCGAAACTCCGATGTCGGCCGCGGCGTGGACATAGGTTCCGACGTTGATCTTGCCCAGCGGACCCAGGTCGATCGTGCCGATACCGACCTTCACCGAGCCCGTGCAGCTCATGTCGGTGACGCCGGCGAAGGAGCCGTGGAAGTCGTAATCGATCCCGACGATGAAATTGCCGGACATGTCGAAGACCGCCCGGCTCGCTCCGACGCTGACATAGAGCCGGCGCGTCAGGCCGAGCATCGTCAATTGTCCGTCGATCAGGACATGCGGGTCCTTGAACGGCGGCGCGCGGTTCGGCTGCTGGTAGGTGGACACCGAGAGTATGGGGCCGGCATCGCCGGCGCTGTTGGTCAGCGAGAAGAGTTCGGGCGTGCCGATCACCACTTCGCTCATCGTGCCATCGACCGCGATGCCGTTCGTCGTGTCGACGCTGACCGTGGCCGAGGCTTCGAACGTCAGCACCTCGACCGCTCCATTCACGAGAAAACCCTGCGGATAGGTCGTGTTGGCGATTTCGACCTTTTGCGGCGCGACGTAGAGCTGCGGATCGAGGGTGACGACGATCCCCGCATCCGTCTTCGTCGCCGTATAATGGCGCATCTGGTTGGCGAGGTTGGTGACGAACCAGTGTTCGCCCGGCGTGCCGACGTTGACGAGCACCTGCGCGGTGGTGGTCGGAAGCGGCACGCCGGCATTGACGAAGGCCGCGGAAATGGCCGGGATGTCCATCTTGTCCAGGCTGTCGGCGGTCGCGGCGGGAATCGTGAAGGCCTGCGTTCCCTTGAGCGCGATCTCCTTCAGCACCGCCTCGATATCGGCGGGTACGTTGCCGTCGCTGAAGGCGTCGACGACGTCGGCCAGGGTGAGGTCGCTGATCGAGCCCGCGAGCAGCGACTGCTTGGGATCGGCGCTGTTGAAGAAGACCGCGACCGAGGAATGAAAGTCGCCGGCGGTGATCGCCCCGGCGGCGCTCACCGAGGGGATGCCTTCCCAATCGACGCCGATGACGAGCCCGAGGTTCGACAGCTGGATGCCGTCAAACGTGACCGTGCCCTTCATCCCGCCCATGAACAGGATGCCGGTCGGGAAGACCTGGAGCGAGAGCATCCAGGCCTGGGCCTGGCCGCCGATATGGGTGACGAGCGTTCCGTCGATGAAAAGGCTGACGTCCTCGTCGAGGATGCGTCCGCCGAAGCGCCCGGTGAGGGGCATGCCGCACAGCGTGGTGTCGATCGACAGGAACAGTGCGCTGTTGCTGGACGGCACGGCGCCGACCTGAAGCGTGATCGAGACGACCGTCTTGAGGCCGAGCAGGTCGCGCATCAGCTTCTGGTCCTGGGCGGACAGGTCGAGCGTCCAACGGCCGTAGGCGTTGAGGCCGCGGATCACGCCGCCCTTAGCGATCTGGACGCCCGGGCCCGGAGGCAGCGAGGGCGTGTCGAACGCGGAGGCGGGGACGAACTGGAAGGCGGGATCGTCGAACGACGAGACGAGCAGGAGGAGCTCGTCCATGTGGAACACGCTCTCGAGCGGCGCCAGTCCGCCGAGGCCGGGCAGCTTCGACAGACGCGGGTCGACGAGGTCGAGCCCGAAGGCGAAGCCCCAGGTGCCGCTCGCCCGCCGCGCCTCGAAGCCCACCCAGCCGAGACCCTCTATGTCGGTGGCGAGCAGGAATTTGAGATCGGCGCCAACCTTCTCGATCATCGCGACATTGTCGAGCAGGACGATGTCGAAGCCGCCGGGCAGGAAATCGAGGCTGCTGCCGGTGAGGTCCTTGGCGAGGCCGACCAGGGAGATTTCGGGGAATTCGCTGCGCAACAGGAAATCGCCCGGGCTCTGGTAGCTCACGCCGAGCTTGACGCCGGCGATCGTGAGCGCGCCGCCGAAACGGGCGGACGCCGTGCCGCCGGCCGGCCGGACGATGCTCGCCATCACGTCCGAGACGGTGAGGCTCGTCGGGCCGAGGGCGATCGTCCAGGGCGGATCCTGCGCCGCGGCGACGGCGAAGGCGACCGTGCCCGCCTTGTCGACGTAGAAATCGAGCGCGTTGAGGGTCAGATCGGGCAGCACGTCGGGAACGTCGAAGCCCACATATTGGGCGACCTTCGACAGCGGGATGGCGGCCGGAGCAGCAAGGCTCGCCCGGGCCGACACCTCGGGATAAGCGAGGTCGATGTCGAAGACGGCGCCGAACAGCTCGACCCGGCCGCCGATCGTCAGGGTGATGGCGCGATCGCTCCCGAACGGATCGGCGACGCTGAAGCTGGCGATCAGGCTGTCGATCGTGAAGCCCGGGAGCACCTGGGTGTCGAGATCCGGGATGCCGACCGCGATCGAGACCGATTCGACCTTCAGCGAGGGACCGATGTCGAGCACCGCCGCGATCAGGCTGAGCTTGCCCAGCGTCTTGGCGAGGCCCGCCTGGACGTCGGACGGGAGAACGCCGGCGAGGTCCTGGCCGCCGACGGCGTCGGTCATGTCGGCGAGCTTCTGGAAGTTCACGCCGCTGAACGCCCCGATGGCCGAGACCCGGCTGGCCGACAGGGCGCCGATCAGCGTCACGTCCGCCGCGATGCCGGCGCTCGGGATCGACAGCGTGGCGCTGCCGGCCGCGATCGGGGAATAGGTCGGGTTCGCCGCCATCCAGTCGGCGTCGGTCGGCGAATAGAAGCGGATGCCGACCGCGTCGAGGCCGAGCTTGTCGCCGAGCGTCGCGTGGCCGATCTCCGCGAACAGGTCGATCCCGGGCGACGGCCAGGTCGTCTGCCAGGGCATCGTCGGGATCGGCGCGGAGGGGAGCGGCGGCGTCGTCTCGCCCTTGAGCGGGATGAGGACCGGTCCGACCAGCGGGATCTGGAGGGTGGAGGGCGGGATGAGCTTGCCGAGGATGCCGAGCATGCCCGCAGGCTGGAAATCGCCGGCGAAGCTCACGCCCACCGGCAGCTCGGCCCCGGTCACCGGATCCTGCTCCCCCTGCGCGGTGGCGATGAAGAAAGCGGGGGTGGCGATCGTCAGCCGGTCGAGCAGGCTTGCGCCGTTCGATCCGGCGCCCTGCGACCCTCCGGCGAACGGCGGCAGCGAGGCGAAGCTGTCCGAGAAATGCCAGCCGTCGGCGGCGGCGAAGCGGGCGTTGAGGCTGGCGCCGTCGCTCAGCGCGGTGGCCGAGACCGTTGCCTTGACGCTCCCGCCGAGCAAGGTGGCGTTGCCGACCACCGTGACCGTCTCGCCGTCGACGCTGCGGTCCGCGCCTGTGACCAGGATCGGCTTGCCGCCCGTGAGTCGCTGCAGCGCGTCGGCCATCACCGGGCCGAAGCCGTCCGCGCCGAGCGTCAGCGTGCCATCGACGACTGGAATCAACTGGCTGGGATCGGTCATCTCGGTCTCCTGGAAAGGGGAGGACGGGGAATAAAGGTCGGATCAGATCGTCGCGCGGATCGCGGCATGATCGGAGGCGAAAGCGGCGCGCGACTGGGCGAACACGCGCACGTTGGCGAGCGGCACCGGCGCCGGATTGCTGAGCAGCCAGTAATCGTAGCAATTGACCGCCGTGGTGTTGACGAGGGCGCCCGCGATCGCGTCGCCCACCCGCTGTGCGCGATAGGTGAGCAGCGGCATGTTGCCGCGCCGCTTGCGAAGATCGCGGGGAAGGACGTTGTAGTCGCCGCCGATATAGATCGTCGCCGCGGCATAGGGGCCGGGCAGGGCGTTCCGGATATTTTCCGCGCAGGACTGGAGCCCGGAAAAACCCGTGGAGCGATCACCGAGATTGTACATGTTGTGCATGAACATGACGACGACGTTGCCGTAGCCGCCGGCCAGCGCCCCGGCGATGAAGGCGGGCCCGCGGCTGTCGACTGCCTGGAACGGAGCGCCGGGGATGGTCAGCACCGGCGCTGCCGGCCCCGCCGGCGGTGCCGGGGACACGTAGGGCGTCCAGGTCCGCGTCATGTTGTTGTAGACGACCATCCCCGCATGGGTCGCGGCGAGTTGGACCGGGTCCCAGGTGATGCCGATATATTCGGTGAGGCCGAGCGCCGAGGTGCCGACCTGCATCACCGCGATCCGGGTGAGGCCCGCCCCGAGGATCGCGGAAAACCCGAGCAGCCGGTTCCTGAGCGTCAGGTTCGGATTGCTGATCTCGGTGAAGCCGGCGACGACGACGCCGGCACCGACGCCCGCGGCCATCGCCCCGAAGGCCGCCGTGAAGGCCGCGTTGCGGCCGGCCGATCCGCCGCCGAAGGTGCGCATGTTCTGGTGGAAAATGGCGGTCATGTCGGCACCTCCGCGTGGAAATGGGAGCAGGGACGGATCGCGTTCACAGGACGAGCCCGATGCCCGAATGGTCGGACGCGTTGGCCACCCGCGTCTGCGGGAAGACGTGGGCGTTGGCGGCGGCGACCAGCGGATCGGTGACGAGCCAGTAATCGTAAGGATTGGCCGCGGTCGTGTTGATGGGAACGCCGAACGCCATCGCCGCGCGGGCGTAGAGATCGACGCCGCGGCCGTTGGCCATGTCGTGCGGCTCGGCGTTGAAGTCGCCGCCGATCAGCACCGGCGCCGCCCAGCGCCGTGCGCACCATCGCCGCACAGCGGCGCAGGCCGGAGAGGCCGCCGCTCCGGTCGCCGAGATTGTACATGTTGTGCATGAACATGAAGATGCCGGCGACGCCGCCGATCGTGCCCGCCACCCAGGCCGGCCCGCGGCTGTCGAGCGCGCCATAGGCCATGTGCGGGGCGGGGATGTAGGCGTTGGCGAAGGGCGCGAGTTGGCCGTTCGCGACCCACGAGCGCGAGAGATTGTCGTAGGTGACCTGGCCCGCCGCCGCCACCGCGATCTGCAAGCTGTTCCACGTCACCACGATATATTCGGTGGTCCCGAGCGCCGTGGTGCCGACCTCCATCACCAGCAGGTTGTCGATGCCGGCGTCGAGCGTCGTCGCGAGCACCGCCATCTGCGCCTGGAGGCCGATCCCCGCCCCCGTGATCTCGGTGAAGCCGGCGACGGCGACCGCCGCCGGAAGCACGGCCGCGATGCCGCCGAAGCAGACGCCGTAGACGGCGTTGCGGATCGCCGAATGGCCGCCGAACACCCGCATGTTCTGGTGGAAGAGCATCGGCATGAGGCGGGGTTCCGGTCGATCCGCGCGGGGGGGGTTGCTCAGCTCGCCGTCACGTCGGCGTTGCCGGTGAGGACGAGCTGGCTGCCCTGTCCGGCGACGGCGAGGTCCCTGGGCGTCAGCGTGATGTTCACGCCTTCGAACGCGCCGTTCAGCACCGGCACGTCCATCAGGGTCCGGTTGAGGTTGCCCCGGATGCTGTCCTGGATCTTCCCGCCGATGACGTCGTTGAGGATGGCGGTGATGATCGCCGTCACGATGCCGCCGCCGATCGTGTAGACCCAGGCCAGCCAGTTGGACGGATTGAGCGAGACGCTCGGCCGCGAGACGTCGCCGCCGCGGATGACGAGGCTGCGGCCGTCGACCGCGATGTTGAGATTGACGTTGACGGTGCCGATGTCGATGTCCCAGTCCGCCCCGGCGGAGCTGTAGGTCCCCGAAAGGTGGAGGTTCAGCCACAATTGCCCGTTGGCGAGGCCGGCCTCGTAGCCGTTGAGGTGCACGTCGGCGCCGCTCGCCGAATAGTCCTTGGGCACCTGGGCCCAGAAGGTGGTCTGGACGATATATTGGAGGAGCGGCTGCGAGATGTAGGCCGCGAAGTCGGTCGAGAGCCCGGGAGTGGGGGGGATGGTGACCGGCATCTGGAGGCCGCCCGCGGCCGCGCCCTGGCCTTGCCCGATCTGCAGCGCGTAGCCGGCGAAATGGACGCCGTCGATGACGTTGAGCTGGATTGCGAGGGTGGAGACGAAGTCGTTCACCTGGGCGGTGATGTCGGCTTTCTTGGCGTTGAGCACCGCCTGGAGGAACGGGTCGGCCGAGGTGAAGCTGATGTCCGCGACGCTGAACTGCACGCTGCCGGCGGCCACCACGATCGCGCGGCAGCTCGCCACCACGTCGCTCGTCCCCTGCTGCGACGGCCCGCCGTCCGGCGTGGTGGTGACGTCGAGCGGCATGGTGAGGGTGAACATCTGTCCGCCGCCCGCGCCGGTGAACTGGAACTGGGGCGGCGCGCTCACGCCCCAGGAGACGGTGAGCTGCATGGACGGGATGGTTCCCGAGCGGCTCATCTTCGGCTGAATGGCCGGGAAGACCGACTGGCTCGCCCGGTTCAGGAACGCGGCCGAGAAGGACAGGATGAAGTCTGCGGACATGGTGGGGATCTCCTTTTCAGCTCGAGCCGAGCGCCGCGCGCGCCTCTTTCGTCGCCACTTCGGACAGGCTCGAGAGCACCGCCTGGCTCGAAAGCTGCGCGTTGACCTTGTCGAGGAAGCTTGCCTGCATGTCGGGCTGGTTGAGGATGTGGTTGATGGTCTGCTTGAACACGGTCGGGAGGTCGACCGCGATCGTCATCACGCCGGCGGGAAGGTCGAGCGCGATCGACAGGGAGGTGAAGGCGATCTCCACCGTCGAGAGGCCTCCATCGCCTTCGGTCGCGGTGAAGACGCCGGTCAGGTCCTCGACGGCGCTGATCGTGAGCAGGATCGTCCCGGGCGGCATCGGCTGCCCGGCGATCGTGACGTCGAGGTCGCCATGGGCGGCTGCGACCGCGGGGACGTCCGGGGGACGCGTATAGCCGGGTTGCTCGTTGGGCAGGACGGCGTGGAAGGTGACGGTGTCGCCGTCGACGCTGATCTCCGGATTGCCGTCGGCGTCGAAGGCGACCTGGACGTTGCTGAGCCCGCGCACGACGAGGTTGCGGATGACAATGCCGATCTGCACGCCCTGGATGTCGATGGTGCCGAGATCGATGCTGTCGATCGTCCGCGGGTCCAGCGCGCCGCCGTTCGGATCGTGCAGGATGGTCGCGATGTAGAAGTCCGAGCTGGGCGTCAGCAGGATGTTCTCGATCATCTCGATGAGCTGGTTGTCGTCGGCCATGATGTTCAGTTTCCAAGTTGCGAAAGGATCGCGTTGCGGGCGATCTGGGTGAACTGTTCCGAAATCGCCCCCTGCTGCTCGGCGAGGGCGGTGTTCAGGGCGGCGAGGACCTGCTGCTGGACGTCGGACTTGGCGAACAGGGCGTCGAGTATCTGTTCCAGCGGGCCGTTGGGCGGATCGAGCGAGACCGAGGGCGCGATCCGCGCCGCGCTGACATCGGCCGAGACCTGGCTCATCGTCATCGTCAGATGATCGACGTCCGCGCCCGAGGGCGTCATCGTCAGGTTCACGAAGACGTTCTCGATGGTCGCCACCAGGGTGCCCTTCAGCGGGACCGGCTTGAAGCCCTGCTGGACGAGCGAGAAACGCGCGGAGAAGGTGAGCGGCGGTGCCGGCGGCACCGGCATCGAGACCGAGCCGCCCTGACGCGGAACCTGGTGCGCCGGACCTTCGGGCAAGCTCCCGAGCGCGACCCGCGTCGAAAAGCTGGTGGTCGCGAGGATCGTCTGGTCGAGCGGCGCGGCGGCGTTGGAGGCGCCGGCTAGCAGGACGTCGGTGAGGACGATGCCGCTATAGACGAGCCCCTTTATCGTCTGGTCGGGAACGTCGACCTGCGGGTTGGAATAGGGCTCGAGCACCGGGTCGTCGCTGCTCGCCAGCTGGAGGGGAAGGAACCAGCTGCTGCCGGGATCGGCGAGCGACAGGCGGACACGGTCGAACAGGAATTGATCGACGGGCGTCAGCGCTTTCTGATCAGGCCCATCGACCGGCAGGCCGGAGGCGGGCAGCGGACCGAAGATGCCGTCGAGCACGCCCGTCGTCTTGTCCGAGAGAAGGCGATTGACGCTTTCCAGATTTTCCTGCGCGGACAGCATCTCGTTGATCGCCGAGAGGAAGGCGCCGGCCGCCTGCGGATCGCTGAGGGCGTCCTGGATCGTCGCCATCAGCTGCGCCTTCTGCGGCAAGTCGTCGTCGAGGGTGAGGTTCGTGAAATTCAGAGCCGGTCCCGTGGGCGACGTTCCGACGATCTCGAGAGCGCTGACGGCGATCGTGTTGACCCGGCCGGCGCCGGTTCCCGAGATCGTCGCGCCCGCCGTCGCGACCAGCTTGCAGTCCGTCACGACCACCGTGAAGCTGCCATGGCCGGTGATGGTCACTTTCTCGCCGGTGGCGATGACCTCGAGCTTCTGCTCGATCTCGTAGCGCCCGCTGAAGGTGAGCGGAGGCATGGGATTGCCGCCGACCTCTCCCTGATAGGCGTCGAAGGCGAGATCGATGTGCACGACATAGCCGTCCGGCGTCGGCTGGTTGCTCGTATCGGCGAGCTTCATGTTCTGAAGCCCGTCCAGGGTGACGTTGGGCAAGGTCAGCAGCGGAAACATCGCGTCCGGGTCGGGTTTGGTGTCAACCTGGTTCATGATCGAATAGACGCTGTTGAACGTATCGGCGACGAAGCCGCCGTTGGTGCCGGTGAGCGCGCCGAGATCCTGCCGGCCGGCATGAATGGGCAAGGTCGGGCTGCCGTCGTCATTGCGCAGCTGCATCAGCAGCGCCGGAAGCCACATCCTGGTGTTGGCGGGATCGTTGACGCGCGGCTGAACGGTATTGAGGATGAATCCCATGAGGGTGGTCATGATCGGCCTTCCTCCTAACGGTTGAGCGGCCGGTCGACGGTGTCGCGGGCGATCCGCCGCAATGCGTCGCGAAACGGGCTCGGTGGGAACGGCTCAAGGTAGAACAAAGCGTCCTCGGCCTCGCGGCGCGCATCGGCGTAAGCGGCATCGACGGCCCCGCAATCCCGCAGCATGTCGAGCGTGTCCTCGAGCGCGGCGCCTTCGGGCGCTCCGAGGCCCCGCATCGCCCTTCCGACCGGCGAGTCCGGTCCAAGCCGATCATATGCATAGAGGAGAGGCAGCGAATGGCGGCCGAGCGCGAGATCGACGCCGGCCGACTTGCCCGCCATCGCGTCGAGTTCGACGATGTCCCGCACGTCGTCCATGATCTGGAACGCGCGGCCGAGCGCGCGCCCGAAGAAGCCGCCGCGGCGGATGTCGCGCGTGCGGCCGCCGGCGAGATCGATCCCCGCCTGGCAGGCGAGGCGGAACAGGGCCGCGGTCTTGCGGTCGATGGTCTTGAAATAGCGTTCCCGCCGCTGCTCGCTGGTTTCGGGAAGGAAGCGGTCGAGCTCGTCGAGCTCGCCGCGGCAGACGTCGAACGCGGCGTCCATCACGCGCCTCACCAGCGCCATGTCGCTTTCGGTCTCGACCGCGGCGGCGAAGCCGCGCAGCGCCTGGACGAACTGGAGATCGCCGACGAGCACGGCGATCTTCGTGCCGCGCGCGGCGGAGACGCTCGGCAAGCCGCGGCGCATCGGCGCCTCGTCGATGACGTCGTCGTGGATCAGGGTCGCGACGTGCAGCATCTCGAGCGACGCCGCGCCCTTGTAGACCTTGTCCGGCAGCGGCCCGGTCCAGGCGACCAGGCGGGCGGCGAGCAGCATGACGCGCGGCCGGATCTTCTTGCCGTTGGCGAACATCGAGAATTCGAGCTCGGTGAGATAGGGCGCCTGCGGGTCGAGCGCCGCCTCCACCTCGGCGCGGAAGCGCGCCATGTCCGCTCGCTGGAGCTCCTCCGCGTCCGCCGCGCGGTCGCGGGTCAGCACGGCCTGGCCGGACCCGGTCACGCCGGATGCGCCGCGAGCCCGCGCACCAGGCGGGTCAGCTGGCTGTTGATCCGATCCTCGATGATGCCGCGCAGGAAGGCGGCGCTTTCGAGCCGCTCGCGCGCCACTTGGCCCGCCTCGCCCGGCCATTGCGCGCCGCCATAATCGAGCCCGTCGAGCGAGAGGGTCGACTGGACGAGCTTCACCGTGATCGCCCCGTTGGCCTGGCGGGTCAGCCGGAAGCGGTAGGCGGTCCGGCCGACGGCCACCGCGCAATTGCCGGCGGCGATGGTGAGGCGGGCCGCCGGATCGCGCACGCGCAGCGATTCGGCATAGATTTCCTGGAGCGCCTGCACCTCGTCGTCGTTGAGGTCCATGCCGCGTGCCGCCAGCATGTCGAGATGGCGCTCGTCATGGCTGTTCTGGACGATGCTGAGCAGCGGCGCATGAAGCGGATGTTCCTCGGGCGAAGCCAGGAGCATGACGAGAGGAGCGGGCTTCGTCTCGTTGACCGTCGAATAGACGTCGTCGCCGGTCATCGGATTGACGTTCGTCTTCGAGTTGCCGGTGCCTTCCACCGTCGTGCCGAACTTCAAGGCGGCCGCCGCAGCGTCCGGATTGCTGTTCACGCAGGCCGCCCACACGTTCAACTTCTGCTGAAACGCGTTCATGTTGTAATTGACGCCGCTGGTGCCGAACGTCTTGTCGGGCGGGTTCACGACCGTGCCCTGATCGAGCGCGTCCGACGTGTGGTCGCTCATTTCCGCGACCGCGCCATTCGCCGACCAGTGCTGACGGAGATAGGCATTGCTCTTGAAGGCGTCGTGATAGACGTCGTTGAACTGGTTGTAGGCGTCGAGCATTTGCTGGCCGGCCGCCGATTGGGCGAGCTTCGGCTTCTGCTCGTTGGCCTGCATGATCTGGTCGTACTGCTTCTCCGTGATCGCCGGCGGATCGTCGGTCGCACCGGCCACCGCGCCCAGGCTGAGCGCGTCGAGCGCGGGAAACGGCCGGACGGCGCCGCCGATATCGAGATCGATGCTGGGCGACTCCAGGCCGAACAGCTCATAATGCCCCTGAAGCTGGGCGGCGCCGAGCGTGACGGTGACCTCCTGCGTGCCTTCGTCCTCATCGGGTCCGAGCGCCACGTCGGCGATGGCCAGCGGTCCGAATTCGAGCCTGGCGAACTCGATCATCAGCGAGCCGCCGATCTCGCTTCCGGGGACGGCGACATGGCCCGCGAGCGGGAAAGGTCCGGCGCTCGTCACCGAAAAATGAATCGGCAGCGCGCCGGCGAGGGTCCCCGGACCGCTGTTCGCGGAAAGACGCGTGAAGAAGGACTGGATCGAGGCCATCAGCCGTTGCTCCCGCTGGTTGGATTGACGGCAACCGAGAGGGTGGCGGTCACCTTGAGGTAGTCGGTTCCGCCGAGCGTGGCGCCGCCGAGCGCGAGCCCGCTCGCGGTGATCGTCACGTTATCGACGGGGATGGGCGGGATTTTGCCCAGGTTCATCGTCTTGCCCTGCAACATGTCGCGGGGCTTGGGATTGACGGCGGCGACGATCAGCTCCGCGATCGGGATCAGCACGGCGGAGATGATCTTCTGGACGAAATTGCCGGAGGGCGTCAGCGACAGCCCGATGTCGGGGACGTTCGTGACGGTCGCCGTGAGCGCATCCTCCACCACCGTGACCGAAATGCCGATCGTGGCCGGAGACGGTTTGAACGAGACGTCGTAGGAAATGGCGTCGGACATTTCGGCATCCCTCTCCGGTTCAGATTGCGAGCAAAGCGGCGCCGGCGGCGCAGCCGACCGCCGCGAGCGCCATGCCCGCCGGCGTCAGCGAGCCGCCGACGTTGAGACTGGCCGTGATCGAGGCGTTCACCGTCAGCGGCGACAGGGTGCCCACGGTCGCGCTGATGGAATCGAGGCTGCCGTGGTAGTTCCAGTCGGCCAGGCCCTTGAAATTGCCGCTGTCGCTGAACGTCTGGCCGACATAGGGCTGCACGCCGGCCGCGAGTGCGGAATCGATCAGCGGCTTGCTCGCCAGCACGAAGACCGGATCGGTCGGCCATGCGACGCCGCTTGTGTCGAGCGGCGCGGCGTTGGTCGTGAGCGTGGCGGCGGCGACGAGCTGGTTGCCTGAAAGCGCGATCTGGAGCGGATTGAGCGAGACGCCGTGCCAGCTGAGCGCCGGCACGTGGATGACGCCGAGCATCTCGGTCACCGCCTTGAACAGGGCGGGGACCAGCATGGTGTTGAAGATGGCCTTGTCCCAGGGCGCGAAATCGCTCTCGTCGATCTTCAGACCGACCAAAGTCACATCGATCTCGCCCGCCGGAAAGGCCAGCGTCGCATAAGCGACGACGTTCCAAGTCTCTCCGCCGACCGGATCGATCCCGGGAGCGGTGTAGCTCGCCGTCATGTCGGGGATGGTAAGCGCCGCCATCGGGCCGGTCGGCAGCGGTTTCTTGTCGGCGCCGTTGGTGTTGCCGGCCGAATCGAGCGAAGCGTCCCAATCCGCTTGCGACGGCGCTCCGAAGGCGAGGACGGGCGCGTTTTTCAGCTTCCAGGTGACCGTCACGTCGCCGAGCGGCGGCACGTTCTTCGTCGTCGTTCCGTCGAACGGATTGTTGCCGGGCGCAGCCTGTTCGGCGGACGAGTAATATTGTGAAAGCAACGAGTTCAGGGGATCGAGCCCAATACCTCCCGCGGCGTCGAAATTCGCCATTCCCCCCTCCCTGTACGCAGCGCGACATCTTTAAGCCGTCACTGGAGCCAGTGACGGGCCGAGTCTTTTCGTCGACATGCCTGTGATTCGGGACGTTAAATCTTTGAACGCGGCGTTTCAAGCGGCTCTGGCAGATTCTTTACTGCAGTTCTTCTAAAGCGGAAAAGTTGTGGTGGAGGAGGTGAGGAGATGAAGGTCCATGATTATGCTAACGTCTTCATAAACCACTTTTGTTCTGAGGGTGGCGGTACAACATTCATGACATGTGGGCGATCGGGTGACTTGGGAGCGCAAGCATGCCGATGCTGAAACCCGCCTGACGCGAAGTCGTAACGGGGCCGCGCCTTCAGCCCGGCTGGCCGCTTTCGCTCCGCTCGACCAGCGCGCGGACGATCTCGTCCACCGTCCGCTCGTGCGGGGCGCCCTGGCTGCGGATGCGGATATGGGCCTGGGCGTAGAGCGGGTTGCGGACGGCGGCGAGGTCCTGGAGGACCGGCAGCGGATCGCGGTTGCGGAGCAGCGGGCGGTGGTCGCGCCGGCCGACCCGCTCGGCCAGCGTCGCGGCGTCGGCGTCGAGCCAGACGGCGACGCAGCGGTCGAGGATGAGGGCGCGGGTGGCCGGGTTCATGAAGGCGCCGCCGCCGGTCGCGATCACCTTGGTCGAGCCGTCGATCAGGCGGGCGATCACCCGCCGCTCGCCGTCGCGGAACTGCGCCTCGCCGAAGCGGTCGAAGATTTCGGCGATGCTGCGCTGGGCGGCGCGTTCGATCTCCTCGTCCGCGTCGACGAAGGGGAGGCCGAGCCGGCGGGCCAGCCGCCGCCCCACCGTCGTCTTGCCGGCGCCCATCAGGCCGACGAGCACGATCGGGCGGCCAAGGCGGGGAAGCGCTGAAGTCATTGCTTCTGGGGCTATACATAGGCCCGCCTCGTGGGGCAAAAGGCCCGCCATGCGTAGGACCACTTTCGCCCCGACGCGGCGGCGGCGCTCGCCGTTGCCGTTCCTCCTCCTGCTTGTGCTCGTTCTGCTGATCGGCGGCGCGATCTGGCTCTCCACCGTCGACACAGAAGTGCCGCAGTCGCGGATCGAGCAGGACGTCACGAATGAGATTCAGGGCTAAGCTTCTCCTGCTCGGGGGGGCATCGTCGCTTCTCCTCGCGCTCCCGGCGCTGAGCCAGAGCGCGCCCGAATCGCTGCTTCCGCCCGGCTTCGGCGATCCCGAGCGGCCGGCGCCGGCGCCGACGCCCACGCCGCGCGCCGAAACGCCGCCGCCGGGATTCGGCGATCCGGAGCGGCCGGAGCCGGCGCCGCGCGCGGCCCCGCCGCCGCCGCCGCCCGCCGTCGAAGCCGCGCAGCGCGACCTCGTGGTGGTGGAGCCGATCTCGCCGCGCCAGTTCGACATTCCCGACAGCGCCCGCCGCCCGGTCGAGGTGGTGGGCGTGCTCGGCCCCGGCAATTGGGGCGTCGGCGCCGATCCGTGGGGAGGCGCCAATGGCGGCTTCCTGTCGACGCTGATGCGGCGGCTGGACGCGCCGCTCCCGTCGCGCTGGACCTCCATGCTGCTGCGCCGCGCGCTGCTCACCCGCGCGCCGGCGCCGTCGCTGGTCGATCCGGTCGACTGGGTCGCCGACCGCGCCTGGCTGCTGGTGCGGATGGGCGAGGCGGACGCGGCGCGGATGCTGGTCGAGGCGGTGGACGTCGACCGCTACACGCCGCGGATGATCCAGGTAGCGGTGCAGACGGCGCTCGCCACCGCCGATCCCGCCGCGCTCTGCCCGCTGGTGGAGCCGGGGCGGGCGGGCTCCAACGAGCCGGTCTGGCCGCTGGCCGACGCGATGTGCGCGGCGCTGGAAGGCGAAGCCTCGCGGGCGAGCGCGCTCATCGACCAGGCGCGGCGGCGCAGCGGCGCGCGCGGCATCGACCTGCTGCTCGCCGAGAAGATCGTGGGGGCGGGCACCGACACCCGGCGCGCCGTCACCATCCAGTGGGACGAGGTGGACAGCATCAACAGCTGGCGCTTCGGCCTCGCCAGCGCCACCGGCATGGCGATCCCGGACCGGCTGATGGCGGCGACGGGGCCGCAGGTCCAGGCCTGGCTCGCGCGCGCGCCGATGGTGCCGCTGCAGCAGCGCATGGACGCGGCCGAGGTCGCCGCCTCGCTCGGCGTCTTCTCGCATCAAAGCCTGGTCGAGATGCACAGCCTGATCCTCGACGGCACCGATCCGGCGGAGGCGGGCGGCACCACCGCGGCGCGCCTGCGCCAGGCCTATGTCGCCGCCGCGCCGGGCGACCGGATGGCCGCGATCCGCCGGCTGTGGGACGAGGCCGAGGCGCCGCACCAGCGCCACGCCCGCCGCATCCTCACCGCCGGCGCCGCGGCGCGGCTGGAGCCTTCCGAGGAGCTGGCCGAACATGCCGGCGAGCTGATCGCCTCGATGCTGATCGCCGGGCTCGACCAGCAGGCGGCGCGCTGGGCAGAGATCGCCGACGCCGCGTCGGGCACGAACGGCGACCGCGCCTGGGCGCTGCTGGCGGTCGGCGCGCCGAATGCGGCGGTGGACGTGTCGGCGAGCCGGATAGAGGCGTTCCGGGGACGCGACAACAGCCGCGACCAGCACCGCTCCCGCATCCTGCTGGCGGCGCTCGCCGGGCTCGACCGGATCGACCGCAACGCGGCCGGGCGGCTCGCCGGATCGATGGGCGTCGATCTCGGCCGCGACAGCCCGTGGAGCCGGGCGCTCATCTCCGCGGTGCGCAACCAGCAGCGGGGCACCGTGATCCTGCTGTCGGCGGTCGGGATGCAGACCGGCGACTGGCGCGGCGTGCCGCCCGAGCATCTGTTCCAGATCGTGCGGGCGCTGCGGGTCAGCGGCATGGAATATGAGGCGCGGATGATCGCCGCCGAGGCGCTGAGCCGGCTGTGACCAGCGGGGCCGGGGATCGCCAGCTGATCGCCGCCTTCCTGGAGATGATGGCCGCCGAAGCGGGCGCGGCGCGCAACACCCTGCTCGCCTACGAGCGCGACCTGCGCGGCGCGTCGGAGCTGATGGACGGCGGCCTCGCGGCCGCGCCGGCCGAGGCGCTGAAGCGGCTCGGTGAGGCGTGGCTGCCGCTCAGCCGGGCGACGGTCGCCCGCAAGGCGGCGGCGCTGCGCCGCTTCTTCGCCTTCCTGCACGAGGAGGGGCACCGCGCCGACGACCCGTCCGCCGCGCTCCCCCGCCCGGCGACCCGGCGGCCGCTGCCCAAGGTGCTGGACCGGCAGGCGGTGGACAGGCTGTTCGCCGAGATCGAGCGGCGGAAGGCGGAGGAGGGCGGACCGGCGGCGCTGCGCATGGCGGCGCTGGTCGAGCTGCTCTACGGATCGGGCCTGCGCGCGACCGAACTGGTCTCGCTCCCCCGCAACGCCGTCTCCCCCGACCGGCCGTTCCTGATCCTGAAGGGGAAGGGCGGGCGCGAGCGGCTGGTGCCGATCTCCGACCGGGCGCGGGCCGCCGTCGCGGAATATGCGGGGCTGGTGCCGAAGGACAGCCTCTGGCTGTTCCCGTCCGGCAAGCGCCATCTCAGCCGGGTCCGCCTCTACCAGCTGGTGAAGGAACTCGCCGCCGCGGCGGGGGTGCCGCCGGAGCGGATCAGCCCGCACGTGCTGCGCCACGCCTTCGCCACCCACCTGCTGGAAGGCGGGGCGGATCTGCGCGCGCTGCAGCTTCTCCTCGGCCATGCCGACATCGCGACGACGCAGATCTACACCCATGTCGATTCGCGCCGGCTGATCGATCTGGTGAACAGCCGCCACCCGCTCGTTGACGTGAAGCGCAAGGGGGCCTAACCGGCCCGCTCCATGGCGACCACCTTTCTCGACTTCGAAAAGCCGATTGCCGAGCTCGAGGCCCGCGTTGCGGAGCTTCGCGAGACGGCCGAAGGCACCGACATCAACATCGACGCCGAGATCGAGCGGCTGCAGGGCAAGTCCGAACGGCTGCTGCGCGACATCTATGCGCGGCTGACGCCGTGGCAGAAGACGCAGGTCGCGCGGCATCCGGAGCGGCCGCACTTCAAGGACTATCTCACCGGCCTGGTCGAGGATTTCGTGCCGCTGGCGGGCGACCGCAACTTCGCCGACGACCAGGCGATCATCGGCGGGCTGGGTCGGCTCAGGGGCCGCAAGGTGATGCTGATCGGCCATGAGAAAGGCGACGACACCGCCTCGCGGCTCAGGCACAATTTCGGGATGGCGAAGCCGGAAGGCTATCGCAAGGCCATCCGGCTGATGCGGCTCGCCGACGATTTCGGGATCCCGGTGGTGACTTTGGTGGACACGGCCGGCGCGTTCCCGGGCGTGCAGGCCGAGGAGCGCGGCCAGGCGGAGGCGATCGCCCGTTCGACCCAGCAATGCCTGGAGCTACGCGTGCCGCTGGTGGCGGCGATCGTCGGCGAGGGCGGATCGGGCGGCGCGGTGGCGATCGCGGCGGCCAACCGGGTGCTGATGCTGGAACATTCGATCTATTCGGTGATCTCGCCCGAAGGCTGCGCCTCGATCCTCTGGCGCACCGCCGACAAGGCGGCCGAGGCGGCCGAGGCGATGCGGGTGACGGCGGACGATTTGAAGCAGCTCGGCGTCATCGAGCGCGTCGTGCCGGAGCCGGTCGGCGGCGCGCACCGGCGGCCGGAAGAGGCGATCTTCACGCTCGGTCAGGCGATCGGCGAGGAGCTGGACGCGCTCGGCAAATTGTCTGGCGACGAGGTGCGGGCGCAGCGCCGCGCCAAATTCCTCGCCATCGGCTGAGGCGACGGCAACGGAACTGCGGGGCCGAAACGGTGTTCAAGCCGCGACGGCGGCGTTTGGCCGCCCCGCGTTAGGAGTACCGTTCCCATGAAGATGAAAGCGCTCATCGCGCTCTCCGCCTCGTTCGCGGCCATCGGCTGCGCGACCGGCGGGCTGGTCGGCACCGGCGACCAGCGTGCGATCTCTCCCCAGGTCGCCCAGCAGGCGGCCCAGCAGCACCCCCAGATCGTCCAGGAGTTCGGCGGCGAGCTCGGCGGGCAGCGCGGCGCCTATGTGCAGGAGGTCGGCCGGCGCATCGGCGCCCAGTCCGGCATCCAGGGCGCCGGAACCGGCGGCTACAACTTCACGGCGCTGAACTCCCCGGTGATGAACGCTTTCGCCGTTCCGGGCGGATATATCTACATCACCCGCCAGCTGATGGCGCTGATGAACGACGAGGCGGAGCTCGCCTCGGTGCTCGGCCACGAGGTCGGCCACGTCGCCGCCGACCATGCGCGCGGCCGCCAGCAGCGCGGCATTCTGACCCAGCTCGGCGCGCTCGCGGTGGGCGTGCTCACCGGCTCCGGCCAGCTCGCGCAGATCGCCGGCACCGTCGGCCAGGGTGTGCTCAACACCTATTCCCAGGCGCAGGAATTCGAATCGGACGCGCTCGGCATCCGCTACATGACCGCGGCGGGCTACGATCCGATGGCGTCGCCGTCGATGCTGGCCTCGCTCGGCGCGCATTCGGCGCTAGAGGCGCGCTTCACCGGCCGCCAGGACGACCAGCGCGCGACTCCGTCCTGGGCGCGCACCCACCCGCTGAGCGCCGACCGCGTCGCGCGCGCCACCCAGCAGGCGCAGGCGACGGGCCGCGCCGGCCAGGGCGAGCGCAACCGCGACCGGCATCTGCAGATGATCAGCGGCATGATCTTCGACGACGATCCCGCCCAGGGCGTGATAGAGGGCCGCGACTTCCTGCATCCGGACCTCCGCCTCGCCTTCACCGTGCCGCAGGGCTTCGGCATG
This sequence comes from Allosphingosinicella sp., assembly GCF_046295735.1. Taxonomy (GTDB): domain Bacteria; phylum Pseudomonadota; class Alphaproteobacteria; order Sphingomonadales; family Sphingomonadaceae; genus Allosphingosinicella. The sequence continues at coordinate 78,125 of NZ_JBKBMQ010000010.1, forward strand.
CAGAACGGCACCCGCGCGGTCGCCGTGATCGGCCAGAGCGGGCAGGCGCAGTTTTCGACCGGGCCGTTCCAGGGCAATCTCGGCACCTATATCGGACAGGTGTTCCAGGGGCTGACCGGCGGGCAGGGCCAGGCGCAGGTGCCGCAGGTCCAGTCGACGACGGTGAACGGCATCCCCGCCGCCTTCGCCACCACCCGGGCGCAGACGCAGCAGGGTCAGGTCGACGTCACCGTCTTCGCCTATCAGTTCGAGAACAACCGCGCCTACCATTTCGTCACGCTGACCCAGGCGGGGACCGGGCTCGGGCCGTTCAGCTCGATGGTGCAGTCGGTCCGGCGGCTGACCGCCCAGCAGGCGGCCGCGATCCGGCCGCGCGTGGTCCAGATCGTGACGGTGGGCGCGAACGACACCGTCCAGAGCCTCGCCAACCGGATGGCCTATACCGAGCATCAGGTCGACCGCTTCCGCGTGTTGAACGCGCTCGGGCCGAACGACGGCGTACGGGCCGGCCAGCGGGTGAAGCTGGTCGTCTACGGCAACCGCTGAGGCGGACGCGAAAAGGGCGGCGGAACCGGGTTCCGCCGCCCTCATGCTTGCCCCGAAGGACGAAGGCTTAGTTGCTGAAGCCGCGCGAATTGGCGTCGGACATCTCGTTGCCGACACCTTCGAAGGTCTCGGTCAGCGTGTTGCCGAGGGCGCCCATGGCGGTGATCGCGGCGACGGCGATGAGGGCGGCGATCAGGCCGTACTCGATCGCGGTGGCGCCTTCTTCGTTCTTGATCAGCTTGCGAAACAGTTTCATTTTCCGGTCTCCTTGGTTCCAACCTGTGGAAGTCCACACTTCCCCGCCGCCCGCCTCTTCTTCGGGTCAGCAGTCCGGGTTTAGGGGAAGGAAGTTTCCAAACATTTAAGCGGCGCGAGGGGATTCGACGGCTTTGCGGACATCGGCGGGGCGGCGCGCGACCGTCCGGGCGCCCCGGCGCGTCTGCGCCAGCGCTTTCAGGTCGTGCAATCAACGAAGCATTTCGCGAAGGATCAGTCGCTCGCCGCGACGACGTCGTTGGAGACGCCCATCCACATGTTGATGACCACGTCGGCGAAGGAATTGACGGCGCCCACCATCGCGAGAAACACGAGCGCCAGGATGAGGCCATATTCGATGGCCGTGGCGCCGCGCTCGTCCTTGAAAAGCTCACCGAAACGACGCATCGCAATAGGCCCTTCGCGGCGGGCGGCCAGTCGCCCATCCAGAGCCGGAATAGAACGGGCGTCGTTAACGATTCGCTAGCGCGGAGGGTGAACCTGCAAAATTTTCCGACAATGACGGTGGTCGCGGCGGCGCTGATCGATGGGGAGGGACGCATCCTCCTTCAACAGCGGCCGCCCGGGCGGGCGATGGCCGGCCTGTGGGAATTTCCGGGAGGCAAGGTGGAGCCGGGCGAGCGGCCGGAGCAGGCGCTCGCCCGCGAACTCGGCGAGGAATTGGGGATCGAAGTGGCGGAGGACGATCTCGCGCCCGCCTGCTTCGCCAGCGCGCCGGTGGGGGAGCGCCACATGATCCTGCTCCTCTATCTCTGCCGCTCCTGGCGCGGGGGCGATCCGCGGGCGCTGGAGGCGACGGGGCTGCTCTGGCGACGCCCGGCGGAGATGCGCGGCCTTGCCATGCCGCCGGCCGACGCGCCGCTGATCGACCTGCTCGAAGCTTTGCTGGGCGCGTGAGCTAGCGCCCGATCGCCCGGGCCAGCGAAGCGGTGGCGCTGCCGCGGCGCGCGGGTTTGGGTTGATCCGGCGAGGGCGCCCAGCCGGACAGATAGAGAATGTCGAACCGCTCGCGCACCTTGCCGTCGGCTTCGGCATGGGAGTCGAAATCGGCGATGGCGGCGGCGAGGCCGAAGCGGCCGACCGGCCGGCGCGAGCGCCCGGCGAGGACGTTGGTCGCGCCCATCGCCCGCAGGTCCGCGACGAGAACGGGAAGGGCGGGGTAGCGCACTTCCACCGTCTCCGTGTCGACCACCGGGAGGGCGAAACCGGCGCGGGTGAGGAGGTCGCCGGCCGCGCGCACGTCGATCTGCGGGTGGACGCGCGGCGACACGCCGCCTTCGGCCGCGTCGCCGGCGAGCATCGCGGTCTTGAGCCGCGGCAGGCTTCCGGCGCCCGCGAAGGCGGCGAGGAACAGGCCGTCGGGCCGCAAGGCGCGGCGGACCAGCGTCAGCGCGCCGGGCAAGTCGTTGACGCTGTCGAGCGCGCCGACAGAGACGACGAGATCGAAGGCGCCGTCGCCGAACGGCAGCCGGTCCTCGTCGCACTGGACGCCGCCGGCGCCGGCCGCGAAGCGCGCGCCCGGATCGGCGGGAAGCACGTCGAGCCCGCGCGCGCGCAGCCGCTCCGTCAGATAGCCGCCGGCACAGCCGAGATCGAGCGCCCGGCGGAAGGGGCGGGTGACGAGATCGAGCCGCTCGACGATCTCGTCGGCGGCGCGGCGGTGCAGGAAATCGGCCGCGGCGAAGCGCGGCGCGGCGCGGTCGCGGCGGAGCCGGCGCAGTCCGCGGTCGAAAGGGGTGTCGGCGCTCACCGGCGCCTCTTGCTCCGCCCGCCGCTTCGCCGCAAGCTTCGCCGCGCCATGCACGCCCCCGCCGTCCTCGCGCGCGCCGCATTTCGCCGCCTCGTCGATCTGGCGCTGCCGCCGCGCTGCCCCGGCTGCGGCGCGGTGACTCGCGAACCGCACAGCTTCTGTCTCGCCTGCTGGTCGGCTTTGTCCTTCCTCGGAGAGCCCTGCTGCGGCCGATGCGGCCTGCCGTTCGAATATGACGCCGGCGACGGCGCGCTGTGCGGCGGCTGCCTGAAGGCGCCGCCCGACTTCGACCGGCTGCGCGCCGCCGTCGCTTATGGCGACATTTCCCGGAAGGTGGCGATCCGGCTGAAATATAGCGGCCGGCCGGGGATCGCCGTCACCATGGCGCATTTCATGGCGCGGCATGTCGGGGAGGGCGATCCGCCGATCCTGGCGCCGGTGCCGCTCCACCGCTGGCGCATCTGGAAGCGCGGCTACAACCAGGCGGCGCTGATCGCCTCCGCGCTCGCGCGGCGGTGCGGTGGAGAGGTGGAGCTGGCGCTGCTGGAGCGGGTGAAGGCGACCCCGCCGCTCAAGGGCATGAACCGGCGCGAGCGGGCGCTCGCGGTGCGCGGCGCCTTCCGCGTCGCCGGAGAGGCGAAGGCGCGGATCGCCGGACGGCGGGTCGTGCTGGTGGACGACGTCTATACCAGCGGCGCCACCGCCAATGCCTGCGCGCGGGCGCTGCGCAAGAGCGGCGCGGGGCGGGTGGAGATCGTCTGCTGGGCGCGGGTCGTGCGCGGCGGCGATCATTGACAAGCCGGGCCGCCCGCATCACCTCCCCGGAACAGGGGGCAGCGCTCGGGAGCGAACATGGCACGCGTTGAAATCTACACCAAGTTCCTTTGCCCCTATTGCAGCCGGGCCAAGAAGCTCCTCGAGACCAAGGGCGCTTCGTACGAGGAATATGACATCTCGATGGGCGGGCCGAAGCGGCAGGAGATGATCCAGCGCGCCAACGGCCGCACCACCGTCCCGCAGATTTTCATCGACGACCGCCATGTCGGCGGATCGGACGATCTCGCCGCGCTCGACCGCGACGGCAAGCTCGACCCGCTGCTCCAGGCCGGATGAAGGTCGCGCTCTACCAGGCGCGGACCGGGATCGATCCCGCCGCCAATGCCGACAGACTGGTGAAGGCCGTCCGCGACGCCGCGGCGGGGGGCGCGGCGATGCTGTTCACGCCGGAGATGAGCGGGCTGCTGGACCGCGACCGCGCGCGCGCCGCCGCGCATCTGCGGAGCGAGGCGGAGGATCCGGTGCTCGCGGCGGTGCGGGCGGCGGCGGCCGAGGCCGGGATCTGGGTCCATCTCGGCTCGCTGGCGCTGCGCGCCGAAGCGGGCGACAAGCTCCTCAACCGGGGTTTCGTGATCGACGCGGAGGGCAAGGTCCGCGCGCGCTACGACAAGATGCACCTGTTCGACGTCGATCTTCCGACCGGCGAGAGCTGGCGCGAATCGGCCGCTTATGCCGGCGGCGAGCGGGCGGTTGTGGCGGACACGCCGCTTGGGATCCTCGGCCTTTCGATCTGTTACGACCTGCGGTTCGCCGGGCTCTACGGCGCGCTCACCGATGCGGGCGCGACGGTGCTGAGCGTGCCGGCGGCCTTCACGGTGCCGACCGGCGCGGCGCACTGGCACGTCCTGCTGCGCGCGCGGGCGATCGAGGCGGGCGCCTTCGTGCTCGCCGCCGCCCAATCGGGCCGGCACGAGGACGGGCGCGAGACCTACGGCCACAGCCTCGCCATCGATCCCTGGGGCCGGGTGCTGCTCGACATGGGCGAGGGGGAGGGGCTCGGCTTCGCCGAACTCGACCTTGGCGAGGTGGACGAAGTGCGCGGGCGGCTTCCCGCCATAAGCCATCGCCGGCCGATCCCGGCGGCGGAGCGGGCACCATGATCGTCTTCGACCTCAAATGCCCGTCCGACCATGTGTTCGAAGCCTGGTTCGGATCGAGCGGGGATTATGAGGCGCAGAAGGCGCGCGGCCTCGTCTCCTGCCCGATCTGCGGCGCGGGCGAGGTGGACAAGGCGGTGATGGCGCCGAACGTCGCGCCCAAGGGCAATGCGGGCGGCTATTTCTCCTCAGACCCGGCGGAGGTGAAGCGGATGCTGGCGACGCTCGCGGCCGAGCAGAAGAAGGTGGTCGATTCCTCGGAATATGTCGGCGACCGCTTCGCCGACGAAGCGCGCGCCATCCATCTGGGAGACTCCGCCGCCCGCTCGATCTACGGCCGCGCCACCCGCGCGCAGACCGAAAGCCTGCTCGACGAGGGCATCCCGGTCGCCCCGCTTCCCTTCCCGGTGGCGCCGCCCGGCGAGGAGAATTGACGCAGGGCCGCTGCTCCGCCGCCCGACTTGCCGCAGCGGCGGGATGGCTGTAGCGAAAAGCCGTCAAGGTGCGGCCCCGTAGCTCAGCAGGATAGAGCGACTGATTCCTAATCAGTAGGCCACAGGTTCGAATCCTGTCGGGGTCACCACCACATCTCTTATTATTCCCAAGCGCTGGCAGGTCGTCCTTTCCTGCGCGACAGCTCGTTCTTTACGCCCCGTGCCATGCTCTCTAGGACGGCGGGAGGATCGGCGGCGAGGAAGCGGGCGATGTGCGAGCGGGATCAGCTTGAGGCTTGGCCAAGCGGCGGAGCATCGGACTGGGCGGTGAACCGGCGGCAGGCCGCGCTGGCGGGCCTTGGCGCGCTGGCCGCCTGCGCGACCGGGCCGGGCGATCCGGGCCGCGGGCTGACCGAGGATCGGGTGCGCTTCGCCGGGGCGGACGGCACCGTCGACGGCTTTTTCGTCGCTCCGGCGCGCGGCGCGCATCCGGGGATCGTCACCTGGCCCGACGTCGCGGGGGTGCGGGAGGCGTTCGAGATGATGGCGCGGCGGCTGGCGGCGCAAGGCCATGCGGTGCTGGCCGTGAACCCTTATTACCGGCACGCGCCCGCCCCTCAATTCGCCGATTTTCCCCAGTTCCGGGCCTCCGGCGGGTTCGAGAAGGTGGCGCCGTGGCGCGCGGCGCTCACGGCCGAAGCGATCGGGTGGGACGCGCGCGCCGCCATCGCCTGGCTCGACGCGCGGCCGGAGGTGGACGGCGCGCGCGGCATCGGCACCCACGGTTACTGCATGGGCGGGCCGTTCGCCGTCTGGACCGCCGCGGCCGTGCCGGAGCGGGTGCGGGCGGCGGCCTCGCTCCACGGCGGCGGGCTGGTGCGGGCCGACGATCCGCGCAGTCCCCACCGGCAACTCGCGGCGAGCCGGGCCGGCTTCCTGTTCGCGATCGGCCGGGACGACGACGCCCGCGCGCCCGAGGTGAAGACCGCGCTGCGTGAGGCCGCCGCCGCGGCCGGGCGGGAGGCGGAGGTGGAGGTCTATCCGGCGGACCATGGCTGGACGGTGCCCGACAGCCCCGCTTACGACACCGCCGCCGCCGAGCGGGCCTGGGCGCGCATGAGCGCTTTGTTCGCCGCACTCTAGCTGGAGGTTCTGGGTCCCGAGCCAGGCCGGCCGCGGTCGTGGAAAACTGGCGCGCCCGGCAGGATTCGAACCTGCGACCCCAAGCTTAGAAGGCTCGTGCTCTATCCAACTGAGCTACGGGCGCCCGGCCCGATGCTCTAGCGCGCTTTGCGGCTGAACGGAACCGCGCTAACGGTCGGGCATGGACGGGGGAGAGGTAAGGGCGCTGCCGGCGGCGGCGATCGAGGGGCGGCGCCTCCTTTATTTCGATTATGTGATGGCGGCGTTCGTCACCATCCTGCTCCTTTCCAACGTGATCGGCGCGGGCAAGGTCGCCGTGGTGGGCCTGCCGGTGATCGGCGACTGGCCGTTCGGGGCCGGCATTCTCTTCTTCCCGATGGCTTATGTGATCGGCGACGTGCTGACCGAGGTCTACGGCTATGCGCGGGCGCGGCGCTGCATCTGGGCGGGCTTCGCCGCCTTGCTGTTCATGGCCGGCATGGCCTGGGTGGTGGTGGCGCTGCCGCCGGCCGCGGGCTGGGGCGGGCAGGCGGCCTATGAAGCGGTGTTCGGCCAGGTGCCGCGCATCGTGCTCGCCTCGATCATCGCCTTCTGGGCCGGCGAGTTCGTCAATTCCTATGTGCTCGCCCGGATGAAGGTGTGGACCAGGGGCCGGCATCTGTGGACCCGGACGATCGGCTCGACCATCGCGGGGCAGGGGGTGGACAGCCTGCTCTTCTACCCGATCGCCTTCTACGGCGTGTGGGACAACGACACGCTGGCGATCGTGCTGGTGACGCAGTGGGTGCTGAAGGTCGGCTGGGAAGCGGCGCTTACGCCGGTCACCTATCTGGTGGTCGGCTGGCTGAAGCGGCGCGAGGGCGTCGACGTCTATGACGAGGCGACCGACTTCACGCCGTTCCGCACCCGCGTCTAGCGCGGCCATCGGCTAGGGGCTTTCCCTTACGGGCATCTTCGTAATGCGGGCGGCGGGGCGGCCGGGCAGAAGGACGTGCATCCAAGGTCCAGCCAGCAAGGAAGCCTGCCATGGTCGTCCATCAGTCCGCCCGCGAAATCTCCCGCCATGCGCGGATCGTCCCGGAGCCCGTGCTTCGCCCCAATCGCGGCACCCGCGTCTTCGACCTCCACCCGGCCGTTCATCTGATGGTCGCGGGGGCGTGGTTCGCCTTCGTCGCGATCCTCGCCACCGCCTTCATGAACGCCGAGTTGGTCGTCCCGGCGGCGATCTTCGCGATCGGCGTCGTCGCTCTGTTCGTCACCCCCGCTTTGTGGAGCCGGGTGGTGCCCGAGGACGGGCTGCGCCGGCCGAGCTGGTCCGAATTCCTGGCCGAGGGGGTCGATTGCCACACCGGCCGCCTGACCTCCGGTCAGGCGCTGGCGCAGATCCTCGTCCTCCCGGCGATGCTGCTCGGCCTCGGCCTGTTCTTCGCGGTGCTGAAGGCCTTCGTCTGAACGCTCACTCGGCCGCGGCGGCGCGGGCGGCGAGCGCGGCCTGGACCTCGGCGAGTTCGCCGGGGCCCAGGCGCCAGCGCGCGACCACCCAGGCCGCCGCCGCCATCAGCAGCACCGGCGGGAGGACGAACAGCACCGTCATGCCCAGGATCGCCCCGTCGCTGTTGCCCGCCCCCGGCCGGGGATCGAAGCCGATCAAAGCGAGCAAGGGATAGATGAGCGCCACCGGCGTGGCATAGGCCACCTTCTGGGTGGTGGTGAGCACCGCCTGGAGGAGGCCGTTGCGGTCGAGGCCCGTCTCCAGCCGGTCGGCGTCGGCGACGTCGGCGAGCATGGCGCGCAGCAGGAAGGGGGCGGCGGCATAAGGCACGCCCGCGATCATCATCGCCGGCAGCGCCACCCAGAAGCCCGCCGAACCCAGCAGCCCCAGCGATCCGTGCGCGACGCAATAGAACAGGCAGGCCGCCGCCATCGCCTTGTGCTTGCCGATCCGGCGCGACAGGCCGATCCAGAGCGGCGCCGCCGCCAGCCCGGCGAGGAAATAGACGAGCAGCAGCAGGCTCGCCTCGCCCGCCGCGAAGCCCAGCCGATGTTCGAAATAGAACAGGAACATGGCGCCCGTGATGCCCGGCGCGACGCTCGCCAGCACGTCGAGGAGGAGCAGGCGCAGGATCAGCGGGTTGCGGGCGAGGGCGCGGAAATCGGCGAACGTCGCCTTCTGCCGCTCGGCCGCGTGCGGGCGCTCGGGAAGGCGCGCGGCGGCGTAGAAGGCGGTAAGGGGGGCGAGCAGGATGATGAACCAGCCCATCGCGTGAATGCCCGCCGACGCATCCTCTCCGCCCGCCATCCGCACCGCGAGCGGCGCGATCGCGAGGATCAGCACCATCGACAGGATGGTCGTCGCCTGGAACCACCCGAACACCCGCGCGCGCTGGTGGTAGTCGTCGGACAGGGTCGCGCCCCAGCCGAGCAGCGCCACCACCATCAGCGAGAAGCCGAAATAGAGCAGCATCAGCTGCGCGAAGGCGAGCCCCGCCGAAATACCGGGCGCGGCCATGAAGACCAGCCAGGTGCCGAGCGCCATGACGAAGCCGCCCGCCACCAGCCAGGGGCGGTAGCGGCCGAAGCGGCTGCGCGTCCCGTCCATCAGATGGCCGAGCAGCGGATCGAGCGGCAGATCGAGCAGGCGCACCAGGAAGAAGATGAGGCCGACGACCGCGAGGTCCATGCCGAGCGTCCCGGCATAATAAGGCGGAAGATAGACGATCAGCGGCAATCCGATCGCCCCGACGGGCAGCGAGGGCGCCGCGAAGGCGAATAGGGTCGATCGCTTCAGCACGCTGCCTCCCCGGCCCACAGGTCAGGCGACAACTATGCCCGCCCGAGCGGCGGGCGCAAGGGGCCCGGGGAAGGGCTGCGGGATCAGGCTTCGAGCCGGACCCAGGTCGGCGCGTGGTCGCTCGCTTTCTCGCGGCCGCGATAGTCCTTGTCGACGCCGGCGTCGGCCAGGCGATCGGCGGCGATTGGGCTCAGCAGCAGATGGTCGATACGAAAGCCGGCGTCGCGCTGCCAGCATCCGGCGGTATAGTCCCAGAAGGTGTAGACCGGCCCGTCCGGGTGCCGCGCGCGGATGGCGTCGGTCCAGCCCTGATGGAGGATGCGGCGGAAGGCTTCGCGGCTTTCGGGCTGCATCAGGGCGTCCTTGGCCATGGCGCGGGCGGAAAAGACGTCGTCGGGCTCGGGCGTCGGGATGACGTTCCAGTCGCCCGCCAGCACGACCGCGCGCTCCTCGCGCAGCAGGTCGGCGGCGTGCAGGCGCAGCCGCTCGAACCAGGCGAGCTTGTAGGCGAACTTCTCCGTGCCGACCGGATTGCCGTTGGGCAAATAGATGGACGCGACGATCGTCCCGTCGACCTCGGCCTCGATATAGCGGCTGTGGCTGTCGTCCGGATCGCCGGGCAGGCCCATCCGGCGCAGCGTGGGCGCCGTGTCCCCGCGGGACAGGATGGCGACGCCGTTGAAGCCCTTCTGGCCGTGCCAGACGGCGCGATAGCCGGCGGCTTCGATGTCGGCGGCGGGGAAGGCCTCGTCCGCGCATTTCAGCTCCTGCAGGCAGACGATGTCCGGCTGCTGCTCGGCCAGATATTCGGCGAGCCGATCGGCCCGCGCGCGGATGCCGTTCACATTGTAGCTGACGATCTTCATGACCGCAGCGCTTAGCCCCTGCGGTGCGGGCGCGCCAGTCAGACGCTGAAGCTGGTGCCGCAGCCGCAGCCCGAAGCGGCGTTGGGATTGCGGACCTGGAAGGCGGCGCCGCCGAGCGATTCGACGAAGTCCACCGCCGCGCCGCGCACGAGATCGAGGCTGATCTCGTCGACGACCAGGGTGACGCCGTCCCGCTCCGCGACCGTATCTTCCGCCTCGACGCCGTCGGCGAGGCCGAAGCGATACTGGAACCCGGCGCAGCCGCCGCCTTCCACCGACAGGCGCAGGATGGCGGGTTTGCCCTGCCGCGCCGCGATGGCGGCGACCCGCGCCGCGGCCGAGGGAGTGAGGTCGATGTCGCGTGGCTCGCTCATGCCTTGCGAGATAGGATGCGGCGCGGCCCGCCACAAGCGCGCCCGGCTTGTGCGCCGGAGCGCGAGCGGCCATATGGCGCGCATCCCCGTTCGCGCCTCAGGAGATCCTTTGCCATGAAGACCCGCGTCTACGTCACGCTGAAGAACGGCGTTCTCGATCCGCAAGGCAAGGCGATCCACCATGCGCTCGAGGGACTCGGCTTCAGCGGGGTGAACGAGGTGCGCCAGGGCAAGCTCATCGAGCTCGATTTGGCCGATCATGTCGGCGACGAGGAGGTGGAGGCGATGTGCCGCAAGCTGCTCGCCAACACCGTCATCGAGAATTTCCGCATCGAACGGGGCGACGCGCGATGAAGAGCGCGGTCATCGTCTTTCCCGGGTCCAATTGCGACCGCGACATGGCGGTGGCGCTGCGCGAGGTGACGGGCCGCGCGCCGCAGCTCGTCTGGCATCGCGAGACCGAACTTCCGGAGGGGCTGGACCTGATCGCGGTGCCCGGCGGCTTTTCCTATGGCGACTATCTGCGCTCGGGCGCGATGGCCGCCAATTCGCCGGTCATGCGGGAAGTGAAGGCGGCGGCGGGGCGCGGGGTGCCCGTGCTCGGCGTCTGCAACGGCTTCCAGATCCTGACCGAGGCCGGCTTGCTTCCCGGGGCGCTGATGCGCAACGCCGGCATCAGCTTCGTCTGCCGCGACGTGCCGATCCGGGTGGAGAACAGCCAGTCGATCTTCACCTCGCGCTACGCGGCGGGGGAAGAGATCGTGATCCCCGTCGCCCATCATGACGGCAATTACCAGGCGGACGCGGCGACGCTGGACCGGCTGGAAGGCGAGGGCCGGGTGGCCTTCCGCTACGCCGCCGGCTGCAACGGCTCGGCCCGCGACATCGCCGGCATCCTGAACGATGCGGGCAACGTGCTCGGCATGATGCCCCACCCCGAACGCGCCGTCGAACCCGCCCACGGCCGCGAGGACGGCCGCCGCCTGTTCGAAGCCCTGATGGAAGCCGTCAGCGAACCCGCCTGAGCCGGCCGGGTCCCGATCCTGAACCCTGGCGGACGGTGGCGTTCAGGGGGGCGTCACGCGTCTGTGGATAAATGCAGGTTGGTGTTGCTCCGGCATTTCCGGCTGCGTTATCGTCGCGGCGGGACGGGGAGGGTGATGTGAACCAGTGCGTCAGGGACTTTATCGAGCTTGGAGATGCGGTGTCGCTCGATGCCGCGATCGACCGGCTGACCGCGCTTCGGGCGCAGCTCGGGCCCGATGCGCGGGCCGAGCTGTCGGTGCGTGGCGGCGGGCCGGACGGTCCCCGGATCGGCGTCGCCTTCGACCGCCCGCAGACGGCCGAAGAGGAAGCGCGGGACGCGCGCTATGCCGCCGCCTATCGCGAGGCGCGGGCGCGGGAGATGCGGCTTCTCGGCGAGGCGCTGGGCGGCGCCCGCCGCCGCAGCGTCGCCTGACGACCGGCGCCGGCGTTGGATCGCCGGCGCAATCGCTTACCTTTCACCGACAGCGCAGATCGTTGTTCTGCTCGACCGCGCGGCCGAGCAGCGCCCCGAGCGCGCCGCCGATCAACGTGCCGGCCGCCCGGTTGCGCCCGCCGTCGATGACGTTGCCGAGGATGCCGCCCGCCGCGCCGCCGATGACGAGGCCGGTGGTCCCGTCCGAGCGGCGGCAATAGTAGCGTCCGTCCGAGCCGCGATAGACTTCGTCCCGTGCGGTCAGGGCCCGCTCGGGCGCGCGCGGGTCGTGGCGATAGTCGCGCGCGGCGTCATAGTCCGTCGCAAAAGGGTCGCCATAAGCGGAGCCGGCGCGCCCGTCGCGGTGGCGCGCCGCCTCGTAACGGTCGCGCTCCGCCTCGTAGATGCTGCGCTCGCGGTCGAAGCGGCGCTGGGCGTCCTCCCAGCGCTGCTGGTCCGCGCGGCTTTGCGCCGCGGCGGGCGCGGCGAGGCCGAGCGTGGCGGCGGCGGCAAGCACCGCGGCAATGGTGACCTTCTTCATGCCCTTTCCTCCCTCGTTTCGCCTCCGCATCGAAGCCGATCCCACATGAAGGAGAGATGAAGAAGCGTCGGCAGTCGCCCTCGTTGTGGCAAGGCCGGCGTACCTGTATACCGTAGTAAGCCGTCCGACCCCGCACTGGCGGTCGCGGCCGGCAAGCTGCGCGCCCGCACCCGGCGCCTCGGCCTGTCGCTCGGCGACCGCGCCTGCCTGGCGCTCGCGATCGCGCGGGGAGCGCCGGCGGTGACCACCGACCGCAGCTGGGCCACGCTCGACATCGGCGCGGACGTGATCGTCGCGCGGGGCTGAGCGACGATCGTCCGGGCGGCTTTCAAGCTGAGGCGGAGAGGCGCGACGCCGGGCGACGCGCGTTAGACCAGCTCCACCGCCACCGCCGTCGCTTCGCCGCCGCCGATGCACAAGGTGGCAACGCCGCGCCTGGCGCCTTGCTGCTGGAGGGCGGAGAGGAGGGTGGCCATGATGCGCGCGCCGGAGGCGCCGATCGGGTGGCCGAGGGCGGTGGCGCCGCCATGGACGTTGATGCGGTCGCGCGCGATGTCGAGGTCGCGCATCGCGATCATCGCGACGCAGGCGAAGGCCTCGTTCACTTCGTAGAGGTCGACGTCGCCCGCGCTCCAGCCGGCTTTGTCCAGCAGCTTGCGCACCGCCGGCACCGGCGCGGTGGTGAACAGGTTGGGCGCCTGGGCGTGGGCGGCATGGGCGACGATGCGGGCGACGGGCTTCGCGCCGAGCCGGTCCGCCACCGACTGGCGGGTGATCACCAGCGCGGCCGCGCCGTCGGAGATGCTCGAGGCGTTGGCGGCGGTGATGGTGCCGTCCTTGGCGAAAGCGGGTTTCAGGTTCGGGATCTTCTCCGGGTTCGCCTTGCCGGGCTGCTCGTCGGTCGCGATCTCGACGTCGCCCTTGCGGCTCGAGACGGTGACCGGGACGATCTCGCGCTCGAAGGCGCCGGACCGGATCGCGTTCGTGGCGCGGCTCAGCGATTCGATCGCATATTCGTCCTGCGCGGCCCGCGTGAACTGATATTCGCGCGCCGCGTCCTCGGCGAAAGTGCCCATCGCGCGGCCGCTGTCATAGGCGTCCTCGAGCCCGTCCATCATCATATGGTCGTAGACCGTGTCGTGGCCGATGCGGGCGCCGGCGCGGTGCTTCTTCATGAGGTAAGGCGCGTTCGACATCGATTCCATGCCGCCGGCGACGATGAGGTCGGCCGATCCGCCGGCGATCATGTCGTGGGCGAACATCGCCGCCTGCATGCCCGATCCGCACACCTTGTTGACCGTCGTCGCCTCGACGGAGCGCGGCAGCCCGGCGCCGAGCGCCGCCTGACGCGCCGGCGCCTGGCCGAGCCCGGCGGGCAGGACGCAGCCCATGAAGATCTTGTCCACCGTCTCGCCCGCGACTCCCGCCCGCTCCACCGCGGCCCGTACCGCGGTCGCACCGAGCTCGGTTGCGCTCGCGCCGGCGAGACAGCCCTGGAAGCTCCCCATCGGGGTGCGGGCATAAGAGAGGATGACGATGGGATCGGTGGTCATGAACGGGCTCCTGAATCGATCCTCCCCGAGCTTGCTCGGGGAGGTGGCAGCGCGAAGCGCTGACGGAGGGGCAGGCGCGCCGGGGATCGCCCCTCCACCATGCTTCGCATGGTCCCCCTCCCCGAGCGAGCTCGGGGAGGAATTGAAGTGCCCTTAGCCCTCCACCCCGCCTTGTTCAAACCTTTCGCCCTCTGCTAGGGCGCTCGCCGAACAGGAGGAACTTGCATGTCCGACACGGGCCTCGACTTCGCGCTCGGCGAGATGGCCGACACGATCCGCGACACCACGCGGCGCTTCGCGGAGGACCGGATCGCTCCGCTCGCCGCCCGCATCGACGAGGAGGACTGGTTCCCCGTCGAGCTGTGGCCGCAGATGGGCGAGCTCGGCCTCCACGGCATCACCGTCGAGGAGGAGCATGGCGGGCTGGGCCTCGGCTATCTCGAACATGTCGTGGCGCAGGAGGAAGTGGCACGCGCCTCGGCCTCGATCGGCCTCAGCTACGGCGCCCATTCGAACCTGTGCGTCAACCAGATCCGCCGCTGGGCGAACGACGAGCAGAAGAAGAAATATCTCCCCAAGCTCATCTCGGGCGAGCATGTCGGCAGCCTCGCCATGTCGGAAGCCGGCGCGGGCTCCGACGTCGTGTCGATGAAGCTCAGGGCCGACAAGGTGCAGGGCGGCTATGTGCTGAACGGCACCAAATTCTGGATCACCAACGCGGCCTATGCCGACACCCTGGTCGTCTATGCGAAGACGGGCGAGGGATCGAAGGGCATCACCACCTTCCTCATCGAAAAGGACATGCCCGGCTTCTCCATCGGCCAGAAGATCCCGAAGATGGGGATGCGCGGCAGCCCGACGGCCGAGCTCGTCTTCAACGATTGCGAGGTGCCCGAGGAGAATGTGATGGGGCCGCTGAACGGCGGCGTCGGCGTGCTGATGAGCGGGCTCGATTACGAGCGCACCGTGCTCGCCGGCATCCAGCTCGGCATCATGCAGGCCTGCCTCGACGTCGTGCTGCCCTTCGTCCGCGAGCGCAAGCAGTTCGGCAAGCCGATCGGCGCCTTCCAGCTGATGCAGGCCAAGGTCGCGGACATGTATGTCGCGCTCAATTCCGCCCGGGCGTATGTTTATGCAGTGGCCAAGGCGTGCGACGCAGGGAAGACGACCCGTTTCGATGCGGCGGGCGCCATCCTTTATGCATCCGAGAACGCCTTCCGCGTGGCGGGCGAGGCGGTGCAGGCGCTGGGCGGCGCCGGCTATACCAAGGACTGGCCGGTCGAACGCTTCCTGCGCGACGCCAAATTGCTCGACATCGGCGCGGGCACCAATGAGATCCGCCGCATGCTGATCGGCCGCGAGCTGATCGGGGCGGCATGATGAGGCGCAACGCGTCATCCCGGCGCCACGCGTCATCCCGGCCCCACCCGTCATCCCGGCCCCACCCGTCATCCCGGCGAAAGCCGGGATCTCGTGGGGTGAAGAGCGCGGCGCCTTCGCGGCCTGAGATACCGGCTTTCCCCGGGATGAGGGGGGTAAGATGACCTTTCCCGAAATCCTCGAATGGTATGCCACCATCTCCGGCATCGTCGCCGCGCTGATGATCGCGGCCGACCTCAATCGCAAGGTGACCGGCTGGGGCTTCGTGCTGTTCTGCACGATGAACGGGGCGTGGATCTGGTTCGCCCTGATCGACGAGACGGGCGGGCTGATGACCCAGAACATCGTGCTCTTCTTCATCAACGTGCTCGGCATCTACCGCTACCTGATCCGCAGCAAGCCGGTGGAGGCGCCGCTGTGACCGTCCTCACCTCGAAGGTCGACGACGGATCGGACTCGTTCCGCCGCCATTCCGCGCACAATCGGGCGCTCGTCGCCGAGCTTCGCGACAAAGTGGCGCGGGCGGCGCTGGGCGGGCCGGAGAAGCATCGCGAGCGGCACGTGTCGCGCGGCAAGCTGCTGCCGCGCGACCGGGTGCGGCGCCTGCTCGATCCGGGCGCGCCCTTCCTCGAAATCGGCCAGCTCGCCGCCGGCGGCATGTATCGCGACGAAGCGCCCGGCGCGGGGATGATCGCCGGCGTGGGACGCGTGTCGGGCCGCGAGTGCATGATCGTCGCCAACGACCCGACGGTGAAGGGCGGTGCTTACTTCCCGATGACGGTGAAGAAGCATCTGCGCGCCCAGGAGATCGCCCGCGAGAACCGGCTGCCCTGCGTCTATCTGGTCGACAGCGGCGGCGCCAACCTGCCGCACCAGGCCGAGGTCTTCCCGGACAAGGAGCATTTCGGGCGCATCTTCTACAACCAGGCCAACATGTCGGCCGAGGGCATCGCCCAGATCGCCTGCGTGATGGGGAGCTGCACGGCCGGCGGCGCCTACGTCCCCGCGATGAGCGACGAGACGGTGATCGTCCGCAACCAGGGCACGATCTTCCTCGGCGGACCGCCCTTGGTGAAGGCCGCGACCGGCGAGGTGATCAGCGCCGAGGATCTGGGCGGGGGCGAGCTTCACGCCCGCCGCTCCGGCGTGGTCGACCATCTCGCGGAGAATGACGATCATGCGCTGGCGACGGTCCGCTCGATCGTCGCGCGGCTGAACGGGGTGAAGACGGTCGACCTCGACCTCGCCGATCCGGTCGAGCCGAAGCACGATCCGAGCGAGCTGTACGGTATCATCCCGGACGATGTGCGCACGCCCTATGACGTGCGCGAGGTGATCGCCCGCATCGTTGACGGATCGGAGCTGCACGAGTTCAAGCCGCTCTACGGCACCACCTTGGTGTGCGGTTTCGCGCGCATCTGGGGCATGCCGGTCGCGATCCTGGCGAACAACGGCATCCTCTTCTCGGAAAGCGCTCTCAAGGGCGCGCATTTCATCGAGCTCGCCTGCCAGCGACGCGTGCCCTTGCTGTTCCTTCAGAACATTTCCGGCTTCATGGTCGGCGGCAAATATGAAGCGGGCGGCATCGCCAAGGACGGCGCCAAGCTGGTGACGGCGGTGGCGACGGCGCAGGTGCCCAAGGTCACCGTGCTGATCGGCGGCAGCTTCGGCGCCGGCAATTACGGCATGAATGGCCGCGCCTACGGCCCGCGCTTCCTGTTCACCTGGCCGAACTCGCGGATCAGCGTGATGGGCGGCGAGCAGGCCGCATCGGTACTCGCCACCGTGCATAAGGATGCGGACAGCTGGACCCCCGAGGAAGCCGAAGCCTTCAAGGCCCCGATCCGCCAGCGCTATGAAGACGAGGGCAACCCCTATTACGCCACCGCCCGCCTGTGGGACGACGGCATCATCGATCCGGCGCAGACCCGCGACGTCCTCGGCCTCGCCTTCAGCGCCTGCCTCAACGCGCCCATCCCCGAGCGCGCGCGGTTCGGGATTTTCCGGATGTGATGGGGGAGCAGGGCACCTCTTCATTCCTCCCCGAGCTTGGCTCGGGGAGGGGGACCGCCCGGCGCAGCCGGGTGGTGGAGGGGCAGGCGCGCCGCCGCCGCCGCCATCACGCCACGCAGCACCGCGTCGAGATCTTGCAATATTTCCACGGCCGGTATGCGCAGCGTCTCGACCCCTGCCGAACGCAGCCAACGATCGCGTGCTTCGTCTCGAGCGGGACGGTCGCCCCAATCATGGGCTTGTCCATCCACCTCGATGGCGAGCCGCGCATCGCTGCAGAAGAAATCCAGGACGTAAGGTCCGGTCGGATGCTGCCGGCGGAAATTCAGTCCCTCCGGACTGCTGCGCAGCACCTGCCAAAGAAGCACTTCAGGCAAGGACAGGCTGCGGCGGAGACGGCGCGCCCGGCTGGTGGTGAGCTTTCTCGGCTTCGGCGCGACGTTCCTGAACATGGTGCTTGCCCCTCCACCATGCTTCGCATGGTCCCCCTCCCCGAGACAAGCTCGGGGAGGATTTGCGGAGCCTTCCAATGATCGCCCCTTCTCTCCCTCGCACCCAGGCGGAATCATCCGATGGGCCCCGGAAATCGCTTTCCTACAGTGGGTCAGTGGCTGCAGGATCGGCGGCTATGGCTCGGCGGTTCTCATCCAGGATGCTCACGGGACATGCCCGGAACTGCGTCTCCCGTCCGAATGCGCCATTCCCGGGGAACTTTGAGAACTTTCGCGGGGAAATGTCCGCATGATCGCCTCCCTCCTCATCGCCAATCGCGGCGAAATCGCCTGCCGGATCATCCGCACCGCGCGCAGGCTCGGTATCCGCACCGTTGCGGTCTATTCCGATGCCGATGCGCGGGCGATGCATGTGCGGGAGGCGGATGAGGCGGTGCATATCGGGCCTTCCGCGGCGCGGGACTCCTATCTGGTCGGCGAGAAGATCATCGCGGCCGCCCGCGCCAGCGGCGCCGAGGCGGTGCATCCGGGCTACGGCTTTCTCTCGGAAAATGCTGAGTTCGCCGAGGCGGTGCAGGCGGCGGGACTGGTGTGGGTGGGGCCGAACCCGGCCTCGATCCGCGCGATGGGCCTCAAGGACGCGGCCAAGAAGCTGATGCAGGAGGCCGGGGTGCCGGTCACGCCCGGTTATCTGGGCGAGGACCAGTCGCCGGAGCGGCTCCGGCGCGAGGCCGACGCGATCGGCTATCCGGTGCTGATCAAGGCGGTGGCCGGCGGCGGCGGCAAGGGCATGCGCAAGGTGAACCGCGCGGCCGAGTTCGAGGAGATGCTGCAAAGCTGCAAGCGCGAGGCGGCCGCCTCCTTCGGCGACGACCGGGTGCTGATCGAAAAATATATCGAGCGGCCGCGCCACATCGAGGTGCAGGTGTTCGGCGACGGCCACGGCGATGTCGTCCATCTGTTCGAGCGCGACTGCTCGCTTCAGCGGCGCCACCAGAAGGTGATCGAGGAAGCCCCCGCGCCGGGCATGGACGACGCGACCCGCGAGGCGGTCTGCGGGGCGGCGGTGAAGGCCGCGCGCGCCGTGGACTATGTCGGCGCCGGCACGATCGAATTCATTGCCGACGCCTCGGAAGGTCTTCGCGCCGACCGCATCTGGTTCATGGAGATGAACACGCGTCTCCAGGTCGAGCATCCGGTGACGGAGGAGATCACCGGCCAGGATCTGGTCGAATGGCAGCTGCGGGTCGCGAGCGGCGAGCGTTTGCCGCTGCGCCAGGAGGAGTTGGCGATCCGCGGCCATGCCGTGGAGGCGCGGCTCTATGCCGAGGATCCGGCGCACGAATTCCTGCCGTCGACCGGCCGGCTGGACCATTTCGTGCTCGGCCGCGGCGTCCGGGTCGACACCGGCGTCGAGGAGGGGGACCGGATCAGCCCCTGGTACGACCCGATGATCGCCAAGCTGATCGCGACCGGCGGATCGCGCGAGGAGGCGATCGACCGGCTGGTGGCGGTGCTGGAGGAAGTGGAGGTGTGGCCGGTCCGCACCAACGCCGCCTTCCTGGCGCGCGCGGCCGACGATCCCGACTTCCGCGCGGGCGAGGTCGACACCGCCTTCATTCCGGGCAAGATCGACGGGCTGGTGCCCGATCCCGCGCCGTCCGAGGCGGTGTGGAACCTCGCTGCGACCGCGCTGCTCCATTCCGATTTCGGCGCGGCGGCGGAAAGCGATCCCTGGTCGGCGCTGCAGGGCTTCCGCGCCAACGCTCCGGACGATCCCGACGTCAGCCTCGCTCATGGCGGGACGGTGCGGACGATCGCCGTCAGGCCCGGCGCGGCGCTCGAGGGGATCGCCACGGCCGAAGGGCAGAGCGTGCTCGCTTTCTCCCGCGGCCAGGCCTTCGCCTTCACGCTCCCGGGCGCCGGCGGCGCGGCGGGCGGCGCCGCCGCCAGCGACGGCGCCATCCTGTCGCCGATGCCGGGCCGCGTCATCGCGGTCGCGGTCGGGCAGGGGGAACGGGTCGTCAAGGGCCAGAAGCTGGTGACGATCGAGGCGATGAAGATGGAGCACAGCCTCGCCGCGCCGTTCGACGGCGTGGTGGCCGAGCTCGACGTGACGCAAGGCGCGCAGGTGAGCGAGGGCGATCTGCTGGCGCGGGTGGAGAAGGGGGAAGGGGAATGAGGCGAATGTTTCTCACTCCTCCCCGGGACGGGGAGGGGGACCAGCCGAAGGCTGGTGGAGGGGGCCCGCCGTTGTGCCGCCCCCAGCGCTGGGCCCCCTACACCGCACTTCGTGCGGTCCCCCTCCCCGTACCGGGGAGGAATTGATGCCCGGCCGCTTCTATGACGAATGGACGATCGGCGACCGGCTGGAGCACCAGCCGCACCGCACGGTGACGGAGACGGACAATCTCCTCATCTCCACCCTTACGCACAATCCGCAGCCGCTCCATCTCGACGCCGAATATGCCGGCGGCACCGAGTTCGGGCGGATCGTCGTCAACGGCACCTTCACCTTCGCCTTGCTGATCGGCCTGTCGGTGGGGGACACGACGCTCGGCACGCTCGTCGCCAATCTCGGCTACGACAAGGTGCGGATGCCCAAGCCCGTCTTCGTCGGCGACACGCTGCGCGCGGAGACGGAGGTGATCGGGCTCAAGGAGTCCCGCTCCCGCCCCGACGCGGGTATCGTCACCTTCGTCCATCGCATGTACAATCAACGCGGCGAACTGGTCTGCGAAACGGAGCGCACGGCGCTGATGCGGCGGAAGAAGGCGTGACGAGGGGGAGGGATTAAGTGAGACTTCGCTCGTTGCTGTTCGTGCCGGGCGACCGGCCGGACCGGATGGAGAAGGCGCTGGGGCTCGGCGCCGACGCGCTGATCCTCGACCTCGAGGACGCGGTCGCGGCGGAGCGCAAGGCGGAGGCGCGGCGCCAGGTGGCGGCGTTCGTCGCGGCGAACCCCGCGGCTCATCTCTGGGTGCGGATCAATCCGCTCGACGGATCCGATTGCGACCGCGATCTCGACGCGGTCCTGTCCGCCCGGCCCGACGGCATCGTGCTGCCCAAGGCGGAGGGCGGCGCCTCGGTCGCGGAACTGGTCAAGCGCCTTACGCAGCGCGGCAACGTCACCGCGCAGGTGCTTGCGATCGCGACGGAAACGCCTGCCGCCATCTTTCAGCTCGGCAGCTATGGCGGCGCCAAGCGGCTCGCCGGCCTGACGTGGGGCGCGGAGGATCTTCCGGCGGCGATCGGCGCCTCCACCAGCCGCGAGGGGGACGGGCGCTTCACCCCGCCTTACGAGCTCGCCCGCTCGCTCTGCCTGTTCGGCGCGGCGGCGGCGGGGGTGGCGCCGATCGAGACCGTCTATCCCGCCTTCCGCGACCTCGACGGGCTTGCCGATTATGCCGCCCGCGCGCGCCGCGACGGCTTCACCGGCATGATGGCGATCCATCCGGCGCAGGTGCCGGTGATCAACGCGGCCTTCACGCCCAGCGCGGAGGAGGTCTCCCACGCCGAGGCGGTGGTCGCGGCCTTCGCGGCCAATCCGGGCGCCGGGGCGCTGTCGCTCGACGGCCGGATGATCGACCGGCCCCATCTCGTCCAGGCCCGCCGCACCCTCGCCGCCGCCGGCCGCTGACGCCTCCTGATCGCCGGCAAGGCTCCCGTTCCGCACCGGAACGGGGCCCCTGACGCGCGCATATTGTCGGTCGAGTCGCAAAGGTGTAATCTCCGCGTCACAGAAATGTCACGGATGGATGTGGAGAACGATAATGAGGATGCCCGCAACCGCCGCCCTCCTGGCTTCCCTCGCGCTGTCGGCCTGCGCCACGGGTCGTCCAGCGCCGATGGTCGAGAATGGCTATGCGCCCGGCGCGCTGGCGCTCGCCGCGATCGAGCGCGAGGACTGGGCGACCGCCGAGCGGCTGCTGACCAGCGGCCGCGGCGCCCAAGCGGACGATCCCGCGCGGCTCATCAATCTCGGCCGGGTCTATATGGCGACCGGCCGGACCGGCGAGGCGCTGTCGACCTGGCGCCTGGCGCTCGCGTCGGACCGTCACGACGATGTGGAGACCCGCGACGGGCGGATCGTCAACACCGCCGATCTTGCCCGCGAAGCGCTCGCCCATCACGACCGGGCGGTCCGCAGCGCCACCCGCTGACGGCGCCGGGAGGCGTTGAACCGGCTCCCTTGCACGCCTAGAGCGGAGGCGAAGGGAGACTGTACATGATGCGCATCGGCGCCATCTGCGCCCTGGCGGCGCTCGCCGCGGGCTGCGGCCCGGCCGCGGAAACCAACGAAAGCGCCCCGGCCCTGGTCGGCACCGCGCGCGACGCGGCCGAGGCCGAGAAGATCGCGATGGAGCGGCGGCAGGCGACGCGCTTCGACTGGGAGGGCCGCTTCGCCGCCACCGCGGAGCTCTGCGAAGGCGGTGTCTGGAACATCCGCCGCGACGGCATCGCCACCGACGGCGAGACGTCCTGCGAGGTCCGGAACATCGACAGCGGCGCGGATCGCGTCGACCTCGATCTCGCCTGCACGGCGGAGGGCATGGCGAGCGAGGAGCGTTGGACCCTGACGCCGCGTGACGGCGGCGGCATGCGGGTCGTGCGCGCGCCCACCGGCGGGGCGATGGTCGCGGTCGATCTTGTACGCTGCTGAATCCCTCATTGCCGAAAGCCTGTGGCTGCGTGCGGCGGCCGGGCTGGTGCTGGGCGCGATCGCGGGGAGCTTCGCCGCCACCATCTTCGTGCGCTGGCCGGAGCGGCGCAGCGTCATGCGCGGCCGTTCGCGCTGCGACATGTGCCATGCACCGCTTGGCGCGCGCGATCTGGTGCCGATCGTCTCCTTCTTCGCGGCGCGCGGCATGTGCCGCCGCTGCGGCGCGGCGATCGATCCGCGGCACATCGTGGTGGAGCTGGCGGCGGCGGCGCTCGGCATGCTGGCGCTGGTCGCCCATGGCGGCTGGCTGGGCCTCGTCGGCGCGCTGCTCGGCTGGTGGCTGCTGCTGATCGCTCTGCTCGACCTCCAATATCAATGGCTGCCGGACCGGCTCACTTTGCCGCTGGTGCCGCTGGGCCTGGCCGCCGCCTGGGCGGGACTCGGACCGCCGCTTCTCGATGCGGCGATCGGCGCGGCGGCGGGCTACACCGTTTTGTGGCTGATCGCTTTTCTCTACCGCCGGCTGCGCGGACGCGAGGGGATGGGCGGCGGCGATCCGAAATTGTTCGCCGCCATCGGCGCTTTCCTCGGCTGGCAGCAGCTGCCGCTGGTGATGGTGGGGGCGGGTCTGCTCGGACTTTTCGCGCTGCTGCTGATGCGGGCCCGGGGCAAAGCGGTCTCGCGGCTGGACAGGCTTCCGCTCGGCACCTTGATGGCGATTGCCGCCTGGCCGGTCTGGCTCATCGCCCAAGGCTGATTTTCATTCAGGCTGCAGCCAGAAAAACCATGTAGAAGAGCATCTTGAGGGCGGCGTTTTTCCCTAGAGACGCCGCCCGACCCTTTTCCCGCCACGGCTTCCATCGCGAATCGAATCGGCTTGCGCCCGGGTGCGAAAGCTGTGAACCTCCCCCGTCCAGCGACTCTTCCGGGGGGAAGGGGCTTTTCGACGCGGTTTCAAGAAGATGGAGGGGCCCTGTCGCTCCACTGTCTTAAATCGGTCATCAGCCCGGAATAGGCGAACTGGGTGAGCGCCGGGGTGGGGATTCGCTGATGCCGTCAGCCATGGGACAAGGTGCGGGGCGCCTGCTGCGGCGGCTGCCGCGCACGACCGCCTTCTCGCTCGTCGAGCTGCTCCTGCTCACGCTCCTTGCTTATCAGTGCGCCAGGCTTCTCTGGGCGCTGGTGACTCCGATCGGCCCCGTCGGCGACTGGAAGGCGGCGAGCCGCATCGGCCCGCCCGCCACCGCCGCCCTCGGCGACTTCGACCCCTTCTTCCGGCTGAGCGGCGCGGCCGGGCCGGCGGTCGTCACCTCGCTCGACCTGAAGCTGTACGGCGTGCGCGAAGACCGCGCGTCCGGCCGCGGCTCCGCGATCATCGGCTCGGCCGACGGCGCGCAGTCCAGCTATGCGGTGGGCGATGAGATCATGCCCGGCGTGACGCTCGCCGCCGTCGGCTTCGATCATGTCACCATCTCCCGCGGGGGCGTGCTGGAGCAGATCTACCTCGATCAGTCGCCGGAAGCCGAAGTCGTCGCGACCGAGCCGGCTGCCGCCCCCGCGACCGATCTCGCCGCGCCGCCGGCGCAGGCCGAGGCCGCGCCCGCCCCCGGCGGCCGCCCGATCAACTTTCGCCCGCGCCAGAGCGGCGGCCGGGTGACCGGGATACTGGTCGCCCCCGGCGGCGACGGCAGCGCCTTTCGCGCCGCCGGCTTCCAGCCGGGCGACGTGATCGTGGCGGTGAACGGCCGCCGCATCGAATCGGCCGATCAGCTGCGGGCGCTCGGCGCGGGCGGCGAACTCAACATCCTTGTCGAACGGGCGGGCACCGCCGTCCCCTTGCGCGTGAGGCTCGATCCGTGAAGCGTTTCCATCTGCTCGCCGCCCTCGCTTTGTCCGCCGCCTTGCCGCTCCAGCCGGCCGGGGCGCAGCATGTGCTGAACCTGCGCGATGCCGACGTGCGCGCCTTCATCCAGGACGCGGCGCGGGTTACCGGCCGGACCATCATCATCGATCCGGCGGTGCAGGGCCGGGTGTCGGTGGTGACCGACCGCCCGGTGTCCCGCTCCGAATATTTCGAGCTGTTCCTGTCGACCCTGCGCGCGAACGGGCTGGTGGCGGTGCCGGTCGCGGGCGGCGCGCTGCGGGTGCAGCCCGTGGCGGGCGCGGCCCAGACGGCGCCGGCCGGCGGCGCGCGCGGCGCCAGTCCGCACAATTTCGTGACCGAGATCATCCGCGTCCGCAACGTCGAGCCCGCCTCGCTGGTGGAAAGCCTGCGCCCGCTGGTGAGCGCGTCGGGATCGATCACCGCCAGCCGCAATTCGATCGTCGTCGCCGACTTCGCCGACAATGTCGCCCGCATCCGCCAGCTCGTCGGGCGCATGGACCAGGACAGCTCGGCGACCCGCGTGCTGGCGCTGCGCAATGCCGGCGCGCGCGAGATCGCGGAGTCGCTGACGGCCCTCGTCGGCGAGGATCGCGTGTCGATCGTGGCGGTGGACAGTTCCAATTCGCTCGCCTTCCGCGGCGATTCGGCGACGGTCGCCCGGCTGATGGCGATCGCCGAGGAGCTGGACCAAAGGGCGGCAAGCGGGACCGAGATCCGCGTCATCTTCCTGCAGCATGCCGACGCCGAGCAGTTGCTTCCGGTGCTGCAGCAATTGCTCGGCCAGCCGGCCACCCCGGCGGGGCAGCGCACCGCGCTCGGCGCCCGCGGCGAGGCGCAGTCCGCCCGTCCGGCCGCGGCCCAGACCGCGCCGCCGCCGCCGCCCGCCGCCGCCGGCGGGACGGGCGGCGCGATCGGCGCGTTCGGCGCCCGCAGCGCGGTCGTCACCCGGTTCGAGGGCGCCAACGCCATCATCATCGCCGCCCCGCAGGACGTGCAGCGCATGCTCGGCGAAGTGGTGCGCCAGCTCGACACGCGGCGCGAGCAGGTGCTGGTCGAAGCGATCATCGTCGAGATTTCCGACAGCGCCGCCCGCCAGCTCGGCGTTCAGCTGCTGCTCGCCGGCCTCGAGGGAAGCAACATCCCCTTCGCCGTCACCAATTATTCCAACGCCGCTCCGAACATCACCACCGTCGCCGCGGCGGTGGCGGCCGAGCGGCTGCGGCGCAACGGCAGCGAGTCGCCGATCCTCGACACCATCCAGGAGGCCGCGCTGGCGCAGATCAGCGGGGCGACGGGGGGGATCGGCGGGGTGGCGCTGCGCAGCGGCAACGCGATCTTCGGCGCGATCATCAACGCGGTCCAGTCCGACACGGAATCGAACGTGCTGTCGACGCCCTCGATCATGACGCTCGACAATCAGGAAGCCCGCATCCTCGTCGGCCAGGAAGTGCCGGTGACCACCGGCGAGGCGCTGTCGCCCAATTTCGACAACGCCTTCCGAACCGTCCAGCGGCAGAATGTCGGCATCTCGCTCGAGGTGCGGCCGCAGATCAACGCCGGCGGCGCGATCAAGCTCGACCTGCGCCAGGAAGTGAGCTCGATCGCCGGGCCGGTGTCGCGCAACCAGGCCGATCTCATCCTCAACAAGCGCGAAATCCAGACCACCATCACCGTCGACGACGGCGAGATCGTCGGGATCGGCGGCCTGCTCGACGACAATGAACGGCGGACGCTGGAGCGGGTGCCGGTGCTCGGCGACATTCCGGTGGTCGGCAACCTGTTCCGCTCGCGCGGGCGGGCGCGGGCGAAGACCAACCTGATGGTGTTCATCCGGCCCACCATCCTGCGCACGACCGAGGATGCCCGGCGGCTGAGCGGCCAGCGCTGGGACTATGCGCGCGGCCGCCAGGCGCTGCAGAACCCCAACCGCGAGCCGAGCATGGACGAGCTGTTGCGCGAGTATATGCTGGCGCTCCCGCCGTCCGCGCTCACCGCGCCCACCCTGATCGGGCCGGGCGACGAAGTGGTGACCCCGGTCCCGCTTCCCGAAAGCCAGGTGCCGCAATGAGGATCGCGCGCGGCGGCGAGGATGCGGCGGCGGAGCCGCTTTCGGCCCCACCGGCGCCGCGCATCCCCTATGCCTTCGCCAAGCGGTTCGGCGCCGCGGTCGTCGGGGAGGAGGACGGCGCGCTGGCGGTGGCGCTGCGCGAGGGCGGAGACCCCCGGCGCCTGATCGAGGTGCGCCGCTTCCTCGGCCGCCCGTTCGCGATCTCGTTCGCGGCGCCTGAACAGTTCGACCGGATCCTGTCCGACCGCTATGCCGCCGACGGCCAGGCCGCCGCGGAATCGCTCGGCGTGGGCGACGATCTGCGCTCGCTCGCCTCAGACCTGCCGACCGCCGACGACCTGCTCGACAGCGCCGACGACGCGCCGGCCATCCGCCTCATCAACGGCATCATCGCCGATGCCGCGCGCCAGGGCGTCTCCGATATCCATATCGAACCCTATGAGACCGGGCTGGTCGTTCGCATGCGGATCGATGGCGTGCTGCGCGAGACCTTGCGCATGCCGCCCCACGTGGCGCCGGTGGTGGTGAGCCGGATCAAGGTGATGGCGCGTCTCGACATCGCCGAGCGGCGGGTGCCGCAGGACGGGCGGATCGGCCTCACGCTCGGCGGCAAGCTGCTCGACGTGCGCGTGTCGACGCTGCCGAGCCGGGCCGGCGAGCGGGTGGTGCTGCGCATCCTCGACAAGGAGAATGCCGGGATCGGGCTCGACCAGCTCGGCATGCCGGAGGCGGTGAACCGGCTCTACCGCGAGGCGCTTGGGGAGCCGAACGGGATCGTGCTCGTCACCGGCCCGACCGGTTCGGGCAAGACGACCAGCCTCTATGCCGGCCTTCGCCTGCTCAACGACGGCAGCCGCAACCTGCTGACGGTGGAGGACCCGGTCGAATATGCGATCGAGGGCGTGGGGCAGACGCAGGTCAACGCCAAGGTGGGGCTGAGCTTCGCGGCCGGGCTTCGCGCGATCCTGAGGCAGGATCCGGACGTGGTGATGGTGGGCGAAATCCGCGACCGCGAGACGGCGGACGTCGCCGTCCAGGCCGCGCTCACCGGCCATCTGGTGCTTTCGACCGTCCACACCAACGACGCCGTCGGGGCGATCACGCGGCTGCGCGACATGAAGGTGGAGCCGTTCCTGCTCGCCTCCACCATCCGCGCGGTGATCGCGCAGCGGCTGGTGCGCCGGCTCTGCCCCGCCTGCAAGGCGCCGGTCGAAGCGGGGCCGGAACTCGGCGCGCTCGGCATCGCGCCCGGCACCCTCCTGTTCGAATCGCGCGGCTGCGGCGAGTGCGCGCAGTCCGGCTTCAAGGGCCGGATCGGCGTCTTCGAGGCGGTGCGGGTGGACGATACGATCCGCCGCCTCGTGAACCACGGGGCCGACGAGACGGAGATCGCCGCCCACGCCTTCCGCGACGCGCCGAACCTCGCCGCCGCGGCGCGCGACCTGGTGCTGGCCGGCGTCACCACCGCCGGCGAGGCGGTGCGGATCACCCGCCGCGAGGACGGCAATGTCTGAGTACGACTATCTCGCGCTCGACCCGGCCGGGCGAGAGCGGCGCGGATCGGTGCGCGCGCCCAGCATCGAGGAAGCGCGCGCGCGGCTCGGGGCGCGCCGGCTGTTCGTCGTGCGGATCGAAAGCGGCGGCGGCCCCGGCGGAGCCGCGCCACTCGCCTCCCGCCGTGCCCTGTTCACGCCGCGGCTCGGCGCCAAGCAGCTCACGCTCTTCACCCGCCAGCTGGCGACGCTGACGCAGGTGAGTCCGCTCGAGGAAGCGTTGCGCACCATTGCCCGGCAGGACGAGCGCGAGGCAGTGCGCCGGATCCTCGGCACCGTCCACGCCGCGGTGCTGGAAGGGCGCCGCCTGTCCGACGCGATGGCGCGGGAGCCGGCGAGCTTCCCGCCGCTCTATCGCGCGATGGTCGCGGCCGGCGAGGCATCGGGCACGCTGCCGCAGATCCTGGAACGGCTCTCC
Organism: Allosphingosinicella sp.; assembly: GCF_046295735.1. GTDB lineage: Bacteria > Pseudomonadota > Alphaproteobacteria > Sphingomonadales > Sphingomonadaceae > Allosphingosinicella. The sequence continues at coordinate 106,224 of NZ_JBKBMQ010000010.1, forward strand.
GCTTTGCTCGAACGCCAGGCGGAGGTGAGGGGCAAGGTGCTGTCCGCGCTTGCCTATCCGATCGTGCTCGCCTTCGTCGCCTTGTTCGTCGTCATCGCGCTGATGATGTTCGTGGTGCCGAAAGTGGTGGAGCAGTTCGACACGATCGGCCAGCAGCTGCCGCTCCTCACCCGCCTCGTCATCGGCCTGTCCGGCTTCTTGACGAGCTGGTGGTGGGCGCTCGCCCTCGCGCTCGGTGCGGCGGTCCTGGTCGGGGTGCAGGCGCTGAGGGACGAGGCGCTGCGGCTGAAGTTCGATACGGCCTGGCTGCGGCTGCCGCTGATCGGCCGGCTGACCCGCGACCTCCACGCGGCGCGGATGGCGCGGACCTTGTCGACGATGGTCGCTGGGCGGCTGCCTTTGCTCGAAGGGCTGAAGCTGACCACCCAGACGGTGCACAACCGCGCCCTTCGCGCCGCTTCGGCGGACATCGCGGAGGCGGTGCGGACCGGCGGCAGCCTGTCGGCGGCGCTGCGCAAGGCGGGCATCTTCCCGCCGCTCCTCGTTTACCTCGCCACCAGCGGCGAGGCGTCGGGCAAGCTCGACGTGATGCTGGAGCGGGCGGCCGACTATCTGGAACGCGAATTCGACGGCTTCACATCGACCGCTCTGTCGCTGCTGGAGCCGCTCATCATCATCGTCATGGGCGCCGTCGTCGCGCTGATCGTGCTGTCGATCCTGCTGCCGATCCTGCAGCTCGACACTCTTGCCGGAGGAATGTGAGATGAAGACCCTTCGCCGAGCCCTGCGCCTTCGCCACGCGCGCGCCGCGCGCCGCTGGGAGGCGGGCTTCACCCTGGTCGAGCTAATGGTGGTGATCGTGATCATCGGCCTGCTCGCGACCGTGGTGGTGATCAACGTCATGCCCGCATCCGACCGCGCGGCGGCGACCAAGGCGCAGGCGGACATCGCCACGCTCGAACAGGGCGTCGACATGTACCGGCTCGGCAACATGCGCTATCCGACCAGCGCCGAAGGGCTGCAGGCCCTGGTCGACGGCGGCTACGTCCGGCGGCTGCCGGACGATCCGTGGGGCAATCCCTATCGCTATGCGGCGCCCGGGCGCGACGGCGCCGCTTATGAGATCTATTCCTATGGCGCCGACGGCCGCGAAGGCGGCGAGGGCGAGAATGCCGACATCGGTACCTGGAACCGCTGAGCGCGGCTTCACGCTGGTGGAGCTGATGGTGGTGCTCGCCATCTTCGGCTTCGTCTCGGCCGCCGTGGTGCTCACCATGCCTGATCTGCGCGGCAGCGTGACGGCGGAGGCCGAGCGCCTCGCCGCACGCACCAAGGCGGCGCAGGACCAGGCGGTGATCGATGGCCGGGCGACGGCGCTGCGGTTCGACCGGACCGGCTACGTCTTCGAGCGCCGGTCGGGCGGCGAATGGGCGCCGTTCGGCGAGGGCCGGGCGTGGGAGACGGGCACCGAGGTGGCGCCGGCGGAGGGCAGGGTGCTGTTCGATTCCGCCGGGTTCGCGGAGCCGATGCGCCTCACGCTGTCCCGCGGCCGGGACCGGGCGGCGGTGGAGATCGGCCAGGACGGGCGGCCCCATGTCCGGCGATAGGGGTTTCACCCTGGTCGAGATGCTGGTGGCGCTCGCCGTCTTCAGCCTGGCGGCGCTTGCCCTGCTGCGCCTCGGGGGCGCCACGGCGGGCAATGCGGCGCGGATCGAGGAACAGGCCTTCGCGCAGATCGTCGCCCGCAACATCGCGGTCGAGACGCTGACCGACCCGGCGCCGCCCGCGTTCGGACGGGAGAACGGAGAGGTCGTCAATGCCGGCCGCCGCTGGCGCTGGAGCCGGGAGGTCGGCCGCTCCCCCGAATCGCGGATCCAGCAGGTCGAGATCGCGGTTGCCGGGGTCGACACGCCCGGTACGGCGCGGCTCACCCTGTTCCGGAGGGCCGAGCCATGAGCGGCGACCGCGAATCCGGCTTCACCCTGGTCGAGATGCTGATCGCCTTGATGATCTTCGGCATGCTGGCGGGTTCCAGCGTCGTGCTGCTCGGCTTTGCGATGCGGGCGCAGGAGACGGCCGATACGCGCCTCGACGGGGCGGCGGCGCTGCGGCGGCTCGGCGCCCTGATGGGCGCGGATCTCGCCCAGGCGGCGCCGCGGATCAACCGCGCGGAAAGCGGCGAGATGCGGCCGGCCTTCATCGGCACGCGTGGCGAGGCGGGGCAGCCGCTGCTCGCCTTCGTCCGGCGCGGATGGGATCATGGGGGGGCGGACGAGCGGCCGGCGATCCAGAAGGTGGAATATCGGCTGACCGCCGGCCGGCTGGAGCGCGTCGCCTGGCCGATGGTGGACGGCGCGGCGCCGATGGAGCCCGTCGCTCTGGTGGACGGCGTGCGCGGGCTGCGGCTGCGCTTCCGCGACGAGGCCGGCAACTGGCACGTCGCCTGGAACCCGGAGGATCCCACCCTGCTGCCCCGCGCCGTGGAGCTTGCGCTCGACCTGGGGCAGGGGCATGTCGTGCGCCAGCTGTTCCTCGCCGGGAGCGACCTGTGATGCGGGTGCCGGAGAAGGAGCGCGGGGCGGCCCTGCTGGCGGTGCTGCTGCTGGTCGCCGTTACCGGGGCGCTGGCCGCGGCCGGGATGGAGAAGCTGCGGCTGTCGACGGCGCTCGCGGTGAACGGGGCGGCGCTCGATCAGGCGCGGGCCTATGCGCTCGGCATCGAACAGCTCGCCGTGCTGGCGATCGGCGACGCGCAGGCGGCGAGCCCGGACAAGACGACGCCCGCCGGCGGGTGGATGGACGCGCCGCGCCGCTACCCCTTTCCGGACGGTTCGGTCGCAACCGCCCGCATCCGCGACGGCGGCAACTGCTTTAATCTCAACAGCGTCGCCATGGGCGACGACCCGGCGGAGCTCAGCGCCCGACCCGCGGGCATCGCCCAATTCGCGGAGCTGCTGCGGCTGATCGAAGTTCCCGAGCGGGAGGCGGAGCGGATCGCCGAGAGCGCGGGCGACTGGGTCGACGCCGACGACCGGCCGAACCGGCTCGGTGCCGAGGACGGAGTCTATGGCGCCCGCGCGCGGCCCTATCGCGCCGCCAACACCCTGTTCGCGGACGTCAGCGAGCTGCGCGCCGTCGCCGGCGTCACGCCCGAAATTTTCGCGAGGGCGCGGCCGTTCCTCTGCGCCTTGCCGGTCGCCGAGCTGTCGCCGATCAACGTCAACACGCTGACGCCGGATCAGGCGCCCTTGCTCGCCATGCTGGCGCCGCGGCGGCTGGGGGTGGACGGCGCGCGGCGGATCATCGCGGCACGGCCGCAGGCGGGCTGGGACGATGTGGGCGCTTTCTGGCGTGTCGGCGGGCGCATGGCCGCCGACCTGCCGTCCGACATATTGGGGCAGGTGAAGGTCGCGACCTCCTGGTTCGCGCTGGAGACGAGAGTGGAGACGGAAGGGGCGGAACTGGTGCAGACGGCGCTGATCGACGCGCGTTACCGCCCCGCGCGGGTGGCGGCGCGGCGCTGGGGAGCGGCGGAATGAGCGTCCTGCTCCTGTTCGCGGGCCGCGCGGGCGGCATCGAAGGCTGGTACCTGGCCGAAGAAAGCGGGGTGACCGGCCGGGGCACCGGCGCGGAACCGCCGCCGCGCGCGGACCGCACGGTGCTGGTCGTCCCCGGCGAGGATGTGGCGCTGCACTGGCTGGAGCTTCCGTCCGGCCTCACCCGCCCGCAGGCCGCGGCGGCGGCGCGGCTGATGGCGGGCGAACTCAGCGCGGAGCCGATCGGCGAGATGCACGTTGCGGTCGGGCGCGAGCCGGAGGAGGGCGCGCGCCGCTGCACGGCGCTGGTGCCGAACGCGCGCATGGCGGCCTGGGTGGCGCTGGCGCCCGAAGCGGACGCGGTCGTCCCCGAGACGCTGCTCCTTCCCGCGCCGGAGACCGGGTTCGTCCGCTATGACGGCGGCCCGGTGCCGGTCTTCCGCGGCCCGGACGAGGCGTTCGCGATGGAGCCGGAACTGGCGGCGCATCTCGTCGGAGCGGCCGAGGTGCGGACGCTGGAGCAGAAGGACTTCGAAGCGGGTCTGGCGGCGGCGGCGCTTCGCCCCGACCTCGACCTGCGCCAAGGCGCGTTCGCGCGGAAGCGGCAATGGGGGCTCGACTGGCCGCGGATGCGGCGGGCGGCGCTGCTGGCGCTGGCGCTGGTCGGCGTCACCCTCGCCATCCAGATCGTCACCATCCTCCGCTACACCTACGACGCCGACCGGCTGGAGGCGGAGGCGAGGACGATCGCGGGCGGGGAGGATCTCGGCAACCGGATGGACGCCCTGGGCGGCGGCGGGGGCTATGGCGCGGCGGCGTCCGCGCTGTTCGCGGCGGTGCGGCAGACCGGCAATCTGGAACTCGGCGCGATGACCTACGATGCCGGCGTTCTGCGCGCGACGCTCCTCGCCGACCAGCCGGCGACGATCGCCGCCGCCGGGGAGCGGGTGGAGGCGCAGGGGCTTGCCGCGGATATCGGGCCGCTGCGCACGGTCGAGGGACGCAGCAGCGCCGAAATCTTGGTGAGGACGCGATGAACGAGGCTTTCCTGCGCTGGTGGCAGCAGCGCTCGACGCGCGAGCGGCGCCTGCTGGTCGGCATGGTTGTGCTCGCGGTGCTCGTCCTGCTGTGGCTGCTGGCGGTGCGGCCGCTGGGGCAGGGCCTCGCCGAGGCGCGCCAGCGCCATGCAGTCGCCGTGCTGCGCCTCGCGGAGACCCGCGCCGCCGCCGAGGCGCTGCGGCAGATGGAGACGGCCGCGCCGGCGCCGCTCGGCGAGCCGGTGGAGGGGCTGCTCAGCCGCTCGGCCGCCGAAGCGGGGCTGCCGATCGCGAGCCTCACCGCCGACGGCCCCGCCGCGGCGCGCATCGCCATTCCGGCCGCCCGTCCGCAGGCGGTGTTCGCCTGGGTGGCGGACATGGAGGCGCGGGGCCTCTCCGTCGAGCGGCTCAGTGCCACGCCCAACGAGGACCGCACGCTCGCCGTCGAAGCGACGTTCCGGGCGCGGGGCGGCTGATGCGGGTCCGGCTTCCGGTGGGGCGTACGCTCTTCTTCCTCGGCGCCTTCGCGCTGGCGCTGCTCGTCTCGCTGCCGCTCCGGCTGGCGCTCGACTGGCTGAACCTCGGCGACCGCGGCCTCGCCGCGCGCGAGGCGCGGGGAAGCGTCTGGTCAGGGCGCCTGGCCGAGGCGCAATATGGCCATGTGCCGCTCGGCGACGTCGATGCCGGCCTGTCGCCGCTGCCGCTCGTCATCGGCCGGGCGCGGGTGGAACTGGAGCGGGGCGGGCGGGAGCAGGGCTTCCGCGGCGCGGCCACGGTCGCGTCGGGCGGCTTCAGCCTCGACGACCTGCGCGGGCGGATCGCGATGGGAGCGGCGCTGGCGCCGCTGCCGGTCGCCGCGCTCGACCTGCGCGACGTGACCGCCCGTTTCGCCGACGGCCTGTGCGCCGCGGCGACCGGCGCGGTGGAGGCGACGCTGACCGGCGACGCGGCGGCGCTGATGCTCCCCGCGACCCTCACGGGCACGGCGCGCTGCGCGGAAGGCGCGCTGCTGCTCCCGCTCGCCAGCCAGTCGGGCATGGAACAGCTCAGCCTTCGCATCTGGGGCGACGGCCGCTTCCGCGCCGATTTGATGGCGCGGCCGTCCGATCCCGCGCTGTCGGCGGGGCTGGAGGCGGCGGGCTTCCGCCCGATGGGCGGCGGCTATGCGGCGCGGGCCGAAGGTTCGTTCTGAGCCGCCATCCGGCCGGCGATCCAGGCGCAGACGATCAGCTGGACGGTGTGGAAGACCATCACCGGAAGGATGACCAGCCCCGCCGCCGGCCCGGGGAAGAGGATGCGCGCCATCGGCACGCCGCTCGCCAGCGACTTCACCGAACCGCAGAAGAGGATCGCCGCCCGGCTCTCCCGCGAAAAGCCGCCGAGCCGCCCGATCGCCACCGTTCCGCCGATCACGAGAGCGAGGATGAGGAGGCACAGGCCGATCACCAGCGCGATCTGCCCCGGCGGGATGCGTGTCCAGATGCCTTCCACCATCGCCGCCGAAAAGGCGCCGTAGACGGCGAGCAGGATCGTGCCCTTGTCCACCAGAGTGGTGAGGCCCGGCCGGTCCTTGATCAGCGGGAAGATGAAGCCGCGCAGGGAATGGCCGAGCAGGAAGGGAAGGAAGAGGAGGGGCACGATCTTGCCGACCCCGCCGAGCGAGACCTGGGCGCCGCCCGCCTGCAGCATCAGGGCGATGAGGGCGGGGGTGAGGAACACGCCGAGCAGGTTCGATCCGGCCGCCGCCGCGACGGCGCACGCGACGTTGCCGCGCGCCATCGAGGTGAAGGCGATCGAGCTCTGCACCGTCGAGGGGAGCGCGCACAGGAAGAGGATGCCCGTCCACAGCTCCGGCGCGAGCAGGCCCGGAAAGGCGGCGGATAAAGCGAGGCCGATCAGCGGGAAGAGGGCATAGGTCGCCGCGAGGATCGCGACGTGCAGCCGCCAGTCCGCGATCCCCTTCACCATCGCCTCGCGCGGGAGCCGGACGCCGTGGAGGAAGAAGAGGGTGAAGATCGCGGTGAGCGTCAGCGCGTCGACGGCCGCCGCCGCCGCGCCGGAGACGGGCAGCAGGCTCGCGAGCGCGAGCGTGCCGAGCATCCAGAAGATGAAGCGATCGGGGAACAAGCGGGCGAGCACGCCCGCCGCTGTGGCGGGTGAGGCGGCGGCGGGCAAGCCCCGAGCCGCCGCCTGCCCCCTCTAGAAGTTGATGCTGAGCCCCAGGCTGAACGAGCGGCCGAGGCGATAGCTGTTGGTATCGATGCGGCTGTCGTTCAGCGTCTGGAACTCCTCGTAATTCTCTCCGGTGAGGTTGCGCGCCTCGAACTTCAGCTCGCCCTCGACGCCGAACAGGCGGACGCCCTCGCGCATCACGAAGTCGAGCTGGATGCCCGGCTCCTCGAACAGATCGGGCTGGCCCGAGGGGCCGCGATTGGTGACGCGGCGGCTCGCGTAGGTGAAGAGGATCGTCTGTTGCGACAGCCGGTCGGTATTTTCGAGGCCGAGCTGCAGGTTGACGAGGTGGCGCGACTGGCCGGTGAGCGGCGTTCCGTCGATGAACAGGTTGAACGCCGGCACCGGCACGCCGCCGCTGCCGACCGGCACCGTCGTGTCGCCGTCGCGCACCCGGATCTTGGAGTCCGAATAGGTGTAGTTGCCGATCACCACCGCGCGGCGGGCCGCGAAGAAGGGGGCCTGCGACAGATGGTCGAGCGCGAAATATTTCTGCAGCTCGAGCTCGGCGCCGTAGAGGGTCGCCGTCGGCGCATTGGCGAAGGTGGTGAAGAAGGTGCCGCCCTGCTGGAACGCCACCGCCTCGATCGGCCGATCGATCTTTTTCCAGAAGCCCGCCAGGCTGAAGCGCTGGTCGCGGTCGAAATACCATTCGTAGCGCGCTTCGGCGTTGGTGAGTTCGCTGTCCGACAGGAACTGGTTGCCGAAGAAGGTGCGGCTCGTCTCGGTGTCGAGATATTGCTGCGGCGCCTGCTCGCGGAATTGCGGGCGGGCGATGGTCTTCGAACCGTGCAGCCGCAGCTGCTGATCGGGCGCGAAATTCCAGGTGACGGTGGCGGCCGGCAGCCAATAGCTTTCGTTGATCCGGCTCGGCAGGATTTCCGGTCCGCCGAGGCCGAACAGATCGAGCGGGGTGACGCTCTGGCGGCCGTCCTCGTAGCGGACGCCCGCGACGACGCGCACGCCGCTCACCGGCTCCGCCTCCGCCTGGAAATAGCCGGCATGGACCCGCAGGTCCGCCTCGTAGGCGGCGACGCCGGCCGAACCCGACACGTCGGTCAGGAGGATGCCGTAGGTGTAGACGTTGTAGTCGGACAGCAGGAAGTCCGGCCGCTGCTGCGCCACCGCGAAGGGAAGGGCGGTCAGCGGATTGTAGCGGAAGTCCCGCCGCGTCGAGTTGCGGACATTGTCGAGATAGGCATAGCCCGCCGACAGGACGAGGTTGGAAAGTTGCGGCAGCCGGTAGCTGAGATCGGCCGCGCCGGAGACGACCGTGTCGTCCAGCTCGCTGAAGGCGATGCGTGCGAACTGGCCGTTGGAGCGCAGATCGTTGACGAAGTCTTTCGCGATGTCCGACCAGCGATAGCTGATCTGCCGCTCGTAGGGCGAATTGCGCTGCGACTGCGCCCAGGCGCCGCGCAGATCGACGCTGAGGTCGCCGAAGCGAAGCTCGCCGACGCCCTGGGTGGAGACGAGTTGGCGCTCGAACCAGGCGGTGTTCGAGATGTTGACCCGGTCGGAGCCGACGTTGATCTCGTTAACGCCGTCCTGGATGCGCGCTTCCTTCAGGCTGTCGCGAATGTAGAGGTTGGTCCAGCGCAGGCGGTGCGGGCCGAATTCGAGACCGACGCCGAACAGGCCGTTAACGACGATGCGGTTGCGGGTGCTGAGGAAGCGATAGTCGATGTCCGGCTGCAGCGTGTCGATGCCGTTGATCGGGGTGAGGCCGGCCGCGACCTGCTGCAGGCCGCCGCGGGTCGACCAGCTGTTGCTCCAACCCGCCGCGCCGACGAGGCCGAGCGTCGCGCCGCCCAGATCGAAATTGGTACCGGCGGACAGGTTGACGCCGAAATTGGCCGGGATGTTGTTGTTGCGCTGGATGAGGGTGGTGCGGGCGTTCGACAGGCTGGCGGTGATGTCCTGGATGTCGCGGACGCTGAAATTCTGGCCCGGGACGATGAGGTTGCCGCTGTCGAGCGCGGCGCGCAGCGGGCGCGGAACGGACCGCTCGCCGCTGTCGAAGCCGGTGAAATCGGTGGGGCTGCCGAAATAGGTGTAGCCGAGCTGGCCCGTCGTCTCGGTGTCGCCGCCTACGCTGAAGCCCAGGTTGATGAAGCTTTCGCGCGGGATGGCGCGGGTGGTGAGATTGATCACGCCGCCGCCAAACTCGCCGGGATAGGCGACGGAGTAGCTCTTCTGCACGACCGAGCTCGCAATCACGCTGGTCGGGAAGAGGTCGAGCGGGACGACGCGGCGCAGCGGCTCGGGCGAAGGCAGCGGCGAGCCGTTGAGGAGCGCGAGCGAATAGCGCTCGCCAAGGCCGCGGACGTAGACGAAGCGGCCCCCGACCACGCTGAGGCCGGTGACGCGCTGCAGCGCGCCGGCGATGTCGCCTTCGCCGGTCCTGGCGATGTCGGCGGCGGACAGGACGGAGATCACCTCCGGCGTGCGGCGGATGGCATTGGGGATGTTGCGGCCGGTGACGACGATCTCGCCGCCGGCGGCAGCCGCGCCGGGACCGGAAATCTCGACATCCTCCTCGGTGTCGGGGCCGGCCACCGGCGCGTCGGGCGCCTGCAGCTCGGGCTGGACCGGCGGGGTGGCGATCGGCGGGGACTGTGCGGGCGGGGAGCCCTGCGCGGCGGCCATGGCGGCGGGCGCGGTGAGCGCGGTGGAAAGGAGGAGCAGGCTCCCGAAAGCGGCGTGCCTCATGGCAAGAACCCCCGAATTTTGCGTCAGCTTGGTAAAGCGGCGGCGGCCGGAGCCGCCGCCGGTCGTCAATTCGCGTCGATGCCGATCAGCCGCTGATCGGCGAAGCGGCGCAGGACGGCGTGTTGAAGCCGAGGCCGCACGCCCAGCCCTGGAACCAGAGGTCGGCGGCGTCGCGAACGGCGCCGATATAATTGACGTTCTGGAAGAAGCTGCTGATCGTCGACGCCTGGAAGGCCGGGCGGGCGCTTTCGTTGGCGCCGTTCACGAACACGTTCTGCAGCGTGGTGGTGCCGCGGGCGACGTTGTTGGAGCCCGAATTGAAGATCGTCTCCAGCTGGGCGGCGCTCACGTCCGCGCGGTCGCGGAACGGCGAGGGGCAGCCGAAGAAGACCGATTCGAAGCGCGGCGGGCCGGCTTCGTCCAGCGCCGGATTGGCGGCCTGGACCGTCACCTGCTCGTCGACGCGCAGGCAGATCGGGCTTCCGGTGACGACCGAGTTCACCAGCGCGAAATCGGTGCCGCCGCGCAGGTGGAGCGCGTCGTTGCTGGTGCGGCCGACCATGGTTGCGTTGGCGATCTTCGGGAAGGAGCGCGGCGTCGCGTTGCCGTTGCCGGTCGTGTCCGCTTCCAGCATCTTGTCGCCGCCGGCCTGACGCTGGACGACGATCGCGAACTGGATCGCGCCCTTGAAGCCGAAATCGGTGTCGAGGCTGTCGTCGTCGGCGCCGGTCACGACGATGTAGCGCTGGTTGACGGTGCCGCCGAACCACTCGAAGCCGTCGTCGGAGCTGTTGTGCACCTGCACATATTCGATGGTGGTGCCGGTGCCGACGCCGCCCAGCGTGATGCCGTTCAGCTCGTTGCCCGGCGACACTTCGAAGCCCGGGAAGCGGACCTGGACGTAGCGCAGGCGGCCGGAATTGTCGTTCGGCGACGCGCCGCCGTAGAAGGCGTTGCTGGTGCCTTCGATCTGCGACTGGCAGCCGACGGTGCCGCCCTGGACGTTGCCGATGCAGCGCTGGATCGGCGCACGGCCGAGCAGGACGAGGCCGCCCCATTGCCCGATCGAATCCGGGCCGGTCTGGCCTTCGATATTCTGGCGGCTGGTGAAGATGATCGGGCTGTTCGCCGTGCCTTCGGCGAAGATCTGCGAGCCGCGGTTGATCACGAGGAAATCGGCGCCGGAGGAGCCGAAGATCACGACGCCCGGCTCGATGGTGAGGATGCCCTGCGCGCCGCCGGCGAGATTGCCGTCGCCACCCACGTCCCGGCCCACGTCGACGCGGCCCGACAGCGAGTAGACCACGCCCGGCAGGTTCTGGATGACCCGGTTGCCGACGATGACGCCCGAGATCTGGCAGTTGCGGCGGTTGGCGATCACGCCGACATTGGCGGTGCCGTCCGGGCAGCCCGCGGCGGGTCCGCCGGCGGGCGGCGTCGGCGTCGGTGTGGGCGTCGGAGTCGGCGTCGGCGCGGGCGCCGGCGGGGCGACGATCACGCCCTCGCCGGGCGAGGCGACGTCGTCGGCGCCGCAGGCGGAAAGGCCGAGCGCGGTGGTGGCGAGAAGCAGCAGGCGAAGCTTGGACATGATTGCCCCCTTTTGGTTGACCGTCGTTGCGGGAGACGACTCGGCTTTTGTCCGGTCCGTCCTCAGGGGCAGCAGCTAAGCGGCTTCTGTGATCCGGCTGTGACGGTTATGCGTACGTCCACAGTAATGTTGCGGTCATTCGCCTGAAGCGGTCGCGTAACGGGGATGTAACAATCCCGCTCAGCGCGGGTTGACCACCAGCGTGCGCGTCATCCTGCGGCCGCCGCGCTCGATCTCGAAGGTGGAAGTCACCGAACCGGCGATCTCGTCGTGAAGCTCCAGCACCTTTTCCTCGCTGTCGAACGCCTGGCCGTTGACGGAGAGCAGCACGTCGCCGGGGAGAAGGCCCGCGCGGGCAAGGACGGGCGGCGCCCCGGGGCGCAGGGTGAAGCCGGCGATGCGGCCCCCGTCGCGCCGCGGCTCGAAGGCGAGGCGATAAGCGAGCTTGTCCTCGGCCCGCGCGCCGCCCTCGGGCGCCGACGCTTGCTGCGCCGAGGGCGTAGAAGGCGGGGAGGGCTCGGCGTCGGCGAAGCCCAGCCGGATCTCTCCGCCCGGATGGGTGAACAACGCGTGGTCTTGGGCGACCGCCGCCAGCGTCAGCCCGCCCGGCAGCGTACGGCCGACCGGCACGAACGTTTGGCCCTGCCCCGGCGCCGACAGCACCGCTCCGCCGGCGAGCAGGCCGTGCAGCACATAGCCGTCGAGCGAAGGGGAAGGGGGCGCGGGCTCGGCCATCGCCGGAGGGGGCGGCACGACGGACGCCGGCGACTCCGCCGCCGGCTCGGCCACGGCCGTGCTTTCGGGTGCCTCGGAGCAGCCGGCGAGCGCCGCGAGCAGCAGCAGTTCAGGCCGTCTCATCGTCGAGCGCGTAGCCCGCGGAGCGGACGGTGCGGATGAGCTCCGTGCCCCCGCTCGTACCCAGCGCCTTGCGCAGGCGGCGGATATGGACGTCGACGGTGCGCGGCTCGATATCGGCGTCGCGGCCCCACACCGCGTCGAGCAGCCGCTCGCGCGAGAAGACGCGGCCGGGATGTTCGAGGAAGTGGCGCAGCAGTCGATATTCGGTCGGCCCGATCGGCACCAGCCGCCCGTTGCGCCGGACCTTGTGCGCGACGAGGTCCATGTGGAGGTCGGCGAAGGCGAGCTGCTCCCCGGCAAGGCCCGGCCGCACCCGGCGCAGCACCGCGGACACGCGCGCCACCAGCTCGCGCGGCGAGAAAGGCTTGGCGACATAATCGTCGGCGCCGGTCTCAAGCCCGCGCACCCGGTCGGTCTCGTCGCCGCGCGCCGTCAGCATGATGATCGGCACGTTGGCCGTGGTCGCGCCGCGGCGCAGGCGGCGGCACACCTCGATCCCGGACAGTCCCTCGATCATCCAGTCGAGCAGCACGATGTCGGGCGGCGTTTCCTGCGCCAGCATCAGCGCCTCGTCGCCGTCCGGTGTATGCTCGACGTCGAAATCCTCGCGCTCGAAATGCCAGCGCAGCAGCTCAGACAAAGCGGGATCGTCCTCGACCAGCAGCATGCGTCCGCGCGCCATGGCCTCACTCCTCCTCCGCGTAGGAGCCGGTCGCCGCGAAGCGCACGATGCGGGCCATGGCGGCCGCATGGTCGCCGATCCGCTCCAGCTTCTGCGCGACGAACAGCAGATGGGTGCCCGACGTGATGCTGCTGTGGTGGCGGGTCATATGTTCGACGAGGGCGCGGAACACGGCGGCGTAGAGGGCGTCGACCTCGTCGTCGCGGGCGATCACCTGGGCGGCGGCGACCGGGTCGCGCGCGGCGAAGGCGTCGAGCGCGGCCTTCACCATTTCCAGCACCCGGCGCTCGAGCTCCGGGATGAGCCGCAGATGGCCGACCTCGGCGCAGCCCGACAGCGCGTCCACGCGACGGGCGATGTTGAGCGCGCAGCCGCCCATCCGCTCGGCAAGGCCGGCCATGCGCAGCGCCGCCACCACGGCGCGAAGATCGTCGGCGACCGGCGCGCGCGTGGCGATGATGCCGACCGCGCGGCGCTCGATCTCCTCGGCCATGGCGGTGATGCGCGCGCCGTCGCCGACGATCGCGGCGGCGCCGTCCACGTCGCGGTTGCGCAGCGCCGCCATTGCGCCGCCGATCGCGACTTCCACCCGGCCGCCCATTTCGCACATCGCTGCGCGCAGGTCGTCGAGATCGCGGTCGAACACCTTGACCGTATGGGCGCCGGGCGCGGCGCCTTCCCTTATCCGTTCCAGACCTGCCTCCATCGAGCGGCTCACCTTCTCCGCCTAGACGGGCTCGGGGGAAGATCAGTGACGTTCGCGTTACGGTTCGATGACCGCCGCTCGCGGAGCGAGTCTTCTGCGTGCAGGGAGGGGAGGGAGGTGAGGTCGGCCATTGCGGAGCGTGCGTTCCCATCCTAGGCGGCCGCATGTCCCGATCCCCCGCAGCCGCTCCGGAACGCTTCGACGCGATCGTCCTGGGCGCGGGCGGCGCCGGCATGATGTGCGCCGCCATGGCCGGCCAGCGCGGGTGCCGGGTGCTGCTGGTCGATCATGCCGACCGGCCGGGCAAGAAGATCCTGATCTCGGGCGGGGGGCGCTGCAACTTCACCAACCTCCACACCGCGCCCGATCGCTACCTCTCGGCCAACCCGCACTTCGCCAAATCGGCGCTCAGCCGCTACCGCCCGGCCGATTTCCTGGCGCTGGTCGAACGGCACCGCATCGCCTGGCACGAAAAGACGCTGGGCCAGCTCTTCTGCGACGGCTCGGCGCGGCAGATCGTCGACATGCTGCTCGGCGAATGCGCGGCCGGCGGGGTGGAACTCGCGCTCGGCGCGGCGATCGGCGCGGTGGACCATGCCGACGGGCGTTTCCGCGTCGCGTTCGGCGGGCGGACGGCGGAGGCGCCGGCGCTGGTCGTCGCCACGGGTGGCCCCTCCATCCCGAAGATGGGCGCGACCGGCTTCGCCTACGACCTCGCCCGCCGCTTCGGCCTCAAGGTTGTGGAGCCGCGTCCCGCGCTCGTCCCGCTCACGCTGGGCGGCGAGGAGGTGCTGTTCCGCACCCTCTCCGGCGTCTCGGCCGATGTCGTCGCGCGGGCGGGCAGGGCGTCCTTTCGCGAGGCGGCCCTGTTCACCCATCGCGGCCTGTCCGGCCCCGCCATCCTCCAGATTTCCTCTTACTGGCGCCATGGCGAGGAGATCGGCGTCGACTTCCTGCCGAAGAGGGAGGCCGGCTGGCTCGCCGCGGCGAAGCGGAGCGCGCCCAGAACAAACCTCCGCCGCCTGCTCGGCGCGGCCTTGCCCGACCGGCTCGCCGACACGCTCGCGGACCGGATCGGCCTTGCCGGCGATCTCGCGAATCTTCCCGACCGCAAGCTCGAGGAGGCGGAGCGGCGCCTGCGGGACTGGCGCTTCCGCCCGAACGGCACGGAGGGCTTCGCCAAGGCCGAAGTGACGCTCGGCGGCATCGCCACCGCGGAACTTTCCTCTCGAACCATGGAGTCGCGGCGCGTCCCCGGTCTCTACGCGATTGGCGAGGCGGTGGACGTGACCGGATGGCTGGGCGGCTACAATTTCCAATGGGCCTGGGCCAGCGGCTGGGCCGCCGCCCAGGCGCTCCCGCGCGACGACGCAGCCGCGTGAGGTGGCGCTTCACTCGATCGGAACGGAGCGCCCTACCGTTTCCGTATCAGGTCGCGGACAACGAGGCAGGTAAATCCCAACAGGGCAGCGGTTATCGACACGTAAACGATGGCGCCGAACTCGAACGAGGCGAGCGCAGACACGAACCTCCAGAAGTGAGAAGGAGTGTCGAAAAGGATCAGTGTGAGCAGCGCCCAGAACAGGACGCCGCAGCCGACGCATCCCAGCTGATCCTTGGTGGAAAAGTCGTCGTCTTCTTCTTCAAGTCGGCTAGTCACTTGCAACAGGCGCCATGGGCGCGCTCCCCTGTCTGGCGTGATGCGGGCCTTGTAGTAATACATGCCGAGTTCCGGGATCCAGGTCTGCCCCGTATCGAGCAGGCCGCCCTGTCCCCCGGACAGGGCTGCGGACTGCCGGGGGCAGTCCGCACCTGCTCGATTGGAACCGCCCGATGTTGGTCGAGGCCGGAATGCCATTGAGCAGGCCGCCCTGTCCCCCGGACAGGGCTGCGGACCGCCGGGGGCAGTCCGCACCTGCTCAATTCATCGTATGCGTTGATCGCGATCGCGGCGCCCGTGCCGTTCGTCACCGCCACGATCGAGCCGCGTTCGTCGGCGTGGAGCCAGCGGCGGTCGCCGGTGCCCGCGCCTTCGTACCAGACCAGCGGCTCGTCCACGCCCGGGCCGTGGACGTAGCGGCGGGCAATGAAGGGACCGCCATATTCCAGGATCAGGTTAGGGCCATCATAGTAGTAGCTGCTCTCCTGTCCCGTCACATAGCTCAGGGTCGCCCGCAGCCTCCCGACCGGGTCGTAAAGCATCGCGATCCGCCCCGGGCTCATCGTCAGCTGGTTGGTCGCCGTATAGATGTAGCTCGCCGGACCCGCCGAGGTGAGGTTGCCGCGCGCATCGTAGGTCGGCGTCACCCCGCCCGCCGCCGTATATTGGTTGAGTCCGTTCGACGTGTAGGGCCGGTTCACGTTGTAGTGGCTCGTCCAGGCATAAGCGTCGTTCGAACGCGTGTTCTGCGCGATCTGGCCGGCCGGGTTGTAGGTGAAGCCGAGCGTCGTGTCGTGCGCCGTCCCCGCCAAATTCTGGGTCAGCGACGTGAGGCGCGAGGCGGCGTCGAAGCCATAGCTCGTCACCGTCCCGTTGCCGCGCGTCAGCGAGGTGCGGCGGCCCAGATTGTCATAGGCGAACGTCGCCAGCACGTCCGCGCCGCTCGTCGCGCCATATTCGCGCACATGCGTCATATCGTTCGCCAGGTTCCAGTCATATTGGACCCAGAACCGTCCGGATAAGTGAGCCGCGTGCGCCGCCCGGCAAGGTCGTAAAGATAGGACACAGTGCCCGCCGCGGTCGTTTCCGACACCTGCCGGCCCAGCGCGTCATAGCCGTAGAGGATGCTGGTCTCGCCCACATTGTGCGGTTTGATGCGTTACTTGAAGGTGCTTGAGGTTTCAGTCATGGAAGCTTGCAGCAATTCTAATAATATGCCGAACGAGTATGTAGATCAAAACCATACCCGGAAGTATTACAATCAAAGATACCACATCTACTAGGTTGTATCCCATTCCCAATTCAAAAACATAATCACTCAGTACGACAATGAAAAAAAACAAGCTCAGAGGAAACATAAACATTATGAGCCGGTCTGCGGCTCGTTCTCTTTTCCTGAAGAAATCTTTCATGACTACATCCTATGGGCCGAGTTGCAAATCGTCCACGCCCGGGCCGTGGACGTAGCGGCGGGGCGATGAAGGGACCGCCATATTCCAGGATCAGGTCCTGCCCGTCATAATAGTAGCTGCTCTCCTGTCCCGTCACATAGCTCAGGGTCGCCCGCAGCCGCCCGACCGGGTCGTACAGCATCGCGATCCGCCCCTGCGTCATCTCGTTCTCTAGGTTCCAGTCATACTGGACCCAGAAGCCGTCCGGAAGGTGAGCCGGGTGCGCCGCCCGGCAAGGTCATAAAGATAGGACACGGTGCCCACCGGCGTTGATTTCGACAACAGCCGGCCAAGCGCGTCACGAGCGAAGTAGTATCGTTCCCAAATCTACCGTTCGGTGACCGACTGATGTAGCATCGCTTCGCAGCAAACCGGACATTTCTCGAGGACCTTCAGATCAAAACCTTTCACGTAGGGCGCGATCCGCTGATCATAAATAGGAGTGCGGCAGTTTCGGCATCTAATTAAAAATATCGGAAACAAAACAATGGTCAAAAATATGGTTGTAAAAGCCGTTCGGACAACAAAATATTCTATAAACAACACGACTATCAAAATCGCTGCTATTCGAACGAGAGTTCTGGCTTGTCTGATTGAGTATAACATTATCGGCAGCCTGGAGCGATGCGAAACGCGGTTCCACCCCGAACACTCAGATTGGCATTCGCACTGAGGCCGCCTCCGGCCCGAACTCCACCATTTAATCCGTTATATCGCGGATTGAACCCGGAGTGGGCAATCAATGTTGCAGCTGCGCCAAAGCGAGTTGGCCCTGCAGAGATTGCCGCATTCGCGCCGACGCTTCCAAAAACGGCATCGCTTGAAATGCTCCGACCTGTGTTGGCAGAACCCGCAGCTGAAAAACCGACACCTACACCGACGTTCAGCCCACCGGAAAGAGAGACTCGCCCGCTGCTCGGATCGAACCCGAACTCACCTGTAACTCCACCCCCTAAGCCAGCATAGCCTCCAGCGGTCGCGCCTCCCCCGAAGGAGGGTAGCGAGCAGTAGAGACGCTTAGCTTGATCTCGCAGCTCTCGGATGAGCGGCTCCAATATCAGGTCTGTAGGAACTGCACTCGGCGGGCCATATTCTCGTCCCAAAGAGGGGTCGCCGTATTCGACTCTCGGCGTCCAATCCGCGATGTTGAACGTGAACGTGGGGATGCAGACGCTGCCAATCATTATGCCTCCGCATCCGGTAACGACGATCGTCCCGCCGTCGACCGGCTTGACCGCCAGCAATTCGTCTAGCGTTTGAAATCTCAGCCCGCTCGGGTCGATGCGGTTCACCGGATCGCCGCCGACATAAGCGTAGAGGTTCATGCCGTCCGCATAGCCGACCGGATCGGTCTGCAGGAACCGGCCGAGCGTCGGCGAGTAGATGCGGGGCCGCGCTCGTCGGCGTGGAGCCAGCGCCGGTCGCCGTTGCCCGCGCCTTCGTACCAGACAAGCGGCTCGTCCACGCCCGGACCGTGGACGTAGCGACGGGCTGCGGAAAAGGTGATCTCAATCACCGTCCCGCTCGGAATTCAGGCTGCCGGCAGGCCTTCGCCGGCGAACAGTTTTCCAGATGAGGAAGATGAGTTCGCAAGCCCCGATCCAGAGCGCCACACCGAGAATCACCGTCGCGGCAACCGACAGGGTGTCGAGGCAGGCCAGTCCATAGATTCAGCCCCTCCTGTCCCTGCGGCCCGATCACGCAACCTGGTAGCCGTCCCTTCGCGCGCACCTTTGCCGAGCGCCGGGCCGGGACGATATGTTACAAGCTACATGTTTTTGGCGTGGTGAGTTTTTCCGCTTGCATTTCCGGTACAAATGTACCTAGGTACAAATGTAACGGGGAGAGTCGCGATGATCGACCGTATACCGCCACGCGAACGACAGGTCTTCGAGACCCTGTTGTCGCTCGGCGACGCCACCGTCTCGGACATCGAGGAGAATATGCCGGACGCGCCGACCAGCTCGGCGATCCGCGCGATGCTCGCGAGGCTGGAGCGCAAGGGCTTCGTCAGCCGGCGTCTCGTCGAACAGAAGAATCTGTGGTCCGCGGTGGTCCCCGAGGCGGCTGCGCGCCGATCGGCGCTGAGCCAGCTCGTCCGCACCTTTTTCCAGAATTCCCCCGCCAGCGCCGCCACGGCGCTGCTGGGCATGCAGGAAAAGATCGAGCCGGAATATCTGGACGAGCTTGAGAAGCTCATCCGGAAGGCGAGGGAGGAGCAGGCGTGATGGGAATGGAACTGTTCCTGGAACTGGTGTGGAAGAGCAGCCTGTGCGCGGGCCTCACCCTGCTGCTGCTCCGGGCCATGCGCGGCCGGTCCGCCGCCGAAAAGTCGATGGCCGCCCATTTCGGCCTGGTCACCGTGTTGCTGCTTCCGCTCGGCACCCTGCTCCTGCCGCGGGTCGAGCTGGCGGCGCCGACCGCCATCGCCGACACGCTGGCGATGTTCCCGTCCGAGTCGCAGCAGCTGGGCGAGGCGATCGCGCTCCCCGCCGCGGCCGAGACGCTGGCGGCGATCGACTGGTCCGGCCTGATGGCCGTCGCCTATCTGCTGCCCGCCGCCGGTTTGCTGCTGTTCACGCTGGCGGGCCTGTTCCACCTTGGCCGCATCCGCGACCGCGCGCAGCTGGTGATGGACTCGCGTTGGCTGGAAGCCCTGGCCGGCGCGCAGAAGCGGCTCAATTCCGACCAGTCGGCCGAGCTGCTGGCGAGCGGCGAGCTCAAGTCGCCGGTCAGCTGGGGGCTGCTGCGCCCGGTGATCATCGTCGATGCCGAAGGCGCGAAGGATGCCGCCAGCGCCGAAGCGATCATCGCCCATGAACTCGCGCATTTGTCGCGGCTCGACTGGCTGAACCTGCTGATCGCGCGGCTGACGACGGCGCTCTACTGGTTCAACCCGCTCGTCTGGGTGCTCGCCCGCACCGCCGGCGAACTGGCCGAGCAGGCCGCCGACGATGTGGTGCTGCGCAGCGACATCGGACGCGCCGATTATGCCGAGTTGCTGATCAGCGCCGCCCGCCACGCCAATGGCGGCAGCCTGCGCCACGCCAACGGCATCGCGCCGGAGGCCCGCGCGCTCGGCCGCCGGGTGATCGGCATTCTCGATCCCAAGCGCAGCCGCGTGCCGGCCCGGCTCGGCTGGTCGGCCGCCTGCCTCTCCGGCGCGCTCGGCGTCGGCACCTCGCTCGCCGCGGTGCAGCCGACCGTGTCCGCCGCCGCGGAGGAGCTGGCCGCGATCGGCACCCGCCAGGTCGAGGCGATCGCGCCGCCCGTGCTCGTCAAGACGATCGAGGCGCTGCGTCAGGACAAGCCCGCCGTCGCGCCCGTCGCCGACCTGGTGGTCGTGGCGCGGCGCGAGGCGCCCGCGGCCAAGCCGGTCGCGGAGAAGACGGTCGCCGCCGTCTCGGCTGAGGCCAAGACTGTCGCCAAGCCGGTCGTCCCGCCGATCGTCGATGCGCCGGTCGCGCCGAAGGTCGCCGCGGTGACGCTGGCGCCGCCCGCGCCGCAGCTTCCGCAGCCGGAGCCCGCCCCCGCGCCGCCCGAGCCGCGCGTCGTGGAAGCCTCCGCGCCGGTCCAGAAGCCCGCCACCATCACGCTGGAAGGCACGCCGGACGACCATCCGGATTGGCAGCGGGTGACCTGCCGCCGCTATGCGATCACCGGCTCGCGCACCCAGTTCGAGCGGATCTGCATGACCCAGCAGGAATGGTTCAAGCGGGAAGGGCGTATCCGGGACGACTGGCGTGGCAACACGTCGGCCCGTCGCAGCTAGTCAGGGAGAGCGCAGATGTTGACCGAAACCATCATCATGAAGCGGACGGAGTATCTGATGGCGGCCAAGGACGTCGAGCCGATCCTCACCCGCCGCCAGCTCGAATGCCTGAGCTGGGTGCAGAAGGGGAAGAGTTCGCCGGTGATCGCCGAGATCATGGGGATCGCGGCCGCGACCGTCGACGAACATGTCTCCGAAGCCTGCCGCCGGCTCGGCGTCCGCACTCGCATCCAGGCGGTGATGGAAGCCTATAAGAGAGGCCTGATCGACTGATCCGCGCCTCCCGGAAAACGGCCGCCGCAGCTGATCCCGGCGGCCGCCTTTCCGGAGTTCCCGCCGGCTGAACCCCGGCTTACATTTCCGTTCAGGGCCGAAACATTCTCCCTCGACTATTTCTCGCTTCATGAGTGTGAGTGAAGGAGTAGTTCAGATGCGTAAATTCTTGATTTCGGCCGCTCTCGTAACCGCCACCGCGATCTCCGCGCCTGCATCCGCCCAGCCTTGGGACCAGGGCCGCCACGGCTGGTCGCAGCCCGCGCCCCGCAACGCCGAGCGCCAGATCCACCGCGACATCGAACGGCTGGAGGAGCGTATCCTGCGCGCCCAGGACCGCCGCCGCCTGCACCCGCGCGACGCCGTTCAGCTGCGGCGCGAGGTGAATCACATCCGCCAGCTCTTCTTCCGCTACAGCCGCAACGGCCTGTCGCATCGCCAGTTCGTCGAGCTGCGCCAGCGGATCGACCAGGCCGAGGAGCGGCTGCGCTGGCTGCAGCGCCGCTAAGCCTGCGGGCAGGGGCAGAAGGGAAGGGCGGTCCCCATCGGGGGCCGCCTTTTTTCGTGCGGTTTCCTGGCCAGGCATCTGAATAGAAGCTGTCGGGCGCGTTCAGCCCCGCGGCAGCCATCATCAGCTACTTAGATGCCGTCAGTTCAGTTCGAGGAGCAGTGTCATGCGTAAGCTCGTTCTTTCCGCCGCTTTGGCGTCGGCCTTCGCTCTCTCCGCGCCGGCCGCGGCGCAGGATTGGGGCCGTCATCCGGGCGGCCAGCAGAATTACGGTCAGTCGCGGCAGGCCGAACGGGAGATCGGCCGCGATCTCGGCCGGCTGGAGGACCGCATCTTCCGCGCGATCGATCGCCGCCAGGTGTCGCGGCGTGAAGGCGAGCGGCTGCTGCGCGAGCATGAGCGGATCGCCGACCGCTTCGATCGCTTCCGCTACGATGGGCTGTCCCGCTGGGAGTATCAGGAACTGAGCGGCCGGATCGACGCGTTGCGCCAGCGGCTGCGGTTCGAACGGTGGGACGATCGCCGCGATCCGTGGGAAGAAGAGCGGCGGTGGGACGATCGCCGGCCGGACGAGCGGCGCCGCTGAGCTTCGCGCCGGGCGTCGCCCCGCGTTGACGCGGCGCCCGGCCCCTTCCTATAGGCGGGCCGATCCCACGGCGGCGCAACGCCGCCGTCACCGTGCGACCGTCCGCCCGCGAAGGAGCTTTTCATGGCCATCACCCCGCTCATGCCCGTCTATCCGCGCTCCCCGGTGCGGCCGGTCAGAGGGGAGGGGGTCTATCTCTACGGCGAAGGCGGCGAGAAATATCTCGATTTCGCGAGCGGCATCGCCGTCAACCTGCTCGGCCACGGCCATCCGCATCTGACCAAGGCGATCCAGGAGCAGGCGGCGACGCTGATCCACGTCTCCAACCTCTACGGCTCGCCGCAGGGCGAGGCCTATGCCCAGCGCCTCGTGGACCTCACCTTCGCCGATACGGTGTTCTTCACCAATTCGGGCGCCGAGGCGGTGGAGGGCGCGATCAAGACGGCGCGCCGCTACCACCATCATCACGGCAATCCGCACAAGCACACGCTCATCACCTTCAAGAACGCCTTTCACGGCCGCACGCTCGGCACGATCAGCGCGACCGACCAGGAGAAATTGCGCGACGGCTTCGCGCCGCTGCTGCCCGGCTTCAAGGTGGTCGCCTTCGACGATCTCGACGCCGCCCGCGCGGCGGTGGACGAGCATACGGCCGGCTTCCTGCTGGAGCCGGTGCAGGGCGAGGGCGGCATCCGACCGGCCAGCCCGGAGTTCATCCGCGGCCTTCGCGAAACCTGCGACGAAAAGGACCTGATGCTGGTGTTCGACGAGGTCCAGTGCGGCGTCGCGCGCACCGGCAAGCTCTACGCCTACGAACATTATGGCGTCGAACCCGACATCCTCGCCACCGCCAAGGGGATCGGCGGCGGCTTCCCGATGGGCGCCTTCATGGCGACCGAGAAGGCGGCCGTCGGTATGGTGGTCGGGACCCACGGCTCCACTTATGGCGGCAATCCGCTGGCGATGGCCGCCGGCCAGGCGGTGCTCGACGTGGTCGCGAACGAGGAGTTCCTGGCCCACGTGTCGCGGATGGGCGAGCGGCTGCGCGGCGCGCTGGAGCAGATGATCCCCAATCACGACCATCTGTTCGAAAGCGCGCGCGGCATCGGCCTGATGCTCGGCGTCAAGATGAAGACCGACAGCCGCGCCTTCGTCACTTATTTGCGTGAGCATGGCCTCCTCACCGTCGCGGCGGGCGACAATGTGATGCGCGTGCTGCCGCCGCTGGTGATCGAGGAGGCGCATGTGACGGAGTTCGTCGAACGCCTGTCGGACGCCGCCCGGCGATATGAGGCGCCGCGGGCGGGCTGAGCGCCGCGGATATTGAACGCAGCCGCGGCGTTGCCACATGGCAGCCATGTCCTATTCCGATCCCGAAGCGTCGGCGGCCGTTGCCGCCAATCTCGACGAAGCCGTCGGCTTTGCCCTCCCGACCCGCAGCGCGCGGGGCCGGCTGGTGCGGCTCGGCCCGTTGCTCGACGACGTCCTCTCCGCCCACGATTACCCCGCGCCGATCGCGCGTATCCTGTCCGAGGCGCTGACGCTCACCGCCTTGCTCGGGGCGATGCTGAAGGATGCCGGCGGCCAGCTTACCATGCAGGCGCAGACGGAGGCCGGCATCGTCGACCTGCTCGTCTGCGACTATAAAGCCGGCGAGCTTCGCGGCTATGTGCGCTTCGACAAGGAGCGGCTCGCCGAGGCGGCGGGCTTGCCGACCCTCGCCTCCCTGTTCGGCAAGGGATATCTGGCCATCACGTTCGACCAGGCCGTGACCAAGGAGCGCTACCAGGGGATCGTGCCGCTGGAGGGCGACAGCCTGGCCGATGCCGCGCAGCACTTCTTCAGCCAGTCCGAACAGATACCGAGCCTCGTCCGCCTCGCGGTCAACGATACCGGCCATATCGCGGGCGGCATCCTCCTCCAGCACCTGCCGGAGGGGGAGGAGGGGCGCGAACGGCTCCACACCCGGCTCGACCATCCCGAATGGGAGCATGTCCGCATCCTCGCCGAGACGATCCGGGCGAACGAGCTGTTCGACCAGGAGCTGCCGCTCGAGAATTTGCTGTGGCGCCTGTTCCACGAGGAAGAGGAAGTGCGGGTGCTGAGCGCGGTGCCGCTCCGCAAGGGCTGCCGTTGCAGCTTCGAATATGTGCGCGACGTGATCGGCCGATTCGGCGCCGACGAGCGCGCGGACATGGTCGACGAAGACGGCTTCATCAGCGTCGATTGCGAATTCTGTTCCCGGGTTTTCCCGATCAAAATGAGCGACTTCGGCGATCCCGCCTGAGCGCGCGGCCGCATTGTCGCCAGCGGCGCCCACTTCTGCTATGGGCGGGCTGTCCGGGCGGTCGCCCCTCCGGACGCTTCTGGGCGGGGGGCTCCGCCTTATTTGGAGTGGCCGATGGCCAGAGGGAACGGCAGCAGGCGCCGGGCGATGATCGCGCTCGCCGCCCTTTTGACGGCCGCCGCGCCTGCCGCGACGCAGGCGCCGGGCGGCCTGGCCGTGCTCGCCCGCATGGAACCGGGGCTGTGGACGCTGAAGGACCGCGACGGCGCGCGTCCGCTGCCGTCCATCTGCATCGCGCAGGACCGCGGCATGCTGATGCAGATCCAGCATGGCAGCGCCGCCTGCACGCGGCTGGTGATCGCGCAGGACGCGAAGAGCGCCACCGTCCATTATACCTGCCCGGGCGCCGGCTTCGGCCGCACCAGCCTTCGGCTCGAGACGCCGCGGCTCGCCCGGATCGACAGCCAGGGCATCCATGACGGGGCGCCCTTCGCCTTCCGCGCCGAGGCGCGCCGCGCCGGTCCGTGCCCGCGCGGCGGCGGACGGCGTCCAGCCCGTTAACGGCCCGTTTACCATGGCCGGCCTATAAGGAGGGTGTGCCGCGCGAGTGCGCACGCTTTCCTCCCTAGAAGGCTTGCACAGCCTCACTGGGCCGCCCTCCGGGCGGCCCGCTTTTTTGAGCAAGCCGCCCTTCGGGCGACCCGCTTTTTTGGGGCAAGCCTTGCGCCCCGCCGTGCCGAAGTCTAGCCGCGCCTGCCATGAACGAAACCGCTCCCATCGCCGTCTGTCTCCTGTCCGGAGGGCTCGACTCCATGGTGTCGGCTGCGATCGCGCGCGAGCGGGGTTTCCGTCTCTACGCGCTGACGATCGACTACAATCAGCGCCACCGGGTGGAGATCGCGGCCGCCGGGCGGATCGCCGCGGCGCTCGGCGCGGAACGGCACATCGTCCTGCCGCTCGACCTGACCGCGTTCGGCGGATCGGCGCTCACCGCCGATCTGGACGTGCCGAAGTGCGGGGTCGTGGAGGGCGCGATCCCGATCACCTATGTGCCCGCCCGCAACACCATATTCCTCTCGCTGTCGCTCGGCTGGGCCGAGGCGGCGGGGGCGTCGGACATGTTCATCGGGGTCAACGCGCTCGATTATTCCGGCTATCCCGATTGCCGCCCCGACTTCATCCGCGCGTTCGAAGAGCTCGCGGCGATCGCCACCGCCGCCGGGGACCGCGGCGCCCGCTTCACGGTCCACGCCCCGCTCCAGCATATGAGCAAGGCCGACATCGCCGCCGAGGCGGCACGGCTCGGCCTCGACGCGGGCATGAGCTGGTCCTGCTACGATCCCGCTCCGGACGGGCGGCATTGCGGCCTGTGCGACAGCTGCCGGCTGCGTGCGCGCGGCTTTGTCGAGGCGGGGCTTCCCGACCCCACCCTCTATGCGGCGGCGCCATGAGCTACGCGGTCAAGGAGATCTTCCTCACGCTGCAGGGTGAGGGGATGCAGGCGGGGCGCCGCGCCGTCTTCCTGCGCTTCTCGGGCTGCAACCTGTGGACCGGGCGGGAGGAGGACCGGGCGGAGGCCCGCTGCCGCTTCTGCGACACCGACTTCGTCGGGATGAACGGCGTGAATGGCGGCCGCTACGAGGCCGACGCGCTGGCCGCCAAGGTCGCGGAGCTGTGGGGCGAGGCGCCGCGCCCGCTCGTGGTGATGACCGGCGGCGAGCCGCTGCTGCAGGTCGATGCGCCGCTGATCGCCGCGCTTCGCGCCCGCGGCTTCGAGCTGGCGGTCGAAACCAACGGGACGATCGCCGCGCCGCCGGGCATCGACTGGATCTGCGTCAGCCCCAAGGCGGGCAACGAGGTGGTGCAGCGTCGGGGCAACGAGCTGAAGCTGGTCTGGCCGCAGCAGGGCATCGATCCGGCCGAGCTGCTCGGTTGGGACTTCGACCATTTCCTGATCCAGCCGATGGACGGCGCCGACGCCGCCACAGCGCGGGCGGCGGCGATCGACTACGTCCTCGCCGATCCGCGCTGGCGCCTGTCGATCCAGACGCACAAGCTGCTCGGCCTTCCCTGAGGCGGGATCAGGCCTGCGCCTCGCACTGGCGGCGCTGACGGCCGCGGAGCCCGGAACAATCGGGCAGCGGGATCACCCGCGGAATGGTCTGCGTGACCAGATAGGGATTGTAGACGCCGAGCCGCGGATGCGCCGGAACGAGGCTGCTCCGAAGCTCGCGCATACGCGACACCGCCACCTGGTGGAGATCGCCCTTCGGCTTGGTCAGCGCTTCCTTGGTGATGGCGGACGCCGTCTGGCAGAAACCCTGCTGCGCGTAGAGCGTCGAGAAATTGTTGTAGGTGGTCGTCGTATAATCGTCGAACATCCGCAGGCCCTCGCGCTGGCCGTGGACGCGCCGGAAATAGGCGATCATCGTGTTGTAGGCGGTGGCAAGCTCGCCCGAATGGTGGGCGAGGAGGGCATTGTAGTTCGGCACGGCCCGCAGAAAGGGCGAGAATTGGCACTGCAGCGCCGCCACGTTGAGGCCGGAGCGCAGGTTCCACAGCAGATGGGCGCGATATTCGGCCGGGGTCGCGCCCGGGATCGGAAGCCCGACCAGCGGATCGCTCGGCTCGATCGGTCCGCGCTCGAAACCCGGATCCTCCAGGAACAGCTGGGCCCCCGCCGGGCCGGGATCGGCAAGCGCCGCCGAGCTGGCGAGCGCGATCGCGGCCGCCTTGATGCCGAATTTCAGAGACTTCATGTTACCACCCCTCCGCGACGCCGGCGAACTGCTTTTCCGCCCCTGCGCCTGTCCTTAGGATTAACCATGCCGGCGCCGCAAGCCAGCATTTTCGCTTGGAATCCATCGCGCTAGGAAAACGGCTCGTCGGACGCGAGGGTGGAACCGCGGACATGAAGAGGCCCCGGAAGACGGATCGGCGCCTACGCCGTCCGTGTTCCGGGGCCGTGCCTTGCGGGTCGGGCGCTCGGCCCGACCTGTTACATGCCGACGGTGTTGCCCTCGGTCGTCTCGTTGCCGGCGGCGTCGGTGGCGTTGCCGGCCGGCTGGGTGCCCACGCCGGTCCCGACATTGGTGGTGGCCGGCTGGCCGCCGAGCAGCGGATCGCCGGTGCCGCCGCCCGCGGCGTCGATGGCGGTGACGTCGTTGCCGACCGTGTTGTCGAACATCGGATCGGTGTCGATGCCGGTCGCGGCCTGATTGTTCGCGGCCGTGTCGTCGGCCCCGCCGCCGCAGGCGGAGAGGGCGAGCGCGGCGCCGGCGATCAGCGATCCGGCGAGAATTTTGGGAAGACGCATGTCGATTGCCTCCTTGGCAGTGGGGGAGCGGCTGCTCCTTGGATCATGACGGCGGCGCAATGTCCAGCCGGGAGGAGAACGATCGCGCCTCCTCCCAAAAAAGGAAGGGCTGCCGGGTTTCCCCGGCAGCCCCGCCTGAATTCGGACATATCCGAAGCGCGATTACTGCGCGTTCTGGAGTTCCTGCTGGGCGTTCTGCAGGTGGTCCTGGGCATTGTCGATGGCGTTGCCGCCCATGTCGTTGCCCATGCCCATGCCGGTATTGTCCATGCCCATGCCCATGTCGTTGCCCATGCCCATGTCGTTGCCCATGCCCATGTCATTGGCCCACGGGTCTTCGGCGCCGACCGCCGTGTTGTTCGTGGTCGCGGTGTCGTTGCCGCCGCCGCAAGCCGCGACGAGGAGGGCCGCGCCGGCGATCATCGAACCGGTGATGGCTTTCGAGAAAATGTCACGCATTTGAGAAAACTCCCTAGATTGGTGATTTGGTTGGGATGCCCCTTGTTCTGGCCAAATCGGTTTGCACGATAAACGGAAAGGATGCGGCTCTCAACCCTCAGCGCCACTCCCCCCCAGAGACGCGAGGAACCGGTGGAGCCTTCGCTTCAGTGCCAAGTCGAAACGCAGCTGTCCGTCGGACACTCCCATCTCAGTCATACTGGTCACTGGAAACTCAGCGATACCGCAGGGCACTATGCCTGAGAAGTGAGAAAGTTCCGGCGCCACGTTGACGGCGAAGCCGTGCATCGTGATCCAGCGCCTCACGCGGACCCCGATTGCGCCGATTTTCGCCTCCGTCCCGTTCCGGTCCACCCAGATGCCGATCCGTCCGGGCGCCCGCCGCGCGGCGATGTCGAGATCGCCGAGCGCATCGATGAGCCAGCCTTCCAGCGCATGGACGAACGCCCGGACGTCGCGTCCGCGCGCGCCGAGATCCAGGATCAGATAGCCGACCCGTTGTCCCGGTCCATGATAGGTATAGCGCCCGCCTCGGCCGGCCTCGTAGACGGGAAAGCCGTCGGGGTTGAAAAGTTCCCGGGGATCGGCGCTGGTGCCGGCGGTATAGAGCGGCGGATGTTCGAGCAGCCAGACGAGTTCCGGCGCCCGGCCTTCGAGCACCGCGGCCGCCCGCTCCTCCATCTCGGCCAGCGCGTCGGGATAGGGAACGAGCCCGGGAGAGACGCGCCACTCGACGCCGCCGGTTTCCACCGTTACCTCCGCGTCCCGATGCGTTGCGCCTGTCATCGGGGCCGCGCATAACAAAGCAGCGCGGCCGTGGGGAGAGAGAAGAATGTCGAGAATTTCGGTGAGCGACGCCTGGAGCGAGAGCGCCGCCTTCCTGCGGCGGGAGGCGCGCCTCGTGCTGCCGGTCGCTTTCCTGCTGGTCGCGCTGCCGCAGGCGCTGGTCCAGTCGCTGAGCGGCGGCGCCGTTCCCGGCCAGCCGCAGGCGGAGCCGAGCGTGGTCGGGGGTCTGCTGATGCTGCCGATGATGTCGGTGACGCTGATAGGAACGATCGCCTTGTGCGCCCTCGCGCTCCGCCCCGGCCTGTCGGTGGGCGAAGCGATCCGCGTGGGTGGGCGCCGCTTCCTGCCCTTGCTGGGCGCGCTGCTGCTGGCGGCGCTCGGCCTTGCCCTCCTTTTCCTGCCGATCTTTGTGGTCATAGGCTTCAGCGCAGCCAGGGGCGCGACGGGCGCCGGGGCGGTCGTCGCCGTTTTGCTGTTGATCGCGGCCGGCGTTACGATCGGCGTGCGGCTGCTCCTCACCACGCCGGTGGCGGCGGTGGAGCCGGGCGGCCCGATCGCCATCCTGAAGCGCAGCTGGAGCCTGACCGGCCCGGTCTTCTGGAAGCTGCTCGGGCTCCTCCTCCTCGTCCTGCTCGCCATGCTGGTCGTCATGATGGCGGTCGGCGCCGTGTTCGGCTTGCTCGTCATCCTCGTCGCCGGCCCGCCCCAGCCGGGCGGCGGCTTCGGCTCCTTCCTGATCCTGCTGGTGACGGCCGTGATCCAGGCGCTGGTCACCGCCTTCATGATGACGCTCTTCTCGCGCGTTTACGCCCAGCTGGTGGGCGGCGGCCCGGACGATATGGAAGGCATTTTCGGCTGAGCTGCACCGCGGCGGCGTGAAGGTCCGCGCTTGCGCGTGCCGGTCTCCACGGGCACGCTTGCAGGATGGTGGCTCACTTCACGGCTGGCATGGCGCGATCCTCCCGCAATTTGCGGTTGGCGGGACTGGTCGCGTTCGCGGCCCTGATCTCCGGCGGTGCCGAGGCTGCGCCGATGGCGGCGGCACTGGAGCGGCTCGGCAAGGAAGGGATCTTCACCGGTGCCGTGGTCGTCCGAAACGCCGACGGCGTGCGTTTTTCAGCCGCACACGGCCT
Source organism: Allosphingosinicella sp. (assembly GCF_046295735.1). Taxonomy (GTDB): domain Bacteria; phylum Pseudomonadota; class Alphaproteobacteria; order Sphingomonadales; family Sphingomonadaceae; genus Allosphingosinicella. The sequence continues at coordinate 135,805 of NZ_JBKBMQ010000010.1, forward strand.
TGCCGATCCCGTTTCCGGCGCGGCCTTCACCGCCACCACGCCGGTCGACAGCGCGTCGCTGGCCAAGCCGATGACGGCGGCGGCCGTCCTGTCGCTGGTTGTCGAGGGACGGGTGCGGCTCGACGCGCCGGTGCGGGACTATGTCGCCGAATATCCGCACGCCGACACCCGCGTGCGCGATCTGCTCGCCCATTCGGCCGGCCTGCCCGATTATGAGCCGCTGCAGCCGGTGGCGGGCAGGACCAATGCCGACCTCCTGTCGCGGATCGGGGAGCTGGAGCCGGCGCCGCGCTTCGCCCCCGGCAGCGCCTTTTCCTACTGCAACATCTGTTACGACACGCTGGCGTTGATCGCCGAGCGGGTGACCGGCCGTTCTTATGTGGAGGTCCTGCGCGAACATGCCGGGTTGCCCGACGGCATCCGACCACGCCCGGTCGCGCTGGCGGACTGGAGCGGCAGGGCGGTGGGCCATCGGCGGATGGCGGACGGACGCAGCGAACCCGCCGACAGCGGGGAGAATGAGGCCTTTTACGGTGGGAGCAACGTCAGCGTCAGCGCCGCCGCGCTGGCCGAATGGGGCGCGGCCTGGTGGTCCAGCCTCGCGCATTTGCGCCCGCTCGCCGCCGCGCCGGTGGACCTGCCGGGAGGACGCTCGGGCCTGACGCTGGGAAACTGGTATTGCGCGGCCGACCGCCGCCGCTGCCATTATGTCGGTCACCATAGGGGCTTCCACCACATGCTCTATTGGGATGCCGAAGCCCGCATCAGCGTCGCGATGGTGACCAACAACACACTCGCGCCCGAGTGGCAGCAGCGGCTGCAGCGGGCGCTCGTCGCGTTCGCCGCGGACAAGGGGGAGGCGGCGGAGGCCGAACTCGCCTCGCCGATACGAGGCGCGGCGGCGGCGCCGGGAACCTACCGGACGCCTGCGGGCGAGATCGTCGTCCTGGAGCCGGGCGAGGGGCCGGTCCTTCAGCTCTCCCGCGCCGGCGTGACTTACGCCGTCTATCCGGTCGGCGAGGGCATCGGCTACGCACCCGGCCTCGACATCTACGTCTCGGGCGCCTCGGGCGGCGGCCTGCACCTGCTCAGCTTGTACGAGGATTCGCGCGCCGAACCCGAGGTTCGATGATCAGCGGATGACCGGGATCTGGGGGGCGATATCGGCGGGCAGCAGCCCGGCGAGCCGCGGATCGGGAAAGGTTTCGAGGGCGCGGCGAAAGGCGGTGAAGCCGGCCTTCAGGTAAGAGGGCAAGGCGGCCGCGTGGTCGAGCGAGCAGGTCGTGACATGGACCCGCTCCACGCCCTCGCGCCAGGCGAGCGCCATCACCTGCGCGAACAACCATCGGCCGTGGCCCTTGCCGGCGAGTTCGGGGACCAGGCCGAGGAAGCGGATCAGGCATTCGCCCGCGGTGCGGAAATCGAGCTCCAGCATGCCGACCTCGACGCCCCTCGGATCGATCACCGCATGGACCTCCGCCATGTTCGCCCGCAGCGTCGCATCGTCCATCGCGAGGCGCGAATACCAGAGCCAGCGCCCGCCCACCCGCTCGAACAGCAGCCGGTAGCGCGCCGGATCGGGGTCGTGCCACCGGGCCATGCGAAGGGGGGACGACGGCACCGGCCGGGGGCGCGGCCGTTCGCGCATTTCGAGAAAGGTGACGACGGTGGCGACATGGCCGCTGGGCACGGGGCTGAGCATCGGATCCGCGGCGGTCAGTTCCAGGTCGCGACCGGGGGAAGGCTCATCAGGATGGCGTCGACATTGCCGCCGGTCTTGAGGCCGAACAAGGTGCCGCGGTCGTAGATCAGGTTGAACTCGGCATAGCGGCCGCGATATTCGAGCTGCCGCGCCTTGTCCTCCGGCGTGAACGGCGTCTCCATCCGCCGCCGCACGATCCTCGGGAAGACGTCCAGAAAGGCCTCGCCCACGTCGCGGGTGAAGGCGAAGGTCTCTTCGAACGGCCCTTCCAGATGGTCGTAGAAGATGCCCCCCACGCCGCGATGGACGCCGCGATGCGGGATGTAGAAATAGTCGTCCGCCCATTTGGCGAAGCGATCGTAGAAGGTCTGGTCGTGGGCGGCGCAGGCGGCGCGCAGGCGGGCGTGGAAGGCGGCCGTGTCCTCTTCATAGGGTATGGGCGGGTTGAGGTCGGCGCCGCCGCCGAACCAGCGCCGCGTGGTGGCGAGGAAGCGGGTGTTCATGTGGACGGCCGGCACGTGCGGGTTCGCCATATGGGCGACGAGGCTGATGCCGGTGGCGAAGAAGCGCGGATCGTCGGCCGCGCCGTGGATGGTGCGCGCGAACTCCTCCGAAAAACGGCCGCCGACGGTGGAGACGTTGACGCCAACCTTTTCGAACACTTTGCCCTTCATCAGCCCGCGCACGCCGCCGCCGCCCGGCGCGCCGTCCGGATCGGTCCGGTCCCAGGACGTGTAGCCGAAGGCCGCGTCGCCGCCCGCCTCCCGCTCGATCGCCTCGAATTCCGCGCAGATGCGGTCGCGCAGGGTTTCGAACCATGTGCGGGCGCGCTGCTGTTCGTCGTCCAGTTCGATCATCACTGCCTCCAGCCCTTGCCGATGCCGCGCCCGGGCCCGGGATGCAAGCCGCCGGCGGCCGGCGCGCGGATCAGGTCGGGAACTGCCGGTTCTCGCGCAGCACCTCGCCGGCGAGGTAGAGCGAGCCGAGGATGAGGACGATCGGCGGGCGGGCGCGGTCGGCGTGGCGGGCGATCCAGCCGAGCGCGTCCGCGGGCGAGGCGGCCTGGAGCGCGCTCATCCCCGCCTCGCGCGCGCGGGCCGCCAGATCGGCCGGCGCGTGGCAGGCGTGGCCCGGCACCGGAATGGCGTGCAGCGTGATGGCGCGGCCGCGGAAGGGCTTCAGCACCCCGGCCGCATCCTTGTTGGCGAGCAGGCCGAAGACGATGTGGAACGGCCGGTCGGCCGGCACGTGGGCGCGGAAGAAATCGGCGACGGCGCGGGCGGCGGCGGGATTGTGGCCGCCGTCCAGCCACAGCTCGGCATCGCCGGGGAGGAGATCGCGCAGCGGTCCGGGGCCGAGCCGCTGCAGCCGGGCCGGCCATTCCGCCCAGCCCATCGCCGCCCGCAGCGCCGCCTCGCCCACCGGAAGCGCGCGCTGGTGGCGCAGCATGGCGATGGCGAGGCCGGCATTCGTCGCCTGGTGCGCGCCGGCCAGGCGCGGCAGCGGCAGGTCGAGCCGGCCGGCCTCGTCGCGATAATGGAGGCGCTCGCGATAAAGCGCGGCGTCCCACCGGCCGCCGCGCGGCAGCCAGTCGGCGCCGGCGCCCGCCGCGGCGGCTTCGATCCGTTCGGCCATTCCCGGCGGATAGTTGAGCGTGACGAGCGGAGCGCCGGGCTTGGCGATTCCGGCCTTTTCCGCGGCGATGTCCTCGATCCGGTCGCCGAGAAAGGCCTGGTGGTCGAGGCCGAGCTGGGCGATGCCGCAGACCAGCGGATCGGGGACGACATTGGTGGCGTCGAGCCGGCCGCCGAGCCCGACCTCCACGATGCAGGCGTCGGCCGGAATGCGGGAGAAAGCGAGGAAAGCGGCCGCGGTGGTGGCTTCGAAGAAACTCACCTCCATGTCGCCCGCCGCGTCCAGCACTTCGGCCAGCAGGGCGGCGAGCGCCGCATCCTCGATCAGGCGGCCGGCGATGCGGATGCGCTCGTTGAACCGGACGAGATGGGGGCTGGTATAGACATGGGTCTCCAGCCCCGCCGCCTCGATCGCGGCGCGCAGGAAGGCGCAGACCGACCCCTTGCCGTTGGTCCCGGCGACGTGGAGCACGGGCGGCAGGCGCCGTTCGGGATGGCCCAGCCGCCCGAGCAGCGCGGAGACGCGGCCGAGGCCGAGCGTGTCGGCCCCCGGCGACAAGCGGGCGAGCCGGTCGAGCTGCGCCTGGACGGCGGGATCGTCGGAGACGGCGCGGTCCATCTAGCCGCGCCTCGCGGGCGGCCGACGGGATCTCTTCGCCGTTTCCGTTCCCCTCCGACGGAGGGGGGGCGGGTTCACGCCGCCTCCCGCTCGGGCGCGAGGTAGGAGATGAGGAGGGACAGGCGCTGCTTGAGCTCGTGGCGGTGCACCACCATGTCGACCATCCCGTGATCGAGCAGATATTCGGCCCGCTGGAAGCCCTGCGGGAGCTTCTCGCGGATGGTCGATTCGATCACCCGCTGCCCCGCGAAGCCGATCAGCGCGCCGGGCTCGGCGATCTGCACGTCGCCCAGCATTGCGTAGGAGGCGGTCACGCCGCCGGTCGTCGGATCGGTGAGGACGACGACATAAGGCAGGCCCGCCTCGCGCAGCTCGGCGATCGCGACCGTGCTCTTGGGCATCTGCATCAGCGACAAAATGCCTTCCTGCATCCGCGCCCCGCCGGCGGCGGTGAACACGATGAAAGGTGCCCGGTCGTGAATGGCGGCGCGCGCGCCGGCGACGAAGGCGGCGCCGACCGCCATGCCCATCGATCCGCCCATGAAGGCGAAATCCTGCACCCCGACGACGGCGCGCCGCCCGTCGATGGTGCCGCGCGCGTTGAGGAAGGCGTCATGCTCGGACGTCTTCTGCCGCGCCTCGCGGATGCGGTCGGTATAGCGCTTGGTGTCGCGGAACTTCAGCGGATCCTCCTTCACCTGCGGCGGGGCCAGCAGGGTGAAGCCCGGATCGAGCAGCATCTGGAAGCGCTGCCGGGCGCCGATGCGGCCGTGATGGTCGCAGCGCGGGCAGACGTTGAGATTTTCCTCCCATTCGCGGGTGAACACCATCGCGCCGCATTCGCGGCACTTGTGCCACAGATTGTCCGGCGTCTCGCGCTTGGGAAGGAAGGGTATGCTGTTGCGGACTCGGTTGAGCCAACTCATCGGGTCGTCTCCTCGGGGAGGCGGATAAGGCGGGGGAGGAGGCGTGTAAATCCTCCCTGCGTGCAGGAAGGGGAGAGTGGAGACGAGGGCTCCTCCTCGATCGCGTGGGTGGCGTGCTCGGGATCCTGGGTGGTGGTGATCGGGCGGCCGCCCACCAGCACCGACGCGCCGGCGTCGAGCGCCTGGCGCGGGGTCACCACCCGCTTCTGGTCGCCGACATGCGCGTCGGCGGGCCGGACTCCGGGCACGACGAAGAAGCCGTCCGGCCACAGGCGCCGCGCCGACGCCACTTCGGCTCCCGAACAGACGACGCCGTCGAGGCCGGCGGAGCGGGCAAGGCCGGTCAGGCGCTCGACCTGGCCGTGCGGATCGCCGGAAATGCCGGTCGCGGACAGATCGTCGGCGTCGAGACTGGTGAGGACGGTGACGGCGACCACCTTGGTGCCGGTCGGCGCGGCGGCCTTGGCATCCTCCATCATCGCGCGACCACCGGCGGCGTGGACGGTCAGGATGGCGGGCTCCAGCGGGCGCAGCGCCTGCACCGCCTTGGCGACGGTGTTCGGGATGTCGTGCAGCTTCAGATCGAGGAAGAGGGGAAGACCGAGCTCCGCCATCTCGCGCACGCCGGCGCGGCCGTTGGCGCAGAAGAATTCGAGGCCGAGCTTCAGCCCGCCGACATGGTTGCGCACGCGGGCCGCGATGGCCCTGGCGCGGGCGAGGTCGGGCGTGTCGACGGCGACGAAGATCGGGCTCTTCATCGCGCCGGCCAGACGTCGCTGTCGGTCGCAATCCGGTCTTCGTCGGCGGGGGAGGCGGTGGCGGGGCGCGGGGCGGGCGGGTTGACCACGGTCACCCGGTCCTGCGTCTCCTGCCGCCTCCGGATCGACCAGAGCTTGGCGCGGTGCACCGCGAACATCGGCAGGAAGCCCAGCAGGAAGGCGGCGATCACCAAAGCGGGCAGCTTCACGTCCGCCTCGAGCCCGCCCCACAGGCGGATCGTCACCGGGACCCAGTTGACGCTCGCGAACAGCACCAGGCCGACCGCCACGACCACCCAGAACAGGGTCTTCAGAAACTGCATCGCAAAGCCTCCCGAGCGGCCCTACCTCTATCAAAATCGCCGGTGCGTCCAGTGCGGCGTGGCCATCGCCGGCTAGCCGATCTCCCGATCCAGCTCCTCGAACAGGGCGGGGACCGAGGTGAGGCGATCCTTCTCCTCCTCGAGGATCGCGCGGAACGCCTGCCGCTTCAGCTCCGTCGTTCGTCCCGGCGGGAGGTGGACGCCGTCGGGCAGGGCGGAGACGGCGATGTCGATCAACCGCTCCGCGCCGTGGAGCCGGCCCCACAAATAGTCGTTCTCGCGATAGGCGCGGCTGAAGAAGGCGCCGAAGCTGTTGAACTGGATGCCCTTCAGCGTGGCTTCCGCGCCGCCCGACCGGATCGCGGTCGCGTCGTCCGGGGAGATGCGGTCCACCTTCACCGGATCGAATTCGTCGAGGCCTTCGCCCTGCAGCAGCGGCAAAGTGGCGATGTCGTAGACGGGATAGCCGAGATAGGTGAGGATGAGCGCCCTCCGGTCGGCGCGGCTCAGCCCGGTGAGGGCGGCGGTGAAGCGGGCGTCGGCCTCGTCGTCCAGGTGGCGCAGGTCGAGCGTTCGGGCGAACGCCACGAGCGCCGCCTCCGGCGCTTCCGCCACGGCGGCGAAATCGGCGCGGGCGGCCGCGTCGGCACGGCCGCCGTCGGCCGCGTCGCGGTAGCGGCCGATCAGGTCGTAGAGCGTGCGCCGCACCCGTTCGCGCGCCTCGGGCGGCGAATCGAAGCCGTGATCCTCCTCGGTCAGCTGCCGGGCGACGAAGCGCAGGCGGCGGCTGCGGAAGGGAAGATCGAAATTGCGCAGGAATTCGACGACGTCGACGCGCGCGCCCGTCGCGGTCATCGCGTCCGGCGCGGTGAGGCGGGCGGCGCGCACGGCGTCCCAGATCGCCTGGCGGACGATCCGGCACCGCTCGGCGCTGCCGCCGCCGCCCAGGCGGAAGATGCGGGCGGCGACTTCCTCGACCACGTTGGACATCTTGAGCTGGCCGTAGGCGGCATAAGCGAAGCCCGCGCCGCGCGCCGCCTCGACCTGCGCCCTCGCCCGCCAGGCCGCGAAGCGCCTCGGCGTCGGGCTGGCGAGGAAGAAGGTGGTGCCGAACGTGCGCTCGATCGCCGCCTCCACCTCGGGGCGCATCGAGGCGACGATCCGCCGCAGCCGGCGGATGCGGGACGAGCGGCGGTCGATCGCCTCCAGATTGTCGCGGATCGGCTGTTCGCGCGGAATGTCGGACATCGCGCCGAAGATGGTGGCGAAGAAGCCGGGAAGGTCGTTCTCGCCGGTCGCGCCGAGCCGGACGCTGAACAGCCCCGGGCGCGGATCGATATAGACGAAGCGGCGGTCCACCTCGCGCCGGGCCGGCCGGTTGTGGAGCGCGGCCATGGCCGGGCCGAAGGGCGCGTTGGCGAGCACCGACCCGTCGATCAGCACCGCCTGCTCGGCATCTCCGACGGCGGCGTGGCGGGGGAGGGCGCGGAGCAGGAAGTCGGTGCGCCCGGGCCATGCCCGCCCCCGTTCCTCCAGCACCGCGTCCAGTTCGCCGACGCGGAAGGGCGGGAAGGCGCCCGGGAAGCTGGCGGTCGCCCGGGCGGCGAAGGCGAGCTCCGCCGCGTCGGCGAGCCCCCGCTCGGCACCGCCGGCGTCGCGGAAGGAGAGGGTGAGGCGGTGTTCGGTCTCAATCACTTCGGGCGGTGAGTTGAGGCGCAGTCGCTGGGGATGGCCGTGAAAATCGGTGACGGTGACGAACAGGTCCAGCGGCTGGTGATCGGGCAGCAGCGGCGGCCCCTGCGGCCCGGCGCGCATCGCGTCGAACGCGTCGAGCAGCAGCCGGGTGAAGCCGGCCCCGCCGAACGGCGGCGCGAACCAGCGCGAGCGCACGAAATTGGCGAGCTTGGCCCGCACCTCCTGGCGGTGGTCGGCCTCCACCGTCTGCTCGACCGCGCCGCCGCGGCGGGCCGAAAGCGCCCAGGCGAACGGCACCGCCGCCGTCTTGGCGAGCCGCGAGACCTTGCTGACGTCGGGATCGATCAGCCGGTCGACATCCGCCGTCTCCAGCCACAATTCGGTGAGCGGTTCCAGGGACCGGCCGGTCGAGACCGCGTCGGCGAGGAAGATGGCGTTGATCCCGCCCGCGCTCGCGCCGGCGAGGATGTCGGTGAAGACGCGCAGCTCCAGCCCGCATTCCTCGGCGAGCGCTTCCAGCAGGCGCCGGTAGACGCCCTCGCTGCCCTCGCGGCGCGGCTCGCGCGCATGGTAGGCGCGGCTCGCCCGGGCGAGGTGCCAGATCTCCTTGGTGATGCCGTGCATGTAGACGGCAAGGCTGATCCCTCCGTAACAGACCAGCGCCAGCCGCAATTCCTTTTCCCGCATTGCGCGAGCGTGGCAAAGCGGCGCCCCGCTGTCGAGGTGCCGCGTCTAAACCCTTGCCACCGGACCTATCTTTCGGCGGCCGCCGGGTCTAAGGGCAGGAACCGGGAGCGGCCGCGCGGGGGCGAACCGCCGGGGGGAGAGTTGAGAGGGTGTCGGTGCGGCGTTTTGCCTGGATTTTCGTACCGGTTCTGTTGTTCGCCGGCATCGTCTGGGCCGCCACCGGTATCCGCTTCGTCGAGCCGGACGAGGGTCCCAGCGCGGTCGAGCAGGAGATCGAGCGCGCCACCGCCGATCCGGGCAGCTTCCAGGCGACGATCGGCGAGGCGGCCCACGCCCGTCCGCGCGGCGCCATCGACTATGCCCGCATCGATGCGCGGCTGCGGCTGCTGATCGAGCGCAACAATATGGTGGGCCTCGCCGTCGGCATCGTCGAGGACGGGGAGATCCGCTTCCTCAAGGGCTATGGCGAGACGATCGCCGGGAGCCGCGATCCGGTTACGCCCAACACGGTGTTCCGCTGGGCCTCCCTGTCCAAGGGCGTGGCCGGCGACATGGTCGCCTTGCTCGCGGAGGAGAACAAGCTGTCGCTCCACGAGCCGGTCAGCCGCTATTCCTCGACGCTCAGGCTGCCGGAGGGGAAGGAGCAGGTGGCGACACTCGCCGACGTGCTCGCCCACACGCTCGGCATCTTCGCCCATGCCAACGATTCCAAGCTCGAGGACGGGCTCGATCCGCGGATGCTTCGCGCTTCGCTGAACGAACTCAGCCTGATCTGTCCCGTCGGCCAATGCCATGCCTATCAGAATGTCGCGTTCGACGCGGCGGCCGAGGCGGTGGAGCGCGCCACCGGCAAGACCTATGCCGATGCGGTGCGCGAACGCTTGTTTCTGCCGCTCGGCATGACCGGCGCCTCGATGAGCATGGAGGGGCTGATGACCGCGCCGAGCTGGGCGCGGCCGCATGTCGGCGGCAGGAACTCGAAGCCGGTCGAAGTGACGGAGCCCTATTACCGTGTGCCGGCCGCGGGCGGGGTTAACGGATCGATCAAGGATCTGGCCATCTGGCTGCGCGCGCAGATGGGGGCGGAGCCCGAGGTTCTGAACGAACGGGTGCTGGCGCTCGCCCACGCGCCGCGCACCGCCACGCCGGGCGAACGGGCGCGGCGCCGCAAGTATCAGGAGCGGATCGCCGATGCCCGCTACGGCCTTGGCTGGCGCGTCTTCGACTATGCGGGGAATGAAGTGGTGGCGCATCGCGGCGGCGTCCGCGGCTACCGGTCGCTGATCATGTTCGATCCGCGGCGCCGGTCGGGCGTGGTGGCGCTGTGGAATTCGTCCGCCTCGCAGCCGGGCGGGCTCGAATATGAAGTGATGGATATGCTCTACGGCCTGCCGTTCAGGGACTGGCTGGAGCTGGAGAAGTTCGCGCCGCGAAGCGCGGAAGAGCCCACCGAGGTGGTGGACGAGGGTGGAAC
>NZ_JBKBMQ010000011.1:0-129103 GCF_046295735.1 Allosphingosinicella sp.
CGCGAGGTCGAGGAGCGCACCGCGGCGGAACGGCGTGCCCACTCGCTCGCCTCCTCCGATCCCCTGACCGGCTTCCTGAACCGCCGCTCGTTCGCGCAGGCCGCCAACGAGCTGATGGCGTCGTCGCTGAAGCGCCGCCAGGCGGTGGCGATGTTGATCATCGACATCGACGGCTTCAAGAACGTCAACGACATTCACGGCCACCTCACCGGCGACAATCTCCTCCGGATGACGGCCGAGGTCATCCAGAAGACGCTGCCGCGCACCGCCGTCGCGGCGCGGCTCGGCGGAGACGAATTCGCCGCCGCCTTCCTGATCGACCCGGCGGCACCGGCGGAGGTGGACCGGATCGCCGAATATGTGGTGGACCGGCTCGGCAAACCGTTCGATCTCGCCGGCGTCCACACCCATGTCAGCGCCTCGGTCGGGATCGCCCGCTCGGGTCCGGACTGCACCAGTGTCGAGGCGCTCACCCGCCGCGCCGACATCGCCATGTACCAGGCCAAGAAGCTCGGCCGCGGCCGCTTCGTCTGGTTCGACGCGAGCATGGAGCGCGAGCTGCAGAGCCGCAACGCGATCGAGGCGGGCCTGCGCACCGGCATCCCCGCCGGCGATTTCGTGCCCTTCTTCGAACAGCAGATCGATCTCGTCAGCGGCAGCCTCCACGGGCTCGAGATGCTGGCGCGCTGGAATCATCCGGAACGCGGCATCGTCTGTCCCGACGAATTCATCACCATCGCGGAAGAATGCGGCCTGATCGGAGATCTGTCGCTCGCCGTGATGCGCCAGGCTTTCGAGGAAGCCAAGAGCTGGGACCCCAGCCTTACCCTGTCCGTCAACATATCGCCGGTGCAGCTCAAGGACCCCTGGTTCGCGCAGAAGATCACCAAGCTTCTGGTCGAAACCGGCTTCCCGCCGGAGCGGCTGGAAGTCGAGATCACTGAAAGCTCGCTTTTCGAGAATCTGGGGCTCGCCCAATCGATCGTCGCCAGCCTCAAGAACCAGGGCGTCCGCTTGGCGCTCGACGATTTCGGCACCGGCTATTCCTCGCTCGCCCATTTGCGGGCGCTTCCGTTCGACCGGATCAAGATCGACCGCAGCTTCATCGCGTCGATCACGGAGAATACCGAAAGCGTCGCGATCGTCACCGCGATCACCCGGCTCGCCGAGAGCCTCGGGCTCGCGGTCACCGCCGAAGGCATCGAGGACGAACTGGTCGAGGCGCGCCTGCGTTCGATCGGCGACTATCAGGGCCAGGGCTATCTGTTTGGCCGGCCGGTGCCCGCCGCGGAGGTGCGCAAGCTGCTCGCGTCGCGCGCGCTCCTCCCCAGCCCGCGCACCGCGCCCATGCCCACCGCGATCGAAGAGCCGCTGCGCCGCTCCGTCCGCAGGTGACGGCGGCGGGGGTTCCGGCGCTCCCCTGCCCCTCCCGCCAACTGGACTTGCCTTCGCCCGCTCCCTAGATGCGGGGGCGCATGAACCGGCGCTTCCATAAAATGCACGGGCTCGGAAACGACTTCGTGATCTTCGACGGCCGCGAGGAGGCGCTCGCGATGGATGCCGCGCGGGCGCGGGCGCTCGCGGACCGGAAGACCGGCATCGGCTGCGACCAGCTGATCCTCCTCGAGCCATCGGACGTCGCGGACCTGCGCATGCGCATCTTCAACGCCGATGGCGGCGAGGTGGAAGCCTGCGGCAATGCCGCGCGCTGCGTCGCGTTGCTGGCGGGCGGCGAAAGCCGGATCGAGACGAAGGGCGGCGTCATCGCCGCCTCGGCGAACGGGAGCGCCGCCACCGTCGACATGGGCGCGCCCAGGTTCGGCTGGGAGGACATTCCCCTCGCTTACGCCATGGATACGGCCGACATGCCGGTCGGCTGGGAAGCGCTGCAACGCCCCGCCGCCGTCAATGTCGGCAACCCGCACATCGTCTTCTTCGTCGAGGATGCGGCGGCGGTCGATCTCGCCCGGCTGGGGCCGATGATCGAAAACGACCCGCTCTTCCCGCAGCGGGTCAACGTCAATGTCGCGCGCCTCGCGGGCGGGGCCATCGACCTGCGCGTCTGGGAGCGCGGCGCGGGTCTGACCCAGGCCTGCGGCACCGGCGCCTGCGCGACCGCCGTGGCGGCGGTCCGGCGCGGCCTAGCGCGCGGCCCGGTCGAGGTGCGGCTGCCAGGCGGGCCGCTCCTGATCGACTGGGCGCCGGGCGGCACGATCCGGATGAGCGGCCCGGCGACCCCCGTCTTCGCCGGAGAGGTCGCGCTGTGAGTGGACCGGAGCTGATCACGCTCGGCTGCCGGCTCAACGCGGCCGAAAGCGAGGCAATGCGGGCGCTCGCCGCCGGCGCCGACGATCTCGTCATCGTCAACAGCTGCGCGGTGACCGGCGAGGCGGTGCGCCAGACGCGGCAGGCGATCCGCAGGGCCAAACGCGCGCGGCCCGAGGCGCGCATCATCGTGACCGGCTGCGCCGCCCAGGTGGAACCCGAGACCTTCGCCCGCATGCCCGAAGTGAGCCGGGTGATCGGCAATCGGGAGAAAATGGACCCCGCGTCATTCCGGCGAACGCCGGAATCTCACGACCTCACGCTCGACGACGGGAGAGAGATCCCGGCCTTCGCCGGGATGACGGGGGGCGCCGAAGTGCGCGTCTCGGACATCATGGCGGTGCGGAAGACCGCGCCTCATCTCGTCGCCGGCTTTGCCGAGCGGGCGCGGGCGTTCGTCGAGGTGCAGAATGGCTGCGACCATCGCTGCACCTTCTGCATCATCCCCTACGGCCGCGGCAACAGCCGCTCGGTGCCCGCCGGCCTGGTGGTCGATCGCGTCAAGGCGCTGGTCGGGGAAGGCTTTCGCGAAGTGGTGCTGACGGGGGTGGACGTCACCTCCTACGGGCCGGACCTGCCGGGCGCGCCGACGCTCGGTCTCCTCGTCGAGCGGATCCTGCGCCATGTGCCCGATCTGCCGCGCCTGCGCCTCTCTTCGCTGGACTGTATCGAGCTCGACCCGCGCCTGTTCGAAATCGCGACGGGCGAGCCGCGCTTCATGCCGCACCTCCATATGAGCTTCCAGGCCGGCGACGACATGGTGTTGAAGCGCATGAAGCGCCGCCACGGCCGCGCCGACGCGGTGGAGACGGTCGCCCGCTTGAAGGACCGGCGCCCGGAAATCGCGATCGGCGCGGACCTCATCGCCGGCTTCCCTACCGAGACCGAGGAGATGCACGCCAACAGCCTCGCCCTGATCGAGGAGTGCGACATCGTGATGGCGCACATCTTTCCCTTCTCGCCGCGCGCCGGCACGCCCGCGGCCCGCATGCCACAGGTCCCGCAGCCCGTCGTCAAGGCGCGCGCCCGCGCGCTGCGCGAGGCTGCGGCGCGGCGGCGGGCGGCCTGGCTCGACCGGCTGGCGGGGACCCGCCAGCGGGTGCTGGTCGAGCGCGGCGGCACCGGCCATGCCGAAAATTTCGCGCCCGTCCGCGTGGACGGCGTAGAAGGCGCAATCGTGGAGGCGAACATCACCAGAGTGGAAGACGGAATGCTGATCGGAGTGACTTCGTGACCGACACGCTTTGGCTGGACCGTATGCGCGCCGGCTTCCGCAAGACCTCGGACCGGCTGGGCGATAATCTGACGGGCCTGTTCACCCGCGAGGCGCTGGACGACCGCACCCTCGACGACATCGAGGAGGCGCTGATCGCGTCCGACCTCGGACCCACGACGGCCGCCAAGGTGCGTGCGCGATTGGCCGACGAGCGGTTCGAGCGCGGCCTGTCCGAAGCCGCCGTGCGCGAGGTGGTGGCGCAGGAGCTCGAGAAGATCCTGGCGCCGGTCGCCAAGCCGCTCGAGATCGAGGCCTTCCCGCGGCCGCAGGTGATCCTCGTCGTCGGCGTCAACGGTTCGGGAAAGACCACGACCATCGCCAAGCTGGCGCACCTGTTCATGGAACAGGATTATTCGGTGCTGCTCGCTGCCGGCGACACGTTCCGCGCCGCCGCCATCGCGCAGCTTGAAGTCTGGGCCGGGAGGATCGGCGTTCCGATCATCACCGGCCCCGAAGGCGGCGACAGCTCGGCGATCGTGTTCGACGGCGTCAAGAAAGCGACCGCCGAAGGGATCGACGTGCTGATCGTCGACACGGCCGGCCGCCTCCAGAACAAGACGCATCTGATGGACGAACTCGCCAAGATCCGGCGCGTGCTCGGCCGCCTCAACCCCGCCGCGCCGCACGACGTGGTGCTCGTGCTCGACGCCACCACCGGGCAGAATGCGTTGAGCCAGATCGAGGTGTTCCGCGAGGTGGCGGGCGTCACCGGCCTCGTCATGACCAAGCTCGACGGCACCGCCCGGGGCGGCGTCATGGTCGCGGCCGCCGATCGCTACGGCCTGCCGATCCACGCCATCGGCATCGGCGAGGGGCTGGACGATCTGCGCCCCTTTGACCCCGCGGAAGTCGCGCGCGCCATTTCGGGAGCCGGCCGATGAGGACGATGGTCTGGAGCCTCCCTCTCCGCTCCCTGCCCGGGGCGATGGGCACCGAAGGAGCCATCCAATGACCGTAGAGCAGAAGGAAGCGCCAGGCGCCGGCGCGCGGCTGCTGATCGACCTCGGACCGCTGGTCGTCTTCTTCGCCGTCAATTTCATGCGCGGCATCTTCACCGCGACGGTCGCCTTCATGGTCGCGATCACCATCGCGATGGCGATCTCGCGCTTTCGCTACAAGCACATCTCGCCGATGCTCTGGTTCTCCGGCCTGATGGTGCTGGTGCTGGGCGGGATTACGCTCTGGCTGCAGGACGAGACCTTCATCAAGATGAAGCCGACCATGGTCTATGCCGCCATCGGCGCGGTGCTGCTGTTCGGCCTCCTCACCAGCCGCAACCTGCTCCAGCTCGTGCTCGGATCGGCCTATCCCGGCCTGTCGGAGACCGGCTGGCGCAAGCTCACCCGCAACTGGATCGGCTTCTTCCTCGCCATGGCGGTGGTGAACGAAGCCGTCTGGCGCACGACCAGCACCGATTTCTGGGTCGGCTTCAAACTGTGGTTCTTCCTCCCCGTCACCTTCCTGTTCGCGCTCGCCAACATCCCGATGCTGATGCGGCATGGGCTGATGCTGGAGCCGAGCAAGGACGAACCGCCGATTCCGCCGACACAATGACCGCGCAGCCCCCCGTCATCCGCATCCGCGGACTCGCCAAGCGCTATGCCGGCGGCCACGAGGCGCTGAAGGGCGTCGACCTGGACATCACCCGCGGCGATATCTTCGCGCTGCTCGGCCCGAACGGCGCCGGCAAGACCACCCTCATCAGCATCGTCTGCGGCATCGTGACGCCGAGCGCCGGCGAGGTGCTGGTGGACGGCCACCACATCGCCCGCGACTATCGCGCCGCCCGCTCCCGGATCGGTCTCGTCCCGCAGGAGCTCCACACCGACGCGTTCGAGACGGTATGGGCGACGGTCACCTTCAGCCGCGGCCTGTTCGGCTGTCCGCCGAACCCGGCCTATATCGAGAAGCTGCTGAAGGACCTGTCGCTCTGGGACAAACGCAAGTCGAAGATCATGGAGCTGTCGGGCGGCATGAAGCGCCGGGTGATGATCGCCAAGGCGCTGTCCCACGAGCCCGAGATCCTGTTCCTCGACGAGCCGACCGCCGGCGTCGACGTGGAGCTGCGGCGCGACATGTGGGCGCTGGTGCGCCGGCTGCGCGAGACCGGCGTCACCATCATCCTCACCACCCATTATATCGAGGAGGCTGAGGAGATGGCCGATCGCGTCGGCGTGATCAGCCGCGGCGCGCTGATCCTGGTCGAGGAGAAGCATGCGCTGATGGCGAAGCTCGGCAAGAAGGAGCTGACCCTGACGCTGGCCGAGCCGCTCGCCGCAATCCCCTCCGAGCTGGCGCAATGGCCGCTGGAGCTGGCCGGCGACGGGCATGAGCTGCGCCTCGTGTTCGACGCCAATGCCGAGCGGACCGGCGTTCCGTCCTTGCTGCGGCGGATGAGCGAACTCGGCCTCGCCTTCAAGGATCTCAACACCCGGCAAAGCTCGCTGGAGGACATTTTCGTCAGCCTGGTGAGCGCGCCGCGGGAGGAGGCAAGGTGAGCGCGCGCGGCTTCAACTATCATGGCGTATGGGCCATCTACCGCTTCGAAATGGCGCGGGCGCTGCGCACCATCGTGCAGTCGATCGTGACGCCGGTGATCACCACCTCGCTCTATTTCATCGTGTTCGGCGCGGCGATCGGCGCGCGGATGGAGGCGATCGACGGCGTCTCCTACGGCGCCTTCATCGTGCCGGGCCTCATCATGCTGTCGCTGTTCACCCAGTCGATCTTCAATGCGAGCTTCGGCATCTATTTCCCAAAATTCACCGGCACCATCTACGAGCTGCTGTCGGCCCCGGTCTCGACGCTGGAGATCGTGCTCGCTTATGTCGGCGCCGCGGCGACCAAGTCGATGCTGCTCGGCCTCATCATCATGGCGACGGCCGCCTTGTTCGTGCCGCTGCAGATCCTCCACCCGCTGTGGATGGCGGCCTTCCTCATCCTCACCGCCACCACCTTCAGCCTGTTCGGCTTCATCATCGGGGTATGGGCGAAGAATTTCGAGCAGCTGAGCCTCATCCCCATGCTGGTCGTGACGCCGCTCACCTTCCTCGGCGGCGCTTTCTATTCGATCGACATGCTGCCCGAGCCCTGGCGGACCGTGACCTTGTTCAACCCGGTCGTCTATCTGATCAGCGGCTTCAGGTGGAGCTTCTACGGCACGGCCGACGTCGGTGTCGGCGTCAGCCTCGCGATGACCGCCGCCTTCCTGCTGATCTGCCTCGGCGCGGTGTGGTGGATCTTCAAGACGGGCTACCGGCTGAAGAGTTGAGCACATCCTCCCCGAGCTATGCTCGGGGAGGGGGACCATGCGAAACACCGCCTTTGGCGGCGGTCCCCCTCCCCCAGCGAGCTGGGAGAGGAATTTACCCCTCCTGGTCGGCGCGCTTGTGGCCTTCGCCGTCCATGTTCCGGGCGACGAATTCCCAGTTCACGATGTTGCCGAGCACCTTCTCGGCGAAGTCCGGCCGGGCGTTGCGATAGTCGATATAATAAGCATGCTCCCACACATCGAGCGTCAGCAGCGGCTTCATGCCGTCATAGACGAGCGGCGTGTCGGCATCGTGCAGCGAGGTGATCTTGAGCTGGTCGCGGTCGAGCACCAGCCACGCCCAGCCGTTGGAGAAATGGCCGACCGCCTCCTCCTTGAGCTTGGCGAGCAGATTGTCGGTCGATCCGAAGGCGTCGTCGATCATCTCGGCCAGCATGCCGGTGGGCCGCTGGCCCTCGGGCGGGGCGAGGCACTGCCAGTAGAAGCTGTGGTTCCAGATCTGCGCGCTGTTGTTGAACAGCGGGCCATCGCCGCGCTCCTTGGCGGCGCGGACCACCTCGACCAGCGAGGCGCCCGCCAAGCCCTTGGCGTCGAGCATTCCGTTGGTCTTGTCGACATAGGCCTTGTGGTGCTTGCCGTGATGGTAGTCGAGCGTCTCGGCCGACATATAGTCGCCGAGCGCCTCCTTGGCGAACGGGAGATCGGGAAGCGTGAACGCCATGAGTCTGGTCCTCCTGTCTGTGCGAGGACGCTGCTAGCGCGCAACGGCCGCCCGTGCAGCCCCTTTCGAGACGAGGGCGCAACAATTTCGGTTGGACCGATCGGTCGAGACGAACGGAAGCCGGACCTGGCGGCCCCGGCTGACGGGATCAGCGCTGGCCGCGCACCTGGAAGCGGCTGAGCTCGATCCGCGGTTCCTGCCATTCGGGTTCGATCTGGCTGGCGCGCTGATAGTCGGCGAAGGCCTCGCGGACGTTGCCGAGCGCCTCGTGCGCGACGCCCCGGGCATAATGGGCGAGCGCCGGCCGTTGCGTATTCTTCTCGAGCGCCACGGTGAACAGGGGCAGCGCGTCGCCGACATTCTCCCGCCGCATCAATGCGACGCCCTTGTTGAGATAGGCTTCGGCCTGGTTCGGATCGCGGGCGAGCGCCATATCGAAGTCGAGAATGCCGCTTTCTACATTGCCGCGGCGCACCTTGAGGATGCCGCGGTTGACGTAGGTGGCGACGACTTCGTAGCCGACCAGCGCTTCCTGGGTGAGCGCCATGTCGCAGCGCCTGAGATCGCCGGGAGTCGGCGTCAGCGGGGAGCGCGCGGCTTCGTAGCAGAGCCTGGCGGATGTGGTGCCGACCGCCATCACGGCGGCGGTGGCGGGGACGGCGAACGCGGCAAGCGCGACGGCGGTCAGGGCAGCGAACCTCGGCATCATCGGGTCCTCCTTGCGAATGCCCGATTATATCACGATCGCGCGCTCAGGACAGCAGTTCGTGGCGCCGCAGCGCGTGGCGCAGCTGATCATAGGTCAGCTGTAAGGCGGCCGCCGCAGCCCGTTGATTCCACCGGCATTTTTCGAGAGCGGCGGTGAGGATCGCCTTTTCATATTCGGCGACGGCGAGCCGATAGTCGGTGCAGGAAAGCGGGTCGTGCCCGCCCGAAGCCGGTACCGGCAGCGGCGGCAGGATCTCCTGAGTCTTGGGGGGTTCGATGCGCGCCACCGCGCCCGCCGCCGCATCGGCGCGCGGCCGCGGCTGAGGAAGCCAGGGCGAGTCGAACGGGTCGAACTGGATCTCGTCGACCGGCCGTTCCGGATCCTCCCAGCGGTAGACTGCCCGCTCGACCACGTTCCGCAGCTCGCGGACGTTGCCGGGCCAGTCATAGGTCTGGAGCGTGGCGGCGGCGCGCTCGCTGAAGCCGGGCCAGCGCGGCCATTCGAGCTCCAGCGCCATCCGCCGCGCGAAATGATCGGCGAGGATCGGGATGTCGCTCTGACGGGCGCGCAGCGGCGGCAGGGTCACCACCTCGAAGGACAGGCGGTCGAGAAGGTCGGCGCGGAACCGCCCCTCCTCGGCGAGCCGCGGCAGATGCTCATTGGTGGCGGCGACGATCCGTACGTCCACCTCGACGGGACGGCTGGCGCCGATCCGCGTCACCTCCCCATATTCGACGGCGCGCAGCAGCCGCTCCTGCGCGCCCTGCGACAAAGTGGCGAGCTCGTCGAGGAACAGGGTCCCGCCATGCGCTTCCTCGAAGCGTCCGGCCCGTGCCTTGGTGGCGCCGGTGAAGGCGCCGGCTTCGTGCCCGAACAGCTCCGCCTCGATCAAAGTCTCGGGCAAGGCGGCGCAATTCATGATAATGAGAGGCCCGTCCCAACGGGAGGACAAGTGATGCAGTCGCTCGGCCACCAGCTCCTTGCCGGTCCCGCGCTCGCCGATCACCAGCACCGGACGGTCGAGCGGCGCGGCGCGGCTGGCGCGCTCGATCGCGTCCAGGAAGGTGGAGGATTGGCCGACCAGCTGTGTTGTCCGCTCCATTCCCGATTGTTGGGACAATTTCCCACATCTTGGCAAGAGGAAAATGGCGCAGCAGCCGCTGCTCTCGCCGTTTTTCGCGGTTTTCCGGGGCTCCCGGCACTTGGCACGGCTCTTGTAAATCTGTTGGCATCGCCGCCGGACGAACGGGGCGAGCAACGCAACGCCAAGGTTCAGGGAGACCGACAATGTTCAACATCGAGTTCAGCCGGGTCGCCACTGCCGCCCTCGGCGCCATGTTCTTCGCGACCCTCTTCGTCGGCGCGGCGGTCGGACCGGCCGCCGCCTTCGACCGCGCGGCCCCGGCCGTCTATGCCGCCGCCCAGGCGGACCGCGCCGATGGGTAAGGTGGTGATCGTCGGCCGGGGAGAGCTTTCCCCCTTGAGCCCTCCCCGGCCTTCGTTCAGGCCTGAGCCGACGCGGGCGTTCGAAGCCCCCAGTTCAGTCAAGGAGCTTTTTAGCATGGGCATCTTTTCGCGGACACGCGACATTATCGCCGCCAACGTTACCGACCTGCTCGACCGGGCCGAGGATCCGGCCAAGATGATCCGCATGATCATCATGGAGATGGAGGAGACGCTGGTCGAAGTCCGCGCCTCGGCCGCGCGCACCATCGCCGACCAGAAGGAAATGCGCCGCCAGATCGCGAAGCTCGACGCGCTGCAGGACAGCTGGACCGAGAAGGCCGAGCTGGCGCTGTCGAAGGACCGCGAGGATCTCGCCAAGGCCGCCTTGGTCGAAAAGCAGAAGGCCGGCGACATGGCCGAGCAGCTCAGGATCGAGATCGCCGTGCTCGACGATGCGCTGCGCGCTTCCGAGGCGGACATCGCCAAGCTCCAGACCAAGCTGCGCGAGGCCCGCACCCGCCAGACCGCCATCATGAACCGCATCGAGACCGCGCAGAACCGGGCGCGGCTGCGGGAGGCCTATGGCGGCTCGAAGGTCCAGGATGCCTTTTCTCGCTTCGACGTGCTGGAGCGCCGCGCCGACCTCGCCGAGGGCCGGGCGGAGGCGCTGAGCCTCGGCGGCCCGGGCAAGAGCCTGGAGGACGAGATCGCGGAACTCAGGAATTCGGACAAGGTCGATGCCGAGCTCGAGGCGCTGAAAGCCTCGATGGCGCGGCGCAACGCGGGCGGCGACGCCCAGGAACAGGAGGGTTGATCGATGGAGGACGTGTTTCTCCCCATCATGATCGTGGCCATGCTCTTCATCGGGCTGCCGTGGATCATTTTCCACTATGTCACGAAGTGGAAGAGCGCTTCGACGCTGACCGCCGAGGACGAGAATCTGCTCGACGAGCTTCACGACCTCGCCCGCCGGCTCGACGATCGCATGTGCACGATCGAGCGGATCGTCGCCGCCGATAATCCCAACTGGCGCCAGATCGGCTGCGACCCGGTGGACGAGGCGCTGGAAGACCTGCGCGCCCGCCGGCTCGAAGCCGGCCGCTCCAACCAGCCTACGAGGAGGATCTCATGAACGCGCCCCGCCGCACCCAATTCTACCTCGACAAGTCCAATGCCAAGTGGAAGGGCGTGTGCGCCGGCCTCGCCGATTATACCGGGGTCGACGTTACGCTGGTCCGGATCGGCATCGTCATCCTGACCGTGCTCGGCGGCTTCCCGTGGACGCTGATCGCTTATCTGATCGCCGCCTGGATGGCGCCGGTGAAGCCGCGCGAGCTGGACTATGAAAGCCGCGAAGACGCGAAGTTCTGGCAGGGCGTGCGGACCAACCCGCGCCGCACCGCGCGGGACGTCCGCTCTCGCTTCCGCGAGATCGACCGCCGCCTCGCCGACGTCGAGACCTACGTCACGAGCTCGAACAGTCGGCTGTCGCAGGAAATCGAAAGCCTGCGCTGAGCACGGCAGGATCAATCAAGGGGACAGATCATGAGTTGGGGAAGCCCGGCCTTCGTACTCGCCATCATCGCCATGTCCTTCGGAGCATGGATCATCACCAGCTGGATCCGCGCCAGGCACGGCTATCCGATCGAGAATGAGTGGGGCGGGATGACCCACCCGGTCGACCCGGGCCGCGAACGGAAGGTCGAGACGCTGACCGAAGAGAATGAGCGGCTGCGCGGTCAGCTCGGCCGCCTGGAGGAACGGCTTGCGGTGCTGGAGAGGATCGCCACCGATCCCGCCGAGCGCACCGCGCGCGAAATCGACAGCCTGCGCTGAGCGGCGCGAAAGGGAGAATGAAATGGCCGAAGAGATCATCATTCCGCATCTGCCCTGGATCATCGGCGGCGGGCTCGTGCTTGGATTCCTCGCGATCAGCGGGTGGATCTTCACCACCTGGCTGAGGATCAAGCACGGCTATCCACTCGAAAACAGTTGGGGCAAGGCGCTCGAGCCGCGGGTGACCACCGAGACCGCCGAGCGGCTGAAGCTGATCACTGCCGAGAATGCCCAGCTCCGCGCCGAACTCAGCGCGGTCAAGGAGCGGGTCGCGACTGTCGAGCGGATCGTCACCGACGACGGCCACCGGCTGACCCAGGAAATCGAGGCGCTGCGCATCGACCGGCGCAACTGAACCGACGTCGGGCCGCGGCCCTTCGCCGCGGCCACAGGGGAGAAGGACATGCAGAGTTCGCATTTGATGGTGGTCCTGATCGTGTCGATCGTGATGATCGCCAGCGTTTTGAGGGCCAAGTACGGCTATCACCATCGCCGCTCCCGCCGCGGCGGCGAGAATGCCGAGGCGCTGGAGAGCGCGGAGACGGCGCGGCTCAGGGACGAAGTGAAGGCGCTGAAGGACCGCGTGATCGTGCTGGAGCGGATCGCCACCGACAAGAACCACCTGCTCGAACAGGAGTTCGAGCGGCTTCGGGATCGCTGAGGGAGCAGGGAAGATGACGACCGACCCCGCCTTGATCGCCGCCTTTGGATCGACCGCGGTCGCCGCCGTGGCGCTCGCCAGTGCCGCCGCGCTCAAGGGCTGGCGCGGCTGGCTTGAGCTGAAGCGGATGGAGCTGACCGGCGGCGGCGGCGGGGTCGCCCCGGACCTGCGCGACCTGCGCGCCCGCGTCCGCCGGCTGGAGGCGATCGCCGACGGCGGGGAATAAAGCCGTCGCGCGGCCGGGCGGAAGCCGCTAAGGGGCGGCCATGTCCTTCGGAACGCTCGACGATGTCTATGCCGATTACGAGTTGCTGGAGCCGGACGACCGCTACCGGCTGCTGATCGACCTCGGCCGCGCGCTGGAGCCGATGCCCGAGGCGCTGAAGACCGACGCCACCTTGGTGCGCGGCTGTTCCGCCTCCGTCTGGGTCTATCCGATGCCGCGCGAGGACGGACGGCTCCACTTCCTGGCCGACAGCAACGCGGCGATCACCAAGGGCATCGTCGCGCTCATCCTGCTCGCCGTCCAGGACAGGCCGGCGGACGAAGTGGCGGAACTGGACGTGGCGGGCGCCCTCGCCCGCTTCGACCTGCAGAACCAGCTGAGCTCCAACCGCACCCAGGGCATACCGAACATGATCGCCCTCATCCGCGACACCGCCCGGCGGCTCGCGGCATGACCCGGGAGGAGTTGCTGGCGCGGCCGAGCTTCGATCCGAAGCTGTTCCTTTCCTACGTCCGCAAGGTCGGCCACGGCGGCGCGCTCGGCATCTATTATCACGATCATGGCGCCGACTGGTGCGAACTCGGCCTGCCGTATGACGAGCGGCTGATCGGCATGCCGGAGACGGGGGTGCTCGCGTCGGGGCCGATCATCAGCCTGATGGACATGGCCACCAGCCTCGCCATCTGGATACGCCTCGACAGCTTCCGCCATCAGGCGACGCTGGACCTTCGGGTCGATTATCTGCGGCCGGCCGCGCCGGGTCGCGACGTGATCGGACGCGGCGAATGCTACGGCATCACGCGCAGCATCGCCTTCGTGCGCGGCACGGCCCATGACGGCGACCCGTCCGATCCCGTGGCCCATGTCACGGGCACGTTCATGTTCACCCGCTGACGCGGAAGGTCAGCCGGCGAGCGCTTCGTCCAGAGCCGGTTCGATGGCGTCGATCGTGTAGGGCTTGTTCAGCACGGGCACGCCGGCATGGCGCGCGGGCGGCGGTTCGACATGGCCGCCGGTCGCGAGGATGAAGGGCGTGCCGCTGTCGGCCAGCCGATCGGCCACCGGCCAGACATTCTTGCCGTCCTTCAGGTGCACGTCGACGATCGCGACCTCGAACCCGCCTTCCTCGACCCGGGCGAGCGCCTCCTCGACGCTCTCGCAGGTGCCGACGACCTTGTGACCGAGCGAATCGAGGAAGTCCTCGAGCATCATCGCGATCAGCGGCTCGTCTTCGATGATCAGGATCGACCGGCTTTCAGACATGACACGCGCCTACTGATTCGTTGCGCAAAGAGAAAGACTTATTTCGCATTCAGCGTGTCGCGCGCCGCCTCGGCGAGCTTCTGGACGGAGAAGGGTTTGGCGAGGAAGGACACCCGGTCGATGTCGATCGACTGGCGCAGCTGCTCCTCCGCATAGCCCGAAATGAATAGGATCGGGAGATCGGGGTGCATCTTGCGCGCGGCGCGTACGGTGGTCGGGCCGTCCATCGTCGGCATGACGACGTCCGAGATCATGAGATCGATCTTCGGCTCGCGCGCCAGTATCTCCAGCGCCGCCTCGCCATTCTCGGCCGGCAGCACGGTATATCCGTGGCGGGTGAGCGCCCGTTCGGCGACGGCCCGGACCATGGTCTCGTCCTCGACGAGCAGAATGGTGCCCGTTCCCCACAGCTCGGCGGGCTTCTCCTTGACCTTTCGCGCCGTGCTCTTCGCCGATTCGGCGCGGTGAACGGGGAAGTAGAGCGTGAAGGCGGTGCCCTTACCCGGCTCCGAATCGGCGAAGATGAAACCGCCCGACTGCTTCACGATCCCGTAGACGGTGGAGAGGCCGAGCCCGGTCCCCTTCCCGACCTCCTTGGTGGTAAAGAACGGTTCGAAAATCTTGCCCAGGATGGACTTGGGGATGCCCGTTCCGGTGTCCGTCACCTTGAGCGCGGTATAATCGGCGATCGGCAGGATATCGCTTCCCATCCGGCGCACGTCCTCGGCCGGAACCGAATAGGTCTGAATGGTGAGAAGGCCGCCGCCGTTCGGATCCTTGGCGAGCATCGCGTCGCGGGCATTGACGGCGAGGTTCACGATCACCTGTTCGAGCTGCCCCGGATCGGCCCGCACCGGCCCGAGGCCCCGGCCATGCTTCACCTGCAGCTTCACCGTCTCGCCGAGCAGGCGCTTCAGGAGGTTCGAAACCTCGGCGATCACGTCCGGAAGCTGGAGTACCTGCGGGCGGAGCGTCTGCTGGCGCGAGAAAGCGAGCAGCTGCCGGGTGAGGCTGGCGGCGCGGTTGGAGTTGGAGCGGATCTGCTGGATGTCGTCATAGTCGCTGTCGCCCGGCGAGTGGCGCATCAGCATCAGGTCGCAATGGCCGATGATGGCGGTGAGGATGTTGTTGAAATCGTGCGCGACGCCGCCGGCGAGCTGACCCACCGCCTGCATCTTCGTCGCCTGCGCGACCTCCCGCTTCAGCCGCGCCTCCTCGCTATTGTCCTTGAGGCTGAGCAGCACGGCCGCGTCGCCGAGGCCGCGCGCGCCGGCGATGGTGAGCGCCACCGGTTCGTCCGGATTGCCGCGCAGCCGGACCGCGATGTCGCCGGACATGGCGGCGCCGCGGGCGAAGCGGCGGACCGAATCGGATACCGGCGCCTTGTCCTCGTCCACCAGGAGGTCGCCGGGCCAGGTCGGGCGCTCGTCCGGGCCCAGCCCGGCGGCGCGGCGGAACGCCTTGTTGAGATAGGTGAAGCGCCCGTCCCGGTCGGCGAGCGCGAGGCCCAACGGTAGGATGTCGAGAAGAGCGTGGATATTGCCGTTCTCCTCGCCCCGCAGCCCCTCCCCGCTTTCGTCGAGCAGCAGGAAGAAGGACAGGGTCTCCCCGGCGTCGTCGAGCGCGATCGGCACGATGCGCAGCGCCGTCGCGCCCTTCCCTTCGGCCGCGAAGCGGAAATGGCCTGTGTCGGCGCCGGCGAGGAAGCCGACCAGCGGCTGGCCCTCGACCGTTCCGCCTTCCTCCCCGACCGCCCGCACGGCGAAGGCGGAATTGGCCGCGAGGATGGTGCCTTCGCCGTCGGTCAGCACCGCCATCAGGCCGGCTTCGCCCATGCGCCGGCCCGGCTCGCCCGCGATCATCCGCCGCGCCTCGCGGGCGATGTCGAGATCGTCGGCGCGGTGCAGCGTCCAGAGGAGATGCCCGCCGGTCCGGCGGAGCTCCGCGCGCAAAGTCAGCGATCCGATCCGCAGCCGGTCGATCACCGCGGTCCCGTCGCGCCGCGCGGCCGTGGCGGCATCGCCGATCCGCGCGTCTTCGGCGAGATCGAGCGGCGCCACGGCACCGAACCATTGGCACCAGCTGTCGTTCGCGGCGACGAGCCCGCTCTGTCCGTCGGTGATCGCCGCCGCGGCGCGCGAGGCATCGAGAGCGGCGCGCAGCAGGCCGACGTCCACCGGCGGCTGCGGCGCGGTATCGCCCTCCCCCGACGCGGACCTCCGCCGCACCAGCAGGAGCAGCGCGCCCGCGCCCGTCAGGCCGGCGGCGAAGGCGGCGGCGAACAGCGGGTCGCCGATCCCCCACAGCAGCAGCCCCGCCGAAATTGCGGCGGCCGCGAGCAGCAGCAGGCTTCCCGCCGGGCGGCCGAGCGCGGCCGCGCTCATCGCCCGCCCGCCCCTGCCCGGCGCCGCCACTTGCGCGCCGTCCACCAGCGCCAGCCGAACGTCGCCGCCACATAGCCGATCAGCCCTGCCACGCAGGCGATCACGAGAAGCCCGCTAAGGAGCGCCGGCGCGGCATCCGAGAACATCCAGCCGATCCATTCGCCCGCGCCCGCGCCCCTGTCGTAGAGCGAGGAAAAGGTCTCGATATCGGCATGGAAGCCGAGCGAATTGCCGACGAAGATCGACGAGACGAGGATGAACGGCGTCGTCGCGGGGTTCGACAGGAAGGTCATCGCCGCCGCGATGGGGATGTTGGCGCGGAACGGCACGGAGACCAGAGCCGCCCCGATGATCTGGAGCCCGGGGATCATCAGGAAGATGCCGACCAGGATGCCGAGGCCGACCCCGCGCGGCACCGAGCGGCGGGTGAAGCGCCACAGGTCGGAGCGAAGCACCCGCGTTCCGAACGGCTTGATCCAGCGGCTTTGCGCCAGTTCCTCCCGCTTCGGCGCATGCCTGGCAAGCCAGCGGGACAGCCGTTCAGCCATGCTGGCGAAGCAGGCGGCCCTGCTCCCTCTTCCAGTCCTTTTCCTTCTCGTGCTCGCGCTTGTCCGGCGCCTTGCGACCGCGGGCGAGCGCGAGCTCCACCTTGGCCCGGCCCCGCGAGTTGAAGAAGACCGACAGCGGCACCAGGGTCATGCCCTGGCGGGCGACGGCGCCGAACATCTTGTTGATCTCGCGCGCGTTCAGCAGCAGCTTGCGCGGCCGCTTGGGCTCATGGTTAAAGCGGTTGCCATGGCTGAATTCGGGAATGTTCGCATTCACCAGCCACACCTCCCCGTCCTTCACCTCGGCATAGCTTTCCGCGATCGATCCCTCGCCGAAGCGAAGCGACTTCACTTCGGTGCCGGTGAGGACGATCCCGGCCTCGTAGACGTCCTCCACGGCATAATCATAGCGCGCGCGCCGGTTCTCGGCGACGACCTTCTTCTTGTCGAACGAGGCGTGGCGGGGGCGCACCATCAGACGAGCCCCGCATGCTCCAAGGCGGCATCGACCGCCTTGCGGCTCGCTTCGGACGGCGGCGTCATCGGGAGGCGGAGGTCGGCGGGCATATCCGGTCGGATCTTGTTCAGAGCATATTTGACCGGACCCGGTGAAGCGTCGGTGAACAGCGCCTTGTGGAGCGGGAACAAGCGGTCCTGAAGCTCCAGCGCCTGCTCCCGGTCCCCGGAGAGATAGGCGTCGTGGAACCGGGCGAACAGCCGCGGCGCCACATTGGCGGTCACGGAAATGGTGCCGACGCCGCCCATGGCGAGGAAGGCGAGCGCCATGTCGTCATTGCCGGACAGCTGGCAGAAATCGCGGCCGCACAGCGCCCGGTGGGCGGTGACGCGGGTCATGTCTCCGCTGGCGTCCTTGATGCCGACGACTGACGGGATCGTCGCCAGCCGGCCGAGCGTCTCCGGCGTCACGTCGGTCACCGTGCGGCCGGGCACGTTGTATACGACGATCGGAAGGTCGCTCGCATCCGCGAGCGCCGCGAAATGGGCGTAGATCCCCTGCTGATTGGGCCGGTTGTAATAAGGCAGCACGACGAGCGCGGCGTCGGCGCCTTCCTCGCGCGCGGCCTTCATCAACGCTTTGGCGTGCGCGGTATCGTTCGACCCGCAGCCGGCGATGACCGGAACCCGGCGGTTCGCGGTTTCGACGCAGGCGCGGACAACGCGGCGATGCTCGTCGGCGCTCAGCGTGGCGGATTCCCCGGTCGTGCCGCAGGGAACGAGCCCATGGCTGCCTTCGCCGATCTGCCATTCCACGAAGTCACGGAACGCGGCCTCGTCGAACGCTTCATCGCGGAAAGGCGTCACCAGAGCCGGTATCGACCCTTTGAACATGGCTAAGCTCCTTAACTCAGGGAACAAAATCGGGCATAAGCAAGAACGTGGTTTTCAGCCGGCGCTCGTTCAGCGCCTGATAAGGAGGGGGTAGTCATTCTGTCCAGCATGCAAAAGAAACTGGTTCCTTTCGCGCTCCTCGGTGTCTCCGTGGCGGCAGTGGCGGCAACGACGGTCGGTCCCGTCCAGATGAAGCCGGCGCCCGCCGTGCAGCAGGCGTCGTTCGTGCCGCTGGTGGCCGCGGTGCAGGCGCCCACGGCCCTGCCGGACTATCGCCGGTCGGACAATATCGCCGCGGATATCGCGCGCTGGAACAGCCTGCGCCAGTCGGACAGCCTTCCCTTCTCGGCCTATGCCAGCTTCCTCACCTCGCATCGCGGTTGGCCGGGCGAGAGCGCCATGCGACGCGCAGCCGAGCGCCAGATCGACCCCAACGTCAACTCGACGGCGGAGGTCATCCGCTACTTCGCCATGCATCCGCCGCTGACCGCGACCGGCCATGCCCGCTTCGCCTCCGCGCTGCTGGCCGAGGGCCGGCTCGAGGAGGCGCGCACCGCCGCCCGCACCGCCTGGCGCACCGGCGTGCTGCCGACCACCGACGAGGAGCGGATCCTCGGCCAGTTCGGCGCCGCGCTCACCCGCGAGGATCATGACGTGCGGATGGACGTGCTGTTGTCGAACGGCGCCACCACCAGCGCGCGGCGCATCCTCCCGCTCGCCTCGCCCGAACGCCAGCCGCTCTACGAAGCACGCATGGCGCTCCAGGCCAATTCCTCCGAAGCGCCGGGCCGGGTCCAGGCACTGGGCGCCGCGTTCGCGGGCGATCCGGGGCTGCTGATGGACCGCGCCAATTACATGCGCTCCAACGGCAATCCGCTCGGCGCGCGCCAGTTGATGGCGCAGCGGCGCAGCCTCGCCAATCTGCCGGCCGACCCCAAGAAGTTCATGGAAGCGCAGCTGCTGATGGCGCGCGGCGCCGCCAATGACAGCCAGTGGCAGATGGCCTACCAGATCGCGGCGCAGCTCGACGATCTTTATCCCGCGGGCACCGACATCTCGCAGAAGAGCTTCGGCGAGCGGGACGATTTCACCAGCCTCGCCTGGCTCGCCGGCACGGCCGCGCTTCAGCGGCTCGGCCGCCCCGCGGAGGCGATCGGCCTGTTCGAGCGCTATGCCCGCGCCGCCCAGTCGCCGCAGACCCAGACGAAGGGCCTCTATTGGGCGGGCCGCGCCGCGCAGGCGGCGGGGCAGCAGGACCGCGCACGGCAGCTCTACGCCGAGGCCGGCCGCCATTTCGACCAGTTCTACGGCCAGCTCGCCCTGGAACGGATCGGCCAGCCGCTCCCCGCCCCCAATACGCAGGGCCCGCCGCCGCCGAGCGCGGCCGAGCGTCAGGCTTTCGCCAACAATTCGCTGGTGCAGGCGGTCCGCTATCTCGGTCAGAATGCAGGCTGGCGCGACCAGTCGGAATTCGTCCGCGCGCTAGCGGCGTCGGTGAAGAGCGACCAGGAGCGCACTCTGGCGGTGGCGCTCGGGCAGGAGATCGGCCGTCCGGATCTTGGCGTGCTCGTCGCCCGCCAGGCGCGCAGCGACGGATCGTTCGACTACAAGCGCTGGGGCTTCCCCGAGATCCGGGTCCCGGCTGCCCAGGCTCAGCACTGGACGATGGTCCACGCGATCACGCGGCAGGAAAGCCTGTTCGACCGCGAGGCGGTGAGCCACGCCGGCGCCCGCGGCTATATGCAGCTGATGCCCGGCACCGCTCGCGAAGTCGCCACCCGGCTGGGCCTGCCCTACGAGCAGGCGCGGCTCACCCGCGACACCGACTACAACGTGATGCTCGGCTCGACCTATTTCGCGGGCCTGCTCAACCAGTGGGGCGGATCCTATCCGCTGGCGGTGGCGAGCTACAATGCCGGCCCCGGCAATGTGCGCCGCTGGGTGCGCGAGAATGGCGATCCCCGCACCCCGGGCGTCGACATGATCGAATGGATCGAAGCCATCCCCTTCTTCGAAACGCGCAACTATGTGCAGCGCGTTCTCGAAAATGCGGTGGTCTACGATCTGATGCACCCGAACCGCTCGGCCACGCAGGGCAACCAGCGCCTGTCCTTCTATCTCGGCAGCCGGGAACGCCCGCTGCTCGCGCAGGCGGCGGAATAGAGACGGGGAGCGCCCCTACCCTCTTGGCTCAAAGTCATCAAAACCGTTCGGGTTGAGCTTGTCGAAACCCGCTCCTTCCTCTTTCGCGGGAGAGAAGGAGCCGCCTTCGACAAGCTCAGGCCGAACGGTTCTTGTTCTCGCAAAAACCCGGCTCCGCCCCTCTTTCCTCTTCGCACCCAGCACGTGCCCGACTAGGTTCCGCCGATGGACCTGCGCCCCAATTACATCACACCCGCCGGCTATCGCGCGCTGCGCGAGGAGTATGAAGCCTTGTTCTCGCTCGAGCGCCCCAAGCTGCTCGAGACGATCGCCTGGGCGGCCGCGAACGGCGACCGGTCCGAAAATGCCGACTATCAATACGGCCGGCGGCGGCTGCGGGAGATCGACCGGCGGATCAACTTCCTGGCGAGGCGGATGAAGGCGGCCAAGGTGATCGACCCGGCGCGGCACGAGGACAGGAGCCGGGTCCTGTTCGGCGCCACGGTCACCCTGGCCGACGAGGACGACTCCGAGCGGGTGGTGACGCTGGTCGGCGAGGACGAGGCGGACGCCGCCCGGGGCCGCATCAGCTGGAACTCGCCGCTCGCGCGAGCGGTCCGCGGCGCCGCTGTGGGCGACCTGCGCCGGGTGGTCCTCCCCGCCGGAGAGAAGGAATATGAGGTGGTGGCGATCCGCTATCCCTGAGCCGCGCCGTCAGCGCCGGTCATGGTCCCGCGCCGCCTGCACCAACGCCACCCGGATCTCCGCGTCCGTCAGCCGCAGATCGCGGTTGGTGTCGGCATAGCGGCGGAACCAGATGTTCGCCCGGTGCGCGACCTCCGGGCTGACGAAGCCCTGGGCCGCCTCGGAGAAGCCGAGCGTCACCACGTCATTGCCTTCCCGCGTGTCGCGCAGCCAGGGATCGAGCACGCCGAGACCCGGCCCATGCAGCGGGCCGGCAAAGCGCTCGCGCGGGCCGCCGCGCCAGTCATGCCCGTCGTAGCGATAGTCGCCATAGGCGCCGGCGGGCCCATAGCCCGGATCGTAGCCGTAACCGTCATAGGCGCAGCCGGAGAGGCCGAGAAAAGCGAGCGCGGCCGCTGCGGCCGGGAGTGCGGACAGGCGCATGAGTCAGTCTCCCACGTTGGAAGGTTCATGGTTAACCGAAACGGAGACGATTCGTTTCTTTTTCGCGCATCGACAAGGCGCGGCCGCCCGCAACCTGTCCCGCCTGTACTAATACGGGACGGAAAATCAGCTTCTCCCGGCCAGAAACGCACGCGCCGCCGCTTCGCTTTCGGGCGCGATCGGCGGCGGATCTGCCGGCAAGGCCGGTTCCAGCGCCTCCGCGACGCTCCGCAAGGCGGCGATCCGCGCCGATTTCTTGTCGTTGCCGTCGATCACCGTCCAGGGAGCGGCGGGCGTGTCGGTGCGGTCGAACATGTCGGCGAGCGCCGCGAGATAGTCCGCACGGCGGTCGCGGTTGCGGAAATCCTCCGCGCTGATCTTCCAGCGCTTCCAGGGATGGGCGAGCCGCGCGGCGAATCGGTCGGCCTGCTCCTCCGCGGTAACGTGGAAGAAGAGCTTCACGAGGATCGCGCCGTCCGCGGCCTGCTGCGCCTCGAAGCGGTTGATCTCGTCGAATGCGCGGCGCCACTCGGTCTCGGAAGCGAAGCCCTCGACCCGCTCCACCAGCACGCGGCCGTACCAGCTTCGGTCGAAGATCGCCGCCTCTCCCCTCTTCGGCAGGCGCTGCCAGAAACGCCACAGATAGTGGTGCGCCTTTTCCTCCGCCGTGGGCGCGGAGATCGGCCAAACCTTGTAGACCCGCGGGTCGCATTTGGCGGTGAGCCGCTGGATCGCCCCGCCCTTCCCCGCCGCGTCCCAACCTTCGAACACCAGGATCGCGCGTTTCCGGTGAACGTGGAGCGAGACGAGCAGGCGCGAGATCCACTCCTGCAGTCCGGCGAGGTCGGCGGCATAAGCTTCGCCATAAGCGCCACCGGCTTCATAGTCGGAAAGAGACAGGACCATGGCCGAACCTAGCCCGAACGCCGCGGGCGGCGCCACGCCTTTCGCGGCTGCGCCCCAGCCACTTTACAGACCCGTAACAATCGACCACTCTCCGCCATCGCTTCGGGGGAGGTGTGCATGGACTATAGTCCCATTCTCGCGCCGGTGGTGGCGCTGGTCGCCTGGTCGATCGTCGTCATGTTCTGGATGGTCGCGACGCGGCTTCCGGCGATGAAGCGCAAGGGCATCGATCTCAAGACCGCGCGCGGCGGACGTCCCGGCGTGCTGGACGGCGTGCTGGACGAAGAGGTGCAGTGGAAGGCGCACAACTACATCCACCTGATGGAGCAGCCGACGCTGTTCTACGCCATCTGCCTCGCGCTGGCGCTGATGGGCGCGGGCGGCGGGCTGAACGAGGCGCTCGCCTGGGCCTATGTCGTCTTCCGGGTCGCCCACTCGATCGTGCAGGGCACGGTCAACATCATCCGCTACCGCTTCCTGCTGTTCCTGCTCGCCTCGCTGGCGCTGATCGGAATGACCGGAAGCGCGATCGTCGAGGTGCTGGCGCGCTGGTGAAGCTTATTTCTTCCGGTCGCGCGAGCTGAGATAACCGTAACCCCCGCCGACCAGGGCGCCGAGCAGCGGACCGACGAACGGAACAGGGATCGCCACCACCGCGCCGATCGCCGCCGCGATGGCCGTGCGCTTCGCAACCGGATTGTCGAGCATGATCCGTCTCCTTCAGTGTATTGATAGGGCAATACACCTGTGACGGAGGCGGGTCAATCCGCGGAGCCCGCTTCCGCGAAGGCCGCGGCCGGGAGGGGACCGAGCGACGAGGTCTGCAGCCGCGCGGCGTCCGCGGCGCCGAACGCGTCGTAGATCGCCCGCGCCGCGGTCGCGATCACGCCGTGCCGATTGTCTCCGCCGCGGCCGAAAAAGGCGACGGCGATGCGGCGACCGTCGGGAAGGGTGAGATAGCCGACGTCGCTGGTATAGCGGTTCAGAGTGCCGGTCTTGTTCTCCACGCCGGCCTCGCGCGGCATAAGCCCGCGGATGCGGTTGGCCCCCGTCGCGCAGCGGCGCATCATGTCGAGCAGCAGGTCGCGGCTGCCGGGCGACAAGGCTCGGTCGCCGTCGACGAGTCGCAGCAGTTCGAGCATTGCGACGGGCGTGCTCGAATCCCGTACGTCCCACAGGTCCCGGCGGGCGCTCAGCAGCTGGGCGATGTTGCGATCCACCCGGATGCCGCTGAGGCCGTTGGCGCGCAGCCAGCGATCCACCGCCTGCGGCCCGCCGAGCATGGCGATGAGCTGATCGGTCGCGCGGTTGTCGCTGCGCACCATCATCCGGTCCATCAAGGTGAGCGCGGTCGTGCCGCCGGCCGTTTCGTAGAGCGAGCGCCGCCCGGCATCGACCTCGGCGAGATAGGCGGCGGCGACCGCGATCTTCATCGTGCTCGCCATCGGGAAGGGCTCGTTGCCGTTGAAGCTCACCATACGCCCCGTGGCGAGATCGAGCGCGGCAAAGCCATATTCGCCCGGATTTTCGATGGCGGTGGCGGCGAGGCGCTGCTCGAGCTGCTGGAACTTGGCGGGATCGCTCGCCAGAGCCGGTTGAGCGGTGAAGGCCAGAAGCCCGGCGACAAACCCGATCAAACGCATTCCACGCACTCCCCGCGACAGTTCGGGAGGCATGATGTTTCACCCGGACCCTCGCGGCGAGGGTCAGGCGATGAAATCACAGGGAAATCGGACGAATTGCCGCAGCGCCTGCCGCGAAAGAGGCTGGGGCGCCGGAGCGGCGGACGGTCCGCGGCCCCGGCACCCCATACCGGCAAGTGCGGTCAGGCCGCGGTGACGACCGGCTCGCGTGCGTCCTGGGCGGCGTTGGGAGCCGCTTCGCGCACGCCCGCATCGACATGGTCGATGAACTTCGCGAAATTGTCGACGAACAGGCCGACCAGCTTCTCGGCGGTGGCGTCGTAATCCGCCTTGTCCGCCCAGGTGTCGCGCGGGTTGAGGATGGCGGGGTCGACGCCCGGCACGCTGACCGGCACTTCGAAGCCGAACCAGGGGTCCTTGCGGAACTCGGCGTCGTTGAGGCTGCCGTCCAATGCGGCGTTGAGGAGGGCGCGGGTCGCCTTGATCGGCATGCGGCTGCCGACCCCGTACTTGCCGCCCGTCCAGCCGGTGTTCACCAGCCAGCAGGAGACGCCGCCCTTGGCGATCCGCTCCTTGAGGAGGTTGCCGTAGACCGACGGGTGGCGCGGCATGAACGGCGCGCCGAAGCAGGTCGAGAAGGTCGCCTCCGGCTCGGTGACGCCGATTTCGGTGCCGGCGACCTTGGCGGTGTAGCCGGACAGGAAATGGTACATCGCCTGCTCGGGCGTCAGCTTGGCGATCGGCGGGAGCACGCCGAAGGCGTCGGCGGTGAGGAAGATGATGTTGCGCGGCGGCGGCCCCATATTCTCTTCCGAGGAATTGGGGATGAAGTCGATCGGATAGGCGCCGCGGGTGTTTTCCGCCTTCGAATTGTCGTCGAGGTCGAGCGAGCGGGTGACCGGATCGATCACGACGTTCTCGAGCACGGTGCCGAAGCGGCGGGTGGTGGCGTAGATTTCGGGCTCGGCCTCGGCCGAGAGGCGGATCATCTTGGCATAGCAGCCGCCTTCGAAATTGAAGACCGCGGTGTCCGACCAGCCATGCTCGTCGTCGCCGATGAGGGTGCGGCTGGCATCGGCCGACAAAGTGGTCTTGCCGGTGCCCGACAGGCCGAAGAAGACGGCGGTGTCGCCGGCCGGCCCCATATTGGCGGAGCAGTGCATCGGCATCACGCCCTTGGCGGGCAGCAGATAGTTGAGCACGCCGAACACCGACTTCTTCATCTCGCCGGCATATTTGGTGCCGCCGATCAGGATCATCCGTTCGCTGAGATTGACGGCGATCACCGTTTCGGAGCGGCAGCCGTGGCGCGCGGGATCGGCGCGGAAGCTGGGCAGGTCGATGATGGTGAATTCGGGGGAGAAGCCGGGCAGGTCGGCCGCCTCGGGGCGCACCAGCAGGGTGCGGATGAAAAGATTGTGCCAGGCGAGCTCGTTGATGACACGCACCCGCACCCGATGCTCGGGCTGGGAGCCGCCGAACAGGTCGGCGACGTAGAGCGTGTCCTTCTTCGCGAGCTCGGCGAGGAAATCGGCCTTCAGCGCCGCGAAATGCTCGGGCGCCATCGCCTTGTTGTTGTCCCACCAGATCGTGTCTTCGGTCTCGGCATCGCGGACGGTGAACTTGTCCTTGGCGGAGCGGCCGGTGTGGCGGCCGGTCTCGACGACCAAGGGGCCGTCCTTGGCGAGCAGGCCCTCGCCCCGGCTCACCGCCTGCTCGACCAGAGCGGCGGTCTCGAGATTCCAGTGGATGTCGGCGGGCGTCTCGATGCCCTGATCGGAAAGCGTGAAAGCGGGCACTCGGCTGGCCACGACCTGTCTCCCTTAACGTGCAAAAGAGGCGCCGCCGGAAAGGCGCGCCTTCTTCGAAGTGGCGTCCGCATATCGAAGCGGCCGGAATTCGTCAAAGGGTGGTGCTCAGCCGCCCGCTTCATTATTGCGGGGGGCTGGCGAACAGCGGGGCGGAGGATCATGTCGGTAACGGTCGCGCTGGTCGACGACGATCGCAACATCCTGACGTCGGTGTCGATCGCGCTCCAGTCGGAAGGCTTCACCACCCGCGTCTATTCGGACGGCGAGGCGGCGCTGAAGGCGCTCATCGACAATCCGCCCGACCTGGCCGTGCTCGACATCAAGATGCCGCGGATGGACGGGATGGAGCTGCTCCGACGGCTGCGCGAGAAGAGCGCGGTGCCCGTCATCTTCCTCACCTCCAAGGACGACGAGCTCGACGAGGCGCTCGGCCTCGCGATGGGCGCGGACGACTATATCGCCAAGCCTTTCTCCCAGCGGCTGCTGATCGCGCGCATCCGCGCGGTGCTGCGGCGCACCGAGATGCGCGCCATGCCGGAGGAGGAGACGCAGGCGGAGGAGCCGGTGCGGATCGAGCGCGGGCGACTGTCGCTCGACCCCGCCCGCCACCGCGTGACCTGGGACGGCCGCGACGTGACGCTCACCGTCACCGAATTCATGATCCTGGAGGCGCTCGCCCATCGCCCGGGCGTCGTCAAATCGCGCAACCAGCTGATGGACGTCGCCTATCAGGACGACATCTATGTCGACGACCGGACGATCGACAGCCACATCAAGCGCATGCGCCGCAAGTTCCGGGCCGTCGACGGCGGCTTCAAGGCGATCGAGACGCTCTACGGCGTCGGGTACCGCTTTGCCGAGGAATGAGGATCGCGAGCTGCGGCTCGGCTGGTCGCGCCGGCTGTCGCTCCGCCAGCGCATCCTCGCGGTCAACATCTTCGCGCTCGCGATCCTCGCCGGCAGCCTCTTCTATCTGGACAGCTTTCGCGCGCGGCTGACGCAGGCCCGGATCGAGCGGGCGGTGACCGAAGTGCGGATGATCTCCAACGTGCTGGCGGTGGCGCCGCGCGACGCGCGCCAGTCGCTGCTGGTCCGTCTCGGGCAGGATTCGGGCGAGCGGCTGCGCGTCTACGGCGCGGACGGGGAGAAAAGGCACGACAGCTGGGACGGCGCGCCCGCGACCTACGAGCTGCGCGATCCGGCGACGGAGCCGTTCCGCCACACCGCCGCGCGGGCGCTCGACACGATCGTCGACACGCTGGTCGGCGCCCGCGAGCCGCCGCCCTTCACCCCGCCCGCCGACGACCGCCTGCTGGCCTGGCCCGAGGCGCAGGCGGCGCTGCGCGACGGCGAGATCGTGACGATGCTGCGGCGGGCGCCGGAAGGCACCGCCTTCATCTCGGCGGCGGCGCGGATCGCCAACGAGGACAATGGCGTCCTCCTCCTCACCGTCAACGCGCGGGACATCCGCCAAGTGGTGCGCGACGAGCGGCTGACGCTCGCCATCATCCTGTTCGTCACCATCCTGCTGTCGGTGCTGCTGTCGCGCTTCCTGGCGCGCACCATCGCCAATCCGCTGCGCCGGCTCGCCATCGCGGCACACCGGGTGCGGCTCGGGCGGGCGCGGGAAGTAAACGTGCCGCTGATCCCCGAGCGGCGCGACGAGATCGGCCTGCTTGCCCGCGCGCTCCACGACATGACGGAGGCGCTCCGCCGCCGCATCGACGCGACCGAGGCGTTTGCCGCCGACGTGACTCACGAGCTCAAGAACCCGCTCGCCTCGCTCCGCTCCGCGGTCGACAGCCTCGACCGGATCGAGGATCCGGAGCTGCGCCGGAGGCTGCTCGACGTGGTGCGCGACGACGTCGCCCGTCTCGACCGACTGGTGGTCGACATCGCCGAGATTTCCCGGCTCGACGCGGAACTGTCGCGCACACGTTTCGAGCCGGTGGACCTGGGTGCCCTGATCGAATCGCTGCTGGGCCTTTGGGAGGGTCGCGAGGCGGGCGTGCGCATCGCCTTCGCCCGGCCGCGGGTCGGCACGGCGGTGATCCTGGGCGAGGAGGCGAGGCTGGCACGGTTGATCGACAATCTGGTGGACAACGCCCTCTCCTTCTCGCCGCCGGGCGGCCTGGTCGAAATCGGCGCAACCTCGATCGGCGAAGAGGTGGAGCTCAGCGTCGAGGACGAGGGGCCGGGCGTCCCGCCGGACGCGCGCGACGCCATCTTCAGCCGTTTCCACTCCGTCCGGCCGGATTCGGATTTCGGGCGCCATTCCGGGCTCGGTCTCGCCATCGCCGAGGCGATCGTCGACGCCCATGACGGCCGCATCCATGTCGAGGACCGGCATGACGGCCGTCCCGGCGCCCGCTTCGTCGTCCGCTTTCAGGGAGCTTTTGGAACATGAAGGTGCCGCTTTCCTCCGAGACCATCCATGCCTCCTGCGTCGCGATCGGCGGACGGGCGGTGCTGCTCGCCGGCCGGTCGGGCAGCGGCAAATCGGACCTCGCGATGCGGCTCATCGACCGCGGCGCGGCGCTGGTCAGCGACGATTACACCTTGGTGCGGCGGGTGGAGGGCCGGCTGCTGGCATCCCCGCCCGCGACCATCGCCGGCCGGATCGAGCTGCGCGGGATCGGCCTTCTCACCTTGCCCTTCACGAGCGACGCGCCCGTGGCGCTGCTGATCGACCTCGACCGCATGCCGGAGCGATTGCCCGAAGCCGACGAGCGGCGGACGATCGCCGGGGTCCCCCTGCCCGTCATCGGCCTGGCCGGCCTTGAGCCCTCGGCGCCGATCAAGGTAGAGCAGGCGCTGGCCTTATTCGGAACCCGCACCCGCACGTGAACCAGCGCCCCGCCCCCAAACGGATCCTGCTCGTCACCGGCCTGTCCGGCGCCGGCAAGTCGACCGCGCTGCGCACGCTGGAGGATATCGGCTGGGAAGTGGTCGACAATCTGCCGCTCAGCCTTCTTCACCATCTGCTGTCGACCCCGCCGTCCGCCAACGCCGCCGGCGACCGCCCGCTCGCCGCGGGCATCGACAGCCGCACCCGCGACTTCGACGCGCAGCATATCGTCGGCCAGATCAAGAAGCTGGCCTTCGAGCACGGCCATCCGATCGAGACGCTGTTCCTCGACTGCGCGGGGACCGAGCTGCTGCGCCGCTATTCGGAGACGCGGCGCCGCCACCCGCTGGCGCCCGACCGGCCCGCCACCGACGGGATCGCGGCGGAGCGCGAGCTGATGGCGCCGCTGCGCCGCTGGTCCGATCATGTGATCGACACCACCGACACCGACCCGCCCGCCCTCCAGCAGCAGATCCGCCGGCGCTTCGCCGGGCCGGGCAGCGTCCCCACTCTCTCGATCCTGTCCTTCGGCTTCGCCCGCGGCCTGCCCCGCAACGCCGACAATGTGTTCGACATGCGCTTCCTCAAGAACCCGCATTGGGTGGAGGGGCTGCGCGAGCAGACCGGGCTCGACCAGGCGGTGTGCGACCATATCGCCACCGATCCGGCCTATGAGGACGCGCTGACCCGCATCGAGGAGCTTCTGATCGCCCTCCTCCCCCGCTACGAGGCGGAGGGAAAATCCTATGTTTCCGTCGCGTTCGGCTGTACCGGGGGGAGACACCGCTCGGTCCATGTCGCGGAACGAATCGCGGCCAGGTTGCGCGGCGCGGGTTTTTCGCCCACGGTCGAGCATCGCGACCTCGCCTCGCCGCCGCGCGACGCGGTCGAGCGCGCTCAGGGGGCTGGGACTTAAGCTTTCGGGATGTTGCTTCAATGATCGGTCTGGTGCTCGTTACCCATGGGCGGCTCGCGCTCGAATTCATCGTGGCGATGGAGCATGTGGTGGGACCGCAGGAGCGGATCGAGGCGATCTGCATCGGCCCCGAGGACGATATGGAAGCCCGCCGCAACGACATTTCCGAAGCGATCGCGCGCGCCGACGCGGGCAAGGGCGTCATCATCCTCACCGACCTGTTCGGGGGCACGCCGTCCAACCTCGCCATATCGCTGATGAAATCCGAGGATATCGAAGTGATCGCGGGCGTTAACCTGCCCATGCTGATCCGGCTCGAGGGCGCGCGCAAGACGATGGACGTGAAGGCGGCGGTCGCGGCGGCGCGAGAGGCGGGCCGCAAATACATCTCGGTCGCGTCCGAGATCCTGGGCGAGACCGCGGCCTGAACGATGGCGAGCCGGAGCGTCGACGTCACCAACAAGCGCGGCCTCCATGCCCGGGCGAGTGCGAAGTTCGTCACCCTCGCCGCCCAGCAATCCGCCGTGGTTGAGGTAGAGAAGGACGGGCAGGCGGTGTGCGGCACCTCGATCATGGGGCTGATGATGCTGGGCGCCGCCAAGGGCGACACCATCACCATCCGGGCTGTCGGCGACGGCGCCGAGCAGGCGGTCGCCGCGCTGGCCGAACTGGTCGAAGCCCGTTTTCACGAGGAGTGAGGGCGGTGCGTGGGTCCTGCTCCCCGTCGAACTCCGGAGATGCTCCTCAGCCGTTCGGCCTGAGCTTGTCGAAGGCCGCTCCTTTCTTTCTCGGTGAGGCGGGAGAAGAGAGAAGGGGCGGCCTTCGACAGGCTCAGGCCGAACGGAGGGGGGAGACCGCCTGTGCTTTCCTTCTGACCCTCCCCCTCCCCGCATGAGGCAGATCACCGCTTTTTCGAACCCGCTGGTGAAGCAGGTGCGGGGCTTGCGCGACAAGAAGAACCGGCGGCGCGAGGGGCTGTTCGTCGCCGAAGGGCTTCGCATCCTCACCGAAGCGCGCGAGGCCGGCTGCCTGCCGCGCATCCTGTTCTTCGCCGGCGCGCGCCACCCGCTGCTCGACGCGCTGATCGCCGAGACGGAAGCGGCCGGCGGCGACGTGATCGAGACCAATGCCGACATCCTCCACAAGCTGAGCGGAAAGGACAATCCGCAGACCGTGCTCGGCGTCTATGCGGCGTTCGACACCAGCCTTGAGCGTGTCGACCGCGACGAAGCGGGCCTGTGGATCGTCGCGCAGGCGCTGCGGGATCCCGGCAATATCGGCACCATCCTGCGCACCGGCGACGCGGTCGGCGCGGGCGGGCTCATCCTGGTCGACGACTGCGCCGATCCCTTCTCGGTGGAAGCGGTGCGCGCGTCGATGGGCGCGCTGTTCACCCAGCGCATCGCCGCCGCGTCCTGGGACGCGTTCCTGACATGGCTGCGGGCGGGACCCGGGGAGCTGATCGGCACCAGCCTCAAGGCCAGCCTCGATTATCAGCAGCCGCGTTACGGCAAGCCCGCTTTCCTCCTGGTCGGCAACGAGCAAGCGGGCCTGCCCGAAGCCTATGAGGTCGCCTGCGACACTTTGGTGAAGATCCCGATGCTCGGCAAGGCGGACAGCCTCAACGCCGCGGTCGCGACCGCCGTCATGGCCTATGAGATCGTCAACCAGTGGCGGCGCTGACGCGGCGGGGGCCTATTCGGCGGCCGGGTCGGCGATCTCCACCACCGTCAGTTTGGTGAGCGGACGCGGCGCCGATTCGATCATCGGCAGCGGCTCGATCTCCTTGCCTCCTGAGGACACTTCCAGCGCCTCGAACCTCTTGGCCTGGGTCATCACCTGGCTTTCGAGACTGCCGACAAAGGCGTTGTAGGCGCCGTTCGCCAGTTCCAGGTTGCGGCCGAGCTTGGCGACATGGCCGCCCATCGTGGCGAGACGGGAGTGAAGCTCCTTGCCGAGCCGGGCGATCTCCGCCGCCTCTTCCGCCAGCTTCTCCTGCCGCCAGACGCTCGCCACCGTGCGGGCGATGGCGACGAGATTGGTCGGGGTGGCGAGCAGCACCCGCCGCTCGAACGCCCAAGCCCAGAGCCCGTCATCCTGTTCCAACGCGGCCGTCAGGAAATGCTCGCCCGGTATGTACATGACGACATAGTCGGCGGCATCGCCGAACCGGTCCCAGTAATTCTTGGAGCCGAGCTGCTGCGCATGGTTGCGGATCGAGCCGGCATGCGCCTTGAGGTGCAGCCGACGCGTCTCCTCGTCCGCCGCGTCGTTGGCGTCGAGAAAGGCGTTGAGCGAGCATTTGGCGTCGATGATCAGCTTGCGGCCGCCCGGAAGGCGGACGATCACGTCGGGGCGCAGCCGGCCGTCCTCCGTATCCACCGACACTTCGGTCTGGAAATCGGCGAAGGGCGAAAGGCCCGCTTGCTCCAGCACGTTCTTCAGGCTCTGCTCGCCCCAGCGGCCGCGCGCCTTCGGGCTGGACCGCAACGCATTGACGAGATTGCGGGTCTCGTCGCGGACCTGGGAATGGCCGTCGTGCAGCAGCTTCACCGCCGCCTGCAGCTCGCCATAAGAGGAATTGCGCGCCTTCTCGATCTGGTCGAGCTTCTCGTCGTAGCGCTTCAGGCTGTGCTCGACCGGCTGGAGCAGCGCCTTCAGCTTCTCCTCGCTTTCGGCATGGGCCCGGCCGAACCGCTCGGCCGCCTGCTTCAGCAGCTTGTCATGGGCGCCGTCCACCGCCTTCGACGCCAGCTCGGCGAAGCGCGCCTCGACCTTGGCTTCGAGTTCGGTGAGCTGCTTGAGCTGCGCGTCGTGGGCGCGCTGCCGTTCCTCCTCGCCGCGCTCGAACGCGGCCTTGGCCTTGGCGAGCGCCTCCTTGTCGGTACGCAGCCGCGCGAGCTCGGCCTCCTGGGCGGCGGCGCGTTCGGCCACCGGGCGCAGACTGTCCGCCTCCGACCGGGCGGCGGTGGCGGCGGTGCGCTCGGTGGCGAGCTGCGCCTCCAGCTCGGGGATGCGCCTCACTTTCTCGGCCTCGGCGGCGAGGTTCACCGCCGCCTCGTTGAACCGCCCGCGCCAGGCGTCGGCATCCGCCTTGGCGGCGTCCCGCTCCTCGCGCGCGGCGACAAGTTCCGCCTTCAGTCCAGCGGCGCCGCGGCCGCCCAGCCACCAGCCGAGCAGGACGGCGGCCAGCACCGCGATCAGCCCCGTCAGCATCGTCACTGTCGCATCCATGTCGCTTCACCCCCGGAACAGAACGAACAGCGAACTTAGAACAGCGCGCGACAATGCTCAAGCGGAACAGGACGTTGCGCGGTCCGTTGCCACGGCGGAACGATGAACGACGAGGTCGAAACGATCGCCCTGGGCTTCCAGCTCGGCGCCTCCGCGCTGCTGCTGGTGGCGAGCGTGCTGATCCACGGGCTGGGGCTGATGGGCATTTCGCGCGCCTTGGGGCTTCGCGACGAACGGCTGGAGGAAACGGAGTTCGGGACCGGCGCGCTCGGCATCATGACGATGGTGGCGCTGGCGCTGTTCGCGCTGCACGCGATCGAGATCGCGCTGTTCGCCGGTTTCTATCTGTTGATCGGCGCGTTCGAGAAAGTGGAGGAGGCGCTGTTCTTCTCGACCTCGGTCTATGCGACGCTCGGCTATACCGACGAGTTCTTCCCGCCCAACTGGCGGCTGGTCGGCGCCATTCAGGGGGTGATCGGCTTCCTGATGCTCGGCTGGTCGACCGCCTTCCTCGTCCAGAAGATGACGAAGCTGCGGCGCTGAAACCCGGCCGCGGGGGTCAGAGGATGGCGGCCTTCTCGCGCTCGCGG
Source organism: Allosphingosinicella sp. (assembly GCF_046295735.1). Taxonomy (GTDB): domain Bacteria; phylum Pseudomonadota; class Alphaproteobacteria; order Sphingomonadales; family Sphingomonadaceae; genus Allosphingosinicella. The sequence continues at coordinate 33,235 of NZ_JBKBMQ010000011.1, forward strand.
CGTGCCTTCATCACCTTGCGCACGACCATGTCGCGCTTCAGGCGCGAGAGATGATCGATGAAGAGCACGCCGTTCAGATGGTCGATCTCATGCTGAAGGCATACCGACATCAGGCCGTCGAACTCGCCTTCCCGGACCGCGCCGTCCGCGTCGGTCCAGCGGATGCGGACGACGTCCGGACGCTCCACCTCGGCATATTGCTCCGGGATCGACAGGCAGCCTTCATTGTAGGTCTTGCGGGCGTCCGATGCGTGGAGAATTTCCGGGTTGATGAAGACGTGCGGCCGCTTCACCGCCTCGCCGCCTTCCTCCTCCGGCTCCTGCAGGTCGATCACCAGCAGGCGGCGCGGCACCGCCACCTGCACGGCCGCAAGGCCGATGCCGGGCGCGGCATACATGGTGTCGAACATGTCCGAGATCAGCCGGCCGAGCTCGCGGTCGACCCGCTCCACCGGCTCGGACTGCGTACGCAGGATCGGATCGGGGATTTCGATGATCGGAAGCAGGCCCATGGCCGCGAGCTAGGAGCGCGGGCGGTGAGCGTCAAGAACGAAGCTCATGCCACCGGCCGCCGGGCGCGGAGGGCCTGGGCCAGCGTGCCTTCGTCGAGATAGTCGAGTTCGCCGCCGACGGGGAGGCCGTGGGCGAGCTGGGTGAGGCGGATCGGGAAGCCTTCCAGCCGCTCGGCGAGATAGTGGGCGGTGGTCTGCCCCTCCAGCGTCGCGTTCATCGCCAGCACCACCTCGTCGATGCCGCCCGCCGCGATTCGGGCGACCAGCCGGTCGATCGAAAGATCCTCCGGCCGCACGCCCTCCAGCGCCGACAGCCGGCCGCCGAGCACGTGAAAGGCGCCGGGGAACAGGCGCGATCGGTCGAGCGCCCAGAGGTCCGACACCTCCTCGACGACGCAGAGCAGCTTCGGATCGCGGCGCGGATCGGCGCAGATGGTGCAGGGATCGCGCGTGTCGACATTGCCGCAGATCGAGCAGGTGGACAGCCGCTCCGCCACGACCTCCAGTGCGCGCAGCAGCGGCACGAGCGCGGTTTCCCGCTTCTTCATGAGATGCAGCACCGCGCGCCGCGCCGAGCGCGGGCCGAGACCCGGGAGGCGGGCCAGCGCCTGGGCGAGCGCGTCGATTTCCGAAGAAGCCATGGCTGCCGAGCTAGCCGCTGCAGCCGGGCCTCGCAATGGCGGCGGCGGGCGGTTACATCCGCGCCATGCGCATCGCCTTCATGGGAACCCCGGATTTCGCCGTGCCGACGCTCGACGCTTTGATCGCGGCGGGCCACGACATCGCCGCCGTCTACGCACAGCCGCCGCGGCGCGCCGGGCGCGGCAAGGCGCTGTCCCCCTCCCCCGTGCAGCGCCGGGCGGAAGCGGCGGGCATTGCCGTCTTGACGCCGGCCTCGCTGCGCGATCCGGAGGAGCAGGCGCGCTTTGCGGCGCTCCGCCTCGATGTGGCGGTGGTGGCCGCCTACGGCCTGATCCTCCCCGAACCGATCCTCGCGGCGCCGCGGCACGGATGCCTCAACGTCCACGGATCGCTGCTGCCGCGCTGGCGGGGCGCGGCGCCGGTGCAGCGGGCGATCCTCGCCGGCGACGCCGAGACGGGCGTGTGCATCATGGGCATGGAAAAGGGGCTCGACATCGGGCCGGTCTACGCCCGGCGCGCCACTCCGGTCGACGGCAAAACCGCGGGCGAGCTTACCGCCGAGCTGGCGGCGATCGGCGGCGCGCTGATGGCGGACGTCCTCGACCGGATCGACCGGATCGTGCCGGAGCCGCAGCCCGACGCCGGCGTCACTTATGCGCACAAGATCGACAAGCAGGAGGCGCGGCTCGATTTCACTCGCCCGGCCGTCGAGGTCGAGCGGCAGGTGCGCGCCTTCAACCCCGCGCCGGGTGCCTTCTTCCTGTTCGGCGGCGAGCGGATCAAGCTGCTTGCGGCCGAAGCGGTCGGCGGCAGCGGCGCGCCCGGCGAGGTGCTGGACGAAGCGCTGCGCATCGCCTGCGACCAGGGCGCCATCGCCCCGCGGATCGTCCAGCGCGCGGGCCGGGCGCCGATGCGGCCCGACGAGCTGCTGCGCGGCTTCGCCATCCCGAAGGGAGCGATGCTCGGGTGACCCGTTTCCGCCTGACCGTTGAATATGACGGGCGACCGTTCATGGGCTGGCAGCGCCAGGCCCACGGCCCGTCCGTCCAGCAGGCGATCGAGGAGGCGATCGCGGCGATCACCCATGAAAAGGTGACGCTCCACGCCGCCGGCCGGACCGACGCCGGCGTCCACGCGCTGGCGATGACCGCCCATGTCGACATCGCCAAGCCGATCACCGCCTTCCGCCTCGCCGACGGCACCAACGCCAAGCTGCGGCCGCTGCCGGTCTCGATCCTCGCCGCCGAGGAAGTGGACGAGGATTTCCACGCCCGCTTCAGCTGCACCCGCCGGTCCTATCTCTACCGGATCGTCAACCGCCGCGCGCCGCTCGCGCTCGACGCCGGCAAGGCGTGGCGGGTGCCGGTGGTGCTCTATGCGGACGACATGAACCGGGCGGCGCAGGTGCTGGTCGGCCGCCACGATTTCACCACCTTCCGCTCCGTCCACTGCCAGGCGGAAAGCCCCATCAAGACGCTCGACCGGCTGACGGTGCGGCGCTTCGGCGAAGTGATCGAGGTGGAGGCGGTGGCGCGCTCCTTCCTCCACCACCAGGTGCGCTCGATGGTCGGCTGCCTGGAGCTGGTCGGCCGCGGCAAATGGACGAAGAAGGACCTGAAGGCGGCGCTCGAGGCGCGCGACCGGGCTGCGCTCGGCTTCAACGCGCCGCCCGACGGCCTCTATTTCGTCGCGGCTTATTACGAGTGAGGCTCAGGCGATCGCCGCCCGCACCTCGCGCTCGTCGCGGCGGCCGAGATTGAACAACCGGGCGAGGCTGCGCTCCAGCATCAGCAGCTGCCACAGGGTGCGGCCATGCTCCGCCCGTCCGCGGCGATGGTCTTCGGCCAGGCGGGCGATGGCGGCGGCGTCGAACCAACCCGTTTCCGCCAGCGCGGAGCCGTGGCCGGGGGCCGCGGCCTCGGCGGCGAGCGGGCCGCGGAACCAGTCCGACACGGGCGTCACGAAGCCCATCTTGCGCCGGTAGAGGATGTCGCGCGGCAAATAGGGTTCGAGCGCGCGCTTCATCAGATATTTGCCGGTGCCGCCGTGCAGCCTGTATCTGGCCGGCAACCGGGCGGCGAATTCGACGAGACGGTGGTCGAGCAAGGGCTCGCGCGCCTCGAGACTGACCGCCATCGACGCACGGTCGACCTTGGTGAGGATGTCGCCCGGCAGCCAGATCTTGAGATCGGCATATTGGGCGCGGCCGAGCGGATCGGCGGCCGGGGCGCCCTCCATCGCCGCGACCCAGCGGTCCTCCGCGCGATGGCCGTGGAGGGGGGCGCGGAAGATGCGGCGGCGCAGAGGCTCCGGCGTCACGCCGACGGCGCCGGCATAGGCTTCGGCGCCCGGGCGGCCGATCGCCTGAAGCGTCGTCTTGGCGCGGAACATGCGCGGCGCCCAGTCGAGCTTGGGATATAGGTCGCCAAACCCGCCGATCGCGCGGCGCAGCGGGCCGGGCACGAATGCGCGCGCGCGTTCCTCGGCCAGCCACATGCGATGCCGGCGATAGCCGGCGAACGCCTCGTCCGCGCCGTCGCCGGACAATGCGACTTTCACCTTCTCCCGCGCCAGTTCGCACACCCGGTATGTGCCGATGGCGGAGGCATCCGCGAACGGCTCGTCGAAGGCGTCGACCAAAGTGTCGATCAGCCGGAAATCGTCGGACGAAACGGTGCGCACCCGGTGCGCGGTCGCGAACCGTTCCGCCACCAGCGCGGCATGGCGGGTCTCGTCATGATCGGCGGCGTCGAAGCCGATCGAACAGGTCTCGACGGCGCGGCGGCTGCCCTCCGCCATGAAGGCGACCACCGCCGAGCTGTCGACGCCGCCCGAGAGGAAGGCGCCGAGCGGCACGTCGGCCACCATCCGCGACCGCACCGCCGCGCGCAGCCGCTCCACCATCTCCTCCTCCAGAGCCTTCAGCGGCCGGGAGGAGGGATTGGTGAAATCGACGTCCCAATAAGCCACCGGCCGCGGCACGGCGCGGCCGCGGCGGACGTGGAGGCTGTGGCCGGCCGGAAGCTTGGTCACTCCCTCGATGATCGAGGCGTCGTCGGGGACATAGCCCCAGGCGAGGAAATCCTCGATCGCCTGCGCGCTCAAGGTCCGGCGGAGGCGCGGATGAGCGAGCAGGCCCTTCAGCTCGGAAGCGAAGATCAGCGCGCCGTCGGAGAGGCGCGCGAGGAACAGCGGCTTCACGCCCAGCCGGTCGCGGGCGAGGAACAGCGAATCGTCGGCCGCGTCGTGTATCGCGAAGGTGAACATGCCGTTCAGCCGCGGGAGGCATTCCGCGCCCCACTGCGCCCAGGCCGCCAGAATGACCTCGGTGTCGCTGGCCGTCGCGAAGGAATGGCCCTTCGTTTCGAGCTCCAGCCTGACTTCGCGGAAATTGTAGATCTCGCCGTTGAAGGCGATGGTCAGCCGCCCGTCGGCCGAGCGCATCGGCTGCGCCCCGCCTTCCAGATCGATGATCGACAGGCGGCGGTGGCCGAAGCCGACACCGGGCCCGGTCCAGACCCCGCTGCCGTCCGGCCCGCGATGGGCGAGCGCGTCGGCCATCGCGCGGACGCGGCCCGGATCGACCGGCTTCGGAACGTCCGGGTGGAAGATGCCGGCGATGCCGCACATGGCTAGAGGCCCGCGGCGCGGTCGGCGAGCGCGTCCACCGGCCCCAATGCAGCGACGAAGGAGTCGATCGCCGGCCGCGCGCTCAGCCCCGTCCCCGGCGCTTCCGCCGAGACCAGGACCGCGACCGCGCGCTGCGGCCCGCCGAACAGGCGCGTCTTCATCGTTTCAAGCTTCACTGCCACCCCGCTGCCGGTCAGAATCCGCCCGACGCGGTAGAAGGTCAAGACTTCGCGTACAGTCCCGTGCGAGCCGATCCGTTCCGCCCGGCCGCCGGGCGGTTGCGCGGCGCCCGAGATCCAGGCCCAGCCGCTTTCCGGCGGCGCGGCGCCCTGGCCGTAGGCGACCATTTCGCGGCCGCGCTCCTGCCGCGCGAAGACGGCGACGGCGAGATCGACCTCGCGTCCCTGCGAATCGCGATAGTGGCCGATGCGGACGAGATCGGCCCCGGCATAGCGGGGCTGCCAGGGCCGCCCGGGATCGCCCGGCACCCGTTCCCAGCCCGGCACGTCGGGGAGCGCGAGTTCGGCCGGCGCGGCCCGTTCCCCCGCGGCGGCGATCCCCGCCGACCAGAGCAGGGGAAAGGCGACGATTGCGAGCAGCGCCGCCGTCACCGGGCGCAGCCGGCCGCGCGGACGATGCGGCAGCGCCGCCGGATCGAACCAGGGATCGGACACCTTGCGATCGAAGAAGGGCCAGCCGGCCGCCATCATCAGGGCGATCACGATCCCGAAGAAGATGCCGCCATAGACGACATGGTCGAACCCGACCGCGAACTCGACCGAGGTGAGATGGGCGACATAGACGGTGCCGAAGGCGCGCACGCCGTTGGCGAGGATCGGGATCACCGCCGAGGCGATCATGAAGGCCGCGCGACGCTTCCAGGAATGGAAGCAGACATTGGCGACCAGCGCCCCGTAGGCGATCATCGCGATCAGGAACTTGACCCCGGCACAGGCCTCCGCGACTTCGAAATAGCCGTCGGGCGTCGAAATGAAGATGCCCTCGAGATGCGCGGGTATGCCGGCGAGGCCGAGCAGGAACATGCAGATGTGAGCGGTGACATGCTGCATCAGCGGCACGATCTCCTCGCCCGCCGGGATCAGGAACAGGGCGTAGAAGATCGGAAAGGCGAGCGCGCGCGCCGCTGCCTGGCCGAGGCAGGCGATCACCGCGCCCTGCAGCATCAGGACCAGCCCGGCATGGCGGGCGAGCGCCACGCCGCCGGCATCGCCCAGCAGCCAGCCGAACGCCCCCGCCCCGACCAGCAGAAGCCCCGGCGCCCAAGGCGCGGGCGTGAGGTGCGCCAGCCCTTCGCGCCGCTGCCAGACCAGCCAGAAGATGATCGGCGGGATGAGCAGGCAGTGATTGTAGGTGGAGGCGTTCCACCAGATGTCCGCCATATGGGCGGCATCGCGGTGGAACAGGAGCAGGATCGCCGCCCAGGCGAGGCCGAGCGCCTGGAGATGGCGCCGCCAGGGCGAGCCGGCCGGCGCCGCCGCCGCTTCCCCGGTCCGGATCGGGAGCATCGCCGTCATGCCGCCGCCTTTCCGAGGCCTGGCAGGACGAGGGGCCCGAGCGGCGCCAGCCGCCGGTCCCAGCGATAGCCGTCCTCCATCCGCGCGCGGGCGGCGGCGCCGAGAGCGTCCGCGCCGGCGAGATCGGCGAGCAGCGCCGCGATCGCCCGCGCTTGCTCCCCGGCGGTGGCGGCGACGAGGAGGTCGCGGCCGGGTTCAGCTTCGATCCCTTCGAAGGCGGCCGGGGTGGCGACGACCGGGCGGCCCATCGCCATCGCCTCCAGCACCTTGTTCTGGATGCCGCGGGCGATGCGGAGCGGCGCGGCGACGAAATCGGCGCGGGCGAGCCAGCCGCGCACATCGGCCACCTCGCCGGTGACGATCACCCGGTCGGACGCCAGGGCGCGGAGTTCCGGCGCGGGATTGCGGCCGACGATCGCGAAACGCAGGCCGGGGACGCGCGGCAGGACTTCGGACGCGAACCAGCAGGCGGCATCGACGTTGGGCCGATAGTCCATCTGGCCGGTGAAGACGGCGAGCGGCCCCTCCCCCGCCTCCGCCGGTTCGGCGACGCCGGGGCGGAAGAAATCGAGATCGATGCCGTTCGAGACGGCATGCACGTTCGCGGCCCCGCTGCGGGCGCGGAACAAGGCCGCTTCGGCCTCGCTGACGAACAGGCAGGCGGCGGCGCGGGCGGCGACCGCGCGCTCGAAATCCGCGAGGCGCACCGCCTCCCGCCGGTTCACCCAGCGCATCGGCAGCGAACCGTCTTCGGCATAGGCTTCGAACTTGGCCGAATCGACGTCGACGAAGTCCATCACGAAGCGTGCGCCGGGCGGCACATATTGGGCCATCTGGCCGGAGAAGACGAACAGCGCGTCGGAGCGCGCCGCGAGGCGCGCGACGAAGTCGCCGAGCCGGCGGCTGCCGAAGGCGGTGAGCGAAACCGGCTTGCCCGCGATCAGGGCGCGCGCGCCCGCCGCCGCCTGGCCGCCTGCCCGCACCTCGACCAGCGCCTCGCCGAGCCGACCCCCGAGCGCCTCGCGCAGCGCCGGCAGATGCGCCGCGTCCGCGGCGTCGTCGGCGAAGCAGGCGAGGTGCACGGTGCCGAGCTGCGCCAGATGGCGCAGCATGTGCCAGGACCGGATCTTGTCGCCCCGGTCCGGGGGATAGGGAATGCGATGGGCGACGAACAGGATCTCAGCCATCAGCCGAGCCCCCGCGCGATGAGCGGCCCGAGGCGGTTGGCGACGGGCAGCGGCAGCTTCTTCCAGAGCGCGATCTGCAGGCGGTAGCGCGGCGACAGCGGGCTGGTCTCCCGCGCCGCGCCCCAATGGGCGTAGACGAGCGGCCGCGGCTCGAAGCCCCAATTCTTCTTGTAGGCGAAGGCGCCCGAGCCCGTCTTCGACCGGCCGAAGTCGAAGCGGGTGCAGCCCCGCGCGGCGGCATGACGCATCAGCGCGAAATACATGAGCTCGTTCGCGCGTGCCGCCCGTGCGGCGAAAGTCCCGCCGCCCCAATAGGGATAGACGCAATTCTTGAAGTAGAGACTGAGCACGGAGGCCAGCGCCTCCCCGTCCCGCCGCACCGTGAGGATGTCCGCATCGGTTCCGAATTCCTCCAGCACCGCCCGGAACAAGGCGGCCGGGAAAACCGGCGTGCCGAGATTGCGCACGCTTTCGGCATAGACGCGATGGTGGGTGGCCGTGTCGGCATCGATGTCGGCGGTGAGGCCGAAGCCCATCGCCCGCCGCACCTCGGCGCGCTGCTTGCGCGGAATCGCCTTCAGGATCGTCTCTTCGTCACCGGGCAGGTCGCGCACGAAGCCGGCATGGCTTCCGGAGACGGCGCGCCAGCCGTCGGGAACGGGTCCACCGCGCAGTTCGATGCCCGGACAGCCGACCCGATCCGCGAGCCGCTCCGCTTCTCCGGCAAGCGCGGCCGCGGCGGCCTCGCCCAGCGCGAGGATGCCACCTTCTACGGCGAAACCGGCCGAGACCAGGGCCGCCCCGAACAGCCGCGAGCGGATCTCGCTGAGCGGCAGCAGGCCGACGATGGCGCCGCCCTGATCGGCGACCAGATAATGGCTGCGGTGGCCGGTCGCGCTTTCGACCGCCCGGCTCCAGGCCGGACGGTGGAACGGCGTCGCCTCCGGATGATCGGCGAGAAAGGCTTCGATCCGCGCCTCGTCGGCGGGAGCCGCGGCGCGGATCAGCAGCGGGATCGGCGCGGGCGCGTTCATTGCAGCCGTTCCCGCTCCGCCTCGACCACCAGGTCGGTCCGCCCCCAGCGGTGGGCCGCGAGTATTTTCAGGAGCTTGGGCTCCATGGCGGACAAATTGGTATAATGCCGCAGCCGCGACTTGAGCGGCGCCGCGGCCAGCCGCGGCTGGTCCGGATCGATCTCCCACGGGTGGAAATAGAAGATGGCGGGCCGCGCCTCGACGCGGTTCACCCTGCCGATCGCCCAGTCCGAGAAAAGATAGGGAAGCAGGCGAAAGAAGCCGCCGCCGCCCGCGGCCATGCGGCGGCCGCCCAGTTCCACCGTGGTCACCGGCAGCTCGATCAGATCGGCGCCGGCGACGGGCCGGAAGGCGAAGCGCGGCGCCTCTCGCCAGCCATAATGGTCGTGCGCGACCGGCGCGACGCTGGAGGAATAGGCATAGCCCTCCTCCGCCAGCACCTCATGCGCCCAGGGCGTGCGTGCGTCGATCGAGAAGCTCGGCGCCCGATAGCCCGTGACGGCGCATCCGGCCGCGTCCTCGATCGCCGCGCGGGCGCGGGCGAGATCGGCGCGGAAGCTTTCCCGGTTCAGGGTGAAGACGCGGCGATGGTCCCAGCCGTGGCTGGCAAGTTCATGGCCCTCGGCCGCGATCCGCCGCACCAGCTCCGGGTGACGCGACGCCACCCAGCCCAGGGTGAAGAAGGTCGCCTTGACCCCCGCACGGTCGAACAGGGCAAGCACCTTGTCGCAGCAGCGCTCGACCCGGGGCGCGAAGCCGTCCCAGGCATCGCGCGCGATCACCGTCTCGAAGGCGCCGACCTGGAACCATTCCTCGACGTCCACGGAGAGGGCGTTCAGCATCGCGGCGCGCTCAGGCCGCGGTGCGGGCGCCGGGCTGCCGCTCGCCATTCTCCACCCAGTCGATCATCAGCATCAGGACGCGGCGCAGCGCCTGCTCCTGCTCGGCGAGCCGCGTCTCGAGCTCGGCGACCTGGCGCTCCCAGGCGGGATCGACCGGCTGCGGCTGGAACTGGGCGTCGGCCTGCGGCGCCACCGGCTCGGCGCGCGGCTGGAAGCGAAAGGGCAGCACCCGCTCCGAACGCGCGCGGCGCGGCTCGGGCTGGTCGGCGCTCATGTCGGCGACGGCGGCCTCGACCGAGGCGGCGGAAATGCGATCCGATCCGTCCACGGCCGCCTGCAGCATCAGCCGGTTGGCGAGCTGGTTGATGCGGCGCGGAATGCCGTCGGTGTGGCGGTGGATGGCGGCGAAGGAGTCCGCGTCGAACGCCGGGCGGCCGTTCCATCCGACCAGCTCCAGCCGGTGGCGCAGATAGGCTTCGAGTTCGTCGGCGTCCATCGGCCCGAGATGATGGCTGGCGATCACCCGCTGGCGCAGCTGCTCGAGCCGCTCGGCGCCGTTCAGCTTCTCCCGGAATTCGGGCTGGCCGAGCAGGAAGATCTGGAGCAATGCGCGGCCGCCGATCTGGAAGTTGGACAGCATCCGCAGCTCCTCGAGCGCGGAGACCGGCAGGTTCTGGGCCTCGTCGACGATCAGCAGCGTGCGCTTGCCGGCCCGGAACTCCTCTTCCAGCCTTTGTTCGACAAGGTCGAGCAGCCGCGCCTTCTCGACGCAGGCGACCGGGAGGCCGAGGCCCTGCGCCGCGAGGCGGAGCATGTCGTCCCCTTCGACCTGGGTCGAGACGATATGGATGGCGTTGAGCCGGGCGCGATCGATTGTCCCCATCAGATGGGCGACCAGTGTCGATTTGCCCGCGCCGACCTCACCGGTCACGACGATGAAGCCCTCGCCCTGGGCGAGGCCGTAGCCGAGATAGGCCATCGCCTTCTTGTGGGTGCGGCTGCCGAACCAGAAGCGCGCGTCCGGCGTGAGTTGGAAAGGCTGGGCCGAAAGTCCGTAATGATCGGTGTACATGTCGTGTCTCTCCAACCCCCCGGTCAGAAGCTGTAGCGAAGGCCGAGCAGGCCGGAGGCGACCGTGCTGTCGATGGTGCCCGCATCGCTGTGGTAGAGGCCGAGCGCCGCCCGCATCTGCAGCCGCTCCAGCAGGAAGGCGCGGTAGTAGTTGCCGGTGATGCCGGTGGCGAAGATGCCGTCGACGGCGCCGATGTCGCTGTCGTACCAGCTCGCGAACACGTCCACGCCGGCCGAGGCGCTGCGGCCGAGCGCGCGGTCGATGCCGCCGTTCAGGCTGAAGCTGCGGTCGGTGCGGGGACCCGCGGTGGCGAAATTGCCGCTGACCGGGCGGAAGTAACGGCGGTGGGAGAAGCCCGCGCCGACGCCGAAGGTCCAGGGCCCGCGCTCGCCCGAATAGATGATCGTGCCGCCGCGGTTGCGGAAGGTGGCGCCGCTGATCCGCTGCAGCGCCTGGTCGAAGCAGACGCCGGTGCCCGGATCCTCGCCGAAGACGCAGCCGCCGATCGCGCCGCTGAACGGATCACGATTGACGTCAAAGCCGCCCTGCAAACCACTGAGATCACTGATTAGAAGTCGGCCGAACGTGTCGACGCCGTCATAGACGCGAATGCCGAGGCCGTCGCCGTTCACGAACTGGTGCTGCAGCGATCCGGTGACGGTGGTGCCGCCATAGCGGCGGCCGCCGCGGGCCTGCAGTTCGGTGCGGGGGCTCGGCCGCCAGATGACGCCCACGTCCCAGATGATGCCGGACTGCTCATAGGCCAGAAGCCGCGGCGCGGTCGGGTCCGGGATCAGGCGACCGCCGGGAGTGACGACCGGGACACCACCTGAAGTTCTCACCACATCCAGTTGCGAAGATTGGATTTCTTCATAGCCGACGCCACCGGTTACGGCGAGCGTGGGGCCGACGGGCACGACCACGTCCGCCCGGGCATATTTGCCCTCGAACCGATTTTCGAGCTCGCCCGATTCCTCGCGCGCATAGCCCGCCGCGACGGTCCAGCCGACCGGTAGCTCGCCCGGCGCCATGCCGACGCTGGCCGAGGCGCTGTGCGCGACCGAATCGCCATAATCGATGCCGGCAAGGCTCGCATCGTCGATCGTGACATAGCCGAGCTTGTAGCTGGCGTTGACCGCGACCGGGCCGGCATGGGTCGACAGGGTCGGCCCGCCATAGACGCTGTAGACGGTGACGGCGGGATCGCGCGGCGTCAGCACCGAGCGGCCGTCGACGCCGGAGCGGGTGGCCATCGCCCCCGCCTCGAGGTTGAGCGCGTTCGGCACCGCTTCGACCGCGGCCATGACGATGCCGCTGTGCGCATCGCTCTGCGGCAGATCGCCGCTCCATTCGATCCGGCGCTCGTAGCGGTAGCTGGCCTGCACGGTGACCCGGCGGGTCTGCATCCGCCCGTCGACGCCGGCGGCGAGCGCCGTATAGGTGACCACGTCGCCGCCGTCGCCGAGCGCGGCGCTCACCACCTGGTTCACCTCCAGATAGGGCGTGATCTCCGCCCGCGGACGTAGCGGGACCCCGCGCGGGGCGGCGACCGGCGGGCCGGCATCGGCCGCGACGCCGGAGGGCGGCGGCGGCGGCGGAGCCGCGCCGGTCAGCGCGACGGCGATCCCGAAGGCGGCGAGCGCCCGGGCGGCAAGGCGAAGCCTGGTCATTGGCCATATCCGTAATAGGATCCGAACCGCCGCCCGGTGGCGGCGAAGCCCGCGCCGTTCAGGAGCAGGCTGAGGTTCGGACAGGCGGAAAGGAGGCGCACCGCCTCGCGCAGATCGGCCTCGACCGTGCGGTCGGCGCGGACGACGAGCACGACCTGGCCGACATGGGCGGCGAGCACCGAGGCCGGCGAGGCCATCAGGGTGGGCGGCGAATCGAACAGGAGGATGCGGCGCGGATCGGCCGCGGCGAGCCGCCCCAGCACCTCGCGGGTGCGCGCCGATCCGAGCAGCTCGGGAACGTTGTTGGCGGCGCGACCGGCCGGCAGGACCGACAGTCCCGGAATGTCGGTGCGGATCACCGCCCGCTCGGGATCCAACGCCGGGTCGGCCAGCGCGTCGACCAGCCCCGTCTCGCCTTCGAGGCCGAGGATGGAGAGCAATTCCGGCTTGTTGAAGTCGCCGTCGACGAGCAGCACCTCGACGTCCTTCTCGCCGGCCAGCGACAAAGCGAGGTTCAGCGCCGAGAAGGTCTTGCCCTCGTCCGGATTGGCCGAGCAGACCATCACCGCGCGGCGTCGCTCCTCGGGAAGGTCGGTCCGCGCCAGAGCGGCGAGCAGCTCGCGCTTCACGATCCGATATTCCTCGGCAAGGCCGGTCACCGGCGCGTCGGGCAGGATGAAGCCGGCCTCCGCGAGGGCGGCGCGGTCGACCGGCTGGACCGGCCCTGCCGGACGCGCGCGGCGGAAAGCGGGCTCCGGCCGGGGCCGTTCGGCGGCCTGCGGCGCCCGCGCCGGTTCCGGCGCGGGTTGGGCGCTCGGCTCGGCAGCCGGCGCGGCCGCGCGCAAGGCGGCGCTGAAATCGTAGATTTCGGCGGCCCGTTCGAGCAGCGAAGCCGGCTGGCGGATGGCGCTTTCCTTGTTCATCTTTCCCCTCACGCCACCGTGCTGCGTTGCCAGAATTCGACCAGGATCAGGACGGCATAGCCGGCGGCGAGCGCCCCTCCGGCCCCGCCGAGCCACACCAGCCGCTGCCGGCGCAGCGACTTCGCCCGGGCGGTCAGCACCTCGCTCACCGTTCCGAGCACCGGCAGGCCCGTTACCTGCTCAAGCCGGCCCTGGGTCGGGAAGGTGGTCTGGAGCTGGCCGAGCACGAAGGCGACGGCGACGCCCGCGCCCAGCGCCACGACCAGGACCAGGGTGAGGAGCAGCGGGCGGTTGGGCGCGACCGGGACGGTCGGCTGGCTGGGCGGATCGATGATGCGGAAGGTGACGGCGTCGGTGCGGGTCTGCACGTCGCTGCGCAGCCGCACCCGCTCGCGATCCTCCAGCAGCCGGTCATATTGCCGCTTCAGGACGTCATAGTCGCGATTTAGCCGCGCCTGCTCGGCGACGACGCCGGGCTCCGCCGCCTGGCGCCCGGCGAGCTGCTGCATGTCGTTCGACAGCTGGTTCTTGCGGGCCTGGGCGGCGGCAAGCTGCGCCTCGCGCTCGGCGATCATGGCGCGGAGCGAGGCGTGCGTCGGATTGGGGATGCCCCCTGCCCCGCCGCCGGCGCCCCGGGCACGCTCGCGATCCGCGTCGGCGCGCAGCCGGTCGATCTGGGCGCGGGTCTGGATGACATCGGGATGCTGATCGGTCCAGCCGCGGGCGCGCAGCTGGCCGAGCTGCGCCTCGAGCGAGGCGATCTGGGCGGAGGCCGGGCCGGCAACCCCGGGCGCCGGCGCGCTGCCGGGCAGGATGGCCGGCGTCGCGCCGAGCTGGCTGCGAAGGCCGGTCAGCGCGCTCTGCGACGAGACGATCTGCTGCTCCAGATTGGCGAGCTCCATCCGCGCGGCGGACATGCGCTGCTGCACCGATCCCTCGCCCGGCAGCAGGCCCATGAAGCGCTGCTCGAACTCTACCCGGCGCTGCTCGGCTTCCTGAAGCTGGACCTCGCGGCGCCGGATCTCCTCGTCCAGGAAGGACAGCGACTGGCCGGTCTCCTGCCGGTCGCCGGCCAGATTTTCCTCCACGAACAGGTCGAGCAGGTTCTGGACGATCGCGGTCGCGGTCTTCGCATTCTGCGCGTTGGAGAAGCCGGACACGCCGGACGTGGCGGTGATCTCGAACAGATTGTCCTGCTGCGCCACCACCTTGATGCTGTTGCGCAGCTTCTCGACCTCGCGGGCGAGGTCGCGTTCGCTCGCCACCTGGTTGTTGAGATCGGTGCGGCGCACCACCCGCTCGAGATTGGCGGTCGAGGTCAGCGTCTGCTTGACCCGGAACAGGTCGTTCTGCCGCTCGGCCGGCGTGATGCCGATCTGGTTCGGCAGGATGGTCTGCATCTGGACGTAGACGCGGCTCTTCGATTCATAGCTGTTGGGGATGAGCGCGATCGCCAGCCAGCCCGCGAGGCACAGCCCCCAGGCGACGGCCATGGCGAGCCAGCGGCGGCGCCAGACCTGGTGGATCGCGATCCGAAGCTGTTCGTAAAGCCCGTCCACGGCTCAGAACATGCTCTCGGGGATGATGATGACGTCGCCCGGCTCCAGCCGCACATTGGCGCTGGTATCGCCCCGCTTCAGCAGGCGGGCGATCTTCAGGTCATATTCGCGCTGGGCGCCGGTGGTGCGATCGTGGCGGACCAAACGGGCGCGATCGCCGGCGGCATGCTGGGAAAGGCCGCCGACCGCGATCATCGCGTCGAGCAGGGTCATGTTCGCGCGATAGGGTATGGAGGCCGGCCGCTCGGTCGCGCCCACAATCCGGATCTGCTGGGAGAAAGTGCCGAGCGGACGGTCCACCATGACCGAGACCAGCGGCTCCTCGATATATTGGTTGAGCACGCGGCGAATGTCTTCGGCGAGCTGCGCCGGGGTCTTGCCCACCGCCACCATGTCGGTGATCAGCGGCGTCGTGATGCGCCCGTCGGGCCGCACCTGCACCTTGGCGCCGAGCTCGGGATTGCGCCAGACGAAGACGGTGATCTCGTCCGAGGCGCCGATGATGTAATTTTCGCCCACTTCCTCGGCGCCGGCGACGAAGGTCGCGGCGGGAAGCGAGTTGCCGGCGGGGCCGCGCGTGGAGGCGCAACCGGCGAGCGCCACGGCCGAACCGCCGAGCGCGAGAATGAGCTTTGCAGATACGCGCATGTTCGTTCCTCTTCACCTGCCCGTCCCGCCGCCCCGTCCCGGGCAGTGGGACAGGACGCGGGATTTGGGCCCGATATGAGGCGAAGAGGTAAAATTACCGTTAGGAACGAGGGCCAAAGATGCGGCCGTCCCGTTGCGGGACGGACCGGCGCGCGAAGGTGAAGAACCGCCGAATTCCGCCCGGTTCAGGCGGGGCCGCCCACCACCATCTCCCGCGCCGGGGTCTGGGACAGGAAGGCCTGCGGGCTTGCCGAGAGACCATAAGCGCCCGCCAGGAACACGGCCACCAGATCGCCGGTCTCCGCGCGCGGCATCATGACGTCATCGGCCAGCCGGTCGAGCGGCGTGCACAGGCAGCCGGCGATGCTCGCCTCCTCCTCCGACGGAGCGCGGAAGCGGGAGGCGATCGCCACCGGAAAGTTGCGGCGGACCACCTGGCCGAAATTGCCGGAGGCGGCGAGCTGGTGGTGCATGCCCCCGTCGACGATCAGGAAGCGCTTGCCGTGGCTCTGCTTGCTATCGAGGATCCGGGTCAGATAGACACCCGCTTCGCCGACCAACCAGCGGCCGAGTTCGATCGCATATTCCGTACCTTGCGGGCCATATTTAAGGTTTTGGTGGAGAACGCCGCCGATCGCTTCGATGTCGAGCGGGCGCTCGCCGTGGAAGTAGGGGATGCCGAAGCCGCCGCCCAAATTGACCAGCGGCGGGGCGGCGCCCGCCTCTTCGCCGAGCCGGGCGGCGAGCGCGAGCGTCGCCGCCTGCGCCTCGATCAACGCCTCGGCCGACAAGGCCTGCGATCCCGCGAAGATGTGGAAGCCGCGCCAATCGGCTCCGGCCGCCAGGATGCGGCGGACGAGCGCGGGCACGCGTTCGGCATCGACCCCGAACGGCCGGGCGCCGCCGCCCATCCGCATCCCCGATCCCTTGATCTCGAAATCCGGATTGACGCGAACGGCGATCCGCGGCGTGCGCCCGGCCCGTTCGGCGGCGGCGAGCGTGCGGTCGAACTCGCCCTCGGATTCGCAGTTCAGCACCACGCCCGCGGACACCGCTTCTTCCAGTTCCTCGTCGCGCTTGCCGGGTCCGGCGAAGGAGATGTGGGCGGCGCCGGCGGCGCGCGCTGCCGCCATCTCGCCGCCGGACGCGACGTCAAGACCGTCCACGCGCCTCGCGATATGGTTGAGGAGCGGCGCATAACTGTTTGCCTTCATGGCATAATGCAGGCGAACGCCTGGAAAGGCTTCGCGGAAGCGGCCGATCCGGACATCGACCCTCGCGAGGTCGTAGACGAACAGCGGCGTGCCGCCCGCCTCCGCGACCAGCTCGTCGGCGCGGCGGCCGCCGATCAGCAGCATGCCGTCCGCATCCGCCTCGTAACCGGGCGGGATCGGCCCCATCGGCTTCGTCATGCCATCAGCTCTTGCTTCAGCCTCTCGCGGTCGAGCTTGCCGTTGGGGCTTCTCGGCAGCGCGTCGCGCCACAGGATAGCGGAAGGCTGCATAAAATTGGGTAACTGCCGCTTGAGCTCGGCGCGCAGCTCCGCCTCGCGCGCGCGGTCGCCGCGAAGGACGAGCGCGATCGCCTCGCCCAGCCGGTGGTCGGGATAGCCAAGCGCGACCGCTTCGGCGGCGATGCCGGTGGCGATGGCGGCTTCCTCCACCTCGGTGGGGCTGACGCGGTTGCCGGCGGTCTTGATCATCCCGTCGGCGCGGCCGACGAAGTAGATCAGCCCCCGCTCGTCGCGCCGCACCCGATCCCCCGACCAGACCGCGCCGTCGCGGAACCGTTCGGCGCTGCGCCCCGGATCGTTCCAATAGCCCTTGGCGACCAGCGGCCCGGCATGGACGAGCTCCCCTTCCTCCCCTGGCGCCGCCTCCGCGCCCTCGGCGGTCAGGACCTTCACGTCGGCGAAGGGAATGGCGGTGCCGATCGAATCCGGGTGGGTGTCGACCAGAGCGGGATCGAGGCTGGTCGAGCGGAACGCTTCGGTGAGGCCGTACATCAGGTGGATCTCGGCCGCCGGAAACAGCTCGCGCAGGCGGCGCACGATCGAGGCGGGCAGGCGGCCGCCGCTGTTGGTGAGGCGGCGCAGCGACAAAGCCGCGCGCGGCGGCCACACCGTCTCGACGAGCTGGACCCAGAGCGGCGGCACGCCGGCCAGGGTGGTGATCCCCTGCTGCTCGACGGCGCGGACGACGTCGCGCGGCCCGAGGAATTCGAGCGGCACCGCCGCCCCGCCGGCAGCCCAGGTCGAGAGCAGCTGGTTCTGGCCATAGTCGAAACTGAACGGAAGGACGGCGAGCGTCCGGTCTCCGCGGCCGAGCCCGAGATAATGCGCGACGGCGACCGCGCCGAGCCACAGATTGGCGTGGCTCAGCATCACTCCCTTCGGCCGCCCGGTCGAGCCGGACGTATAGAGGAGCGCCGCCAGCGCGTCGGGATCGGCATCCGACGGTGCGAGGCCGCCCTCCCCCGCCAGCATCGCGGCGCCTTCCTCCTCGGCGACAGCGGGACAGGGCAAGTCGCCGGC
Source organism: Allosphingosinicella sp. (assembly GCF_046295735.1). GTDB lineage: Bacteria > Pseudomonadota > Alphaproteobacteria > Sphingomonadales > Sphingomonadaceae > Allosphingosinicella. Next base: position 51,022 of record NZ_JBKBMQ010000011.1, read on the forward strand.
TTCCAGCGTCGCGAGCCGCGCCGCGCCGCTCAGCAGCAGCGAAGGCCCGCTGTCGGCGAGGATGTGAGCGACCTGCGCCCGCTTCAACAGCGGGTTGATCGGCACATGGACGAGACCGGCCCGGGCGCAGGCGAGCGGCAGCAAGGCGGTCATCCGCCCCTTGGGCAGCCAGCTCGCCACCCGCGCGCCCGCCTCCGGCACCCGCGCCCGCAGCGCCTCGGCCAGTGCCGCCACGGCCCGCTCCAGCCCGGCATAATCGAGCAGTCCTTCCCGGGTCAGCAGCGCCGGCGCGTCGGCCGCGCCGCGCAGCGTCAGGTGGTCGAGCGGCCTTAGGGTCGGATCGGGGGCTTGCACCTTGGCTCCTTGATGGCCCAGACAAGGGCGGTTGCGCGGAGGGGAATAGCGTGCTCGGCGTCGAGGTGGAACTGTTCGATGATCTGGACGCCGCCGCCGCCGATGCGCGCGGCGCGCTCGACCGGGAAGCGCGGGAACTGCCCTTCGACCGGCTGAGCTGGTACCGCCTCGTCGCCTGCCATTGTCCGCCGCCGGGACGGCTGATCGTCGCGCGCGGAGTCCGCTCGCATCGCAAGGGCTGGCTGTTCCTGGCGGTGGAGCCCGGCCGCGCCCGTGCCTGGACGAGTTGGTATTCGCTGCGCTGGGGGCTTGTCGGCGAAACTGGCGTCATGGCGGCGATCGCCGCCGCGCTACGGATCGGCGGCATCACGCGCGCCGACTTCGCGCCGGTCGCCGATACCGGCCCGCTGCGCGCCGGATTTCGGGAGGCGGGCTGGATCACCTTTCTGACGCCGGCGACGGCAAGCTGGCAGGTCGCGACGGCCGGGCAGGATTTCGCCGCTTATTGGGCGCGCCGCCCCGGCAAGCTGCGCAGCACCGCCGAGCGGAAAGCCCGCGCCGCCGGGCTCGACGTCCGGATCCTGACCGAGTTCGACCCGGAGGCCTGGGAAGAGTATCGCGCGGTCTACGAAGCGAGCTGGAAGCCGGAGGAAGGCTCCTTCGCCTTCCTGCGTGCCTTCGCCGAGGAGGAAGGGGCGGCCGGTACGCTTCGCCTCGGCATCGCCCGGAAGGACGGAGCGCCCGTCGCCGCCCAGCTGTGGACGGTCGACAACGGCACCGCCTGGATCCACAAGCTGGCTTATGCCGAAAGCGCCCGCGCGCTGTCGCCCGGCACCATATTGTCGATGGAGATGTTCCGCCACGTGCTCGACCGCGACCGGGTGGCGCGGATTGATTACGGCACCGGCGACGAGCCCTACAAGGCCGACTGGATGGAGGAACGGTACACTTTGTGGCGCGTCACCGCGTTCGATCCGCGCAGCCTTTCCGGCCTGGCGGGCGCCGCCCGCGCCGCCGCTTCGGCGCTTGTCCGCCGCGCGACGAGCCGTTAGTGCGCGTGCTGTCAACGACTTGGGGGCGTAAAGGGATGGCCGTGGCGCTCGACGATGCCGGCGAAGTTGAGACCACCTTGCGCGCGGTGCTGCGCGACGTGCTGGGGCTCGACGCCGCGCGCGTCGCCGCCTTCGGCCCGGCAACGCCGCTGTTCGGCGCGCTGCCCGAATTCGATTCGATGGCGGTCGCCGGGCTTCTGACCGAACTCGAGGACCGGCTCGGCATCCTGATCGAGGACCATGAGGTCGACGCCGACATGATGGAGACGTTCGGCGCGCTGCTCGCCTTCGCGAAGGCCAAGGCGCTCCAGTGACCTCGGGCGGTCTCCACTACGACCGCTATCATCATCAGGGCCGGGACGAATGGCTGATGCGGATCGGCGATCCGCGCGCCCGCCCCGTCCTGTTCGTACCCCCGCTGTTCGAGGAGATGAACCGCTGCCGCGCGCTGATCGCCGGCGCGATGCGGGTGCTGGCGGCGGGCGGCTGGTGCGGCTGGCTGCCGGACCTGCCGGGCACCGGCGAAAGCGAGCGCGCGCTGGAGGAGGCGAGCTGGGGCGGCTGGCGCGGCGCGGTGACGGCCGCCAGTGGCCAGGTCGCCGAGCTGAGCGGTCATCTGCCGGTGGTGGCGAGCCTGCGGGGGGGTGCCCTGCTCGACGATGCCGCCGACGCGCTGTGCCATTGGCGGCTCGCCCCCGCGACCGGCGCCTCGGTCGCCCGCGACCTGGCCCGGATCGGCCTCGCCGGCGGCGCGGAAAATGGCGGCTATCCCGTCCCTCCGCTGCTCCGTTTCGACCTCGAGGCCGCAGTCCCCGCGGCGGTCCGGCCGCTCCGCCTCGTGCGCCTCGCAACTGACCCGGGCGGAGCCGACCGGAAAGTCGAAGGCGCGGCCCTGTGGCGGCGCTCGGAACCTTCGGGATCGGATGAACTTTCGCGTCTAATCGCCTGCGATATCATGGAAGGGGCGGACGGATGCGCCGGCTCCTGACCTTCACATGCGACGGCGCGGAGCTCGGCGCCAGCCTCGACGGCGACGGCCGGACCGGCCTGCTCTTCGTCACCGGCGGCGGCCAGATCCGGGCCGGATCGCACCGCCTGTTCGAGCGGCTCGCCCGGGAGCTGGCGCGCGAGGGCCATGCCTGCTTCCGCTTCGATCGCCGCGGCGTCGGCGACAGCGGCGGGGCCGATCCCGGCTTTCGCGGCAGCGGCCCGGACATCGCCGCTGCGGCGGCGGCCTTCCGCGCCCATCATCCCGGGCTCGACCGGGTGATCGGCATCGGCCTGTGCGACGGCGCGACCGCATTGATGCTGTTCGGAGCGGAAGCGGGGCTGGACGGCCTCATCCTCCTCAACCCCTGGCTGGTCGAAGCGGAAGCCGACGCGCCTCCGCCGGCGGCGATCCGCAGCCATTATCTGAAACGGCTGACGAGCCTCGATGGTTGGAAGAAACTCCTCAGCGGATCAATATCTTACGGAAAACTCCTGAAAGGCGTTGCGAAGGCCGCGAGCAGCGGGAGCTCTCCGCTGGCCGCCGATGCGGCGCGCGCGCTCGCCCTCCCCGCGGTGCCGATCCTGGCGACGGGCGACGCCACCGCCATCGCCGCCGCCCGCGAGCTGCGGGACCCGGCCTTTGAACGCTTCGTGCAGCCTCCGATCGCACTCGCCACCGACTCCCATACGTTCGCCCGCCCCGGTGATCACGCAGGGTTGCGGCAGGCGATTGGGGAAGCGTTGCGACAGCTGGGAGGGTGATCGCCCACTCCCGTTCGGCCTGAGCCTGTCGAAGGCCGCCCCTTCTTTCGTGCCTTGGGGGATAGGAAATGGCGGCCTTCGACAAGTTCAGGCCGAACGGTGTTGGTGAGTTCGGCGGCGCGGGTGCGCCACCGCCCCTCACGCGTGCTGGAGCTTGGGGGCGGCCGCGGCCGCCTCGAAATCCGCCTCGGCCAGGAACTTCTCCGCGTCGAGCGCGGCCATGCAGCCGGTGCCGGCGGCGGTCACCGCCTGGCGGTAGACCTTGTCCATCACGTCGCCGCAGGCGAACACGCCCGGGATCGAGGTGCGTGCCGTGCCGGGCTCGACCGGGATGTAGCCGTCCTGGTCGAGCTCGAGCCGGCCACGGAACAGCTCGGTCGCCGGCGAGTGGCCGATCGCGACGAAACCGCCCTCGACGTCGAGTCGCTCGATCTCGCCGGTGACGGTGTCGCGCAGGTCCAGCGCGACCAGCCCCTCGGGCTCCCCGCCGCCCACGAATTCGGCCACTTCCCGGTTCCACAGCACCTTGATCGAGGGATGGGCGAACAGCCGCTCCTGCAGGATCTTCTCGGCGCGGAGGCTGTCGCGGCGGTGGATCAGGGTGACGTCATGACTGTGGTTGGTCATGTAGAGCGCCTCTTCGACCGCGGTGTTGCCGCCGCCGATCACCGCCACCTTTTTGCCGCGATAGAAGAAGCCGTCGCAGGTCGCGCAGGCCGAGACGCCCTTGCCCTTCAGTCGCTCCTCGGACGGGAGGTTCAGCCAGCGCGCCTGCGCCCCGGTCGCGATCACTACCGTGTCGCCGGTATAGACGGTGCCGCCGTCGCCGATCAGCCGGAAGGGCCGCTGAGAAAAATCGACATCGACGATCGTGTCCCACACCATGCGGGTGCCGACATGCTCGGCCTGCTTCTGCATCTGCTCCATCAGCCAGGGGCCCTGGATCACGTCGGCGAAGCCCGGATAATTTTCCACATCGGTGGTGATGGTGAGCTGGCCGCCCGGCTGGATGCCCTGGATGACGACCGGCGACAGGCCCGCGCGCGCGGCATAGATGGCGGCGGTGAGGCCCGCCGGGCCGGAACCGAGGATCAGCATGCGGGAAGAAATGGTCGCGGCCATGAAGCTCTTTCGATCGTTCTCTTGTGGGGTGATGATGCCGAGGTAAGGCTCCGGCGCCCCCTTCGCAACCATCCATTTGCGGCCCTCCGGCGCCGCTGTTAAAGGGCGGCCGACCCGGAAGAATGAGGAACTGAGACCATGCCCCACGACAATCCGCTCGGCCTCGACGGCTTCGCCTTCGTCGAATTCACCACACCCGATCCGGAGGCGATGGCCGGCCTGTTCTCGAAGCTCGGCTTCGCCCATTGCGGCAACCACAGGTCGAAGAAGGTCCGCCACTACAAGCAGGGCGACGTCCACTTCCTCCTGGACATGGAAGAGAGCGGCCAGCCGGCCGAGTTCCGCGCCGCCCACGGCCCCTCGGCGAGCGCGATGGGCTTCCGCGTCGCCGATGCGAAGAAGGCGCATGCGATGGCCCTGGAGCGCGGCGCGAGCGCGGCCGAAGGCGTCTACGACCTGCCGGCGATCGAGGGGATCGGCGGCTCCCTCCTCTATCTCGTCGACCGGCCGTTCGAGCGCGAGGATTTCGAGCCGGTGCCCGGCGCCGACCAGGCGGCCAGTCCCGCCGGCCTCCACACGCTCGACCATCTCACCCACAATGTGAACCGCGGCCGGATGAACCATTGGGCCGAATTCTACGAGAAAATCTTCAACTTCCGCCAGATCCGCTATTTCGACATCGAGGGCAAGCAGACCGCCCTCCTCTCCCGCGCCATGACCGCGCCGGACGACAAGATCCGCATTCCGCTCAACGAAAGCCAGGACGAGCACAGCCAGATCGAGGAGTTCCTGCGCGAATATAAGGGCGAAGGCATCCAGCATATCGCGCTCGCCACCGACGACATCTTCAAGACCGTCGACACGATGCGCGCCAACGGCGTCCGCTTCCAGGACAGCCCCGACACCTATTACGACATGATCGACGATCGCATTCCCGGCCACGCCCATTCGGTCGAGGAGATGCGCAGGCGCCGCATCCTGATCGATGGCTCCCCCGAGACCGGCGAGGGCCTGCTGCTCCAGATCTTCACCGAGAATATGGTCGGTCCGATCTTCTTCGAGATCATCCAGAGGAAGGGCAACGAAGGCTTCGGCGAAGGCAATTTCAAGGCGTTGTTCGAATCGATCGAGCTCGACCAGATCCGCCGCGGCGTGCTCCCCGCGAAGGAGGAGGCCTGATCCAGCCGGCCCCTCGCCTCGACTGGCGGACCAAGGGGCTGCCGCCGCGGGCGGAGGGGCTGACGACCGAGGAGATCGGGGCGCTCGGCCTCAACCTCCTCGCCGGCGACCTGATGATGCCGGCGGCGGTGCTGCGCGAAGCGGCGCTGCACCACAATATCCGCGAAATGCAGGCCTTCGCCGATCGCCAGGGCGCGCGGCTCTGCCCGCACGGCAAGACGACGATGAGCCCGGAAATCTTCCGGCTGCAGCTCGACGCGGGTGCCTGGGGCCTGACGGCGGCCACCGCCCATCATGTCCGCGTCTACCGGCGGCTCGGCGTCGCACGCATCTTCCTCGCCAACCAGCTGGTGGCGCCCGCCGATATCGCCTTCATTCTGGGTGAGCTCGCCGCCGATCCGGGTTTCGACTTCTTCTGCCTCGCCGACAGCGCCGAGGGGATCGACCTTCTCGCCGGCGCGGCGGCAGGCCTGGAACGGCCGCTGCAGCTGCTGGTGGAGACCGGCTTTCCGGGCGGCCGCTCCGGCGCGCGGAGCGTAGACGACGCGCTGGCGCTCGCCCGCCGCATCGCCGCGGCGCCCGGCCTCGCGCTGCGCGGCTTCGAGACGTTCGAGGGCATTCGCCAGACCCGGTCCGACGCGCGTGACGAAGCCGGCGGCATGCTCGACCTCGCCGTGGCCGCGGCGGAGTTGGCGGCGCGCGAGGGTCTTTTCGGCGACGGACCGGTGCTGCTGTCGGCCGGCGGCTCCGCCTTCCTCGACCTGTGCGCCGCCCGCCTGCCAACGATGCTCGCCGGCCGCCCGGTCGAGCGGGTGCTGCGCCCCGGCTGCTACGTCACCCATGACGACGGGCTCTACGAGCGCGTCACGAAGCCGGACGGCGCGCCTTATCCGGGCCTTCCGGGCCTGCGAAGCGCGATCGAGGTGTGGGCGACGGTGCAATCGCGGCCGGAACCCGGACTCGCCATCGTCGGCGCGGGAAAGCGCGACCTGTCCTTCGATGTCGAGCCGCCCGTCCCGATCTGGCATTTCCGCCCCGGCACCGACGACGTGCCCCGACGGGCCGAAGGACTGGCGACCCTGGGCCTCTGGGACCAGCATGCCGCGATTGCCGACGCGGACGGCGCGCTAGCGATCGGCGATCTGATCGGCTTCGGCATCTCGCACCCCTGCGCCACGTTCGATCGCTGGACCGCCTTGCTCACCGTCGATGAACAGCGCAACGTGAACGGGTGCGTAACGACCTTGTTCTGAAGCTTCGGTTCAGCCGCGCTCGTCAGGGCGATAGTCGAGGCGGCGGGCATGCAGGGTCTGCCCCGATCCGCGCGTGAACTGGTCGCGCAGCCGCAGCGCCAGTTCCTCGACGATCTGCTGCATCTCGCCGGGCAGCGTCAGATAGGCGGAGAGCAATTCGCTGGCGCGGTCTCCGAGCCGCAGGCCCTCGCCGCGGCGACCGGTCAGCACATAGACGACATCGACCTCGGCTTCGGCGACGCGCGCGAGGTAATCGGCGCGCAGCTCGCGCTTGTCGTTCTCGTACAGGCTCTGTTTGGGGACGTCGGTGCCGACCAGCTGCGCGAATTCGGCCTGCTTAAGGCCGAGTCGTTTGCGCTCTTCAGCCAATCTGCCGCCAAAACTCATCGCTTTTGAAGAATCCTTCTTGACTATTCTTCGCAAATCGGTGAGATTGCTGTACGCATCCCCGGAAAGGATGCATTGCATATGCATGGCCGTCCTGTCGCGTCCATTTCTCACCGAAATGGATGTAATTTTGCCGCGCCAAGCGGATTCGGGGCGATGGCCGAGGCGGCGGCGCCCGTGCCCGAGACGGACACGCCGCCGCGCGAGGGGAATGCCGGGGGCTGATGGACCCGGGCCCCCGGCATTTACCTTTCCTGGAGAGCGAGGTTCGCGGCACTGTTGGTTACTGCCGACGCACCTTGAGCCGCCCTGTTTGCGGAGGGAGAGGTGTTCCGCAACCGCTTCGCCTCCCCTGCCCCCTCTCCCCTGGGGAGAGGGCTGGGGTGAGGGGCTACGGCGCCGGAGGTTTTCCCCGTACGCCGCCACCCTCACCAACTCCGCCTAAGCTCGGCTCCGCCTCGCAAGGGCTTCGTATCCCCTCCCATGAGGAGAGGGGGTGGCTTTCGCGACGCGGATTTCATCATCCGTGGCAATGCCTTGGCTGCCCGGTTCCCTCTCCATGCCATGGAACCGTCGCCGGTGGCGGGGGGTTGGCCGGACGATCCCTCTCACCTCCGGAGCAGCCGATGAGCGACGACCCCACCCCGCCCTTTTCCGACCAGCGGCAGCCGCATCCCGGCTTCACCGACCGGATGGATCCGAAGCCCGACCATGGCGAGGACAGCTACAAGGGAACCGGCAAGCTCGCCGGGAAGAAGGCCGTAATCACTGGCGGCGACAGCGGGATCGGGCGCGCGGTCGCGATCGCTTATGCCCGCGAAGGCGCCGACCTGCTCGTCTCCTATCTGTGCGAGGACGAGGATGCGCGGGAGACGAAAAAATGGGTGGAGGAAGCGGGACGCACCTGCATCCTCGTGCGCGGCGACATTTCCGACAAGGCGCATTGCCGCGCCATCGTCGACAAGGCGGTGGAGGCGTTCGGACGGATCGACATCCTCGTGAACAACGCCGCCCATCAGGCGACCTTCAACGACATCGGCGAGATCAGCGAGGAGGAGTGGGACAAGACCTTCGCGGTCAACATCCACGCGATGTTCTATCTCACCAAGGCGGCGGTGCCGCACATGAAGCCCGGCTCCTCGATCATCAACACGAGTTCGGTCCAGGCCGACAGCCCGAGCGAGATGCTGCTTGCCTATGCGGCGACCAAGGGCGCGATCCAAAATTTCTCGGCCGGCCTCGCCCAGTTCCTGGCCGACAAGGGCATCCGCTCCAACGCCGTCGCGCCGGGGCCGATCTGGACGCCGCTCATCCCGGCGACGATGCCGAAGGAAGCGGTGGAAAGCTTCGGCGAGCAGGTGCCGATGGGGCGGCCCGGCCAGCCCAGGGAACTGGCGCCGGCCTATGTGATGCTGGCGAGCGACGAGGCGAGCTACATTTCGGGAGCGACGCTGGCCGTTACGGGCGGCAAGCCGATCATCTAAGCCGTGGCGGGCGGCCGGCTCCCGTTCGGGCCGGCCGCGAGCGCAGAGTCAGAAAGCGCTGTTGTCGTTCACCGGATCGGCGAAGTCGCCCGACGAGGGCTCCTGCCACAGCTCGAGCGCCGCGCTGGCGCGATATTCGTGGGCGAGGAGGATCGCGCCTTCGTCCTGGTCGATGGTGGCTTCGTCGAGGAAGCCGGGACGATCGGGTTGAGCCATCAGCAGGCGGTAACAGGTCATTCGATTTCCCTAATCGCGCGCGCAGGGCAACTGCATCGCTTCGACGAACGGCACGACGAGCACGGTCTCCCCGGCTTCGTCGATCACCTCCACCCGGCCGCTGAGATCGAGACGGCTGAAAGTGGAGAGCTGGTCGCGAAGGACGGCGCGGATGCCGTCGATCGCCTCGTCGTGGACGGCGCCGATATCGGACCGTTCGGTGGCGCGCCAGCGGCGGTCCCGCCCGTCATGATGAAGATGGAGGTAGTGGCGCGCCACGGTTGAGCCTCCCGGCCATATCGTCGTGAACCCAAGCAACGATCAGGCAGGGAGAGGTTTCCAAAAGTTTCGCCGCCGAAGCGGCGAGCCGAGCGGGTCAGCCCTCCGCCGGAGCCTCCAGCTTCGGAAAGACCGGCGACGGCAGCGCCAGCGTGAAGCCGGTCTCGGCAAGGCGCCGCGTGGCTTCGGCATCGCCGAGGGCGGCAAAGGCGCGCTCGCTTTCCGGCACACCCATCGCGTCGAGCAGGCGCGCGGCCGCGCCCGGCACGACCGGCTGGATGGCGATGGCGAGATCGCGGATCGCGGCGACGAGGGTGCCAAGCACCGCCGTCATCCGCTCCGGATCGGTCTTGCGCAGCGTCCAGGGCGCCTGCGCGTCGATATATTGGTTGCAGGCGAACACCGCGCGCAGCCAGGCCTCGATCCCCTGGCTCAGCGCCAGATTGTCGAAATGGCCGGGCATCTCTACCGTCGTCACCTCCCGCACCAGACCGAGCAGCGCCGCGTCCGCCGGTTCCGCCTTGCCCCCGTACGGAAGCTGGCCGCCGCAATTCTTCGCGATGAAGGAGAGAGTGCGCTGGGCGAGATTGCCGAAGCTGTTGGCGAGATCGGCATTGACGCGGTTGACGATCGCTTCCGCGCTGTAGCTTCCGTCCTGGCCGAAGCTCACTTCGCGCATCAGGAAGTAGCGCAGCTGGTCGGCGCCGAAGGCCTGCACCAGATCCTTCGGGTCGACGACGTTGCCGACGGATTTCGACATCTTCTCGCCGCGGTGGAGGATGAAGCCGTGGCCGAACACCTGGCGCGGCAGAGGCAGGCCTGCGGACATCAGAAAGGCCGGCCAGTAGACGGCGTGGAAGCGCACCACGTCCTTGCCGATGAGGTGGAGATCCGCCGGCCAGTAGCGGTCGAACGCCTCGCCGCCGTTCGGATAGCCGACGCCGGTCAGATAATTGGTGAGCGCGTCCAGCCACACATACATGACATGGTCTTCGCTGCCCGGCACCTTGACGCCCCAGTCGAAGCTGGTGCGCGAGATGGAGAGATCGGACAGCCCGCCTTCGACGAAGCGCAGGATTTCGTTCCGACGCCCCTCCGGACGGATGAAGTCGGGATGGTCCGCATAGTGGCGGAGCAGCGGTTCCTGATAGGCCGACAGGCGGAAGAACCAGCTCTCCTCCACCGTCCATTCGACGAGGGTGCCCTGCGGCGACAGGCGCTCGCCGCTGTCGGCGACCACCAATTCCTTTTCGTCATAATAAGCTTCGTCGCGGACCGAGTACCAGCCTTCGTAGCGGCCGAGATAGATGTCGCCCTTCTCCGCCATGTCGCGCCAGATCGTCCGGCTGGCCTCGTGATGGGCGGGCTCCGTCGTGCGGATGAAGCGGTCGTAGGAAATGGACAGCATGTCGTCCATTTCCCGGAAATGGCCCGACATCTCGTCGGCGAAGGCCTGCGGCTCGAGCCCGCGCTCGCGGGCCGCCTGCGCCATCTTCAGGCCGTGCTCGTCGGTTCCCGTCTGGAAGAAGACGTCGCGGCCGCGCAGCCGCTGGTAGCGCGCGATGACGTCGGCGGCGATCGCCTCATAGGCATGGCCGATATGCGGGCGTCCGTTGGGATAGTTGATCGCGGTCGTGATGTAGAAGGGCTTGGACATGGCGGCGGGCATAGAGGCAGATGCGGATGCGGGCAATCGGCGGCGCGGCCCGCCGCGTCAGGCGGCGTCGCGCGCCCGCGGCGCAAGGCCGGCGAGGATACCGGCCAGTTCGTAGACCACGCTCTGGGGCTCCAGGCTGAGGCGGACGGCGCCGGAAGCGAGGTCGGAGGCCCGCTCCCAGGCGCGCAAAGCCTCGGCGAGCTCGGCGCCGCGCCGCGCACGCGCCGTCGCGGCGATGAAGGAAGGCGCGCGGGTCAGAAACGCCTCGTAGCGCGGCTGCGCGGACTTGAGCGAAAGGCTTTGCGCGAGCGCGGCGCGGCGGCCGCCGGTCGGATCGCCGTCCTCCACCAGCGCCCGCATCGCCGCGTCCAGCCCTGCCACGTCGAGTCCGCGAAAGGCGATCGCGCGGCCCGGCGCGCCTTCGCCGACCCGTACCAGCTCGGCGATCTCCTCCTCCTCCGCGTCGGGCAACGCCTGACGAAGCGCCGCCGCCATGGCGTCATCGTCGAGCGGCGAAAGCCTGAGCTGCCGGCAGCGCGACCGGATGGTCGGCAGCAGCCGCGCCGGCGAATGGCTGACGAGCAGAAAGACCGAATGCGCGGGCGGCTCCTCCAGATTCTTCAGCAGGGCGTTGGCGGCGGGACGCTCGAGATCGTCGATGGCGTCGATCACCACCGCCCGCCACGGCGACAGCGACGCCGTGGTCGAAAACAGCCGCTGCAGACCGCGAACCTGTTCGATGCCGATCGATCGGGCAAGCTCGCCGGTGCTGCTCGTCTCCTTGACCAGCCGTTCCAGCCGCATCAGGTCCGGATGGCTGCCGGCCGCCGCGAGGCGCGCGGCCGAATGGCTGTCGGGTACGTCGATGCCCGGCGCGTCCAGCTTGCCCTGCCCTTCGGCCAGCACGCGCAGCGCCGCCTTCATCGCGAACAGCGACTTGCCGACTCCCTCCGGCCCCGACACCAGCCAGGCATGGTGCAAGCGGCCGGAATCGAGCGCGGCGCGGAAGGCGGCGACCGCCTCGCCATGGCCGTGAAGACGATTCACAGCAGATCCTCCAGGGTGGCGAGCAGCCGCTCCGTCACGTCCGCTTCCGCGCCGGAGGCGTCCACCGGCCGGATGCGATCGGGGAAGAGGCGCGCGAGCGTCCGGAAGCCCTCCGCCACCGCCTCATGGTAAGCGCCCGATTTGCGCCCGAACCGGTCGAGCGCGCCGCCGTCGCGCTGAAACTCGCGGGCGGCGGCATCGCCGGACGGCAGTTCGAGCAGCAGGGTCCGGTCGGGCAGGAAGCCGCGCGAGCCGAATTCGTGCAGCCGCATCACCTGCTCCCAGCCCAGCGCGCCGGCAAAGCCCTGATAGGCGAGCGAACTGTCGAGGAAGCGGTCGCACACCACCCAGGCGCCGCGTTCCAGCGCCGGGCGGATGGTGCGGGCGACATGGTCGGCGCGCGCGGCCGCGAACAGCAGCGCCTCCGTCTCGGCGGTCCAGCGCTCCGTCTCGCCTGACAGCAGGAGGCCGCGGATCGCCTCGGCGCCCGGACTGCCGCCGGGTTCGCGAGTCTCGACCACGTCGATCCCGCGCGCGCGCAAAGCGGCGGCCAGGCGGCGGGACTGGGTCGACTTTCCGGCCCCCTCGCCGCCTTCCAGCGTGACGAAGCGGCCGTTCATTCCGTTCGTCACGCCATGCCGAACAGGTGGCGAATCCCCGCCATGATGCGGCCGAAGAAGCCCGCTTCGCCGACCGCGCTCTCGGCGACGAGCGGCATCGTCTGGTCCGGCATGCCCGGGCTGCTGACGACGAGGTTCGCGATATGCTGCCCCTCTTCGATCGGCGCCCTGACCGGCCCATCGTAGACGATGCGCGCGCGGACATCGCGGCCGAGGCCGGCGGGCACGGTGACGGCGAGGTCGCGCGGCGCGACGAGGCCGACCGTCCGGGCGCCGCCGAGCTGGACCTGCGCCTCGCCGATCCTGGTCCCTTGCGCGAACAGCGGCCGCGCCTGCCAGGCGTTGAAGCCCCACTGCATGAAGCGCACCGATTCCTCGATCCGCTGGTTGAAGCTGTTGAGCCCGGCGACCACCATCACGAGCCGGCGGCCATTCTGCTCGGCCGATCCGGTAAAGCCGTAGCCCGCCTCGTTGGTGTGGCCGGTCTTGAGCCCGTCCGCGCCCTGAACCCGCCCCAGCAGCGGATTGCGGTTGCCCTGGGTGATCGGGCGATTGCTGCCCATCGTCTGGCCCCAGGTGAATTCGCGCTGGCCGTAGAAGGTGCGGTAGAGGTCGGGATGCTGGCGGATGTCGGCCGCGGCGAGCACGGCGAGATCGCGCGCGGTGGTGTAAGTGGCGCCCGCATCCGGCCATCCGACCGGATTGCCCCAGCGGGAATTGCGAAGCCCCAGCTCCTCCGACTTGCGGTTCATCAGCGCGACGAAGGCGGCCTCGGTGCCCGAGATGCATTCCGCGAGCACCACCGTCGCGTCGTTGCCGGACAGGGTGACGATGCCGTGCAGCAGATTCTTGATGCTGACCTCTTCGCCCGGCGACAGGAACATGGTCGATCCCGCCTGCGGCCCGTGCCATTGGCGCCACGTCTCCGGCCGGACCGTGCACATCTTGTCGAGGCTGAGCTCGCCGCGGTCGATCAGGTCGAAGGCGACGTGAGTGGTCATGATCTTCGCCATCGAGGCGGGCGGCATCCGCCGGTCGGCGTCCTTGGCGAACAGGACCGCGCCGGAGGCCAGGTCGATCATGAAGGCGACCGGGGCCGCCGTTTCGAAGGGAGGCGCGGACGCCGTGGCCGGCATCGCCGCCGCGGCCGTTGCGAAAAGACCGGCGAACAACGCTTTACGCTTCATATTTCAGACCGTTTCCCATGGAAGATGCGCCGCCGCGGCGGCCCCGCTGCGGCTTGTTCTAGCCCCTCCGCCCTCGCGGCGAAAGGGCGAACCGGCCTCAGCGGGCGACGGAATCGGCGAGCAGGCCGACCGCCAGCGCGTAAAAGTTCGAGCAATTATAGTCGAGGATGGTGCGGTAGTTGTTGGTCAGCAGATAGGCGGTCTGGCCCGGGCCGTCCGGCTCCAGCAGGCTGGCAAGCTCGCTATCGGGCAGCGGCCGCTGCGGGACGATGCCCAGCCGCCGCCATTCGGCCACCGTCAGCCAGCGGCTGTGACGCTCGTGCACCCGCTCGCAGCGCGGCGCGGTCAGCCGGCCGGAGACGGAGCCGCGGTCGAAGCCGGCCGGCACGGTCGCCGGCACGCCCCAGGGAATGTTGGGCTTCCAACCCGCGTTGGAGAGGTAATTGGCGATGGAGGCCCAGGCGTCCGGCGCGCTGCGCCAGATGTCGGCGCGGCCGTCGCCGTCCCCGTCGACCGCGAGCCGGATGTAGACCGTGGGAAGGAATTGCGGATGGCCGGTGGCGCCGGCCCAGCTGCCCCTCAACTGGCTGCGCGGATAGCCGCGGTCGACCATCTTCAAGGTGGCGATGAATTCGTCGGTGAAGAGCTGGCGGCGGCGGCCTTCGTAAGCGAGGCTGGCGAGCGAGTTCAGGAGGTCGAAATCGCCCATCACGGTGCCGTAGCTCGTCTCCTTGCCCCAGATGGCGACGATCACCGACGGGTGGACGCCGAAGCGCCGGCCGATCTCGTTCAGCCGCTCCACATTGTCGGCATAACGCTGCTGCCCCCGGCTGATGAGCGCGGGGGTGAGATGGCGCTGGCGATACGGCGCGAAGGGCGGAATCGCGGAGGAGCCGCTCGCGCCGCCGGGCTGTGCGCGGTCGAGATCGATGGTGCGCTGGGAGAAAGTGAGGCTCGGGAAGATCATGTCCACGGTCCGGCTGCTCACCCCGGCGACGAGCGCCTGCTGGCGAAGCTGCGGCAGGAAGGCCTCGAACCCGGCCTGGCTGAGGCCGCCCGCCTGCGCCCGCGCCGGACTGCCGCCGACGTCGATCTGGATGCCGAGCAGCGAGTCGCTGCCGCGGCCCACCTGGCCGAGAGGTGCCGCGACGGCCACGGCCGCGATTGCCAAATATTTCAGAACACGCATCTTTTACCCCTTCGCTCCCCGTCTATATGGCACAGCCTTGCCCGGAGATGAAAACGGTCCGCCGCGCCGCTTGCACGCAAGGCCGCGCGCGGGCAAAGCATCCGGCGAAGGACAGGTGGCCGAGTGGTTTAAGGCAGCGGTCTTGAAAACCGCCGTGGGTGGAAGCCCACCGTGGGTTCGAATCCCACCCTGTCCGCCACTCCGCCGCTTCCGTGGCGCGCAGGCTTTTCATTTGCTTTTCAGCGGCTAAGCTGCGGTCGGAATGTGATGCCAAGGGGGGCGGAAATCATGTCGATTCGCAAGCTGGCGGCGGTTGCCGCCGCGGTCATGTGGCTGGCCTGGAGCGGGGCGGCTTCGGCGCAGAGCTGGCTTCGGGCGGAAAGCCCTAATTTCGTCGTCTACGGCACCGCATCCGAAGCGAAGCTGCGCGAACAGGCGCTGCTGCTCGAGGATCTGGACGGACTGCTGCGGCTGATGACCGGCTTTTCGGGCAAGGAGCGCGGCAACAAGCTGCGCGTTTACATGGTTCGCGGCAGGGGCCAGCTGCAGATCGCCGGCCCGAGAGATCGGGACGTGGCCGGATTCTACACGTCCTCCCCGGAGATGATCGCCGCCTTCGTGGACGAACAGGCGCAGAATGGCGGCAACGAGGTGCTGTTCCACGAATATGCGCACCATTTCATGTGGCAGAACGCCGCCTCCGCCTATCCGGCCTGGTATATCGAGGGGTTCGCCGAATATTTCTCGACCGCCAAGTTCACCCCGCGCCATATCGAATTCGGCGAAGGCTCCCGCAGCCACGGCTACCTGCTGACGCAGGGCCGCTGGCTGCCGATGGAGCGGGTGCTGTTCGGAAGCCCCTGGGAGTTTCGGGGTGAGGACCGGGCGCGCTTCTACGCGCAAAGCTGGCTCCTCACCCATTATCTGCTGCGCGATAACGAGCGGCGGGAGGCGCTGCGGCGCTATCTGACGGCGCTCGCCCGCGGTGGCGACGTGCGCGGCGCCCTGGCCGCGGAATTGGGCATGAGCCCCGCCGATCTCGACAAGGACCTGCGCGACTATATCGCCCGGCGCCGATTGACCATGACCCGCATCACCCGGCGCAGCGCCGAGCAACCGCCTGAGATCAGCGTCAACAGGCTTCCCACCGCGGCCAACGACCTGCTGCTGCTCGACGCGGCGCTGCAGATCAAGTCGGCGGAGAGCGAGGAATCCGGCGGCCTGCTGCAAAGCGTCCGCGCCGCCGCCGCGCGGCATTCCGGAAGTTCCTTCGCCAAGCGCGTGCTCGCGCGGGCGGAGCTGCTGCACGGCGACCGCAACCGCGCCGACACGCTGCTGGAGGAACTGATCGCCGAGACGCCGGGGGACGCCGAGCTCCTTTACATGCGCGGCATGCGCTATCTGATGGACGCGCGCGACGCCGACGATCCCGATCCGGTCTCGAAGAAGGCGCAGCAATGGTTCGCGCGCGCGCACCGCGCCGACCCGAACCATTTCCAGACCTTGTTCCGCTATTCGGAAGCGCTTCGCGGCGAGGAGAATTACGTGTCGGAGAACACGTCCAACATCCTCCTCCTCGCCCATCAACTCGCGCCGCAGGTGTACATCATCCGCATGAACGCGGCGCAGATGCTGATCATGCGCGGAGAGACCGATGCCGGCATCGCGCTCCTCGAGCCGCTCACGTCCGATACCCACAATCCCGGGCTGGCCGAGACCGCGCGATCGCTGATCGCCCGGGCGAGAAGCGGCGGCGAGAAGGACGGGCCGGGGGAGGCGGACGGGGGAAGCTGAGGTCCCGTCCCTTTTCTCCGGCGCGCGGACAGGCTAGGCGGCTGCCGACGCAAAGGAGACGAGGAAGACCATGGCCGAAGCCGAGATCGCCGCATTCGATTGGGCGGACCCGTTCGCGCTCGACGCGCAGCTGTCGGACGAGGAGCGGCTCGTGCGCGACACCGCCGAAGGCTATGCACAGGAAAGCCTGCTTCCCCGCGTCACCAAGGCCTATCTCGACGAGACGTTCGACCGCGAGATCATGTCGGAAATGGGCGCGCTCGGCCTGCTCGGCGCGACCATTCCCACCGAATATGGCGGGGCCGGCCTCAATTATGTGAGCTACGGTCTGGTCGCGCGGGCGGTGGAGCGCGTCGACAGCGGCTACCGCTCGGCCATGTCGGTCCAGTCGAGCCTCGTCATGCATCCGATCAACGCCTACGGCACCGAGGAGCAGAAGAAGAAATATCTCCCCAAGCTCGCCAGCGGCGAGTGGGTCGGCTGCTTCGGCCTCACCGAACCCGACGCGGGCTCCGACCCGGGATCGATGCGCACCCGCGCCGAAAAGGTGGACGGCGGCTACCGCCTGTCCGGCGCCAAGATGTGGATCACCAATTCGCCGATCGCCGACGTGTTCGTGGTTTGGGCCAAGTCCGACGCGCATGACGGCAAGATCAAAGGCTTCGTGCTCGAAAAGGGGATGAAGGGCCTCTCGGCGCCCAAGATCCGTGAGAAACTGAGCTTGCGCGCCTCGATCACCGGCGAGATCGTAATGGACGGGGTCGAGGTGCCGGAAGACGCGCTTCTCCCCAACGTGTCGGGCCTCAAGGGCCCGTTCGGCTGCCTCAACCGCGCCCGTTACGGCATCGGCTGGGGCGCGATGGGCGCGGCCGAGGCCTGCTTCGATGCGGCGCGGCGCTACACGCTGGAAAGGAAACAGTTCGGCCGACCGCTCGCCGCCACCCAGCTCGTCCAGCTGAAGCTCGCCAATATGGCGACCGAGATCGCGCTCGGTCTGCAGGCGGCGCTGCGCGTCGGGCGCCGCATCGATGCCGGCGAGCTCATCCCGGAGACGATCAGCCTCATCAAGCGCAACAATGTCGGCAAGGCGCTCGACATCGCCCGCATCGCCCGCGACATGCACGGCGGCAACGGAATCTCCGCCGAATTCCACGTCATGCGCCACGCCGCCAATCTCGAGACGGTCAACACCTATGAGGGCACGCACGACGTCCACGCGCTGATCCTCGGCCGCGCCATCACCGGGATCGCGGCATTTTGATGGAGGCGAGCGCCCCGCCCCCCCTCGTCACCCCGGCGAAGGCCGGGGTCTCCCCTCCTCTCGGTTCCAGTCGCCAGGAGGTCCCGGCCTTCGCCGGGACGACGTGATCGTGGACAAGCCCCTCGCCGGCATCCGCGTCGTCGAGCTCGCCCGCATCCTCGCCGGGCCGTGGGCGGGGCAGCTGCTCGCCGATCTCGGCGCCGAAGTGATCAAGGTCGAGCGGCCGGAGGCGGGGGACGACACCCGGCATTGGGGCCCGCCCTTCGCGCCGGACGGCGCCGCCGCCTATTTCCACAGCTGCAACCGCGGCAAGACGTCGGTTGCGATCGACATCGCCGACCCCGCTGGCCAGGCGCAGGTGCGCGAGCTGGTCCGCGACGCCGACGTCCTCATCGAGAATTTCAAGGTCGGCGGCCTTGCCCGCTACGGCCTCGATTACGCCTCGTTGTCGGCGCTCAACCCGAAGCTCGTCTATTGCTCGATCACCGGCTTCGGCCAGGACGGGCCCTATGCGGCGCGCGCCGGCTACGACTTCATGATCCAGGGCATGGGCGGGATCATGGACCTGACCGGCGACCCCGGCGGCGAGCCGCAGAAGATCGGAGTTGCCTTCGCCGACATCTTCACCGGCACCTATGCGGCGAACGCCATTCAGGCGGCTTTGATCGGGCAGCAGAAGAGCGGGCGCGGCTGCCATATCGACATGGCCCTGCTCGACACCCAGGTGGCGGTGCTCGCCAACCAGGCGATGAACTTCCTCGTATCGGGCGAGACGCCGCGGCGGATGGGCAATGCCCATCCCAACATCGCCCCCTACCAGACCTTCGCCGCGAAAGACGGGCATTTGATCGTCGCGGTCGGCAACGACAATCAGTTCCGGCGGCTGTGCGGGATCCTGGGGATCGAGGCGGAGGCGCGCTTCGCCACGAATGCGGACCGGGTGCGGCGCCGCGACGAGCTCGCCGCCCGCCTCGGCCCCGCCATCGCCGGCTGGGGCAAGGCGGAGCTGCTCGCGGCGCTCGACGAGGCGGGCGTGCCAGCGGGACCGATCAACACCGTCGCCGAAGTGTTCGCCGATCCGCAGGTGATCGCGCGCGGCATGAAGACGGAGCTGGACGGGATGCCCACCGTCCCCTCCCCGATCGTCATCGACGGACGCCGCCAGGTCGCGGACCGCCCCAGCCCCAAGCTTGGAGACGCGGACTGAGCCTCGCGGTCAGCCGCGCCGCAGCCAGCGCTCGAGATCGTCGCTGCCGCCGATCCGTTCGCCGTCGATGAAGATTTGCGGCGTGGTGGCGACGCCATGCTCGGCCTTGAAGGCGTCGACCTCCTCCCGGCTGCCCAGGATGCGGTCGTCAACCTCGAAGCCGTCCCTTTCCAGCATGTCCTTGGCCCTGACGCCGAAGGGGCAGGTGTGATCGGGAAGGATCATCCGGTACAGCGTGGCGCTGCGTTTTTCCATGAACGGGTCCTCTCGTGAAGCCGGGCCGGCGGGTGCTGAACCGCCGGCCCGCTTCCCCGTTCCCTCACATCCTCAGCGCTGGGACGCGAGCCGGGTGGCCGTGCGGTGCCCGGTGGCGGCGATCAGCCGGTCGCGCTGCGGCAGCACCGCGGCGACAGTTTCGGTCCGGCAGCGTCGCACCGCGGCCTGCGATTGCATGTCCGCCGGCGAGGCCGTTCCGCAAAGAGCGTCGGCGGCCGCGCGGATGCGGTGGTCGAGCGCCGCCCGACCGCGCGCCGTGGCAAGATCGAGATCGGCATGCCGCACCGCCAAGGAGTCGGTACCGAGGGGAGCCGCGGCCAGAGCCGGGGCGCTGAACAGGGTGGCGGCGATCGCCGCCGCGATGAGCGTCTTCATGGATCATCTCCGTGTCTGCCGCTGGTCGGCATGGGGCCTGGAACCGTCCGCGGCCGCCACGAGACTCATCTACGCCTTGCCGGCATTCTCCACTATCCGGTACGATACGAACTCACTGTTCGATTGATTGGACGATGTCATGATCGATCTCAACCAGACCCGCATGTTCGTCGAAGTGGTGCGGGCCGGCGGCTTCGCGGCGGCGGCCCGGCGACTGGGATTGCCGAAATCGACCGTCAGCGCCCGCATCCAGGCGCTGGAAGCGCGGCTCGGCGCACAGCTGCTGAAGCGCTCCACCCGCCAATTGTCGCTGACCGGCGAAGGCGCGGCTTATTTCGAAACCGTGGCGGGGGCGGTCGACACGCTGGTCGATGCCGAAGCCGCCTCCACCGCGGAGGCGGGTGTCCTGTCCGGCCGCATCCGCTTCACCGCGCCGCTCGAATTCCCGCGCGACGCCATCACCGCCGCGCTCGCGACCTTCTGCCGAAAGCATCCCAACGTCCGGTTCGAGGTGCTGCTGACCAACCAGCCGCTCGATCTCGTCGCCCAGGGGATCGACCTAGCCTTGCGCGGAGGAGAGCCCGGGGGCGCCGGCCACGTCATCCGCAAGGTCGGCGCGGTCGCGTTCGGCCTCTATGCCAGCCCCGATTATCTCGAGCGCCGCGGCCGGCCGCCGGACCTTTCGGCGCTCGGCGACCACGACCTTCTCCTGTTCGCCTCACCCTCCGAAAGCCGGATCCTGAAAGCCGCCGATCCGCTGGCCGGCCACGAGCCTCGCCTGGCGTCCGACAATTTCGCCTTTCTCCGCCGCCTCGCCATCGCCGGGCTCGGCATCACCGCCCTGCCCGACCTGCTGGTCACGCGCGAGCTCGCCTCGGGGCGGCTGGAGCGGGTGCTGGACGGCTGGACCGGACAGCCAGCCACGCTCTACCTCGTTTTCCCCTCGCGCCGCGACATGACACCGCGCGTCAAGGCGTTCGCCGACCATCTGGCCGCCGCCCTGTCGGGAAGCTTCGATAGTCCGGAGAGTTAAGCGGCGAAGTCGAGGATCGCGTGGTCGATCTTGCGCAGCACGACCGGATCGCCCGGCGCGCCGTCGAGCGCCTCGTCGGCGAGCGCCATCAGACCCACGGCGCCGAAGCTGGCCGCCAGACCCTTCAGCCGAGAGGCGGCGAAGTGCCAATTGGCGTCGCACCGCGCCCGGCCCATCAGGTCGAGCTGCCGGGCGGCGCTTTCGATGAAGGCGGCGCGAAGCTCGCCGAGCAGGGCAGGGTCGTTGCCCACCGCCGCGGCGAGCGAGGCGTTCAACGCTCCCGGATCATAGGCCATGGCCCTCTTCTAGGCGCCGCCGGTTAACGCACGGTTGCGGTTTATCCCCAGTTCGTTTCGCCCGCACCTTCCGCGCGGGGCGAAAGGTGGTAGAGTGTCGGCCATGAGCATCGGGGCAGAACGCGCGGACGCGCAGCCGTTTGACGGCACCGGCTTTTCGGACGAACCGGTTGGATCGGAATGGTCGGCCGACGCCGCTTTCGAGGAGACGCCGCAGGACGAGGTCGCGCCCTTCCGGGGTCGCCGCGCCCTCGCGGCCATTCTCATCCTCCTCGCCCTCGGCTGGGTCGGCTTGTCCGTCTGGGCGATCGTCGGCATGGGGCCGGCGATGAGCCTCCCCGCCGCGCTGAGCTGGGTCGCGACCGCGAGCGTGCCGCTGGTGCTGCTCGGCATCCTGTGGCTGCTGTTCGGGCGCAGCTCGCGCCGCGAGACGGAGCGGTTCACCGCCGCCGTCCAGGCGATGCGCAGCGAAGCGAACGCGCTGGAGAGCGTGCTCGCCATCGTCTCCGACCGGCTGAGCGCCAACCAGGCCAAGCTCAGCGAGGAAGCGGCGCGGCTGATGGCGCTCGGCGACGAGGCTTCGGACCGGCTCGGCCGCGTCACCCATTATCTCGCCCGCGAGACCGCCGAACTCGACCGCAAGTCGCAGGCACTGGAAGGCGCGGCGGCCAATGCCCGGGTCGATATCGGCGTCCTCCTCCACGACCTTCCGCGTGCGGAGGAACAGGCGCGCGGCCTGTCCGGGGCACTTCGCGAGACGGGCCTGGCCGCCCATGAACAGGCCGGCGCGCTCGAAAGCCAGGTCGCGGCGCTGATCGCCCGCGCCCGCGAGGCGGACGAGTCGGTCGGCGGCGGCGCGCAGCGGCTGGCCGCGCAGATCGCCCGCATCGAAAGCAGCGCCGGCGCGGCAGCGGAGCGGATCGACCGGGTCGCGTCCGGCATGAACGTGGCGGTGGACGGGGCGCTCGGCCGCGCGTCGGACGGTCTCGCCGACATTCGCGGCGCGCTCGACGAACAGGGCCGCACGATGATGGCGGTGATCGAGCAGAGCCGCGCCGGGTTCGAGCAGGCCGGGCAGGACGCCGCAGCGGGTCTCGCCCGGCGGCTCGACGAAGTCGCGTCCCGGCTGGACGGCTTCGGACGGCAGCTCGCCGACCAGAACGACGCGAGCCGCACCCTGCTCGACAGCCTCTCGACCGAACTCCACGCGCTGGAGTCGCGGCTCGCCGCCCTCCCCGCCGCCGGCGAGGAGAGCCGCGAGAGCGTCGCCGCCTCGCTTTCGCAGGCGCGCGAAACCGTCGCACGGCTCGGCGAGGAGCTGGACGGCGGCCGCGTGCGCGCCGACGCCCTGATCGGCCGCGCCCGCGACATGGGAACGGCGCTCGGCGAGGTGACCGCCCGGCTGCGCGAGGAACTGCCGGAGGCGCTGTCGGACGTGGAGGCGCGCGCAGGCCAGGCGGCCGAAGCTGCGCGGGCGGCGGTCCCGCCGGTCGAGGCCATGCAGGCGGCGACGGCGCTCAGCCTCCAGAATCTGGAGGACAGCGAAGCCGGCATCGCCCGTCAGCGCGAGGCCGCGGAGGCGCTGGTCGCGCGGCTGGACGAGGGTCTTCGCGGAGCGGAAGCCCGGCTCGGCGAACTGGCGACCGCGATCGCCGCCGCCGACGGCGCGGGCGCCCGCCTGATCGCCGAGACCGCTCCCGGCCTCATCGACTCGCTGCTGCGGGTACGGGACGCGGCGCAGCAGGCGGCGAACCATGCCCGCGAGGCGATCCTCGGCGTCGTACCGGAAAGCGCCGAAAGGCTGGCCGAGGCGAGCCGCGATGCGTTGAGCGAGGCCGTGACCGAGCCCGTCGCCGAACAGCTCGCCCGTCTGGAACTGGTCGGCGAAGGGGCGGTGGCGGCGGCGCGCAAGGCCGCCGAACGGCTCACGCGCCAGCTGCTGACGCTCGGCGAAAGCGCCGTCGCCATCGAGGCGCGGTTCGACGAGGAGCGCAGGGAGCGGGAGGAGAAGGACGCCGAGACGCTGTCGCGTCGCGTGTCGCTGCTGATCGAGTCGCTCAATTCGACCGCGATCGACGTCACCAAGATCCTGTCCAACGAAGTCACCGACAGCGCCTGGGCCGCCTATCTGAAGGGCGACCGCGGCGTCTTCACGCGCCGCGCCGTCCGACTGCTCGACCATAACGACGCGCGCGAGCTGCTGCGCCACTATGAGGAAGAGCCGGAATTCCGCGAGCAGGTGAACCGCTACATCCACGATTTCGAGGCGCTGCTGCGCCGCGTCCTCGCCGGGCGCGACAGCACCCCGCTCGGAATCACTCTCCTCTCCTCCGACATGGGCAAGCTCTACGTCGCCCTCGCCCAGGCGATCGAACGCATCCGCAAATGATCCTCCCCGGTCCGGGGAAGGTTCAGTTGCCCGGCGGCGCGGCCCAGTCCAGCCGGTCGACGGTCACCCAGCCGTAGAGCCAGTTGAGGTAGAACAAGGCGAACAGGACGGTGGCGAGGATGGTCGTCCTCAGCGCCACCCGCCAGAAGACGAAGCCGTGGGGCGAGCTCTCCGCATGGCCGGGCTGGCAGTCCACGCCCGCCTCCTCGTCGGTGCGGACGCCCCAGGGCAGCACCAGGAACAAAGAGAGCACCCAGAAGAGCAGGTAGACGGCGGCGATCGAGACGGGTTGCATGCGCCCCTCATAGCCTGACGATCAGGACGTCCACCACCGGCTTCTTGCCGGTCCAGTCGGTCGCGCAGCGGCGGACGGCGAGTCGGATCGCCTCGCGCAGCTTGTCCTCGTTGCCGGCGCCCTTCCGGGCCGCCTCGGCGGCGGCGTCGCACGCTTCCTCCAGAAAGGCGGCGCGATCCTCCTCGACCGGCACGCCCTGGAGGGAGATCTGGACGTCGCCGACCACCCGGTCCCGATCGTCCAGCGCGATCGCGACGGAGACGATCCCCTGGAAGGAAAGCTTGCGCCGCTCGTTCATCGTCGGACCGTCCGCTCCGAGGATCACGTCCCCGTCGAGGATCAGGCGGCCGACCCGCTCCCGGCCGATGATCTGCGGACCCTCCGGCGCCAGCCGGACGAGATCGCCGTCCTGCTGCACGATCGCGCGCGCAACGCCCTGCGACATCGCGAAGCGGGCATGTTCATGAAGGTGGCGTGCCTCGCCATGGACCGGCACGATGATCTCCGGGCGGATCCAGCGGTACATGGCCGCGAGCTCCGGCCGGCCGGGATGGCCGGACACGTGGACGTTGGCCTGGCGATCGGTGATCATCCGCACGCGGCGATTGGCGAGTTCGTTCTGGATGCGGCCGATCGCGATCTCGTTGCCCGGGATCTGCTTCGACGAGAACACGACGAGGTCGCCCTCGCTGAGCTTCAGCTTGTGCTGATCGAAGGCGATGCGCGCCAGCGCTGCCCGCGACTCGCCCTGCCCGCCGGTCGCGATGATCATCACGTCGCGGCGGGGAAGCTGCATCGCCGTCTCGAAGTCCACCGTCTCGGGGAAATCGGTCAGATAGCCGACGCTTTGCGCGACCCTGAGGATGCGGTCGAGCGAACGGCCGGCGACGCAGACCCGCCGGCCGGTGTCGCGCGCCACCTGGCCGAGCGTCGCCACCCGCGCGGCGTTGGAGGCGAAGGTGGTGACGAGCACGCGCCCCTCGGCCTCCGCGACCACCCTATCGAGACCCTCCCGCACCTCCGCTTCGGAGCCGGAGGCTTCCTCCTGGAAGACGTTGGTCGAATCGCAGACGAGCGCGAGAATGCCTTCGTCGCCCACCTTCGTCAGCGCCTCGGCATCGGCCGGGTCGCCGATCTGCGGGAATTCGTCGAGCTTCCAGTCGCCGGTGTGGAACACCTTGCCGTAGGGGGTATCGATCAGAAGCGCGTTGCCTTCCGGGATCGAGTGGGCGAGCGGCACGAAGCGGAAGCCGAACGGGCCGATCTGCATCGTCCCGCCGATGTCGATCAGCTTCAGCTCGACCTCGCCGGTCAGCCCCTCCTCCTCCAGCTTGCCGGCGATGAGACCCGCGGTGAAGGGCGTCGCGTAGAGCGGAACGCCGAGGTCGGCGGCGAGATAGGGAATGGCGCCGATATGATCCTCATGGCCGTGGGTGAGCACCACGCCCAGCAGGTCCTTGCGCCGCTCCTCGATGAATTCGAGGTCGGGGAGGATGATGTCGATCCCCGGATAGGCCGGATCGGCGAACGTCATGCCGAGATCGACCATGATCCATTTGCCGTCGCAGCCGTAGAGATTGACGTTCATGCCGATCTCGCCCGATCCGCCGAGCGCGAGGAACAGAAGCTCTTTGCCTGGTTTCATGTCTTATCCTTGCTGTCCTCCCGAGGTCGGGAGGGGAACCGGCCGGGGCCGGTGGAGAGATGCCGCGGCCGCGCCGGGCCGGCGGATCGCATCCTCCTCATCTACGACGGGGCGAGGCTTTTGCTCCGCTCCCAGAGGAGGCCGAGGCCCTGAATGGTGAGGTCCGGCTCGATCGCGTCGAAAATCTCGGTCTGCTTGTCGAACAGAACGGCCAGGCCGCCGGTCGCCACGACGGTGACGGGACGCCCGACCTCGGCCTTCATCCGCTGCGTCAGGCCCTCCATCATCGCCACATAGCCCCAATAGATGCCGATATGCATCTGATCCTCGGTGGTGCGGCCGATGACGGAGGCATGATCGGGCGCCTCGATGGCGATGCGCGGCAGCTTCGCGGCCGCCGCGACCAGAGCGTCGAGCGACAGGTTGATGCCGGGCGCGATGATGCCGCCTTTATAGGCGCCGGAATAATCAACCATGTCGAAAGTCGTCGCGGTCCCGAAATCGATGACGATGAGATCGCCGTCGTGCAGCGCGTGGGCGGCGATGGCGTTCAGCACCCGGTCGGCGCCCACCGTCTGCGGCTCGGCAACGTCCAGCTCGATCCCCCAGGCCGCGGCACCGCGCCCGGCGACGAGCGGCTCGACGCCGAAATATTTCACCGACAGGACCGACAGGTTGTGCAGCGCGCGGGGCACCACCGTGCCGATCATCACCGCCTCCACCGCCGATCGGTCGAGCCCTTCGAGCTGGAGCAGCTGATGCAGCCAGACCGCATATTCGTCGGCCGTGCGGCGCGGATCGGTGGCGATGCGCCAGCGGGCGCGGATCACGCCCTCTTCGACGAGGGCGAAGACGATGTTGGTGTTGCCGGCGTCGATCGCGAGAAGCATGGCGCCTGTTAGCGACCCGCACGCCGCTTGGCGAGGCCCTCGCCTGTTCCGCGGGGCGCCGCTATGATCGGACGCTCCGCATATCAGGACCAGCACGACGATGCGCCTTGCCCGCCTGCTTCTTGCCGCCTTTGCCCTCCACGCCACGCCGGTGGCGGCGCAGGAGGTGGATTATGCCGCCCAGCTGACGGAGGGCGAGGCGCGGTTCGCGAATTTCGCCTTCAAGTCCGGCGCCACCCTGCCGGAGCTGCGCATCCATTATGCGACGCTCGGCACGCCGCGGCGCGATGCGTCCGGGCGAATCGTCAATGCGGTGCTGGCGCTGCACGGCACGGGCGGTAGCGGGCGCCAGTTCCTCCAGCCCCAGTTCGCGCAGGAACTGTTCGGACCCGGCCAGCCGCTCGACATCAGCCGCCATTACGTCATCCTGCCCGACAATATCGGCCATGGCCGGTCGTCAAAGCCCAGCGACGGGCTGCGCATGCGCTTTCCCGCCTACGGCTATGGCGACATGGTGGAAGCGCAGCGCCGGCTCGTCGCCGATCATCTGGGGATCGCGCGGCTGCGGCTGCTGATCGGCACCTCGATGGGCTGCATGCACGGCTTCGTCTGGGGCCAGCGCCACCCCAACGCCGTGCAGGCAATGCTGCCGATGGCCTGCCTCCCGACCGAGATCGTGGGCCACAACCGTATGTGGCGCAAGGCGGCGGTGCACGGGATCATGCAGGATCCCGCCTGGCGCGGCGGCGACTATGAGGCCCAGCCGGTGCTCGGCCTGCGCACCGCCGTCAGCCTTCTCCAGGTCGCCGGCTTCGCGCCGCTCCATCTCCAGCGCGCCTATCCGACCCGCGAGGCGGCGGAGCAGTTCATCGTCCAGCGGATCGAGGGCGACATCCCGAACCGCGACGCCAACGATCTCATCTACCAGCTCGAATCCTCGCGCGGCTACAATCCATGGCCGGATCTCGAGCGGATCGCGATCCCGATGACCTGGATCAATTCCAGCGACGACTTCATCAATCCCTGGGACTATGGCATCGCCGAGCGTGCGGCGGAGCGGCTTCCCGACGCGCGCTACGTTCTCATCCGCGCGACCGACGAGACGCGCGGCCATTCTACCCACACCTGGGCGCGCTTCTGGAAGCAGGAACTGATCGACCTGCTCGCCCGCACCGCGCGCTGACTCAGATCAGGAACACGTCGCCGGCGTGGATCGTGCGCAGGGTGCCGTCGGCAAGCCGCAGGCGCAACGAGCCGGCTTCGTCCAGGCCGTCGAACAGCCCCTCCTCGCCGGCGGCCGAAAGGGCGGTGCCGATCGGATGGGCGCCGGCCAGCCAGCGCGCACGCACCGGGCCGAGCCCCTCGCTGCGCCAGCGGCCCAGCCAGCGAGCGAAGCTCTCCGCCAGCGCCTCCACGAAGACCTCGGCGGCCGGCGCGGAACCCGCCAGCGCGGCGATGCTGGTGACGGGCCGATCCAGTCCTTCGGGATGATGGGCAAGGTTGACGCCGAAGCCGATCACCACCGCCTCGCCCTCGCGCTCCAGCAGGATACCGGCGAGCTTCGCCTGGCCCGCGGTCAGGTCGTTCGGCCATTTGATCCGCACCTCGGCCAAGCTGAGCGCCGCCACCTCATGCACCGCGACCGCCGCGACGAGGGCGAGCGACGGCGCCGGCGGATCGCCCGGGCGGAGCCGCACGAGGGTGCTCGCATAGAGGTTGCCGGGCGGCGATTCCCACGCCCTCCCCTGCCGGCCCTTGCCCCCCGTCTGCCGTTCGGCACGGACCCACAGCCCCTCCGCCGCGCCCTGTCTCGCCAGCGCGGCGACATCGTCGTTGGTGGAACCGGTTCGGGGAAGCGTTCGGATCGGCGGTGACATCGTCCCCGCTTAGCCGGATCACGGCGCCCCTTCCAAGCGCTCCTTCGGCCGTAACGAAGCTTCAACATCTTCCGCCTATGCTGCCGCCGGGACGCCTTTTCGGGGGGAGGCGAACAGCGATTCCAATGCTGGCCAAGCGAATCCTGCTGGAACTTGCCGGGCGCGCGGGGCTCGCGCCGCTCGCGCGGCGGGCCACCGCCCGGCATCTCCGCATCCTCGGTTACCACGGTGCGTGGCTCCTGCCGGGGCCTCCGCTCGGCGAATGCACCTTCATTACGCCCGCTTTGTTCGAACGGCGCATGACGCGCCTCAAACGGTCGGGACATCCTGTCCTGTCGCTCACGGACGCGGTGTCGCGGCTCGCGGACGGCAGCCTTCCGAACGGCGCCGTCGTGATCACGATCGACGACGGATGGGTGTCGACGCTCACCCACATGGTGCCCATCCTGGAGGCGCTGGAGCTGCCCGCGTCGCTTTACGCGACCACGTGGTATTCGGAGCGGGACCTTCCCGTCGTGACGCAGGCGGTGCGTTTCCTGGCCCGGTCCGGCGGCCGGCCCGAAGAGGAGGCCAAGGCGGCGATCGCCCGCATCGAGGCGCTGCCGGTGGAGGAGCGGCTGGCCGCCCTGCGCGCCTATGGCACCGAGCTCGGCGTCGCCGAGGAGTGGCTGGAGCGGCGGCAGTTCCACATCATGTCGGCGTCCGAGCTCGCCGAAGCGCAGCGCCGCGGCATCGACATCCAGCTCCACACCCACCGCCACATCGAGGTGGCGGCCCATCACGGCCGGCTCGGCGCGGAGATCGAGGAGAACCGGGCTTGCCTCGCCGCCGCGCTCGGCATCCAGGGCTTCGATCATTTCTGCTATCCAAGCGGCAGCTTCCACGAGACGGCGCCCGCCATCCTGGCGGCGGCAGGGGTCAGATCGGCGACCCTGTGCGACCCGGGGCTGAACCGGCCGGGGGCCGACCCGCTGACGCTGAAGCGCCTGCTCGACGGCTGGCGGGTGAGCGACGCCGAGTTCGACGCCTATCTTTCGGGCGTCATGCACGCTTTGTCTCCGCTCTCCAGCGCGGCGGCCGCGCTGACGCGGGTAAGGGCGAGGTAATCAGGATCGGTTAGGATCGAGGCGAACGGAGAAGCCATCATGCTGATGAAGCGCGAGGTCCACGACTTCCCATCGCGGGACCTGTTCCCCGGCTGGCGCGGGCACGAGCCGCTGGCCGAGCGCCTGCCGCAAGCTTCGGTGAAGTTGCACGACGAATGCCCCGGCCTCGCCCGGGCCGTCGCCGCCCTGCCCTTCGCCCGTTTCGAGGAGGCGGACCGGGTGATCGGGCCGGTGCGCAAATATAACGCGCCCGCCCGGCGTGCCGCCGCCCTGGCCGATGGTCTCGATCCGGAGGTGCGGCCCTACTGGCTCTGCGCCTTGCTGCTGTCGCATGTCTCGCGCTTCGAGGCGCGCTTCGCCGAGACCGGCCTGGATGGCGAGTTCGCTCTCCATTATCGCGACCATTTCCACCGCATCCTCGACCAGATCGACGCCGATCCCGCGTTTGCGGATCTCGCGCAGGACAGTTTCCTCAAGGATCTGTGGCTGGCGCGCATGGTGATGATCCCGGCTTTCGCCCAGGTCTGGTGGCCGCATTCGGGAATTTCCGCCAAGGCCGTGCTGCGCGCCGGCTCCAAAGCGGCGGCCTATGTCTTCCTGGGCTGCGGCGGGCGCAAGCCGTTCCTGGAAGGGCACACCCACGATCCGGTCGCGCGCGCTTACTGGAACGAGGCGGGCTGGCGCGAGGCGCTTCGCCTGGCGGCGCTCGCCTTGCCGGCGCTCCCCGCCGCCCGCGGCGTGTTCGGGACCGCCTGGTTCTACGATCCGCAGGTCAGGGAGATCAGCCCCCGCATCGCCTTCGCCCAAGACCTTCAGGTCGGCAAAGGCGCGCTTCATATCGAGATCGGCAGCAACGAGGACGCGGTTCGCAACGCCACCGCCACCTCGGCCGAGCGGCGCAACCGCTATCGCGAGGGAAGCTATCTTCCCACCGATTTCGCCGTCATCTGGTCCCGCCGGGCGATCGCCGCCGCCTACGGCGCCTGAAGGATCAAAACAGCGCCAGCGCCGCGTTCTGGGCGGCCGCGTCGATCAGCGGGATGGTGAGATAGCCGAGCGGCGAGACGAACAGGGCCGACGCGAGGATGAGACCGGCACCGACCTTGTCGTGATCGGGACCGAAGGCCGGCGCGGGTTCGTCGAAATACATGATCTTGACGATCTTGATGTAATAATAAGCGCCGATCACCGAAGTGGCGATGCCGATCGCCGCGAGCCAGGTGAGGTCCGCCTGGACGGCGGCGTTGAACACCAGGAATTTCGGCCAGAAACCGAACAGCGGCGGGATGCCGGCTAGGCTGAACATGAACACCGCCATCGCCGCCGCGAGCGCCGGACGGCTGCGCGACAGGCCCGCCAGACTGTCGATGCTCTCGACCGGACGGCCGTCGGCATCCACCATCCGCATCACGACGAGAAACGCGCCGAGCGTCATCGCGACATAGACGGCCATGTAGAACAGCACGGACGCGACGCCTTCCTGCGTCGCCGCGGCAAGCCCGATCAGCGCGAAGCCGACATTGTTGATCGAGCTGTAGGCGAGCAGCCGCTTGATGTTGGGCTGGCCGATCGCCGCGACGCCGCCGAGCACGGTCGACGCCAGCGCCATGAAGATGACGATCTGCTGCCAGCTCGAAGCGGCCGGGCCCATGCCCTCCATCGCGACGCGGACCAGCAGCGCCATCGCGGCGACCTTGGGCGCGGAGGCGAAGAAGGCGGTGACCGGCGTCGGCGCGCCTTCATAAACGTCGGGCGTCCACATGTGGAACGGCACGGCCGAAACCTTGAAGGCGATGCCGGCGAGCACGAAGACGATGCCGAACAGCTCGCCCGTCGACACGCCGTCGGCCAGCGAGGCGGCAATGCCGTCGAACAGGGTGGTGCCGGTGAAGCCGTAGAGCAGCGAAATGCCGTAGAGCAGAATGCCCGAAGCGAGCGCGCCCAGCACGAAATATTTGAGACCAGCTTCGGCCGAGCGGGTGTCCCTGCGCAGGAAGCTCGCCAGCACGTAAGCGGACAGGCTCTGCAGCTCGAGGCCGATATAGAGCATCAGCAGGTCGCCGGCCGACACCATGATTCCCATGCCGATCGCCGAGAAGAGGATCAGCACCGGATATTCGGCGTGGAGCTCCCCTTCCCGCGCGAAGAAGCGGGGCGTCATCAGGATGGCGACGATCGACGCGAGGAAGATCAGCAGCTTGGCGAAGGCGGCGAACTGGTCGGCCCGGTACTGGCCGTCGAACACCGCGCCGGCATGGTGGGCGGGGCCGAGCAGCGAAAGCGAGGCGAGCACCAGCAGGCCGATCGCCATCCAGCTGACGGTGCGGTAGGTGCGCGCCGGATTCTTCGACCAGGCAGCCTGGAGCAGCAGCTCGGTCGCGCCGAAGGCGATGATCAGTTCCGGCGCGATCGCCTGGACGATTTCCCAGAAGGTCATCAGTGCGCCCCTGCCGCGGGCTGCGCGGCCGCTTGAGGTTGGGCGGCGGCCGGATCAGGCGCCGCGAGTCGGGCGTCGCCCGCCGGCGCGGCGCGCTCGATCCGGTCGAGCAG
This sequence comes from Allosphingosinicella sp., assembly GCF_046295735.1. Taxonomy (GTDB): domain Bacteria; phylum Pseudomonadota; class Alphaproteobacteria; order Sphingomonadales; family Sphingomonadaceae; genus Allosphingosinicella. The sequence goes on from NZ_JBKBMQ010000011.1 coordinate 82,794, forward strand.
CAGGCCCACGTCGGCGCGCATCGGCGCCATGAAGCTTTCGGGATAGACGCCCATCCACAGCACCACCGCGGCGATCGCGCCCAGCATGCCGAGCTCGCGCCGGTTGAGATCGGGCATAGCCGCGGCGTCGGCATGGCGGTGCGCGCCATAGACCACCCGCCAGTAGAGCCACAGCATATAGGCCGCGCCGAGGATGAGGCCGGTGGTGGCCGCGAACGCCACCCAGCTGTGCGCCTGGTAGGCGCCCATCAGCGCGAGGAATTCGCCCACGAAGCCGGACGTGCCCGGCAGGCCCACGGCCGCCATCGTGAACAGCAGGAACAGCAGCGCATAAGCCGGCATGTTGTCCGCGAGACCGCCGTAACGATCGATGTCGCGGGTGTGGAGCCGGTCGTAGACGACGCCGACGCACAGGAAGAGCGCGCCCGAGACGAGACCGTGCGAGAGCATGACGATGAGCCCGCCCTCGATCCCCTGCCGGTTGAAGGCGAACAGGCCGATCGTGACGAAGGCCATGTGGGCGACCGAGGAATAAGCGATCAGCTTCTTCATGTCCTGCTGCACGAGCGCGACCAGCGAGGTGTAGACCACCGCCACCATCGACAGGCCCATCACCAGCCAGAACAGCTGGGCCGAGGCTTCGGGGAACATCGGCAGCGAGAAGCGGATGAAACCGTAGCCGCCGAGCTTCAGCAGCACGCCCGCCAGGATCACCGAGCCGGCGGTCGGCGCTTGCACGTGGGCGTCCGGAAGCCAGGTGTGGAAGGGCCACATCGGCACCTTCACCGCGAAGCTCGCGAAGAAGGCCAGCCACAGCCAAGTCTGCGCCTCCGGCGGGAAATCGGTGGCCATCAGGTCGGGGATGGAGGTCGTGCCCGCGAAATTCACCATCCACAGCATCGCGATCAGCATCAGCACCGATCCGAGCAGGGTGTAGAGGAAGAATTTGTAGGCTGCGTAGATCCGGTTCGCGCCGCCCCAGATGCCGATGATCAGGTACATCGGGATCAGGCCGGCTTCGAACATGATGTAGAAGAGGAAGATGTCCTGCGCCGCGAAGACGCCGATCATCAGCGTCTCCATCAGCAGGAAAGCGGCCATGAATTCCGGCACCCGCTTCTCGATCGCGGTCCAGCTGGCGAGGATGCAGATCGGCATCAGGAAGACCGACAGCATGATCAGCATCAAAGCGATGCCGTCGATGCCGAGCGCCCAGGCGAAGCGGCCGAAGACGGGCGCATATTCCTGGAACTGCCACTGCGGCCCGCCCACTTCGTAGGTCAGCCAGAGAAGGACGCCGAGCAGGAAGGTGACGATCGTCGCCCCGAGCGCCGTCCAGCGCGCGCCGTTGGCGCCGAGCCAGAGGCAGGCGATGCCGGCGAAGAAGGGGATCGCCAGCATGATCGACAGGATGGGGAAGCCGAGCTGGTTCACCGGCCGGCGCTCCCGATCGTGTCAGGGCCGTTCGTGCCGAACGGATCGTCGTTCCAGAAATTCATCGCGTGATCGCCCAGGTGGCGGCGGCGGCGATGCCGAGCAGCATCACCAGCGCATAGGTGTAGACATAGCCGGACTGAAGCCGCGCGGTGAGGCGATTGCCGCCCGCCACCAGCGCAGCCGCGCCGTTGGGGCCGAACCGGTCGATCGTGCCTTCGTCGCCCCGCTTCCAGAACATGCGGCCGAGCCACAGCGAAGGCCGGACGAAGAGCACGTTGTACGCCTCGTCGAAGAACCATTTGTTGTAGAGGAAGGTGTAGAGGACGCCGAACTGGCCGACGAACGCCTTCGGGAAGCCGGTGTTGCGGATATAGGCGTACCAGGCGACGAACGCGCCGATCAGCATCACCGCCGCCGGCGAGAGCTTCACCCAGAGCGGAACATAATGGATGTCGTGCATCAGCTCGGCATCGAAGACGAGGCTTCCGCCCCAGAATTCAACGCCATGCTCCTCCCCGATGAACGGGTGGTGGAACGCCATGCCCGCGAACAACGCGCCGAGCGACAGCAGCGCCAGCGGCACCAGCATCGACCACGGGCTTTCGTGCGGATGATAGCCGCCGGTGCCGGTCGCGATCTCGGTATGGCCCGCCTCGCTGGGATGGGTGTCATGGCCGGCATGCTCGTCCTCGGGATGCGGATCGGCCGCATGGTCGTCGGTGCGGGCATGATGGTGATCGTGCAGCGCGTGCTGGATGTGGCCGGAGGCCGCCCAGCGCGGGGTTCCCCAGAAGGTGAGGAACATCAGCCGCCAGCTGTAGAAGCTGGTCAGCAGGGCCGCGAAGATGCCGATCGTGAAGGCGACGCCGCCCGGCCCGGTGCCGACCGCATAAGCGCTCTCGATGATCGCGTCCTTCGAATAGAAGCCGGCGAAGCCGAATACGCCCACTACGCCGACGCCGGTGATCGACAAGGTTCCGAGCAGCATCGCCCAGAAGGTGAAGGGGATGTGCTTCCGAAGGCCGCCGTAGAAGCGCATGTCCTGTTCGTGGTGCATGGCATGGATCACCGAGCCGGCACCGAGGAACAGGAGCGCCTTGAAGAAGGCGTGGGTGAAGAGGTGGAACATCGCCGCCGAATAAGCGCCCACCCCGGCCGCGAAGAACATGTAGCCGAGCTGGGAACAGGTCGAATAGGCGATCACCCGCTTGATGTCGTTCTGCACCGTGCCGACCGTGGCCGCGAACAAGGCGGTGGCGGCACCGACGAAGGTCACGACCGCCAGCGCGGTGTCGCTGGTCTCGAACATCGGCGACAGGCGGCAGACCATGAACACGCCCGCCGTCACCATGGTGGCGGCGTGGATCAGCGCGGAGACCGGCGTCGGGCCTTCCATCGCGTCTGGCAGCCAGGTGTGGAGGCCGAGCTGGGCGGACTTGCCCATCGCGCCGATGAACAGCAGCAGGCAGATCGCCGTCATCGTGTCGACGCGCATGCCGAAGATGGTGAAGGTCGCGCCCGCCATGGCCGGCGCGGCCTCGAGGATGGCCGGGATCGACACGGTGCCGAACACCAGGAAGGTCGCGAAAATGCCGAGCGCGAATCCGAAATCGCCGACGCGGTTGACGACGAAGGCCTTCAGGGCGGCGGCGTTGGCGGAGGGCTTCTTGTACCAGAAACCGATCAGCAGGTAGGAGGCCAAGCCCACCCCTTCCCAGCCGAAGAACATCTGGACGAGATTGTCGGCCGTCACCAGCATCAGCATCGCAAAGGTGAACAGCGACAGATAGGCGAAGAAGCGGGGCTGGCTGTCGTCCTCCGCCATATAGCCCCAGCTGTAGAGGTGGACGAGCGCCGAGACGCTGGTGACGACGACCAGCATCACGGCGGTCAGCGCGTCGACCCTCAGCGCCCAATCGACCGCCATGTCGCCGGACACGATCCAGGTAAGGACCGGCGCGACATAGGCCTCCTGGCCACCGAACATGAAGCCGAGGAAGATCGGCCAGGACAGAGCGGCGGCCGCGAACAGCGCGCCGGTGGTGACGAGTTTCGCCGCGGTGTTGCCGATCAGGCGATTGCCGAGCCCCGCGACGATCGCGGCGAGCAGCGGCAGGAAGACGATGGCCTGGATCACTGCCTCAGCCCCGCATCTGATTGATGTCGTCGACCGCGATCGTGCCGCGGTTGCGGAAATAGATGACCAGGATCGCGAGCCCGATCGCGGCTTCGGCCGCGGCGACGGTGATCACGAACATCGCGAACACCTGCCCCACCATGTCCCCCAGATAGGAGGAGAAGGCGATGAGGTTGACGTTGACCGCGAGCAGGATGAGCTCGATCGCCATCAGGATGACGATGACGTTCTTCCGGTTGAGGAAGATGCCGAACACCCCGATCACGAACAGGATCGCGCCGACGGCGAGATAGTGGCCGAGACCGATCACAGCTCCACTCCCTTGCCCACGCCCGGATCGACGACGCGCACCGCGTCCTCGGGACGGCGGCGCACCTGGTCGCCCACCTTCTGCGGCTTGACGTCGCGGCGTTCGCGCTGGGTCAGCACGATCGCGCCCACCATCGCGACCAGCAGGACGATCGAGGAGGCGAGGAAGACGAAGATGTAGCGGCTGTAGAGGACGAGCCCGAGCGCCTCGATATTCGGAACGGCGGGATCGACGGGTGCCGCGCGCTGCTCCATGACCAGCCCCCCGGCCTGCCAGGCGACGATCGCGAAGAATATCTCCGCCAGCAGCACCAGGGCGAGCAGGGTCCCGAAGGGAAGGTAGCGGGCGAAGCCGGCGCGCAGCTCGGCGAAATCCACGTCCAGCATCATCACGACGAACAGGAACAGGACCGCGACTGCGCCGACATAGACGATGATCAGCAGGAAGGCGAGGAACTCGGCGCCGAGCAGCAGGAACAGGCCGGCCGCGTTGAAGAAGGCCAGGATCAGCCAGAGCACGCTGTGCACCGGATTGCGCGACGCGATGGTCATGACTGCGCTCGCGATCACCACCGCGGCGAACATGTAGAAGACGATCGCCTCGATCATGACGCGTCCGCCGCCGCCGCGGCACCGGCGCGCAGCGGCGACCGGCCTTCCAGTGCTGGGATCCCGGCGGGCGCCGGGGCGACGAGGATGTGCATCATTGGCCTTCGTGGGCTCGATTCTGAACGGCTGTTCACGAGTCTGCGGCTGCGCTTAGCGATAGGGTGCATCGGCGGCAAGGTTCGCGGCGATGGTGCGCTCCCACTTGTCGCCATTCTCGAGCAGCTTCGCCTTGTCGTAGAGCAGCTCCTCCCGGGTCTCGGTCGAAAATTCCATGTTCGGCCCTTCGACGATCGCATCGACCGGGCAGGCTTCCTGGCAGAAGCCGCAATAGATGCACTTGGTCATGTCGATGTCGTAGCGGGTGGTGCGGCGGCTGCCGTCCTCGCGCGGTTCGGCCTCGATCGTGATGCACACCGCCGGGCACACCGCCTCGCACAACTTGCAGGCGATGCAGCGTTCCTCACCGTTCGGATAACGGCGCAGCGCATGCTCGCCGCGGAAGCGGGGCGAGATCGGGTTCTTCTCGTACGGATAGTTGATGGTCGCCTTGGGCCTGAAGAAATATTTCAGGGTCAGCCAGTGCGCCTTCACGAATTCCCACAGGAAGAAGGACTTGGCGTAGTGAGCGAGGCTGCCCATCACAAAACTCCAGTGCGCGTCAGCATGAGGAAGCCGGACACGAGGAACACCCAGATGAGGGAGATCGGAAGGAAGATCTTCCAGCCGAGCCGCATCAGCTGATCGTAGCGGAAGCGCGGCACGGTCGCCTTCACCCAGCTGAAGATGAAGAAGAAGGCGAAGATCTTGATGAACAGCCAGATGATGCCCGGGACGGCGTAGAGCGGCGCCCAGTCGATCGGCGGCAGCCACCCGCCCCAGAAGAGCACGGCGGTGAGGGCGCACATCAGCAGCACGTTGCCATATTCGCCCAGCCAGAAGAGGGCGAAGGTCATCGAGCTATATTCCGTCTGGTAGCCAGCGACGAGCTCCGACTCCGCCTCGGTGAGATCGAAGGGCGCGCGCGCCGTCTCTGCCATGGCCGAGATGAAGAACATGACGGCGAGCGGGAACAGCAGCGGGTTGAAGCCGAAGCCGTTCAGGAAGAAGACGTGGCCCTGCTGGGCGGCGATGATGCCCGACAGGTTGAAGGTGCCGGCCCAGAGCAGCACCGGGATGAGGATGAAGCCGATCGAGACTTCGTAGGACACCATCTGCGCCGCGGCGCGAAGCGCGGAGAAGAAGGGATATTTGGAATTGGACGCCCAGCCGGCGATGATCACGCCGTAGACGCCGAGCGACGAGGCGGCGAGGATGTAGAGCAGGCCGACATTGATGTCGGCGAGCACCATTCCGGGGCCGAAGGGAATGACCGCCCAGGCGACCAGCGCCACCGTGAAGGTGATGATCGGCGCGATGATGAACAGCCCGCGGTTGGCGCCCGAGGGGATGATGGTCTCCTTGAGGAAGACCTTGAGCCCGTCGGCGAAGCTCTGCAGCAGGCCGAACGGCCCGACGACGTTGGGACCCCGGCGCAGCGCCATTGCCGCCCAGATCTTGCGGTCGGCGTAGATGATCATCGCCACCGCCAGCATCAGCGGCAGAGCGATCATCAGGATGAGGATGAGCGTCGCGACGAACCAGCCGAAGCCGTAGCCGAGCGTCCCCTGAAACCATTCAGTCATTGTGGCCCTTCCTTCGCCGTCATCCCGGCGAAAGCCGAGTTCTCCCCGCCTTTCCGAACGGCCGAAGAAGTGAGATTCCAGCTTTCGCTGGAATGACGAAGAGACGCCGAGTTCATTCCGCCGCCTCCTGGAAATCCTGTCCGTGGAGGATCTCCGCCGAGCAGCGCTGCAGCGTCGGGGAGGCGCGGGCGATCGGATTGGTGAGGTAGAAATCCTGGATCGGATAGAGGACCGGGCCTGCGACGGACGGGGCGGCACCGGCGAAGGGGGGCAGCGGATCGACCGGCGAAAGGTCGGGAACGCCGAGCCGCGGCACTTCGGCCGCGATCGCGGCGCGCAACTGGCCGAGATCGTCGAACGGAAGCGTCTTGCCGAGCACGTCCGAGAGGGCACGAAGGATCGACCAGTCCTTGCGGGCGTCGCCCGGCGGATCGACCGCGCGTTCCGACAATTGCACCCGGCCCTCAAGGTTCACATAGGTCCCGTGCTTTTCGGAATAAGCGGCGCCGGGCAGGATCACGTCGGCGTGACGCGCGCCATTGTCGCCATGGCTGCCGATATAGACGGTGAAGGTGTCGGCGAAGGACAAGGCGTCCATCTCGTCCGCGCCGAGCAGGAACAGGGCCTTCAGCGATCCCGCGCGGGCGCGGATCGCGTCGATGCCGCCTTCGGTCGTGAAGCCAAGGTCGAGCGCCCCGACCCGCGCGGCGGCGGTGTGGAGGAGATTGAACTCCGCGCCGAGCCCGCCGGCGGCCGCGCGCGCCGCTTCGTAGACGCCCGCTCCGCCGAGCGCGCCCATGCCGACGATGAACGCCGAGCGACCGGCACCGTCGAACGCGGCGCGGACCGCCTCGGGCAGATCGCCGAGCAGCGACAGATCGTTGCCGAGCCAGGTCACAGGATAAGTGAGGTCGACTTCCGGGCCGATCGCGAACACCTTCGCGCCGGCCTTTACGGCCTTGCGGATCCGGGTGTTGACGAGCGGCGCCTCCCAGCGCGGATTGCTGCCGACCAGCAGGATCGCCTTCAGCTCCTCGACGCCGGCAATGGTGGTGTTGAACCGATAGGCGGCCGGGTTCGCCACGTCGAAGCGTGCCCCGTCCTGCCGGCATTCGTGGAGGCTGGAGCCATAGCCGCGGAGCAGCGCCTTCATGGCGAAGATCGACTCAACGTCGTGGAGATCGCCGGCGATCGCCGCCACCTCGTCAGCCCCCGCGCCTTCGAGCTTCTCGGCGATCATGGCCAACGCGTCGGCCCAGCTCGCTTCCTCCAGCTTGCCGTCCCGGCGGATCCAGGGCCGGTCGAGCCGGCGCCGGAGCAGGCCGTCGACGGCATGGCGGGTCTTGTCGTGCGCCCATTCCTCGTTGACGTCCTCGTTGAGGCGGGGAAGCGCACGCATCACCTCCCGCTGACGAGCGTCGAGGCGGATGTTGGTGCCGACCGCGTCCATCACGTCGATCGCCGGGATCTTCCGCAGCTCCCAGGGCCGGGCCTCGAAGCTGTAGGGCTTGGAGACGAGCGCGCCGACCGGGCATAAATCGACCACGTTGCCGGACAGTTCGCTGGTCAGCGCGGCTTCGAGATAGGAGGTCACCTCCATATTCTCGCCGCGGCCGACGGCGCCGATCTGTTCGACGCCCGCCACTTCCTCGATGAAGCGGACGCAGCGCGTGCAATGGATGCAGCGCGTCATCACCGTCTTCACGACGGGCCCCATATATTTCTCGGTCACCGCCCGCTTGTTCTCGTGGAAGCGGTTGTGGCCGCGGCCGTATGCCATCGCCTGGTCCTGAAGGTCGCATTCCCCGCCCTGATCGCAGATTGGGCAATCGAGCGGATGGTTGATGAGCAGGAACTCCATCACCCCCTCACGCGCCTTCTTCACGGTGAGCGAATTGGTGACGATCTCCTGCCCTTCCGACGTCGGCAGCGCGCAGCTCGCCTGCGGCTTGGGCGGTCCCGGCTTCACCTCGACGAGGCACATGCGGCAATTGCCGGCGATGGTCAGCCGCTCGTGGTAGCAGAAGCGCGGGATTTCCTTGCCGGCCAGCTCGCAGGCCTGCAGCACGGTCGCGCCCTGCGGGACCTCGATCTCAACGCCGTCGACTTTGACCTTGGGCATTATCTGGCTTTCCGATCCGGGCGGACGCCCATGGAACCTCCTCGACGCGGAGCCGAGCGCGGCACGGCGCTCGCCCCGCGAAATGTTGCGCCGCGCCTAACCCGATGGGTCCCGGCCTGCAATAGCCTTGCCGTCTTTTCCGGCGCTTGGCGGCGCCTCCGGCCGCCCCTACCCCGCCGCCGCCTGGGACAGCCGGTACAGCGCCTCGGCAATGATGCCGCGCAGGATCGGACGCGAAAAGGCCGCCCGTTCGCCGGGAACCAGGCACACGCTCAGCGTCTCGCCCAGCGCCGCAAAGGCCGCGTTTTCGGAAGGCTGGCCCACCGGACTCAGGACCAGGGCACGCGAGGCGGCGGGATTCTCGCGGGCCACGCAATCGGCGAAGCGGCGCAGCACCACCTGGTCGCGTGTCGCGCCGCGAACATCATAGTTGATGGCTGGCGCCGTAGACACGTTCGGCCCCTCTACGCGGCCGTAATCGCGCTGATAAAGCGCTTCGTACATACCGCCGCGCAGCAGCGGCTCCTGGAAGCGCAGCTCGCCTATCAACAGGCAATCGTTGAACGCCACCCGCTGGGCCAACCGCTGCGCTTCGGGGGAGCCAGGGGCAGTCGCGAGGAAGCGGTCGACCCAGCTGCGGTAACCCTGGACCACGCATTGCGCGAAGTCGCGCATGATGCGCTGCGACTCGGCTTCGTTGGCCAGCGGACGACCGCTGTTGGGGGCCGCGGGAGCCGGTCGCTGGACTCGCGAGGGACCGCCGGTTCCCTGGGCTTCTGCGGCCGTGTGCGGCAAGGTCGCCGCGCCGATGAGCAAGGCCGCACCCGCGGCGGCGGACCGGACGAAACGAAGCAACGAAAACATGTACATAACCCTCAAGGTAACCTGCTCTGGCTATCGCATGAAGTGCGGACGGGCAATGCCACGCGGCGGCCCTGAACCAGAGGCTGCTGCACGAAAAAGGCCTCCGGCGGAGGGCTCCGCGGGAGGCCAGTTTCGGAGACCCCGTCAGGTCAACGACGCGAGTCAGCTTGGCGCAGCTCGCGATTCCAGTAGCGATAGAGCGTGTTGTACGCGCTCTGCGCAAAGACGCTGCGCAGCTCGGACGGCGCGACGGTCAGCCGCGTTCCGGCCGCGATGCAGGCCGACATATAGGGCCGCAGCGTCTCGATCACCGTCGCTTCCTGGCGTGATCCGACGCGGGTGCGCAGCAGGCGCTCGGTATTTTCCGTGTCGTTGCGAACAACGCAATCGGCCCATTTGTAGAGCTCGCCCGTGCCGGCCGGCGCGCCCGCCAGGTCGCCGTCCACGGGCAGGTTGAGGTCGACCAGGATCCTGCGGTTGCGGGGCTCCACGCCGAATTCGCCGAAATCGCCGAGATACAGCTCCTGCGCGATGGCGCCACGAAGCAGCACGGACGAGCTGCGGCCGAGCGCCGGAGAGACGCATCCGGCGGCACCGCCGAGCTGACTTGCGTTGACATCGGCCACGCCGTCGAGCGGCAGGCTGCTCATCAGGCGGACCGCCGCGCGGCGATCGCTGCGCACGATGCAGCGGCCGGCATCGTAGATTTCCCGCGCCTGTTCGTCGCCCGGTGCGCTGACCGCGCCCGCGCTCTGGGGAAGGCCGGCCATGCCGACCGCCGCGAGGGCCAACGCCACAACACCCTTTTTCATCTTCACTCTCCCTGACTGGTCCAGCGGACCATGACGCGCCGAGATTGGCGCGCTTTGCCAGTCGGATGCAACCCCCAGACCATGGGAGGCGGGCGATGCGCCGGTGCGTCGCCCTTATTCGGCGGCTTCCATGACGGGAGCCCCCTCGCCCTTCCTGTCGAGGATGCGGCGCTCCAGCTCCGGACGGAAGTGGCGGATCAGGCCCTGGATCGGCCAGGCGGCGGCGTCGCCCAGCGCGCAGATGGTGTGCCCCTCGACCTGCTTAGTCACGTCCCAAAGCATGTCGATCTCGCCCAGTTCGGCATTGCCTTCGCGCAGCCGCTCCATCACGCGCCACATCCAGCCCGTGCCTTCGCGGCAGGGCGTGCATTGGCCGCAGCTCTCATGCTTGTAGAAATAGGAAATGCGGCTGATCGCCTGAACCACGTCGGTCGACTTGTCCATGACGATGATCGCGGCGGTGCCAAGGCCGGACTGGAGATCGCGAAGCCCATCGAAATCCATCGGCGCGTCGATGATCTCGGAAGCCGGCACCAGCGGCACGGACGAGCCGCCGGGAATGACGGCGAGCAGATTGTCCCAGCCGCCGCGAATACCGCCGGCATGGCGGTCGATCAGTTCGCGGAACGGGATCGACATCGCCTCCTCGACCACGGTCGGCTTGTTCACATGGCCCGAGATCTGGAACAGCTTGGTGCCCGAATTGTTGGGCCGGCCGAAGCTCTTGAACCAGTCCGCGCCGCGGCGGAGGATGGTCGGTACGACGGCGATCGATTCAACATTGTTGACCGTGGTCGGGCAGCCGTAGAGGCCCGCCCCCGCCGGGAAAGGCGGCTTGAGCCGCGGCATGCCCTTCTTGCCCTCGAGGCTTTCGAGCATCGCCGTCTCTTCGCCGCAGATATAGGCGCCGGCGCCGCGGTGGACGAACAGGTCGAAATCATAGCCGGACTTGGCGGCGTTCTTGCCGAGTAGGCCGGCGTCATAGGCCTCCTGCACCGCGGCTTCGAGCACGCGCGCTTCCTGGATGAACTCGCCGCGGATGTAGATGTAACCCGCCCGCGCGCGCATCGCGAAGCCGGCGATCAGCGCGCCCTCGATCAGCTTGTGCGGATCGTGGCGGATGATCTCGCGGTCCTTGCACGATCCCGGCTCGGACTCGTCGGCGTTGATGACGAGGAAGTTGGGGCGGCCCGGCGTCGGCTCCTTGGGCATGAAGCTCCACTTCATGCCGGTCGGGAAGCCCGCCCCGCCGCGCCCGCGCAGGCCCGATTCCTTGATGATGTCGATGATCGGGTCCTGGCCGAGCGCCATCAGCGTCTTGGTATCGTCCCAGTCCCCGCGCACACGCGCCGCCTTCAGGTTCCAGGGCTGAAACCCGTAGACGTTGGTGAAGATGCGGTCCTTGTCAGCGAGCATCCCACTCACCCCGATAATCGTGATTTTCCGTCACCATGTGGGTGAGGCTGGTCGGGCCGCCTTCGGGGCAGCTGGTCTGGCGGCCGTTCTGCGGACCCGGCCGCGGAGTCTCGCCGCGTACCAGCGCTTCGAGGATGGCCGTCATGCTGTCGAAGGTCAGATCCTCGTAATTGTCGTCGTTGATCTGGACCATCGGCGCGTTGGCGCAGGCGCCGAGGCATTCGACCTCGTTCAGGGTGAACAGCCCGTCCTCGGTCGTCGCGCCCTTCTTCATGCCCTTGGCCTTGCAGGCGGCGAACACGTCGTCCGATCCGCGCAGCAGGCAGGGCGTCGTGCCGCAGACCTGGACATGGTAGCGGCCGACCGGGCGCAGGTTGAACATGGTGTAGAAGGTCGCGACCTCGTAGGCGCGCATGTACGGCATCGTGAGATAAGCCGCGACATATTCGATCACCGGGATCGGCAGCCAGCCTTGCGTCTGCGTCTCGGCACCGACCTGCCGCTGGGCGAGGTCGAGCAGCGGGATGATCGCGCTATACTGGCGCCCGGGCGGATAGCGGCCGACGATCGTCTTCGCCTTCGCCTCGTTCTCGGGCGTCCAGGCGAAGCCGTCCCAGCGAGCGCGGATCTCGTCGGTGGCGGGCAGGCGGTTGGGTTCAGCCATTAGCGGTCGATCTCTCCGAACACGATGTCGAGGGCGCCGAGGATGGCGGTCACGTCCGCCAGCATGTGGCCGCGCGACATGAAGTCCATCGCCTGAAGGTGCGAGAAGCCGGTCGGCCGGATCTTGACGCGGTACGGCTTGTTGGTGCCGTCCGACACCAGATAGACGCCGAACTCGCCCTTCGGGCTTTCCGTCGCGACATAGACTTCGCCGGCGGGGACGTGGAAGCCCTCGGTGTAGAGCTTGAAGTGGTGGATCAGCGCTTCCATCGACTGCTTCATCTCGGCGCGCTTGGGCGGCACCACCTTGCGGTCGAGCGAGGAGACCGGCCCCTCGGGCATGTCGTTGAGGCACTGGCGCATGATCCGCGCCGATTGGCGGACCTCCTCCACCCGCACCATGAAGCGATCGTAGCAATCGCCCTTGGTTCCGACCGGCACATCGAATTCCATGCGGTCATAGACGTCGTAGGGCTGCGACTTGCGCAGATCCCACGGGATGCCGGAGGCGCGGATCATCGGGCCGGAGAAGCCCCAGGCCAGCGCATCTTCCTTCGACACGGTGGCGATGTCGACGTTGCGCTGCTTGAAGATGCGGTTGTCGACGACGAGGCTCATCGCGTCCTCGAACAGTTCGGGCAGACGCGTGTCGAGCCAGACCGAAATGTCGTCCAGCAGCTTCTGCGTCACGTCCTGATGGACACCACCGGGCCGGAAATAGGCGGCATGCATGCGCGCGCCCGACGCCCGTTCATAGAAGTTCATCAGGTCTTCGCGCAGCTCGAACAGCCACAGGTTGGGCGTCATCGCGCCCACGTCCATGACGTGCGCGCCGAGGTTCAGCATATGGTTCTTGATGCGCGTCAGCTCGGCGAAGAAGGTGCGCAGATACTGGCCGCGGATCGGGACCTCCAGGTCCAGCAGCTTCTCGATGGCGAGCACATAGCTGTGCTCCATGCACATCGGCGAGCAATAATCGAGCCGGTCGAAATAGGGGACGCACTGCAGATAGGTTTTGTATTCGCAGAACTTTTCGGTGCCGCGATGGAGCAGGCCGACATGGGGGTCGACCCGCTCGATGATTTCGCCGTCCAGCTCGAGGATCAGGCGCAGCACGCCGTGCGCGGCCGGATGCTGGGGGCCGAAATTGATGGTGTAATTGGCGATGTCGGACTGGGTGCCGCCGGAGCGGGCGACCTGGGTCTCGTGCGACATCTGATCGGAAGCGATCGTCATTTCTTCATGTCCTCCGCCTTCAGCGGGGTCGGCGCGCCGGGCGCCTGCGGCGCCTTTTCGTCGCCGGGAAGGATATATTCCGCGCCCTCCCAGGGGCTCAGGAAATCGAAGCTGCGGAAGTCCTGCGTAAGCCGGACCGGCTCGTACACCACTCGCTTCTGCTCCTCCGAGTAGCGCATCTCGACATAGCCCGAGAGCGGGAATTCCTTGCGCATCGGGTGGCCGCGGAAGCCGTAGTCGGTGAGGATGCGGCGAAGGTCGTCATTGCCTTCGAACAGCACCCCGTACATGTCGAACACCTCGCGCTCCAGCCAGCCCGCGACCGGCCAGATGCCGGTCACCGACGGCACCGGCATCTCGTCGTCGGTGGAAAGCTTCACCCGGATGCGGTGATTCCGGGTAACGGAGAGCAGGTGGTAGACGACTTCGAACCGCTCGGGCCGCTGCGGATAATCGACGCCGGCGATTTCCATCAGCTGCTGATAGTCGAAACGGTCTCGCAGCGTCCGGCAGACCTCGACGATGTCGTCGCGGCGAACGGTGACGCTGTCCTCGTCGGCGGCATGCTTCGCCTCGACGAAAGCACCGCCGAGCGCGGCCTTCACCTCGTCCAAAATGCCTTCGCGCGGCGCGACACGGGGGGCGGAATGACTCATGTCAGCGCTCGATCGTGCCGATGCGGCGGATCTTCCGCTGCAGCTGCATCACGCCGTAGAGCAAGGCCTCGGCGGTCGGCGGGCAGCCGGGGACGTAGATGTCCACCGGCACGATGCGGTCGCAGCCGCGCACCACCGAATAGGAGTAATGGTAATAGCCGCCGCCATTGGCGCAGCTGCCCATCGAGATGACGTAGCGCGGCTCCGACATCTGGTCGTAGACCCGGCGCAAGGCCGGCGCCATCTTGTTGCAGAGCGTGCCGGCGACGATCATCACGTCGGACTGGCGCGGGCTGGCGCGCGGGGCGACGCCGAACCGCTCGAGATCGTAGCGCGGCATGTTCACATGGATCATCTCGACCGCGCAGCAGGCGAGGCCGAAGGTCATCCACCAGAGCGAGCCGGTGCGCGCCCATTGGAACAGGTCCTCGGTCGAGGTGACGAGAAAACCCTTGTCCGCCACTTCGGAGTTGATCTGGTTGAAGAATTCCGGGTCCGGCTGCTGAAGGTCGGCCGGGCGCTGATTCTCGTGGCGCGGGTCGAGGATCACTCCCATTCCAGCGCTCCTTTCTTCCAGGCGTAAGCGAAGCCGAGCGCGAGCTCGACAAGGAATATCATCATCGCGCCCCAGGCGACCCAGCCGAGATCGAACACGGTGACCGCCCAGGGGAAGAGGAAGGCGGCCTCGATGTCGAAGATGATGAACAGGATGGCGACCAGATAGAAGCGCACGTCGAACTGCGAACGGCTGTCCTCGAAGGCGGGGAAGCCGCATTCATATTCGGCGAGCTTGTCCGGATAGGGATTGGCGGCGCCGGTGAAGCGCGCCGCCACCATCGGCAGCACGACGAAGGCAAGCGACAGTCCCAGCGCGACGCCGAGAAACAGCAGGATCGGCAGATATTCGGCGAGGTCGATCGCCATCGAAAAGACTCCGGGTACCCAAGGCTTGGCGCGGCTTCTAGGCGAGGGGCGAAGGCACCGCAAGGCTTCTGGACAGCCTTCTGGCGGGGTGAGCGCGAATGGCCTATCTTCCCCTCAGGACGCGAGCGCGCGGCGCGCCATGTCAGGGGGAGACGCAAGGATGAAACGGGCTTTTTCGGGCTTGTGCGGCGTCGCGACGCTGCTCGCGGCGGCGGGGTGCGGCGACGGGAGCGCTACGCCCGACAACGGGGCGAACGGCGCCGAGCCGGCGATCGCGGTGGCGGACTCCGACCGCAGCGGCCCCTCCGAGCGGCGCAGCTGCCAGATCGGGGGCGGCGCGCCGGAACCCTGCGTGGTAACGCCGCTGTTCGGCGACGGCAGCTTCGAGCTGTCGGGAGAACGGGAAACGGTGCGGCTTCTGATCGAGGGCGACGAGGCGCAGGTCTTCGCCGTCTTCTCGCCCGAGCATCGGGTCCCGACCGGCGGCACCTTCCGCCGCGACCCCGCCGATCCCGCCTGCTGGACCGACGAGGATCCGGAGCGGGAGCCGGGACGGATCTGCGTCCGCTAGGCGCTCAGCCCCTCAGGGCGCCGGCGACGAGCTTGTGCAGCTTCGAATGGATCTGGTCGTTGGCGGCGAGCACCTGCCCGCTGGCGAGCGCCCGGTCGGCGCCCTTGAAATCGGTTACGAACCCACCCGCTTCGCGGACCAGCAGGATGCCGGCCGCGATGTCCCAATGTTCGAGATCTTCTTCCCAGAAGCCGTCGTAGCGGCCCGCCGCGACCCAGGCGAGGTCGAGCGCGGCCGAGCCGAAGCGGCGGATGCCGGCGACGTTCGGCGCCACCGCCTGGACGATGCTGGACCAGCGGCCGAGATCGCCATGGCCGAAATAGGGAATGCCGGTCGCGATCAGCGCGTCGGCGAGGTCGCGCCGGGCGGAGACGCGCAGGCGCCGCTCGTTTAACCAGGCGCCCCGCCCCTTTTCCGCCCAGAAACTCTCGTCGGTGAGCGGCTGGTAGACCAGCGCCTGGGTGACCTCGGGCTTGCCGCCCGGGCCGGCCGGGTCCTCGACCGCGATCGAGATCGCGAAGTGCGGGATGCCGTGGAGGAAGTTGCTGGTGCCGTCGAGCGGATCGACGATCCAGCGCGGCTTCGACGGATCGCCTTCGATCGTGCCCCCTTCTTCCAGCACCAGGCCCCAGTCGGGCCGGGCATGGCGCAGCTCCTCGACCAGCGTCTGTTCCGCCCGCCGGTCGGCCATCGAGACAAAGTCGGCCGGGCCCTTGCGGCTGACCTGCAGCAGCTCGACTTCGCCGAAATCGCGGCGAAGACGCGGCGCCGCCTTGCGGGCGGCGCGCTGCATGACGGTGATGAGGCCTGAATGCGAAACCATCTCTTACTCCCCCCTCCCGCGTGCGGAGGGGTTGGGTGGGGCCTTCTCGTTCAAGGGAAGAGCGAGGCCCGGACAGCCCCTCCCCTCGCCCCTCCGCAAGCGGGAGGGGAAGATGCGGGTCAGTCCGCCCGCCTCACATAGGTCTGTTCGTAAACGTCGACGACGATCCGGGTTCCCGAGCTGATGTGCGGCGGCACCATTACGCGCACGCCGTTGTCGAGCACCGCGGGCTTGTAGGAGGAAGAGGCGGTCTGGCCCTTCACGACGGCGTCGGCTTCGACGATCGTCGCCTCGATCTGATCGGGAAGCTGCACGCTGATCGGCCGCTCGTTGTAGAGCTCCATCACCACGTCCATGCCGTCCTGCAGGAACGCGGCCGGATCGCCGATCAGGTCACGCGGCAGCTGCACCTGCTCATAGGTCTCCTTGTCCATGAAGACGAGGTCGTCGCCGTCGGCATAAAGGAACTGGAAGTCCTTGGTGTCGAGGCGAACGCGCTCGACCGTCTCGGCCGAACGGAAGCGGACATTGTTCTTGCGGCCGTCGATGAGGTTCTTCATCTCGACTTGCATATAGGCGCCGCCCTTGCCCGGCTGCGTGTGCTGGATCTTCACCGCGCGCCAGATGCCGCCTTCATATTCGATGATGTTGCCGGGACGGATGTCCACGCCGCTGATCTTCATGTCGATGCTCGCTGGATAGGAGGGATCGCGCGGACCCTTAGCCGCCGCCGCCGCCTCCGGCAAGGAGGGGATAGGGATTGACCGGCGTTCCGCCGTGCCAGTCGTCGTCCGGGTCCATCCGATGGACGGCGAAGTGGAGGTGCGGCCCTTCCGGGCTGGCATTGCCGGTGCTGCCGACCCGGCCGATCATCTGGCCTTGCTCGACCCGCTGCCCCTCCTCCAGCCCGGGCGCATATTCCTGGAGATGGGCGTAATAATAGATCCAGCGCCGGTCGTCGGAGCGCACATAGATGGTGATGCCGCCGCCACCGCGGCTGAAGAACAGCCGTTCCACGGTGCCCGGCGCCGCCGCCACCACCGGCGTCCCGTGCGGCGCCATGATGTCGATGGCGTTGTGGACCCGGCTGCCGCCGCCGCGGCTGTCGGTATAGGTGTCCTGAAGGTCCGCGAACCCGATGCCTTCCACCGGGATGGCGAGCCCGCCGGGTCCGATCACCAGCTCCGGAGCGGTGCCGGGTTCGGCCGTCTCGGTGAGCGCCGGTTCCGTCGCCGGCTGCGGCGCCGAGCTGTAGACCAGGATCCAGAAGGCGCTGGTCGCCACCGCGGTGACGAGCGCGGTGAGGAGTATGATCGCGACGATGCCGGCCCTGCGCATGCGGGAGAAACCTGTTGCGGGGGCGAACCGTTCCCGCTGACGCGGCGTTGTTGGTTTGGCCGCGACGCGGGGTCAGGCTGAAAGGCGACACCTACCCCTCCCTCAACCGTTTGGTGGTTGAGGAATGCCTCAAACACCCCCGTCCCGCCGTCTCAGCGGGCGAGGATGCCTTGGAACGCCCTCACCGCCGCAGCGGGGCCGTCGGGATGGTTCCAGACGCCGCCGCACACCGCCAGGAAATCCGCGCCCGCTTCCACCAGCACCCGCCCGTTGTCCGGCGTGATGCCGCCGATCGCGACGCAGGGCAGCTCGAACAGCCGCGACCACCAGGAGAGGATCGAGGGTTCGGGGCGGTGGCGCACCTCCTTGGTGGAGGTCGGGAAGAAGCTGCCGAAGGCGACATAATCGGCGCCTGCATCGCCCGCTTCCATCGCCAGGTGGCGGCTGTCGTGGCAGGTGACGCCGATCTGGGCCGTGGGCCCGAGCAGCGCGCGCGCCTCGCGCGGGTCGCCGTCCTGCTGGCCGAGATGGACCCCGTCCGCGCCGATCCGCTTGGCGAGGCTCATATCGTCATTGACGACGAAGGCGACGTCGCGCTCGGCGCAGAGGGCGCGCAGCGGCTCGGCGAGACGGGCGGCCTCATGCTGGTCGACGCCCTTCACGCGAAACTGGAAGGCCGCGACCGGGCCGGCGTCCAGCGCCGCCTTCAGCCGTTCCGCGAAGTCGCCGCCGACGTCCGGCGGAGAGATGAGGTAGAGCTGGCACGAACCCCGGTCCACCGGCTCGAAGCGGGTGGCAAAGCCGGGGTCCAGCGTCAGATCGTCCTCATCCTCCACCGGCCGCGCCTCAGGCCGCCTGCTTGACGGTCGAGGCTTGGTGGATCTCGTCGATGGCGGTGCCGAGCGCGCGGTCGAACTCCTCGTCGCTCATGCCGTGACGCAGATCCTCAAGCAGGGCGCGCGAGAAACTGGCGATCATGCCGCGATTCTTCGCCAGCTCCGCACAGGCTTCCGGCCGCGAAAAGCCGCCCGAGAGGGCGACCACGCGAAGCACCCGCGGATGATCGACCAGCGGGTCGAACAGACCGGCCTCGGCCGGAATCGACAGCTTCAGCATCACCCGGTCGTCGCCCGGAAGCACGTCCAGCGCCTGCAGGATCTCATCGAGCAGGATGCGATCCGCCGCGGCCCGCTCCGTGCTCTTGATGTTCACTTCCGGCTCGATGATTGGAACGAGACCGGCGGCGAGCACCTGGCGCGCCACTTCGAACTGCTGGCGCACCACGGCGGCGATGCCCTCGCGGTTGGCGAGATTGATCACCGAGCGCTCCTTGGTGCCGAACACGCCGAGGCCGCGGGCGCGGGTCAGCAGAGCGTCGAGCTCCGGCATCGGCTTCATCAGCTGGACGCCATTCTCCTCCGCCTCGAGGCCCTTGTCGATCTTGATGAAGGGGACGACGCCGCGCGCCTTCAGCACGTCGGGCACGGGCTTGCCGTCGATGTCGCCGTCCATCGTGCGCTCGAACAGGATCGCGCCGATCACCTTGTCGCCGCTGAAGGCGGGCGAGGTGATGATGCGGCTGCGCATCTGGTGAATGAGGCCGAACATCTCCTCCTCGGAGCTCCAGGCGCCTTCCTCGACGCCATAGCCCTTGAGCGCCTTGGGGGTGGAGCCGCCGCTCTGGTCCAGCGCGGCGATGAACCCGTCGCCTTTCTCGATCTTGGCCGTCATCTCTGCGTCGTTCATCATTCTTCCTCTGTCCATGGCTTTGATGCGAAGTGGGTCAGCGCGACAGCGCCGCGACGCCGGGCAGCTCCTTGCCTTCCATCCATTCGAGGAACGCACCGCCGGCGGTGGATACGAAGCTGAAATCGTCGGCCACCCCGGCATGGTTCAGCGCGGCGACCGTGTCCCCGCCACCCGCGACCGACACCAGGCTCCCCTCCTGGGTGAGCGCCGCCGCGGTGCGGGCGAGCGCGACCGTGGCCGCGTCGAAGGGCGGCGTCTCGAACGCGCCGAGCGGCCCGTTCCAGACGAGCGTGCGGCAGGTCTTGAGCGCATCGGCCAGCGCCTCCACCGCGGCAGGCCCGACGTCGAGGATCATCTCGTCCGCCGCCACCTCATGGACGTTGCAGGTCCTGAGGCTCGGCGGATTGGCCGCGAACTCCTTCGCCACCACCACGTCATAGGGCAGATGGACGGTGCAGTTCGCCCGGTCGGCCGCGTCGAGGATCGCGTTGGCCGTGTCGGTAAGGTCATGCTCGCACAGCGACTTGCCGACATCCACTCCGCGCGCGGCGAGGAAGGTGTTGGCCATGCCGCCGCCGATGATCAGATGATCGACCTTGGCGACGAGGTGCCTCAGCACGTCGAGCTTGGTCGAAACCTTGGCGCCGCCGACCACCGCCGCGACCGGCCGCTCGGGTTCGCCGAGCGCCTTTTCCAGCGCCTTCAGCTCCGCCTCCATCGCGCGGCCCGCATAAGCGGGGAGCAGCCGCGCCAGTCCCTCGGTCGAGGAATGGGCGCGGTGCGCGGCGGAGAAGGCGTCGTTGACGTAGATGTCGCCGAGCTTCGCCATCCGCCCGGCGAGGTCCGGATCGTTCTTCTCTTCGCCCTTATGGAAGCGGCTATTCTCGAGGACGGCGACGGTGCCCGGCTCCAGGCCGGCAACCGCCCCGGCATCGGTGCAGTCGCCGATGAAGGCGACCGGCCGGCCGAGCACGGCGGCATAGGCGTCCACCACCTGGCGCAGCGACATGTCCGCTCGCGCCTCGCCCTTCGGCCGGCCGAAATGAGCGAGCAGCAGGACGACCGCGCCCTTGTCCGCCAGCTCCGTCACCGTCGGCAGCGTCGCGCGAAGGCGGGTGTCGTCGCTGACCTTCCCGTCCTGCATCGGAACGTTGAGATCGACCCGCACCAGTACCCGCTTGCCGGCGAGATCAGTGAGATCGTCGAGGGTCTTGAACACTGCCATCCGTCTCCAACTCCTCCCCTCCCATGCCGGGAGGGGAACGCAGCTTATCCGAGCTTCGCCATGGCGGCGGCCGTATCGACCATGCGGTTGGAGAAGCCCCATTCATTGTCGTACCAGCTGAGCACGCGCACCAGCTTGCCTTCGAGGACCGCCGTTTCGAGGCTGTCGACAGTGGAGGACGCCGGGTCGTGGTTGAAGTCGATCGAGACCAGCGGCTCGTCCGTATAGGCCAGAACGCCCTTCAGCGCGCCTTCCGAAGCGGCCTTCAGCGCGCCGTTCACTTCCTCGACCGAGGTCTCGCGGCCCGGCATGAAGGTGAGATCGACGACGCTGACATTGGGGGTCGGCACGCGGATCGCGGAGCCGTCGAGCTTGCCCTTCAACTCCGGCAGCACCTCGCCCACCGCGCGCGCGGCGCCGGTGGTGGTCGGGATCATCGACATGCCGGCCGCGCGGGCGCGGCGCATGTCCTTGTGGATCTGGTCGAGGATCTTCTGGTCGTTGGTATAGGCATGGATGGTGGTCATCAGACCGCGCTCGATACCGACCAGTTCGTGCAGGACCTTGGCGACCGGGGCGAGGCAGTTGGTGGTGCAGGACGCGTTGGACACGATGGTGTGGCCGGCCTCCAGCTTGTCGTGGTTGACGCCGTAGACGACGGTCAGGTCGACGCCCTTGGCCGGCGCCGAGATCAGCACCTTCCTGGCGCCCGCGTCGATATGCTTCTGCGCGCTGTCGCGATCGGTGAAGAAGCCGGTGCATTCGAGCGCGATGTCGACGCCGTTGTCGCCGTGCGGGAGCTTCGCGGGATCGCGCTCGGCGGTCACCTTGATGCGCTTGCCGTCAATGATGAGGTCGTTGCCGTCGGCGGACACTTCGCCGGGGTAGGCGCCGTGGACCGAGTCGCGCTTAAACAGCAGCGCGTTCGACTGGGCGTCGGCGAGATCGTTGATCGCCACCAGTTCCAGACCCTTGTCGGCATTGGCGAGCACTGCCCGCGCCACCAGGCGCCCGATCCGCCCGAACCCGTTGATTGCAACTCTGGTCATCTGTCGCTCCTCAATTTCCACCCTTTTCCCGTTCGGCCTGAGCTTGTCGACGGCCGCCCCTTCCCTTCTCTCGCGGCGAGAGAAGGAGCGGGCTTCGACAGGCTCAGCCCGAACGGCTGCGGGCCAATGACTCCAATATCCGCGGCACGATCGCCTCGGCGGTGAAGCCGAAGCGCTTGAACAGGTCTTCGGCCGGAGCCGACGCGCCGAACCGGTCGAGCCCGATGCTGAGGCCGTGACGGCCGACATAGCGTTCCCAGCCGAGCGTCGTCCCCGCCTCGATCGAGACGAGCAAAGGCCCCTCGGGCAGGATGTCGGCGCGGTAAGCAGCGTCCTGCACGTCGAACAGGCTCCAGCAGGGCATCGAGACCACGTCGGCCCCGATCCCCTGCCCTTCGAGCGCATCGGCGACCTTGATGGCCACCTCGACCTCCGAACCGGTGGCGATCAGCACCACCTTGCGGCCGGCCTGCGCGGCACGGAGGCGATAGCCGCCCCTCGCGCTGAGATTTTCGGTCCGCTCCAGCCGCAGCTGCGGCAGGTTCTGGCGGGTGAGCGCGAGCAGCGATGGCCCGTCCGAGCGCTGCAGCGCCAGCGCCCAGCACTCGGCCGTCTCGACCGCGTCGCACGGCCGGTAGACGTCGAGGCCCGGCATCATCCTCAGGCTCATGACATGCTCGACCGGCTGGTGGGTCGGCCCGTCCTCGCCCAGCCCGATCGAATCGTGGGTCATGACGTAGATCACGCGGGCGTTCTGCAGCGCCGAGAGGCGGATCGCCGGCCGGCAATAATCCGAGAAGACGAGGAAAGTGCCGCCATAAGGTATGACGCCGCCGTGCAGCACCATGCCGTTCATCGCGGCGCCCATGCCGAACTCGCGGATGCCGTAGTAGATGTAGCGGCCCGAATAATCGGCGGCCGTGAGCGGCTTCTGACCCTTGGTCTTGGTGTTGTTGGAGCCGGTGAGGTCGGCCGACCCGCCGATCGTCTCAGGGATCGCGGCGTTGATCGCTTCCAGCGCCATCTCCGAGGCCTTGCGCGTCGCGACCTTCTGGGGATTGGCGGCGAGCCAATCGAAATAGTCGCCCTTGGCCGCGCCTTCCGGCAAGCGGCCCTCCATCCGGCGCAGGAACTCGTCCTTGTGGGGACTCGCATCCAGCCGTTCGCGCCAGGCGCGATGATCGCCCTGCCGGCGGCGGCCCGCCTCGAGCCAGGCGTCGCGGATGTCGTCGGGCAGCTCGAACGGCTCATGCTCCCAGACGAGATGGGCACGGGCAGCCTTCACCTCGTCCTCGCCGAGCGCGGCGCCGTGGGTGGCGGCGGTGCCCATCTTGTTGGGCGCGCCCCAGCCGATGATGGTGCGGCAGGCGATCAGCGACGGCCGCGGATCGGCGAGCGCCGCATCGATCGCGCGCCGGACGTCGTCCATGTCGTGCCCGTCGCAGCGCACGGTGTGCCAGCCATAAGCGGCATAGCGCGCCTCGATATCCTCCGACGTCGACAGGTCGGTCGAACCGTCGATGGTGATGCGATTGTCGTCCCAGAAACAGATCAGCCGGCCGAGCTTCAGATGCCCGGCGAGACCCGCCGCTTCGTGGTTCACCCCTTCCATCAAATCGCCGTCGCCGGCGATCACCCAGGTGCGGTGATCGACCAGATCGTCTCCGAAGACGGCGTTCAGATGCCGCTCGGCGATCGCCATGCCCACCGCCATGCCGAAGCCCTGGCCGAGCGGACCGGTGGTCGTCTCGACCCCGTCCAGCATGAAATTTTCGGGGTGGCCGGCGCAGGGGCTGCCGAGCTGGCGGAAATTGCGGATGTCGTCGATCGTCGGCCGCTCGTAGCCGCTCAGATGGAGGAGGCTGTAGATCAGCATCGATCCATGGCCGGCGGACAGGATGAAGCGGTCGCGGTCCGGCCAGCGCGGATCGGCCGGGTCGTGCTTCAGATATTCGGTCCACAGCACCGTCGCCGCGTCGGCCATGCCCATCGGCATGCCCGGATGGCCGGAATTGGCGGCCTGCACCGCGTCCATCGACAGGGCCCGGATGGCGTTGGCGAGCAGTTTCTGTTCGACGGCCATGTACGATCCCTGTGAAGTCGATGAGGTCCGGGCGGACGCGCGGGAGGACTCGGACGAACAGCCCGCGTGGCCGCTCCTTTAAGCGCGGAGGCGCGCGCGTCAACCGGTGCGGGGACGCCGTTGGAGCGCGGCACCGGCCATGCTATGCTCCACGCCCATGGCAGATGAACGCGCAGCCGCCGCCCTCGCCCGGATCGAACGGGCGCTCGACCGCATCGAGCGCGCCGCAGCCGACGGGACCACCGGGAACACTGAAGGGAACGGTGGCGGAAGCGACGCGGAGCTGCGACGGGTCCGCGCGGCCCATGCCGCGCTTCGCGCCCGGGTGGAGGGGGCGATCGGGGAGATCGACCGCGTGCTCGCCGAGGGCGATGCCGGGCTGGAGGAGGTGCGCTGATGGCCAGCGTCGACGTCGAGATCGCCACCCGGCGCTACACCATCGCCTGCCGCGACGGGGAGGAGGCGCATCTGCGCGAGGTGGCGGCGATCGTCGACCGGCGCGCGCGAGATGCCGCCCAGGCGCTCGGCAATCTCGGCGAGGCGCGGCAGCTCCTGTTCGCCTCGCTTTTGCTGGCCGACGATCTCAAGGAGGCGGGCGGCGGCGCGCCCGCCGCTGCGGCCCCCGCCGCCGATCCGGGCCTCGGCGAGGCGCTGGAACGGCTCGCCGAACGGATGGAAAGCCTGGCCGACAGGCTTGAGCAAGGCGCTCCGGCACCTTAGATAGAGGCTGACGGGTACTGCCCGGTACGAGCTTTTGAGAACATCCCTGAGGCGATAAGACATCCTAGGGGGCTGTCCCTGCCCGGATCCAGGTCCGACGCACATGGTCCCCACCTGACGTTCTGGCGTCAGAGGATATTCCGGCAAACGGCCATGGCGGTCCCGTCACCCACCAAGAGCGAGCTTCGCGCCCGCGCGCTGGAACGGCGCCGCGACTATGCGCGCGCGCTGACCTCCGAGACGCGCGCCGCGCTCGAGGCGGACCTCGGCCGGATCGTCCTGCCGCAGCTGATCGGCGCCCGGATCGTCGCCGGCTATCATCCGATGCGCGACGAGATCAGCCCTTATGCGGTCCTCGACCTTCTGGGCGGAGAACAGGTCGCCGCCTTGCCCTGGTTCGGCGGCCGCGACGTGCGGATGATGTTCCGCAAGGCCCCGGCCGCGGAGGCCGGCCCCTGGGGCGTGCTCCAGCCGCCCGCAACGGCGGAGGCGGTGGCGCCGGACACGGTGCTCGTCCCGCTCGTGCTCGGCGACCGGCAGGGCACCCGCATCGGTCACGGCAAGGGCCATTACGACCGCGCGCTCTCCCACCTGCGCGCCGCCGGGCCCGTGCGGACGATCGGCATCGCGTGGGAAACCCAGATCAGCGACGCGCCGCTGCCCGCCGATCCGTGGGACGTGCCGCTCGACGCCATCGCCACCCCAAGAGAGTGGATCCAATGCAGGTAGACCAGCCCAATTGGCGCAATTCCGCGGGAATCGCCCTCATCCTCCTCCTCATCGCGCTGTGGAGCGTGGCGGTGGTCACCGTCGCGGAGATGCTGGGCGAGCTCCACTGGACGATCTGGGTCGTCTATTACACCGCCGCCGGCTTCCTGTGGGTGCTGCCGCTGAAGCCGCTGCTGCGCTGGATGGCGACGGGACGCTGGCGCGGCTAGCCGCGGCGCGCCTGACGGCTGGCCCAGCGGCGCTGGACCCAAAGCCGCCAGCCGAAATGTACCGCGAGATAGCCGAACACCGCCGACAGCCCGGCGAACAGCAGCAGCCCGAGCGCGGTCGGCGCGGAGACGCTCAGCAGCCACGCCACCGACTGGATCAGATAACCGTCCGCCGCGTCGGGCTGAAAAGCGAGCAGCCCGCTCGTGCTCAACAGCCGCTGGCCCAGCGAGTAAGCCGCCCAATAGATGGCGGGGAAGGTGATCGGGTTGGTGACCAGGGTCGCGGCCGCCGCGACGATCAGGTTGGCCCGCACGGTGAGCGCGAAGAAGGCGGCGAGGAAGATCTGTCCGAGCGGCACGAGAAAGCCGCAGAACAGGCCGAGCGCGATCCCGCGTGCCACGCTCCACCGGTTGAAATGCCACAGCGAGGGATGGGTGAGCCGGTGCGCGAACGGCCGGATCCACCGGTTCGCGAGCAGCGACTCCCGGGTCGGCAACCTTGCGCCCAACCAGCTCCTCAACACGTCGACTCCCACAGGATCGGAACCCCTCTGCCACAAAGATCGTAGCGGACAATGCTGAATCAACCATGTCCCGCCGCGCCTGCTTGCCTCGGCTGGAAAATCGCGCATTCTGCCGCGATGGACATGCCAGCCACGCAGCGGCCGACCGACGGTCAGCTCGCCCTCGCCCGCCGCCTCGCCGACGGCGGCGGCGCGCTCGGTTCACGGATCGAGACGGTCCCCGCCTCCGCCTATCTGGACGAGGCGCGGTTCGCGTGCGAACAGGCGCTCCTGTTCGAAGGCCGGCCACTGGTGATCGCCCCCTCGGCGCTCCTGCCGCGGACCGACATGGCGGTCGCCCATGACGGCTTCGGCCCTCCCCTGCTCCTCACCCGCGATGCCGAAGGCCGGGCGCACGTCTTCCTGAACGTCTGCCGCCACCGCGGCACCCGCCTGGTCGAGGGCGAGGCGCCGCACTGCGTGCCACGGCTCGTCTGCCCCTACCATGCCTGGGCCTACAAGCTGGACGGCGCACTGGCCGGGGTGCCGCGCGCCGAGAGCTTTCCCGGTCTCGACAAAGCCGCCTACCACCTCGCCGAGTTGCCCAGCCGGGAAGCGGGCGGCCTCATCTGGTTCGCACGGAGCGACGCCGATTTCTCCGGCGTCGACGCGCTGGCGCCTGAGTTCGACGCCTTCGGGCTGGCCGGCCACCACCTTTTTCGCCGCCGGGTCCACGACGTGCCGGCGAACTGGAAGCTGATCATGGACGCTTTCCTGGAAGGCTATCATGTCCAGCGTCTCCACGCCGACACGATCGGCCGCTTCTTCGCCGACGGGATCACCGTCGCCGACCAGATCGGCCCGCATCAGCGCTCCGCGGTGGGACGCACCGACTATCTCTCCCGCATCGATCCGCACGACTGGCCCGCCCTGCGCGGCGCGATCACCTTCGCCTATCAGCTCTTCCCGGGCACGGTCCTCGTCATGAGCCCGGATTATGTGAACCTGATGGTGCTGATGCCCCGCGCGGTCGACCGCACCCTGGTCGAGGACTTCATGCTGATCCCGGAGCCGCCGCGCACGCCCGAGGAGGAGGCGCATTGGGAGAAGAGCTGGACGCTGCTGGATGGCGGCGTGTTCGGGGCGGAGGATTTCCGCGCCGCCGCCCTCGGCCAGCAAGGGCTCGCCTCCGGCGCCCTCGATCGGCTGACGCTCGGCACGCTGGAGACCGGCATCCGCGTCTTCCACGACGAAGTGGAGCGGGTGCTGCGCGAAGAGCCTAGCCGAACAGGCTGAGACCGGCGGGCAGCTTCTTGATCTCCCGCCCCTGCAGGACATCGTCCAGCGCCTCGAGCGAGGCCTTCAGCATCTTGTCCGTATAGGGTTTGGCGAGGCAGCCGACGGCGAGCGCCGCAGCCTCGTCGGGGCAGGCGCCGGTCACGAACAGGACCGGGACCTTGCGCCCCCGCGCGATCCGGGCAACCCCGGTGCCGTCCCCCTCGCCCGCCAGACGAATGTCGGTGAGGACGAGGTCGAGCGTCTCCTTCTCGATCACCTCACGCGCCGCGGCGAGATTGTCGACGGTCGCCACCACCTCATAGCCGGCGTCCGACAACAGATGCTCGTTGTCGAACGCGACCAACGGCTCGTCCTCCACGACGAGGATGCGCCTGATAAGCCGTTCACGTTTCCCGAAGAGCATGTTAGTGCGCCAGCCTTCCCGTTGGTCGGTCCGATTGCGAAACGAGCGATCCGGCCTTCGGTGCCGTCCGCCGGGCGCGACTGCGCCTCCGCTGAGCCGAGTGAGACATGAAAAGCCGGGAACCGCAACGCATCGCCAAACTGCTCGCGCGCGCCGGCATCGCCTCGCGCCGCGAGATCGAACGGATGATCGAGGAAGGTCGCATCGCCATCGGGGGGCAGACGGTGGCGACGCCGGCGACTTTGCTCACATCGCTCCATGGCGTCACCGTCGACGGAAAGCCGGTCAAGGCGCCGGCCCCGGCCCGCCTGTTCCTCTTCCACAAGCCCGCCGGGCTGCTCACCGCCGCCAGCGATCCCAAGGGCCGCCCGACCATCTACGACCGCCTGCCCAAGGGGCTGCCGCGTCTGATGCCGGTCGGACGGCTCGACATGAACACCGAGGGGCTCCTGCTGCTCACCACCGACGGCGAGTTGAAGCGGGAACTCGAGCTGCCGGCGACCGGCGTCACCCGCACCTACCGCGCACGCGCCTTCGGCGACATCAGCCAGGAACAGCTGGAAGGCCTGATCGAGGGGATCGAGATCGACGGCGTCCGCTACGGCTCGATCGACGCCAATCTCGAACGGCGGACCGGCCGCAACCAATGGGTCGAGATGAAACTCACCGAAGGCAAGAACCGCGAAGTGCGGCGCGTTCTCGAACATTTCGGACTGAAGGTCAGCCGCCTGATCCGCACCGCCTACGGCCCGTTCGAACTCGGGGACCTTCCCGCCGGCGCGATCGACGAGGTGCGCCAGCACGATCTGGTGGCGTTCCGCAAGACGCTCGGCAAATCCTCGCCATCGCGGAGCGGCCGGGAGGGAGACCGCCCGCAGGGCGGTGAAGGGGCAAGGCCCCGCCGCAACGCCCCTCCCCCGCGCGCCGCACGGTCCCCCTCCTCCCGTGCCCCCCGCACGGAGAGGAGGTAGTGCGTATCATCGCCGGCCGCTGGCGCGGCCGACCGCTCGCCGCGCCGCCGGGAGCCGCGACCCGCCCCACCTCCGACCGCGCGCGCGAGGGCCTGTTCTCGATGCTGCAAAGCCGGCTCGGCGGCTTTGAGGAACTGGCCGTGCTGGACCTGTTCGCCGGCACCGGCGCGCTGGGGCTGGAGGCGCTGTCGCGGGGCGCCGCGTCCTGCACCTTTATCGAGCAGGACCGCGCCGCCATCGACGCCTTGCGCCGCAACGTGGCGTCTCTGGGAGCGGAGGCGCAAGCCGAGATCCGGCCGCAGGACGCGACCGCTCTCGCGGGCGGCCGCTACGATCTCGTCTTCCTCGATCCGCCTTATGGCAGCGGACTGGGCCGCAAGGCGCTGGAGCGGCTGGTCGCCTCGGGCGCGCTCGCGCCGGGGGCGCTGGTCAGCGTGGAAAGCGCGGCGGACGCGGAGGTGGCGCTGCCCGGCCTCGACGCTTTGGCCGGGCGCCGTTACGGCAAGGCCAAGATCACGCTCCTGCGCAACCCGGCCTAGGCCGCGCCCGGCGGGAAGCGCTCATATTCCGGCAGGGCGCCGGCCGTCTTCATCCAGCCAAGACGCTCCGCCACCTGGATGTGCGCCTGCGGCGGCAAGGCCTCCGCATCGTCGAGCGTCGCCAATTGTACGTCGACGAGCCCCGGCAACGCCTCTTCGTTGACGAAGAACAGGCCGGTGCCGCAGCGCGGGCAGAATTGCCGCCGCCCGTGCTCGGACGAGGCATAAGTGACGACCTCGCCGCTGAAGCTCAGTTGCTCGCGCCGCATCATCGTCCAGCCGACCACCGGCGCGCCGGCATGGCGCCGGCAATCGCCGCAATGGCACAGCGCGGCGTGCATCACCTCACCCTCGATCCGGTAGCGGACCGCGCCGCAATGGCATCCTCCCTCCAGCATTATTGGTCCCCTTTTGTTCCTACCCTCTCCTGCCACAGGCGCCGGACGCGGGCAAGCGCCGGCTCAGCGATGGTTCAGTTCGGCCGTGGCACCGCCGGTGGAACAGGGAAGCAGATGCCGCACCACCCGACCAGCACCCGCGAACGAATCGGCGCCGCCGTGCCGGCGCTGGCGGTGCATGCGCTTGTCGCGCTCCTGCTGATGCGCGGGCTCGGTACACCTCCGACCGTCGCGGCGCCCGAACCGCTGCGCCTGTTCGACCTCGCGCCCGAGCCGCCTGCCCCCTTGCGCGAGCCGCCCGAGCCGCCCCGCCCTTCTCCCGGAGAGACGCGGTCCGAGCGCAGGGCCGATCCCCGACCGGAAGGCGCCGCATCGCCGCCCAACCTCGTTTCGCGCGCCACCGAGATCGTCGCGCCGGAGCCGATCGTCGCGCTTCCCGTCCCGCCGCCGATCGTATCGGCCCCGACCGCTGGCCACGGCCTTGATCCCTCCAGCGGGAATGCCGACGTACCGGGGCCGGGCACCGGCAGCGGCGGCGTCGGCCAGGGCACCGGCAGCGGGGCGCGCGGCGGCGGCGCGGGCGGCGGCGGAGCGGGCGGGGCGGGAGACGGCCGGGGCATGACTCCGCCGCGCCGCATCCGTGGCCGCATCCGCGACAGCGACTATCCCCCTGGCCTCGGCGAAGAAAGGATCGGCGGCACGGTCGGCGTGATCTACGTCGTCGAACCGGACGGCCGGGCGACCGGGTGCCGGATCACCAGCTCCAGCGGCAACGGCCTGCTGGACGAAACCACCTGCCGCCTCATCGAACAGCGTTTCCGCTTCGATCCCTCGCGCGACCGCGCCGGCCGTCCCGTGCGCTCGCAGATCGTCGAGAACCACGAATGGGTGATCGAACATCTCCCTCCCGATCCCGCCGAACCGCCGCGCCGCCGCCGCGGGATCTGGTAGCGCTTCGCCCGCGCGCGCCCTACCTCAGCATCGCGATCACCAACCATGGGAGCAGGCGGTGCGGACACGGCGAATCAGACGGCTTCATCGGGCCCACCGGGACGATATCGGCGATCTCGTGACGCGGCGGCCCCTGCCGGGACCGGGGCTCGATCATCTCGACCCCTTCCTGTTCCTCAATCATCACGGGCCGCAAACCTATCCGCCGGGAAACAACGGCCTTCCGTTCGGCCCCCATCCGCACCGCGGCTTCGAGACGGTGACCTTCATCCTGGCGGGCGAGCTCGCCCACAGCGACAGCGGCGGGCATGAAAGCGTGATTCGAGCCGGCGGCGTGCAGTGGATGACCGCCGGCCGGGGCCTGGTCCATGCCGAATTGTCGCCCCGGAGCTTCAAGGAGCGCGGCGGGCCGCTGGAGATCCTCCAGCTCTGGGTGAACCTGCCCGCCCGGCTCAAGATGACCGAACCCGCCTATCGGGGGCTGGAGGCCGCCGACATTCCGGTCGTGGAGCAAGACGGCGCCCGGATCGCGCTGGTCGCCGGGCGGTTCGACGATGCCGAAGGTCCGGTGCGGCCGCTGACCGGGCTCGAGATGATGGTGGTGACGCTGGCGCCCGGCGGGACCGTGGAGCTCCCGGTCGCAGTCGGTCGGACCATCTTCCTCTATGCGGTGCGAGGTTCGGTCGAGATCGACGGCGAAACCGCGCCCGAGCATGTGCTGGCGGAACTCGGCGAAGAAGGCGACGGTGTCGCGCTGCGCTCGGTGGAGGGCGCGGTGCTGCTGTTCGGCCATGGGGCGCCGTTCGGAGAGCCGATCGTTGCCCACGGGCCGTTCGTCATGAACAGCCGGGAGGAAATCGTGGAGGCGATCCGCGACTATCAGGCGGGACGCTTCGGCGGCCTCTGACTCAGAAGGAGGTGAAGCGGCGGAAGACCAGGATCGGCGCGCCGCGGTAGGTGCCGGTCTCGCGCTGGGCAAACCCCGCTTTCTCCGCCACGCGGATCGACGGGGCGTTGGCGGGTTCGATCACCGCCGTGATCTCGGGCGCCCGCAGCGTCTCGTCCGCCCAGCGCAGGCCGGCGGCGACGGCCTCGCTCGCCAGACCCTTGCCGTGCGCCTCGGGCGCGAACACCCAGCCCATTTCGGGTCGGCCGTCGATCGGCGGATCGATGTCGCGCTTGAAGTCGGCGAAGCCGACATGGCCGACCATCCGGCCGTCGCCGCCGCGCATCTCCGCCGCCCAGTAGCCGAAGCCGCTGACGGCCCAGGCGCCGGTCGTGGCGAGCAGGCGTCGCCAGGTCTCCTCGCGCGACAGCGGCGCGCCGCCGATATGGCGCGCGACATCGGGATCCGCCGTGACGGCGGACCAGGCGAGGAGGTCGCCCTCCCAGATCGGACGCAGGCGCAGCCGCTCGGTCTCGATGACCGGGACCGCGCCCATCCGATCTTACTTGCGGGAGCCGAGCGAAAGGCCGCCGAAGCGCTTGTTGAAGCGCGCGACCTGACCACCCTGATCGAGCACGCGGCCGGTGCCGCCGGTCCAGGCCGGATGGACCTTGGGGTCGATGTCGAGCTGCAGCGTGTCGCCCTCATTGCCCCAGGTGGAGCGGGTCTCGAACACGGTGCCGTCGGTCATCTGCACCTTGATCATGTGGTACTTCGGGTGGGTGTCGGCCTTCATCTCTTTGATCTTTCTAGATTTTGGCTGGTTCCGACCAGCCTCGTGATCGTCGAAGGCCGCGCTCTACAGGGCGACGGCGCGATTGACAAGCCTCGGCCCCGGGCCTAGCGGCGCCGTTGCGAAGGTGCCGCTCCCCGCAAGGAGCGGTGAAAATGGGAAGTCCGGTGAAAGACCGGCGCTGTGCCCGCAACTGTAAGCGGATGAGCCCCTCCCTCTAAGGGGGAGACCAGGCGTGGACCCGCGAGCCAGGAGACCTGCCTTCGCGCGTCGTCCGCACCCGGCCGGGACCAGCCGCGGATGCGTGGCACTGCGCCGGGCGTCACCCGCCCGCGCCGTACCTCCGTGACGACGATCCACGTGTCGTTACAGGAGGTTATCGTGAGTTTCTTGTTCCTTCTCTCAACTGCTGTCGCCGTTCCGCCCGATGCGATCGTGGTCACCGCCGCGCGCGAGCCGGTCGCCGCGGCGCAGGCGCCCGTGTCCGTCTCGCTGTTCGAGCGCCGCGAGATCGAGGCGCTCGGCCTTCCCATGGCCGCGGACCTCGTTCGCCTCGTACCCGCGGCTTCGGTGGCGGCCACCGGTCCGCGCGGCACCCAGACGCAGGTCCGCATCCGCGGCGCGGAGGCGAACCACACTTTGCTGTTCGTCGACGGCATCCGCTTCAACGACCCCGCCGCCGGCAACGAGGCGCGGTTCGAGCTGCTCGCGGCCGAGGCGCTGTCCCGGCTGGAAGTGGTTCGCGGGCCGCAATCGGCGCTTTGGGGGTCCGAAGCGATCGGCGGTGTGATCGCCGCCGCCATCGCCGATCCGCTCGCGGCTCCGTCCTTCCGGGCGCTGGGCGAATATGGCAGCCTCGGCAGCCACCGCCTCGCCGCCCAGGCGACCGCGCGGAGCGGCCCGATCGGCCTTTCCGCCGCCGCGGGCTGGCTGCGCAGCGACGGGATCGACAGTTTCGGCGCGCCGAACGGCGACCGCGACGGCTTCGACAACCGCTCCGCCAGCCTGAAGGCCGTCTTCGCCCCCGCCCAGGAAGCCGAGATCGGGCTCGTCGGCCACTGGATCGAGGGCCGCAGCGACTATGACGGCTTCGATCCCGTCACCTTCCGCCGCGCCGATACGCGCGACGCCACGGACAACCGGCTGTGGGCGGTGCGCGGCTGGGCGGCGGCGGGCGCTGGGGACTGGCGCCTCCGGATCGACGGCAGCCTGCTCGACAGCGCCAACCGCAACCGCCTCGGCGATGCCCCGCTCAACAGCAGCTTCGGGCGCCGCTTCACCGCCGGCGCGCAGGCGAGCCGCGACTTCGCCGGCCACAGCCTGACCGCCGCCGCCGAATATCAGGGCGAGAACTTTCGCGCCCGCGACACGCAATATTTCGGCGGGACCGACCAGGATCGCTCGCGCGAGGCGGCGGCCCTGATCGGCCAATGGCGCGCGAACTGGACCCAAGGCTTCACCACCGACGTCGCGGTACGCCGCGACCATTTCAGCGACTTCGCCGACGCCACGACCGTTCGCGCCGCCGCTTTGGTGCGCCCGTTCACCGGCTGGACCGTCCACGCCGCTTATGGCGAGGGCATCGCCCAGCCGACCTTCTACGATCTCCACGGCTTCTTCCCCGGATCCTTCGTCGGCAACCCCGATCTTCGCCCCGAGCGATCGCGCGGCTTCGAGGCGGGGCTGCGCTGGGAAGGCGCCGCCGCCGCGATCGGCGTCACCGGTTTCACCCAGCGCCTGCGGGACGAGATCGTCGACACGTTCGAGCCCGCGACCTTCCTGTCCAGCACCGCCAATGCCGAGGGCAGGAGCCGCCGCCGCGGCCTGGAGGTGGAGGGCCGCTGGCGAGCGCTTCAGGGGCTCAACCTCGGCTTCAACTACACCTTCCTCGATGCGCGCGAACAGCAGGCCGCCGCCGCCCGGCCGACCCGTGAGCTGCGCCGTCCGCGGCACAGCGCCAATCTGTTCGCCGATGGGGCACTCGGCGGGCTGCGCTGGGGCGCGAGCCTGGCTTATGTCGGTCGGCGCGAAGACATGGATTTCGACCTGTGGCCGGCGCCGAGGGTGCGGCTCGACGACTATGTCCTCGCCTCGCTCCAGCTCGCCTGGGCCGTGACGCCGGCGCTCGAAGCGTTCGGCCGCGTCGAGAACGCCCTTGACGGCGACTATCAGGACGTGGTCGGCTACAACACAGCGGGACGGACCGTGCATGCGGGCCTTCGCCTTCGCCTCGGCCGTTAGCCTCGCGCTCGCCTCGCTCGCGGCGCCCGCCGCCGCCGCGCCGCGGCGGGTGGCCTCGCTCAACCTGTGCACGGACGAGCTGCTGCTGCTGCTCGCCGATCCGCGCCAGATCGCGTCGGTCACCCACCTGTCGCACCAACCCGCCGAAACGGCGCTGTGGCGGCAGGCCCGCGCGCATCCGCGCAACGACGGCAGCCTGCTGTCCGTGGCGGGGCTGCGGCCGGATCTGGTGCTGACCATGGGCGGCGGCGGGCGCGACCGGCTGCGGATCGCCGGCAGGCTCGGCATCCGTACGCTCGATCTGCCGTTCGCCCAAAGCTTGGACGATGTGGAGCGCAGCGTCGCTTTGGTCGCCGAAGCGCTGGGCCGGCCGGAGGCGGGCCGCCGAGTCACCGCCCGCATCGCCGCGCTCCGTCAAAGCGCACCGCCCGCCGGCCGCGACGCGATCTGGCTCGGCGGCGGCGGCCGCACCGTCTCGGCGACCGGGCTGGAGGCGCAGTGGATGGTGCTGGCGGGCCTTCGCCAGCGCGCGCTCCCCGGCGACCGGGTGCCGCTCGAGACCCTCCTCGCCCGGCCGCCCGCCGTCCTGCTGCGCAGCGATTACCGGGCGGGGCAGTTTTCCGGCAATCAGCGCTGGCTCGGCCATCCGCTCGCCCGCGGGGCGGGCAAGGCGCGCATGCTCGCCACCGATGGGCGGCGCTGGACCTGCATGGGGCCGCCGATGGTGGACGAGATCCTCCGGCTGCGGGCGGAGCTGCGATGAGGATCGCGCTCGTCCTGCTCCTGATCGCGGCCGCCACTGCGTCGCTGGCCGTCCCGTGGGACCCGATCGCCGCTTTGGCGGAGTCGGAGCCCGGCCTTGCGGGCGCGGTCCTGGTCGAGCTTAGGCTTCCGCGCACCTTGCTGGCGCTGGTCTACGGTGCGACGCTGGGCGCCGCCGGAGCCGCGATCCAGGCCCTGTTCGCCAATCCGCTCGCATCCCCCGACATCACCGGAACCACCAGCGGCGCGGCGCTGGGCGCGGTCGTCACCGCCTATCTGCTCGGCTTTTCCGCGCCGCTCGCTCTGTCGTTCGGCGCGGTGGCGGGGGCGCTCGGCGCACTGGCCCTGCTGCTGGCGCTGGCGGGTCCCCGTGCCGAGACCGCCACCCTGCTCCTCTCCGGCCTCGCGATCAGCGCGCTCGCCGGAGCGCTCACCACCCTCGCGCTTGCGCTCGCCCCCTCTCCCTTCGCCTTCTACGACGCCTATGACTGGCTGATGGGATCGCTGGTCGACCGCAGCCTCGGGCAGGCGGCCTTCGCCGGAATTCCGGCCCTGCTCGTCATCCTGCTGCTGCTGCGCCTTTCCCGGCC
The DNA here is from genome assembly GCF_046295735.1 of Allosphingosinicella sp. GTDB lineage: Bacteria > Pseudomonadota > Alphaproteobacteria > Sphingomonadales > Sphingomonadaceae > Allosphingosinicella. Next base: position 118,493 of record NZ_JBKBMQ010000011.1, read on the forward strand.
GCTGGACAGCCTGGCGCTGGGCGAGGAGGTCGCGCAGTCGCTCGGCCACGATGTCGGGCGCATCCGGCTTCAGGTTGTGGTGCTGACGGCGCTCGGCGTCGGCGCGTGCGTCGCCATCTGCGGCGCGATCGGCTTCATCGGACTCATCGCACCGATTTTCGCGCGGCGGCTGACCGGCGGCCATCCCGGCCGCGCCATCCTCCCCGCCGCGGCGATCGGCGCGCTGCTGCTCACCGCCGCCGATCTCGCGACCCGGCTCGCGCCGCTGGGGCGGACGCTGCCGATCGGCGTCGTCACCGCCCTCATCGGCGCGCCCTTCTTCCTGTGGCTGGTCGCGCATATGCGGCTGAGATTCGCGCGATGAGCCTGCTCACCGCCAACAGCCTCTCGCTTCCCGAGCGGCTTCATGACGCCAGCCTGGAGCTGCGGGCGGGCGAGCTCGTCTGCCTCGTCGGCCCGAACGGCAGCGGCAAGACAAGCCTTCTCCACGCCATCGCCGGCATCGGTCACCCCGCGGGCCGGGTCCTGATCGACGGTGCCGACCTCCGCTCCGCTTCTCCCGAGCGGCGCCCGCGCCTGATCGGCTTCCTTCCCGCCTCGCGCGACCTTAAGTGGCCGCTGGCGGCCGCGGACGTCGTCAGGCTCGGCGGCGGCTCGTCGGAGGAAGTGGCGGCGGCGCTCGCGGCGCTCGATCTCAAGCAGCTCGCCGATCGGCGGGTCGACCGCCTCTCCACGGGCGAGCGCAGCCGGGTGCTGCTGGCGCGGGTGCTGGCGCCCTCGCCGCGCCTGCTGCTGCTAGACGAACCGGTCGCCAATCTCGATCCGCTCTGGCAGCTGAAGCTGATGGACCTGCTCCGCGCCCGCGCCCGCGCCGGCGCCGCCTTGCTGGTGGCAATCCACGATCTCGACGCCGCCGCCCGTTTCGCGGACCGGATGATCGTCATGGACGGCGGTCGCATCGCCTCCGACGGCGCGCCCGCCCAGCTGGGCCCCGCAGTCGAGCGGGTGTTCGGGGTCCGCCGTGGACCGGAGGGCTGGATCGAGGCTTGATGCCTCGAAGCCGCATGTAGCAGCGTTTGCGTCAGGGGAACGCGTCAGGCGTAGGCGTAGGGGCCGCCCTTGCGCAGCGCCTCGGCATAAGCCGGGCGGGCGTGGATGCGCTCCAGCCAGTCGATAAGGTTGGGATGCCGTTCGCCCAGCCCCGCCCGCGCCCGCGCCGCTTCCAGCGGGAAGCTCATCATGATGTCCGCCGCGCTGAACTCCTCGCCGGCGAACCAGGGACGGGTGCCGAGCTCCGTCTCCAGCCAGTCGAGATGCTGGCCGAACATGCGCAGCAGCGGCGCCCGCGCGGGCCGCCCCAGCAAGCCGAGCCGGTTCACCACCAGCAGCGCCAGCAGCGGCGGCATCATCGAGCCTTCGGCATAATGGAGGAAGTGGCGGTAGCGCAGCACCGCGTCGCGGTTCGCCGGCGGGCCGAGCCGCCCGTCCGCTTTCTCCACCAGATATTCGACGATCGCGCCCGTTTCGGAGATCACCCGTCCGCCGTCGTCGATCACCGGCGCCTTGCCGAGCGGATGGACCTTCCGAAGCTCGGGCGGGGCGAGCATGGTCTTGCGGTCCCTCTCGTAGCGGCGGACCTCATAAGGCAGCTCCAGTTCCTCCAGCAGCCAGAGGATGCGCTGCGAGCGGCTGTTTTCGAGATGATGGACGATGATCATGGCCCGACCTAGCCCGGATCGGCCGCGGAGTGGAAGCGCTTGTCATCGGCGCCCCCCGAGCCCAAGTGCAGCGGATGGAGCAGCAGCAGCAGCAGCACCGCGACCGCCGCCTCCCCGGCATGAGGGAATTCGTCGCGATGATGGCCGCTTTGATGGCGGCCAATGCGCTCGCCATCGACGCCATGCTGCCCGCCCTCCCCGCGATCGGCGAGGCGCTCGCGGTCCGGACGGAGAACGACCGGCAGCTGGTGATCAGCGCCTATCTGATCGGCTTCGGCGTCGCGCAGCTCTTCTACGGCCCGATCTCCGACCGGGTCGGCCGCAAGACCATCCTGGTCTGGAGCCTCGGCCTCTACACTCTGTTCGCGCTCGCCTCCGGCCTGGCGACCAGTTTCGACCTGCTGCTGGCCGCCCGCGCGCTGCAGGGCGCGGCGGCGGCCGGGACGCGCACGCTCGTCGTCTCGATCGTCCGCGACCGCTTCGTCGGGTCGGAAATGGCGAAGGTGATGAGCCTCGTCTTCATCGTCTTCATGATCGTGCCGGTGCTCGCCCCCGCCTTCGGCCAGGCGGTGCTGCTGTTCGGGAGCTGGCAGCTGATCTTCATCGGCCTCGGCCTCTACGGCGGCGCCGTCCTGCTCTGGGCGATGCTGCGCCTGCCGGAGACCCATCCGCCCGAAAAGCGCCGCCTGCTCTCCCCCGCTCTGCTTTGGGAAGCGTTCGTCACGACGGTCGCCACGCGGGTCTCGATCGGCAACACGGTCGCGCAGATGCTGGTGATGGGCGGCCTGTTCGCCTTCATCAATTCGATCCAGCAGATCGTGTTCGACGTGTTCGGCGCGCCGGAGCTGATCGCGCTGGTCTTCGCCGCCATCGCAGGGCCGATGGCGCTCAGCTCCTGGCTCAACAGCCGCATCGTCGTGCGGCTGGGCGCGCGCGGGGTGGCGCTGCGGGCGCTCGGCCTGTTCACGACCATCGCCACACTCCACTTCGCGGTGGCGGCGCTCGCGGGCGAATGGCTGATCGTCTTCATCCTGCTTCAGGCGCTCGCCATGGCGACCTTCGGCCTGATAGGCGCCAATCTCGGCGCGCTGGCGATGGAGCCGCTCGGCCATGTCGCGGGCACCGCATCGTCGATCCAGGGGGTGATCACAACGGTCGGCGGCGCGCTGATCGGCCTCGCGGTCGGGCGGGCGTTCGACGGGACGACCCTTCCCTTCCTCGCCGGCCTCGCCATTTGCGGGGCGCTGGCGCTGGTCACCGCCGTCTGGGCGAACCGCCCGGCCTGATCAGCTGCGCTCCTTGGTGGCGGTGAACCGCAGCCGGGGGTTGCGCCCCTCGTGGTAGCTGAGCTCCCACAGATCCTTGGCCATGAACACCGGCGCCCCGTCGCGATCGACGGCGGTGGCGCTCTTGTGGGTGTCGAGGAAGGCCTGGAGGTCCTTGGGATCCTCGGCCGAGATCCAGCGCGCCGTGTCCCAGGGCGAGGGCTCGAACCGCGCGTCCACCTTATACTCGGCCTCGAGGCGCGAGATGAGCACGTCGAGCTGCAGCTGGCCGACCACGCCGACGATCCATTGCGCGCCGACATTGGGGTAGAAGACCTGCGTCACTCCCTCCTCGGCCATGTCGTCCAGCGCCTTGCGAAGCTGCTTCGTCTTGGTCGGATCGGCGAGCACCACGCGGCGCAGGATTTCCGGCGCGAAATTGGGGAGGCCGGTGAACTGCACCGTCTCGTCCTCGGTCAGCGTGTCGCCGACCCTCAGCGTGCCGTGATTGGGGATGCCGATGATGTCGCCCGGAAAGGCCTCGTCGGCGAGCTCGCGATTCTGGGCGAAGAACAGGATCGGGCTGTGCACCGCCAGCGACTTTCCGGTCGAGGGCTGGAGCAGCTTCATGCCGCGCCGGAAGCGGCCCGAGCAGAGCCGCATGAACGCCACGCGGTCGCGGTGCTGCGGGTTCATGTTTGCCTGCACCTTGAAGATGAAGCCGGTCACCGCCTTGTGGTCGGGATCGACGGGACCCGAGGCGGCCGGTTGCGGCTGCGGCGACGGCGCGAGCTCGGCCAGCGCGCCGATCAGCTCGGCGACGCCGAACTCCTTCAGCGCCGATCCGAAAAAGACGGGCGTCAGATCGCCCGCAAGGTAAGCGGCGGAGTCGAACGCCGGATAAGCGGCGCGGGCGAGCGAGGCTTCTTCCTGAAGCTTCTCATGCCCCTCCACCTGCTCGGCGAGCTTCGGGTCCTCGAGGCCGTCGAACTGAAGCGTCTCGCCTTCGAAATGGCCGCCGTCGCTCCGCGCGGGAAGGCTGAGGCGGTCGCTGCCGAGATCGTAGATGCCTTCGAACGTGCCGCCCATCCCGACCGGCCAGCTCATCGGGGCGACGTCCAGCGCCAGCACGTCGGCGATCTCGTCGAGCAGCGCGAACGGCTCCTTGCCCTCGCGGTCGACCTTGTTGACGAAAGTGATGATCGGCACGTTGCGCAGCCGGCAAACCTCGAACAGCTTGCGAGTCTGCGGCTCGATGCCCTTCGCGGCGTCGATCACCATCACCGCCGAATCGACCGCGGTCAGCGTTCGGTAGGTGTCTTCCGAAAAGTCCTCGTGGCCCGGCGTGTCGAGCAGGTTGAAGGTGACGCCCTGATGTTCGAACGTCATCACCGAGCTCGTCACCGAGATGCCGCGCTGCTGCTCGATCTTCATCCAGTCCGAACGCGCGCGCCGGCTGGCGCCGCGCGCCTTCACCTCGCCGGCGAGATGGATCGCGCCGCCGAACAGCAGCAGCTTCTCCGTCAAGGTGGTCTTGCCGGCGTCGGGGTGCGAGATGATCGCGAAGGTGCGCCGGTCCGGGCGGCCGGTGGGTCGGTTGAGCATATTGTCCGGTGAGTAAAGCGGTTTCGGCGCGCCCTTTAGCAGGACGCGCCGAACTTTTCGAGCCCCTCAGTCGGGCCGGCCCGACAGGCCGGCGGCGGAGCGGAGCGCGTCGCCGTCCATCAGCCGGTCGCCCAGCATGACGGTGTGCACCTTGCGCAGGTCGCCGATGTTGCGGCTCGGGTCGCCGTCGACCAGCACCAGGTCGGACAGCTTGCCGACCGCGATCGAGCCGCGATCGTCGGCGACGCCGAACTGGGTGGAGGGGACGATGGTCGCTGTCGCCAGCGCGTCCGCCGGGCTCATGCCGCCTTCGACATAGAGTTCGAGGTCGCGGACCAGCTCCAGCCCCGACCCGTCCGTGCCCGCGACCACCGGCACGCCGGCGCGGTGCAACGCCACCACCAGTTCCTGGAGCCGCGCGAAGCTTTGCCGCATCTGGTCGCGCGACACTTCGGGAGTCGGCGCGAAGCCGCCCGAGCGGAAGCCGCGGCTGAGGATCGGCGGCAGCTTCCCGTCGAACGGCCTGTAGGAGGCGGCGAGCTGACCCGGATCCTCGGTGAAGCCGCCCTCGAAGATGGCGAGCGTGGCGTCGACCGTGGTGCCGCGCCGCGCCAATTCCTCGATATAGGCGCGCATCTCGGGCGAATTGAGATCGACCCCGGCGGCGTAGCGGCCGGGACCGTAGAAGCGCTGCAGCCCGTTCGACTGGTTCACCACCTCGTCGGGCATCGCCTGCATCATTACGAAATTGATGTGGGTGAGCTCGTCATAGCCGGCGCGGACGGCATCAAGCGGGCGCATGGTGCGCGGCACATGGCCCTGAACGCGCAGCCCCAGCCGCTTCGCCTCGGCCGAGATGACCGGAACCAGCGCGGGATCGAGCGAGCCGTAGAGCTTCACGCCGGCAAAGCCCATATTCTGCGCCTGCCGCACCGCGGCGATCGCGCTCGCCTCGTCGGTTGCGGTGACCGCCATCTGGGCGGCGAGCGGCCCCGGACCGTCGATCAGCATCACCGGGATGACGCGCGGTCCCAGCAGCCGCCCTTCGTCGATGCGGCGCTTGCGGGCGATCGATTCCTCGGGCCGGTTGCCGGGGTCGCGCACGCTGGTGATGCCCAGCGAAAGCAGAAGCGGACCGGTCGCGTCGCCGCCATAATGCTGGTGCGCGTCCCACAGGCCTGGCACCAATGTCCTGCCGGCGCCGTCGTAAGTTCGCGCGCCGGCGGGGAGAGTGATCGCGGCCGCGGGACCGACGGCGGTGATGCGTCCGCCCTCCGCCACCACCGTCATGCCCTCGCGGAAGGTGCGCGCGTCGGCGTCGTAGAGCCGCACGTTGGTGAACGCGACCGGCCCTTCATGGCGGGGCGCGACGCGGGCGAGCAGCTCGGGCGCGCGTTCGGCCAGCGCCGCTTCCTGGGCGGCGCTCAGCCGCGGCGCGACGTCTTCCCAGCCCGCCGGCAGGACGTTGATGAAGCCGGCGGCGCCGAACACCCGATCGCCCTCCAGCCAGACGGGCTGCGGCGCGAGGCCGAGGCCGTCGATCGTGACCGCGGTGAGCCGCTTGGTCTCGCCGCGCGCGTTGGTGACCTCGAGCTCGGTCAGGGGATTGAGGCTCGCCTCGCCGGAGGGCGCGAGCGACAGCCGCCGGCCCGGCGCGCGCAGCAGCGCTTCCACGAGCAGGATGCCGGGCTCCATCAGGCCGCCATAAGTGGCGTAGGTGAGGCCCGGCCGGTACTCGCCCTCGCCGCGGTCCACCGGGCTCGAATAGGTGAAGCGGCCATTCTCGACCCGGAAGGTCTCGGAAGCGTCGCCCTGCGGCGTGCGGCCGCGGATCACGATCTCGCGGATGCTGCCGTCCGGGTTGAAGCGGGTCTGCTGGTCGATCTCGGTGACGAAGCCGCGCAGCAGCATCGATTCGCGCGCCCAGCGGGTGCCGTCGGGCGCGGCCCAGCGGATCGACTGGCCGTGGCGGCCGCCGGTCGAAGTCAGCACCCGCACCTCGGTGCCGGTCTCCGGGGGGACGGCGAGGTCGGGCATCGCCGCCTGCGCCGGAGCCGCGGGCGGCACCTGTTCGTGCGCGGTGGCGGGCGCGGTCAGCGCGGCGGCGAGAGCGGCGATGCAGATGGCGGAATATTTGGCATGCGTCTTCATGGCGTCCTCCCCTGGGTTCGAGGCGGAGACTGCACCCGTAACGGTCGGCAGCACAAGCGGGCGTTCGACCGGCGGCCTTCGGCTTCGACGAAGCGCACTTGATGCCGCGCCCGCGCTCGAACATAGCGGGGCGGTTCTTGAGGGAGGCGCCTGTGTATGCACGGATCGGCGGGCTTGAGGTTGCGGAGGCGCTGAAGGCCTTCGTCGAGGACGAGGCCCTGCCCGGCACCGGCATCCCGGCGGACCGCTTCTGGGTGGGGCTCGAGACGTTGCTGCGCGACCTCTCGCCCGAAAATCGCCGCCTGCTGGAAACGCGCGAGGCGCTGCAGGCGCGGATCGACGAACGCAATTCCGCGCTCGGGGGCCGCGCGCCCGATCCGGCGGAAGAGGAATCCTTCCTGCGCGAGATCTCCTATCTGGTCGACGCGCCCGCTCCCTTCACGATCGGCACGACGAACGTCGATCCGGAGATCGCCGACATCGCCGGTCCCCAGCTCGTCGTCCCGGTCAGCAACGCCCGCTACGCGCTGAACGCGCTCAACGCCCGCTGGGGCAGCCTCTACGACGCGCTCTACGGCACCGACGCGCTCGGCGACCGCCCGCAAGGCGGCGGCTACGATCCGGAGCGCGGCGCCCGCGTGATCCAATGGGGCCGCCGCTTCCTCGACGAGGTTGCCCCGCTCGAAGGCGGAAGCCATGGCGAGGTGAGCGACTACCGGATCGAGGCGGGCCGGCTGGTCACCGATCGCGGCGGCCTGCGCGATCCCTCCCTGCTCGCCGGCTGGCGCGACGGCGCGGTCCTGCTCCGCCACAACGGCCTCCATATCGAGATCAGGATCGACCCGGACCACCCGATCGGCCGCGAGGACAAGGCCGGAGTCGCCGACATCCTGCTCGAAAGCGCGGTCACCACCATCATGGACTGCGAGGATTCGGTCGCCGCGGTCGATGCCGAGGACAAGGTCGGGGTCTATCGCAACTGGCTCGGCCTGATGAAGGGCGCGCTGAGCGCCTCGCTCGAGAAGGACGGACGCAGGATCGAGCGCCGCGCGAATCCGGACCGCAGCTACGCCGCCCCGGACGGCGGCACGCTGACGCTGAAGGGTCGCGCCTTGCTGTTCGTCCGCAATGTCGGCCATCTCATGACCAATCCAATGATCCGGATCGACGGGGCGGAGGCGTATGAGGGGCTGTGCGACGCCGCCTTCACCGCGCTCGCCGCGCTCCACGATCTGAACGGCGCCCGCGCCAACAGCCCCGCCGGCTCCGTCTATATCGTCAAGCCCAAGATGCACGGCCCCGAGGAAGCGGCCTTCGCGAACCGCCTGTTCGACCGGGTGGAGGACCTGCTCGGCCTGCAGCGCCACACCCTCAAGATCGGCGTGATGGACGAGGAGCGGCGCACCTCCCTCAACCTCGCCGCCTGCATCCATGCGGTGAAGGACCGGATCGTCTTCATCAACACCGGCTTCCTCGACCGCACCGGCGACGAGATCCACACCGCGATGCGGCTCGGGCCGGCGATCCGCAAGGCCGGGATGAAGGGCGCCGCCTGGCTCAAGGCCTATGAGGACAACAATGTCCTGACCGGCCTCGCCTGCGGCTTCGCGGGGCGCGCGCAGATCGGCAAGGGCATGTGGGCGATGCCGGACCTGATGGCCGACATGCTGGCCCAGAAGATCGGCCATCCCGAGGCGGGGGCGAGCACCGCCTGGGTCCCCTCCCCCACAGCCGCGACTCTCCATGCCGTCCACTATCACCGGGTGAACGTCGCCGAGCGGCAGCGCGCGCTCGCCGGCCGGGCGCCCGACCGGCTCGGCGACATGCTGCGCATCCCGGTCGCGGACGGACCGAGCTGGAGCGCCGGGGAGATCGCCGAGGAGCTCGACAACAACATCCAGGGCATATTGGGCTATGTCGTGCGCTGGATCGACCAGGGGGTGGGTTGCTCCAAAGTGCCCGACAACCACGACGTCGGCCTGATGGAGGACCGCGCGACCTGCCGCATCTCCAGCCAGCACGTCGCCAATTGGCTGGAGCATGGCGTTGTCGCGGCGGAGCAGGTCGAGGCGGCGCTGCGGCGCATGGCGGCGGTGGTCGACCGGCAGAATGCGGGCGATCCCTTCTACCGGCCGATGGCCGCCGATCCGGAAAAGAGCATCGCCTTCCAGGCCGCCCGCGCTCTCGTTTTCGAGGGCAAGGCGCAGCCTTCGGGCTATACCGAGCCGCTGCTCCACGCGCACCGCCTGAAGCTCAAGGCCGCCGCCGGGCGCTGACCGCGCGGCGGCGCCTCATCGATCGGTTCGGATGGAAGGGTGGAGGAAGGAGCGGCGCGACGACCGGGGTCGGGGCCGTCGCGGGGCGAATTCCCACCCGGTCCATTTGCCGAGGCACCTCCCTTGGACCGGGTAGGAATGGCTGAAGCGACTGCGCCGCTCCTTCCTCGTTTGCATAGTCAACGCTTTCCGGGAAACATGTCGCGAAAGCCGAAATTTTTTTTGGAAGGGATGCGATTTGGACAGAAGCGCGCAAAACCGGGGCACGGCGGAGGTGCGCGAGGCGCACCGGTTCGACACCGAGCGCCTCCATCGCTGGATGGAGCAGCATGTCGAGGGATATGCCGGTCCGCTGCGGGTCGAACAGTTCAAGGGCGGTCAGTCCAACCCGACCTACAAGTTGGTGACCGAGGCCCGCTGCTACGTGCTGCGCCGCAAGCCGCCCGGCAAACTGCTGCCGGGCGCCCATGCCGTGGAGCGCGAATATCGGGTGATCAGCGCCCTCCACGCCCAGGGCTTCCCCGTCGCCCGCGCTTATGCGCTGTGCGAGGACGAAGGCGTGATCGGCACCGCTTTCTACGTCATGGAGATGGTGGAGGGCCGCATCTTCTGGGATCCCGCCTTCGGCGAAGTGCCGCGCGCCGACCGGCCCGCTTATTTCGACGCGATGAACCGCACCATCGCCGCGCTCCACCTCATCGATCCGGACGCCGCCGGGCTCGGCGACTATGGCAAGCCGGGCAATTATTTCGCGCGGCAGATCGGGCGTTGGTCGAAGCAATATCTCGGCGACGTCGAGGCCGGGCGCGTGCCGGCGATGGACCGGCTGGTGGAATGGCTGCCCGACAACATCCCGCCCGACGAGCCGCGCGCCCGCATCATCCACGGCGATTTCCGCTGCGACAACATGATCTTCCATCCGACCGAGCCGCGCGTGCTGGCGGTGCTCGACTGGGAATTGTCGACGCTCGGCCACCCGCTCGCCGATTTCTCCTACCATCTGATGATGTACCGGATGCCCGACGCGCTCGGCGAGGCGGACCTCGCCGCGCTCAACATCCCGTCGGAAGCGGACTATGTCGCCGCTTATTGCGCGCGGACCGGCCGCGACGGCATCGCGGACCTCGATTTCTACATGGCCTTCAATCTGTTCCGGCTCGCCGGCATCGTGCACGGCATCAAGGGCCGGATCGCGCGCGGCACCGCCGCGTCGGCCCACGCCGCGGAAATGGCCAAGCGCCTCGAGCCGCTCGCCGACCTCGCTTGGGAACAAGCGCGGAAAGCCGGCGCCCGCTGACGGCGCCGGTTGGCCGTCAGCCCGATGAGCCTTGGACGGGGCCTGCGGCGGCCAGGCAACACCGCTGCTGCGGAGCGGCAACGCCCAGGCCCCCCGCCACGTCATCCGGTTGGCGACGAACCGCGCCTGAGCGGCAGCGCCCGCGCTCCGGAACGCAAAAAAGCCCTCGGCCTGTTAGGCGAGGGCTTGTGTGTTGGTTGCGGGGGCAGGATTTGAACCTGCGACCTTCAGGTTATGAGCCTGACGAGCTACCGGGCTGCTCCACCCCGCGCCAAAAGGATTGAGCCGCCCGGGGCACG
>NZ_JBKBMQ010000012.1:0-10164 GCF_046295735.1 Allosphingosinicella sp.
CGGTTGCCGAAGCCTCGGAGCAAGTTCCCGAATATGGACCGGGCTCGGCCCTCCTGATGCTGGGCTCCACGCTCCACGCGGCAGGTGCAAACCAGTCGGCCGAGGTGCGGCGGGGAATGATCGCCGGCTACAGCCTCGGATGGCTCAAGACCTACGAGAACCAGTTTCTCGCCTATCCGCCGGACATTGCCCGCTCGTTCCCGCCCGCCCTCGCGGCGCTGGTCGGATACCGCCAGCATCGGCCGAACCTCGGCAATTACGAGGGCTGCTGTCCTTCCGTGCTGCTTGGCGCGCCGCCCGCGCGGCTGGGCGCGATCGACGCGCTGCGGCCGGACCAGGCGCAGGCAGTCGACGCTCATGCCGCCGAGCAGAAGCGGCGGGCCGCCGCGTGACGGGCGCGCTTTCCCATGTCGGAGGGGTCCGATGAGCCCCGGGCCGACCTTTGACCGGATCTATCATGCCCTTCGCGACCGGCTGGCCGAGGGGTGCTACCCACCGGGCGGGCCGCTGGAGCCGGCAGCTATCGGAGACGAGCTTCATTCGAGCATCACCCCCGTCCGCGACGCGCTCCACCGGCTCGTGGGAGAAGGCCTCGTCGCGGCGCCGCGTCACGACGGGTTTCGGGTGCCGAGCCCTGCCGAGGCCGAGCTTCGCGACCTTTATCTCTGGAACCTGCAGCTGCTCGAACTCGCACTGCGACGGCAGGCAAGCGCCGAGCCGTCAATCGACGACGGGTCCGACCTGGGGCGCTGGGCCGCACCCGAAGCCGAAGTCTTCGCGCGAGTGGCGGCCGCCACCGGAAGCGGCGAGCATCTCGCCGCTGTCACCCGGCTCAACGATCGCCTGGCGCCGATCCGCCGCGCCGAGCGAGATGTCGTGCCCTCCGCCGGAAGCGACGCCGAGAAGCTGGCAGAGGCGGAAACGGCCGGCGACGGCGCGGCCTTGCGCAAGCTCTTTCGTCTTTATCATCGCCGGCGCGTAGCGGCGGTTCCCCGCATCGTGCTCGCCTCCCGAAGGCCCCGGCCGCCAGCTTGAGGTGGCCCGGGATCGCGCTTGCGCGCGCCGGGAGACGGACGCCCGGCGTCGCTCGCTTCGGGACGATCGCCTACCCCGGATTTTCGGCCGGTTGCCTCTTCGCGGGTTTTCGAGCAGGATGATGCGGCAGCCTGAACATGCCGGCACGGGCTGCGGCTCATCAACCGCCGGGCATCAAACACGTTCGTCCAGGCGGCCGGACGTTCCAGCGCCAGCACCCGTCCGGCACGGGGCCTTACGTGCAAACTCCATTGAATGCGTCTGTCGGCGGTCGTCGCGGCGCGTCCGGTCCGCGGTGCGGTGCGTCCGGTGGATGAGGGAAATACCGGGCGAACGGCGCCTGGCGAGGACGACGCGCGGCGGCGGGTCGCCATGCTCTACCGGGAGCACGCCCCTGGCCTCAAGCGCCGGCTGCGCCGCAGGACCGGTTCGGGCGAGGAGGCAAGCGATCTCGTGCATGAGGCATTCGCGCGGCTGCTCGGCGCTGCGGCGCTTCGGCAGCTGCGGCATCCCGAGGCGTTTCTCAACCGTATCCTTCGCAACCTTCTCATCGACCGGGCACGGCGGTCCGCCGGGCGCGCAGAGCATGTGCCAATCGCGCCCGACTGCGAGCCGGTGGTGCCGCCCGACCAGGCCTCGGCTATCGAGCTGACGCAGATGCGCGAGCAATATCGCGCGCTGGTGGCGGATCTGCCCGAGCGGATGCGAGAGGTGTTCGTGCTCCACCGGGTGGAGGAGCTCAGCTACAGGGAGATCGCGGCGCGGCTCGACATCAGCGTCCGCACCGTGGAGTGGCATATCGGAGAAGCGATCGTGCGCATTAGCAAGGGATTGGAGCGGCCATGACCGACCCCGGCGCCCCCGAGCCACCAAGGGACCAGCTGATGCGGGAGGCGGCCGCCTGGTTCGCGCGGATGCGCGGCCCCGACGCGGACGCGAGCCGCCCGGAGTTCGAGGCATGGCTGAGGCGCGGCGCCTTGCATCGCGGCGCCTACAATCGTGCGTCGGAGATATTTGCGATGGGCAAGCTGCTGTCCGACGCGCCGGGGGCCGGGCACGGCGCCGCGCGGCCGAGAAGGCTGGCGCCGGCCCTCATGGGCCTTGTCGCCGTCGCGGCGCTCGGCGGCCTCGCCATTCATCTCGCGCCCGTCTCCCGAGACGGCGGCCAGGCGGACAGTGCGTCGGCGCCCGCAGCACAGGAGCAAAGGCGGCGCCTCGCTTCGAACGCGGGAGAAGTCCGCTCGTTGCTCCTTGCCGACGGCTCCCGGATCGTGCTCGCGCCCGGCACGGTCGTCGAGGCGCGGCTCGGGGCCTCGGAACGGCGGCTGGACCTTCTCCAGGGCCGAGCGCGGTTCGACGTGTTCCGCGAGGCGCGCCCGTTCAACGTCCATGCCGGCGGAGGGACGGTGACGGCACGCGGCACGATTTTCGACGTCGAGATGTCGCCGGCGAACGGCGTTACCGTGAGACTGATCGAGGGCGCCGTCGACGTGGCCCTGCCGGCATCGGCGGAGACTCCTGGGCCGGGCCCTGCGGTGCGACGGCTCCGCCCGGGCGAGGCGCTCACCTTCGCCACCCGGCCGCCCGCCGGGCGACCGGCCGCGCCTCCGGAGACCCCGGCAGCCACGGCCGCCGCCTACCCGCTGATGGACGCGGCGCGCGATTATGACCGCGTCTCCGTCGCCGAGCTCGTCGCCGCCGCCAATGCCGCCTCTGCGACGCCGATCCTGCTTGGCGATCCGGCGATCGGCGCGCGGCGGGTATCAGGCCATTTCCGCGTGGACGACACGACGCTCCTCGCCGAGCGGCTGGCGATCCTGTTCGGCCTCGAAGCCGACCGCGGCAATCCCGCGCACATCCTCCTCAGGCGCCGCTAGCTTTTTTTCACGTCCGCACCCCGGGTTCCGGCGATCGGCGCGTCAATCCCCCCAGGACCGGCGATCCGCCGGCAAGGAGGGGAAAGGGACATGTTCAGGAATGCCATTCGCGCGGCCTGCCTCGCAGGCGCGGCCGTATCGGCGATCACGATCGCCGCGCCCGCGGCCGCGCAATCGGAAGCCATGGCGGACTACGACCTGCCGGAACAGGATCTTGCGGAGACGCTGAGGGCGATCGCGCGTGCCACTGGCCGGGAGATCGTGTTCGACGCCGACGCGGTCGCGGGCCTCAGGGCCCGGCCGCTCAGGGGCCGGCTCACGCTCGTCCAGGCGGTGCGGGCAGCGCTGCCGGGCGACGACTTCCTGGTCGAGCATCGCGCCGGCGCCGCGCCTGCCGGCGCCGCAGACCACCCGCACCGACCCAGGCACCGGCACCATTACCGTCACCGGGAGCCGGATCCGTGGCAACGGCTCGCCCTCGCCGGTGATCGTCACGACCAGACGCGAGCTCGAAGAAGGCGGCGTTTCGGATCTCGCGGGATTCACGCGCACGCTTCCGCAGAACTTCACCGGCGGGACCAACCCGGGCATCGCGGGCGGCGGCCAGCAGGGCGGACAGAGCAACATCAACAATTCCGCGGCGCTCAACCTGCGGGGACTCGGGCCCGACGCCACGCTGACGCTCGTCAACGGGCATCGCCTCGCCTACGACGCCCTCAACCAGGGCGTCGACATCTCCGCCATTCCGCTCGCAGCCGTCGAGCGGATCGAGGTGATCGCCGACGGCGCCTCGGCGCTCTACGGTTCCGACGCGGTCGGCGGGGTGGCCAACATCATCCTCCGCCGCGCCTATGACGGCCTCCAGACCACCGCCCGCATCGGCGCCTCGACAGAAGGCGGAAATGTCCAGCAGCAGTACAGCGCCGTCACCGGCGGCCGCTGGCGCTCCGGCGGAGCCATGTTGGCGCTCGACCACAATCGCACCACACCGATCCTGGCGGGCGACCGTCATTATGCGTCGAGCCTCTTTCCGACCACCACGCTGACGCTGCGCAGCGCGCAGTCGAGCGGCGTGCTGTCAGGTCATCAGCGGATCACCGGCGGCGTCGTTCTCGAGATCGACGCCATCGCCATGCAGCGCAAGTCGCAGAAGCGCTCACCGTTCCTCAGCAATGCCGATCTTTTCACCAACGGGCTCGCCACCGATCCGACGGTCAGGAGCTTCGCGCTGGCGCCCACCGTGCGGATCGACCTGCCCGCCCGCTGGCAGGCCGCGCTCAGCGCCACGCGTGCGGTCAGCCACACGCGCATCTATACGAGCCGCTATCAGAACAACGTGCCGTTCAATTCGAGGCTCATCTACGAGAACCGGCTGAGCGGCATCGAGGCCAGTGCCGAGGGACCGCTGTTTCCCGCACCCGGCGGAGACGCGCGGCTCGCGATCGGAGGGGGACTGCGCACGGTCGCCCTTCATCTGGACATCACCGACTTCATCAACGGCAACTCGGTCACCTTCCGCAACTGGACCGAGAAGCGGGACGTCCAGTTCGGCTATGGCGAATTCTCGCTTCCGCTCATCGGGCCGGAGCTTGCCTTCCCGCTCATCGAGCGGCTGACGCTGAGCGCGGCGGTCCGCTACGAGCGATGGGAGGAGATCGATGATGTCGCCACGCCCAGGTTCGGCATGGTCTATCAGCCGCACCGCGACGTGCTGTTCCGCGCGTCATGGGGCAAGGCGTTCAAGGTCCCGACCCTCAACCAGGTCAACCAGGTGCTGCAGGGCGCCCTGCTTCCGGGCACCCTGTTCGCGCCGCAGCCCCAGCCGCCGCTACCGGCCGGAGCGACCGTTCTCTATCTCGGCGGCGGCAATCCCGACCTCCGTTCGGAGCGCGCCACCACCTGGTCGACGGCAATGGAGTTGCGCCCGGCCTTCCTGCCGGGCCTGCGCCTCGACGCCAGCTATTTCAATATCGACTATCGGGACCGGATCGGGACCGCTTTGTCCGGCACCCTGTCCTCGCTGGCCAACCCGATTTTCCGGGACCTCATCACGTTCAACCCGAGCATAGCCCAGGTCACCGCGATCATCGCCACCCTTCCGCAAGGCCTCAGCAACCAGACGGGCCGCCCTTTCAACCCGGCCAGCGTCGCGGCCATCATCAACGGTACGCTCGGCAACACCGCGCGCGAGCGCGTCCGCGGCGTCGACCTGGTGGGAGAATACCGAATCGGCCAGAGCGAGGACGACCGGCTCCTGCTGACCGCCGCCGCGAGCTACCTCAAGAGCGATCGCCAGCTCGCACGCAACCAGCCCGTGTTCCAGCGCGCCGGAACGATCTTCAACCCGCCCAACTGGCGGGCGCGGGGCGGCATCGTCTGGCAGGGACGCCAGGCCGGTCTCGCCCTGCTCGGCAACTATGTGGGTTCGACACGGGACGTGCGCTTCCCGATCGTCGAGCGCGTCGGCCCGTTCGTGACGGTCGATCTCAGCGCCAGCTGGAGAAGCACTGCGCCCACCGGTCCGCTCCGGGGCGTGGAACTCCGTCTCTCGGTGATCAATATGCTCAACGAGGAGCCTGACACGATCCGCAACACCGATCAGGCCGCACCGCCCTACGATTCCACCAACCAGTCTCCCGTTGGCCGGTTCGTCGGGCTGGCGGTGCGGAAGGACTGGTGATGCGCCTCCTTCCGCTGGTCGTCCTCGCCGCCTGCGCTGCAGTCCCCCATCGTGCAGCGGCGGGGACGGCCTCCTGCGAGGACATCCTCCCGCCGGAACGCCCCACTGCGTCGGCTCCGCGCGCCCTCGAGCCCGAGGACCTTGTGCGCCTGCGCGACATCGGCCCAGTGGACCCGTTGCCGCACGCCCAGCCGTTCATGTCCGTCTCGCCGGACGGCAGCAGGATCGCGTTCCAGCTGAGGAGGGCCGATCCGGCCGGGAACCAGCATTGCCTGGCGATGGCGGTTCTGGGGCTGGCGCCGGGCGCGCGCCCGGCGCTTGTGGACCGCGGCGGCGAACTCATCCTGCTCACCATCGACCTGCGCGGAATCGCGGACTCGCCAACCGGCATCCCGATGGTGATCACACCGCGCTGGTCGCCGGACGGACGCTGGATCGCCTTCCTGAAGCGGGAGGGAGGCGTTACCCAAGTTTGGCGCGCCGAAGCGGACGGCAGCGGCAGCCGGCCGCTCACCCGGTCGCCCGCCGACGTGGTGGATTTCAGGATCGGAAGCGACGGCTCGACCCTCGTCTTCGCCTCCCGCCCGGCGCTTGCGCAGGCTTATCGGGAGATCGAGCAGGAGGGACGCACCGGCTTCCACTATGACGACCGGTTCGTGCCCGTCGCCGGCAATCGGCCGTTTCCGCTTTCGCCCGTGCCCCGCTCGGTGGAGGTGCTCGATCTTGCCTCGGGCAACGTCCGGGAGCCCGCGGCCGGAGAGGCGGAACTCCTCGAAGGATCCGCCGACGTCATCGCGACGGCAGGCGCCCCTGCCCGCAACTCTCCGGACGCACGATTGTGGATCTCGGCGACCATGCTCACCGGTGGCGCACGGAAGGGAAGCCTGCACGCCAGGTTGCGGAACGGCACGGTCGCCAACTGTCAGGCACCGGAGTGCGAAGGCGCCTACGATCCCTGGTGGATGCCTGGCGGCCGGCGCGTCCGCTTCTTCCGGCTGGAAGGCTGGGGACGCGGCTCTACGGCAATCTATGAATGGATCCCTGCCGAGCGAAGCGTGCGCCGGCTCTACACGACCGACGATGTCCTTGCCGACTGCGCTCCCGACGGCGAGACCCTGCTTTGCCTCCGGGACGCATCGCTCCGGCCGCGCCGGCTCGAGCGCCTCGACCCGGTCCGGGGCACAAGCCAGCTCCTGTTCGATCCCAATCCCGAGTTCGCCAAGCTTTCCCTGGGCGCCGCCGAACGCCTTCGCTGGACGAACTCCAACGGACTCGAACCCTTCGCGGACCTCATCCTCCCGGTCGGCTACCGCGCGGGCAAGCGCTACCCGATGATCGTCGTGCAGTATGACACACGCGGTTTCCTGAGGGGCGGCACGGGCGACGAATATCCGATCCAGGCGTTCGCGAACCGCGGCTATGCCGTGCTCAGCCTCCGCCGTCCGGCAGCGGTCGGCTTCCAGCGCTCCGCACCGGATTTCGACGAGGCCAATCGGCTGAACCTTGCCGCCTTCGAGGACCGGCGAAGCGTCCATGCCTCGCTCGTGAACGGTGTCCGGATCGCGGTCGAACGCGGGATCGCCGACCCCGAGCGGATCGGCATCACCGGCCTCAGCGACGGCGCCTCCACCACCATCTGGGGCTTGCTCCACAGCTCGATGTTCAGGGCGGCGGCCGTCAGCACCTGCTGCACCGACACCACCCTCGCCTCCCGGGTCGGGCCCCTGGCCGGGCGGCAATTGCGGGCCACGGGCTATCCCGGCATGCTGGAGCGCGACGATCCCTTCTGGCGCGAGATCTCGCTGTCCGTGAACGCCAGGCGGTTCGCGACGCCCCTGCTGATGCAGCTCTCCGACGACGAATATCTGAGTTCGATCGAAAGCTTCGCGGCCCTGCGGGAAGCCGGCGCACCCGCCGTCCTGTTCGTCTTTCCGGACGAGCATCACGTCAAATGGCAGCCCGCCCACCGGCTGGCCGTCTATCGCCGCTCGCTCGACTGGTTCGATTTCTGGCTCCGCGGCATCCGCTCGTCCGATCCCGACCGGGAAAAGGAGTTGCGGCATTGGGAAGCACTGAAGCTGGAGAACGCCTCACGGGCGGTTCGCTGACGAAGCTTCCGCCGGACCGCTCCGCCTTCCACGCGACATCCAGCTGTCGAGCCACGCCTCCGCGGCCACGAACTCAAGGATGCGCACGCGATGCTCGCCCGGCACCGGCCGCGAACCGGCAAGCAGGCCCTCCAGTTTCGATCGATCGATCAGATTCTGCCGTGCCAGATGTCCTTCCAGCAGCCGCTCGGCGATTTCGGTCCGGTAGTGATCGAGTATCCGGGCGGCGAAGCCGTCAGGTCCTCCTTTCACCCTGCGATCGAGGATCGATCGAGGCAGCATGTCCGCGAACGCACGACGTGCGAGCGAGCGGTCCCTGCCGCCGGACCGCCACTCCCAGCTCGGGATCGCGAGGCAGGTTTCGACGAGCGGCTGCGACAGAAGCGGGTTCAGCACCGGCAGATGGCGGCTGCGTCCCGGCTCCAGGCATTGCAGGACACGGAGGATCGATGCGACATGCGCCGCCTTGCCGGGGAGGCCATGTGGCGGCGCGTCCAGCCACGGATGACGAAGCGGGCGGTCTGCCAGAGCCGCCACCAAAGCGGGGCTGAGAAACAGTGTGTCCGGCCGCCATTCATAGCCACGCGGCCCCGACACCAGTCGCGCCGCGCTCCTGGCCGCTTGCCACAGACTGCAACCGGTCTGCCAGCAGACGTCGCGGAGCGTCGCCAGGACATTCCATCCAAGACCTTCGGCCAGGTAGCGGTCGGCGATCGCGGCAGCCGATTGCGAATAGCCGAACACACTGTCTCCGCCATTGCCGGTCATGAAGGCTCCCGCCCCGATCTCGCGCGCGGCCGCGATATGCGCATGCTCGTAGGCCAGCGCCTGGGTACGGTCTCCCGGCCTCGGCATGTGGCTGCCGAGCGGCTCGGATATGTCGATCCCGTCCAGATCGAGGCTGCGCTCCAGGAGCGGCAGGCCAAGCCTTTCGCACAGCGCCCGGGCATGCACGCGTTCGTCTCCGCCCGGATCCTCGCCGAACATGGTGAGGCAAACGGCATCGGCTCTCGCGCGGGACAGACCGGCCGCGACAATCGATGAATCGAGACCTCCCGACACGCTGACCAGCAGCTTGCCATGGACGCCAGACCAGGCAGCGACGCACTGCATGGCCACCCTCGCCAGCCGCTCGGCGGCGGGGGCCGCGTCGGCGGCGGCGCAGACATGGTCCCATGGCGACCAGCAGGGCGATTGCCGCATGCAGGCCTCCGCGGTCCCGACGGAGAAGCCGGGTAGAAGCTCGGCGATGCCACAAAGGGCGGTCTCCTGCGCTGGAAGGCCGGCGCCATGAAGGTACCGCGCCAGCGCCGGCCAGTCGACATCGCCGGCGCTCAAGCCGCAAGCCACGAGCAGCTCGGCATCTGAGGTGAACGCCGTCCACCCCGGCCCCTGGGCGGTCCAGCAGGGGATCGCCGCGGACGGATCGCGAAGCACGCGCACGCCATCCCCTGCCGCCAGCGCCGCGACATAGCCGCCCCAGAAGGAGCTGAGCAGCGCTCCTCCGCCACTCTGCACGATCATGCGGGCATCCGTCTCGCCAAGCGAGGCAATCGCCCGGGCGGCTCCGTGCCGATGAAACAGCGTTCCGATCACGACCCCCTCCCCCGCTATTTCGATGCAGGGACAATTGGGGCTCGCGAGCACCGCCAGCCGGGGATGCGCGAAGGCAGGGGCGAGACCGACTCGTCGCCACAGCCGGTCCGGCAAGGCGGGATCCAGGGCTGCGCCCTCGGCCACCACGAGGAGATATCGCGGCCTCATCCGGCAACCAGGATCGGCGTGAACAGACGCGCCTGCTCATGATCACCGACAAGCACCCGCTCATCGAGCTGCGCCCAGCAGTGGGCCGCGAACGGGTTCATCCGAACGCCGATCACCAGCCGGGACCTGATGCCGCTGCGCCGAGCCAGGGAATGGACGGCAAGCGCCCGCGGAAGGCACCTGTCGGCAGTCCGGAGCACCAGACCTGCCGCAGCGGACGCCGAAATGATACTCCTAAGACGCTCCGGACTCGCGGCCGACTGCGGGGCGTTCCGCAAGGGGCGCCTCGCCCGTTCAATCGCCTCCAGAAAGGACCGTCGGCGAAGCAGCCAGGCGGCGCCAAGCTCGATCCGCAGCGCCCTAAGAACGTCGAGCATCGGAGCGGGCGGGAAAGGCGGAGCAAGGAAGTCGGCCGTCGGCGGCGGAAGCTGGAAACCGGCTTCGGCGCTCTCCTTGCCCTTGACCAGCAGTTCCCGATCGACGAGCGGGCGAAGGAGGGCAAAGTCCCCTGGCTGGCCTTCCCCGGCGCGCAGCCGAAGAAAAGCCGCCTCCGTCTTGAACGGCAGGCAAAAGTAGCGGTCCCGCAGGAGATCCAGGAAGACCACGCGGCCGCCGGTCACGCACCAATGGAGATGCTTTCGGAGCCGGTACATAATCGGACACCTGTGACGGGGGGACAGGGGGACAGGGGAACAAGCAC
>NZ_JBKBMQ010000012.1:10174-106738 GCF_046295735.1 Allosphingosinicella sp.
CCCCCCCCCCCCCCCCCCCCGCGTCCGTCGGTCAGTCGCGGGTGAGGCCGAGGGCCGGCTGGAGCGTGCGCTCCTGGTCCTCGACACCGAAAATGCCGCCCCGCGTTTCGCCGGTGGCGCTGCCGAGCTCGATCAGCTCTTCATGCTTGCAGTCGTGCTTCATCATCTCTCTCCTTTCATGGACGTCATGGCCATGACGGAAGAAATATAGCCTCCAGTACATTCGATAATAACATTATAGGACGATTGCAGCGGGATTGTTCGGTGTGCTCATCGCGAGCGCCAAATCTGGTCGCACAGAGCCCCGGTTCCTGCGACTTGCGTCGTCCTCGACGGGCAGTTGGAGGCCGTTTCGGCCAAGAGAAAAGGGGTGCGCGCCGCTGGACGCGCACCCGTGGAGATCAGTCGTCCGACAGACCCGATCCATGGAGCCACTTGGTGCGCTCATAATCCTCCGCACCTTCCATCCCGCCCCTCGTGACGACGCTGGCGGTGCCGAGATCGAGTTCGTGGTCGTGCTGTTCGCAATGCATGACAATCCTCCTTCTGGGGTGAAGTCATGGCCATGACCAGCCTATCCTAGAGCACCGAATGTTGGATTACGCAGTTATAATACGGCAACTCTGCGAATGTATGAAAATGCGCGATCCATCGCGCGGTCGGATATGGAAGAGAAGCCGGGCGATGAGGACATGCCTGAACATGCGCCGACACCTTTAACCTTGCAGTCTGGACATTCGCATCGGCGACCCGGCAGCCCCATTCCGGCCCACTCCCCTCGTTGGGGATTGGCTCAGCCTGTTTCTGATTGGATTCAGTTTAAAACTCAAGCGCTTCTTGCCCTCTGGGAGAAGCGCAGTGACAATAGAGCCGGATTGACTCATTCCGCTGCGCACGACGGCGATTTGTTCACCGCGATACTCGCAGTCCTGGCGAGCACGTGCAGCTGTCAGCTGTCTCACCGCCGGGCGCCGCCGTATCAAAGCTGTCTTTCCGACGTGCCCTTCCGGCGGAACAGTAGCGGGCAGCCTTCTTCTTCTCGCCCCCGGTCGTGTACACTGCTCCTCCGCGGCCGGCGCGACTCGCGACGAGTAAACGGAAGTACAATCTTGGCTGTTGTCGATCTGGAGAACAGCGATGGCTCGTTACCGCCTGTACCGACTGGATGCACGAAGCGGCCGCATCCTCGACTTCGAGGAAATCGACGCCATCGATCACGAGGCGGCGGCAACCGCGAGCATCGCCCGGCTGGGCACTCATCCGCTCGAACTGTGGTCCGGCAAACAGAAGGTCGCCAGATTCGAAGTCGGTCAGATGACCTTTGCGAGCCGGTCAGGGTGGGGGTGATCTAGCAATAGGGACCGGCGCCGGCGGGATGCACTACAGCTTCCCGGTCCGGATGATCCTCGATGAGATTACCGATGAAAGCCCCGGCGGAGCGAGCATGACCGCCCGCGGCGACGGATCATGCCAGCCGAGCGTGAACGCGTTCGCCGACGCACGATTCCAAGATCGACATGTCACCGACATTGCCAAGCACCTTCCCCCTCTCGGGCAGATCCCGCTACCGAGCGCGGCGGCGACGCATTCCTGCTGCAGCGGCAGGATTGAACCGGCTGCTGCCAGGGGTTCCCGAGCCTGCCCAGCCGATGCGCGATCTCCCATGACCGATGACGCGGAGCCCCCCTTTTGCCTCGGGAAGGGCCCCGCCGTCGTCTGCCGAGGCGGAAGTCGAGGCGACCCGGTGTTGCGTTTTTGGAAACGCCGAAGTTCGTGATCGCGGGCTGGCGAATGCGCGTTTGGCAAAGCAGATATGAACAGACGCTCGGAAGGCGCGTCGTACCGCAGGAGCACGGAATGAGCAGAACCAGCATAGCGTTAGCAGGCTTCGCGAGCGTGATTGCCGCTCTGGGAGCAGGCCAGCTCGCCAGCCAAATTGGTTCCGGGATCGCCCTCGCCCAAGTAGCACCGTCCGCCACGGATGGAGCGGCCCAAACCCCGGCAGGAACCTACCGGCTTGATGCCGACCACACCCAGGTGCTCTGGTCCGTCGACCATTTCGGTTTCTCCCGGCTGTACGGAATGGTGGGGAGCATGAGCGGTACGCTCGAGCTGGATCCGGCGCGCGTCGCGCAGTCCCGTCTGCAGGTCGACATCCCCTTGTCGGGGCTTACGGTGACCTCTGACGGCTTTGCGGAACATCTGACAACACCTGACCTGTTCGACGTGGCGCGGTTTCCGGTCGCACGCTTCGTTTCGCGCAGGGTCGAAGTGCGAGGAGAGGAAGCCACGATCACTGGCGATCTCACGCTGCGCGGCAGAACCCGCCCGGTGGTCCTTGAGGCCCGGCTTTACGGGGCTGGATCCAACCCGATGAACAGGGCGCAAACGGTTGGATTCTCGGCGCGGGGTCAGCTGAAGCGCAGCGAGTTCGGGCTCGGCTACGCCGCACCGGCGGTATCGGATCTGGTGGAGCTGGAGATTACGGCAGCCTTCGAAAAAGCGGACGGTTAGCGACTTCGGCCGATTGCAGATGAGGAGCTGCCGAGCTGCCCCGACACCGCTGGATTTCACTGGCGGGTTCGGGTGACCGCGACATCCGCCTGCCCTACCGCCTTTGGACCGCAGAAGTTCCACGTATAGGCCTGCAGGCCTCCTTCTCCTATCATCCCGGCAATCCGCCGAGGCCACACCTTCCGGTGGACAGGGGCAGAGACGAGCGCTCGTTCTCTGCCCCGTTTTGTGGGGAACCGGCATTTTCCACTACAGCTGCACTTCGAAGGCCGCACTCTGGGGGATACCCGCTGGCCAGCGGCATCAAGCGAGCAGACTGTCCTTCACCTGACCACGTCTCAGTGCATGCGGGCTCTCCGATGGAACCGTTCCTGGAGGAGTGCAGCCAGGTTTACCAGCTATTAGGCACTGCGAATTAGCTCCAGTAACGAAGGCGGCACTCGAACGCGCCAACTGCTGCTGCAGGCCTTCGGGGAGGGGAACCGATCATTGTACGAACGAGTAAAACGTCGTGCAGTCTCCGCCGCTCAGCCATTCGCATGGCCACACGGCGATGAGCCTGAACAGACCGTTGTCAGCATCAGCAAGACTTCGCGACCAATGGCTTCGACCCGAAGTCAGTCCATTCTACAAGCGGCAGCCGTCATCAAAAGGTCGCGCTTACCCGTCACCGAGTTACTCAACCAGGTTCGGCTGGGCAAAGCGATCGAAATAGATACTGTATTGAATGTAGTCAAAGATGTACAAAGGTCTGTTGAGCAAAGTCCCTCGGCTTTGATTAGTCTTACGCGGATCCGATCGAAGGACGAGTTCACGTACATGCACTCCATTGCGGTGTGCGCATTGATGATAAATTTAGGACGTGAACTGGATTTTCCTGCTTCATCTCTCCAGGAGATAGGGATTGCGGGGCTCCTGCACGACATCGGCAAGATGCTGATCCCGGAAGCAGTTCTGAACAAGGCCGGCGCGCTTTCGCCAGCTGAAACGAATATTGTCCGCACCCATGCCGAGCGAGGTTACGAGATCCTTCAACGATCAAGGCACCTGCCCGAGGTAGCCATGGACGTCTGCCTGAGCCATCATGAAAAGATAGATGGGTCAGGCTATCCCCGTCGTTTGGCGGGAGCCGGAATTAGCCTTCCTGCACGGATGGCCGCCGTGTGTGACGTCTATGATGCGATGTCCTCGAAGCGACCCTACAAGGAGGCAGGGACTCCGTCCGAGTGCCTGCAACATATGTTCAGCTGGCAGGGTCACTTCGATGACAAGATATTGGCTGCATTCATCAAGAGCATAGGAATCTATCCGGTCGGATCGCTTGTGAAACTGGAATCAGCACACCTCGCTTTGGTAGTTGATCAGCATAAACAAAATTTGACCCGCCCTATCGTTCGCGCCTTTTATAATATTCATAAACGGACGAAGATACAAAGTTTCGAAATCGATCTTGCGAGCGAATCGGATCGAGTGGTCTCAAGGGAGGATCCAAGGAGGTGGGGTTTCCTGGATTGGGACAGGCAGTGGCCGAGGATGATCCGCTGAGCCTGGCGGACTCGATCACAGAAGAGTGGCCGTGTGCTCGTTGCAACAACCTTTCTCTCGTCAGCTGTCGGTGAGTTTAGAGGAGCAAGCGTCGCTGGTTGCGTGAGGATTCTCGCTCAAACGGGGCCTTCCCCGGACTCAACCTTCCAGGCGAGGGGCCGCGCTGACGGCATACATCGTAAAACCGGCTCACGATCTACCGGCGCGGGCCCTTCAGCAGCTCAGCGGGAGCAACAAGCCCTTCCGTCACGAGGTCCGCCCACTCCTGTGCGATCTCCCGACGCCGCTCCATGTACGCTGCGCGATTGTACGCTCCCTCAACGGTGTTCGGCGGGATGTGCGCGAGCATGAGATCGATGACAGCGCGATCTCCAGGGCGGCCAGCCCGCTCGGCCCGCTCGTTCATGATGGTCGAGAATGCAGCGCGCCACCCGTGCGGGACATGGCGCCCATGATAGCCCTCGCGATTATAGAGGTAGCCGATCGCATTCTCGCTGAGTGGCCGATGGAGGTGGCGCGCGCTCGGGAACACGATTGGGAGCCGCTTAGTCAGCGGCCAGATCGCCGACAGCACCTCCACGGCCTGACTTGATAGCGGGACCAGATGCTCGAACGCGTCATCCCCTTTCCGATCCAGCACCAATTTCATCCGATCGGACGGGATACGCCAGAGCGGGTCTTTCGCCTCCTCGGGATGTGCCGATTCCCAGTCGATGCCCTCGAACTCGCCCCAGCCTATGCCTCGCAGGACGCCCGGTCTGACGGCAGTCAGTGCAAGCAGTCTCGAAGCAAGCTTCGTCACCGGCGTCGCACCAGAAGCCTCCACCTTCCGAAGGAGCGCGCGGAGATCCTCCAGGTCGGTGATGGCCGGCTGCCTCGTCTTTTTCGGCGCCGGGCGGAGTGCCTTGGTCACGCGAGCGGCCGGGTCGTCGCCGCAGACGCCCGTAGCGATGCCGTGGACGAACACAGCCGACATGCGCTGCCGGACACGTTTCGCAGTCTCCAAGGCTCCTCGCTTCTCGATCTTTCGAAGGACGGCGAGAACCAAGGGCGCGTCAATCTCCCTGAGAGGAACAGACCCGAGATAGGGGAACACTTCCGCCTCAAGGCTCTTCAGGACATCGGCGGCGTGAACGGGAACCCACCGTGGCGTCTGCATCTCGTGCCATTCGCGGGCGACCTTCTCGAAAGTGGCTTGGGCCGCCGTGGCCGCGATGAGGCGCCGCTTCTGAGCTTCCACCGCCGGATCGCGATACTCCCGCAGCATCTTTCTTGCCTCGTCCCGGCGATCGCGTGCCTCAGCAAGGGAGACCTCCGGATATCTGCCGAAGACGATCCGCTTCTCTTTCCCGCCAAAACGGTATTTGAAGCGCCAGGACTTTGCCCCGGCCTTGGTGACGAACAGGTAGAGGCCTCCTGCATCGCCCAGCCTGTAATCGGCCCCATTCGGCTGGGCCTTTCTCACCTTTAGGTCGGTAAGCATCCGATGCCCCCAAAGTCCTGATTTCGGTGCCCCCAAATGCCCCCACTCCACTCCGGAAATGGGCGCATCGCGGCGGCCACCAATGGACACAGGCTAGCTGTAAAGCCGCGGAAAACCTAGGTTTTTGGGGTCGGAGATGGACGCGTGTGGACAGGAAAATGGCGGAGAGGGAGGGATTCGAACCCTCGGTACCCGTGAGGGCACAACGGTTTTCGAGACCGCCCCGTTCGACCGCTCCGGCACCTCTCCGCATGGGGGACGGCCGCGCCCTGGAAGGGCCGGCCGGGTCGATGAGCCGCGCGCATTAGACCAAGGAAAGCCGCTTGCCAAGCATGCTTTCTTGCCTCCCGCCCGCCGCCTCCTACATAAGGAGGGCATGAACGGCAGGCACACTCCCACCGGTTCCGAACCGCGCGGCATTCCCGAGGCGCCGCCGGTCTCGCACGCCGGCTTCGCGATCGGCGACGTCGTGCGCCATCGCATGTTCGATTTTCGCGGCGTGATCTTCGACGTCGATCCGGTCTTCGCCAATACCGACGAATGGTACGAGGCGATCCCGGAGGAGATCCGGCCGGCCAAGAACCAGCCTTTCTACCACCTCCTCGCCGAGAATGGAGAGACGAGCTACGTCGCTTATGTCAGCCAGCAGAATCTGGTGCCCGACGACAGCGACGAGCCGGTCGACCATCCGGCGATCGGCGGCATTTTCGATCGCTTCGCGGACGGCCGCTACCGGCTGCGCCGCGAGCATCGGCACTGAGCGTTCGGGCGGGGCTTTTCCGGCCCCGCTCGGTTGACAAGCGAGGCGGCCTTATGTAGCAGCCCGGTTCCCGCGCGGAACCTCCGGGTTGCCGCGCGTCACGCTATGTAAGGTCATTGGAAAAAGCCATGTTCGCAGTCGTGCGCACGGGCGGCAAGCAGTATCGCGTCGCCCCCGGAGACAAGATCGTCGTTGAAAAGCTCGCCGGCGAGGCGGGGGAAACCATTGAGCTCGGCGATGTCCTGCTCGCGGGCGAAGGCTCGGAGCTGAAGGCGACCGACGGCCTCACCGTCTCGGCCGAGATCATCGCCCAGGCCAAGGGCGAGAAGGTCATCGTCTTCAAGAAGAGGCGCCGGCACAATTACCGCCGCAAGAACGGCCACCGCCAGCTGCACACGATCCTGAAGATCACCGCGATCGGCGACCATCGCGCCGATGCGGCCGACCAGAAGCCGAAGAAGGCGAAGAAGGAGGCTCCGGCCGCCGACGCCGCTCCGGCCGCCGAAACGGGTGCCGAAGCTCCGGCCGAGGCGCCGAAGAAGAGCCGCAAGAAGGCTGCCGCGCCGGCCCAGACCGAGGCCCATGTTCAGGAGCCGCTCAAGGTCCATGGCGAAGAAAGCCCGATGACGGACACTCCGACCGAAGACAAGAACACCGACGCGTGAAGCGGCGGCAGGCTGAGAAGGCAGAGTAGAGATGGCACATAAGAAAGCAGGCGGTTCGTCGCGCAACGGCCGCGATTCGGCGGGCCGGCGCTTGGGCGTCAAGAAGTTCGGCGGCGAAGCGGTCGTCCCGGGCAACATCATCGTGCGCCAGCGCGGCACCAAATATTATCCGGGCCAGAATGTCGGCATGGGCAAGGATCACACGCTGTTCGCGCTGACCGGCGGCCGCGTCGCCTTCCGCGACGGCAAGCTCGGCCGCAAATATGTGTGCGTCGACATGGCCGTGGAAGCGGCCGAATAGACGGTCCTCGCGGCCGTCCCGGGGACGGCCCGCGCGGGTACCAGCGACACGCGATCCAAGGGAGAGGGGCCGCCCCCCTCTCCCTTTTTCGCGTCTCTCCCCCGCCTCTGTCGCCGGCCTGTAACGGCCCGCGTGCAAAGGCGGCGCGACAGGAGGAGAGAGAGATGTTCGCGCGTACCCCAAGACTGCTGCTCAGGCCCCCGTTCGCCGAGGACGCCCCTGCCCTGTTCCGCGCGGTCGCGGACGAAGGGATCGTGCGCCAGCTCGCCAGCGCGCCCTGGCCCTATCTGCCGGAGCATGCCGAAGCCTTTGTCGGGACCGAGCGCACGGCGGACCAGCCCGCCTGCCTCGTCTTCCGCCGCACGATGGGCGCGCCGCGCCTGATCGGCGCCGCCGGCCTCGGGCGGCGCCCGACCGGCGAGACCGAGCTCGGATACTGGATCGCACGGCCCTATTGGGGACTCGGCTACGCCACCGAAGCGGCGGAGGCGCTCGTCGGCTATGCCCGCGAGACGCTGCGCCTGCCGCGGCTCGGCGCCGCCCACTTCATCGACAATCCGGCCTCGGGCCGGGTCTTACGCAAGCTCGGCTTCGTCCCGACCGACGAAATCGCCGCCCGCTTCAGCGCCGGGCGCGGCGGGGCGGCGGCGTGCCGTGTCTATGCGCTGGACCTGGCGAACGTCGCGCAACGGCCCGCGCTGGAGAAGGTCGCGGCCTGAACAGCCTCTTCAGGCGTAGGCCGGTTCGGCCTTCAGCTCGCCCTCGGCCGCGGCGATGAGATCGCGGTCGTCATGGTTCCAGGGGTGGAAGCCGGGCAGGAAGAAGCTCGCCCAGGCGGCCGCCACCTTGCGGAACATGCCGGGGCGCACCCAGACGTACCAGAACAGCCGCGCCCAGGCCTTGGGACCCGTGATCCCGTCCTGCCGCAGCAGCTCGAGCGCGCCGGCGGTGCGGTCGACGACGAAGTTGCGGGTGACGAGCAGCATCACCTTCGCCTTCACCGACCAGCGCTTGAACCGCGGCCAGTCGCGGGTGGCGTGCAGCCAGGTGTCGTAGGCGACGCCCTTATGCTCGATCTCCTCGATCGCGTGCCAGCGCCACAGCGCCCGCGACTCCGGATCGGCGGCGGCGAGATGGCGCGGATCGCGCAGCAGCTCGTGAGCGAGGATGGCGGTGAAATGCTCCAGCGCCATGGTGGCGGCCAGGCTCGCGATCGGCGGGCGCGACTTCACCAGCTCCAGCCGCTCGTCCACCCGCCGGTCGAGCGGTCCGAGGTCGTAGCCCGCCTCCACGGCGCGCTTGTTGAAGGCGACATGCTCGCGGCTGTGCATCACCTCCTGGGTGACAAAGGCGCGGATCTCCGCCTCCAGCTTCGGCGGCGTGCCGTCGCGGAAGGCGCGCACGCTTTCGACGAAGAAGGCCTCGCCCTTGGGGAAGGTGGCGGACAGCGCATTGTAGAGCGCGGTCGCGACGGGATCGCCGTCCATCCACCAGCGTTCCTGCCGCGTGCCGCGTCCGAAGCGCCGGTCGCGCGGCGTGATGGTGAGGTCGGAGGGTGTGATTTCACGCGCCATTGTGTATCTCCCTAGCCGAACGAACTAATTGGTACTTACAACTATGTCAATAGCAG
This sequence comes from Allosphingosinicella sp., assembly GCF_046295735.1. Lineage (GTDB taxonomy): Bacteria > Pseudomonadota > Alphaproteobacteria > Sphingomonadales > Sphingomonadaceae > Allosphingosinicella. The sequence goes on from NZ_JBKBMQ010000012.1 coordinate 19,073, forward strand.
TGCGTGAACGCCTGTCCCCCGAGGAGAGCCGCGCGGCGGCGCTGGAGGCGGCACGGCGGCTGCTGATCGACCATGGCCCGCAGGCGGTGACGCTGAAGGCGGTGGCGGCCGAAATCGGCAAGACCCACGCCAACCTCCTCCACCATTTCGGATCGGCCGCCGGGCTGCAGGGCGAGCTCGCCCGCTTCATCGGACGCCGGGTCACGGCCGAGATCGCCGAGGCGGTCGCGAGGGCGCGGCAGGGCGAGGCCGATCCGATCGAGATCGTCGACCGCACCTTCGACGCGTTCGGCCGGGAGGGCGCCGGCGCGCTTGCCGCCTGGATGATCCTGTCGGGCAACCGCGATGCGCTGAACCCCATCCTGGAAGCCATTCACGAGCTGGTCGATCAGCTCGGCGAGGGGCATGAGGACAAGCCGGTCCACGACCACACCCTGTGGCTGGTGCTCGCCGCGCTCGGCGACTCGCTGCTCGGCGGGCCGATGGCGGAAGCGCTCGGCCTGCCGCGGGAGCGGGCCAGAGAGCTGGCCCGCGCGCACCTGATCGCCGGCATGCCCCGCGAAGACGAAGGCGGCGGCGCCTAGGCGTGGGCCCGCCCGTCCAGCTCCTCCCGGATGCGGGCGGCGAGCTGGTGGAGCGCGAACGGCTTCTGGAGGACGGCCCCGTCCGCCGCATCGCCGGCATTGTCCGGTGAGTAGCCGGTGGTGAACAGGATCGGCAGGTCCGGCCGCAGCCGCCGCGCCGCTTCGGCCAACCGGCCGCCGGTCATTTCCGGCATCACCATGTCGGTGAACAGCAGGGCGATGTCCGGATGGCGTTCGAGCAGCGCCAGCGCCTCGACGCCGTTCGCCGCTTCGAGCGTGCGATAGCCGAGATCGCGCAGGCTCCCGGCGCTGAGCTCGCGCAACTGCTCCTCGTCCTCCACGACGAGCACCAGCTCGCCCCGGCCGCGCGGCAGAGCCTCCGGCACGGCCTCCTCGTCGACCGGTCCCGCGGCGTCGGGTCCGTCATGGCGGGGCAGATGGATCTCGACCGTCGTGCCGGCGCCGGGCGAGGACAGGAGGCGGAACGCGCCGCCCGATTGGCGCACGAAGCCGTAGACCTGGCTGAGGCCGAGCCCGGTTCCCCGTCCGACCTCCTTGGTGGTGAAGAAGGGTTCGATGGCGCGCTCGGCGATGTCGGGGCTCATGCCGTGGCCGGTGTCGGACACGGCGATCGTCACCCAGCTCCCCCCCTGCCCCTGCGGCCCGCGCGCCGTCGTCTCGATCTTCAGCACGCCGCCGTCCGGCATCGCGTCCCGCGCGTTGATGGCGAGATTGAGGATCGCGTTCTCGAGCTGGGTGGGATCGGCGAAGACGGGTCCCACGTCCTTGCCGAGCGCCGCTTCCAGCCGGATCGTCTCGCCGATCGTGCGGCGGATAAGCTCGGACATGGAGGCGACGAGAAGGTTCGGGGCGAGAACCCGGGGCGACAGCGCCTGCTGGCGCCCGAAGGCGAGCAGGCGGGCGGTGAGGTCGGCGGCCTTCTCGGCGCCGGCACGGGCGTTGTGCACCGCCCGCGCCATCTTCTCCGGATCGCCGAGGCGCCGCTCGACGATGTCGAGATTGCCGATCACGACCGCCAGCATGTTGTTGAAATCGTGGGCGATGCCGCCGGTCAGCTGGCCGATCGCCTCCATCTTCTGCATCTGCCGCACCTGCGCCTCGGCGGCTTCGCGGGCTTCCGCCTCGGCGACGAGGCTGCGGTTGGCGGCGGTGAGCTCCGCGGTGCGCAGGGCGACCTCCTGCTCGGTCCGGGCGCGGGCGCGGGTTTGCTGCAGCATGAGCGCCGCGATCAGCAGGGTGACGAGCGTTCCCGCCAGGCCGGCGATGACGGAGGCGGTCAGCGGCGACTGGCTCTGGAATTGCGGGCCCGGCGCGACGCGCACCAGCCATGTGTGTCCCGCCGTCTCGATCTCGCGCACCGTCTCGCGGGACGGCGCGTCCGCGATTTCGCCCGTGCGGAAAAGGAGGCGGTCGGGCCGGATTTCCTGATCGTAGATCTCGAGCACGGCGCCATCCAGGTCGTCCTCGTCGAAGATCGCGTCGAACAGATCATAGGCACGCAGCGGACTGTACACCCATCCGATCAGCGCGTCCGGGTCCAGCCGCTCGCCCGCTTCGCCGTTCTGCCCTTCGTAGATTGGGACGTAGATGAGAAAGCCCGGCTGCTTCACCGGGTCGATCTCCTGGACGAGCTGCACCCGGCCGCTCAACTGCGCGCGTCCCGTGCGCCGTGCTTCCGCCATGGCCGCCCGCCGGGTCGCCTCCGACATCATGTCGAAGCCGAGCGCCGCCCGGTTCATCCGGTTCATCGGTTCCAGATAGAGGATGGTCGAATAGCCCGGCCGCGCGCCGTCCGGCCAGGCGCGAAACTCCGCCCCCTGCTCCGCCCGCCCGCGCGCGGTCACCATGCCCAGCTGTGCCGCATCCTGCGACCAGGCGGAAAAGCCGATGCCCAGCACGCCGGGATAATTCTGGTCCAGCCGCAACCGCGCGACGAACGCCCGGAAATCCTCACGCGTCACCTCGTCCGAGCCGTTGAAGAAACCCGCCGTTCCGCGCAGCAAGGTCAGCTGCACCAGCATGCGGCTCTCGATCGCGCCGACGATCCGGCCGGCGACGCTTTCGAAGCGGATCGCGCGCCGTTCCTCGTCCGCGCGCGCCAGCAGCCAGGCCGCGAACAGGCTGGCGAGAAGGCCCAGGAGGAGGGTAACGATCGGCAATGCCCGCCGGTGCTGCATCGTGGCGGAGTAGCAGCGCGCGCCGCACCGTCAACCGGGCCGCCGTTTGATTTCGCCGCCAATGCGCCTAAGTGGCCGCAATGCATTTCCTCGATCAGGCCAAAATCTACGTCCGCTCCGGCTCCGGCGGCCCGGGCGCGGTCAGCTTCCGGCGCGAGAAGTTCGTCGAATATGGCGGGCCCGACGGCGGCGACGGCGGCAAGGGCGGCGATATCGTGTTCGAAGCGGTCGAGGGCCTGAACACCCTGATCGACTTCCGCTACACGCAGCATTTCAAGGCGCCGCGCGGCAAGGGCGGCGCGGGGCGCAACCAGACCGGCGCCTCTGGCAAGGATCTCGTCATCAAGGTTCCGGTGGGGACACAGGTCCTGTCCGACGACAGGGAACATGTGCTCGCCGACTTCACCGAGATCGGTCAGCGCATCGTGCTGCTTCGCGGTGGCGACGGCGGGCGCGGCAATGCGAGCTACAAGACGTCGACCAACCGGGCGCCGCGCCAGCACGGCACCGGCTGGCCGGGCGAAGAGGCCTGGGTGTGGCTGCGGCTGAAGCTGCTTGCCGACGTCGGCCTGGTCGGGCTTCCCAATGCCGGCAAATCGACCTTCCTCAACGCCGTGTCCAACGCCAAGGCGAAGGTCGGCGACTATCCCTTCACGACGCTCCACCCCAAGCTCGGCGCGATCCGGCACAAGGGCCGCGACTTCGTCCTTGCCGACATTCCCGGCCTGATCGAAGGCGCGGCGGAAGGCGCCGGGATCGGCGACCGCTTCCTCGGCCATATCGAGCGGACCCGGGTCCTGCTCCACCTCGTCGACGCCAACCATGAAGATGTGGCGGGCGCCTACCGCACCGTGCGCGACGAGCTCGAAGCCTATGGCGCGGGCCTCGAGGACAAGGTGGAGATCCTCTGCCTCAACAAGGTGGATACGATCGACGCGGAGCTGACGGACGCGCTGGCCGCGGAACTCGAGGAGGAAAGCGGCAGCCGCCCCTTCCCCGTCTCCGGCGCGACCGGCGCGGGCGTGGAGGCGGTGCTCGACGCCATCATACGGCATCTCGATCCGTCGGCGGCCGCCGAGGAAGCCCCGGAGGACGAGGGCCGATGGTCGCCCCTCTAGCGCCGGGGCGCCGGCCGCCGGGCGCCTTCCAGACCCTGGCGGTGACCGGCGGCACCGGCTTCGTCGGCGGGCATCTCCTGCGGATGGCGCCGGCCGCAGGCCACGACGTGCGCGCGCTGACGCGCGGCTGGAAGCCGCCGGAACCGGAAATCGCCTGGGTGGACGGCGCGCTCGACCGGTCGGACAGCCTGGTGAAGCTCTGCCAGGGGGCGGATGCCGTCATCCATATCGCCGGCCTGATCAACGGCCGCGACCGCGCCGCCTTCGAGAAGGTGAATGTCGGCGGGACCGCCAACATGATCGACGCCGCGCGGCGGGCGGGCGTGCGGCGCTTCATCCACATCTCCTCGCTGGCCGCGCGAGAGCCGGAGCTGTCCGATTACGGCTGGTCCAAGATGAAGTCGGAGCGCCTCGTCGCGGCGTCCGGCCTCGATTGGACGATCGTCCGCCCGCCCGCCGTCTACGGCCCCGGCGACAAGGAGACGTTCGAGCTGTTCCGGATGGCGCGGCGCGGCTTCGTGGCGCTGCCGCCGCCCGGCCGCTTCTCGATCATCCATGTCGCGGACCTGTGCCGCCTGATCCTCGCCATCCTGGACCAGCCCGACACGACCTCCGAGACCTACGAGCCCGACGACGGGCGCCTCGACGGCTGGGAGCACCGGCACTTCGCCCGCACGCTCGCCCAGGCGATCGGGCGCCGCGCCGCGACCCTGTCCGTGCCGCGGCTGGTGATGCGCGGCGCCTCCCGGCTCGACAGGCTGTTCCGGCGCGGCAACGCGAAGCTGACGGCGGACCGGGTGCGCTATTTCTGCCATCCGGACTGGGTGGTGACCGCCGGCCGCCGGCCGCCCGCGGCGCTCTGGGCGCCGGAGGTCGATACCCCGATCGGGCTCCGCGACACGGCCGAATGGTACCGCCGCGAAGGCTGGCTGCGCTGAGCCCGGTGCCGCAAAAAGCCGCTTTGTTGCCCCAATCGCTTGGCAGAGCCGTGCCGCAGACGTAAGGGCGAGCCCATGACCGACCGAGAAGAAACTTTCGCCAAGGTGGCCGAGCTGATCCGTCCCTTCAACAAGAAGGAGGTGGAGCTGAAGGAGGAGACGACCTTCGCCGGCGACCTTGAATGGGACAGCCTGATCGTCATGGATTTCGTCGCCTCGGTCGAGGACGAATTCGACATCCTGATCACGATGAACATGCAGGCCGAGATCGAGACCGTCGGACAGCTCGTCGACGCGGTCGAGGAATTGAAGAGCGAGGGATGAGGGGGATCTGAGGGACACGGGCGCGCCCCATCCTCCCTGCCGCGCAGCGGTGGGGAAGGGGACCATGCGAAGCATGGTGGAGGGGCAGCAGGCGCCCGTCGCCCCTCCACCGGCTTTCAGCCGGTCCCCCTCCCCACGAGGCCGCGCCTCGCAGGGAGGAATTTATGACTGAAGCCGTTCGCACGCCGTTCGATCCCGCCGACGAGACCGGAGTCGCGCCGTCCGGCGGGCGCGACCTTTTTTCCAAGTTCGACGCCTTGATCGCCGAGCGGCAGGCGCTGCTCGACACCGGCGTGCGCGATCCGTTCGGGCTGGTGATGGAGAAGGTGCTCTCCCCCACCCGGGCGATCATCAAGGGCAAGGAGACGATCCTCCTCGGCACCTACAATTATATGGGCATGACCTTCGATCCGGACGTGATCGCGGCCGGCAAGAAGGCGCTGGACGAATATGGCTCGGGCACCACCGGCAGCCGCGTCCTCAACGGCACCTATCAGGGCCATACCGAGGTCGAGGAGGCGCTGAAGGAATTTTACGGCACGCGCCACGCCATGGTCTTCTCGACCGGCTACCAGGCCAATCTGGGGCTGATGGCGACGATCGCCGGCAAGGAGGATTACATCATCCTCGACGCCGACAGCCACGCCTCCATCTACGACGGCTGCGCGATGGGCAACGCCCAGATCGTGCGCTTCCGCCACAACAGCGTCGAGGACCTGGAGAAGCGCCTGAAGCGGCTGCCGGCCGACGGCGGACGGCTGGTCGTGCTGGAAGGCGTCTATTCGATGCTCGGCGACATCGCGCCCCTCAAAGAGATGGTCGAGGTCTCCAAGCGCCACGGCGCGATGGTGGTGGTGGACGAGGCCCACGGCATGGGCTTCTTCGGCCCGAACGGCCGCGGCGTGTTCGAGGAAGCGGGCGTCGAGGATCAGGTCGACTTCGTGGTCGGCACCTTCTCCAAATCGGTCGGCACGGTCGGCGGCTTCGTCGTATCGAACCATCCCAAGTTCGAAGTGCTGCGCCTCGTCTGCCGCCCTTACGTCTTCACCGCCTCGCTGCCGCCGAGCGTGGTCGCGACCGCCGCCACCTCGATCCGCAAGCTGATGCATGCCGGGAACAAGCGGGCGCATCTCTGGGAGAACAGCCGCCGCCTCCACCAGGGGCTGCGCGATCTCGGCTACAAGCTCGCCACCGACACGGCGGAAAGCGCGATCATCGCCGTGCTGCTCCCCGACCAGCAGACCACGGTCATCACCTGGCAGGCGCTGCTCGAGGCCGGGGTCTATGTGAACATGGCCCGCCCGCCCGCGACCCCGGCCGGCATGTTCCTGCTGCGCTGCTCGCTCTGCGCCGAGCACAGCGCGGACGAGGTCGAGCAGATCCTCGCCATGTTCGAAGCGGCCGGCAAGGCGACCGGCGTCATCTGACCCGAACGCCGACCCAGGGCCAAAAGGAGACCGCCCCGCCCGCCGAAGCGGACGAGGCGGCCCTCACAGCAGGTGGTTTCGATCAGGCCTTGCGGCGGCCGAAGCGCCAGCCGAGACCGGCAAGACCCGCCGCGAACAGCCACAGGCCGGCCGGCGCCGGGATCGGATGTCCGCCCGTCGAGGTGGTGCCACCGGTGGAGGTGGTGCCGCCCGAGGAGGTGCTGCCGCCCGGCGTTCCGCGTCCGATCGCCGACGTCGGGGCGTGGGCGCCCTCGATCGACTGATAGCGGACGAAGAAGTTGCTGAGCGTCAGTTCCGACGGGAGCGACGAGAAGTTCAGCGTCAGCGTGCCCGTCGCCGTGTCGCCCATCTGGACGCCGACGCCGCCGCCGCCGCTGCAGTTCGGTCCGCCGGCGCCCTTGAAGCAGACGTCGACCCGGCCGAAGCCGCTCGGCACGTTGCTGTTGGTGGCGGTGCGGCTGAACAGGCCGGTCGAGGTCGCGCCGGTGATGTTCGGATCGGTGTCGAACCCGAAGATCGAGATGCGCGAGGCGTCGATCGGCGCCGCGGACGTGTTGGTGACGGAATAGTTGAAATTGTAGCTGTTGCCCGACACGCCGGTCAGCGTGAAGGTGGCTTGGCCGGTGAGGCCCGCGATCACGCTCCCGTCGGCAAAGCCGTCATAATTGACGGTGTAACTCTGACCGATATTGCTCGGGTTGACGGTGATGACGCTGGCATTGGCCGCAGTCGCGGTCGCCATGAAGGCGGCGGCTGCCAATGCAAATTTGGTGAACGACATAGCCTGCTCCTCGCTTCGCTGCTGTGTGGCGGCAGAGGAGCAACAAGCGTGCCAGACACGGAAAAGCGCGGCTGTCGATGGTAAACGCAGCGGCCAGTGTAAAGGATTTCGACGGGTAAAAAGGTTAATCAGCGCACCGGCACGATCGTGGCCGTGGGCCGCTCCGAGGTCCGGCCCGGAGCCGGCGCGCCTGCAAGCGCGGCGAGGAACGTCTTCCGCCAGCCGGCGAGATCCTCCCGCACCAGCCCGTCGAACAGGGCCTGCCAGCGCGCGATGCGCTCCGACCGGGGCATGGCGAGCGCGCGGGCAATGGCGTCCGCCACATCCTCCCGGCTGTAGGGATTGACCAGCAGGGCCTGGCGCATCTGCACGGCGGCGCCGGCGAAGCGCGACAGGATGAGGACGCCGGGATCGTCCGGGTCCTGCGCCGCCACATATTCCTTGGCCACGAGGTTCATGCCGTCGCGTAGCGGGGTCACCAGGGCGGCGCGGGCAGCCCGGAAGATGCCGGCGAGCTCCTCCCGGTCGTGGGCCGAGGTGATGTAGCGCAACGGCACCCAGCCCCGGGTACCGTAGGCGCCGTTGATCCGTCCCGCCGAGGCCTCCAGCGACTGGCGGATGGCGGAGTTGGACGGATCTTCGAGCCGAGGCTGACCGATCTGAAGCATGAAGACGCGGCCATGGGCCTCGTCATGCTGGGCGAGGAAATGCTCATAGCCGGCGAATTTCTGGTCGAGGCCCTTGGCCGGATCGATCCGGTCGACCGAGACGATCATCGCCCGCCCGGCGGCGCTGTCCACCATCTCGCGATAGGCGCGTTTGCCGCTTTCGGTCAGCGCCAGCCGCCGGAACTGGTCGACATCGATGCCCATCGGGAAGGCGCCGGCCGCGGTGGTCTGGCCGCCGAAGGTGACGCGGCCGTCCGGCTCCACCGTTCCACCGATCTCGTCGCGCACATAGGTGCAGAAGGCCTTCAGCCATTGTTCCGTCTGGAAGCCGACCAGATCGTAATCGAACAGCGCCCGGACGAATTCATGATGGCGCGGCAGCGTCGCCAGGATGTCGGCCGGCGGCCAGGGGATATGGAGGAAGAAGCCGATCCGGTTGCGTACGCCGGCCTTGCGAAGCTCTCCGGCGAGCGGAATGAGATGGTAATCGTGCACCCAGATGAGGTCGTCCTCGCGCAGGAACGGGCGCAGGGCATGGGCGAGACGCTCGTTCACCCGCTGATATCCGGCGGAGAAGGAGCGCTCGTAGGCGGCGAGATCGATGCGGTAATGGCACAGCGGCCACAAGGTGCGAGCCGCGAAGCCGTTATGATATTCCTCGACGTCCTGGCGGTCGAGATCGACCATCGCCAGCGTGGCGCGGCCGTGCTGGCGGATGGAAAGCTTGCCGGTGAACTGATCGACCGCTTCTCCGCTCCAGCCGAACCAGAGGCCGCCTTTCTCGTGCAGCTCGCTGCTGATCGCCATGGTGAGGCCGTCGGCGGCGGCGCCTCCGCCGGGATGGTCGAGCGCCGTGACCCTGTTCGAGACCACCACCAAACGACCCATGACCGCCATCCTCTGCTGCGTTAAGGATGAACGTTCCAGCGGACCGTCCGCTCCGCTGGACCGTATAAAAGGCGGGGACGGGCCGTGGAACGATGCCGCGCCGCGCCGAGTTGACTGGAGAGGAACCGCACACGCCACGGGAGGAGGCAAATATCCTATCGCGAATCCTGACCATCGAGTCCGCCGACCGCTTGCCGATCAGCGCGGAGACCGCGCGCGATCTCGGTTTCGAGGCGCTGCTTCTGACCGCACCCGACCAGGGTTTTCCGGACGCGCTCGCGGATGAAGCCCGCGAGGCCGGCCTGACCCTGCTCCTGGACGTCGAGCTCGACCGTTTCCCGATCGATCATCCCCTGGTCGCCCAGGCGCCGGAGGCGTTCGCGATCCGGCGGCAGCCGCCGGGCGGCACCCCGATCGATCCGCGCCTCCCGGGTCCGGCGGCGGGCGAGGCACGGGCGCGCCTCAAATCCGGGGAGGCGGCCGAGCGGCTGCTTCCCGCGCTCCGCGCGCGGCTCGCCGACCTGGCGGGCGCGGGCGCGGGCGGCTTCCGCATCCTCCGCCCCGACACCGCGGATCCCGGCCTGCTGCGCGATCTGGTCGCGGAACTGCGCCGGGATATCGAGGGACTGACGATCATCGCGCAGACGACCGGCCTGCCGCGCGAGGCGGCGCTGAAGCTTGCTGGAGTGGGCTTCGACCATGTGACGAGCTCGCTCGGCTATTGGGACCTGAAGTCGCCCTGGCTGGCCGAGGAGTATGAGGCGTTGCGCTCGGTGGCGCCGCCGCTCGCGGAGATCGCGCCGGAGGCGGCGCGGCGTCAGGCACGCGGCTCCGCGGCGGAACGGTTGATGGTGCTGGCCGGCGCCGCCGCCGCCGGCCTCATCGTACCGGCCGAACTGGTCGCCCGCGTTCCGCGGCAAACGGTCGAACGCGCCTTCGCCACTCTCGATCTCGGACGCCGCTTCGGCGGCGAGATGCGGCTCTTCTCCTTGCCGGTGTCGAAGGCGACCGCGCTGATCCGCGCCGACGCGCCGGATATCCGCCGGTCGGGCGAGGCGTTGCTGCTGCTGATCAACCAGAGCGCCGATGCGGCCGCCCTCCCCCACCAGTGGGAAATCCTCGCCGCGGCCGGCGCCGATTTCCAGCCGTTCCGGCGGGTGAAGGGCAGCCTGCCCGCCTTCGCGCCGCTGGCCGAGGGCGAAGTGCGCACGCTCACCGCCCGTCGCGCCAAACCGATCGCGGCCAAAAGGGTCGGCGGCACGCGCGAGGCGCGCGAGGCCGGCCAGGCGCCCCGGCTCGCCATCGAGTCCCTGTCGCCCGAGGTGGACGACGGCCTGTTTTCGGTGAAGCGGACGATCGGAGAGGTGGTGACGGTGGAGGCCGACCTGTTCGGCGACGGACACGACCTGCTCGCCGCCGAGCTGCGCTGGCGCGCCATGGACGACAAGAGCTGGCGCTCCGCGCGCATGCGGGAAATGGGCAACGACCGCTGGTCCGCCTCTTTCCCGCTCGAACGGCTCGGCCGCTATGAATATGTCGTCGAAGGCTGGCTCGACCGGTTCGGAAGCTGGCGCCGCGATTTCCGGAAGAAGCTCGACGCCGGCGTCGCGCAGAAGGTCGATTATCAGGAAGGCCGCGCCTTGATCGAGGCGGCGCGCAAGCGGGCGGCCGATGCGCCGGGCCTGCGTCTCGAAGCCTTTCTCTCCCGGCTCGACGCGGCGGAGGACGCCGAGGGAGCGGCGGCGATCCTGCTCGACACCGAACTCCAGCTCGTCATGGACGACGTGGACGAACGCGCCTTCCGCATTGCATCGGCCCCGCGGCCGGTGGACTCCGAGCGGCTCGCCGCCCGTTTCTCCTCCTGGTACGAGCTCTTCCCCCGTTCCCAGACCGACGATCCCGCCCGCCACGGCACGTTCGACGACGTGGTGGCGCGGCTGCCCGCCATTCGCGCGATGGGCTTCGACACGCTTTATTTCCCGCCCATCCATCCGATCGGCCGCACCCACCGCAAGGGGCCGAACAACAGCCTCGAGGCGGGGCCGGACGATCCGGGCAGCCCCTATGCGATCGGTTCCGAGGATGGCGGGCATGACGCCGTCCATCCGCAGCTCGGCACACTGGAGGATTTCCGCCGTCTCGTCGCCGCCGCGCACGATCACGGTCTGGAGATCGCGCTCGACTTCGCGATCCAATGCTCGCCGGACCATCCCTGGCTGAAGGACCATCCCGGCTGGTTCGACTGGCGGCCGGACGGCACGATCAAATATGCCGAGAATCCGCCGAAGAAATATCAGGATATCGTCAATGTCGACTTCTACCGGAAGGACGCCGTGCCGGCCTTGTGGGTGGCGCTGCGCGACGTGGTGCTGTTCTGGATCGAGCAGGGGGTGAAGACCTTCCGGGTCGACAATCCGCACACCAAGCCCTTCCCCTTCTGGCAGTGGATGATCGGCGACATCCGCGCCGTCCGTCCCGACGTCATCTTCCTGTCGGAAGCCTTCACCCGGCCGAAGGTGATGTACCGGCTCGCCAAGATCGGCTTCTCGCAAAGCTACACCTATTTCACCTGGCGCAATCACAAGCAGGAGCTGACCGACTATCTGACGGAGCTGACCACGACGGCGCCGAAGGATTTTTTCCGCCCGCACTTCTTCGTGAACACGCCCGACATCAATCCGACCTTCCTGCAAACCTCCGGCCGCGCCGGATTCCAGATCCGGGCGGTGCTCGCCGCGACGCTGTCGGGCCTGTTCGGCGTCTATTCGGGGTTCGAGCTGTGCGAAGGGCAGCCGGTGCCGGGGAAGGAAGAATATTGGGACAGCGAGAAATATATCGTGAAGCCGCGTGACTGGAACGCGCCCGGCAACATCATCGCCGACATCACGCTCCTCAACCGGCTGCGCCGCGCCTATCCGGCGCTGCAGACGCATCTCAACGTCACCTTCTACAACGCGTTCAACGACAACATCCTCTATTACGGCAAGCCTTCACCGGACGGCGCGGAGATGATCCTGGTTGCCGTCAGCCTCGATCCGCACAATCCGCAGGAGGCGGATTTCGAGGCCCCGCTCTGGGAATGGGGTCTCGGCGATCACGACAGCCTGGACGTGGAGGATCTCGTCGGCGGGGCGCGCCTTACCTGGCACGGCAAGATGCAGCGCATCCGCCTCGATCCGGATCGACCCTACGCCATCTGGCGCGTCGCCCCGCCAGGAGAGAAGGCATGAAGCGGGCGGTGCAGATCCCCTCTCTTTCCGGGAGGGGCGAATTATGAGCCATGTCATCACCCGGGACCCGCTGTGGTACAGGGACGCGGTCATCTACCAGCTCCACGTCAAGAGCTTCTTCGATTCCAACAATGACGGGATCGGCGACTTCGCCGGCCTGCTGCAGAAGCTCGATTACATCGCCGATCTCGGCGTCACGGCGGTGTGGCTGCTCCCTTTCTATCCGAGCCCGCGGCGGGACGACGGCTACGACATCGCCGAATATCGGGGCGTCAGTCCGGATTACGGCACGCTCGAGGACGCCCGCCGCTTCGTCGAGGAGGCGCACAAGCGCGGCCTCAGAGTGATCACCGAACTGGTGATCAATCACACCTCCGCCGAACATCCCTGGTTCCAGGCCGCGCGCCGGGCGCCGCCGGGCAGCCCGGAGCGGGACTTCTACGTCTGGTCGGACAATGACGAGCTCTACTCCGGCACCCGCATCATCTTCTGCGACACCGAGAAATCGAACTGGACGTGGGACGAGGTGGCGGGCGCCTATTACTGGCACCGCTTCTATTCGCACCAGCCCGACCTCAATTTCGACAATCCCAGGGTGCTGGAGGAAGTGCTGTCGGTGATGCACTTCTGGCTCGATATGGGCATCGACGGCCTTCGCCTCGACGCCATCCCCTACCTCATCGAGCGGGACGGCACGTCCAACGAGAACCTGCCCGAGACCCACGACGTCCTGAAGAAGATCCGCGCCGATCTCGACACCCATTATCCGGACAGGATGCTGCTCGCCGAGGCCAATATGTGGCCGGAGGACACCCAGCAATATTTCGGGGAGACGGGCGACGAATGCCACATGGCGTTCCACTTCCCGCTGATGCCGCGCATGTACATGGCGGTGGCGCAGGAAGACCGCTTCCCGATCACCGACATCATGCGCCAGACGCCGGAGATACCGGAAAACAGCCAGTGGGCGATCTTCCTGCGCAACCATGACGAGTTGACGCTGGAGATGGTGACCGACGCGGAGCGCGACTATCTGTGGAACACCTATGCCTCCGACCGGCGGGCGCGGATCAATCTCGGCATCCGCCGGCGCCTCGCGCCGCTGATGGAGCGGGACCGCCGCCGCGTCGAGCTGATGAACGCGATGCTGCTTACCATGCCCGGCACGCCCGTCCTTTATTATGGCGACGAGATCGGGATGGGCGACAACATCCACCTCGGCGACCGCGACGGGGTGAGAACGCCGATGCAATGGTCGCCGGACCGCAACGGCGGCTTTTCCCGCGCCGACCCGGCCGCCCTGACCCTGCCGCCGATCATGGACCCGCTCTACGGCTATCAGGTGCTGAACGTGGAGGCGCAGGAGCGGGACAATCACTCGCTGCTCAACTGGACCAAGCGCATGCTGGCGGTCCGGCGCCAGCATCCCGCCTTCGGCCGCGGCACGCAGCGCTTCCTGCGCCCGGCCAACCGCAAGATCCTGGCTTATCTGCGCGAACATGAAGGCGACGTCATCCTGTTCGTCGCCAATCTCGCCCGCACCGCGCAGGCGGTGGAGCTTGATCTCGGCGAGTTCGCCGGCCGTACTCCGGTCGAGCTGACCGGTCAGATCGCCTTCCCGCCGATCGGGCAGCTCCCCTATCTGCTGACGCTGCCGCCGTACGGCTTCTACTGGTTCATGCTGAGCGAGGCCGCCAAGGCGCCGGACTGGAGCAGCACCGCGCCGTCCGCCGAGGCCGAGCAGCACACCTTCGTGCTGCGCGAGCGGCTGGAGGACCTGCTGCGGCCCGGCAATCGCGAGGTGCTGGAGCGCGAGGTGCTGCCCGATTACATCCCCCACCGCCGCTGGTTCGGGGCGCGCGACGAGGAGCTGCGTTCGACCCGCGTGGTGAGCGCCGTCGCCGCGCCGGGCGTCGAGGAACTGCTGTTCACCGAGATCGAGGTGACCACCGACCGCGGCACCGGCCTTTTCACACTGCCGCTCGGCATCGCCTGGGAGGGCGAGCATTCGGGGCCGTTCGCGCCCAATCTCGCGCTCGGGCGGGTCAGGCGCGGACGGCATGTCGGGCTGCTGACCGACGGCTTCGCGGTGCCCGCTTTCGCCGAAGCGGTCCTCCACGGCCTGCGCACCAGCGCCGAGATCGAGGCGGACAACGGGACGATCCGCTTCCTCCCAGCCGAGGAACTGGCCAAGACCGCCACGATGGATCCCGAATGGATCGCGGCGGAACAGTCGAACAGCACCCTGATCCTCGGCCGGCGGGCGGTGGTGAAGCTGCTCCGGCGGGTGCAGCCGGGCATCCATCCGGAAGCGGAGATGACCCGCTATCTGCGCGAACATGGCTTCAGCTCGGTGCCGCCGCTCTATGGCGAGGCGGTCCGGTTCGACGCGGAAGGACGGCCGCACACTTTGCTCCTGTCGCAGGGCTTCGTCCACAATCAGGGCGACGGCTGGCAATGGACGCTGGAGATGCTGTCGCGGCTCGCCACCGACACCGGCAAGAGCTCGATCGACTTCCAGAACTACGAGAGCTTCGCCGAGCGTCTCGGCAACCGGCTCGCGGAAATGCATGCGCTGCTCGCCCAGGCGAAGGGCGATCCGGACTTCGAGCCGGTGGCGATGAGCGAGGAGGAAGCGCAGCGGCTCGGCCAGCGGATCGGCGGCGAAGTCGCGGGCGCGCTCGACTATCTCGAGACGTTGCAATGGGAGAATGCGGCGGACGGGGAGCGCGCCGCCTATCTGCTGTCGAAGCGCGACCGGCTGCTGCCGGCGATCGAGGCGCTGGCCGCGCAGACGGCGGGCAAGCTGCGCACCCGCATCCATGGCGACCTCCATCTCGGCCAGGTGCTGGTGGCGGGCAGCGACGTCGTCATCATCGATTTCGAGGGCGAGCCTTCGAAGCCGCTCGAGGAGCGCCGCGCCAAGGACCTGCCGCTGCGCGACGTGGCCGGCGTGATCCGCTCGTTCGATTATGCCTCGGCCGTGGCGGAACAGCGCATGCCGGCGGTCGCCGACACCACCCATGCCCATGCGGAGCAGGTGTTCGAGCGCTTCTGCGAGTGCGCGGTGAGCGCCTTCCTGAAGGGCTATTCGGACGTGACCGGCCGCGCGCTCGGTCCGCTGCTCGACCTCTTCCTCGTAGAGAAGGCGGCTTACGAGCTTCGCTACGAAGCCGCCAACCGGCCGGATTGGCTGAGCGTCCCGCTCGCCGGCCTCGCGCGGATCGCCGCCCGACTGGCCGGAGAGGAAACGGAATGACGCTCGACCACGGCCTCGAACATGCCGCGGCGGCCGCCATGTCCGGCCGCCTGCACGATCCCTTCGCCGTGCTCGGCCCGCACGGCGGCACCGTGCGCAGCTTCCAGCCGGGCGCCGACCGGATCGAACTCGCCGCGCGCGAGGACGGGCGGCCGCTCGGGCGACTGGACCATCTCGACGGCGGGCTGTTCACCGGCCGGCTTGAGGAGGAGGTGCCTTATCTGCTCCGGATCGGTTGGCCGGACGGCACGGTGCAGGAAACGGAGGACCCGTACGCCTTCCCGCCGATCCTCGGCGACTTCGACATCCACCTTCTGCGGGAGGGCCGCCACTTCCGGATTGCGGACGTGCTCGGCGCGCAGCCGCGCGCGGTGGACGGCGTGGAGGGCGTCGCCTTCGCCGTCTGGGCGCCCAATGCCCGGCGCGTATCGGTGGTCGGCGATTTCAACAATTGGGACGGCCGCCGACACCCGATGCGCCTCCGCCACGACGCGGGCGTGTGGGAGCTGTTCGTGCCGCGCCTCCGGCCCGGAGAGCGCTACAAATTCGAGATCGCGGGCGCCGACAACCGCGTCGTCCAGAAGGCCGATCCGGTCGCCCGCGCCACCGAGGTGCCGCCCGGCACCGCCTCGATCGTCGCGCCCCGCCCGGACTTCGCATGGAGCGACCGGGACTGGATGGAAGAGCGCGCCCGCCGCCACGCGCCGGATGCGCCGATGTCCATCTACGAAGTCCATGCCGGCTCCTGGCTGCGTCCGCACGGGCCGGACTCCACGCTCGACTGGCAGGGCCTTGCGGAGCGGCTCGTCCCCTATGTGGCGCAGATGGGCTTCACCCATGTCGAGCTGCTGCCGATCATGGAGCATCCGTTCGGCGGCTCCTGGGGCTATCAGCCGCTCTCGCAATTCGCGCCTTCCGCCCGCTTCGGCCGGCCGGAGGACTTCGCCCGCTTCGTCGACGCCTGCCACCGCGAGGGGATCGGGGTGATCCTCGACTGGGTGCCCGCCCACTTTCCGACCGACGAGCACGGCCTCGCCTGCTTCGACGGCACCCATCTCTACGAACATGCCGACCCGCGCGAGGGCTTCCACCAGGACTGGAACACCCTCATCTACAATCTCGGCCGGCGCGAAGTGTCGGGCTTTCTGCTCGCGTCCGCGGTGTGGTGGCTGGAAACCTTTCACATCGACGGTCTCAGGGTCGATGCCGTCGCCTCGATGCTCTACCGCGACTACAGCCGCAAATCGGGCGAATGGGTGCCGAACGTCCATGGCGGGCGCGAAAATCTGGAAAGCGTCGCCTTCCTGAAGGAGCTGAACCGGATCGTCCGCGAGCGCTGCCCCGGGGCGGTGACGATCGCGGAGGAGTCGACGGCCTGGCCGGGCGTCTCCGCCCCGCTCGACCAGGGTGGGCTCGGCTTCGACTACAAATGGAACATGGGCTGGATGCACGACACGCTGCAATATGCGTCGCGCGATCCGATGTACCGCAGCTGGCACCATGGCGAGATGACCTTCTCGATGGTCTATGCCTGGTCGGAGAAGTTCGTCCTCCCGATCAGCCATGACGAGGTGGTGCACGGCAAGGGATCGCTGCTCGGCAAGATGCCGGGCGACCGCTGGCGCCAGCTCGCCACCCTTCGCGCCTATCTCGCCTTCATGTGGGCGCATCCGGGCAAGAAGCTGCTCTTCATGGGCTGCGAACTCGGCCAGGAAAGCGAGTGGGACCATGACGGCGAGATCGCCTGGCACCTGCTTGAACGGCCGGATCATGCCGCGGTCCAGCGCCTCGTCGCCGATCTCAACCGCCTCTACGCAGGCGAGCCCGCGCTCCACCGCTTCGACAGCGATCCGAGGGGCTTCGAATGGATCGACGGCGGGGATTCGGCGAACAGCATTTTTTCCTTTGTTCGCAAAGGGAACGAAGGTGACCCGCCGATTGTATTCGTGCTCAACATGACCCCCCAGCCCCATCCCGACTTCCGGATCGGCCTGCCCCATCCGGGCCGGTGGACCGAACTCCTCAACACCGACGCCGCCGTCTATGGCGGGTCGAACCGCGGCAATGCCGGGGCGGTCGAGGCGGAGGCGCGGCCCCATCACGGCCGGCCCTGCTCGGCGCCCCTGGTCGTCCCGCCGCTCGGCGCGGTGGTGCTGCGCTACGACGGAGCCCGCGATTGATCCCCCGCCCCAGCCGGCTCGAGCCCGGCTCCCCCTATCCGCTCGGCGCCACGTTCGACGGGCTCGGCACCAACTTCGCCATCTTCTCCGCCCATGCCGAGAAGATCGAACTGTGCATCTTCGACCCGCAGGGGCGGCGCGAGATCGCGCGCTACGAGCTGCCCGAATGGACCGACGAAGTCTGGCACGGCTATCTGCCGGACGCGCTGCCGGGCCTCGTCTACGGCTATCGCGCCTACGGTCCCTACCGGCCGGAGGAGGGGCATCGCTTCAATCCCAACAAGCTGCTGCTCGATCCTTACGCCAAGAAGCTGGTCGGCAATCTGCGCTGGACCGACGCCCTGTTCGGCTACCGCGTCCGCAGCCCGCGCGCGGACCTGAGCTTCGACCGGCGCGACAGCGCCCCCGCCATGCCCAAGGCGGTGGTCACCCACGATGCGTTCGACTGGTCGGCGGACGTGCGGCCGAACACGCCCTGGTCGGAAACGGTGATCTACGAGACCCACGTCCGCGGCCTCACCCGCCTGTTCGAGGAGGTGGCGCCCGCCGACCGCGGCACCTTCGCCGGCCTCGCCAGCGGACCCGTCATCGAACATCTGAAGCGGCTCGGCGTCACCGCGGTCGAGCTGCTGCCGATCCATTCCTACGTGCAGGACCGTTTCCTCCAGGAAAAGAGCCTGTCCAATTACTGGGGCTACAACACCCTCTCGTTCTTCGCGCCGGAGCAGCGTTATTTCGCCGGCGACAGCCATGACGAGCTGCGCCTCGCCGTGCGCCGCCTCCACGCGGCGGGCATCGAGGTGATCCTGGACGTCGTCTACAACCACACCGCCGAAGGATCGGAACAGGGTCCCACTTTGTCCTGGCGCGGCCTCGACAACGCCACTTACTACCGGCTGCAGCGCGACAACCCGCGCTACACGGTGAACGACACCGGCACCGGCAACACGGTGAACGCGTCCAAGGCGCGCGTCATCCAGATGATCGCCGACAGCCTGCGTTACTGGGTGACCTCGTTCGGCATCGACGGCTTCCGCTTCGATCTCGGCACCATCCTCGGCCGCACCGACGAGGGGTTCAAGCCGGGCGCCGCCTTCTTCGACGTGCTGCGCCAGGATCCGGTGCTGCAGAAGGTGAAGCTCATCTCCGAACCGTGGGACGTGGGGCCGGGCGGGTATCAGCTCGGCAATCATCCGCCCGGCTTCGCCGAATGGAACGACCGCTATCGCGACGCGGTGCGCCGCTACTGGCGCGGCGACAGCGCGATGCGCGGCGAGCTCGCGGCGCGGCTGGCGGGATCGGGCGACCTGTTCGACCGCCGCGCCCGGCGCCCCTGGGCCAGCGTCAACTTCCTGACCTCGCACGACGGCTTCACCCTCGCCGACCTCACCGCCTACGAGCAGCGGCACAACGAGGCGAACCTGGAGAACAACCAGGACGGCCATGGCGAGAACCTGTCCCGCAACTGGGGCGCCGAAGGACCGACCCACGATCCCGCGATCGAGGAGATGCGCCGCCGCGTCCGCCGGTCGATGCTGATCACCCTGCTCGGCTCGCTCGGCACGCCGATGCTGCTCGGCGGCGACGAGTTCGGCCGCACGCAAAAAGGCAACAACAACGCTTATTGCCAGGACAACGACATCAGCTGGTTCGACTGGAACCAGGCGCGGTCGCCCGAGGGCGAGGCGATGATCGATTTCACCCGCCGGCTGATCGACATTCGCAAGCGCTATCCCCTGCTGCGCAGCCGTTCCTACCTGTATGGCGAGGAGCTGGCGCCCGACATCCCGGACATCGACTGGTGGGACGAGCGCGGCATGCGGCTCGACCAGTCCGACTGGGACAATATGGAGGGCCGGGCGCTGATCATGCGGCTGGTCGAAAAGCGCGAGGACGGACGGCTCGACGTCGTCTGCGTGCTGCTCAACAGCTCGCCCGAACCGCTGGTCTACAACCTCCCGCCGCCGGCGGCGGCACGGCGCCTGCTGATCGACAGCGCCCATCCCCATGTGAAGGAGCATGAGATCGGCGATCGCTATTATCTGTTCAACCAGGCGGCGGCGATCATCGCCTGGACCGGCGACGCGCCGTGAGATGGGGACCGGAGCCGCTCGGCGGCGGTCGCTGGCGCTTCAACCTGTGGGCGCCGGGCGTGGAGCGGGTCAACTTGGAAATAGCCGCTCCCTCTGAAAGAGAGGGGCTTGAGGTAGCCATGTCCCAGAGCGGCGACGGCTGGTTCTCCGCCGAAGCCGAAGCGCGTTCCGGCACCCGCTACCGTTTCCGCGTCTCGCCCGACCTCGCCGTCCCCGACCCCGCGTCCCGCGCGCAGGCGGAGGACGTCCACGGCTGGAGCCTCCTCGTCGATCCGGACAGCTACCGCTGGCAAGCCGCCGACTGGGCCGGGCGGCCCTGGGAAGAGACGGTCATCTACGAACTGCATGCCGGCCTGCTCGGCGGCTTTCGCGGCGTCGCGGACCGGCTGCCCGACATCGCGGCGCTCGGCGTCACGGCGGTGGAGCTGATGCCGGTGGCGGCGTTTTCCGGCACCCGCAACTGGGGCTATGACGGGGTGCTGCCTTATGCGCCCGCCGCCGCCTATGGCAGCCCGGACGATCTGAAGGCGCTGGTGGACAAAGCGCACGCGCTTGGCCTCTCCATCTATCTCGACGTGGTCTACAACCATTTCGGACCGGACGGGAATTATCTCCACGCTTACGCCAATGACTTCTTCCATCCCGAGATCCGCACGCCCTGGGGAGACGCGATCGCGTTCGACCGGGAGCCGGTGCGCCGCTTCTTCATCGACAATGCCTTGATGTGGCTCACCGAATATCGCTTCGACGGCCTGCGCTTCGATGCGGTGCACGCGATTGGCGATGTGGGCTTCCTCGACGCCATGGCCGCAGAGCTCCGCGCGGCGACGGTCGGCCGGCATGTCCATCTGATGCTGGAGAATGAGGCGAACGATGCGGAGCGGCTGGAGCGCGGCTTTGACGCGCAGTGGAACGACGATTTCCACAACACGATCCACGTGATGCTGACCGGCGAGAGCGAAGCCTATTATGGCGGCTTCGCCGAGCGGCCGGCGGAGAAGCTGGCGCGCTGCCTGGCCGAAGGATTCGTCTACCAGGGCGAGACCCCGCCGGGCGGCGACCATCCGCGCGGCGCGCCGAGCGGCCATCTGCGCAGCACCGCCTTCATCCCCTTCCTCCAGAATCACGACCAGATCGGCAATCGCGCGATGGGCGAGCGGCTGACCCGGCTGACGTCGCGCGAGCGGCTGCGCGCCGCCACGGCCCTGCTGCTGCTGATGCCGCAGGTGCCGCTCCTGTTCATGGGCGACGAGACGGGATCGGAGAGCCCCTTCCTGTTTTTCACCGATTTCCACGACGAACTCGCCGACGCGGTGCGCGAGGGGCGGCGCCGAGAGTTCGCGAAGTTCGCCGCCTTCGCCGACCCGGAGGCGCGGGCGCGCATCCCCGATCCCAATGCCGAAGCCACCTTCGCCGGCTCGCGCCCGGAACCGGGACCGGCAGCGGCCGAATGGCGGGCCTTCTACGCCGATCTGCTCGATCTTCGCCGGCGCGAGATCGTGCCGCGACTGAAGGGCGCGCGCGGAGACGGCGCGCGTGCGCTGTCCGAAACGGCGGTGCTGGCCCATTGGCGGCTCGGCGACGGCAGCCGGCTTACCATCTTCGCCGATCTCGGCGAAACGCCGACGGACCCATCCTCCCTGTCCGCGAAGCGGATGGGGAGGGGGACCGCACGAAGTGCGGTGGAGGGGCAGCCGGCGCCTTCGCCCCTCCACCATGCTTCGCATGGTCCCCCTCCCCACGGCTTCGCCGCAGGGAGGATGGGTGCCCCCCTCCTCACCATTCCCGGCTTCGCCGCCTGGCTGGAGCGGGCATGAGCGCGCTCCACGATCTCGCCCGCGCGGCGGGGCTCTCCCGCGACTGGAAGGACGCGTCGGGGAAGGAGCAGCGCGTGTCCGACGACACGTTGGTGGCCGTGCTCGAGGCGCTGGGCCTTCCCGCGGACAGCGAGGCACGCATTCGCGACAGCCTCGCCCGGCTGCGCGAGGAAGCCGAGCCGGAAGAGCCGGCGGCGGAGCCCGCGCGCGGTTTTGCGCCGCCGGGCCGGCTGTGGGGGCCGGCCGTGCAGATCACGTCGCTCCGCGACCGCCGCGGGGCGGCCTTTGGGGATTTCGGCGCGCTCGCCTCCTTCGCCGCCGCCGCCGCCCGCAGCGGCGCCGATCTGCTGGCGATGAGCCCGGTCCACGCGCTGTTCCCCGGCGATCCGAACAGTTTCAGCCCTTATGGCCCGTCCACGCGCTTGTTCCTGAACGTCCTGCTGGGCGATCCTTCGCTGCTCGGCGACGAGGGCGGCGGGTGCGATGACGATGGCGACCTCATCGACTGGCAGCGCGCCATTCCGGAGCGCATGAAGCGGCTGCGCGGGCTCTACGACGCCCGCTCCGAGGCGACGGAGGCGAAGGTCGCCGCCTTTGCCGCGGCCGAAGGCGAGCCGCTGCGCCGCCACGCCATCTTCGATGCGCTGTTCGCCCGCTTCGGAACGGGCTGGCAGGACTGGCCCGCGGAGTATCGCGACTGCTCCGGCGCGGCGGTCGCCCGCTTCGCCGCCGAACAGGCCGAGGAAGTCGGCTTCTACATCTTCCTGCAATGGCTGGCCGATGCGAGCCTTGCCCGCGCCCAGCGGGCGGCGCGGGACGGCGGGATGAAGCTCGGCCTCATCGCCGACATGGCGGTTGGCATGAGCCCCGGCGGAAGCCAGGCGTGGAGCCGCCCCGAAGGGCTGCTGCAGGGCCTGTCGGTCGGCGCCCCGCCCGACCCGCTCGGCCCGGACGGGCAGGACTGGGGCATCACCACCTTTTCGCCGCGCGGGCTGAAAGCGACCGGCTATCGCGACTTCACCGACACGATCCGCGCCGCGCTGCGCCATGCCGGCGGCATCCGAATCGACCATGCGATGAGCCTGAGACGCCTCTGGGTCATCCCGCGCGGCGCGCCGGCGACCGAGGGCGTCTACCTCGCTTATCCGCAGGGGCGACTGATGGACATCCTCGCCGAGGAGAGCCGGCGCGCCGAGACGGTGGTGGTGGGCGAGGATCTCGGCACCGTCCCCCTCGGCTTCCGCGAGGAGATGGAGGCGCGAAACTTCCTCGGCATGCGGGTGCTGTGGTTCGAACGCACAGGGCGTGGGGGCTTCCGGAAGCCGGAGAGCTACAGCAAGAGCGCGGCCGCGATGACGTCCACCCACGATTTGCCGACCGTCGCCGGCTGGTGGTCGGGGCGCGACATCGACTGGGGCTGGAAGATCGGCCGCACCAGCGCGCATGACAGCGAAGCGGCGGAGCGCGCGGCCCGTGAACAGGACAAGGCGCGGCTGAAACGCGCCTTCCGCGGGGCCGGCATCGACCCGGGGGATCCGGTCGGCGCCGCCTGCGCCTTCGTCGCGCAATCGGCGTCGGACCTCGCCATCATCCCGGCCGAGGATCTGATCGGCGAGCCGGAGCAGCCCAACCTTCCAGGCACGATCGACGAGCATCCCAACTGGCGCCGCCGCCTTCCCGGATTGGCCGAGGACATGCTGTCGGCGCCCGACGTGGCGGCGCGGATCGTCCGCATCAACGAGGGCCGCGGCGCATGACGGTGCTTTCCACCTACCGCCTGCAATTCCATCGCGATTTCACCTTCGCCGATGCGGAGCGGATCGTCCCCTATCTCGCCGCGCTCGGCATCAGCCATGTCTATGCCGCGCCGATCACCGTCGCGCAGCCCGGCTCCACGCACGGCTATGACGTGGTCGATCCGACCCGCGTCAATCCGGAACTCGGCGGCGAGGACGGGCTGAGGCGCTTCGTCGCGGCGCTGAGGCGGCACGGGCTTGGCCTCGTCGTCGACATCGTGCCGAACCATATGGGCGTTGCCGGTCATGCCAACGCCTGGTGGCAGGATGTGCTCGCGAACGGGCCGGACAGCGCCTACGCGCGCTTCTTCGACATCGACTGGCGCGAGAAGCTCCTCCTCCCCTTCCTCGGCGAACCCCTGCCCGACGCGCTGGCGAATGGCGCGCTGGAGCTGAAGCGGGACGAAGGCGGCCTTGCCGTCTGGGCCTATGACACGCACCGCTTCGCCGTCCGCCCGGACGATCCCGGCGGGCCGCTGGAAGACGTGCTGGCGCGGCAGCACTGGCGGCTGGCCTGGTGGCGCAGCGGCAACGACCGGCTGAACTGGCGCCGCTTCTTCACCATCACCGAGCTCGCCGGCTTGCGCGCCGAGGATCCGGACGTGTTCGAAGCCACTCACGCGCTCTACTTCCGCCTGCACGCGGAAGGGCTGATCGACGGACTGCGGATCGACCATGTCGATGGCCTCACCGACCCGATCGGCTATTGCCGCCGGCTGCGGGAGCGGTTGCCGGACGCCTATATCGTGATCGAGAAGATCCTGGCGCCCGACGAGCCGCTCGACGATGCCTGGCGGGTCGACGGCACCAGCGGCTACGACTTCATGGCCGAGGTCGCGGCGCTGCTCCACGAGCCGGCGGGCGCCGAGCCGCTCGGGCGGCACTTGGCGGCGATCAGCGGCCGGCCGGCCGACTTTCCCGAGGAGGAGTTCGAAGCCCGGCGCGACATGCTGTCCTGGGAGTTCGAAGGCCAGCTTCTTTCCTGCGTCGTCGCCTTCGCCGAACTGGCCGTCGAGGAGGAGCTGACCGCCGGCATGCTCCGCCGCGCGATCGAGCGGCTGCTGTGGGTCTTCCCCGTCTACCGCACCTATGGACCCGACGCTCCCGCCGGCGACGAGGCGATCCGCGAGGTCGCGCGCGCCCGCGCCCTGCCCCTGGCCGCGCCGGGGGAGCGGGGCGTGATCGAACGGATGCTGGAGTGGCTGGCCGGCCGCGGGCCGGGCGATCCCGCCCTGCGCGCCGAAGCGGTTCGCCGCTTCCAGCAACTCTCCGCGCCGATCGCCGCCAAGGCTGTCGAGGACACCGCTTTCTACCGCTATGGCCACCTGCTCTCGCGCAACGATGTCGGCTTCGACCCCGGCCGGTTCGCGATGGCGGCGGACGAATTCCATCGCCGGATGGAGCGACGCGCCGCCGACTGGCCGCGGGCGATGCTCGCCACGGCAACGCACGACCACAAAAGAGGCGAGGACGTTCGCGCCCGCCTGGCCGTTCTGAGCGAGATTTCCGAGGAATGGATCGCCGCCACCCGCCGCTGGGATGCGCTCATGCCCGCCGCCGAAGCGGGAGTGGAGCCGGGCGATGCCTATATGCTGTGGCAGACCCTCGTCGGAGCCTGGCCGGCGCCGCTCGACGGCTTCGAAGAACGCGTCGCCGCCTGGCAGGAGAAGGCGCTTCGGGAGGCCAAGCTCCGTTCCTCATGGGCGGAGCCGGACGGTGGTTATGAAGGCGCCGCCCGCGCCTATCTGTCGCGCATCCTCTCGAACGAACCGCTGGTGAGCGATCTCTCCGGCTTCGTCGCCCGCCTGCGTCCGGCCGGCGAGGCGAACGGCCTCGTCCAGGCGTTCCTTCGCTGCACCGCGCCCGGAGTGCCCGATCTGTATCAGGGGTGCGAGTTCGAGGATCTCAGCCTGGTCGATCCCGACAATCGGCGGCCCGTCGACTATGAGGCGCGGCAGCGGGCGCTAGGAGGCGAGGAGCGAAGCTTCGACGCGCGCAAGCAGCGACTGATCGCCGATCTGCTGCAACTTCGACGGGCGCAACCGAACCTGTTCGTGGAAGGCGGCTGGGAGCAGGTGCCCGCCGATGGGCCGCGGGCCGGGCATGTGCTGGCATTCGTCCGCCGCCGCGATGGCATGAGCTTCGAGGGCGCGGCCGCGATCCGCTGCGCCCGCGCGATCATCGCCTGCGGAGGCTCCGTCCCGGCTGCCGAATGGTGGGGCGAGACCCGCATCCTCTTCCCCTCGGGCGCGCGCCGCGCAGCGGAAGTCTTCGCGAACGCGCCGGTCTGCTGGAGAAGCTAGCGGCGCCAGGGCGGCCGCACGCGCGAGGCCGTCTCCCACGCCCAGGGACTGCGCACCGCCGCCGCCGGCCGGGGCTCGGGCTTCGACTGGTCGAGATCGGGAGTGGTTTGCGGCGCCTGGGTGCGGATATCGGTCATGGTCTTCGTGCCTCCGACGATCGGATGTCGTCCGACTCCCTCACACTGGCATTAACATCCATCAGGAATGATCCGGATGCGGGCACGAACGGACACAATCCGTCGCCGAAACGTGAGCGGAACAGAAGCTGAGGAAGTCAGGCCGCTTGGCGTGCCGCATAGATGGCGGGACGATAGCGAGGCTCCGGGATCGGCAAGCCTGCCGCCCGGGCGGTTTCGAGCCAGAGCTCGACCGCGACCTGCGCCTCCCCTGCCGCTTCGGCCGGTGTCTCGCCATGGGCCGAGCAGCCCTTCAGATCGGGCACGTCCCCGATCCAGCAATCGTCCTCGTCCGACCAGAACAGGTTGATGTGATAATGGGCAGTCATCAGCCTTCAAGCTCTAAACCATGTTCCTCCATCATAGCGAGAAACTTGCGTACTTGGTAGCGCCGTGCCTCGCTGCCGTGCGGCTGAACCGTCAGCACTTCCGCCACGGCAGGGTGACGATAGGCTCTGTGGCTGCCTTTCTGCCGTTCGAACTGAAAGCCGGCGGCGAGGAGCAGCGCCTCGAAATCGCGGAAGGCTACCGTCCTGGAGGGGTTCTCCAGCAGCTGCAGGTACAGTTTGGCGGGCCTCGTCATCGCTGCTCCTTTCGAAGAGCAGCCTATTCTTCGCATATTTGAATCGCACGCAATTGGGCCTCGTTGCAACGGCGGGGTTACAACAGGGTCAACGCCGCGGCCTCTTGTTCATCCGCATCTGCTGCTGCTTGCCGAACCGCGTCTTCCTTGTCCCCGGCTTGCCCTCGTTGGAGCGGCCGAGGAGGGGGGCCTTCTTCTCGTGCTCGGGGAGGCCGAGTTCGTCGGCCTCGAGGCGGCGGATCTCGTCGCGCAGGCGGCCGGCTTCCTCGAATTCGAGGTCGGCGGCGGCCTTGCGCATGCGCTGCTCCAGCTCCTCGATGTACGCGCGCAGATTGTGGCCGACGAGGTGCGGCGCCTCCTCGTCACCGGTGTCGACAAGCACGCCGTCGCGCTGCGACACGTCGGCGAGGATATCGGAGATGTTGCGCTTGATCGTGGTCGGCGTGATGCCGTGCGCCTCGTTGTAGGCGACCTGCTTCTCCCGGCGCCGGGCGGTCTCGTTGAGCGCGCGCTCCATCGAGCCGGTCACCCGGTCGGCGTAGAGGATCACCTTGCCCTCGACGTTGCGGGCGGCGCGGCCGATCGTCTGGATGAGCGAGGTTTCGGAGCGCAGGAACCCTTCCTTGTCGGCATCGAGGATGGCGACCAGACCGCATTCCGGAATGTCGAGCCCCTCGCGCAGCAGGTTGATGCCGACCAGCACGTCGTAGACGCCGAGCCTCAGGTCGCGGATCAGCTCGATTCGCTCCAGCGTCTCGACGTCCGAATGCATGTAGCGGACCCTGAGCCCCGCCTCGTGGAGGAATTCGGTGAGGTCCTCGGCCATGCGTTTGGTGAGGGTGGTTACGAGCGTGCGATAGCCCTTCTTCGCCGTCGCCCGCGCTTCGGCGATCAGATCGTCGACCTGGTCCTCGACCGGCTTGATCTCGACCGGCGGGTCGATGAGGCCGGTGGGGCGAATGACCTGCTCGACGAACACGCCGCCGGTCTGCTCCATCTCCCAGGGGCCGGGAGTCGCCGACACCGCCACCGTCTGCGGGCGCATCGCGTCCCATTCGTTGAAGCGCAGCGGCCGGTTGTCGATGCAGCTCGGCAGGCGGAAGCCATATTCGGCGAGCGTGATCTTGCGGCGATGGTCGCCGCGCGCCATCGCGCCGATCTGCGGCACCGTCTGGTGGCTCTCGTCGACGAACAGCAGAGCGTTGTCCGGCAGATATTCGAACAAGGTGGGCGGCGGTTCGCCGGGGAGCCGGCCGGTGAGGAAGCGGCTGTAATTCTCGATGCCGGCGCAGGAGCCGGTGGCGGCGATCATCTCCAGATCGAAATTGGTGCGCTGCTCCAGCCGCTGCGCCTCGAGCAGCTTGCCTTCCGCCTGGAGCTCCTTCAGCCGCTCGGCGAGTTCGTGGCGGATCGCCTCCATCGCCTGCTTCAGCGTGGGGCCGGGCGTCACATAGTGCGAATTGGCATAGACCTTCACATAATCGAGGCTCGCCACCTTCTTGCCCGTCAAGGGATCGAATTCGACGATCTCCTCGATCTCGTCGCCGAAGAAGGCGATACGCCAGGCGGTGTCCTCATAATGCGAGGGGAAGATTTCCAGATTGTCGCCCCGCACCCGGAAATTGCCGCGCGCGAAGGCGGCGTCGTTGCGCTTGTACTGAAGCGCAACCAGCTTCCGCACGATCTCCCGTTGGTCGACCGTCTCGCCCTTCTTCAGGCTGAAGACCATCGCCGAATAGGTTTCGACCGATCCGATGCCGTAGAGGCAGGAGACGGAGGCGACGATGATCACGTCGTCCCGTTCCAGAAGCGCCCGCGTCGCCGAGTGACGCATGCGGTCGATCGCCTCGTTTACCGAGCTTTCCTTCTCGATATAGGTGTCGGAGCGGGGGACGTAGGCCTCCGGCTGGTAATAGTCGTAGTAGCTGACGAAATATTCGACCGCATTGTCCGGGAAGAAGCTCTTGAACTCGCCGTAGAGCTGCGCCGCGAGGATCTTGTTCGGCGCCAGGACGAGGGCCGGCCGCTGCAGTTGCTCGATCACCTTGGCCATGGTGAAGGTCTTGCCCGATCCGGTGACGCCGAGCAGCACCTGCGTCTTCTCGCCCTGCAGCGCTTCGCCGGTCAGCTCGGCGATGGCGCGCGGCTGGTCGCCCGACGGATGGTAGTCGGACACCAGCTTGAAGCGCTTGCCGCCCTCCGCCTTTTCGGGGCGCTGCGGACGATGGGGGATGAAGTTCTCGCCGGTCTCGGGTTCCTGGAGGCCGGTACGGATCGCGATCGCCATGGCTTTCATATGGTCATTGCAGCCGCGACGCGCTAGCTTCCCCCGGATAATAAGGAGAGGGGCTTAACCATGCGCATCCATGCACTTGCCTTGCTGCCGCTTCTGGCCGTGTCGGCCTGTTCCGAAAATCCGCAGACCTCCAAGGCCGAAGCGGCGACTCGCGCCGCGTCGATTGACGGCGGCATGTGGGAAACGATCGCGGAAGTGAAGGACCTGAAGTCCACCGATTCGGGCACGCCGAAGATCGACACGCCGGCCGGAACGCGGCTCACCTCCAGCCTGTGCGTCGGCGAGGGCGATGCCGCGCGGCCGTCGCCCGCTTTGTTCGTCGGCGCCGATTACGATTGCACCTACAGCAATTTCTACATGCGGTCCGGCCGCATCAACGCGCAGATGATGTGCACCCGCAAGGGGCTGCAGGGCGATATCGGGGTGACCGTCGACGGCACCTTCACCGCCGACGCGTTCGAAGGAACGATCGACACCGTGTCCTATCTCACCACCGACGGCGACGTGCAGATCAAGTCGCAGATGACCGGCCGCCGGACCGGCGACTGCGCGCCCGAAGCGGAGGCGCAGTCCTAGGCTTGCCGACGATCCCGTGTCAGCGCGCGCTGTTCGACATCGAACGGGAGCGCGCCTATCTCGACTGCGCCAAGATGTCGCCGCTGCTCCGCTCCGCGCTGGAGGCGGGGCAGCGGGGGCTCGCCCGCAAGGCCCATCCTTGGGACATCGAGGCGCCCGACTTCTTCGACGAGGCGGAGCGGGTGCGCGGCCTGTTCGCCCGCCTGATCGGCGCCGGCGCGGGCGACGTCGCCATCATCCCCTCGGTCAGCTACGGCCTCGCCGTCGTGATGGCGAACGTCTCGCCCGCGCCTGGCCAGACCATCGTCACCATCGCGGAGGATTTTCCATCGACCGTGTTCGCCACCCGCGCGCTCGCCGAACGCAGCGGGGCACGGCTGGTGACGGTGGACCGGCCCGGCGCCGACGGGGGCTGGACCGAGGCGATCCTGGCCGCGATCGGCGAGGAAACGGCGCTCGTCTGCTGTCCGCACGTCCATTGGGTATGCGGCGGCCTGATCGACCTCGCCGCCGTGGGCCGCCGCTGCCGCGCCGTCGGAGCGGAGCTTGTGCTGGACACCACCCAGTCCTGCGGCGCGCTGCCGCTGGACCTGACTTCGGTCGATCCGGACTGGATGGTGGCCGCGTCCTACAAATGGCTGCTCGGCCCCTATTCGCTCGGCTTCCTCTATGCCGCGCCGCGCCGGCAATGCGGCGTCCCGGTCGAGCAGGGCTGGATCACGCGGCGCGGCGCCGAGGACTTCCGCCGTCTGATCGACTATCCCTCCGAGCTGCAGCCCGACGCCCGCCGCTACGACATGGGCGAGCGTTCCAACTTCGCTTTGCTCCCCGTCGCCGGCGCCGCCATCGCCCAGCTGCTCGACTGGGGAGTCGCCGACATCTCCGCGACGCTCGGCGCCTATAACGAGACCCTGGCGGCGCGGCTGCGCGGGATCGGCCTCGACGTGCCGGAAGGACGCGCGCCCCATTATGTGTCCGCGCGCTTCCCCGGCGGCCTTCCCGACGACATCGGCGAGCGACTCGCCTTCGCCAAGGTCCATGTCAGCCTGCGCGGCGACCGCATGCGCATCACGCCCCACCTCTACAATGACGAGGCGGACGCGGACAAACTGGTGCGCGAGCTTTCTCGCTGACGGCAACCGGCTCAGGCGCCGGCGGCGGCCTGGATGATGGGGACGAACTGGGCGGCGGTGAGGCTGGCGCCGCCGACCAGCGCGCCGTCGACATCGTCGACCGCGAACAGCTCGGCCGCATTCTCGGCCTTGACCGAGCCGCCGTAGAGGATGCGGATCCGCCCGCCGGCATCGCCGAACCGGGCGGTCAGCGCTGCGCGGATCGCATGGTGCATGTCGGCGACGTCGTAGGGAGTGGCGGTGCGGCCGGTGCCGATCGCCCAGATCGGCTCATAGGCGACGACCAGCTCGCCGCCGCTCCAATGATCGGGCAGCGAGCCGGCGAGCTGAGCCGCGACCACTTCGACATGGCGTCCGGCCTCGCGCTCCGCCTCGCTCTCGCCGACGCAGACGATCGTCGTCAGGCCCCCGGCGAGCGCGGCCTCAGCCTTGGCGCGGACTTCCGCATCGGTCTCGTGCTGGTCGGCGCGGCGCTCGGAATGGCCGACGATGACCAGCTTCGCGCCCGCTTCCTTCAGCATCGCCACCGACACGCAGCCGGTATGGGCGCCGCTGCCCCGCGCATGGCAGTCCTGCGCGCCGACCGGCACGCCGCCGGCTCGGGTCACCGCCGCAGAAATGAGCGTGAAGGGCGGGCACACCGCCACGTCGACGCTCGCCGCCGCTCGGGCTGCTTCCGCGATCGCCGCCAGTTCCTTCAGCTGCGCGAGGCTGCCGTTCATCTTCCAATTGCCGGCGACGAGCTTGCGGCGGTCGTGCACGTTCATTCCTTTCGCATATCATCCAGTCGGATGCCGCGCCTACCAAGGCGCGGGCGGCCCGCCAAGCCGGTTGCGCTTGCGGGGGGCGGCGGCCTTTTCTATGAGTGCGCGCCACAGGACCGCCCCGGGGGGCGCCCACCCTTCCCTTCGACACGAGTTGATTGATGAGCCGCTCTTCCCGCAGTCCGCTGAAGTCCTTCGTCATGATGGGGATCCTCGGGATCGCGCTCATCGCTCTGGTGGTGACCGGCTTCGGCACCGGCGGCATGGGCGGCCTGACGCCGGGCGCGAGCGCGGAGGAACTGGCGCGGGTCGAGGGCGATCGCGTCATCGAGCCCGAAGTGGCCGATCTCGTCAACCGGCAGTTCCGCCAGGCGCAGCAGCAGCAGCCCGGGCTCGACATGGCGACCTTCCTCGACGCGGGCGCGTTCGACGAAGTGCTGCGCCAGGTGATCGCCGGCCGCGCGCTCACGTCCTTTGGCCGCGACCAGGGCCTCGCCGTCACCGACCGGATGATCGACCAGGTGATCGTGCAGATCCCGGCCTTCCGCAACTTCGCCGGCCAGTTCGACGACGCCGCCTTCCGCGAGATCCTGCGGCGCGAGAACATCACCGAGCAGCAGCTGCGCCGCGACATCGCCGACCAGCTGATGCAGCGCCAGATGCTGGCGCCGATCGGCGGCGCCGCGACCGCGCCGCAGGGCGTGGCGCTGCAGCTCGCCTCCGCCCGGCTGGAGCAGCGGCGCGGATCGATCGGCATCGTGCCGAGCGGCGCCTTCGCCGAGGGCATCGCCCCCACCGACGAGGAAGTGGCCAATCACTATCGCCAGAACCAGGCACGCTACACCGTGCCGGAGCGGCGGGTGGTGCGCTATGCGATGATCGGCCGGGAGCAGGTGGCGAACCAGACTCGCGCCACCGACCAGGAGATCGAAGCCTTTTACCGCGAGAATGCCGCCACCTATGGCGGCAGCGAGACCCGCAATCTCAGCCATGTCGTGCTCCGTGACGAAGCGGCGGCGCGCGCCTTCGCGGCGCGGCTGCGCGAAGGGATGAGCTTCCAGCAGGCGGCGCAGCAGGCGGGCTTCAGCGCCGCGGACATCGCCTTCCCGAACCAGACGCGCCAGGCGTTCGCCAACGTCACTTCGCCGGCCGTCGCCGACGCCGCCTTCTCGGCCGCCCAGGGCGCCGTGGCGGGCCCGATCCGGTCCGAACTCGGCTTCCACGTGGTGCGGGTCGACGCACTGAACCAGACGGGCGCCCGCCCGCTCGCCGCCGTGCGCGAGGAGATCCGGGAGCAGGTCGAGCAGCGCAAGCTGCAGGACGCGCTCGCCGGCCTCGTCGGGCGGGTCGAGGACCGGCTCGCCGAGGGCGCCAATTTCACCGAAGTCGCCCGCGCCGAAGGGCTCAGCATCCAGGAGACGCCGCCGATCACGGCCGGCGGCCAGGCGCCGGGCACCGCCTTCCAGCTTCCGCCCGAACTGCAGCCGCTGCTGGGCGAGGTGTTCCAGCTCGGCCAGGACGACGATTATGCGGTGCTGACGGTCGAACAGAACGAGCGCTTCGCCGCCGTGACCGTGGCGCGCGTGCTGCCCGCCGCGCCGCCGCCGCTCCAGGAAATCCAGGCCGAGGTGCGCGAGGACCTGATCCGCCGCCGCGCGTCCGAACGCGCCCGCGCGGTCGCGCAGAACATCATCGAGCGGATCAACGGCGGCGCCGCTCCGGCCGCCGCCTTCGCCGCGGCCGGCGCGCGCCTGCCGCCGCCGCAACCGGTGGAGGCGCGTCGGATCGAGCTCATCGAAGCGGGCGGGCAGGTGCCGGCTCCGATCGCGCTGATGTTCGCCATTCCCCAGGGCAATGCCCGCTTGCTCGAAGCACCGAACGGCGCCGGCTGGTTCGTGGTCCACCTCGCCGAGCGGATACCGGGCAACGCGGCCGACAATCAGGCGGCGATCCAGGCGGCGCGCCGCGAACTGAACCAGAGTGCCGGCCAGGAGCTGACCGAGCAGTTCGTCCGCGCCGTCCAGGCCCGCGCCGACGTCCGCCGCAACGACGCCGCGATCGAGCGGGCGCGCCAGCGCCTGCGCGGCAATGCGCCGGTACAATAAGGCGGCGGCCGGCGGTTCCCCGCACCCCGCGCGGTAGCCCCGCCTTAACCGACCCGCCGCTATCCCGAGGCGTCTCCGGGGGGAGAACCGAAGGAAGAACGTGCGCTTGAGCCTCAGACATGCCGCCGCGTCGCTGATCGATTCGGTCCGCGGCCGCGGCACCGCCGGATGCCCCCGCCGCCTGCTGCGCGCCACCTCTCCGCGCAGGGCGGAGTCCCCTCTCCCCGCCGAACCCGACGCGCTCGTCATCGAGCCGGTTTACGAGCCGAGCGTCTACGGCTTCGACGCCGGCCGGCGCTGACGCGCCTCAGCCGAGCTTGAACAGGTCGCGGGCGGCCTCGACCTCGTCGGTGATGAAGCGCAGCACCGCCCGGATGCGGGCGAGCTCGGCGAGATCCTGGTGGACGATCAGCCAGAGCGGGCGGGTCAGGCGGACTTCGTCGGCCAGCACCCGCACCAGCCCCGGCTGCTCGCGGGCGAGGAAGGCGGGAAGGATGCACAGCCCCGCCCCGCCCAAAGTCGCCTTGAGCTGCGCGACGAGGTTGGAGCTTTCGAGTGCGGTGGCGCCATTGGGCGCCACATGCTGGAGGAAGTCGAGTTCAGGGAAATTGAGCAGGTCGCCGATATAGGAGACGAAGCGGTGCCCCGACAAATCGGCGGTGTTCCCGATCGGCGGATGACCGGCGAGGTAGCGCGGCGCCGCATAGAGGGCGAGGTCATAGTCGATCAGCTTGGCCGCGCTCAGCCGGCCCGCCGGCGGCTTGCTGACCGAGACGACAAGGTCCGCATCGCGCTTCGACAGGCTGAACACCGACGGCGCGGCGACGAGCTGCACCGTCAAGTCCGGATAGCGGTCCTTGAGGCAGGCGACCCGCGGCGCCAGGAAGTAGGAGCCGAAGCCTTCCGGCGATCCGATCCGCACCGTCCCCTCGACGCATGCGGCGGTCCCGCCCACCGTGTCGCCCGCGCCGATCGCCAGCCGCTCCATCTCCTCCGCGATCGGCAGCAACCGCCGCCCCTGCTCCGTCAGCGTGTATCCCGTCGGGCTGCGATCGAACAATTTGGCCTTCAGCGCATGTTCGAGCGCGGCGATGCGGCGGGAGAGGGTCGTATGGTCGAGCCGCGCCCGCGCGGCGGCGAGGGTCAGGCGCCCGGTCCGTGCGATGGCGAGAAAGGAGCGCAGGTTGTTCCAGTCGAACTCGGCCAAGGGTCTGTGAACTTTCGCACGACGGTTGCGGCAAAATCCAAATGGATTTCAGGCCGCGACTATGAGAGAGGCGCCGCACACCAGCAAGAGGATTGTCTCATGACCTTCGAGGCTCAGGCGGCCGCGATCTGCGAGCACGCGGAAATTGCGTTCGACACCGCCCCGGCGCTGCCGCTGCGGGCACCCGCCAACGACCTGATGCCGGCCGACCCGGAGGCAGGCTGGGCGACGGCCAATCCCGAAAAGGCGATGCTGTTCCTGTTCGTGACCCCGCGCGACTGCACCGCGGTGGACGAGCTGCTGGCGCTCTGAGCATGATCGCGGATCTCTGGAAGCCCGCCGCCGACGCCCCCAGCCCGGAACAGTTCGCCGACGCCTGGGGCCGGGTGCTGACCGGCGCGCTCGACCTGGCCCGCGCCTCCGCGACGCGCGCGTTCGATCCGCACGTCCCCCTGCCCTACGATCCGTCCGCGCCGGCGCGCGCCTTCGCCGATTTCTTCGCTCACCTCGCCGCCAATCCGGCGCCGCTGTTCAAGGTGCAAGCGGACGCCGCCGCCGACTGGATGAAGCTGTGGTCCGCCACCGCCGCGCGTCTGGCCGGC
The DNA here is from genome assembly GCF_046295735.1 of Allosphingosinicella sp. GTDB lineage: Bacteria > Pseudomonadota > Alphaproteobacteria > Sphingomonadales > Sphingomonadaceae > Allosphingosinicella. Next base: position 54,140 of record NZ_JBKBMQ010000012.1, read on the forward strand.
GGCGAGGCCCGGCCGCTGATCGAGCCGGAGCGGGGCGACCGCCGCTTCAAGGATGAAGCCTGGTCCGAACAGCCGGCGTTCGATTATCTGAAGCAGGCCTATCTGCTCGCCTCCCGCCGCGCGCAGGAGGTGATCGACAATGCGGAGGGCCTGGACGAAGGCACCCGCACCCGCGTCGAATTCTTCACCCAGCAATTCCTGCAGGCGATCTCGCCCGCCAATTTCGCCTTCACCAACCCCGAAGCGATCAAGCGGGCGATCGACACCAACAGCCTCAGCCTCGTGTCCGGCCTCGCCAATCTGCTCTCCGACGCGGCCGAAGCGGGCGCGGTGCAGCGCCGCGCGGCCGACGAGTTCGAGCTGGGCGTCAACATCGCCGCCACCCCGGGCAGCGTGGTCTACCAGAACGAGCTGATGCAGCTCATCCAATATGCCCCCGTCACCGACAAGGCGTACCGCCGGCCGCTCCTCTACGTGCCGCCGCTGGTCAACAAATATTATCTGCTCGATCTCCAGCCGAAATCCTCGCTGATCCGCTGGCTGGTGGAGCAGGGCCACACCGTTTTCGTCATCTCCTGGGTCAATGCGGGTCCCGAGCTCGCCGACAAGGATATCGGCGACTATATCCGGCAGGGGCCGATCGAAGCGCTGGACGCGATCGAGCAGGCGACCGGCGAGCGGCAGGTCGACATGTTCGGCTTCTGCATGGGCGGGACGCTGATCGCCATCGCGCTCGCCTGGCTGGCCGCAAAGGGCCAGGGCGACCGGGTCGCCTCCACCACGACCATCGGCACGCTGTTCGACTTCTCCCGCCTCGGCCAGTGGGCGACCTTCTCGGAGCCGGAGCAGCTGCGCGCGATGGAGCGCCACCTCCTCCACAAGGGCTTCATGGCCGCGCAGGACCTGCAGGCGCTGTTTTCGGCGGTGCGCGCCAACGACCTCATCTGGTCCTCGGTCGTGAACCATTATCTGCTCGACCGCGAAGCGCCGCCCAGCGACATCCTCTACTGGTTCGCCGACGGCGCCCACATCCCGCGCGCCTTCCTGCTCAGCTGGGCCAAGGACATCCTCAACGGCAACAAGCTCGCCAAGGGCGGCCTTGTCGTCGACGGCGTGAAGATCGACCTCGGACGGGTGAAGACGCCGCTCACCGCCATTTCGCTCAAGGACGACCATGTGTCGGCCTGGAACGCGACCTATGACAGCGCGCGGCTGATGGGCGGCGAGGTTCGCTTCCTGCTCGGCGGATCCGGTCACAATGCCGGCGTCATCAACCCGCCGTCCGCGAACAAGCACGGCTATTGGGTGAACGACGCGCTCCCGGCGACGGCGGAGCAATGGCTGGACGGCGCCGAGCGCAAGGACGGCAGCTGGTGGCCGCACTGGCAGCACATGCTCGCCGCGGGACAGGACAAGGTCGCCGCCCGCCAGCCCGGCACCGGCAAGCTGAAGGCGATCGAGCCCGCGCCGGGCTCCTACGTCCGCAGCCGCGCCTAGACGGCCCGGCTTGCCGGGAGGCAAGCGGGGCCGCTACACGCCGTTCCATGTTCAGGGAAATTCCGGATCTCCTCGGCCGAAGCGAGGTGGAGCGGCTGCGCGCGATCGCGGCGCGGGCGCAGTTCGTCGACGGGCGGATCAGCAATCCGCATTCGACGGTGAAGAACAACCTCCAGCTCAACGACGCCGGCGCCTATCAGCAAAGCTCGCAGATCGTCCTCGACGCGATGGCCGCGCATGAGGATTTCCAGAATTTCGCCTTTCCCGTCGCGATCGCGCCGCCGCTGATGACCCGCTACACGGCGGGCATGCGCTACGGCGCCCATCACGACATGGCCTATATCCGCGGCCCGCAGGGCCTGGTCCGCTCCGATCTCAGCTGCACCGTGTTTCTCGGCGATCCGGACAGCTACGAGGGGGGAGCGCTGCGCGTCACGCTCGGCAGCGCCGAGCTGCGGTTCAAGGGCAAGCCGGGCAGCGCGATCGTCTACCCGTCCGACACGCTCCACGAGGTGGAGGAGGTGACATCGGGCGAGCGCTGGGTCGCGATCACCTTCATGCAGAGCCGGATCAAGGACCCCTGGCGGCGTGCGATGCTCTATGAGCTGAACGAGGTGGCGGCGCTGGAGGGCCTCAAGATGGACCCGGCCAATTATGCCCGGCTTCAGCTCGTCCAGCAGAACCTGCTGCGCTATTGGGGCGACCAGCCTTAGGGGGTTGAGGGGCGGCCTTCGACTAACCCGCCATCCCCCTCACCGACCCATCAGTGCCAGCACCTCGCGCCGGCTGCGCTCGTCGGAGCGGAAGACGCCCATCATCCGGCTGGTGGTCATCATCACGCCGGGTGTGTTGACGCCGCGCGCGGTCATGCAGGCATGGCTCGCCTCGATCACCACCGCCACGCCCTTGGGCTCCAGATGCTCCCAGATGCAGTCGGCGACCTGGGCGGTGAGCCGTTCCTGCACCTGCAGGCGCCGCGCGAAGCCGTGCAGCACGCGGGCGAGCTTGGAGATGCCGACCACCCGGTCGCGGGGCAGATAGGCAATCGACGCCTTGCCGATGATCGGCGCCATATGATGTTCGCAATGCGACTGGAAGGGGATGTCCTTCAGCAGCACGATCTCGTCATATCCGCCCACCTCGTCGAAGGTGCGGCTGAGATGATGCGCCGGATCCTCTTCATAGCCCCTGGCATATTCGCGCCAGGCGCGGGCGACCCTGAGCGGCGTGTCGGCAAGGCCCTCGCGGCCGGGATCGTCGCCGGCCCAGCGGATCAGGGTCCGTACCGCTTCCGCGACCTCGTCCGGCACCGGGACCTTGGGCGCGCCGCGCACCAGATCGCCGTCTTCGGGCTCGCTTCCCGTCACTTCCACCCCTCCATCGCAGGCCGAAGCGGTGCCCTACCAGCGGCGGCCGGCGAGGGAAACCGTCAGATCGGCGTGGCGTTGCGGCGCCAGCGGCCGCGGCCGGCGGGATCGGCGTCGGGGCCGGAGTCGCTGTCGCTCGCTTCCTCGTCCTCACCCTCCTCGCTTGAGCCGCGTCCGCGTCCCACGGGATCGGCGAGCGGGCCGGAGTCGCTGTCCGAAGTGCCGCCGCCGCCGCTTCCGCGCCCGCCCCCCGCCGGATCGGCGTCGGGGCCGCTGTCGCTGTCGGTCACTCCGCCCTCGCCCCGCTCGGCGGCGCGGCCGCAGCCCCGCGCGTCCGTTGGATCGCTGTCGGTCGTCCCGCTGCCGCGGCCGATCCCGGCGCGGTCGCTGTTCGGCCCCTGATCGGTGTCGGTGCAGCCCTTTTTCGGCCGGCGCGGGCCGAGGCCACGCCCCGCGCCCATCGGATCGGAAGGATCGGAATCGGACAGGCCGGTGGTCGCGCAGCCGGTCAGCGCCATCGCGCCGCCGCTCAGCACCACGCCGCCGGCCACCCTCGCCAGGAAGGAGCGCCTGCTCAAGCTCCGCTTCGGCTTCATCTACGCTCCCCCTTTACAGCACCCTCGCAGGTCACCCGCTTTGCGCGAGTCGCGCAAGCGCTTTCATGTTCTCAGCCGGCGGCCGGCGCCACCAGCGGAAAGCGGGGGATCGCCACCGGAAAGACGGAGCCGTCGGCGCCCACCATATGGTAGCGCCCCTCCATATGGCCCGTGGGCGTGGTGAGCGGACAGCCCGACACATAGTCGAAAGCCCCGCCCGGCTCGATCACCGGCTGTTCGCCGACGACGCCTTCGCCCTGCACCTCGTGGGAAGCGCCGCGCCCGTCGCTGATCACCCATTCCCGGCTGACGAGCTGCACCGCCTTGGCGCCGCCATTCTCGATCCGGATATGATAGGCCCAGAACCAGCGCCCCTTACCCGGCTCCGACTGTTCGGGAAGATAGGAGACCGACACGCGGACGGTGATGTCGCGCGTCGTCGCGCTGTGGGGGAAGAAGCCTTTCACGACACGCTTCCTCTATTGCTCCGGCCCGCGCGTCAACGGCCGCCTGCATCCGGGCCTTCAATCCGTTTCAGCCGCTCGACCAGCCGTTCGCGGGCGGCGAAGACTTCGGCCAGCCGCGCGATCGGCAGGTCGCGGGCCAGGAAGTGACCGGTGAGGCGCAGCCCGTCGATGACCTCGCCCCAGTCGCGCGCGACGCCCCCCGCCAGCAGATAAGGCGGCAGAGGCAGCAGCCGGTCGCGATAGGCCCCCGCCCCTTCCCCGCTCACCGCCCGCCCGCTCTTCGGGCTCACGAAGGCAAGATCGGTTCGCGCGCCGGTCGCCGCGCATTCGGACAAATCGAGCCCGAAGCCGAGTTCGGAGAGAAGCAAAAGCTCGTAGCGGACCAGCGCCGCACTCCAGCCGCGCGCGCTCGGCGCCGCCTCGATCGCCGAGAGGAGGCCGTCCAGCGCTTCGAACAGGCGGGGATAAGGCTGCGCCTCCGGCAAGGCGGCGGCGGTCAGCGCGCAGGCCCAGTCGAGGCCGGCCGCGGCCAGCGGCTCGGTCATCAGCGGCGCGCGGCTGTGGACGAGCTCCACCGAGGCCTGCGGCAGCTGTTCCTCGGTGCGCGCGCGGAATTCGGCGACGACGAGGTTGCCGGGCACCAACACCGGCCGCAGCCGGCGCGAGCGGCCGCCGCGCACGAAACCCGGGCGGAGCCCCTCGTGGGGCGTCAGCGCGCGCAGGATCGCGCCATGCTCGCCATGGGCCCGCACCGCGCAGACGATCGCCCGTGTCTCCAGCCGCATCGGGGAACGTTAGACGCTCACCCGCGGGGATGGAAATAATCGTAGATCCCCCGCGCCATCGCCTTCGAGATGCCGGGCACCTTTTCCAGGTCCTCCAGCGCTGCTCCCTTGACGGCGCGGCCCGTTCCGAAATGCATCAACAAGGCGCGCTTGCGGGCGGGGCCGATGCCGGGCACGTCGTCGAGCGGGCTCGCCGCCATGCTCTTCGCGCGCTTCTGGCGGTGGGCGCCGATCGCGAAGCGGTGCGCCTCGTCCCGTAGCCGCTGGAGGTAGAAGAGGACGGGCGAATTGGTCGGCAGCGTCAGCTCGCGTCCGCCAGGAAGGTGCATCACTTCGCGCCCGGCGTTGCGGTCCGGCCCCTTCGAGATGCCGACCACCGGCACGTCGTGGATGCCGGCGCATTCGAGCGTCTCGAGAACGGCATTGAGCTGCCCCTTGCCGCCGTCGATCAGGAGAAGGTCGGGCCAGTCGCCGCGCGACCGGTCCGGATCCTCCTTCTCCAGGCGGGCGAAGCGGCGCGACAGCACTTCGCGCATCATCGCGAAATCGTCGCCGGGCGCGGTCTCCGGCCGCTTGATGTTGAACTTCCTGTAGGCGTTCTTGCGGAAGCCCTCCGGCCCGGCGACGATCATCGCGCCGACCGCGTTCGTCCCCATCACATGGCTGTTGTCATAGACTTCGATCCGCTGCGGCGGCTCGGCCAGCTCGAACATCTCGGCGATGGCGCGCAGCGCCTTGGCCTGGGTGCCGGTCTCGGCGAGGCGGCGTTCGAGCGCCTCCTCGGCATTGCGGGTCGCCTGGCGCACCAGCCGCGCCTGATCACCACGCTGCGGTCGCTTGAGCTGCACCTTGCGGCCTGCCCGTTCCGACAGCGCCTCGCACAGCAGGTCCGCCTCCGGCACGTCGCGGTCGATCAGCACCAGCCGCGGCGGCGGCACCTCTTCGTAGAATTGCATCAGGAAGGCGGTCATCACTTCCTCTTCCGGCACGTCGGCGGTGTGCGCCGGGAAGAAGCTGCGATGCCCCCAATTGCTGCCGCCGCGGATGAAGAAGGCCTGGATCGAGATCGTCCCGCCTTTCGCGGCCAGCGCGAAGATGTCGGCATCGCCCACGCCTTCCGCGGCGATGGTCTGCGTACCCTGGATGAAAGTCAGCGCGCGAAGCCGGTCGCGGTAGACGGCGGCGAGCTCGAAATCCATCGCGTCCGACGCGGCCTGCATGGAAACCGCCAACTTCTGCTGCACCCGCGTCGACTTGCCGGCCAGATAGTCCTTCGCGTCCTGCACCAGCTCGGCATAATCTTCTTCCGATATCCGCCCGACGCAGGGCGCGCTGCAGCGGCGGATCTGGTGGAGCAGGCAGGGGCGCTTGCGCGTGGCGAGGAAGCTGTCGGTGCAACTTCTCAGCAGGAACAGCTTCTGCAGCGCGTTCAGCGTCCGCGTCACCGATCCGGCGCTGGCGAAGGGGCCGTAATATTGCCCCTTGTGGCGCCGCGCGCCGCGATGCTTGCGGATCTGCGGAAAGCCGTGATCCTCGCGCAGCAGGATGAAGGGGAAGCTTTTGTCGTCCCGCAGCAGCACGTTGTAGGGTGGGCGGAAGCGCTTGATGAGCTGCGCCTCCAGCAGCAGCGCCTCGGCTTCGGTATTCGTGGTGACGATCGTCATGTCGCGGGTCTGGGCGACCATCCGCTGCAGCCGCTTGGTGAGCCGCGCGACTTGGGTATAGTTCGACACCCGGTTCTTCAGCGCCCGCGCCTTGCCGACATATAGGACCTCGCCGCGCGCATCGACCATGCGGTAGACGCCCGGCCGCACCGGCAGCGTCTTCACCACGCGCCGGATCGCGGCGACTCCCGCCTCGAGATCGGGCTGGTCGCTGCCGCGCACCGTGTAGGCGGATTTTTCCTCGCTGAAGCGGTCGGACGAAGTGGGATCGTTCACGCCCCGCCATTTAGGGCGCCCCGTCCCCCGACGCCACCCTCGCGGCAGGGGGTGCGAACGATGGTTCACGCAAAGCCGCGAAGGACCGCGGAGAAGGAGACAGGCGGCGCAGCCACCTTCACCGAGGGTCGCTTCCACCGAAGCCTGTGCGCCCTTCGCGCATCTTTGCGTCTTTGCGTGAAATATAACGAGGGCCGTACGACCCGCAGTTCACCAAACCATCCGCTCGGCCGATCCGACGCTGGGCGCGACCGGGGCCGGTCTGCTGATGCTGGCGCCCGACCCCTTTCCCGGCCGCTTCCGCTTCGGCTTGAGCTGGGACGAGGGTCACGAGCCGATCGTGCGTGCCACCCCCGACATCGCCGACGCGGCCGAGCGGCAGCAGCGGGCGATCACCTTCCGCTTCGACGATCCACCGACGCTGGTCCCGCCGGCCGACGCGCCGGCGCGGTTCCGCTGGCAGCGCGTCGTCGAATATAGCGACTTCGCGGATTGGAAAGCGATCTCGCGCCACTTCGCGCCGCTCTACGTCACGGCCGCCGCGCCCGGCGCCGGATCGACGCTGAAGAGCGAGATCGACCGCATCGCGGCCGCGCATGCCGATCCTCTGGCGCGGGCAAAGGCCGCGCTCCGGCTGGTCCAGCAGGAGGTGCGCTACATCTATGTCGGCCTGGACGGGGGCAACCTAATGCCGGCGTCTGCGGACGAGACCTGGCAGCGCCGCTACGGCGACTGCAAGGGCAAGACGGCGTTGCTGCTGGCGCTGCTCGCCGGGCTCGGCATCCAGGCCGAAGCGGTGCTCGCCAACAATGCCGGTGCCGACGACGGGCTGGACGAGCGGCTGCCCAATCCGGGCCTATTCGATCACGTGCTCGTGCGGGCGAAGATCGGCGGCAAGACCTACTGGCTCGACGGCACGTTGCCGCCGGTCGCCGGCCCGGATCAGGCCCCGGTCTTCCCCTATCGCTGGGTCCTGCCGCTGTCCGCGGCCGGAAGCACGATCGAGCGGGTGGCGTGGACGGCTCCCGTCACGCCCGACGAACTGGAGCTGATCGAGATCGACGCGCGCGCCGGCTTCGACGAGCCCGCCCGGGTCACCACCACCTCCATCAAGCGCGGACTTCCCGCGCTCGAGATGCAGTCTCAAATGTCGGCACTGACGCCGAACCAGCTGGTCAGCCTGTTCCGCCAGCATATGGTCGGCTCGACCTGGCAGACGGTCGATGATGTCCGCTGGCGCTATGACGAAGCCGCCCGCGCGGGCGTGCTCACCATCACGGGGACCTGGACGGTCGATTGGGACAGCGGGTCGAACGGCAGCCGCTGGCTCTCTTTACCCGGCGGCGGGTTCTCGCCACCCGAGCGCCGGGTGCGGCCGGCCGAGCAGAACCAGGACCTGCCCTACTACTCGGCGCCGGGCTATTCCTGCAACGTGACGACGGTTCGGCTCCCGGAGGAGACGCGACCCACGCAATGGTCGTTCAACAGCAGCATCGACACGCTGATCTTCGGGCGTAACTATTATCGCGCGTTCGGCATGAGGGACGGCGCGATCCGGATGGCGCGCGGGTCGCGCGTCACCCAGCCGGAGATCGACGCGGCGACAGCACGGCGCGCCAACGGGCGGATCGCCAATTTCGACAACAGCATGGCCAGGATTGGATACAGTCCGACGGGCGGAAGCCTTGCCGCGCGCTTCAGCGGCAACGTCCCCACCACCTCGGAGATCGACTGGACCGCGGACCGGGTGCCCTGCCTGCCGCCCGACGAGCTGGGGAAGGTTGACGCCGGGCGGCGGACGGCGCGCCGAGCGCGCGTCTGCACTGTTTCTGCTGGTAAGTTTCACCACAAGCGCACGCGGCGCTCACCACGGTCGCACCCAGCCCCTGTAGACCCCCTGCATCGGCCGCGCTGGTCGATGTAGGATGTCGGCCAAGCCGACCGTTCAAGGAGTTAGGGAAATGGTGCATGCCTTCGCCGATCGGCCGCAGCGGGTGCGGTCGTTCGCCTGGATCGCCGCCGCGGCGCTGATCCTGGTTCCGCTGTTCGCCATGAAGATTGCCGATCCGGCCGCCTGGGAACTCGCCGACCTGCCCTTCGCCTTCATCATGATCGCCGCCGTGGGCCTGGCCTTCGAGCTCGCGCTCAGGGTCCCGGCGCGCTTCGCCTATCGCTTCGGAGCGGCGATCGCGCTCGGAACGGCGTTCCTGCTGATCTGGGGGAATCTGGCGGTCGGCTTCGCGGGATCGGAGGAGAACAGGATCAACATCATCTTCTTCGCGGTCCCGGCACTGGCGCTTGCTGGCGGACTGCTCGGCGGCTTTCGCCCGGGCGGCCTTGCCGCCGCGATGGCGGGCGCGGCGACGGCCCAGTTACTCGCCGGCCTGATCGCCCTCGCTTACGGCTACTTCACTGGCCCCCTGACCGTCGCCTTCACCGGCCTGTGGCTCGCCTCATCCCTGACCTTCCTCCGGGCGCGGACGGCGACGGCGGCGAGGAACGAGGGGTAGACCTAGTGGGCGCGGCCAAGCCCCGCGATCGCCTGGTCCACCATCGCCCGATCCGCGCCGGCGTCGTGCCGCTCGCGGATCAGGCGCTCCGCCGCTGCTGCTGCGGCGGCGGCGGCCTGGGCGCGGACCTGGTCGAGGGCGGCGCGTTCGGCGGCGGCGATCTTGTCCTCGGCGATGCGGCCGCGGCGCTCGACCAAGGCGGCGGCGTCGGTCTCGGCCTGGCGGAGGATAGAATCGGCCTCGCTGCGGGCGCGCTCGATCATCGCTTCGGCCTCGGCGCCGGCGGCGGCGGCCTTGGCTTCATATTCGGCCTTCAGCGCCTCGGCATCGGCGCGAAGGCGAGCGGCCTCGTCCAGCTGCTCGCGGATCGCGGCGATCTTCTTGTCGAGCGCGCGGCCGATCGCGGCCGGCACCTTCTTCCAGAGGAGGATGCCGATCACCACCAGCATCGACAGCGCGACCCAGGCTGTGGCGTTGAGGCCCAGCGCGGTCGGATCGGCATGATGCTCGCCCGGCGGCACGTCGGCCTGGGCGGCGGTGGTGGCGTGGGTGCCGGTTTCCGGCAGGCCCATTTCCCGGTGCGGATCGGTGAGGTTATGGGTCACCAGAGCCGTATTGGGATCGATCGTCCGGACGTCAGCCATGGAGCGCGGCCTTCACTGCCTGGGCGGCCTCGTCGCGCGACACCGCCGCGCCCGAAAGCTTGGCCACCATGTCCTGCGCGGCGTCGGCCGCCACGTCTTCGATTTCGGCAAGGGCCGCGTCGGTCGCGGCGCGGATTCGCGCCTCGGCCGACGCGATCCGTTCGCCGATCGCCGCGTCGGCGGCGGCGAGCTTGCGCGCATTTTCCTCTGCGGCGGCGTCCTTGGCGGCCTGGGTCACCTTCAGCGCCTCGGCCCGGTTCGCTTCGGTCCGGGCACGGTAAGCTTCCTCGGTCCGGTCGGCTTCGGCGCGTGCGCGCTCCGCCTCGGCGAGGTCCTCGGATATGCGCCGGTCGCGCGCGTCCACGGTCGCTTCGATCTTCGGGAGCATGCCACGGCCGATCGCAAAATAGATGAGGCCGAAGACGATGAAGAGCCAGAAGAATTGCGACGCGTAGGTCGATGCGATCTGGGCTATCTGAGGCATAAGCTTACCGCCCGTCCTTGATACGCTGTGTCAGGAAAGGTGCGTCAGGCGACGAACAGCAGGATCATCGCGACGACGAACGCCAGCAGGCCGAGAAGCTCGGCGGCGGCGAAGCCGATGAACAGGCGGCCCTGCTGGCCGTCGGCGGCGGCGGGGTTGCGCAGCGCGCTCTCAAGGAACGAGCCGAACACGTTGCCGACGCCCAGCGCGGCCATGCCGACGCCGATCGCGGCGAGACCGGCACCCAACAGCTTAGCGGCTTCTGCGTCCATGATGTAACTCCTTTGTGTAAAACTTTGAAAAGGTTGGTGGGAAACTCAGTGAAGATTGACCGCGTCGTTGAGGTAGAGCGAGGTCAGAAGCGCGAACACATAAGCCTGGATGGCGGCGACCAGCAGCTCCAGCGCGCTGATGCCGATCATCAGGATGAAGCTCGGCAGCGCGACGACCGGCGCCACCCACAGAGCCTCGGCATTGGTGCCGTTGATGACGAAGCCGGCCAGCACCTTGAGGAGGATGTGCCCCGCCGTCATCGCCACGAACAGACGCAGCGCGAGGCTGAACGGGCGGACCATGAAGGACACGAATTCGACCGGGATCAGGATCGGCAGCATCCACCAGGGCGCGCCGTGCGGCACGAACAGCGAGAAGAAGTGGAAGCCGTGGCGCAGGAAGCCGACCGCGAGCACGATGCCGAAGCTGACGATCGCCAGCACGCCGGTGATGGTGAGGTGGCTCGTCACGGTGAAGGGGTGAAGGCCGACGATCCCGAACGGCATCAGGCCGAGCAGGTTCGCGATCAGGATGAACATGAACAGCGAGAAGACGTAAGGGGTGAACCTGCGCCCCTCCGGCCCGATATTGGTCGTCATCATCGACGAGATGAAGCCGGTCACGCCCTCCACCGCCGCCTGCCAGCGGCCGGGGACGAGCTGGCGCTTCATCCCGCCCAGCATGAACAGCCACAGCACGCCCAGCGTCACCAGCATCCACAAAGCGGAGTTGGTGAAGGCGATCGGCTGCCCGCCGATCGTGAACAGGTCTGCGAAACTGTGCACCTCGAACTGGTGCATCGGGTCGATTCTGCCCTCTTCGGTGGCCACGCGTCTGTCCCGTTTGATAGCCGAACGCCCGGGGTTAATCCGGGCGCTTGCTTGAAATCTTGACGATATTCCAGAACCCGGCCGCCATTCCGAGGAACAGCAGCACGAGCAGGAGCCAGGGCGCCGTGCCGAACCAGCGGTCGAGGACCCAGCCGATCAGCGCGCCGCCTGCCGGACCCCCGATCAGATAGGAGATCACCTGATTGCCGAGTCGATAATTGGCATCGACCGGCTTTCGCGACCGTCCCGTCCGCGCGGCCTCCTGATCCTCGGCCTGACGTAGCCGCTCTTCGAGCGATGTCAGGCGCCGATCCTGAGATGCGGGGTCCTGCCGGGATCCGTCTTCCGCCATGTCTTCAGCCCATGTGAGAGGCCCGCCGGGACGAGGTCTCAAGAGGGCGTGGGACATGCCGGCGAACCGACCCGCCAAGGCGCCGCCCCTTTAGGAAGGGGTGGGGACCAAGTCAACAGCCGCAAATCCCCGGCAGGGCGGAGAAGTCAGCCGCCGGGCGCGCCCGTCCGGCTCAGCTGCACCAGGCGGGGCGCGGCACCGGCTCGTTGCCGTTGCGCTGGCGCCAGACGCCGTCGGGCAGGCGGTAATATTGGCCGGGGCCGACGCGGCTGGCGAAGATTTCGCAGGCGGTGGCGGCGGCCACTTCCTCGATGGTGGCGCGGCGCTGGGCGGCGAGTTCGGTGTAGAGCGCGCGGCGCCGGATGTTGACCGAATCGACCTGCGCGCGCGTCTGGGCGGAGGCGTTGCCGACCACGCCCATATAGCCGTCCGCCTGCTCGCCGGCCTGCCCGGCCTGGCGGAGCGCCGCGGCGGCGTCCTGCTGCATGGCGACGGCGGCCCCGCCGGCCGCCAGCACCAGCGCCGCCGTCCCCAGCGCCAGCGCGATCCCGTATGTCATCCCCCTGGTCATCTTACGTTCCCTCCAAAATCGTTCCGCCCGGCGGCGGCGTCAGAAGACGCCCGGCTGCCGCTGGATGAGGTCGCGCACGTCCTGCTGGAGCCGCACCACCACTTCCTGGCGGATATTGATGTTGAGGTTGATCTCGATCGGCCGCTCCGGCGCGCTCACCTGCACGCACCCCGCGAGGAGAAGCAGGGCGGCGAGCAGGGCCAGGCCCCGAAGGCCCGCGCCGGCGGGCGCGCGGCCCGCATCAAGACTAGCTCTCGTCAATATCGGCCTCTTCATGGCTCATTCTCGCTTTCGTCACGCTGAACGTTGGACACGGTGGTGGGAAGGTCGCGAAGCTCCGGCGGCAGCACCGGCTGGATCAGCAGGCTGGGATCGTCGAACGAGCGCGCGGTGCCGATCAGCGCCCGGAAGGGACCCTGGATGCGCACGTTGAAGCGGAACGGCAGCCGCGCCAGCTGCGACAGCGCGCGCCGCGCGACGAGACCGGTGATGCCGCCGCCGGCCGGCGCCGCGAGCTCCGGATCGCGGGCGATGCCGTCGAGCTGGATGCGGGTCAGGAACTCGCCGTCCAGCGCGCCGTCCAGCTCGATCACCAGCCGCGAATAGCGCAGCGATTTCAGCGCGTCGAAGGCCAGCTTGCCCCAGGTGCCGAGATCGCGGTCGGTGAGCTCGCCGATATAGGACAGGGTGCCGCCCGGCGCCCGCGCCTCGAGCCGCCCGCCGACGATCCGGCCGCCGCGTATGTCGAACTCCATCGGAATGACGCCGTCGAACGTGCCGGTGGCGGCGATGTTGCCGAATTCCATCTGCTGGATGAAATTGGGCGCCTGAAGGCCGATGACGCGGAAGGTCAGGCGGTGGGTGGAGGGCTGGCTGAAGTCGAGCACCGTCTCCTCGAGCAGCAGCTCGCCGCCCGCGAACGGCCAGCGCCCCGCCTCGATCCGGACATGGCTGTCGGGCAGGAGCTGGTAGCGGATGCGGCCGTCGAACACGTCGATGCCGGTGCGGACGACGCCCACTTCGGCGATCTGTCCGGGCGCGCTGACGAGGCCGAGAAGATCGGTGAACTCGATCTCGGTCGTCAGCCCCTCGACCGGGCCGAACGGGGCGGCGAGGTTCATGCCCCGGGTGCGGAAGCGGCCGGTGCTGCGGGTGAAATCGGGACCCCATTCCACCCTGCCCCGCCCGGTGACGGTGCCGTCAACCAGGGCGACCACGCCGACGGTGAGCGGGGTGATGTCGTCCGGCTGGAACCCCTCGCCGAAGGTGAGGCCCGGCACGTCGAGCACCGCTTCGCCGCGTTCGGTCGACAGATCGTGGCGCACGGTCGCCTCGGTCACCAGCGTCCCGCTGTCCGGGTGGCGCAGGCCGGCGGTGGCGCGAATCAAATCGTCGGCCAAGGTCAGCCGAAAATCGTTGCTGACAAGGGGAAGGAAACGCGGCGGATCGGCTTCGTCGGAAACGCGCTGACTGCCCTCCATCGCGAGGTCGCCGCCGCGCAGCCGCCAGGCGCCCTCCCCGTCCGAGAAGACCAGCGGCACGCCGGCCAGCCGGGCGGACAGGCTGCGGTAGCGCCCCGCCGCGCCGCCGCCACCGAAGCGGGCGGTGAGCGCGGCGGCTTCGAAACGGTTAACCCAGGGTTCGCGGCCGAGGTCCACCGCCAGGTTGGTGGCGTCAAGATCCGGACCCGCAATGTCGAAGCGCAGCGAATCGGCCGCGATGGCGATCGGCGTGCCGGCGAGCGTCCCCGCGAAACGCGGCGCGGCGATGCGGCCGGCGCCGCGTACGGTGCCCCCCGGAGCCCGAAAGATGAGACCGCGCCCTTCCGGGCAGACCGGCAGGCGCGCCGGGCCCAGCGCCAGTCCGTCGAGGCGCAGCCGCTCGAAGCGGGCGGGAACGCATGCCGGATTGAGGACGAAGCCGCCGGCGCCGAAGCGCGCGTCGACGGGAAGGCTGAGCCCTTCGACCGTGCCGCCACCGAACGGCCCGGACATCGTCGCATGGGTGAGGAGGCGGGTGCTGCCGTCCGGGCCGGCGTCGAAACGCAGCTCTCCCAGCTCCAGCCGCGCCCCGCCGGCGGCGAAGGGGGCGATCCGGCCGACTCCGCTCACCGGGCCGCCGGGGCGGGGCTGCCGGACCCGGAAGCGCGCGTCGGGAAGCCCGCCGCCGGCGACCGCGAACAGCCCCTCGGTCTGCAGCGTGCCCGACGGCCAGTAATAAGTGAGCCCCTGCGCGCCTTCGATTCCGAACCTTGCGCCGCTGCCGCTGACGCCGCGCAGCCGCTCGAACCGAACCGCGCCATAATCGGGTCCGTTGACCAGAGTGACGTTGGCCCGCACGTCGGACCCGGCCGCGCCCGCCCGCTCCACCGCGTCCGCCAGCGCACGCCCGACCGGATCGAGCGGAGTCCCGCCCAGCCCGCGAAGGACGCCGGTGGCGGGGGCGAGAAGCGACGGCCGCGGCACCACCCCGGCGACCGCGCTATCGCCGAGGAAGCTCAACGTCCCGCGTGCCGTCGAGAAGGCATAGCGCCCGCGCAGCCGGGTCCGGCCGGATCGGAAATAGTCGGTCAGGGTGTGCGCCGCGGCCGCGTCGATCTCGCCGCGGGTCATCCGGCCGTCGCCTTCGAAGCTCAGCCGCCCGGTGAAGGCGGCCAGCGCCTGCGGACCGGCACGGACAGCGACGCTGCGCATGTCGGCCGATCCGTTCCAGCCGTCGAACCCCTCGGTCAGCGTCAGATCGAGACCCAGATGCGGCCCGATCACCTCGAAGGTGCGGCCGCAGCCTCCCTCTTCCGCCTGTAGCGGACCGCGAATGGTGGGCCGCTCGCGCTCGACATGTACCGCCACCGACGCGCGCGGCGCGACCAGACGGCAGGCGCCGAAATCGAGCTGCCGGGACACCGCGGCCACCCGCCCGCGAAATCCGTCGGCGAGATTGCCGCGCCCGCTGATGCCGATCCCGACGGCGCCCGAAGGCGTCTCCAGCAACACGCCCGAATCGGCGAGATCGACGTTGAGATCGGGCAGGCGGAACGGCTCATCGGTGGGCGGCGGCCGCAATTTGTCCACCTCTCCCAGCGACACCCGCCCGTCGACGATCCGGGCGCGCATCCGCACGCCGCGGGCCGTGATCTTCTCGACGCTCGGGTCGAACAGGCCGATCCGCGTCTCGATCTCGATCCAGTCGGCGGTGAGGTCGGGATCGGCGGGATTACCGAGCACCACATTCTGAAGCCGCTGGCGGCGGAAGCCGATATTGGTGACGTCGTAGGTCGCCTGGACGCCGCGCCGGCGCAATTCGCGGTCGATATAATCATCGGCGATCCGGATCCGCTGGGTCCAGACGATCAGCAGGACGAGGAGGATGAGCAGCAGCAGCGCCAGGAGGGCGCGCGGCCATCTCCGCCGCCGCCGGCGCTCCGTCGCTCCCGCTTCTTCCTCTTCCACTGAATATGCGCCTATCGGAAACCGATCCCGGGGGCAGCCGGCGAATTTCGGAACATGAAGCGCTCAACCTCCATCAGCGGCCGGCGTTCCGCTCCCGTCACGGTCACGCGCCGACCGACCGTTTGCCTAAGGCCATGGCAAAGCTTAATCCACGCTTATGGGGGACTCGCAAGAGGACATGAGCGGACACCGGGCGCGGCTGCGGCGGCGGCTGTTCGAAGGCGGGCCCGACGCGCTGCTCGATCATGAGCTGGTCGAATATCTGCTCGGCCTCGCTCTGCCGCGCCGCGACACCAAACCGCTCGCCAAGAAGCTGATCCGGGAATTCGGAGGATTCGGCGCCCTGCTGTCGGCCGACGCGGAGACGATCTCCCGCGCCTCCGATCTCAGCGAAGGCGCCGTGGCGGCGCTCAAGGTTGCGCAGGCTGCGGCGCTCCGGCTGATGCAGGAGGATGTGAAGGACCGGCCGGTGCTCGGCTCCTGGCAGGCTTTGCTCGATTATCTGCACGCGCGCATGGCGCACAATCCGATCGAAAGCGTGCGGGTGCTGTTCCTCAATTCCAAGAACGTCCTCATCCGCGACGAGCAGATGTGGGAGGGATCGGTCGACGAATCGGCGGTCTACATCCGGGAAGTGATGCGCCGCGCGCTCGATTGCCACGCGACCGCGATCATCATCGTCCACAACCATCCGAGCGGCGACCCGAGCCCCAGCGCCCAGGACATCCGCATCACCCGCGACCTCGCCGAAGCCGGAAGGCATCTGCGCATCACCCTTCACGACCATATCATCGTCGGCGCCGCCGGCCATGCGAGCCTGAGGTCGCTGGGCCTGATCTGAGCCGGGACGCCTCGCGACCTCGGTTCAGAAGAAGAGTTCAGCTCCCTGCCCGTCGCTCGGCCATTTCCAGCCGCTTGAGCTGCGCGGGCGAGAGCCGGTCCCGGTAGGGAGCAAGGAGGCGTACGTATTCGGCATAGCGCTGCTCGGCCCAGAGCGGCGCCGCGTCGGAGAGCAGCTGCTGCATCTGCGCGAGGTTCCACCCAAGCTCGTTGCTCCGCTTCCGCTCGGCTTCGAATCCGCGGGCCCAGTCGCCGGCCGAAAAGACCTCCAATTCCCGTTGAAGATCGGCCGGCACCCCGGTCCATCGGGTCGACGCGGTGATCCGCAGAACCACGCCATATTCGTCCGCCGCCGCGCGAAGCATCCGCCGGAACAGCTGGACCGGATCCGATCCCGGGGTTCGCGGCCCCGTCAGCGCGCCGGCATCTTCATCCCAGCTCACCTCCATCGCCGCGCGGTAGATGAAGGTGAAGCGCGTGGCGGCCGGCCGGACGCGCAAACCGCCTTGGTCGAGGGTGACTTCGATGATCGGCTCTATCCGCATGAGCGCACGGTAATCGCGGTCCCAGGGCGCTTCAACGCGGCGAAGCGCTTCGCCCTCCCCCCGCCCGCGGCAGCGGGCCGATTGATGGGCGGTGCTTGTTTTGCTACCGGGCCGCCTTTCCCTGCCAGGAGCGCCCATGATCCCCCGCTACGCCCGCGCCCGGATGACCGCCATCTGGGAGCCGGAGATGAAATTCCGCATCTGGTTCGAAATCGAGGCGCATGCGCTCGAGGCGATGGCGGAGCTCGGCACGGTGCCGCGGGAGGCCGCGAGCCGGGTGTGGGACTGGTGGGCGACCGGGCCCAGGATCGACGTCGCCGCGATCGACGCGATCGAGGCGGTGGTGAAGCACGACGTGATCGCCTTCCTCACTTGGGTGGCGGAGCAGGTCGGGCCGGAGGCGCGGTTCCTGCATCAGGGCATGACCAGTTCCGACGTGCTCGACACCTGCCTGGCCGTCCAGCTCGCCCGCGCGTCCGACATCCTGCTCGCCGATCTCGACGAACTGCTGGCCGTGCTGAAGCGCCGCGCCTTCGAGCACAAGCTGACGCCGACGATCGGCCGCAGCCACGGCATCCATGCCGAGCCGGTGACGTTCGGCCTCAAGATGGCGCAGGCTTACGCCGAATTCGCCCGCAACCGCGATCGGCTGGCCGCGGCACGGGCGGACGTCGCCACCTGCGCCATCTCCGGCGCGGTCGGCACCTTCGCCAATATCGATCCGCGCGTCGAAGCCTATGTCGCGGAGAAGATGGGGCTGACGGTCGAGCCGGTGTCGACCCAGGTGATCCCGCGCGACCGCCACGCGATGTTCTTCGCCACGCTCGGCGTCATCGCCTCGTCCGTTGAGCGGCTGGCGACCGAGGTTCGCCACCTGCAGCGCACCGAAGTGCTGGAGGCGGAGGAATATTTCTCGCCCGGCCAGAAAGGCTCGTCGGCCATGCCGCACAAGCGCAACCCGGTGCTGACGGAGAATCTGACGGGCCTCGCGCGCATGGTGCGCGGCTATGCGCTGCCGGCGATGGAGAATGTCGCGCTGTGGCACGAGCGCGACATCAGCCACAGCTCGGTCGAGCGCTATATCGGCCCCGACGCCACGGTGACGCTCGACTTCGCCCTCGCGCGGCTCACCGGCGTCATGGACAAGCTGCTCGTCTATCCGGAGCGGATGGGCAAGAATCTCGATCGGATGGGCGGCCTCGTCCATTCGCAGCGGGTGCTGCTCGCCCTGACCCAAGCCGGCGCGAGCCGCGAGGACGCCTACAGGCTGGTCCAGCGCAACGCGATGAAGGTGTGGGAGTCGGACGGCGCGCTGTCGCTGCTGGACCTGCTGAAGGCCGATCCCGAAGTGACCGCCCTGCTTTCGGAGCAGGAGATCGCCGAGCGCTTCGACCTCGATTATCATCTGAAGCACGTCGATACGATCTTCGACCGCGTCTTCGGCGGGTGAAGGCGCGCGCGGCCCTCAAGGCGGCGACCGCCGAGGACCATGGCCGGGTCGACGCGCTGTTCGCGCGGCTCGATCTCGCCGGGCTCGACGACTACCGGACCTTCCTGTGCGCGCAGGCGGCGGCCTTCCTCCCGATCGAGGTGGCGCTCGATGCCGCCGGAGCGGCGACTGTGTTCGACGACTGGCCGGGCAGGCGGCGGGCGGACTTGCTGCGCGCCGACCTCGACCAACTCGGCGCGCCGCCGCTACCCCCGATCGCCGCACCGCCGCTCGGCGATCCGGCGGAGATTGCGGGCGCGGTCTACGTGCTTGAAGGCTCCCGCCTCGGCGGCGCGTTCCTGAAGCGCGCTCTGCCCCCGACGGCCCCCCGGCGCTTCCTCGATGCGCCGCAGCCGCCCGGAAGTTGGCGGAAGCTGCTGGAAAAACTCGAAACTCTGCTTTACCGATCCGAACAACTCGACTCTGCCGCGCGATCGGCGCGTCGGACATTCGCCAGGTTCGAAGCCGCGGGCCGACACTATCTGGAGACCGATCAAGCGTGCGTGAAGGCTATCCACGGGTCGACCTGACCAACTGCGACAAGGAACCAATTCACATTCTGGGCGCGATCCAGCCGATCGGTTTCCTGATCGCGCTGACGGCGGATTGGCTGATCGCCCGCGTCTCGCGCAACATCGGCGCCTTCTTTCCCGGCGCCGAGCCGGAGGCGCTGATCGGGCGCCCGGCGGACGAGCTGATCGGACGCGCCGCCATCCACTCGCTGCGCAACCGCCTGGCGATCCTGCGCGGCCCCGACGCGGTCGAGCGGATCTTCGGATGCACGCTCATCGACGGCAGCGACCCGTTCGACGTCGCGCTCCACATGTCGGGCGGCCAGATCGTGATCGAGGCGGAGCCGGGATCGTCCGAACATGCCGACGCCGCCGGCACTGTGCGCTCGATGATCACGCGCCTGGACCAGACGCCGGACATGACCGCCTTCTTCAATGAGGGCGTGCGGCAGATCCGGGCGCTGTCGGGCTTCGACCGGGTGATGGTCTACCGTTTCGCGCCGGACGGATCGGGCGAAGTGATCGCCGAGAGCGCGCGCTCGGGCATCGGCTCCTTCCTCGGCCTCCATTATCCGGCCAGCGACATCCCCGCCCAGGCGCGGGAGCTCTACCGCCGCAACCTGCTACGGGTGATCACCGACGTGAATGCGGAGCAGGTGCCGATCCATCCGCAGCTCGACGAACAGGGGCGGCCGCTCGACCTGTCGATGGCGACGCTGCGCGCCGTCTCGCCCATCCACATCGAATATCTGCGCAACATGGGGGTGGAATCCTCCATGTCGATCTCAATCGTGGTGGAGGGGCGGCTGTGGGGCCTGTTCGCCTGCCACCACCACAGCCCGCGCTGCAACAGCTTCGAGCGCCGCTCGGTCGCGGAGCTGTTCGCGCAGATGTTCTCGATGCGCCTCGAAAGCCGGGAGCGGCAGGAGACGGTGGAGTTCGAACGGCGCGCCCGCGACATATCGGACCAGCTGCTCGGCGCCGTCGCGTCCGACGAGACGCTGCTCAACGATCCCGACTGGCTGAGCGACATCCTGACCCGCACCATCCCCGCCGACGGGGTGGGCGTGTGGATCAACGGCAATTACGCCTTTTCCGGAATGACGCCCGAGGCGGCGGACTTCGCGCGGATCGTCGGCGCCCTCAACGGCACCGCCGCCGGCACCGTCTACGCCACCGACTGCATCGCCGATCTGGTGCCGGATGCCGGCGGCTTCGCGTCGCACGCCGCCGGCCTGCTCGCGATCCCGATCTCGCGGGCGCCGCGGGACTATGTCGTCCTGTTCCGGCAGGAGCTGGTGCGGTCGGTCCGCTGGGGCGGCGATCCCTACAAGCCGGTCGAATATGGCCCGAACGGCCCGCGCCTGACGCCGCGCCAGAGCTTCGAGGAGTGGAAGGAACTTGTCGAAGGGCGCTCACGCCCGTTCACGCCGTCCGAGCTGCGGGTGGCGGAAACGCTGCGCGCGACCCTGATCGAGGTGGTGCTGCGCCTCGCCGACGAGGCGAGCGCCGAGCGGCAGCAGGCGAACGAGCGGCAGGAGCTGCTGATCGCCGAACTGAACCACCGCGTGCGCAACATCCTGGGCGTCATCCGCGGGCTCATCCGCCAGTCGAAGCCGGAGCAAGGGAGCAGCGTCGAGGATTTCGTAGCGCTGGTGGACGGCCGCATTCACGCGCTCGCCCGCGCGCACAACCAGATCACCGACGATCATTGGGGTCCCGCGCCGTTCCGGTCGCTGATCGATGCCGAGGCCGCGGCCTTCCTCGCCGACGAGCAAGAACGGGTGTCGATCGCCGGTCCGCGCGTCCTCCTCAATCCCTCGGCGTACTCTACGATGGCGCTGGTGGTGCACGAGCTCGTCACCAATTCCTCGAAATATGGCAGTCTGTCCGACGGCGGGCGGGTCGAGGTCGACTGGCGCTTCGACGGGGATGGCGACCTTCTCGTCCGCTGGCGCGAACGCGGCGGGCCGCCGGTCAAGCCGCCCACCCGCAAGGGCTTCGGCACCACGATCATCGACCGGTCCATTCCCTACGATCTGGGCGGCGAGGCACGTATCGACTATCCCCCGGAGGGGGTGGAGGCCCGGTTTCGCATTCCCGCCCGCCACGTCTCGGAGGCGCGCGACCAGAGCGGTCCTGCGATCACCTTCCCGCAGCCGCCGCCAACGCCGTCGCGGACCCGGCCGCGGCAGGTGCTCGCCGGCAAGGAAGTGCTGCTGGTCGAGGACAGCCTGATCATCGCGCTCGACGCGGAAGACATCCTCTCCCGGCTCGGCGCGCGCAGCGTGTCGCCCGCGGCCAACGTCAACCAGGCGCTCCAGATCCTCGCGTCCGAGCGGCCGGAACTGGCGATGCTGGACATCAACCTTGGCGATCACAACAGCTTCGCGATCGCCGACCGGCTGAAGGAACTGGATATCCCGTTCCTGTTCGCCACCGGCTACGGCGAGCAGGCCCAGCTTCCGCCCGCCCATGAGGACCGGCGCGTCCTCCAGAAACCCTACACCGTCGAGAATGTCGCGAGGGCGGTGGCGCAAGTGGTCGGCGCGGCCGTCTAGCTCGGAAGGAGCGAAGGCCCCGCGCCGCAGCGGGGCGCGAGACCTTCAACTGTGCTGGCTGCCGGGAGGATCAGCGGGGATCGACCCTGCGTTCGCCGCTGGCGTGGCCGGTCCAGGCCTCGGTCGGGCCGGTGTCGCCCATCCCGCCGGAGCCGAGGCCGCCCGAGCCGCCCTGTCCTCCGACCACGGTCTGACCGAGCGAAGTGGCGGGTCCCATCACCCTGCCTTCGCGCGCATCGGCACCGATCATCGCCTGGAAATCCCGTTCCTGCTGACGGGTCCAGTGCGCCGGCACGTTCTGCTGATGCTCCTGGAACATCGCCCGTTCCTGAGCGGTCCACTGGTCGTGCGGCCGCGTCAGCTGCTGCTGGAAGGCGGTGCGCTGGTCGGCGCTCCAGTGGGCCGGTGGGTGCATCATGTGATCGCGATAGAGATCGCGCTGGGCCTGCGTCCAATGACCGGGATATTGGAACTGCAGCTGCGCCTGCGCCTGCGCGCCATGCGCCTGATGTTGGGCAGTTCCCGCCTGTGGGGTGGCGGCATAGGCCGAGCTGCCAAAGGCGAGCGCCGCTGCCGCAATGATATAGGTTTTCATGATTGTTCTCCGTCCGTGATGGGGGCCACTAATTGGCCACATGCACCCTCAACGAACGGAATTACATGTCTTTCCAATTGTTTCGCATATGCAGTTATTATCATAGGTAAAAAATGATCTACTTGCATCTGACATGAACTAGCAAGCAACATCAGGAGAATTACTTCTGAACTCCAGCGGAAGAACGGCTTCGAGGGCGGCGAGGGGCGGCGCGTTCGGGACCGGGTGGCCGCGCCGCAAGAGGAAGACGTGGCGAACGATCTCCGCCTGCTGCTCGAGGCCGTAGCGCTCCAGCGGCCAGCCGGGACGGTGGACGTAGCGGTAGCGGCAGAAGGGATGGCGCATCAGCGCGAGATACCATCGCCCCCGCCGCTGCGCCTGCCAGACATGGACGAGTTCATGCACGAACAGCCCCTGGAGGCCCGGCCGGGCTTCGGCATAATCGTCGCGCCACAGCGCGCTGCGCGGATGGATCCAGATATGGCCGTCCGGCGCCATCACAGTGTCGACGGGCTGGAAGGGAAACCAGCGGCGGCGGTTCACCGTGACGGCGTCATAGTCGATCGCCGCGCCGAAGACGGTGCGGGCGAGCGCGACCTCGCCCGGCGTCAGCGCGCGGGGCACCGCCGGATCAATGGCCGTGGCCATCCTCGCCCGCGGCGCGCACTTCGGCCTGGACGTCGACCGGCGGCGCGCCCTCGAAGGTGAAGGTCAAGGCGATCCGGCCGCCGGGGCGCACGCCGTCGGCGACGCCGAACAGCATCGCGTGCGCGCCGCCCGGCTCGAAGGAGAGTTCGCGGCCCTGCGGGATCACCGCGTCGTCGAGCGGCACCATCCGCATGACGCCGTCTTCCATGCGCGTGTCGTGGAGTTCCACCCGCTCGGCATCGCCGCTCTGGACGCGTACAAGCCGTATGTCGGCATTGTAGGCGCGCAAGGTGAAATAGCCGGCGGCCGGCCGGCCCGGCACCGCGGGGAGGCGCACCCAGGCCTCCTCCACCTCGACCACGGGCTCGCCCGTGGCGGGACGGTCGCAACCGGCGAGCGACAGCGTCAACGCGGCGGCGGCGGCAAAGCAGGTGACTCGCATGTCCATCCTCCCAATCTCGCCAGCGCCTTAGCCGCGAGCGGCTTCTTGTAGCAATCCGAACCGCTCCTATATCGCCAGCGAAACGCTTCCGCGCGCCTGATCCAGGGCGCGGCGGCGAGGTATCTTTTTGGGGCACAAGAGGGTTTTATGGCTAAGGTAATCGGTATCGATCTCGGCACCACCAACAGCTGCGTCGCCGTCATGGAAGGGGGGCAGCCCAAGGTCGTCGAAAATGCCGAAGGCGCGCGCACGACGCCTTCGATCGTCGCTTTCGCCAAGGACGGGGAGCGGCTGGTGGGTCAGCCGGCCAAGCGCCAGGCGGTGACCAATCCCGACAATACCGTTTTCGCGGTGAAGCGCCTGATCGGCCGCCGCTTCGACGATCCGGTGACCAAGAAGGACACCGAGCTGGTGCCCTACACCATTTCGCGCGGCCCCAATGGCGATGCCTGGGTGCAGGCCGGCGGCAAGGACTATTCGCCCTCGCAGATTTCCGCCTTCATCCTGCAGAAGATGAAGGAAACCGCCGAGGCCTATCTCGGCGAGAACGTCACCCAGGCGGTGATCACCGTTCCCGCTTATTTCAACGACGCGCAGCGTCAGGCGACCAAGGACGCCGGCCAGATCGCGGGTCTTGAAGTGCTGCGCATCATCAACGAGCCGACCGCGGCCGCCCTCGCCTACGGGCTCGACAAGCAGGACGGCAAGACGATCGCCGTCTACGATCTCGGCGGCGGCACCTTCGACATCTCCATCCTGGAGATCGGCGACGGCGTGTTCGAGGTGAAGGCGACCAACGGCGACACCTTCCTGGGCGGCGAGGACTTCGACGCCAAGCTGGTCGAATTCCTGGCCGACGACTTCAAGAAGGCGGAAGGCATCGATCTCAGGAACGACCGCCTCGCGCTGCAGCGCCTGAAGGAAGCGGCCGAAAAGGCGAAGATCGAGCTGTCGTCGGCCCAGACGACCGAGGTCAACCTGCCCTTCATCACCGCCGACCAGAACGGCCCGAAGCATCTCGTGAAGTCGATTAGCCGCGCCGATCTCGAACGTCTGGTCGACAGCCTCATCCAGCGCACGCTGGAGCCCTGCCGCAAGGCGCTGGCCGATGCCGGCGTCAAGGCCGACCAGATCGACGAGGTCGTCCTCGTCGGCGGGATGACCCGCATGCCCAAGGTCCGCCAGGTGGTGAAGGACTTCTTCGGCAAGGAACCGCATACCGGCGTCAATCCGGACGAAGTGGTCGCGATGGGCGCCGCCATCCAGGCCGGCGTGCTGCAGGGCGACGTCAAGGACGTGCTGCTGCTCGACGTCACGCCGCTGTCGCTCGGCATCGAGACGCTGGGCGGCGTCTTCACCCGGATGATCGACCGCAACACGACCATCCCGACCAAGAAGAGCCAGACCTATTCGACCGCCGAGGACAATCAGAACGCGGTGACGATCCGCGTCTTCCAGGGCGAGCGCGAGATGGCGGCCGACAACAAGCTGCTCGGCCAGTTCGATCTGGTCGGCATCCCGCCGGCCCCGCGCGGCGTGCCGCAGATCGAGGTCACCTTCGACATCGACGCCAACGGCATCGTCAACGTGTCGGCCAAGGACAAGGGCACCGGCAAGGAGCAGCAGATTCGCATCCAGGCCTCCGGCGGCCTCAGCGACGCAGACATCGAGAAGATGGTCCGCGACGCCGAGCAGTTCGCCGAGGAGGACAAGAAGCGCCGCGCTTCGGCCGAGGCGAAGAACAATGCCGAAAGCCTCATCCACACGACCGAGCGTCAGCTCGCCGAGCATGGCGACAAGGTCGACGCGTCGCTGAAGTCCGAGATCCAGTCGGCCATCGACGAGGCGAAGCAGGCCGTAGAGGGCGGTGACGTCGACACGATCAACGCCAAGGCCCAGGCGCTCGGCCAGGCGGCGATGAAGCTCGGCCAGGCGATCTACGAGAAGGAGCAGGCGGCGTCTGCCGGCGCGGCCGGCGCCGATGCCGGGACCGCTCAGGGCGGCGAGACCGGCGGCGACGAGGAAGTCGTCGACGCCGAATTCTCGGAAGTCGACGAAGAGCCGAAGGCGTAGGATCATGTGGAATGCCGTCATCCCGGCGGATGCCGGGATCTCAGGTCGGAAAGGCTCAGCCATTCTCCCTGGGACCCCGGCCTGCGCCGGGGTGACGCGTTCCCGCTTCGCGGAACTACGCCATGGTTGAGACCGATTTCTACGAGCTGCTCCAGGTCTCCCGCGAGGCCGACGAGCGCACGATCAAGAGCGCTTATCGACGGCTGGCGATGGAATGCCATCCGGACCGCAACGGCGGCTGCCCGGATGCCGAGGCGAAGTTCAAGGCGATCAACGAGGCCTATGACTGTCTGAAGGACCCGCAGAAGCGCGCGGCCTACGACCGGTTCGGCCACGCCGGCGTGCGCAACGGCGGCGCCGGCGGCTTCGGCGGCGCGCAGGATTTCGGTTCCTTCTCCGACATTTTCGAGAACATCTTCGGCGAGTTCATGAACGGCGGTCACGGCGACCCCCGTTCCAACGCGCTGCGCGGTTCGGACCTGCGCTACGACCTCGAGATCCGGCTGGAAGACGCCTATGGCGGCCGGCAGGTGGAGCTGCAGATCGACAGCACGGTCCAGTGCCGCCCCTGCGGCGGATCGGGCGCGAAAGCCGGCACGGCGGCGCGCGGCTGCACGATGTGCGGCGGCCGCGGGAAGGTCCGGGCGAGCCAGGGCTTCTTCGTCGTCGAACGCACCTGCCCCGGCTGCCGCGGGATGGGCGAGGTCATCGCCGATCCGTGCGACAGCTGCCGCGGCGAGGGCCGCGTCGAGAAACGCAAGTCGCTGCAGGTCAACATCCCGCCCGGCGTGGACGAAGGCACCCGCATCCGTCTGTCCGGCGAAGGCGAGGCCGGGGTGCGCGGCGGCCCGGCGGGCGACCTCTACATCTTCATCCACCTCGCGCGGCACGACATCTTCCAGCGCGACGGGACCACCCTGTTCGCCCGCTGCCCGATCAGCTTCACGACCGCGGCGCTTGGCGGCAGCATCGAAGTGCCCGGCCTCGACCGCCAGAAGCACGAGGTGCGGATCCCGGCCGGCATCCAATCCGGCAAGCAGATCAAGGTGCGCGGCGCCGGCATGCCGGTCCTGAACGGGCGCGGCATGGGCGACATGGTGATCCAGCTTGAAGTCGAGACGCCGACCAGGCTCACCGCCCGGCAGAAGGAATTGCTGGAGGAATTCCGCGCCACCGAAACCGGCGACGAATGCCCCGCCTCCAAGGGCTTCTTCCAGAAACTGAAGGCGGCTTGGGAAGGCCTGACCGACGGCTAGGCTCTCTCCCGCGCCGGGCGCGGGAGAGAGGCGTCATCAGCCTTTTCTGGCGACGCCGACCAGCGCGGGCCGCAGCAGCCGGTCCTTGATCATGTAGCCGGACTGCAATTCCTGGACGATCGTGCCGGGCTCAGCCTCGTCGCTCGGAACCTCGATCATCGCCTGGTGGCGGTTGGGATCGAGCGGCTTGCCGAGCGCTTCCACGCGGCTGATGCCGTGGCGCTGGAACACGCTCTCGAGCTCGCGACCGGTCGCCTCGATGCCGGCGACGAGGCCCTTCATCCGCTCGTCTTCCTTGAGCTCGTCCGGAATGGCGGCGAGCGCGCGCTCCAGATTGTCCTTCACCGACAGCATGTCGCGGGCAAAGCCGGTCGCCGCATAGGTCGCGGCATTCTGCTTCTCCTGCTCGAGCCGACGGCGCACGTTCTGCGTCTCGGCCTGGGCGTAGAGCGCCTGCTGACGCGCCTCCTCGAGCGCGCTCTCGAGCTCGGCGACGCGGCCGTCGCCGGCCTCTTCCGCCTGCTCCTCGACGATCGCCTCCTCGGCGCCGTCTTCGCGTTCGTCCTGCAAATTCTCGTTCTCGTTCATGCCATCAATCTCGATAATGCCTGTGCTGTGAAGTCCACCATGGGCACGACCCTGGCGTAGTTCAACCGGGTGGGGCCGATCACACCGACCACCCCAACCACTTTGCCGTCGCCGCCGCGATAGGGGGCGGCGATAACCGACGATCCGGACAAAGCGAACAGCTTGTTTTCGGAACCGATGAAAATCTTCATGCCCTGGCCGGAACGGGCACGGTCGAGCAGGCGGGCAATCTCCTCCTTGCCCTCCAGCTCGTCGAGCAGCTGCCGCACGCGCTCCAGATCGTCGGCGGCCGCCTGGTCGAGCAGATTGGCCTGGCCGCGCACGATCAGCACCGGGCGCCGCGCCCCGTCCTCCGACCACACGGCCAGACCGCGGGCGACCAGTTCCTGGGCCGCCCGGTCGAGCGCCGCCTTGCCGGCGCGGATTTCCTCGACGAGCCGGCCCTGCGCTTCGCTCAAAGTGAGACCCGAAAGGCGCGCCGAGACGTAATTGCCGACTTCGGTGAGCGTCGCGGGCGAGATGCCGGGCGGCAGATCGACCACCCGGTTCTCCACGCTTCCGTCATTGCCGACCAGCACCGCCAGCGCCTGGACGGGCGAGATCTGCACGAAGGCGAACTGCCGCAGCACCGGCTCGCGCTTGGGCACCAGCACGATGCCGGCGCAGGCCGAAAGGCCGGACAGAGCGGCGGTGGCGGCGGCGAGCGCCTCCTCGATCGGGCCGCCGCGCTCCAGCCGTGCCTCGATCGCCGCCCGCTCCTCCTGGCTCGGCTGGGCGGCCTGCATCATGCCGTCGACGAACAGCCGCAGCCCTCCCTCCGTCGGCACGCGCCCGGCCGAGGTGTGGGGATGGCTGAGCAGCCCCATCTCCTCCAGATCCTGCATGACGTTGCGGATCGATGCCGGCGACAGGTTGACGGTCGGCAGCTTCGATATGGTGCGCGATCCCACCGGCAGACCGGTGTCCAGATAGGATTCGACCACCATTCGGAAGACGTCCCGCGCGCGTTCGCTCAGTTCGTGGATCGGTGCGTTCGTCATGGCGAAGATGTAGTCAGTCGCACGCGCGCCGTCACCCCGGCACCTTTTTCTGGCATGGCCGGGGGCGGAGGGCTAATGCGCGGGCCAACAAAGGAAAGGACTATCATGCGCCCATCCGGCCGCGCGCCCGACCAGATGCGGGCGATCCGCATCGAACCCGCTTTCACCCGCCATGCGGAGGGAAGCTGCCTGATCAGCTTCGGCGACACGCGGGTGCTGTGCACCGCGTCGGTCGAGACCTCCCTCCCCTCCTGGCTGCGCGGCAAGGGGCGGGGCTGGGTCACCGCCGAATATGGCATGCTGCCGCGCGCGACCCATACGCGCGGCCGGCGCGAGGCGGCGGGCGGCAAACAATCCGGCCGAACCCAGGAAATCCAGCGGCTGATCGGCCGCAGCTTGCGCGCCGTCGTCGATCTCCAGGCGCTCGGCGAGCGGCAGATCACATTGGACTGCGACGTCATCCAGGCCGACGGCGGCACCCGCACGGCGGCGATCTCCGGCGCCTGGGTGGCGCTCAGGATCGCGGTGGACCGGCTGCTCGCCGACCGGCTGATCGAAGCCGATCCGATCCGGTCGAAGGTCGCGGCGGTGAGCTGCGGCATCCATGCCGGCACGCCCGTGCTCGATCTCGATTATGCCGAGGATTCCTCGGCCGGGTCGGACGGCAATTTCGTGCTGACCGGCGAGGGCAATCTGGTCGAGGCCCAGGTCAGCGCCGAAGGCGAGGTGTTCGACGAGGAAGGATTGCTGCGCCTCCTCCGCCTCGCCCGCATCGGCTGCACCGAGATTTTCGCCGCGCAGGAAGCGGCCGTGAAGGAGGCGGCGGGACGATGATCAAGCTTGGACCGGGCCGGCTGGTGGTCGCCAGCCACAATGCGGGCAAGGTCCGCGAGATCAACGAACTGCTCGGGCCGCTCGGCATCGCGCCCGTGTCCGCGGCCGAGCTCGGCCTGCCGGAACCGGACGAGATCGGGACCACCTTCGCGGCCAATGCGGAGCTGAAGGCGCGGCAGGCGGCGGACCTGTCCGGCCTGCCGGCGATCGCCGACGACAGTGGACTGTGCGTCGAGGCGCTCGGCAACCGACCGGGCATCTTCTCGGCGCGCTGGGCGCTCGCCGCCGACCCGCGCGTCCCGCCGGCGGAGGGCCCCGGTTCGGCGGAGGGGCCGCGCGACTTCGGCCTCGCCATGCGCCGCGTTCAGGAGGAACTCAAGGCGCTCGGGCCCGAGGCGAGCCGCGACGCGCATTTCGTCTGCGCGCTCGCCGTCTGCTGGCCAGACGGCCGCAGCGAGCTGTTCGAAGGTCGGGTCGACGGCCAGCTGGTCTGGCCGCCGCGCGGCGACCGCGGCTTCGGCTACGATCCGATGTTCGTTCCGGCCGGCTACGACCTCACCTTCGGGGAAATGGACCCGGCCGATAAGCATGCGATCAGCCACCGCGCCGCCGCGTTCGCGAAGCTGGTGGCGGCGCTGGGGTGAACGGAGCCCTGCGTCATTCCGGCGAAAGCCGGAATCCCGTCTCTCCTTGGGAGGCGGCGGAAAGAAGGGAGATTCCGGCGTTCGCCGGGATGACGGAGAAGGGTACGGGGAAGGAATCCCTCGCCCTCTACATCCATTGGCCGTTCTGCGTCTCCAAATGCCCTTATTGCGACTTCAACTCGCATGTGCGCGAGACGGTCGACCAGGCGGCGTGGCGCGACGCTCTGCTCGCCGATCTCGCCCACGAAGCGGAGCGGACCCGCGGCCATCGCCTCTCCAGCATCTTCTTCGGCGGCGGCACGCCGTCGCTGATGCCGCCGGCTACGGTGGCGGCGCTGATCGAGGCGGCCGGCCGCCACTGGACGATGCACGATGGCGTCGAGATCACGCTGGAAGCCAACCCCTCCTCGGTCGAGGCGGCGCGCTTCGCCGATCTGGCAAGGGCGGGCGTCAACCGCGTGTCGCTTGGCCTCCAATCGCTGGACGACCAGGCGCTTCGCTTCCTCGGCCGCGCCCACGACGTCACGGAAGGGCTGGACGCGCTTGCGACCGCGCAGCGGAACTTCCGCCGCGTCAGCTTCGATCTCATCTACGCGCTGCCCGGGCAGGGAGAGAACGCATGGCGGGCCGAGCTGGCGAGGGCTCTCTCCTTCGGCACCGGCCATCTCTCGCTCTATCAGCTCACCATCGAGCCCGGCACCCGCTTCGCGGCGCTGGCGGCCAAGGGAGAGCTGCCGGAATGCGATCCGGATCACGGCGCCCGTCTCTACGAGGTGACGCAGGAGATGACGGAGGCGGGCGGCCTCCCCGCCTACGAGATTTCCAACCATGCCCGGCCGGGTGAGGAGAGCCGCCACAATCTCGCTTACTGGCGCTATCTTTCCTATGCCGGCGTCGGGCCGGGCGCGCATGGCCGCCGCGGCGGCGCCTTCACCCGCCGCCACCGCAAGCCCGAGAACTGGCTGAAGGCGCTCGGCCGCAACGGCCACGGGATCGAGGAAGAGACGCCGATCGCCGCCGCCGACCGCGCGGTCGAGGCGCTGCTGATGGGCCTGCGCCTGCGCGAGGGCGTGGACCTGGCCCGCATCGCGGACCTCGCCGGTGGAGACGCGCCGATCAACCGCGACGCGCTTCGGCGGCTCGAGCAGCAGGGGCTGGCGCGGCTGGAGGGCGAGCGGCTGCGCGTCCTGCCGCCGGGCATGCTTCTCCTCGACCGGATCCTGGCCGATCTGGTGCGGGTCTGAACCCGCGTCAGTCGAACGCGCGCGGCGCGGGCGCGACCACATCCGATCCGCCGGCCCGCACTTCCCTCACTTCCAGCGCGCGTTCGGCGACGCCGTCGGCGCCGAAGCGGAAGATGCCGTCGAGGCCGATATAGCCGCCGCGGTCGCGCAGCAGGGCAGCCGGAAACGGGCGGTTCAACGGCCAGTCGGCCGCGACGCGGATTGCCAGCAAGGCGGCGTCGTAGCCGAGGCTGGACAGGCGATAGGGATTGGCCTGGTAGCGGGCGCGATAGCGGGCGCGGAACTGGTCGAACATCGCGTCCGACGCCGCCGCGTACCAGGCGCCGCGCAAAGCCGCATGGTCGGAAAGGTCGCTCTCCGTCGCCCACAGCTCGGTACCGAGGACGCGCACGTCCGGCGATCCCTGCCGCAGGAGCGGAGCCGCCGACGCCGCCAGCCGGCTGGTGTCGGCGACCAGCACCGCATCATATTGGCCCTGTCCCGTCAGCCGGGCGACGGCGTTGCGCAGGCCGGCCTCCGATCGGTCGAAGCCCTGCATCCCGACCATGCGGCCGCCGGAACGCTCCACCGCCGCGATCATCGCCTGCGAGGCGCGCTGGCCGTAGATGCCGGTCGGCACCAGCGCGCCGAACCGCTGCGCGCCGGCGGCGCGGGCATGCGCCACCACCCGCTCGATCGACTGGCCGGGATTGAAGCCGACGATGTACACGCCCTCTCCGGCCACGCCGATATCGTTGGAAAAGGCGATCACCGGCACCCGCGCCTGGCGCGCCGCTGGGGCGACTGCCCGCACGTCCTCGGCGAGCAGCGGCCCCAGGAACAGCCCGTTGCCGTCGGCCAGCGCCTCGTTCGCCGCGGCGGCCGCGCCATTGGCGGTGTCGTAGGCGGTGACGCGGATGCGCTCGCCGCCGGTGTCGAGCAGAGCGAGCTGCGCCGCGTTCAGCAGCGACTGGCCGACGCCGGCATTGGCGCCGCTCAGCGGGATGAGCACCGCGACCCGGTGCCGGTCGTCATCGCGCGGGATGACGGGCGGCGGGGCGGGAGGCTCGGCGCGAGTCGGCGGCGGCGCGGGCTCCTCCGCCGGCGGCGGGAGCGGGCGTTCCACGCGCGGGACGATCTGGCACCCGGCCGCGGCCAGGGAGAGCAGACCGATCGCCGCCGCCCTCAACCAGCGACGGCCGGCTTGCGGGCCATAGGACTGCTCTGCCATGTGGAATTCCCATGAGTGAAACGCTCTCGCCCGGCCTCTACATCGTCGCGACGCCGATCGGCAATCTTTCGGACCTCAGTCCGCGCGCCGCCGCGACCCTGGCCGCGGCCGATCTGATCGCGGTGGAGGACAGCCGGGTCACGGCCAAGCTGCTCCGCCACATCGGGGTCAAAAGGCCGATGGCGCCCTATCACGATCACAATGCCGACAAGGTCCGCCCCGGCCTGATCGCCCGCATGGCGAGCGAGGCCGTGGCGCTGGTGTCGGACGCGGGAACGCCGCTCATCTCCGATCCCGGCTACAAGCTGGTCCGCGACGCCCGCGCCGCGGGGATCGCGGTCACCACCATTCCCGGGCCGAGCGCGCTGATCGCCGCGCTGACTCTCTCCGGGCTGCCGACCGACCGCTTCGCCTTCTGGGGCTTCCTTCCCGCCAAGTCGGGGGCGCGGGCGGCGGCGGTGCGCGAGATGGCGGCCTTTCCGGGCACGGCCATTCTCTACGAAAGCGGCCCGCGTCTCGCCGCCAGCCTCGCCGCCCTTGCCGAAGGCCTCGGCCCCCGCGAGGCGGCGGTGGTGCGGGAGATCAGCAAGAGGTTCGAGGAAAGCGTCGCCGGCACCCTGCCGGAACTCGCCGAGCGCTATCGCGATTCGCCGCCCAAGGGTGAGATCGTGATCGTGGTCGGCCCGCCGGGCGAAGCCGAAGCGCCGCAGGAGGCGGACATCGACGCGGCGCTGCGCGAGGCGATGACCCGCCTCTCCCCGTCGCGCGCGGCGGCCGAAGTCGCCGCCGCGCTCGGCCTTCCGCGGCGGGACGTCTACGAACGGGCGCAGCGGCTCAAATGAGCCGGCGGCGCGAGGCGGAGCGAGGCGGCCGCCGCGCCGAGGCCAGGGCCGCTCTCTGGCTGCGCCTCAAAGGCTGGCGCATCCTCGCCGCCCGCGTGCGCACGCCGGTCGGCGAAGTCGACCTGATCGCGCGGCGCGGCCGCACCCTCGCCTTCGTGGAGGTGAAGGCGCGCGCCAGCGCCGACGAAGCCGCCGCGGCGCTCGACGACTGGCGGCTGCGCCGGGTGGCCGCGGCGGCCGAGGCGCTCGCGCCCCGTTTCGCCCGTCCCGGCGACGACATCCGCATCGACGCCGTCTTCATCGTGCCGCGCCGCTGGCCGCGCCACGTGGAAAATGTCTGGATGGGCTGAAGCGCGCCGGCCCCGGCGGGCGGCCTTAGGTGTTTACAAAGACGCGGAAAACATCCAGAATGGATGCAATCGCCGCAAGCCTCCCTGTTTGGGCGATCCGGCCCGGGCACGCCCCCCTTGTGCCCGGGCCTACTTGTCTCCGGCGGCCATCGCTTCGGCGCCACTCCTGCGGTGCCACATCTGTCCGTCATAGGCGTAGCGGGCATGATCGCGGCCCTCGAAATCGGTGCCGTTCCAAGCGACGACCTGCAGGTCCACGTCGGTATTGCGGTGCACTTCCAGCCAGTTGAAGCTCTGCACCTCGTCCGCCCTGATGCGGGTCGAGGTGGCGGTCCCGGCCTGGATGACAAGCGCGGGGCCGGCATTCTCCACCATCTTGCGCGCCGCCTCGGCGAAGGTGCGGTGGAAGTGGCCGGCCAGCAGGATGTGGACGCCCGCATCCGCAACCGCCTCGAGCGCCGGTTGCTGCCGGCCCACCGTCTTGGTGAGCGCCCCCTCCTCCCCCAGCGGCATCGCGAACAGCGGGTGGTGGGTGACGAGGATGCGGGTCTTTTCGGGCGGCACGGCCCGGAAGCTGTCGCGGATGATGTGCATCTGTTCGTAGTTGATCCGCCCGTCCTTCAGCGTGAAGGAGCGCGCCGTGTTGATGCCCAGCACCGCGAGCTTGTCGTTTTCGAACCAGGGGCAGAGGTCGTCGTCGATGTGGCGCTTGTAGCGGGCGAGCGGCCGCGCGAAGCGGCGGATGACGTCGTAGAGCGGCACGTCGTGGTTTCCCGGCACGGCCAGCGTCGGCAGCCCCGCGGATTCCAGCCGGTCCATGAACGCACCGGCGGCCCGATATTGCGCCTCCCGCGCACGCTGGGTGAAGTCGCCGCTGACGATGACGAGATCGGGTTTTCGCCCGATCACCCAGCGTTCGGCGGCTTCGACGATTTCCGGAACATGGGCGCCGAAATGGACGTCCGACAGATGCGCGATGGTGGCCATGGCGGGTGAACGAGCAGGTGCCCGCGCGGTTTCAGCTCCAGATCCGCTCGAAGCGCTGACCGAGGGTGGTCAGCAGCTCATACTGGCTGAGCCCCGAACCCGCTGAGGCGGTGGGCAGATCGTAGTCGATCTCCACCCAGTCGCCCTCCGCCAGGTCGGGCGCGGCATCGACGCGCAAGGTGGTGAGGTCCATCGACACCCGGCCCGCCACCGGCAGCTCGGCGCCTTGCCAGAAGGCCCGCCCCCGGTTCGAGAAGCCGCGCAA
This sequence comes from Allosphingosinicella sp., assembly GCF_046295735.1. Taxonomy (GTDB): domain Bacteria; phylum Pseudomonadota; class Alphaproteobacteria; order Sphingomonadales; family Sphingomonadaceae; genus Allosphingosinicella. Next base: position 88,870 of record NZ_JBKBMQ010000012.1, read on the forward strand.
ATAGCCGTCGGCATAGCCGATATTGATCACCGCCAGCTCGCACGCCCGCTCCGCCGTGAACGTGCCGTTATAGCCGACCCGCTCGCCCGGCCCGATGCGCTTGCGCTGCAGCACCTGCGCCTCAACCCGGACGACCCGTTCGATCGTCCCTTCCGCCTCGTGGCGCGGAATGCCGCCGTAGAGCGCGAGACCGGGGCGGGTCAGGTCGAAGGCGTAGTCGCGTCCCAGGAAGATTCCGGCCGAATTGGCGAGGCTCATCCGCTTCGCATCGACCCGCCCGCGCAGGGCGGCGAAGGCGGCGAGCTGGGTCCGATTGTCCGCGACATCCTCGTCGGCGCAGGCGAGGTGGCTCATCAGCGTCTCGACCCGCAGACCGTCGAGCAGCCCCGCGGCCACATCGCCGGGCGAGATGCCGAGCCGGTTGATACCGCTGTCCACCATCACGTCGAACGGCCGCCCCGTGTCGCGCCAGCGCGCGACCTGCAGCGGCGTCGAAAGGACCGGCCGGGCGCGGCTGCCGATCGCCGCGTCCATGTCGTCGGCCGAGACGCCGTGCAGCACGGAGATGGCGCCCTCGCCCACCCAATTGGCGATCTCCTCCGCTTCGGCCCAGTGCGATACGAAGAAGTCGCGGCAGCCGGCGTTCGACAGGCGCAGCGCCGCGTCGCGAGCCCCGAGGCCGTAGGCGTCGGCCTTGACGGCGGCGCCGCAGGCGGCCGGGCCGCTCTCCTGCGCCAGCCGCCGCCAATTGGCGACGAGCGCCGCGCCGTCGAGGCGCAGGCGAAGGGGACGATGGACCAGCGTCATGGGCGCGGGATTAGGGACGCGGCGGGTGAAGCGCAACAAGGCTGCCGCGCCTCGCGGGCCGTCAGTCCAATTCCTTGCCGGCCGTCTCCGGCAGCCAGATCAGCGCCACCACCAGCGCCAGCGCCACCACGCCGAACGTGTACCAGAGCCCCGAAAAGGGATCGCCCGTCTTGGCGATGATATATTGGCTGATGAAGGGCAGGAAGCCGCCGAAATAGCCGGTCCCGATATGGTAGGGGATCGACATGGAGCTGTAGCGCACCCGCGCCGGGAACATCTCGGTGAGAAGCGCCGCGACGGGACCGTAGGTCATGCCGGAAAGGACGCCCAGCACCACGATCGCGAACAGGATGGTGAGGATCGCGCCCCACCCCGGCCGCACCGTCTCGAAACTGTAGCCGGCCGCCGCGAGCGCGGCGTCGAGCCCCTCGGGTGTGGTGTCGGCGACCGGCTGCCCGCCGATCGTCACTCCCGCCGCCGGCGCGGTGAGCTTGTCGTAGTGAATTCCGCGCTTCGAGAAATAATCGAGCAAGCGGCCGCATTCGGTGGCCTGGCCCTTGGTGGCGAACGGGTTGAAGCTGCAATCCGGCCCCTGCACCACGATCGGCGCGCGCGCGGACGCCTCGGCGAGCGACGGATTGGCCGCATTGGCGATGATGTGGAACATCGGGAAGAGAAGGACCAGCGTCAGCACATAGCCGATCAGGATCGGCTTGCGGCGCCCGATCCTGTCCGACAGCCAGCCGAACAGGATGAACCAGACGAGGCTGACCACCGCGCTCGCGCCGATAATCGTCTTGGCCAGCGTCTCCTCGACCCGCATCGCGTTCTGGAGGAAGTAGAGCGTCTGGAACTGGGCGGTGTACCAGATGACGGTAAGACCCGCGGCGACGCCGATCATCGCGACCAGGATCCGGCCGGTGTTGCGCCGCGTCGCGAAGCTTTCCTTCAGCGGGTTCTTGGCCAGCCCGCCGGCCTGCTTCATCGCCTGGAAGACCGGGCTCTCCTCCAGCTTCATGCGGATCCACAGCGAGATGGCGAGCAGCACGATCGAGAAGAGGAAGGGCAGCCGCCAGCCCCATTCCGCCCAAGCTTCGGCCGACATGCTCCATTGGCAGCCGAGAACCACGACGAGGCTCAGCAGGAAGCCGCCGGCGACGCTCGCCTGGATGAAGCTGGTGTAGAAGCCGCGTTTTCCGGGCGGGGCATGCTCCGCGACGTAGATCGCCGCCCCGCCATATTCGCCGCCGAGCGCCAGCCCCTGCAGGATGCGCAGGAAGATGAGGATGAGCGGGGCCGCGATCCCGATAGAGGCATAGGTGGGAACGAGCCCCACCGCTGCGGTCGCCCCGCCCATCAGCGTGATGGTGATGAGGAAGGTGTATTTCCGCCCCAGCTTGTCGCCCAGATAGCCGAACAGGACGGCGCCGAGCGGGCGGAAGCCGAAACCGACCGCGAAGCTCGCCAGCGCCAGCAGGAACTGCACGGTGGGATTGTCGGCCGGGAAGAACAGCCGCCCGATCGTGATCGCCAGCGTGCCGTAGATGAAGAAGTCGTACCATTCGAACACGGTGCCGAGCGAGGAGGCGATGATCACCTTCCGGTCGCGCTTCACGTCGACCACATAGTCGCCCGACACCGGACGCACCGCGTCCCCGTCCAGAACGGCACCCGTCATCCAACCCTCCCCCGTATTTTCCCCGCAGTTAAGCCGAGCCGGGCGGTTCCGGCAAGCGGCGCGCGCCCGCTTGCCCCTCTCCGCGGCTGCTCTTAATGGGGCGGGCATGAACGACATCACCAGCACCCGCACCGAAACCGACAGCTTCGGACCCATCGACGTTCCCGCCGACGCCTATTGGGGCGCGCAGACCCAGCGTTCGATCGAGAATTTCCCGTTCGGCGAGCGCGAGCGGATGCCGATCGAGATCGTCCATGCGCTGGGCTTCGTAAAGCAGGCGGCGGCGCGGGTGAACGCGAGGATCGGCGGGCTCGACGCGGAGATCGCCGAGGCGGTGCAGCAGGCGGCGGGCGAGGTCGCGTCCGGCCAGCATGACGACCAGTTCCCGCTCGTGATCTGGCAGACGGGTTCGGGCACCCAATCCAACATGAACGCCAACGAGGTGATCGCCGGCCGCGCCAACGAGATCCTGAGCGGCCGGCGCGGCGGCAAGAGCCCCGTCCACCCGAACGACCATGTCAACAAGGGCCAGTCGTCGAACGACAGCTTCCCGACCGCGATGCACATCGCCGCGGCGCGCGCCGTCGACCAGCGGCTGCTGCCCGCGCTCGCCACGATCCATCGGCGCCTGAAGGCGCAGGCGGAGGCCTGGGACCGGATCGTCAAGATCGGCCGCACCCATCTCCAGGACGCGACGCCGCTGACGCTGGGCCAGGAATTTTCCGGCTACGCCTATCAAATCGAATGCGGGATCGAGCGGGTGAAGGCGGTGCTGCCGCGGCTCCATCAGCTGGCGCAGGGCGGCACGGCGGTCGGCACCGGCCTCAACGCGCCCAAGGGCTTCGGCGAGGAATTCGCGAAGGAAGTGGCGAAGCTCACCCGCCTGCCGTTCGAAACCGCGCCCAACAAGTTCGAGGCGCTGGCCAGCCACGACACGCTGGTCGAGCTGTCGGGCGCGCTCAACGTGATCGCCGTCTCGCTGACCAAGATCGCGAACGACATCCGCCTGCTCGGCTCGGGTCCGCGCTGCGGCCTCGGCGAGCTCCGGCTGCCGGAGAACGAGCCGGGCAGCTCGATCATGCCGGGCAAGGTGAACCCGACCCAGGCCGAAAGCCTGACGATGGTCTGCGCCCAGGTGATGGGCAACCATGTCGCGGTGACCGTGGGCGGCCTCCAGGGCCATATGGAGCTCAACGTGTTCAAACCGCTGATCGGCGCCAACGTCCTGCGCTCGATCGACCTGCTCAGCGTCGGCATGGAAAGCTTCACCGCCCGCGCGCTCGACGGCATGGAAGCGGACGAACAGCGCATCTCCGACCTGATGAACCGGTCGCTGATGCTGGTGACCGCGCTGGCGCCGGAAATCGGCTACGACAATGCCGCCAAGATCGCCAAGCACGCGCACGAGCAGGGCCTGACGCTGAAGGAAAGCGGCCTCGACCTCGGTCTGGTCAACGAGGAGACGTTCGACCGCGTGGTGCGGCCGGAGAATATGCTCGGCCGCTGATCGCTCAGCGGAAGCGGTAGTTCAGCCGCACGCCGAAATTGTCGCTGCCCGGATTGTTGCGCGACAGCAGTTGCGCATGGCTGTAGTGCACCCAGCTCGCCTCCACCGACCAGGCGGAGTCGATCTGATATCCGGCGGAGATTTCCGGAACGAACACCACCCGCGATCCGAAGTCGATCCGGTCGGGCGGCGTGCCCGGCCCGCGCGGGCCGTCGTGGACCGCGACGCCGATGCCGGGCCGCACGTAAAGGGTACGACCAATCTTCCAGCTGATCCCGGCGCCGAGGAAACTGGTGTCGCCGGACGTGTTCACCTGCGCATAGACATGCGGCGACGGGGCGCCGACCGCGCGGAGCGCCTCGATCCGGTCGCCGCGCCAGCCGAGCATCAGGTCGATCCCGCCTTCCTGCCCGCTGCGCGTGATCGGCGTCTGCACGTCGTGGACATAGGCGCCGCCGAAAATCTCTCCGGCGGAAGCCGGCGAAGCGGCGACGGCGCCGGCGAGGGCGAGGAGCGGGAAATTCTTCATCCCGGCAGAAACCCTGCCCGCGGGCGCCGGTTCCGGAACCCGCGCGGAGCCGCCCGTGTTGATGGCGCATGAGCGATGAACCCACTCCGCCCGCCGCCACCAATCCCGGCGACGAGGCCGCGCCGGGCACGCCCGGCACCGGCGAAAACCTCTGTCCGCACTGCGGCGGCTCGGGCGAGCATGACGGCACGCCCTGCCCCGTCTGCGGCGGCACGGGCAAGGTAACGGAGGGCCTGGCCGGCGGCTGAGAACCGCCCGCCCCGCCCCGCCGAACGTCGACGCCTGGGAACGGCGATGGCGCTCATCCCGCCTGCCAGACGCGGACCGCGTCGATCGGGTGGACGAGCATCAGGACGTTGAGCGCCAGATTGTCCCGGATCGTCCAGAGCGTCAGCAATTCGAAGCCGACGGCCAGCGCGACGGTCGCCGCCACCGGAAGCCGCGCGGCGAGGAAGAAGCCGAGGCTCATCCAGCCGATATCGGCGACGCTGTTGAGGACGCTGTCGCCTGAATAGCCGAACGCCATCGTCGCCTCGCGATAGCGGTCGATCACCATCGGCGTGTTTTCCAGCACCTCCCAGGCGGCTTCGATCGCGACCGCGAGCGCGAACCGCTCCCCGAGCGGGCGCGAGCGCAGCAGCAGCCAGCCGAGCAGGTAGAAGAGAAAGCCGTGGATCACGTGGCTGGGCGTGTACCAGTCCGCGATATGCTGGCTGTTGTCGGGCCCCTGCACCGTTCCCGTCCACAGCCACACCTCGCCCGAGGCCGCGATCGGCGCGCGCCCCATCCACAGGAGCAGCAAGGCGGCGGCGAGCGCGATGGCCGCGGCGGCGAGCCAGTGGCGCGGCGCGACGCTCCTCATCCTCGCAGCAATTCGCCGATCTTCGATGCGGTGCGCCAGTTGCGCGACGTGGCGGGCGAACCCGCCGCCTTGTCGATATAACCCGGCATCAGCTTCGACCCCCAGGCGCCGCCGGCGTAATGGATCCAGATCGCGCCGGCGGCGACCGCCACCCTCTCGCCCATCAGCGCCTCCTCGGCGAGCCGCCCCTCGGCATCCGGCGCGAGCGGCGCCTTGGACAAGGTGAGCATCAGTCGTTGCGGTTCGGCGCCGGCCGCATCCGGAAAGGGATTGGCGGCGATGAAGCCCGCCCATTCTTCGGCGGACCGGACCACCACCGGGATCCTAAGGCCGAAGTGCGCCTCGATCGCCGCCTCGAGCGCGGCGTCGAGCCCCTCCCCGTCCGCTTCGAACAGCAGGTTGCCGCTCTGGATCACCGTTTCGACCCGCCGCCAGCCCAGCCCTTCACCCAGCGCGCGGAGGTCCGCCATCGGCACCTTGTTGCCGCCACCGACATTGATGCCCCGCAGCAGCGCGATCTTCCGTCCCATGGCAGCAGTCTAGCACTTGATTTCGCCGCCGCACCGGATATTTCGCCCGCGCGGGCCGGGCCCCTCTGGCGATCGGAATGGATCGCGATGTCGGACCGCATCGGGCGGGGTTCGCCCGGTGCAGCGAGCGGCCTTTCCTCCCTCCTCGCATCGAATCGCCCCCCGGCCGCGTTCGTCGAGGACATAACGGGATGAAAGCATGCTGATGACGATGCTGGCGCTCGGCGCCGGGCTCCTCCTCCTGATCGCGGGCGGCGAATTGCTGGTCCGCGGCGCGGTCCGGATCGCCGAGCATATGCGCCTGTCGCCGTTGCTGATCGGGCTCACCATCGTCGGCATGGGCACGTCGATGCCGGAACTGGCGACCAGCGTTCAGGCGTCGCTCGCCGGATCGCCGGGCATCGCGATCGGCAACATCGTCGGATCGAACATCGCGAACCTGCTGCTGATCCTGGGCTTCGCGGCGCTCATCTCTCCCTTGGCGGTGGCGAAGAGCACGCTCTGGCGCGACGGCGGCGTCGGCCTGGCGGCGGTGGTCCTGCTGCTGGTGGCGGGTCTCGCGGTCGGTCTGTCGCGGCCGGTCGGCCTCATCTTCGTGCTGCTCCTCGCCGGCTATGTCTATTACGCCTATCGCGAGGAGAAGCAGGGCCATCCCCACACCGCCGCCTACGACAAGGCGCTGGCGGCCGAGGAGACCGACCCCGCCTTTATTCCGCACGAAACGGCGAGCGGCGGCCTGCTCGTCCCCGCCGTCCTGTTCGTCGTCGGGCTCGCCCTGATCGTCGGCGGCGGCACGCTGCTGGTGAACGGCGCCATCGCGCTCGCCCAGGCCTTCGGCATTTCCGACACGGTGATCGGCCTCACCATCGTCGCGGTCGGCACGTCGCTTCCCGAGCTCGTCACCTCGGCGATCGCCGCGCTGAAGCGCCAGTCGGACGTCGCGCTCGGCAACGTGCTCGGCTCCAACATCTACAACGTCTTCTTCATCGGCGGCGTTACCGGGCTCGTGTCGCCCACGGAGATTCCGCCGACGATCCTGTCCTTCGACCTGTGGCTGCTGATCTCGGCCTCGGCGGCTGTGATGGTGTTCGCCTGGACCGGCGGCCGGCTGTCGCGGCGGGAGGGCCTCGTCCTGCTCGCGGCCTACGGCATCTACACGGCGCTGACGGCGGGCTGGCTGTAATCCGCTGTTGACCTCCCCCGCCTATCCCGGCCAGTAGCGCCCATGGCGACCGGAAATCCGCTCCAGCGTCGGGGCCTCCTCTTCGTGCTGTCGAGCCCCAGCGGGGCGGGCAAGACCACCATCTCCCGCATGTTGCTGGAGCGCGACGACGGCATCCAGCTGTCCGTCTCCGCCACCACGCGTCCCCGGCGCGAGGGCGAGCAGGACGGGCGCGACTATCATTTCGTGACGAACGACGAGTTCGACCGGATGGTGGCCTCGGGCGCGTTCCTCGAATGGGCGCATGTGTTCGGCCACCGCTACGGAACGCTGCGCACCGAAGTGGTGCGGACGATCGAGAATGGCTGCGACGTGCTGCTCGACATCGACTGGCAGGGCACGCAGCAGCTCAAGCAGGTCGATCCGGACATCGTCCGCTGCTTCATCCTTCCGCCTTCGATGGAAGAGCTGGAGCGCCGGCTGCGCGCCCGCGGCACCGACAGCGGCGACGTGATCGGCCAGCGCATGGCCCGCGCCGCGGCGGAGATCAGCCATTGGGCCGAATATGATTATGTCTTCATCAACGACGATGCCGACCATTGCCTGAAACTGGTCCACACCGTGCTGAAGGCGGAACGGCTGAAGGCGTCGCGCCGCATCTTCCTTCACGACTTCGTTCGGAGCATGATCGGCTAACGACAAGGGAGACTGCGATGAACCTCGGCAAGGTCCTGATCGGCGCGGTGGCGGCCGCGTTCGCTATGTTCATCATCGGCGCCCTGTTCTTCGCGACGCCGCTCAGGGGGCTCGGCCAGGGCAATCTTCCCAATGCCCAGGCGGCGGAGGTGCAGCGCACGCTCGCCGCCAACCTGCCGAACACCGGCACCTACATCATCCCCGACGGCGGCACGCAGGAGCAGACGGTGATGTACGGCCAGGGCCCGATCGCCACCGTCCACTACAATACGGACGGCTTCGCCGCCTTCGACGCAGGATCGATGGCCGCCGGCTTCGTGCTCTATCTGCTGATCGCCCTGTTCATCGCCGGCGCGCTGTGGCTGATGGAGCGGCAGGTGCGCGATTTCCCCACCCGCGCCAAGGTCGTCTCCGTCCTCGCCGTCGCCGCTTCGGCCTATATCCACCTCAAGATGCCGATCTTCTACCATCACGGCTGGGGGCATTACGTCTATTTCTTCGTCGCAGACGCGCTGACGCTTTCGGCCGGCGGGCTGATCATCGCGCGCTGGTTCCTGCCGGCGAACCGGACCGCCCCGGCGGACGCGCCGACCGACGTGTGAAGGCTCATCCTCTCTGTCCGCGCAGCGGATGGGGAGGACGATCCTCCTACAGAAGCCGCAGGAAGCGCTCCGCCGATTCGAATTCGGCGCGGCGATTGGCGAGCACGGCCGCGGCTTCGGCATCCTCGCCCCATTGTTCGGCCTGCCACTGCTCGTCGAGCGCGGCGGCCGACCAGGCGGTGTCGAGATCGATCGCTTCCTCGGCGACGGCGAGCGCGATGAGTAGCGATCCGGCGATCGTCACCAGCGGCGACAAGGCGGCGAGTTCGAACGGCGGGCGCGCCGCCACCGCGTGCGCCAGCCGCCGCGCCGTGTCTTCGGGCTGGCTGCGGTGCATCACCCCGCACACGATCTCGAAATCCACGTCGAAACGCCGCCGTGCCCACGCGATCAGCGGGTCCCAAACGCGCGCCTGCCGATCGGCCAGCGCGGCCGGATGGTCCGCGCGGTAGCAGAGCAGATCGCTTTCGCCGTAGCGGGCGAGCGTGGCGGCGAACGCCTCCTTGTCCGGCGCCACCCTGTCGATGGCCGCATTGGCGAGGCCGGTGAACGGCATCGCGCGCGGATCGATCTTCTCGCCCTGCGCATTCCATTCCGTTGCCACCGCCCTGGCCAGCCGCTCGGTCGGGAGCAGCAGCGGATGGCGGGCGGGCGTCCGCACCGGCCGGCCGTCGAGCAGGACTTCCCAGCCGCCGTCCACGGCGCGGACGGCGGCCTCCTTGTAGAAACGCTTCATGGGCCGGGCGGCGTCCGCCAGCTGCGCGACAGTCTTTTCGGGCCCCAGAAGCTGATCACCAGCCCGATCAGGGCCAGCGGCAGGCCGATCTCGATCGCGCCGCCTTCGCGCACGAAGTCGCCGTGCCACAGGACGAGCCCCAGGAGCACGATCAGGGTCCCGCCGATTCGGGTGAGGTTCAAGAGGATGAACCGGTTGCGCCACAGCGCCTCTTCTTCCTTCGGTGTCATGCCAGCGCCCTTGTCATCTCCAGGATGTCGGATGGCCGAACGGCGACGCGGTGCGCGCCCGCGGCGACCAGTTCGTCCGCTTCATGATAGCCCCAGGCGACGCCGACCGCCGTCACGCCCGCGGCGCGCGCCATCGCCATGTCGTAGCTGGTGTCGCCGATCATCAGGCAGGTCTCGGGGGCCGCGCCCGCCTCGGCCAGCGCCTGCTCGATCATCGACGGATGCGGCTTGGACGGATGCCGGTCGGCGGTCTGGAGCGTCACGAAGCGGCGGTCGAGCCCGTGCCGCTCGAGGCAGAGGCGAAGGCCGCGATCGGACTTGCCGGTCGCCACGCCGAGCAGCCAGCCCTCCTCCTCCAGCGCGTCGATCAGCTCCAGGATGCCGTCGAACAGCGGCTCCTCGACGAGACCGCTGCCGCGCAGCCGCTGGAAGGACAGCTTGTAATCCTCGGCAAGGGCGACATGGGCGTCGTGATCGGCGTCCGGCAGCATCGCCCGCATCGCTTCAACGAGGCTGAGCCCCACCACCCGGCGCGTCCGGTCGCGGCAGGGCGCCGGGAGCCCGGCACGGGCGAAGCAATCCTCCATGGCGAGGCAGATGTTCGCCTGGCTGTCGACCAGCGTGCCGTCGCAGTCGAAGATGGCGAGACGGTTCACGGCTTGAAGCATCCCCTCATCTTCGCCCCCGCGAACGCCGCTCGCCGCGGCGCTCCTTGCGGACCTGCTTGGCGTGGGCGCGGGCCTTGGCCTTTTGCTGTTCGCGGCTCGGCGGCGCGGCTTCGTCGAGCGGCAGGTCGCCGGCGGCCGGATCGAAGCCGAGCGCGGCCATGCTTTGCGCGAAATGGTCAGGGAGCTCCGCCGTCGCATCGATCCGGCCGCCGTCCGGATGGTCGATCCGCAGCCGCCTTGCGTGGAGGTGGAGCTTGCGGCTGATCGTGCCGGTGAGGAACGCCTCCTGCCCGCCATATTTGCCGTCGCCGACGATCGGATGGCCGATCGCGGCCATATGGACGCGCAGCTGATGGGTGCGGCCGGTGAACGGCTGCAGCTCCACCCAGGCCGCGCGATTACCCGCGCGTTCGATCATCCGGTAGCGGGTGCGGGCAGGCTGGCCCTCCTCCTCGTCGACATGCATCTTCTCGCCGCCGGTGCCGGGCTGCTTGGCGATGGGAAGGTCGATGAAGCCGTCCTCGATCGACGGGACGCCGACGACCAGCGCCCAGTAGATCTTGCGCGCGGTGCGGCCGGAGAAGCTTTTCGAGAAAGCCGCCGCGGCGCGCGCGGTGCGCGCCACCAGCAAGGCGCCGGACGTGTCCTTGTCGAGCCGGTGGACCAGCTTCGGCCGTGCGCCGGCCCCGTCGGCGAGGCCGTCGAGCAGGCCGTCCAGATGGACGCTGGTCTTGGTGCCGCCCTGGGTCGCCAGCCCCGGCGGCTTGTTGAGCACGAAGGCGGCCGGATCCTCATGGATCACCATCTCCCGCACGAAGGCCACTTCGTCCTCGCTCAGCGGCCGGCGCTCGGGACCCTTCGGGCGGGCGCCCTGCGGAGGCGGCTCGGCGGGCGGAACGCGGATCGCCTGTCCCGCCTCGACCCGGTCCCCGGGCGCGGCGCGCTTGCCGTCGACGCGCAGCTGCCCGGTACGCGCCCAGCGCGACACCAGGGTGAACGGGATGTCGGGCAGGTGGCGCTTGAACCAGCGGTCGAGCCGGATGCCGTCGTCGTCGGCGGAGACGCTGAACTGGCGTACCTCGCTCATGCCGCCGCCTTCACGGCAACGAGGCCCAGCCAGAGCGCGAGTACCGAACCGGCGACGGAGGCGGCGGCATAGAGCCCCGCGACGCCATATTGGCCGCGCGCGATCATGTTGAACGTCTCCAGGCTGAAGGCCGAAAAGGTGGTGAAGCCGCCGAGCAGGCCAAGGCCGACGAACAAACGAACCGGCTCGCCGCCCAGCCCCTCGCGCACCAGCAGCCCGACGAGCAGGCCGGCGCAGAAGCCGCCGACCAGGTTGACGATGAGCGTGCCCCAGGGGAAGCCCGGCCCGAACTGCCGAAGCGCCAGCCGGCCGACCTCGAAGCGAAGTCCCGCGCCGATCGCGCCGCCGACCATGACGAGGAGGAGATTTGGCATCGCCCGCGATGTAGCGATGCCACTCCGCATGCGCCAGTGCTTGCCGCCGCCGGTCGCGATGCCGGCGGAGGAAGGAGGCTCAGCTGCCGCGGTTGACGATCAGCGCCACGTCCGCTCCGCCCTCCTTGGGCGTCACGATCAGGTAGAAAGCGCCCTCGGCGCTGTCGACGCCGCCCAGCACGATGTCGCCGCCCCGGCTCTGCTGTTCGGCCGAAAAGCCCGCCGCCTCGGCGCGCTGCCGGTACCAGCCGAGCACCTGCTGCGGCGCGTCGCGGGTCTCGAAGGTCACCACCCGCACCCGGCAGTCGCCGCGGTCGTTGCCCGCCGCGTCGGTGAGGCGGCCGCCGGGATAGGGCGGGAAGGCGGCCGGGAGACGGCCCGCCCATTCGAGGCCGTATTGGAACTCGCCGCCGCATGCCTCGCCCCGCGCGGCGGGATTGCCGCCGCAGCCGGTGCACTGCCCCTCGCCGCCCGCCACGGGCCTGTGCGCCGCCTGCACCTGCCCGGCGGCGGCCGAGGCCGGCCGGGGCTGCGCGGAGCCGCGCTGATCGACGGGATATTGCGCCTGGACCGGCGTCTCGGGCGGCCGCACCGCGTTGCGGTTCGATTGCTGCGCCAGCGCCGGATCGACGAGGATCTGGTCTTCCAGCGCGCTGGTGAGCGCCGGATCGGTGTCGTTGGCGGTGAGCTCGTTGTCGAGCGCCGCAATATCGTTGCCCGCGCCTTGGCCGCAGGCACTTAGGGCGAGGGCGGCGGCGAGAATTGCGGTGAACATGGCGACACGGCTCTTCATGATGAGGTTCCTCGAACGACCGTCTATCATGAAGGGTGCGGCCAATGGGTGACCGGAGATGGTTAACGGGCCGTCTCTGCCTCGCCTGTCCCATTATCGGACTGCCAGTAAGCGAAGGTTTCCGCCTGAACCCGGGCGATGAAGCGCTTCGCTTCAGGTCCTTCCCACTGGCCGCGATAGTCGGATCGACCGACCCACCAGCCCTGCCCCGGCAGTCCGTCGCTCTGCCGCACCACCAGGACCGCCAGCTCCGGCTCGCCGCGGACCTCCGCTTCCTCGTCGATCCGGGTGAGCACCGCGCAGAGCGCCCGCATCTTCGGCCGCGAGAAGGCGAAGCCGAGATGGGCCAGCATCTCCGAATAGGTGACCGCCACGCCGGCGCGGGCGGCCGCGATCAGATGCGCGCGAACCTCGTCCGGATCCACCGCCGGGTCAGTTCCGGTCGCGCAGCAGCAGCCTGATGTCGGTGCCGCCGCCGGCTCCGGGCGCGAGGCGGGCAGTAAAGGGGTTGGCATCCGTGCCCGTGACGCCGGTGAGCACCGTCGCATCGCCCTCCCGTCGCGACTCGCCGACGGTGAAGTCGCCCGAGCGGGCGGGGTCGCGGTACCAGGCGGCTACCGCCTCCGGCGGGTCCGCGACCGCGAAGCGCAGCTCCACCTCGCCCTGGCCGCCTTCGCCGCCGCCCTCGACATGCATGCCGCCGAACCGGGCGCCGGGCGGCACCACCTTGCTTTCGGCGTCCGCCACCGCGCGTCGCGCGATCGCGTCCGGAATGTTGATCGACAGATCGAGGCCGGGCGCCTTGATCGACACGCGGCCGTCCTCGGCCTTGCCCTCCGCCGAGACGGACGCGTTCGCCGCCGCCCCCTCGCCTCCCGCCTGCTCCTCGCCGCCGCCGATCCGCGCTTCACAACCTGCGATCAGTGCCGCCGCTCCGGCGACCACGATCCACTTTCCGAACGTCATCCGCCTCTCCCTTGCCGATGCTCGTATTCGCTTTAGGCGTGTTACTCGCCTAATACAATAGCGGCGCTTGCCGCAGCGGCATCTCTCCTCTAGCGCGCCGCCGATGACGAACGAGCAACGGCGCACGCGCGCGGGGCTGTGGCTGGGCCTCGGCGCCTATCTGGCCTGGGGCGTGCTGCCGCTCTATTTCAAGGCGCTAGCCCATGTCGATCCGTTCGAGATCGTGGCGCATCGCATCCTCTGGTCGCTCGTCTTCCTCGCCGCTTTGGCCACCTTGTGGCGGCGCTGGCCGGCGATCCGGACGGCCGTAGCGACTCCGCGTGTCGCCTTCACCCTGCTGGTCACGGCCGCGCTGATTGGGGTGAACTGGCTGATCTACATCTGGGCGGTGCTGAACGGCCATGTGCTGGAAGGGAGCCTGGGCTATTATCTCAATCCCCTCGTCAACATCCTGCTCGGGACCCTGCTCCTCAAGGAGCGGCTCAGCCGGCCGCGCAAATTCGCGGTCGGCCTCGCCGCCGCCGGGGTGGCGGTGCTGGCGGTCGGCGCGGGCGACGGGCTGTGGATCAGCCTCGCCCTTGCCTTCACCTTCGCGCTCTACGGCTTCCTGCGCAAAGTCGCGCCGGTCGATTCGCTGGAAGGCCTGTCGATCGAGACCGCCTTCCTCGGTCCGCTCGCGCTCGTCTGGGTGCTGTGGTTGCAGAGCCGGGGGATGAGCAGCCTCGGCGCCTTCGGCATCGGCACCGACCTGCTTCTGATCCTCGCCGGCGCGCTCACCGCCATCCCGCTGCTGCTCTTCACCGCGGCCGCCAAGCGCCTGCCTTATTCGACGCTCGGTTTCCTCCAATATATCGCGCCCTCGCTCCAGTTCCTGCTGGCGGTGCTGGTGTTCGGGGAGCGGCTGACCTTCGCCCACATCCTCTGCTTCGGCGCGATTTGGACCGCGCTCGCCATCTTCACGCTCGAGGGCCTGCGCCTCGCGCACAAGGCGCGGGCCGAAACCCTTGCCTGATCGCGCGGGAAAGCGCATTTTCGGGCCATGCTGAACCTCGTCTCGCTGATCATCGGCGCCGTCGCGGCGATCCTCGCCGTGTTCGCCTTCTTCCCACTGCTCGGATGGGCCAACTGGTTCATCATCCCGCTGGCGATGATCGGCGCCCTGTTCGGCTTCCTGTCGCGAGGCACGGCCGGGCGGAACCTGAACCTGCTCGTCATCCTGATCGCGGTCGTGCGGCTGTCGCTCGGCGGCGGCATCATCTGACGAAGCGCGAGCGCTCGCATCAAGACGCTCCGCATCCTCGCCGTCGCGGCGGCGCTGCTGATCGCGGCGGGCGAGGTCGCGCGCTGGACGGGCGATCCGCGCTTCCTCCCGATGGCGTTCGACGAGCTTGCCGTCGCGGCCGCGCTCGCCGCCGCGGCATGGACCGCGCCGCGCTGGGGAGCGGCGCCGCTCGCCGCCGCCTGGGGCGCCTTTTCAGGCCTGATGCTCGCGCTCCTCGTGCCGACGCTCGATCATCTGCTGTTCGGTCCGCCCAAGGAAAGCGCGGTCTTCTACGCCGTCGCCCTGTCGGCGATGCTGGCGCTCGGCGTCTGGGCGACGCTGCGCGCCCTGCTCCTTACTCGGGAACGCGGACCCGGCGGGTGAAGCCCGCCCGGTTCGGCACGTTGCTGTAGCGCGCGTCGCTGATCGTCACGAGCGCGCCGCGCCCGTCCCGCTCCACCACGGCAAGAGGCAGGCGCGACCAATAGAGGAAGGCGGCGACCTCGCGATCCTCCGCCGCCTTGAGGACGGCGGGATCGGACATGTTGGTCGGCACCATCGCGGGCGCGAGGGTGACGCGCGGGGCCGGTGTCCAGCGGAACTCGCCCGATCCGTAGCTGTCGCCCCGTACGAAGACGAGATCGCGCCGGAGCGGATTGGCCGGCACCGGGCTTGCCAGCACCATGTCCGGCCGGCCGAACCCGCGCGCCTCGATCTCGCGCGCCGCGATCCGTTCCGCCGAACGCCCGCCCGCCGCCATCGCGCCGATATAGAGGAGCACGGCCGCGATCGCCGCGCCCGCGGCCGCCGGCGCCCGGCGCCGGCGCGCCAGCCAGATGCCGATGCCGAGGGCGCCCCACATGAAGGGATCGATGATGAACAAGGTGTCGCCGTAGAACCAGCGGTCGGAAAAGGGCATCAGCAGGCGCACGCCATAGGTGTTCAAAAAATCGAGCGCCGGGTGGGTCAGCATGCCGAGATAGGACAAGGCGACCAGCCAACCGAACCGCACCGGCAGCCGCCCCTCCGGCCGCTTGCCGCGGCGCGCCTGCCATCGGTCGAACCCGTACATGGCCAGTGCCAGCAGGACCGGCAGGATGACGAGCGCCACCGGCCCGTGCGTCCACCCGCGCCGCCAATCGAGATTGTGGCCGAACAGCAGCCCGAACGCGTCGATGTCCGGCAGATTGGCGGCGATCATCAGCGTCGCCATGGCCAGGCCGGTCTTCCGCTTGAGCCCCGCCTCGCCGAGCGCGGCGCCGGCCAGGGTGTGCGCGATATTGTCCATTCAGGCGACGCGCCGGACGCGGGTTGTCGGGCTCCAGGTCGGCATGCCCTCTCCTTCAGGCGGCGGGGAAGCGATCGTGGCCGACATTGGGCCAGCGGAAGTTGGTGTAGGTCAGCGTGACGCTGAAATCGAGCGCCGTCACCTGGTGCCACCAGCCGAGCGGGATGTAGAGCAGTTCGCCTTGCTCCAGATCCACGTCGTAGGTCCGCGCGTCCTTCGCGAGCGAGAACTGCTCCAGCTGGTCCGGATCGGTGATGTCGTGGATGTCGCTGAACACATGGGTGCGGTTGTAGAGGCGGGAGCTTTCCGACGGCGGGACCAGCACGATCCGCTTCGATCCGGTCACCTGCGCGAGGAGGTTGTTGGTGAGATCGTGGTGGAGCGGCGTGAACGTCCCCATCGGCCCGATCCACATCATCCCGTGTTCGCGGGTGAGATATTTCTCGAGATAGCCCAGATCCTCCATCAGCGGCGCCAGCGCCTCGCGGTTCGTGCCGCTGTTATAGGCGGTGATATAGGCGTCGTTGGTCCAGCCCGCGCCGTCGATCAGGTCCATATAGCGGTCGAACGGCAGGCGCTGCTTGTGGTCGTCCTTGGCGCGTTCGAAGTTCGGATCGTTGCTGCGGCCGCCCTGATATTCGACTTCGGCCGAACCGACCTTGCGGCGCAGATAATCGGGATTGAACAGCCGCAGCGCCGGCCAGTCGGCCATCTCGCCGGTGATCACCACCGGCCGCATCGGCGCGTAGAAGAGGTCGAGGAAATCGTCGCCGCTAAGGCCGCCGACGCGGCGGATCCCCTCCTCTGGCTCGGCGAGAAGCCGCTGCCGCTCGCCCACATCCAGCATCCAGTCGCGCCGCCGCAGCTGGAGGTCGTCCACCGGCGCCGGGCTTGCCTGCGCCGGAGCTTCGGCTGGAGCGGCAGCGGGCGGCGGCTCGGCCGCGGCCGCGTGCGCCATCGGGCAGGACCGCGCCTCCGGGAAGCTCAGCGGCTTGCCGTCCGCTCCGACGAACGGCGGCACCCGGAGCTTCGACTGGTGGTCGGGCGCTCCGTCGGACCCGTCGGGGCGCTTGCCGCGGTAATAGAGTTTCTGCCACTTTTCGGACGGCTTAGACGGCGGGTTCTTCTGGACATGCTCCTGGAAGGCGTTGCGCGACGCGCTCCAGGCTTCGAACTGCTCGCGAAGGCCCGGCTCCTCCTCGATCGGGCGCAGCCGGGGCACCACCCCCTCGACCCGCCCGCGTTCGACCGGGAAGATGAAGGCGATCGGCTCGTTCTGTTCGAACCGGACCCAGTGGTTGGGCCGGGTGAAGCGCCAGTTCATCGTGAAGCTGTAGGGCGACCAGTCGGTCTCGATCACGCCGGTCAGCGGAAAGATGCCGTCCTTGGCATGGTTGGGAACGGGCCCGACGAACAGGTTCCAGCCCGGCGGGGTGCGGAAGATGCCGGAGACGTGGAAGGTGATCGTGCCCTGGCCGAACAGCGAGACCGCCGCCTCGCGCGGATCGGTGCCTTCGTCGAGCCGGACCTCGACCTCGGACGAATCCTGTCCGCCCAGCCAGCGCGCCTCGAACCCGCAGGGGCTCAGCACTTCCCATCCATGGGCGTTGGCGATGGCGAGCGGCAGGCAGCGATAGGCGAAGGATTCGGGGGTCGCGTCCATCCAGTCGCGCTTCTGCGGCGCCGGACGCAGCCGCGGGTTCCAGCCCGGATAGGTATAGCAGATGAGGTCCATTTTTCCCGCCCCAGCATGAAAGCTTCGCGCCGACACTGCCGCGCCGGAGCCCTTCATGTCAAAAGGAACGAAGCCCGGCACGAACCCGTTGGCCGGGGAATCGCATGGAGGAGGACAGGATGAGGATCGTACGGGCTGGATCGGCATGGGCGGCGATCGCCTTGCTCGGCGCGGGTACTGCCGCGGGCGCCCAGAATGGCACGGAGACCGATGCGGGCGCCACCGTCGCCATACCGGCGCCGGCGGCCCCTGCGGCAACCCCCACCCCCGCGCCTCGCCCCACTCCCGCTCCGACACCGGCGCCGGCGCCGGCGCCCGCGCCTGCGCCCGAACCCATCCCGGGAACGGCGGCCGAACC
>NZ_JBKBMQ010000012.1:106748-121320 GCF_046295735.1 Allosphingosinicella sp.
TTCGCAGTCTCGTCTTTTGCTCCCCTCCCTCCCCCCCCCCCCCCCTCCCCCCCCCCCCCCCCCTCCCCGCCCCCTCCCCCTGCTCTTGCCCCCGCGCCTGCGCCGGACCCCGTACCGGGACCGGCGGCCGAACCGGCGGCGCCTCCGCCGCCCGTGCCGGCGATACCGCCCGCCGAGATCCTCGACGATCCGGTCGGCCCGGGGTTCAACGACTCGCTTTTCGCGGATCCGGTGCTGAACGAATATGGGACGGCCGAATATGCGGAAGGCCGCCGCGGCGGGTTCGACTGGGGGCTGCTGGGCCTGCTCGGCCTGTTCGGGTTGCTGGGCCTCGTGAAGCGGCGGGACGGCTATGTCCGCACCGTCCAACACGAGCATCCGGACCCGCGGACCACCAGGGTCCACACGCCGGGTGACGAGCCGCGCGCGACCTGAGGCGCGGCGCGGCCCGCTTTCACTTCGCGTCGACCAGCACGATCTCCGCTTCCTCCAGAGCGCGGATCGACAGCTTCGACTCGCCGGTGACGGCGATGCCGTCGCGCGCATCGGCCCGCACGCCGTTCACCTCGATCGCGCCGGTGGCGGGAACGAGATAGACGTGGCGCGCCGGATCGAGCGTCAGCTCGGCCGCCTCGCCCGCCTTCAGCGTCGCGCCCAGCACCCTTGCGGCGGCGTTGATGCGGAGCGCCTCCGCGTCACCTTCGTCGCCGCTCGCCAGCGTCACGAAGCGGCCGGCCCGCGCGCCCTTCGGAAAGGGCTTCGCGCCCCAGCTCGGATCGGCGCCGGGCCGGTCGGTCTGTACCCAGATCTGGAAGATGGTCGTCAGCTCATCCTCCAGATTGTACTCGGCATGGCGCACGCCCGTGCCGGCCGACATCACCTGGACGTCGCCCGCCGCCGTCCGGCCCTTGTTGCCCATCGAATCTTGATGGGTGATCGCGCCGGTGCGGACATAGGTGATGATCTCCATGTCCTGGTGCGGATGCGGCGGGAAGCCGGAGCGAGCGGCGATCTCGTCGTCGTTCCACACCCGGATCGCGCCCCAGCCCATCCGTGCCGGATCGTAGTAGTTGGCGAAGGAGAAATGGTGGCGCGCGTTCAGCCAGCCATGGTCCGCATGGCCGAGCGTCGTGAACTTCCTCAACTCGATCATATCGTTTCCTCCTCTCTTCAGGCGGCCAGCGCGAGCTCGCGCTCGGCAAGCCCCGCCAGTTGCCGCGCGGCGTCGTCGATCGCCTGCGAAGCCGCTTCGGGACCGAAGGCCAGCTTCTCGGCGCGGACGAACGTCACGTCGTCGATCCCCATGAAGCCGAGCAGGATGCGCAGATGCGGTTCCTGCCCGTCCATCGCGGCGGCCGGACCTTCGCTGTAGAAGCCGGCGCGGGTTTCGATCACCACCGCCTTCTTGCCCTTGACCAGGCCTTCCGGCCCCGCCTCGGTGTAGCGGAAGGTGACGCCGGCGCGCAGCACATGGTCGAACCAGGCCTTCAGCGTCGACGCGATGCCGAAATTGTACATCGGCGAACCGATCACGATCACGTCCGCCGCCTGGATCTCGGCGACGAGCGTGTCGGACAGCGCGAGCGCCTCCCGCCCCGCCTCGCCTTCCGGCGTGCCGCGGATCGCGGACACGGTCTCGGGCAGGAGATGCGGCACCGGATCGCTGCCGAGATCGCGCACGATCGTTTCGAGCGACGGATCCTGCGCGCGCAGCCGGTCGATCAGTTCGCCCGCCAGGCGGTTCGAAACCGAGGAGTCGCCGAGCGCGCTGCTGGTGATGATGAGAGCCTTCATGGATCGCTTCCCTTTTTCCAATTCTTGTCTCCGGGAAGATATGGCGCTAGCTGCGTTGCCGGTAGACGATCCTGCCGCATCATGGTGTTGCAAAATATGGAACGGTCCGCGGTCGATCTGGTGGATGTCCTCTCGTTCGTGCGGGTGGTGGAAACCGGCGCCTTCGCCCGCGCGGCGGAGCGGATGGGCATCTCGAAACCCGTCCTTTCCCGCCGGGTCGCGCGGCTGGAGGAACAGCTCGGCGCCCGCCTTCTCACCCGCACCGCGCGCGGCGCCCAGCCGACCGACATCGGCGAGGCTTATTATGCGAGGGCCTCCGCCATCCTCGCCGACCTGGAGGCGGCACAGGAGATCGTCGCGGAAGCGGTGACGCAGGTGGCGGGCCCCATCCGGCTGTCGGCGCCGCTGTCCTTCGGAGTCGCCCATCTCGCGCCCGCCTTGGCCGATTTCGCCGCCGCCCATCCGCGGGTGGAGCTCGACATCGAATATGAGGACCGCAGCGTCGATCTGGTCGGCGGCGGCTACGACCTTGCGGTGCGGATCGGAAAGCTCGCCGATTCGGCGCTGATCGCGCGGCGGATCGCGCCGGTCCGCAAGGTGCTGATCGCCAGCCCCGCTTATCTCGCCGCCCGCGGCCGCCCCGAGGTGCCGGCGGACCTCCCCGGCCACGATCTGCTGCTCTACGCCAACGAGCAGTGGCGCTTCCGGGTCGGCGACGGCTGGGAACAGGTACGGGTGCGACCGCGGCTACGGGCCGACAATGGCGACATGCTGCTCGCCGCCGCGGTCGCCGGCCTCGGCATCTGCATCCTGCCGAGCTTCATCGCCGCTCCCGCCATCGAAGCGGGCAAGGTCGAAGTGCTGCTGCGCCGCCATCCGCTGGAGGAAGTGGGCCTCCATGTCGTGATGCCGCCCGGCCGCGCCGCGACGGCGCGGGTGCGCGCGCTGGTCGATTTCCTGACCGACCGCTTCGGGCCGGAGCCTTCCTGGGATCCGTGCTGGCTCGCCGGCGCCCACGGCTGAGGAATCAGCTGTCGGAGCCGGGCGGCCTCTGCTCGCGCAGATAGTCGAGGAGAAGCTCGCCGATCCGGCGCTGCAGGTCCGGCAGGCGCCGGGCCGCCTCGGCCAAGCCCACCTGCTGGATCTCGGCCATGAATTGCGGGGCGATGCGGTTCATCTTCACCATGACGGGGTGCGTCTGAAGCCGGCGCAACTCCCGCAGCTCCTCGGCGCTGAAATAGCGGGCGTAGATCACCGCCGCATCCTCGACCGCGGTGTCGCGCACGGCGGCGACATAGTCCTGGAGATGTTCGAGCGCGACTTGCCGGAGACGCCCCTCAAGCTCCGGCGGCAGTTCGATGCCCTGGTCCTCCTCGATCTGGCGCAGCATCGTCGTCATCGTCGCATTGCCGGTCTGGAGCACCATCGCTTCCATCTGATCGGCCAGCCCCACCTCCGCCAGCATTTCGCGGGCGGCGACCAGCGCCTCCGGATCGGGCGTCGCCGCCGGTTGCGCGAGCGCGGCGCCGGGCGATGCGAGCCAGAAAGCGGCGACGAGGAGGCTCAGGCGTGCGAACATGACGCGGTTCCTGTCAACGGCCCAGCAGCCAGACGAGCGCGACCGTCCCGATCACGATTCGGTACCAGGCGAAGGGCGCGAAGCCGAAGCGGGAAACGATCGCCACGAACGCCTTCACCACGATCAGCGCCGTCACGAAGGCGACCGCGAAACCGATCCCGATCGCCCCCACATCGTCGGCGGTCAGGATGTCGCGATTCTTGTAGAGATCGTAGACCGTCGCCGCGAGCATGGTGGGGACGGCGAGGAAGAAGCTGAATTCGGCTGCGGTCTTGCGCTCCACGCCCATCACCAGCGCGCCCATGATGGTCGCGCCGGAGCGGCTGACGCCCGGGATCATGGCGAGGCACTGGATGACGCCGATGATCAGCGCGGTGCGGGTGCTGATCGCCTCCACGCTGTCGAACCGCACCGTCTTCACCATCCGTTCGATGAGGAGGATGGCGATGCCGCCGAGCACCAGGGCGACGCAGACCACCTCCGGCGTCTCCAGCAACACGCGGATGTTGGCGTAGAAGATGAAGCCCACCACCATCGCCGGCAGGAAAGCGAGCAGGATGTTGCGGCTGAAGGCGAAGCTGCCGGCATCGCGGCGCAGCAGGCCCGCCGCGACGCCGGTGAAGCGGCTGTGATAGGCGACGAGCACGGCGAGGATCGCGCCCATCTGAATCGCGATCTTGAAGGTCTTGGACGCCTCCCCCTCGAAGCCGAGCAGGGTCGAGGCGAGGACCAGATGGCCGGTCGAGGAGACCGGGATGAACTCGGTCATCCCCTCGAGGATGCCCAGCAGGATGATGGTGATGACGGATGCGCTGTTCATGAACCTCTGTTCGCTGGGCTAGGGGAAACGGCGGGGCGCCGCCGCCCCGGCGGCCGAGGCGCGGAAAGCCGAGGCCTCGTCAATAAGGCGACTGGGCGAAGCGGCCCTGCCGGCGGTAATGGGTGAGCCAGCCTTCGGTGACGGCGGCGAGCGGCGCGGGCGAGATGCCGAACGCCTCGAATCCCGGCAGGTCGGGCGAGGCGACATTGTCCTGCTGCAGCATCAGCCACTGGTCCCAGGTGATCGGCGCGCCCGGCACCCAGCCGCTGGTGCGGGCGAGGAGGCGACCGGCGACGTCCGGGATCTCGGCGACCGGCTTGGTGCCGCGCCCGGTCGCGTGGCAGATCCAGCCGTTGAGATCGCGCATCGAGATCGCCTGCGGTCCGCCGAGCTCGTAGGTCTGGCCGCCATGCGTGCGCGGATCGAGCGCGGCGGCGGCGATCGCGCGGCCGAGATCGGCCGCCCAGACCGGCTGCAGCTTCACCCCGCCGCGCAGCACCGGGATGAATGGAAGCAGCCGGGCCATGCGGGCGAAGCGGTTGACGAAATTGTCCTCCATCCCGAACACGACCGAGGGGCGAATGATGGTGGCGCCCGGGAAAGCCTGGCGCACCATCCCCTCGCCCACGCCCTTGGACGATCCGTAGCGCGATTCGGAGGCGGCGTCGGCGCCGATGGCGGAGACGTGGACGAGCGCGTCCGCGCCGGCCTCGGCCGCCGCCTCGGCGACGTTGCGGGCGCCGGTCACGTGCACCGCCTCGAAATTGCCCTTGAGGATGCCGACCAGGTTGATCACCGCGTCGCTGCCCTGGACGGCGGCGCGGACGGAAGCGGCGTCGGTCACGTCGGCGCGGACGAACTGCGTCATGCCGAGCCCGCCGAGCGGCTTCAGGAAGAAGGCCCGGCGCGGATCGCGCTGGGCGATGCGCACCCGCACGCGGTGGCGATGGAGCGCCTGCGCCACGTAGCGGCCGACGAAGCCGCCGCCGCCGAACACCGTCACCACCCGGTCATTCTTCTGAACCATCTGGAATTTCCGCCTTCGAAAGTCGCGCCCCCATTGCCCGCTCGAACCTTCATTGACAAGCGCCTCGCGCGCCCCTAACTCGCCGCTCCTACCCCGTGCCCAGGTGGCGGAATTGGTAGACGCACCAGCTTCAGGTGCTGGCGCTCGCAAGGGCGTGGAGGTTCGAGTCCTCTCCTGGGCACCATTCTTGGTCAGAGTTGGGCGCTGTAGGCGGCTCGCCGTTGACCGGGCTTCAGCTTAGGCTAGTTTTCCTCTTCGGGCCCGGCTTCCGCGGCTTTCCTACGCGGCCGCGGCGGCTTCTCGCCGGCGGGCCAGCCTTCGCGTTGCCGCGAGCGGTCGCCATCACTCTCCTCCGACTGATCATGGAAAAGGACGACCTGCGTCGGAAATGGAAGGTCGATGCCCCGCTCATTGGCCACATTGAAGATAGCGAGGATCACGCGGGCGCGGACATGGACTTGATCCCGACGTTCCGACTGAGTCCACCAGCGGACCCTGAGATTGACCGTGGAGTCCGCCAGCTCCCAGGGAAGGCATTCGGGCGCGGGCATTTCAATCACGCCTTCCACCAGCCTCACCGCTTCGACGAACGCCTCGGCAGCCTCCGAGGGATTGTCGCCATAGCCGATCCCGACATCATATTCATCGCGCCGGATGTCATAGGCGGTGTTCACCATCACGGGGGAGGTATAGATGTCCGCATTGGGGATTATGACTCTGCGACCGTCATAAGTCTTTATGATGGTGGCGCGGCTCTCGATGTGCTCAACCGTTCCTTCATATTCCTTAACCTTGATCTGATCGCCTTGTTTGAACGGCCTCCTCAGCAGCAGAAGGAGCCCGGCGAGAAGATTTTGCAGGATATCCTTGAAGGCGAAGCCGATGGCGACCGAACCGATGCCGAGCGTCGCGAGAATGTCCCCGGGCGCGATGGTCGGGAAGATGATGGCCGCCGCCATCAGGAAGGCTACGAGCATGAACGCCCCAAAGGCGAGGGAGCCTAGGAGCGAGCCAAGATCGTGCCGTCCTCGTCGCTCTGCCGCTCGGGTCACCCCCGCTCTGACGAGGCGGGCGAGCCCCCAGGCGATTAGCAGAAGAACGAGGCCAGCGATGATGTTGGGCAGTTGGTAGAAAAAGCCTTCGACGAAGCCGATCGCCTTGGCCTCGATAAGGTCGGCCGGATCGGCAACCTCGCTGTCTGGCTCAGGTGTTTGCATGCTCATCCAACCGGCTACCAATAGCTCAGTTCCACACGCTCTGGCGGACCAGAATGCCTTGAGCGGCGTCAGGAAAGATCCAGGGATCCGGTATATGGCTGAAGTTAACCAGATAGCGGAGCGTATGGCGCGGTTTTATCCTGATCTTCGATATGCGCCCTGCATGAATATGGAGGCAGTTTTTGGCCGCGCCCCCGGGCTCCATAAGAACGGCTTTCGTGCCCTTGCTGCGGCCTCCGACAGCTCCCGCGCATGCCAGTTGGTCAGGCGCACGTAGCCATGGCTCGCGGTCTTGCGATGAGCTGCGGATCGGGCGATCCGTGAATACCGTAGCGGTGCTCTGAAGGGTCGATCCAGATACCGCCGGGACCTCAGCCGTTGAGCTTGTGCTTCAGCGGCGCGGCGGGGATGAAACGGAGCCGGCGGCCGCGCCCCGCGGCTTCTGCGCGATCGACGACCGTGAACTTGCCGAAGGCCGGCAAGTGGATCTCCTCGCCCCGCGCGGCCGCGTCGCCAATCGTTTGAAGGAGCCCGTCGATGATCTCACGCGCGGCGGCGCGGCTGATCCCCTGATCGGCCGAAACGCGGTCGGCAATGTCCGCAATCTTCACGCCGCTCTCCTGCTAATTGACGATATAGTCCGAAACGTACTAGACAACGTGCGGAATTGCAAGGTGAGGGCAAGCGCCATGGCTCGAATTTCCGCTCGGGAACGGCACAAGGACGAGTTGATCGACGCGGCTGCCCTCATGCTGGCGCGGGCGCCCTTCGCCGCCTTCTCGCGTGAAGCGCTCGCGCGGGAATGCGGCGCCAAGTCGAGCACCGTCAGGTCCTATTTCCCCGATCTCGAATGGCTGAAGCGGAAGGCTGTCGCCCGAATCTTCGCCAGGGTGCGAAGCGAAATTGAAGCGCTGGAGGTCGCGCCGGCCGCGACCGTCCACCAGGCGGCGCGAAGCTTCCTGCAGGCGTTCGCGGACCTGCTGGGTCGCGGTGTCTATGTGGACATGTTGCGCGTGTTGGTGCGCGAGTCCCTCGTTGAAGCGTGGGTCGGCGATCTTTATCGGGAGCAGGTCCTTGGTACGGCTGCCGCGGCGCTCGCGCAGCATGTCCGCGCCGCAGGTCGCCGCTACGGGACGCACGTATCGCTGCGCGACGGCGTCGGGGAAACAGTGCTCGGCCGGATGGAGGCCGCGATCGCTCTGCCGACCTTGCTTCCCAGCTGGCATGGCTGCGCCGTCAGCGACCGGTCGGCGGCCGTAGAGCGGGCGACGTCGGATACAATCGCCGGGACGTTCGCCTTCGAGTTCGCCGAAGCGGCCTGAGCGAGCGAGGACTGTGGCCGAACTGCAACGTTGCTGCAATGAAGTGCGATTAGGACCACCGGTCCACTTGCCCCCCAGAACGAGTGCGATATTCAGTACGAAGAGGACCAAACTCGACGGGGCGCAAGGCCCGACGAGGCCTCGGCTCCATTTGGAGACCCGTCAGAGAGCGGCCGGCAGATGCCGCAGCAAGGGGACTGAAATGTCGAACACGTTAATCAAGAGAAGCTTGCTCGCCTCCACCATCCTGGGGCTGAGCGGCATGGTCGCGGCGCCCGCTTTGGCGCAGTCGGCCGGCCAGCCGGTCGAGGCGCAGCCCGACGTCATCGATTCGCCGACCACCGGCGCGATCGTCGTCACCGGTTCGCGCATCGCGCGTCCGAACCTGGAGCAGTCCAGCCCCGTGACGGTCGTCGACGCGGCGGAGATCTCGCTTTCCCAGCCGATCTCGGCCGAAGAATTCCTGCGTGAGCTGCCGGGCACCGTCCCGAGCATCGGCCCGGCGGTGAACAACGGCACCAACGGTTCGGCGCAGCTCAACCTGCGCGGCCTCGGTCCGAACCGCAACCTCATCCTCATGAACGAGCGTCGCGTCGTTCCGGCGACCCTCGCCGGCGTGGTCGACCTCAACATCATCCCGGTCGCGCTGCTCGAGCGTGTCGACGTCTTCACCGGCGGCGCCTCCTCGGTCTACGGCGCCGACGCGGTCGCGGGCGTGGTGAACTTCATCACCCGCCGCAACTTCGCCGGTATCGACATCAATGCCAATTACGGCATCACCGAGCGTGGCGACGGTTCGTCCTACCGGGTCGATCTCACCACCGGCGCGAACTTCGACGACGGCCGCGGCAACGCGGTGCTGAGCGTCAGCTATTCGAACACCAACCCGGTTCTCCAGGGCGCTCGCGCGGTGGGTACCGTCAGCCGCAGCTCGGCGACGGGCAACCCCCAGGGATCGGCCACTGCCACTCCGGCTTCGATCCTGTTTCCGGTGGTCGGCCGCTTTGAAGGCGGCTCGATCCTCACCGGTGCCGCCAACCTGGCGAACTACAACTTCAACCCGCTGAACGTCTTCCAGACTCCGCTGGAGCGCTGGTCGGTGTTCGGTCAGGCCCGCTACGAGATTTCGCCGGCGATCGAGGTCTTCACCGAGGCTTTCTACGTCAACAGCGAAGTCGACCAGCAGATCGCGCCGTCGGGTAGCTTCTTCACGGATCTTCAGGTTCCGTTGAACAACCAGTTCCTGACGCCGACCCAGCGCCTCCAGCTCTGCCAGGCCTTCTTCCAGGTCCCGGCGCCCACCGCGACCAACGCGAACGCGACCCGCAACAGCACGCCCGAGGAATGCGCTCCGCGCATCGCGGCCGGTGAAGAAGTGACGACCCAGATCGGCCGTCGCTTCACCGAAGCCGGTCCGCGTCGCACGAATTACCTGACCCACACCTTCCAGGTTGTGGCCGGCGCCCGCGGTCCGCTGACCCCGACCCTCAACTGGGAAATCAGCGGTCAGTACGGCGAATCGGATCGTCAGAACACGTCGTTCGGCCAGGGTCTGCGCGACAGCCTGCAGGCGGGCGTTCGTGGATGTCCAGCGGGCTCGCCCCCGGGCTGCGTGCCGATCAACATCTTCGGTCCGGAAGGCACGTTCACCCAGGCGATGTTCGATTTCATCAACATCCCGACCTTCGCCTTCATCAACACCGAACTCGCCGCCGCGCAGGCGACGGTCTCGGGCGATCTCGGCTGGGGCAGCCCGCTCGCGGTCGAGCCGATCGGCGTGGCCGTCGGTCTTGAATATCGCCGCTACGGCGGTTCGTCGGGGGGCGACGCGGTCTCGCGGACTCCGGGCGCGGTGCTCGGCGCCGGCGCGGCTTCGCTTCCGATCACCGGTGAGTATGACGCGCGCGAAGCGTTCGCCGAACTCGTGATCCCGCTGATCGAAGACAGCTTCATCCACAACTTCACCATCGAGGCCGGCGCCCGCTACTCCGATTATTCCACGTCCGGCGGCAACTGGACGTACAAGGTCGGCGCCAGCCTGATGCCGATCCGGGACATCAAGCTGCGCGGCGTCTATTCCCGCGCGGTCCGTGCCCCGAACATCGGCGAGCTGTTCCAGCCGCAGGTGACGTTCCTCACCAACCGGACCACCGACCCCTGCGCCGAGGGCGGCCCGGTCGGCAACGCGGCGCTCACCGCCCGTTGTATCGCTCAGGGCGCCACGGCGGCCCAGATCGGCAACATTCCGCAGCCGGTCGCGGGTCAGATCAACGCCACCGGCGGCGGCAACCCGAACCTCCTTCCGGAGACGGCAACCACCATCACCGCCGGTGTGGTGCTCCAGCCGACATTCCTGCCGGGGACGGCCTTCACCGCCGACTTCTTCGACATCAAGGTGCGGGATTACGTGTCCGCGCCCTCTCAGGCCGACGTCATCGACGCCTGCTTGACCGGTGGCGATCTTGCGGCGTGCGCCCTCACAAAGCGTAACCCGCTGACCGGCGGCCTGTCGGGCCCGAACGACACGACCCCGGGTCCGTTCCTGGGTTCGTCGAACCTCGGCCGGCTCGAGACGAACGGCTTCGACTTCGGCGCCAGCTTCCGCCGGGATCTCGGCTTTGCCCGCCTGAACCTCAACGGCAATGCCACCTGGACTCGGAAGTTCCTGTTCCAGGCGACCCCGACGTCGATCAACCGCGACTGCCTTGCGCATTACAGCGTGTCGTGCGATCCGCCCCTGCCGAAGTGGACCTGGAACGTCCGTACGACGCTCAGCTTCGCGCAGACCGACGTGTCGCTGCTGTGGCGCCACCTGTCCTCGGTCAGCGTCGAGCCGCCGGCTCCGAACCCGCAGCTGCCGACCGGTACTCCGACCACTGGTGGACCGGCGACGGTGTTCCCCGCTTACCAGCGGATCCCGTCGGCCGACTACTTCGACCTGTCCATCCAGCACGCGATCGCGGACAACATGCGCATGACGCTGACCGTGCAGAACCTGCTCGACCGGGATCCGCCGGACGTGGGCAACACCGTGGGTTCGACGACCTACAACAGCGGCAACACCTACCCGACCATGTACGACGCCCTCGGCCGTCGCTACACGGTGGGCGTGAACCTCCGCTTCTAAGAAGCGGCGGAAAAGTCGAAAAACTTCGGGGCGGACCGCAAGGTCCGCCCCTTCTTCTTTGCGCCGAAGTTGACAAGCGCCACTTGTGACGCCTTTGTGAACCCCTGAAGTCTAGGGGTCCCGAGGATGGGTGCGGCCGTGCACGAGCTCAGCGACAATGAAGGGACGTTCCTTTCTCTGCTGCTGCGGGCGCAACCGCTGAGCGCCTATCAAGTCGCCAAGGTGTACGAAGAATCCCCGGTCAGCAATTTCGGCACCAGCAAGGGCAAGCTCTATCCGCTGATCCAGCGGCTGCGCGACCGCGGCCTCGTGGAGGCGGAGTTGATCGCGGGACGCGGTCGCAAGGTCGAGCGGCTGCGTTGCACCGTTGCGGGCCGGGACGCGGTCCGCGCCTGGGTGCTGCGGGTGCGCGATCCGCATCTGCTGCTCGAAGATCCGTTGCGCACGAAGATCCAGTCCTTCGGCCTTCTCGAACGGGACGAGCAGATCGCCTGGCTGGTGGAGGTGAAGGCCGCGCTGGCGGCCAAGCTCGAGGATGTCGAGCAATATGGCCGGGAGGTGGACGTGCCCTACAAGGAGTTCGTCCACGACGGCGCCGTGAGTTCCATCCGCAGCCGAATCGACTGGCTCGAGCGGGTGCTCCTGAAGGTCGTCCGGAGCCCGGTATCGCCTGATCGGTGACGTTCGTCGCCCGGAGCGGCGCTTCGTCGAAAATCACATCTGGCCGGGCGCCGCATGACCCACATCCAAGGTCGAGGGTGGACGTGGCGGCCATGGATGAGACTCCCGTAGACAAAGCCGACGACAAGCCGGACGAACACGGCGGGACGGGCCGTGCCGATCGTGCGCGGGCGGGCCCCACGCCCGCCGTCAAGGCGGCGCCGCGCGCCGCGAAATCGCGGGTGCGCCGGCCCCGTCCCGGCCTCTATTAGGAAGGGTGAACGGTCTCCATCGAGTGACCCGGATGGGATGCTCTGGCCGAGACCCCCTACACAGTCATCGTACTTTCCAACCTCATGATCGTTACGTGCATTTCTGTCACGGAGAAGATCCTTCAGATCCTGGCTCCCACCCGGGCTGCGGTTCCGCCGCCAAAAATCGGCCTCAATCAATGAGCTCTGCGTGAGCGCGCCTTCAGGAACCGTTTCGTTGCGGCCCAGGCCTCCGTCCGTGCGGCGAGGGTACCCTCTTCCGTCCCTCCGAACCAGAATCGGTTCTCACCCTCGCCAAAGGTGACGAGGCCCGGCCCCGGTCCCATCAAGAGGTGGCTGGCATCCTCATATTGAAGGTTTGTAACCGCATGCCGGAAGCGCGCCCGCCGCAAGCGCTCGGCAATCTGATCCGCCATGCGCGCTGCCGGCCAGATGTTGTCCGCGCGGCTCGACACCAGCAGGATCGGGCCAGCGATCCGCTCGACGGGATGGCGGCCCGGCGTCGCTGCGCCGGGTCGGCCAAGGCGGCCGCGAAGGCACTTGGGCCGGGTTGAGGCTCGCTAGCCGCATAGGGAACCGGACCGCGCGCGTCCTGCCAGGCCGCCCTGCGACCGCTGGCATCGCCCACCGCGCCCCACACCAATGAGGAAGGCGAGAATGCGACAATCCCGGCGATGTCGCGGTGACGGGAAGCGAGCAAAAGCGCGAGCTCGGCGCCTCGTGACTCGCCCATCAGCACGATTGGTCGCCGAGGAAAGCGCGCTCGCATCCATGCCAGAGGCCGGCCGAAATAGGCCAGCGGGATCTCCTCCAGCCGGTCGGGTAGACCCGCAACCCGACCCGAAAAGCCGCTGAAGTAGGCCAGCGCCAGCGTCGGGTACCCGCTTGCGGCCAGGTCCTGCGCAGCGCGACGCGACGGATAGCCGCCATCAGAACCACCCAGCATCAGCACAACGGCGCCGCTCCCGTCCGGAGCCTCGTAAAGGCGCCCGGCGATCATGTCTGCCGCGACCGTCAGTTCGATCGGCTCCGCGGACTGAGCGTGAGCCGCCGCAGCCGGTAACAACATGGAAAGTGCGAGTAACAGCCAGCGCAACATGGATCTCTTCCTCCCTGACCAGGGCTCCGCTTACCGAACTCCTTATTTGCGCCGGGAGGAATTCGGCGAATGGGCATCCTGGGCCGGTGAACGAACCATGCTGTCGCCCGGCAGCCTCAGAGCACCTTCTCCCGAAGGAGCAGGTGGGTGGGAATGGCGACGAGTGCCAGCGAGGCGGCGTTGACCATCGCCGCCCGCGCGGCAGGCTGCCAAGCAAGCGGCAAGGCAATCGCCAGAGCCATCCAATAGGCAAGGAAGGAAGCCCCAAGGAGCAGCGCGAAGAAGGCAATGTCACCGGGAGTGCGATGATCCGCCGGCCTCTGCGCCTTGTGCTGCGGCTGGACGGAGCCGGCGCCCTGCGCGCCATCAAGGAGGATACCCTCCTCTGCCGCTCTGACGCTCCCGCTAAACCACGGGAGACCGGATGCAGTAGGGGACTTCCGCATCTTGCCAAACTTTCGATGGAATGTTTTGCGGCCACTATGTCGGGAGGCGTCGAGGGTGGCAATGAAGTCGAGCAGCGGTGCTTGGCTCTGCGGATCTCACAGCCGATTGAGAGCTCAAGCTCGCGCAAATGTAGACACGGTAGTTCCAAGCCCCGGTTGCAGGCTATCCCACCCGAGTTCCCGTTGCCGATGCCCCAAAAGATAGTCTCCCCGACTCTTCGGGAGCACCTACTGAATGGATTGGCAGGTTCGAAGAGCGAGTGCGAGCGACGTGGATGCGAACATACCGCGGCTTGGTATTTGCACTTCTTGAGCTCGACCCTCTCGCGGACGTCATGGTCCATCCTGTTCATGCGGCATCCCCTTGTTCGGCCCGGCGAAGCAATCAGGCGCAGGCGCCTTTCCAAAGCGCGACCGGCGGCCCGCCGCCTTCCGAAACGGCTAAGTTCAGGAAGGTTAGGCGTGCGAGAGAAATTCCCTCCATCAATAAAGTCTGTTCAATCGATCCGCTCGATCAGTCGCCGACCCGGATCCGTCCGGCGAATCGGAAGCTTCCGATCCACCAGCAGCGAACCATATCGGTGGGCCTGTAGGAAAGCTTTTTAGTCGATCGGGTGAGCAGTCGGCGCCTCGCGGATGAGGGGCGGGCAGTCCGAAAGCCGTCCCGGCGGGGCATGACCTTCGGCATATGGTCAGCCGCGCGGCACCGTGTCAGCCGTCGCGACATGACTGGTGAACGCATCTCGACATCCCGGCGGGCATCGGTCCGGCTGCTCCACTGCCTGGCGGCGTGGCTGGCGCTGCTGGTCGCGGCGCCGGCGCAGGGCCAGGGCCAGGGGGAAAGGCTGGTCGCGGTCGGGCTGGTGGCGGATGAGCCGCATCTACACCATGCTCGGCCGCGAATATGCGGAGCATGGCACCACCAGTCACCGCCTCAATGAGTATGTGAACGCCGAGGATCGCACGATCCACACCAACACCGTGGAAGGCGCCTTCTCCATCTTCAAGCGCGGCATGAAGGGTGTCTATCAGCACTGCGGCGAGCAGCACCTTCACCGCTACCTCGCGGAGTTCGAGTTCCGCTACAACAAGCATCCGGAACAGCGGTGCGAAGCCTTGGGTGTCGTGGGCCTGCCCCGGCGTCAGCACGAAGCCGAGCGGTCGTCCCTGGCCGTCGCAGCGGGCGTGCAGCTTGGTGGTGAAGCCTCC
>NZ_JBKBMQ010000013.1:0-111272 GCF_046295735.1 Allosphingosinicella sp.
ACACGGGCCGCTTCGAGCTGGGCCCTCTGGGCGATGGTCAAGTTGGCGAACGGATCGTAAATGGAATCGATGCGGGAGCGGTCCTTGACCCCGTCCCATGTGAAGCGAAGGTCGCCTGCCTCCGCGGCGACGCCGAGATAGGCTGGGATCGCGTCGTCGTAGTCGAGACGTCCTTGCGCCTCGTCGAGCCGCAGGCGCAGCAGCCGGCTCTCTGGCCCCGGCCGTTCACGTTCGAGCCGCCGCACCACCTCTTCCATCCAATTCCGGTCCACATTGCCGGTCCGCGATTGGGCGCCCAGCAGGTTGAAATGGGCGATCGCGAACAGATGCTCGGCGCGGGTTTCCCGTGCGAGCGCCACCGCGTCCGGCTCTCGAGCGATCGCAGAGGGTTGCACGATCCTGATCCGGGGGTCGCCGGCCAGAATCCGCTCGATGTCGTCCTTGTGCATCACGCCGACGACGACCAGCACTCGGCCGCCGGGGTACGTGCGCGCCGCGGCGGCGATGCGCCGCGCCTGAAGGAAGGTGCGGTAAAGGAACAGGCGGCGCGCGAAGTCGCCGCGCGGCTGCTCCGGATAGGCTCCGTAGAACGAGCGGTGGCGTGCCCGTTCTTCTTCCGCGTCGGCGAAGAAGAGCCCGTCGGTGAGAGAGCGCGGCTCGGGAAACGACACGAAGCCCTGGAACCCGGACGGGCGCCGAAGAAAAGGCGGCCGCTCGAGATCGTCGACGCCGAAGGCAAGTGCGCTGTCCTCGGGCGAGGGAAGCCAGTCGAACGGGCAGAGCGGCGTGCCGGTCTCGCGCGCCCACGGCACGATCACATCCTGGATTTCGTAGGTGAACTCGTAATGGTCGCCGCGAGCGAAGCGCTCCGGCGAGCGCTCGATGCAGATGGCAGCGGGCGCGGCGGCGGCGAAAAAGGCCCGCAGGGCAGCCGGCTGCTGGCGGCGGTTGACGAGCTGGGCGCCATGATCAACGCCGAGGACCACGACCTCGGTCGCGTTTCCGCCCGTTTGTGCATGAAGAGGCGTGAAGCCGAGGATAAGGCCGGCGACAAGAGCGGTCAGGCGCGACAGCGAACCCATGGGCTTTCTCCTTTGTTGCTGTGGCCGAACGCCGATGCTAGGCGCCGGGCCGCTCAGTGGCAAATCGCCCCCGAAACGATTGGCGGGCGGCGCCGCGACAACGCGGCACCGCCCGGAAACTTCAGAAGCGGAAGCCGATGCCCGCGACGATCTGGTGGCGGTGCTGTCTGGTTTCGAACGACAGCCTCTCGTCGGCGACCCGCAGCCTGCGCTGTTCGCTGAACAGATATTCGGCCTTGCTGTAGGCGCCGCCGCCGATCGCGAACTCGAAGCCGAGGCCGACCTCGTGGCCGCCGCGGCTGCCGCGAACGCGGTGCACCCGATCGGCGTCGGACTCCGCTTCCAATTCGTCGCTCGCCTCGTACTCGGCCGCAAGGCGCCGGACCGAATAACCTCCCTTGGCGTAGAAGAAGGCGGATTGACCGGCGGCGACACCCGCTCGCGCGCCGAACGAGAGGGTGCGGCCGGACCGGACGCACAGTTCATCTTCACCCGCTAGCGACCCGCAGGCCGACGCCTTGCCGCCGCCGATGCCGGCGTAGAGACCGAGGCGTAACGGCCCACCGACGCCTGCGTCGAAGCCCAGCTCGCCGCCATAGCCGATGCGCGAGTCCCCCGCATTTGCGCTCCGGACATCGTCTTCGACGAGGAAGTTGTGGCGGAACTCCGTGCGGTCCCATCCGGCGCGCAGTTCCGCCCGCGGGCCGGCAAAGGGCGCGGCATGAACCGGAACGGCACTCAGCAGGGCAGGGGCCGGGACGACGGTAAGGATCTTCTTCATTGTGCATTCTCCTTTGATGTGAGGGGAAGACGCGCGCAGCGGCACGCGCCCGGCCAAGCGGCCGGGCGGGCATGCATGCGGGCGCGGGTGGGTAGAGAGGCTAGGCCGCCATGGCCCGGCGCTCCGATGCCGGCGGCAGGTTGGACCAGCCGCGGACCTCAGCCTCGACCGCCCGGCCGAGGGTCATGTAACCGCCGATGCGAGGAACGCCGGCGAGCAGGAAGCTGCGCATCTCGATGCCTGGAAAACCGGAATCCTGCATCAATGCGGCGATGTCACGGTCGAGCCGGCATCCTCCGCACAGGCAGGCGTTGATGCGGCTCAGCCGCTGCTGCCAGCGCGCGACGGCGCGGCCGGGACAGAGGCCATGTTCGAGGAACAGGAACTGACCGCCCGGTTTCAGGACGCGCCGAATTTCCCTTAGGCATGCCGCGGGGTCGTCGACGCTGCACAAGGTGAGGCTGCTCACCACGGTGTCGAAGCTCCGATCCGGGTGAGGGAGTGCTTCCGCGCGGCCGGGCGTCACATCGACCTTCATTCCCGTCGCGGCGATCCTCGGAAGAGCGCGCGCACTGAGATCGCCGTCGGGCTCGACGACTTCCAGATCGGTGACCCTCGGCGGATAGAATGGCAGGTTGGCGCCGCTTCCGAAGCCTATCTCAAGCGTCCGTCCACATGCCTGCTTCAGCGCTTCCGTCCGGCAGCCATGAAGGCGCGGGTGGACCATGGCCCGATCAAGCAGCGGGGCAAGAACATATCGGTTGTAGTAGGACATAAACCGAACCTCCGTTTTAATTCAAGATAAATTCAGCTTGCGCTGAAGGTCAGCCGCTTCAGCACGCCGCGGATTTCATCGATGCGGGCCGCTTCCCCCAGTGCGAGCGCAACGACGAGCCCCTGGAAGATTGCGAGCAGCATCTCGGTAAGAACAGGTTCCGGCAGGTTCGCCCAAGAGGGATCGGCGGCTTTCCGAGCCTCCACCAGCCGGCGGATCGCGACGCGGTTATGGGCGCGATTCCCCTGAACGATTTTGCCCAGCCGCGGATTGACCAGAGCTTCCGCCAATATGATGAGCGCGGCCCGCGGCATATCGCCGCCGCTTTGAGCCGCGAGGTCGCCGAAGAAGATGTCCACTGCACTGGCGAACGCGTCCCCGGTCGCCGCCGGATCGAGAGCCTCTCCGATCACCTGTTCGCTCCGCGTCTGGCTCGTGCGAACGGCCGCCTCGAAGATGTCTTCCTTGCTCTTGAAATAGTTGTAGACGGCACCGGCCGACAAACCCGCCTCCTCGAAGATGTCTCGCATGGTCGTGCGGTGGAAGCCGTTGCGCGCGAACAGGCGCATGGCCGCATCGATGATGTGCTGACGCCGCTCTTCAAGGGCGCCGGTGGACAGACGGGGCATCGAATCACTCCCAAAAACGAACGACCGTTCTATATTGGAGATATGTGCGGGGGTCAACACGATGGTTCACGGGCCGAGCACCGCGCCGCGCTGGATGCGCAAAGCCGGAGTGCGCAGCACGTCCAGCCGCTCCAGCGGATCGACGTCATAGGCCACGAAACTGGCCTCGGCGCCTTCGGCGAACCGTCCGATCGGACGCTCCGGGAACATCGCTCTTGCCGTGTCGGCCGTGGCGCGGCGCAGCAGTTCCGCGCGGGGCATGACGGCGAGGCCGTCGAGATAGAGGATCTCGTCGACCACGCTCCCCATCACGTCGTCGCTGCCGATCGCAAGCGGAACGCCGGCCGCGCGAAGCCGGGTCAGAT
Organism: Allosphingosinicella sp.; assembly: GCF_046295735.1. Lineage (GTDB taxonomy): Bacteria > Pseudomonadota > Alphaproteobacteria > Sphingomonadales > Sphingomonadaceae > Allosphingosinicella. The sequence continues at coordinate 3,633 of NZ_JBKBMQ010000013.1, forward strand.
TCTCGATCTGCATGGCGCGCAATGCCTCGGCATTGTGCGGACGCCGGCTCATATCATGGGTGGCGGCGACGGCGGTCGTGATCACCACCGTGCCGCGACGCGCGGCTTGCGCGATCGCCCGGTCGGACAGACGATAGTCCGCCGCCGACATGCCCTCCGCGATCCGGTAGCCGGGGAGATGCGCCACCATGTCGACGCCGGCCTCAAGCGCGATCTCGAAATCGGCCGCGCTGTCGGCATGGGCGACGACGCGAATTCCGGCCGCGTGGGCGCGCTCCACGATCGGCCGCGCGAGCGCGGGGTCGAGCCCCCGGAAACCGAACGTCGCCGGGTCGGCGAGGTCGGCCGAGCGGCGCTGCGAGTTGATGAGGATGAATTTGATCAGCTTCGGCTCGCGGGCGAGGATGGTTGGCCAGACGCGCTCCAGCTCCTCGAGCGTATCGATCGGATCATAGCCGCGGCGCGCCTCCTCGGCGCTGACCTCCATGCCGGCCTGGCGGGCCGAGGCGAGCGCGATGCCGAGGGGATGCCCGTCCGACCCCGAGATGCAGGCGTCGGCGTAGAGCACCTCCACCGTGCCCGGCTGGCCGAGGAAGCCGGAAAAGGCGGCGCGGTCCTCCGGCTTCGAGCACATCTGCACCGAATGGAAGATGCCGAGCGCCATGTTCTTGGCGTTGGAACGCGCGCCGAAGAAGCCGTTCTGCATGTCGTGGTTGTGCGCTTCGATCAGCGAAGGGAGCAGGTAGCGGCCGCGCAGGTTCACGGTGGCGTCGATCCGCTCCGGCCGGCGCGCGGTGAAACGGCCGCCGACCGCGTAATAGCGGGCGGGCACGAAGCCGGTGCCGTCGAACCAGAGGCCGCCCTCGAAGGCGACGGCGAGCGCGGGCGCCTCCGCCCCGGCTGGTGGCGGCGCGGCGAGCTGGTGCGCCGCGAGCGGCGTCACGAGAAGCGCCAAAGCGGCGACGGCGGCGGCGAGACTGCGCATGCGATTGCTCCTGTTCGGCGAGTGGCCGCCGGTTCGCCCGTTCGAAGGGGCGGAGCAAGCGCGGGCGGCCCGCAATGGCGGGAGCCGTGCGCCGGGCGTCGCGAGCCGGGCGCTCAGCCCTTCAGCAACGCGTCGAGCTCGGCGCGGTAGGTGCGGCTGACGGGGATGCGGGCGCCGCTCGCCAGTTCCGCCTCCGCATCGCCGTTGCGACGCTCCACCAGCGCGCGCACCGCTCCGGCGCGCACCAGCGCGGAGCGATGCACACGGACGAAGCCGGCGGGCCGGAGGCGTTCGGCAAAGGCCGCGAGCGGCTCGCGGAGCAGATGGACGTCGCCGTCCGCGTGGAGGCAAAGATAATGGCCCGCCACCTCGACATGTTCGATCCGGTCGATCGGCACGAGATCCAGCCGCCGGCCGTTGCGGACCGTGACATGGCTCTCGCTCTCCTCGGCGCCGGGGGCGAGGCGCCGCCGAACCCGGTCGAGCGCCCGCGCCAGCTCCGCCTCGCCGGCCGGCTTCAGCAAATAGTCGACAGCCTCGAGTTCGAAGGCCGGCAAGGCATGATCCGCCCGGGCCGTGAGGAAGACGACGAGAGGCCGTGCCTCCGCGGGCAAGGCGCGAACGAGGTTCGGCCCCTCTCCGTCCGGCAGGGTGACGTCCAGGAAGACGAGGTCCGGTTCGGCCGAGCGCAGCAGCGCGGCCCCGCCCGCGGCATCGCCCGCCTCGCCGACGATGCGGACATCGTCATGCGCGGCGAGCATCCGCCGAAGCCGTTCGCGGGCGAGCGGAACGTCTTCCACGATCGCCGTCCGGATCATGGCGCCACGCCCCTTCCGATGGGCAGGCGCAACGCCGCCCGCGCCGCCGCCGGGCCCCGTTCGAAGCTGAGTTCGGCGGCGGGGCCATGGATCGCGGCGAGGCGTTGCCGGACGTTGGCGAGGCCGAGCCCGCTTCTTTTCCCGGCATGCGCCTCCGCCGGCGCGTCGTTCGCGACGACGATCTCCAGCCGTCCGCCGTCGGTTCGGGCACGCACCGTCAGCATGCCGCCCGCCGGAAGCCGGGAGATGCCGTGGACCAGCGCATTCTCGATCAGCGGCTGGAGAAGGAGCGCCGGCAGCTCCGCGTCCCAGGCGTCGGTCCCTATGTCGAGTTCGAAGGTCAGGCGGTCGCCGAGCAGCAGGCGGTGCAGCTCGACATAATCGGCGATGAACGCCACTTCGTCCCGCAGGCGCGTCCGGTCCGGCCGGTCGAGCGTGTCGCGCAACAGGCCCGAAAGGCTCACAAGTGCGTGCTCGGCGCGGCGCGGGTCGTAATGGCCGAGCGCGGCGATCGCATTCAGCGCGTTGAACAGGAAATGCGGCGCGAGCTGCGCGCGAAGCGCGCTCGCCCGGCTGTCCGCAAGCAACCGCTCGCGCTCTCTATAGCGCTCGAAATAGGCCATCGTCTGTCCGATCGCCACGAGCGCGGCGAAGGTCGGCAGCGCGAACAGCCCCGTGATGAGGGTCGCCTGCCCGACGCCCGTCAGCGCCGCCTCGGGCGCGATGCCCCGCAACGTTCCGAACAGGAGGCGCGCGGCGACGACCCCCGCGGCGGTGAAGACGGGAATGGCGACGAGGCCGATCATCGCGAAGCTGGCCATGTTCCGGCCGCTTTGGCCAAGCCCGATCGGCCAGCGCCGGCTCAGCCGATGGAACAGCGGCACGGCGAGCGCCCAGGGCGCGAAATGGATCAGCATCTGAACGAAGGCCGCCAGCAGTGACGACAGGCTCCATTGCGAGTCCGGCGAGGCGAGCAAGGCGGCGGGCGTCCACGCCGCAGCCACGCCAAGCCAGGCAACGGCGATCGGCCGCCAAAGGCTCGATGGCGACATACCGCTCATGGCCTATATGAACCGCCGTCCGTTGCCGCCGCAATCCGTTCCTATCCCGAGACGTCGCCTGGTCCGCTTCCGATGCAAGCGCGGGCAATGGACGCCACATGGCGAACGTCAGTGCCGCAGCAGCCGCCCAAGACCCTTATCTGGGGACACCGCGCCAGCAGGGCACGGTAGCGAGCGCCAAGATCGTCCGGATTGCCCGTGTCCAACTCCGTCATGGCCTCGAGCTCCGAATGGCTGCACGTCGAGGCATTGGCGCGGATGCCGCGGATACGGTTCGTCCAGTGTTGCCCGGCGTCGAGCGTCGCCTCGAAGTGCGTCGGATGGGCGCAGTTGATCATGTAATAAGCCGGGGCGGAGCCGGTTGTCGTGTCCACGGCGTCGATCGCGTCTCCCAGCGCCTCGCCGGTGGGAAGACGGCCGTCGGTCTCCACGGTGAAGGATAGCGCGAACGGCAGACCCGTGCGTCCCGCGGCACGCGCGATGCCGATTGCCTCGTTCACATTGTTGATGGTGAGGGCGCACAGCATATCCGGCGCGCACGATGCGAGCAGTTGTGTCTGGTGGACGTGATAGGCTTCGGCTTCATCGGGGCTCATGATGCGGGCGGGATTGTAGCCGTCGCCGCGCGGCCCGATGCAGCCGCTGACGAGGATCGGCAGGTCCAGCGGTCCCCATTCCGCGCGGAGGCTTTGGAGAAACTCTACGGCGGCGACGTTCAGCCGATCGAGCTCCTCGACGCTCAGTCCGAGCGGCGTCGCCCAGTCCGGGCTGGCGCGCCAGGTGGGGCTTTCAAGGATGAATCCGGTGCCGACCGTGGCGGCAAGCTCCAGATAGGGTCTAAAATACCCAGTAAGGGCGGCGCGGCCCGCTTCGTTGCTCATCAAGGTGATGGATGCGAAGCAGGGGAGATCCACCCCAAGGTTGAAGATGAGGTCCGTCTCCAGCCCGCCATCGGTGAGGAATGTCCGTTCGAGCTGAGGAAGGCTCACCGGCTTCCTCCGGGCGGGACGGCAAGGATCCAAGTGGCGATCATGTCGAGGAAGCCGGGGACGTAGACGCGCTCGAGCCGGGGATATTCGTCGCGCAGGCCGGTCTCGGACGCCCAGAATATATGGTTGGCGGCGGGGAAGACGTGCGTCTTCAGCCGACCTTCGCCGAGATGCGCCAGAGCCGCTCGCAGCCGCGCGACGTTCTCCGCCGGCGGGGTCATCGGATCGCGCTCGCCGAACAGGGCGAGCACCGGCACCCGTATGCCGGCCAGTGCTTCGGCCGGGTCGTAGCGGTAGAGGCCGCACAGATAATGTTGGGGCTCCGGCCCGCACACCGCCGGATTGGTGAGCGCGGCGCCGAGCATCTCGGCGAACAGCTCCACTCGTTTGTCGACTTCCTGCGGCGGCACGCCCCAGCCGGCCAGATGGTGGCGCTCGTCGGCGAGCATCTGCTCGAGCACCGTCTGCGCGGGGCCCGCGAGCAGCACGATATAGGCGACCTCCGGGCTTCTGGCCGCGGCGAGCTGCGCCACCCATCCGCCCTGGCTGTGCCCGACGATGCCGACGCGGCGCGCATCGACTTCGGGTCGTGCCCGGAGGAAACGCAGGGCCGCGAGCGCGTCGCCCGCCTGGCGCTCGATCGTCTCGTCGCGCCAGGTGCCGCCCGAGCCGTCGATGCCGCGCTTGTTGAGGTCGAGCGCCGCGATGCCGCTTGCCGCCAGATGCGCGGCGAGGCCCGGCAAATGACGGCTGCCTTGCGAGCCGGGATAGAGCACCACCGCGGGCGCGGCTGTCCGCCCCGCCGGCAGGTGCAGCGTGCCGGTCAGGACGAGTTCCTCTCCCACCGGAACTCGCACCGCTTCCTGCCGCACAGCCGCGAGGGACGCGGTCGCCCCCCACCAGGCCAGCATCATCGCTATCATCGTCCGCCGCAGCATCGACACCTCCTTCATTCTCCTCTTCAGCTCCCCGGCTGCACGATTTCGAGCCCGTTGGCCTCGCGCCACGCCGCCTCCGTCATCGGCCGCACCCAATAAGCGTCGAACCAGCGGCCGAGCCAGGGATCGTCTCCGGCGAACAGCGCCTTCTGCGCCGACAGGCCCACCCGCGCCCGCACCGCGTCGAGATCGAGTCCCTGCGCGGCGAGCGGCGCGACCTGGGCGCGGGTCTCGGCGATGAGGCCGACCAGCCGGTCGAGATAGGCCGCGTCGGCTTGCGGCCGGCCATGACCCGGGACGAGCAATGCAAATTCGAGCGCGCGAAGGCGCCCTAAAGCCTCGATCCACTCCGCCGGGAAAGAGCCGAAGCCGAACGGGATCGGCGCCACGACCATGTCGCCGGCGACCACGATGCGCTGGCGCGGGAGCCAGGCGACGGCGTCGCCGTCCGTATTGGCACGGCCGAGATGGAGCAGATCCACCGGAACTTCCGGATCGTCGATCCGCAGACTGTCATCGAACGTCTCGGTCGGCACGACGACAAACGCGCCTTCCATGTCGGAACGCAAGCTTCGGAACGCCGCGAGCGTACGAGCGAAACCGGCACGCTCCGCCTCGCTCAGCGCCGGATCGGCGGCATTGCGGGCCAGGAAGGCGGCCGCGCCGTCCGCTTGCTCCGCCATCTTCGCGTCGGCCTCCGGATCGGGTGCTCCTTTCGGATAATCGGCCATCGGCGGCCCGAGCAGATGGTCGCGGGTGCGGGCATGGGCGATGATGCGTGCCTGCGGCCAGGCCGCGACGATCGCCGGCAGGCCGAGCGGATGATCGCCGTGCCAATGGGTCACCAGCACCGCCTTCAAAGGCTTCGAGCTCACCGAGCGGACGAGATCAACCACGCGTCGCCCCGAACCTGGCGAGCCGCCGGAATCGACCAGCACCAGCCCGTCCGCCTGCTCGATCAACGTGACGTTGCCGACCGGCTGGAGCTGGAACGGCTCGGCCTGGCGGATCAGCCACACGCGGGGCGCGAGCGGCTCGATGATCTGGAGATGCCCGGTGGCCGTGGCGGTTCCGTGCGGCTCGGCGGCGCTTACCGGAAGCGGCGCGGCGAGGGCGAGAGTGGCGAACAAAAAGGACGGAAGCTTCATGTCTCTCCTTCGATCCTTGCTCCCAGGGGGCGTTGCCGTTCCCCTTTGGCGCACCCGCCACGGCGGAGCATAGGGTCTCATTTGAGACGCTTAACCAGCGGCCCGGCGATGCCTATCGAGCCGGCATGACGACGAGCGACGCTGCGCAGACGCGCGGCCCGGCGAGGGCGCTGCTGGCCGAGGATGACGAGCTCATTCGGCTGTTGGCCGAGGACGCTTTGGCGATGGCGGGCTTCTTGGTAACCTCCTGCGGCAGCGCGGACGAGGCGCTGACCCTGCTCGCCCGAGACCATTTCGACCTTCTCGTGTCCGACATCGTCATGCCTGGCCGGATGGATGGGATCGACCTCGCGCGGGCGGCCCTCGTACTTCGGCCGGGGTTGCGCATCATCCTCACCTCAGGCCACACCGACCGGCAGCGCGCGCTCGGCGAATTGCTGCCGCACGTGGCCTTCGTTGCCAAACCATATCGTCTCGATGCTCTCACCGCCCTGGCTGTGGGGCAGCCGCCGAGACCGGCGAAACCGCACCAGCCCGCTTCCCGGGCGCCGACCTCGCCGGATTCTGCATGATAGGGATGCAATCCGCGTCGATACGGTCTAGACTTGGGACTCACTCCTGCAGCCGCCGTCCCGAACATCAGGCGCGGGAGACGATGGCTGGCACCGGTTCGCGCGCCACGGCGCAGCCAAGCCGCCCGCGACGGCCGGCACGGGAGGAGCGATGATGCGGACCGACTGGATCCGCTGCACCGATTGCGCTTTGCGGACGAAGCCTGTGTTCCGGCCGCTGAGCGATCAGGAGCTCGACTATGTGATCGGCCTCAAGGCCGATCATGTCCGCTTTCCGGCGCGCTCGCATATCGTCGAGGCCGGCGAGAGCGACGGTTTCATCTACACTTTGTACGACGGTTGGGCGTTCCGCTATGCCATGGTCGGCGAGACGCATCGGCAGATCCTCGAATTCCTGCTTCCGGGCGACCTCATCGGGCTGAAGTCGCCGATGTCGGGACGGGTGCGCCACTCAGTCTGCTCGATCACCGACGTGGTGGTGTGCGCGCTGCGCGAGCGGCCGCTCGACAGCCTCGTCGTCGGTCAGCCGGACCTCGCCAAAGCGCTGTTCGAGACTTTGCTGATCGAGGAGGATCGGGCGCGCGACCGCCTGACCCTGCTGGGGCGGCAACGGGCCAGCCAGCGGCTCGCCTATCTGATGCTGGACCTTCATGACCGCCTCCTCAAACGCGATATGGCCTTGGGCGACAGGTTCGACTTCCCGCTGACCTACGAGATGATGGCGGATGCGCTCGGTCTCTCGCGCGCGCAGCTCGCGCGCAGTCTGGTGGATCTGCGCGAGCGCGGCTGGGCGATGTTGCACGAGGGGATGCTCCACTTCGCCGACCGCGCCGCGATGGCGGACTTCTGCGGCTACCGCGCCGGCCGCGCCATGCGCCGCGCGCTCCTATAGGATCGGGAAGCAAACTCGCAGCGAGCTGGTCATCGCTATCCAGCTCACCCGAACGCCCAGTGCCACATTGTCCGCCCCGGAGCGAAAGCGGTGATTCCGGCGATGATCAGCGCCCCAATGTAGAATTGGACCATGTGCTTACGGTGCTCGACGATGTTTCCGCTACGCGCTGAGGTGATCGCCCCAGGCACGGCCATGAAAGTCAGCACGGTAAAGATGTGTATCAGGCTGAAAGAGCCATTGAAGCGGATGAAGATTGTAGAGATCGCTGTGACCATCATCAAAGCCAGCCAGACGCGCCCAAGCATTCGGTGGCGATAGTCGCCTTTCAGCGACAATAGGAGGTAGGCGCCCAGAGGAATGGCCGGTAACACGGTGGCTATGTGGATGACGACGGCGATCGAGCGCGGCTGCAGAACGGAATAGCCGAGCAACCAGCGAACGACACCATAACAGGACAGGAGGGTGAGCACCGCGGCTGCGGCGGCGAGGAAGAGGCGCAGTCGCTTGGAAAGCAGGAAGGCGGTACGATCCGCGACCTCTGCGCGACGTGGCAGCGTCATATTTGACATCGACGAGATCCATGCTGTTCTTGACGGCACAAAACTGCAGGGCCGCGCTTGGCCGTCAATCGCCGGTGCGTTAACCCGCCGCTGGGGTTCGTGAACCGCGCCAGTCGGGTGCCAAGCGCCAGTTCACGAAGCGCGGATTGGCGGTGGCATGGAACGAGTCCGAGGCTATTTGATAGAGATCACGATCGTCGCGGCCATCGGAGCGGTGCTGGCGGCGCTCGGACCGTTCGGCAGCTTCGGAATGGGCGATTATGGAACCCGTCTCGCTTATTGGATGCCGGGAGCGTTCCTCGGTTACGCTGCTTTCCGCCTGAACTATGTGCTGGTCGTTGCGGCGGCCGACAAGCTCCGCTTCCCAAAGATCGGCGGAGTGATCGCAGCAGTTCTGCTCGGCGCCATGCCCGCATCGCTCCTCATTCTATGGTGGAACGGCGCTCGCTTCGCGGACATCTACGCGCGAGGTCAATGGCTTCAGCTCTACCTGCAGGTAGCGATAATAGGCGCGCTCGTCGTCCTTCTGTTCATACTCATCGAGCGCGCGGCAATGGGTGGAACGGGTTCGGGCACCGCGGCCGGTGACGAACCGAAGCCTCCCTACATCCCGTTTCTCGAGCGGCTTCCGCCAGAGATAGCGGCCGACCTTATCGCGCTGGAGATGGAGGATCACTACGTGCGAGCGCATGCGCCTGGGAGAAGCACGCTCATCCTGATGCGGATGCGCGACGCGGAGGCCGAGCTAGCACCGGCAGATGGAATGCGCGTCCACCGCAGCTGGTGGGTAGCCCGCGGCGCGGTCGAAGCAGTACAGCGGGATGGCCGCCGCCTTCGCCTGAGACTCCGCGGCGGCATCGAAGCTCCGGTCGCGCGGGATCGCGAACGGAAGTTGCGGGAAGCTGGCTGGCGCGCAAGTCCGTGAGTTGGCTTCATCACTCGAGCGTGAAACGAACTGGTGTGTGCGATAGGGGCACGGGTATCGACGCCGCGCCCCGGAACCAGGCGCTCTGAGAACCCACGCAGTTCGGAAGAATCGAAAACAGCCCCGCGAAGCAGCACGGCACGGAACGCTGATCCCGGGGGAGGGGGCGGGCTCAAGGTCCTTCATCGTCCGGGTCGGTCCCGCCCTCGCCGCCCTCCGGATCGCCGGTGAGATCGGGTCGGTCGGCTCGGATGGCGTAGACGACCAAGGCGTCTCCTTGGCGCGTCTCGAACCGCGCATGGCCCGTTGCCGAGATGGCGACATATTGCCGGCCCTGGTGCTCATAGGCCATCGCTCCCGCTTGCCCCCCTGCCGGCAGTCTGGCCTGCCAGAGCAGCCGCCCGGTGGCGGTCTCGAAGGCGCGGAAGTAATTGTCCTGTGCCGCCGCGATGAACGTAAGTCCGCCTGCCGTGACCAGCGGGCCGCCCAGATTGGGCGTTCCCATGACGATCTTCAGCCGGGTCGGAATACCCAGCGGTCCCGTGTCGAAGCCGGTCCCAAGCGGCTGTGCCCAGACCAGTTCGCCCGTGTCGATGTTCGTGGCCGCGATATAGCCCCATGGCGGCGCCATGCAGGGTATGTTGAGCCCCGAAAGCCACATCGGCCGCGTCACGCCGAAAGGGGTGCCGGTTTGGGGGGCGACTGCCTGGTCGGGTCGTGCGCCGCCGGAGCCTACCGGCCTGTCCACCACCTCCTCGCGAGGGTGCATGTCGACCACGTTGGGCAGGCGTGACCAGTTGGCGATCACGAGGCGGCGGACCGGGTCGAAGCCGAGGCCACCCCAGTTCATGCCGCCCACGGTCCCGGGCAACAGCACCATGCCCTTGGCGTCGATCGTCGGAGGTGTGAACATGCCGTCGTAGCGCCGCTGATGGAAGCCGATGCGGCACAGCGCGGCATCGATCGGCGTCAGTCCCCAGATGTGCCGGCCGTCGATCCGTTCGGGCCGCGCTCCGGGCACCCCGCCCAGGTTGGGGAAGAACGCGGACTGCGGCTGAGTCGGGGACAGGCGTTCGCCTGGCAGGCGGCCCTCCTGCGGAACGGGTCGCTGGACCACTGGCCGCAGCGGCTGTCCGGTTGCTGCATCGAGCAGAAACAGGTCGCCTGCCTTGGTGCCTTGCAAGACGGCGCGGCGCATGACGCCGTCGATCGGCACGTCGACCACATCGGTTGGGCGCCCAGATCATAATCCCAAAGATCATGCTGTACGGTCGTGAAGGACCATCGCGTTGCGCCGGTCGCGAGATCGACGGCGACGATAGCCGCGGTGAACCGGTCCTCTTCCTCCGTCCGGTTGCCGCCCCAATGATCGGCGCCGGGATTGCCGGTGCCGAGAAAGGCGAGCCCCAGTGTCTCGTCCGCCGAAATGACGTTCCAGACGTTCGGCGTGCCGCGCGGATAGATTTCGCCGGGGGCAAGAGCGGCCTGAGGATCGGGGCGCAGCGCATCCCATGCCCAGCGAAGCTCGCCGGTGCGGGCATCATAAGCCCGCACCACCCCTGAGGGAGCATCGCGGCGCTGGTTGTCGCTGACCTGCTGGCCGACGATCAGCAGCCCGCCCGCCACCGTGGCGCCTGACGTGTTGGAAGCGAAGCCGAGCTCGCGCAGGCCCATGCCCTCCGTCAAGTCAACCGTTCCGCCGTCGCCGAATTCCCGGCATGGAAAGCCGCCCACCGCGTCCAGCGCCGTCAGCCGCCCGTCGGGCGTCGCGACATAGACGCGTCGGTGGCAATTGCTGCCGCCGCGGGGGACGGGGCCGAACACGCCCGGTACGGCCGGGGCTCGCAAAATAGCCTGGGTGCTGCCTCGAGGATCGCCATCGTCGAAATAGGCGACCGCGCGGCAGGCAGCGCTGAACAGCGACTCCATCGTGCGCGGCGGCACCTGGGGATCGAAGTGCCAGAGCGCCTCGCCGGTCGCAGGATCGAGCGCATAGACCTGGCTGCTGGCGGTGCAGGTGTACAGAAGGTCCCCAGCCTTGAGCGGGGTGTTCTGGGAAGAGTAGAAAATACGGCCCTCATCTGGCGTGAAGTCGCCGCTGCGAAAGGTCCAGGCTTCCTGCAGATCGCGGACGTTGCCGGTGTGGATCTGTGCCAGCGTGGAGTAGCGTCGGCCAAGGTTGGTGCCGCCAAAGGCCGTCCACTCCCCGCCCGCATCGAGCAGTTCTGCGCCGGCAGGAAGCAGCGGCTGGCGATTTGCATTTTCAGCTGGTGACTGGGTGCGTTCCCACATGGCGGCCACAAGCGCGGCCGGCATGACGATCATCGCCAGCAGGGCGGCAATCGACGCACGGCGCCAGACGCTTCCCGGTCGGGTGTGCCAGAACAGCCATGCGAGAACTGCACCGAATACGAGAGCGGTGACGAGGCCCATTCGCGCTGCAAGATCGAAGCCCCAAGCGGGCAGCCAACCCTTGCCGCCAATTTCCAGAAGAGACCAGGCGAGAGTGACGAGGACAGCTGCGATGAGGAGCCCTACGCCAAGCCGGTGCTTGCGCAACAGGACGCAGACCGCACCAGCAACCAGCAGCAAGCCCGCCAGGAGGAAATAGACGGTTCCGCCAAGGAGAACGACCCTCACACCCAGGACCGCAGTGGCGAGCCCAAGCAGGCCGCAAAGGCTCGAAAACAGCAGATAGAGCCAGTGCCATATCCGGTGCCCCGGCGCGACCCTCTCATCTTCGTGCATGGGCATCACCTTTCGACCGCTACGAGGCCGTAACGGTCGGTGGCGCGAATGGTTCTGCATCGTTGCACGGCGGGTGTGAACTTCCGCTCCTAAGAAGCGGTGGAAGCGCTGAAAAACGCACGGGAGGAGGACCGCAAGGTCCGCCCCTTCTTCTTTGCGTGGAAGTTGACAAGCGGCGTCTGTCCCGCCTTTCTGGGCCCCTGAAATTCAGGGGTATCGATGATGGGCGCCTCGGGGCACGAGCTGAGCGACAATGAGGGGACGTTCCTGTCGCTGCTGCTGAGAGCGCAGCCGCTCAGCGCTTATCAGGTCGCCCGCATCTACGAAGACTCACCCGTCAGCAATTTCGGCACCAGCAAGGGCAAGCTCTACCCGCTGATCCAGCGGCTGCGCGAGCGGGGCCTGGTCGAGGCGGAGACGGTGGAGGGGCGCGCCCGCAAGGTCGAGCGGCTGCGCTGCACCGAGGCCGGGCGGGAAGCGGTCCGGGAATGGGTGCTTCGGGTGCGGGATCCGCATCTGCTGCTGGAGGATCCGCTGCGCACCAAGATCCAGTCGTTCGGCCTGCTGACCCGCGACGAACAGATCGCCTGGCTGCTGGAGGTGAAGGCCGCGCTCGCGGTCAAGCTCGAGGATGTCGAGCAATATGGCCGCGAGGTGGACGTGCCCTACAAGGAGTTCGTGCACGACGGCGCGGTGAGCGCCATCCGAAGTGGGATCGACTGGCTCGAACGCGTCTTGCTGAAGATCGTGAGGACGCCGACACTTTGCGAGGGATGACGGTCGTCGTGACCGCCGCCTCGTCGATCACCGCGTCGATGGCAACGGTGCGAATTCTGCAAATGTGCTCATTGGGTTAGCTATCCGGTAAAATAGCAGTCCGGTCGTCGAGGACCCTTGCCAAGCAGCTGCCAACGCTTAGTCTTCGTGGACAGTGGGGGGGCGAATCACAGACCAGAAGCCCACCTGCGAGTTACAGGAGGGACTAATGAAGATGGTCGGATGTTCGGCCCGCTCAAAGCGGGCCCTGTTGTGTGCTGCCTCCTTGGCGGCCATCGTTTCCAGCGCAGGTCAGGCGCAGGCGGCGGGCAATCCCGTCACCCATGATTTCGTGGCCGAAGCCGGCACCCAGATCGTCACAAATCATTTGATGCCGCCGGGACCGGGCAGCGCCGCTACCGGCGCCAACTTCGCCAATTCCTCGCAGGTGCTCGATCCGCTCGGCCAGGTGAACGGCATCGGCCAGCAGATCGTGTTCAGCCAGACGAGTTCGACGGGGGCCAGCCTTGGCCTGTGTACTGGCTCGCTCATCAACCCGCGCGCCGTCATTACCGCCGCGCACTGCGTCTACAGCCGACCGGCCCACATGTACGGAAGCGAAACCGGTTCCTCGGGCGGCACCTACGGCACGATTGCGCAGGTCTACGGCCAGACGCAGGGCGTGCCGATCAGCTTCGGCTTCGCCTCGACCAACCGCTGCCTCGGCGTCACGACCAACGGCTGCGCCGTCGGCGACGGGCCTTATGAGAAGTGGCGCGACAGCGGCTTCAAGACCCAGACCGATCTCCACATCTACAACGGCAACCAGGTCTGGTATCATCTCGACATGACGGTCACGGCGCCGGCACCGCCCGGATTTCCGACCGCCACCACAGATTCCTATTTCGCCCGCGGCGACATCGCGATCGTGACGCTCGACACCCATGCCAAGGGCGTTCCGACCTGGGCGTTGCTCTTCTCGCCGCTGACCGGTCCCACCCATGCCACCATCACGGGTTATGGCGGCGCTGGCGTCGGACTGGCCGGCGTGGGCAATCTCGCCGGCATCGATTATCGCCGCCGTTCGGCCGAGAATATGATCGATGCGCTCATGTCCTGGAACGACCAGAACACGACGCCGGCGATCGGCGGCCCGGACAGCACGCGCCGCTTCCACCAGACCCACTCGGTCTACTGGATGGATTTCGACGATCCCACCTGGGATCCGAACAACCTGCCGGCGAACTTCTTCGTCAACACCGCTCCGGCCGGGCAGCGCAACAACGGCTATTACGACTTCAACGTGCTCGGCGGTCCGAACGGCACCGCCCTGCCGCGTGAAGGCACCACCGCCGGCGGCGATTCCGGCGGCCCGCTGATCGTCGACCAGCGCTGGAGCCGCCAGGTGATCGCCGGCGTGCTCACCGGCTCCATCTCCTACAATGGCGGCATCGCCACCTACGGGAGCATGAGCCTCTATCCGCCGCTGTTCCTCTATTGGGAGGACATCGTCCAGAACAACCCGTACGCCTATGCCTCGGCGAAGGCGGGGAACGGCAACTGGTTCGATCCGGGTCACTGGGTCCAGGACATGGATCCCAACTACACGGTGATCGGCCCCAACGGCGAGCTTCTGACCGGCGTTCCCGACACTCCTCAGGGCGGCGCTTATGGCGCGGTCGCGAAGTTCGGCACCGTTTGCTACCTCAACACCCTGTGCACCGACATCACCGGCCCGGGCAATCCGGTCGGCGACGGCAATATGGTGGTGACGGCGGGCGGCCCCGGTTCGGTCAACTTCGTTCCGAACAATGTCGAACCCGTCAACAGCGCCAACCCCGCCCTCACCGTCAAGGCGCGCTACTATGACGTGACCCTGCGCGAGGCCGGCACGACGACGCTCGCCGGCACAGCCGTGATCGACAACATGACGGTCGACGGCAACCGCGCCAAGCTCGACATCGCATCGGGCGGCGCGCTCAGCACCTGGGCGGACTATACCCAGCGCATCGGCTGGACCAACGTCGACGGCACGCTCAGGACCAACGAGATGCTGGTGGTGAGCGGTCTGTTGTCGGGCCGCGGCACGATCCACGCCGATTATCTGACGGTCGTGGGCGGCGTCGTCGCTCCCGGCGGCGCCGACCGGGTCGGCACGCTCACCGTCAACGGCAACGTCATCCTCGCCTCGGCCTCGGCCCTGTTCGTCGATGCCGGCCGTGCCGGCGCCGATCGCCTCGCGGTGAACGGCGTTCTCGACATTAACGGCGCGTCGCTGGTGATGAACAAGGTCGGCGCTGCGCCCAAACATGGCGACAGCTTCGTCCTTGCCACGGCGAGCGAAGGCGTCAGCGGCAGCGGGTTCGGCCAGATCTACGCCTTCCAAGGCGTGCTCCGGCCCCATCTTGATTATGGTCCCAATGCGATCACGGCGCATATCCGCGCGGGCAGCCTCGCCAATCAGATCGGCCAGTCCGGTCCGACCGAACAGGCCTTTGCCCGTGCGCTCGATCAGCTGCGTGGCAATTACTACCACCAGCTGGGCAGCCTCTACGCCTCGATCGACCTGATGGATTCGGCCACCCTGTCGCGCACTTTGCGCGGCCTGGCGCCGGACATCGCGACCGAGAACCGGGTGCTGCAGGAGCGGCAGAGCCGGGTGCTGCTGAACACGATCAGCGACCGTCTCTCCAGCCTCGGCACGGCGTCGGGCGGGCATCTCAGCGTCAACGGCTCGGGCGCGATGCTCCAGTCGCTGGCCGAGGGCCGTCCCTCACCGACGCTCGGCTTCCAGAGCATGGTGCCCTCGCAGGCTTCGGCGAAGGTCCTGCCGGAAGGCATGACCGGCTTCGTCAGCAGCGGCTACACCACCGGCGGTTCCACGATCGGCGACAGCCGGGCGGGCATCGGCGGCGGCCAGCACAGCGTCCATGTCGGCATGGGCCTGGAGATGGAGATGGCGCCGGGCCTCACCGTCGGCAGCGCCTTCGGCTATGCCGACGGCTTCTCGGCCGCCGGCGCGCTGCAGGGCCGGACCGAGGCGCGGACCACCCAGGCGGCGGTCTACGGCTCCTATCAGCTGGGCGGCGGCGCCTATGTCGCCGGCCTCGCCTCGGCCGAGAACAGCCGCACGACCATGCAGCGCAGCGCCAGCACCGGCGAGATCGCCTTCGATCTCTACGGCGCGACCGCCACGCAGCGTTACACCGCCATGGCCGAAGCCGGCGTCAACCTGACGGCGGCCCCGGGGCTCACCGTCACGCCGCGGGCGCAGCTGGGCTATTCGTCCTACCATCTCGGCGGCTTCCGCGAGAATGGCGGCGACCTGGCCCTCCACCTCGACGATCTGAAGCTGCAGCGCCTCGACGCCCGCATGGGCGCCCGGGTCGCGGGCAGCGCCAGCGTCGCCGGCTGGACGGTCGAGCCGCAGCTCACCGCCGATCTCGTCAGCACCCTGTCGGGCGCGAACGACGGCATGGCGGTGCGCTTCGCCAACGCGGCGGGCCACACCTTCTACCTGCCGATCGCCAATGGCGACCGGATGTGGGGCGAAGTGCGCGGCGGCCTCAAGATGACCAGCGGCCGCCTCTCCTTCGGCGCCGGCGTCGAAAGCAGCATCGGCCGGTCCGACCTGCGCGACGACCGGGCGGTCGCGGACTTCACCATCCGCTTCTGATTCCTCCCCATGGGGGATCGTGACCCGCGGATGCCCAAAGCATCCGCGGGTCTTTTTTTTGGCTCCGGCAGGGTGACGCCGCCTTGCCTGTCCTAAAGCTTTGCTCGACGCTTGGGTGAACTTCGGTTGCCCGAGATGGTGATCGCCTTCTTTCATCGGGTTCAACAGACGGCCGGCTCACCGGCCAAGATGCTGTCAAAGCAGTTGAGCACAAATCACGGATGCCTTTACGAAGCGGCTCTACAGGCCCAGCGGTGATGTGACCTCGACAAATTTCGCGCTGCAGGCACCTCAGGTCGCGTCGGCCGATTGCTGATCGATATGCTTTGAGTAGGAACGCCGCCGCGTCGGAGGGGCGTGGGACCGAGTGAGAACGCTCTTTGAGATCCTGGAGGGGCGAGGTGTCGTTTTCAGGTTATCGTCGGGGTCGTCCGAAGCGTATCAGCAGGAATATGACGACAGCTCCGATGAGCAGGGTCACGGCAGCCAGGACTTGTCGATCCATGCGTCGGCGCTCCGAATGCGCGGACTTCGCGCGGTGCCCCGTCGCTGCTCAACATTCGCGCGCAAGCAACGTTCCTGAGGCAGCGGGATCCCGGCGGTGACGGGCGAGCTTGCGCTGTTCGTCGTGGCTCCGCGCGAACCACTCTCTCGCCGACGCCTGCCACCGATCGCTCGACGAGACCGCTGAGCCTGCCGAACAATGATCCCGCGCCATGCGCCGAGCGGCGGAATGGGGCAGGTCAACCGGGCCTCGGACCAGCCACGGACATCACTCCCTGTTCGCCTGTGCCGATCGAGATCGACTTCTGTAGGCGCGCCGGCCGAGCGTCACGTAGCCTTCAAGAAAGTTTAGGCGGGGCGTCATCCCCCGGAAGCAAGGCTGACGCGAAGAGCCTCTAGGTGAACCCCATCCTTCAAAACCAGGTGGGGTTCTCCATGCTTCAGACGCTCAAGCCGCGCATCCGTTACACATGCGGCGCTTCGCTGGCTTCGCTCGCTCTCGGCGCGGCCGCGCTGCCGACGGCGGCGGTGGCCGACGTCGTCACCGCCCAGGCGGAGGTGAGTGCGCAGGCACAGGCCGCCGTGCTCGCCGCCCAGGCGCAGGGCGCGGCGCTGGTCGCCGGTCGCGTCACCGACGAAAACGGCGCGGCCCTGCCCGGTGCACGCGTGCTGCTGCGCGAGCTGGGGGTGGAGGCCACCACCAACTTCCAGGGCGAATTCGTCCTCCCGGCCGGCACCGGGGGCGCGCTGACGGTCGAGGTCGAATATCTCGGCTCTCCGACACTGACGCAGCCGATCGACGTCGCGCCCGCCGGTCGCACGCCGGTCGATCTGGTGCTGAGCCGTGGCGCCCCGGGCGAGATCGTCGTCACCGGGTCGATCGTCTCCGGCACTGCCCGTGCCCTCAACCAGCAGCGCCAGGCGGACAATCTCACCAACATCGTGTCGGCCGACGACATCGGCCGCTTCCCGGATCCCAACATCGCCGAAGCGCTGCAACGCGTGCCGGGCATCGGGGTCGAGCGCGACCAGGGCGAGGGCCGCTATATCAATATCCGCGGCGCGCCGGCCGAATTCACCTCCGTGTCGGTCGACGGGATCACCCTGACCTCGCCCGATCCGGGCACCCGCGCGATCGATCTCGACACCATCCCGTCGGACATCGTCGCCAATCTCGAAATATCCAAGACGCTGCTGCCGTGGCAGGAAGCGGACTCGATCGCGGGCGCGGTCAACGTCGTTACCCGCTCGCCCTTCGACGCGCGCGGCTTCCGTTTCTCCGGAATGGCGGGCGCGAGCTACAACCAGTTCGGGGGCGGGGACCGGCGCGCCTCGGCGTTCGTCAGCAACGTCTTCGGGCCGGAGCGCCAATTCGGCGCTCTCCTGTCGGGCAGCTATTCCCGAACCGACCGCCGCGTCGACAATCTCGAAAGCGCCTGGGACATTATCGACACGCCTGAAGGAGGCGAGGTGTTCGGCGTCACCGAGAACCTGTTCAAGGATTACGATACAAGGCGCGAGCGAATCGCGGCTACCGGCGCGCTGGAATTCCGGCCGGCGCCGGAGCACCGCCTGTTCCTGCGCGGCTCCTATGCCCGATTCGAGGATGACGAGTATCGCAACCGTCTCGGCATCCTGTGGACAGAGGGCGTATTGCAGCCCGGCGCCACCGACGCCACCGCGACCTTCCGCAACACCCGCATCGAGAAGCAGTTCAGGCACCGCGTCCAGGTCAACGAGATCTACACCGTGACCGGAGGCGCGGAGCACGACCTCGGCCAGGCGCGGCTCGACTGGAATCTGGGTTACACCCGATCTGACCAGACCTATCCGAACCGCAACGAAATCCTTTGGCGATCGTCGCTGCGGCCGACGCTCAGCTACGATTATGCCGATCCGGACCAACCGTTCATCTCGCTGTTCCGCTCCGGCGAGCATCTCCAGGAGGACCGTTATGCCTTCCGCGAGAACACCTTCCGCCAGAACGACACCCGCAACAACGAATGGAGCATGGCGGCCAATCTGGAGCTGCCAACCAATATCGGCGGCGCGGATGTGAGCTGGCGGGTCGGCGGGCGCTACCGCAGCCGCGACGTCACCGCCGACGAGGAGCGGTTCCGCGACCGCCGCGCCTCCGCCGCGCCGACCGCGCCCTTGAGCGACTTCCTGTCCGGCACCGTGTCCGACAATTACGACTATCTGCTCGGCCGCAAGGTGAGCCCGCGCCGGGCCGCCACCTATTTCGAAGCCGCCCGGCCCCAGTCGGAACGGCGCATGCCGCAATCGATCACCGCCGATTATGAAGCGAGCGAGGACATTTTGGGCCTCTACGGCTCGGCGCGGCTCGATCTCGGCGCGACCGACATCGTCGCCGGTCTGCGCATGGAGCGCACCGAGTTCGCCGGCGCCGCGCCGACCTTCAACGAGACGACCGGCGCGATCGGCGAGGCGCGTGCGGACAGCCGCTATACGAGCTGGTTCCCGAACCTCACCGTCCGACACGCCTTCACGCCGGACCTCATCGGTCGCTTCGCGCTGAGCCGCGGCATCAACCGGCCGAACTTCGTCGAGCTGGTCCCGCGGGTCGTCGAAAATACCGAAAGCGCGACGGTGCGCGTCACGTCCGGCAACCCGGCGCTCCGCCCGACCATGTCGAACAATGCCGATATCGGCATAGAATATTACGTCCGGCCGCTCGGGGTTATCTCCGCCAACGCCTTCTACAAGGACCTTGCTGACTATCGCTACACGCTGACGCGGGCGGGCACCTATGTCGGCCAGCCGGCGCTGCTCACCCGTCCGGAGAACGCGCCGGACGGTCGCATCTACGGCTTCGAATTGAACTGGCAGCAGCAGTTCGGCTTCCTGCCCGGCCTGCTGTCCGGCTTCGGCATCTTCGCCAATTACACCTGGACCGATTCGAAGATCGAACTGGCCCAGCCTTATGCCGGCCGCTCCGTCTTCCCGCTGCCGGGCCAGTCGCGCCACATGTGGAACCTGTCGCTCTTCTACGAGCGGGGTCCGTTCAACGCCCGCGTCGCCTATACCAAGCGCAGCGACTATCTGGACGAGATCAACGCCGACGACGGCCGCTTCGATCTGTACTGGGAAGGACGCGGCCAGCTCGATTTCACCTCGAGCCTGCAGCTCAGCCCCAATGTCGGCCTGTTCCTGGAGGCAAAGAACCTCACCAATACGCCGGGCGTGCGCTATTTCGGCGACCGCAACCGCGTCTACGAATATGAGAAGTTCGGTTACAATCTGTTCGGCGGCGTGCGGGTGAACTTCTGATGCGGGGCTGGAGACGGGGAACGGGCGCTGCGGTCGCCCTGGCCATCGCCGCGGCGCTCCCCGCCGCCAGCGCGGCGCGGCAGCTCGGCCCCGTCGCCGAGGCGACGGGGCGTCCGCATTCGGCGGGCAAGCCTTACGCCGCGCGTGGTCTTCCGGATCGGGTCGTGCTGACGCCGGGCGCCGACCCTTCGCGGGAGATGGCGGTCGCGTTCCGCACCGACGCCCGTCAGGGGGAAGCGCTGGCGGAGCTCGCGCCCGCGATCGACGGGCCGAGCGTCGCCGCCGCCGCCCGGCGCTTGGCCGGACGTTCGGCCGATATCGCGACGGAGAATGGCGCGGCGCGCTACCATCAGGTGCGGTTCGATGGGCTGGAGCCCGACACGCCTTACCTCTACCGGGTGCGCGGCGCCGACGGCTGGAGCGAATGGTACCAGTTCCGCACCGCCGCGGCCGCACCGCGGCCGTTCACCTTCCTCTATTTCGGCGACACCCAGAACGACATCCTGGAAATCGGCAGCCGCGTGATCCGCCAGGCCTTTCAGTCGACCCCATTGCCCGCGCTCGTCCTCCATGCCGGCGACCTCGTCGCCCAGCGCGAAGAGAAGGTGCATGACGACGAATGGGGCGAATGGGCGCAGGCCGGCGGCCATCATTATGCGATGGTCCCGCAGGTGCCGGCCGCCGGCAATCACGAATATGTCGATCATGTCCTGCCGTCCGGCGCCGAATCCCGACGGTTGGGGCCGCATTGGCCACTGAGCTTCGCGCTTCCGGGCAACGGCGTCGCGCCGGCCGAGCGGACGACCTATTTCATCGATCATCAGGGGGCGCGCTTCATCATCCTCGACGGCACGGCGGCGCTGGATCTGGGCGCGCTCGACGCCCAGACCCGGTGGCTCGATGAGACGCTGGCCTCCAGCCGGGCGCGCTGGAACGTGGTGCTGTTCCACCAGCCGATCTTCACCTGCGCGCGGCCCAACGACACCGAAGTGCTCAAAGCCGCCTGGCAGCCGATCTTCGAGGCACGGCGGGTGGACCTCGTGCTGCAGGGCCACGACCATTGCTACGCACGGCTGACCAGCGTGCAGGGGAGGGAGGCGTCCGCGCGCGCCCATGCGGCGGGCGATCCGCAGGGGCCGGTCTATCTTGTCTCCGTGGTGGGCTCCAAAATGTACGGCCTCAACGACCGGGCGCTGACGCAGCCGGACAGGGTCGCCGAGGAAACGCATCTGTGGCAGCGCTTCGACGTCGAGGAGGACCGGATCCTGTTTCGGGCCTATACGCCCAGCGGCCGCCTCTATGACGGCTTCGAACTTCGCCGCGGCGGCGACGGGCGCAATCGCCTGTCGCCTCTTCCCGACGCCTTCGGGCCGATCCGCCGCTGCGAGGGCGGCCGCGGACCCGATGGTCATCCCTGCACCGCGAGGCCGAGATGAGGCTCCCCCGCCTGTCGCTGTTGGCTCCGCTCTTCCTGGTCGCCGCGTGCGCGGCCCCCCGGCCGACGCTGCCGACGGCGATCGTCTATCCGTCGGCCGAAACGCGTCCGGTCGGCACCGCCGATGCGGACGCGGCGGACGATCCCGCCATCTGGGCGCCGCCGCCGGGCGAGACTTCCTATTTCCGCGGCGCGCCGATACCGGGGATCATCGCCGGCACGGACAAGAAAGCGGGCCTGTACATTTACGGCGTCGATGGCGGCGTGCTCCAGTTCCTGGGCGACGGCCTCCTCAACAATGTCGATCTGCGCGAGATCCGGACGGACGGCCGCCGCCGGTTGCTGATCGGCGCCAGCGACCGCAGCCCTGCGCGGATGGGCATTGCGCTCTACCTCTACGATCCCTCGGACCGGAGCGCGGGCAACGAGGTGCGGCCGTGGGGCTTCATCCCCGCCGATGTCGGCGAGCCCTATGGCTTCTGCATGGGCAAGGTCGGCGGCGCCGTTCACGCGTTGCTGGCCGCCAAGAACGGGGAGGTGCGGCAGTACCGACTGTCCGTCGACGGCGAGGCACCGTCCGCGGAGGAGGTGCGCCGGTTCCGGGTCGGATCGCAATCCGAAGGCTGCGTCTTCGACGACGAAGCCGGAATGCTCTATATCGGCGAGGAGACGGTCGGCCTGTGGCGCTACGGCGCCGATCCCGCGTCCGGCGCGGAGCGGCTGCTGGTCGAGCCGGTCGGCGCCGGCCGGCTGGTCGCCGATGTCGAGGGCGTGACGATGATCCGCGATCGCGAAGCCTGCTACCTGATCGTTTCCAGCCAGGGCGACAGCGCCTTCGCCCTGTGGCGGGTGGACGGCGACGCCCCGGTCTATGCCGGCCGCTTCCGCGTCGACGCGCGCCGCGGGATCGACGAGGTCACCGGCACCGACGGCCTCGACGCCTTCAGCGGACCGATCGGCCCCTATCCCGAAGGGCTGGTGGTCGTTCAGGACGACGTCAACGAGGGCAACACCCAGAATTTCAAGCTGATCGACTGGCGCGCCATCAAGGGAGCACTGAACCTTACGTAGCTGGAATGTGCCGGTGGTCGTTACGCGCCGTTGGAGGCGGCTTCCGCCGCAGAGGCAATGCAAGTCCTCGAGCGATGTCGCGACGACCTGCTTGCCACCGATCGTCTCGCACCGGTGGTGAGGGGGCTTGGAGCGCCCAAGGAGCAAAGAAGCAGTCTCTGTCGCACACGCAATCGGCCGCGCGAGTGCCGCCCGGCGCGGAAGGCTGCTATGGCTCCTCCAGCCGAGAGAAGAAAAGTTTATCGACGCTCCGCTTGAGCCGTCAGTGGGCCGAGCGATCGAAAACGGCGGCTTTGGCCTCCGGCGAGCACTTGCAAATGCCGTGGTCGCACTGGCAATCGCAGCCATGCCGGTCCTCCTAGGACGCCGCCGGTATCCTCGATGTCCCAGCGCGGTCGCGCAGGTTTTCAAAAGCATCGGGGTAGAGGTGGTACTCGGCGACCGGGCGGCGAGCACAAGGCGTCTTTGGGGCTGGTCGCGCCGCCGGTCTACAAATTGGATGCAGGTTCCGGGGCAATCCGGAAGGTCGTGCGACCACCATGTTGTGGAACCACTCGCCCACATACGAGCCGTCGATCCGATGAACCCTCGATCCGATGACCCGACCAAGGGGTTCTCCGTCAAGATTGTATATCAGATTGCCAAAAAGGAAGCCCGCTGCTGCACCATTGGTGCGGAAGACATACATCGCCATTGATCACGCCCCGGAGTATCGTGGGTCCCGCCCCACGAAGCTTCTGATCAGCCCCTAGAGCCTGTATGGCAGGTGAACCTCGGCACCGCCGGGATTCCAGCCGGCGCCGCTGTCGGCGAGATGGGTCTCATCAACGATGAGTTGCGGCATATGCCGGTGACCTGCGTGCCGTCCCATCTCCTCCGTCGCGCGCATCAGGGCACGTTCTGGCAGATGAGCCCGTCAGCCCATATCGGCCTGCACTGATCAGGGGCGACGGCGTTGAGGTCATTCGTCGTTGGCCTGACGAGGCCAGCAACCGGTTGTATTCAGCAGTCTCCCGCGCTCATGACGACCTTCGCGAACGGCCTGCAATTGTTTTGGTCGAGCATGGCATCATCAGGCTGAGCATCCCCCATGAACTCCTTGCCGGAGCGCAGCAGTTGTTCGGATCGGGCTGGCGGCAAAGACATCCCCCGGGATCAATCGATGATGACATCGCGGCCTTCGGATCGCATGCGGGCGAGATCGTCCCTGCGTTGCCGGATAATGTCCGGTGCATGGCCCTCCCAGTGAATGACCTCCGCGAGCACCCTCAGGGGGTGCCGGGTCCGATAGGACAGCGTCGGGTTTCCAGCGAAGCGCTTGTCCGTGACGTTCGGGTCGTCCTCGAAGGGACCGGCGGGCTAGACCAGGTATATGCGTCCCGGAGTCTCTCCAGCCGCGAGTTCGGCACCCCAGATCGCGGCATCGAGGGTCGCCGTGAAGTAGACCCATGACAACGGCTTCGCCGTCCGGAAATTCGAAGGATGGCCGGTGACGAGCAGTTCGCCGGGGCGGAGGTCGGCCCGAGTTCCGTGGAGGAAGGTCTGCGAAAAGACGGTAGCGGCAGCGGACATTTCAGCGCCTTTCTCTTTGATGCGAATCAAGGCGCAGGTTCATGGCGCAAGGACCCCCGCTTGCCGCAAGCCCCCCTTCATGTTAGATGATTCGAGTGGGGATGAGGGCGTTGCCTTGGTCTTCCTCACCTCAAGCCGACAGCGCTTCTTTCGCCAGCGCTCCGTCTCGGTTCGGGCGGCTTCCTATGAAGCGGCCAGCTGGCCCAGAGCCACCAATGTGAATTGGCTGACCGTCTATCGCCCGTCGGCTGAAGCGAACCGGATCCCGTTCACGGGATCACTTGTCATCCTGCTGAACCTCATCCTCGATCGCGAACGAAGCGAGGATCGGGCACGGTCCTGAGCTTCCCGCGCTGCATTCGCGCGCGAGCCTCGCCAGTGCCTCGCGGGCGCGCCGAAGGCTGGCGATTTCCTGGTCGAGAGCCGCCATTCGCATTCTTGCCATCTCGTTTGCGCGGGCGCGGTCCTCCCCCGCGTCCAATGCCAGGAGTTCCTTGATCTCGCTCAGCCTGAACCCGGCGGCCTGCGCCTGCCGGATGAACCGCAATCGCCTGACATCCTCGGCGCCGTAGCGGCGGATTCCGCCGCGCTGTGGCGGCACATCGAGCAAGCCTTTGCGTTGGTAGAAGCGAACGGTTTCCACCCCCACGCCCCCGGCGTCGGCCAGCTTCGATATCGACAAGGCGTGCGCCTCTTGACTCCGTACCATGGTACTGACCTTATAAGCGCTCCGACTGATTCACAAGGAGACGTGATATGTCGGACCAGGCCGCCCTCGCGGCGCCGGTGAAACGTGCCGAGCTTCACCGGATGGTGATGTCCAGCCACATCTGCCCCTACGGCCTCAAAGCCAAGGATCTGCTGAAGCGATCCGGCTACGAGGTCGAGGATCATCATCTCACGACGCGGGAGCAGACCGACGCGTTCAAGGCGAAGCACAATGTCGCCACCACGCCCCAAATCTTCATCGGCGGCAGGCGCGTCGGCGGCTATGACGATCTGCGCCGCTACCTCGGGAAGAAGGTGGCCGATCCCGCCGCCACCAGCTATCGTCCCGTCATCGCCCTTTTCACGATGACCGCTCTCATGGCGGTCGCGGCGAGCCACGCCGTGACGGGCGATGCGTTCACCATCCGCGCGGCCGAGTGGTTCGTCAGCTTCTCGATGGTCGTTCTGGCGCTGCTCAAGCTCCAGAACGTCGAGACGTTCGCGACCATGTTCCTCAACTACGACCTGCTCGCGAAGCGGTGGGTCCCCTACGGTTATGTCTATCCGTTCGCGGAAGGTCTGGCCGGGCTGTTGATGGTGGCGGGCGCTCTGACCTGGCTCTCCGTTCCCCTTGCCCTGTTCATCGGGACGATCGGCGCCGCGTCGGTCTTCAAGGCCGTCTATATCGACCGGCGCGAACTCAAATGCGCCTGCGTGGGCGGATCCAGCAACGTGCCCCTGGGCTTCATCTCGCTGACCGAGAATCTGATGATGATCGCCATGGCCGTCTGGATGACTCTCGGAGCCTTCGGATGCGTCGCGGGCTCCACTCATGGGTGAAGCCTTAGGTGCGCGAGAGCGGGCGTTGCCCCGATATCGCGAAAGGATTAGAGGCACGGTTGTGAGCGTGTCGAGGTTCATATCCATGCTGATGGCGCTGGCGCTCGCCTTCTCCTCGGTCGGCATGAGCAGCGCCATGGCCGCGGCGCCCGGCCATCACGTTCCGGCCGCCGGCGTCCACTGCGCGGACCGTGAGGCGCCCGCAGCACCGGCGACGCCGGAGAGCGGCGCCGCGGCGGATTGCGCGATTGCCTGCAGCGCCCTCGCGCCGCTGCCGCACTTCATCGCGGAGCCTTCCGCTTCTACCCGCGCGGTGCCGCGCCAGGCAGCACCGGCATTCCTCACCGGCACCAGCCCTGAGTCGGAGCCTCCCCCTCCACGCACCGCCTGAGGGTTCTCACGCCGGCCGTGAGCGGCAGGGCGACGCAACCACTGAGCTGGAGCGGGGGCGGCGAGCGCGGCCCCTCCGGCGACGCGAAGGCGACGGCATGATCCGTCGACGTAAGGATCTGAGATGAAACACGATCTTGTCATCGATCGGCGGGCGCTGCTGCGCGCCGCCGGAGCCGGGGCACTTGGGCTCGGCGCAGCGGGGCTGCTCCCTGCATGGGCGCACAGCGGCAGCCACGGCCTCGCGTCCAAGCAAGCGGCAACACTCAGCGGCGAGGACCTCGCCCTGACCGTCGACTACAACGCCTTCATCGTGGACGGGCGCACGGGCCACCATGCGATCACGGTCAACGGCACGATACCCGGTCCGCTGCTGCGGCTGCGCGAGGGGCAGAATTTCCGGATGGCCGTGACCAACCGGCTGCGCGAGGACACCTCGATCCACTGGCACGGCCTCATCCTGCCCTTCCAGATGGATGGTGTTCCGGGCGTCAGCTTTCCAGGCATCCGGCCGGGCGAGACCTTCGTCTATGAGTTCCCCATCGTTCAGGCGGGCACCTATTGGTATCACAGCCATTCGGGCCTGCAGGAGCAGCAGGGCCATTACGGGCCGATCGTAATCGATCCGGCCGGGCCCGATCCGGTCGCCTACGACCGCGAACATGTGATCGTGCTGTCCGACTGGTCGTTCATGCACCCGCACATGATCATGGCGCGGCTGAAGCAGGAGGGGCATTTCTTCAACCGCCAGCAGCAGACGCTGGCGCGCACCCTCTCCGGCCGCAACCCGCTCTCGGCCGAGGAGCGGAACATGTTCGCGCAGATGCGGATGGATCCTTCCGACATCGCCGACGTCTCCGCGGCCGGCTATACCCTGCTCGTCAACGGCCACAGTCCCGACGAGAACTGGACCGGCCTGTTCCGCCCCGGCGAGCGTGTGCGGCTGCGCATCATCAATGCCGCCGCGATGACGATCTTCAATGTCCGCATCCCGGGCCTGCCGATGACGGTCGTGAACACGGACGGGCTCGACGTGCGGCCTGTCGAGGTCGACGAGCTTCAGATCACCGTGGCGGAGACGTTCGACGTCATCGTCCAGCCGAGCGAAGATCGCGCCTTCAACCTCATCGCCGAATCCGTCGATCGCGCCGGCATGGCGCGCGCGACCCTCGCGCCCCGCCTGGGGATGAGCGTCGCACCGCCCCCGCTCCGGCCGCGGCCGACGCTTTCCATGCGTGACATGGGGATGGCGGACCATGGCGCGCATGGCGGTCATGGGGGTCACGGGAACATGAACATGCGCGACCGGTCGCTGGTGCCCCCCAATGTGAAGGTCGGCGTCGGCGTCGACATGATCGCGCCAAGCCCTGTCGACCGGACCGGCGATCCCGGGATCGGCCTCGACGATGTCGATCATCGCGTGCTCACCTATCGCGACCTCGTGTCGCTGGAGCCGAACCCGGACAGGAGAGAACCGAGCCGCAGCGTCGAGGTGCATCTCACCGGCAACATGGAACGCTTCATGTGGTCGTTCGACGGACAGCAGTTCAGCGAGAATCCGGAGCCGATCCGCTTCGAACGCGACGAGCGGGTGCGGGTCACCCTCGTCAACAACACGATGATGGCGCACCCCATCCACCTTCACGGCCACTTCTTCGAGGTGGTGAACGGCCATGCCCCCCATCAGCCGCGAAAGCATACGGTGAACGTGCTTCCCGGCGGCACGCTGACGTTCGACCTTACCGCCGATGCGCCGGGCGACTGGGCTTTTCACTGCCATCTCCTGTTCCACATGCACGCCGGGATGATGCGGGTGGTGACGGTGCGGCCGCTGGATGGAGATGTCGCATGAAGATCGTGCTCATCCTTCTCGCCGCCACCACCTTAAGCTCTCCCGCTCTGGCGCAGCATGGCGGCCACGGCCACGCAGCGTCCGGCCGGTCGCCGGCGGCGACTTGCACCCCCGAGCATGAAGCGATGGGCCACTGCTCCATGCCGGCACCCGCCCAGCAGTCGCCCATGCCCGCGGCAAGCTGCACGCCGGAGCACGCGGCCATGGGGCACTGCACCATGGCTCCGCCCGCTACGCGGCGGTCCCACGACACCGTCTGCACAGCCGAACATGCGGCTATGGGCCACTGCCGCATGCCTGCCGCGCCGCCGGGCGTCCAAGCCGCTCCGCACGACGGACACGGCGCACATCCTCACGCGGGCCACGGCGCCGATCCGCATGTGGTCCATACGGCAGACCCCCATGCGGGCCACGCTGCCGATCCACATGCCGGCCACGGTGCCGATCCGCATGCCGGTCACGCTCTGGAGATGCGAAACCCGCCGCGCCCGCCGGTGGCGCCGCCGCCGCCGGGCGCCTTCAGCGGCCCCGCCCACGCCGCCGATCTGATTTTCGGGACCGAGCATATGGCCCCGGTTCGCGCGCACATCGTTCATGAGCATGGCGCGATGCCGACCCACCGCTTCATCCTCGATGAGCTCGAGGTGAAGCTCGGCCGCGGGCACGTGGGCTTTGGCTGGGACGCCCAGTTCTGGTATGGCGGCGACATCGACAAGCTTTGGCTGAAGACCAAGGGCGAGGGCGAATTTGACGGCGCGCTCGAACATGCCGAAATCCAGGCGCTGTGGAGCCGGGCGATCGATCCCTGGTTCGACGTTCAGGCCGGCGTTCGACAGGATTTCGGCCAGGGCGCCCGACGCACCCATGCCGTGCTCGGCCTCCACGGACTCGCTCCCTGGTGGTTCGAGGTGGAAGGAATGCTGTTCCTGTCCACGAACGGCGAGCTTACCGCGCGCCTCGAGGCTGAATATGATCTCCGGATCACGCAGAGATTGGTCCTTCAGCCGAGCCTGGAACTGGATTTTTCGCTCCAGAATATCCCCGAGATCGGGATCGGCGCCGGCTTGTCCTCTGCCGAGCTGGGCGCTCGGCTGCGTTACGAGATAGAGCCCAATCTCGCGCCCTACGTTGGCATCAAGTACGAGCGGGGCTTCGGAAACACTGCACGCTTCGCCCGTTCCGCCGGCCGTGAAGCAGGCGGCTGGAACCTGCTGGTGGGGGTCAGGACGTGGTTCTGACGCCGGCCACGAGGGTCAGGTTCAGGCTCAGGAAACGCCTGGCCGTGCAGGCCGCTCTCCGACAGCCGGGAGAAGCGAGGCGGGCGCTGGCCCCGCACGGAATCTGAGCACAAACTACACCACGAAGGAAGGACTTAGACATGCGTACCATCACGAAAATCGGCGCGATGCTGGCAGGACTTGCGGCAATGAGCGCCGCCGGCGTCGCGGCGGCTCATCCCTCGCTCGTATCTGCGTCGCCTGCCGCCAATGCCCCGGCGAGCAATGTCACTCGCATCCTGTTGCGTTTCAACGAGCGCCTCACACCTCGCCTGTCCGGCGCAACTCTCACGATGACTGGAATGCCCGGTATGGCCAATCATCCCGACATGCCGATGACGGACGTCTCTTCCGCGCTCTCCAGCGATCGCACGGCGCTTGTGATAACGTCCCCGCGGCCGTTGCCCGCGGGCAGTTATCGCGTGAACTGGCATGTGGTGGGTGCCGACACCCATCGGATCACCGGCACCCACGAATTCACGGTGCGATGACATGATCGCTTGGGGGGCGGGCGAAGGCGTTTTGATTGCCCTTCGCTTCCTGGTCTACGCCGACCTGCTGCTGCTTGCCGGCCTCGTCCTGTGCGGCGGCCGAACGGCCCCCCAGGCCGCCCCGAGCCGAGGTGTCGTGGCTCTTGCAGCGGCGGGCCTGCTGCTCACGATCGCGCAGTTCGCCGCCGCCTGCCTCCTGATGGTCGGCGGCGATGTCGCGCTGCTCGATACGGAAACGGTCCGCTTCATCGCCCTTGAAACGGGAACGGGCCTTTCGAGCCTGGCGCGTGTCGGGCTGCTCGCCCTGCTTGCGGTCCTCGCAGGCCGTGACATTCCGGTGCCCTTGCTCCACTCCGCTGTCGCGGTCGCCGCCCTCGCGACTCTCGCCTGGTCAGGCCATGCCGGGGCGGGGGAGGGGGCGCAGGCACTCGTCCATCGCATCGCGGATGTCATCCACCTGCTCGCCGCCGCGATCTGGATCGGGACATTGGTCCTGCTCCTCGTCTCGATCAGAAACCCAGCGGTGTCTCGCGCATCCCTGGCTGCAGCGCTGCAGCGTTTTTCCATCGTCGGCACGATCGTGGTCGCGCTGTTGATCGTGACAGGTCTCGTGAACCTCTGGGCCATAGCGGGGTTGGATGCCTCGAGTCTGGTGACCACCGACTATGGCCGGGTGCTGCTTGCGAAGCTTCTCCTCTTCGCTGCGATGCTGGGCTTCGCCGCCCTCAACCGGTGGCGCTACACCCCGATGCTGGTGCGCCAGCGCGACGCCCCCACAGCGCCGCTGCGCCGGAGCCTCGGCATGGAAATGTCGTTGGCTCTGGCGGTGCTCGCGGCGGTCGCCTTGCTGGGTACGCTTTCCCCAGGTTGACTATGGGCCTCATGCTGTCTGGAAAGATCCCGGGGCCCCGGGGCGTGTGGCCTTCGGAGCGTCAACCCGCCGTAAGAAAAATCAGTGCTCCCGCCGAAGTCGGGCGGGGACGGGCGCGGCCTTCTTCTGGTTCAACTCCCGCGTTGCGGCCACGGGACCAGGGCCGAGGAATTGCATGGCCGCGATGGTGGGGACGCGACGTGCCGGGCGGGCTCGCGCGCTTGCGCGACCTATGGGTTTGTAGTGCGGCGCTCGGAAGAGAGGGGTGACTGCCGCTGCCGCACCTCAGGCCCGTGACTGACGATTTTCCGCCGCGACAACGCGCGAGCGGCGCTCGAACTCCTCCGCCATCCACAAATGGGTTTCGCGAAGGATCTCGTTTTCGGCTGCGATGGCGAGACTGCGCTGAACACGCGCACGTTCCAGCAGATAATCCACGATATAAGACACGAGCCCCCATGCCCGCCGTAGACGAGCGAACGATCACAAAGTCGGCGCTTCACTGGCAGCGGACCCGTTTATCGAAGCTGAACCTGGCCGCGGACGACAAGCCTCGTCGGGCTGACCAGCTCATGATCCCGGAGAACCGCCGGCTTGGATAGACCGCGACGAACAGAGCAAGATCATTCCTGATGCGCGTTGGGCAGAGCCGAGCGTTTTTGTGAGTACGTGTGATGTCCGATGACAGAGAATCGCCGACAGTCGCGAGGCTCAGGGAGGCAAACAGGCATTTGAATGACAGTCTGAAGCGGTGCGAAGCGCTCGTGTCGGAGTACCGCGAGAAGCTGGCCGCCCAAGGCGAAGCTTCGTTTTTCATCGATCACCGCGCATCGCGAGCGGGAACGTTGAGTGATCCCCGGTCAGTCTCGCAAAAGTGAAGAATCAAGGTAGTCCCCGACGATCCCTCCGCCATCTGCCGGTTGGCCATGTCCGCGGCTCGGAAAAAGGGGGCGAGCGCAGCAGCTCGGCGCGCTCATGTTTTCCAGACAGGCGTGGCCCGCCGTCGCGAACTCTGCGGGAGCCGGCATGTTCCCGCGCTTGCGCGGGCGGCGATGATGGTGTTTCAGATTGGCGGCGCAGCCGAAAGGTGCGTTGCAAAAGGGGAGGACAGGCTCCCGCGTTCTACTCTCTGTGGTCGCGGGGGCCTGTCCATTCTGCGGTGGAGACGCCCGCCGGCCGGTGCGCGTCTATCGCCGGGGAAGGAACTCCGTCGAGCCGGTGCACCATCCGCGTGCCGCACCATAGCTCGCTCGGCTCACCATCTGCCCTGCCGGCGGCGGTTGCGATCGCTCGATGATCATCGCCGGCCTCGATCACCTCGGCACCTATGATGCGGCCGGAAGTCCGATGCAGCAGATAGAGGCGGTAGTACGCGATTTGCGATCCCCTTCGAAACGCTGTGACAGTGCATTGGCCCGAGTCGCAGCGCGCGTTACCGTCACTCTAGCCCGAACCGGTGTCCGCCGCGTTGTTCTGGATCAAGCGGACGCCCGTTGCTGCGCTTTGCGGTCCCCCGGCCCGTCCGTTCTGGCGGCTGCGCGGTGCCTGCCGCCATCCTGGAAGCATGCACTCTTCCAGCACGGCGATCTCAAGGGGATTCGCTCTGCTGTGGCTCTCTTGCACAGGCGTCGTAAAAACAGGCACTTAGAGCCGCTCCGCAAATGATTTTCGTGGACCCGCGGGACCAGACGTGCACCTTGCGACCGGGGTTTTGGCAAGGGGGCGGCGGTGGCGGAGTCTGACGGGGATTATTATGCACGGCGGGCGGCAGAGGAACGGGCTGCAGCTGACGGGGCAGCGGACACCAGGAGCGCGGAAATCCACCGCGATCTTGCCGCGCGATATGAGGCTCTCGCCCGGTCCAGGCAGTCTGGGTCTCGGACGAAGCTTACCGTGAAGTTCCCCCGCGGCGTCTGAACATGCCTCCTTATGGCGCTGGCCGGGTTCTATTGCCCGCATCCGCCAGAGTGACCTCGATCGCTTCTGACCGGGACTCTGCGTCGCCGATGCTGGCCCGGGTCAGCAGCATGCAGTCACGGACCGAGACCGAGCTCGGACCGGCCTTACCTCGTCCCGGCCGCCCCGCCCTCGGCGCATCGGCATCGTCGGGTCGCCAGCGCCCGAAGAAAGATCGCGAGGCGCCGCAGGGACATGGCGTTGCCTGGCATGAACCTGCAGCTCCACCGCCAGGATGTCAGGCTTCGGAGATCATCATCCACGGCGGTGCAGGAAGCCCGAGAGCGGCGTTCTTGAGTTCGCTTGCCCAGCAGCGTGAAAGATCGTCGAAGTAAGCATCTTCTTCTTCAATGCGGCGGGATATCAGGGGGAGCTCGGGGTCGCGGGGGATGACGATCAAATCGATCGGTCTGGCCACTCCCAGATTGGATTGCATCGAGCTGTCGAACGAGAGGAGTCCGATCTTTACCGCCTCCGCCAGTGACGATCGGTAGCTGAGCGCACGATCAAGTATGGGCCGCCCATATTTCGTTTCCCCGATCTGGAGAAATGGCACTTCGGCGTGGCACTCGATGAAATTTCCGGCATTGTAGATGAGGAACAGGCTGAGAGGCTGGCCGCCTATTCGCCCGCCCAGCAGAAGCGAGACGGAGCTCTCGAGGCCGATCCGTGCCAGCGCTCCACCCACCGTGGCATTGGCTGCCTGCACAGCTTCCCCGACGAGTTGCGCCGCCCGGAACATCGTGGTGGCATCGTGGACGGACCGCGGCAGGTCGGCATTGTCGGAGGAGGGTAGGCCCTCTTTCAAAAGGCTGATCACCGATTGGCTCATGGAAAGGCTGCCCGCGCTGCATGCGAATATCTGCCGATCAGCCTCGTCGGCGAGGATGTGGAGCTTCTTGAAGGACGAGAAGTTGTCCACGCCGGCATTGGTGCGAGAGTCGGCCATCATGACCAAGCCCGCGCGGAGCAGCATTCCAAGGCAATAAGTCATTCTCACTCCTCGGCTCGTTTCTGCCCCTACTGACCCTGAGCGGGGCTTGAGACCGGAACCGGCAAGGTGAGGTCACGTTCCCTTCACGTGCCGGTTCCAGGCATTTCCGACAAATGGAGAGGTGGCATGAACAGCCAGAGCAACGACCGCAATCAGCAACAGAGCAACCCCGGCCAGCAGCAACAGCAGGACGGCGGCCGGCAGCAGCAGGGCGGCCAAGGCGGCGGCAACCGCCAGCAGCAACAGCAGGACGGCCAGACCCCCGGCCACCAAAGGTAGCCGACCGACATCGAAGGAAGGCCGCCCGTCGAGGGCGGCCTTTCTCATTTCTTTCCGATCCGACAGCTGCCGATAAAATGCCAGCGCCGGAAAAAGGGAGGCACCGCCGCCGGAAGTAGCGGCTGGTTGCGGACGTTCAGGGCTTGTGGAAAGCTGTCCGCATCCTGATCGATGTGCACAACGAGGGGCAAGTCCTCGAGACGGCGATCGCCCGTCATCAGGATGAGGGTGTGGAGCGATTCACCTTGGGGGTCATGGAAATGGGTTATGCTCTCGACGAGCAGGTGGGTTTGAGGTCGTCGCTTGCCCCCACCTTCATGTAATCCGTGCATCCACGCAGTTTCAGGGTATTGAAGCCGAGTCTGGGGGAGATGACGGGGGGACCGAATGATCCACGTACGACCGCCCATCTGGTTCTGGATCGTCGTAGGACTTGCCTTGCTCTGGAACCTGCTCGGTGTGGCCGCCTACCTCGCCGAAGCCTTCGGAATGGCGCAATCAGCTGCCCACAGCGCGATGATAGACGTCCGTCCGGCCTGGGCTACTGCCGCCTACGCGATCGCCGTATTCGGCGGCACTCTCGGCTGCCTCGCCCTTCTGATGCGCCGCCGCTGGGCCTACGTGCTGCTTGGTGTCTCGTTCGCCGCGCTGCTGGTCCAGCAGGCATGGAACCTTACCGGGCCCTCCGCGGAGCTCGCTAGGGAAGGTCCGGTGCTGGGATTTGCCGCGGGGGTCGCGCTGGTTTCCCTGGGAGTCCTATTGCTGGCTCGGCTTGCCGTTCGTCGGGGGTGGGCGGGCTGATCGAGGGTGTCGGCAGAGGCCTGGCGTCGAGCCAGCCCGAGCGGACGCGAAGCGGCTATGCGTCCCAGGAACCGGGCCATTGCCGCGCCTGACGCAAGGGACGGCCGCCCGATGAGGTCCGCCCCTTTTCGCTCAGATAAGACGGTCGACGATGGCCGGACAATCCTTTGCGGATCAACCACATACACCCGGCGTCTCGATGAAGGCAGCGGTAGCCTTCCGGGACGCGACTTCGGTAGCGCTCGGGTATGGCTCGGCAGTCGGGCCAGTCCCATAGCGACGGCCCGTCTGCCAGAGCGGTGCGCGTCGACTTTGAGCGTGCGGCGGCGGCCCGGGTGGCGCCGCATGCGGAAGCGGCCCTGGCTGGGCCGCCTGGGGAGGCGGTCACCACGCTGCGCATCGACAAGTCCCGGCAGAGAGGCCGCAAGCAGTCCGGCGCCGGCTGCGACGGACAGCCGTTTCATAATCCTGCTCCTTGCCCGAATGGCGCTCCCACGAAGCCGTGCATCGCCCGCTCTGGCAAGACGGCTGACGCGGGAGGGAAGCGCATGTTGCACCGTCCGTCCGTTCATCTTCGCAAGGCTTAAGATGAACGTGCCCTGCGAGACCTGTTCAGCGCCGGAACAATCGTGACCGTCTAGACCGACCGGACTGAAGCAGGAGAAGTGCAATGCGTAAGATGCTGATCGCCCTCACCGGAGCCGTCGCGACCCTCGCCGCGGTTCCCGCGGCCGCCCAGTACCAGGATCATAGCCGTGGCAGTTGGAACCAGAATGAAAACCGGGGACCGAGCCGACAGGCGATCGCGAACCTGCACCGTGACCTTCAGCGCATCGATCATCATATCCAGCTGGCCGGTCAGCGGCGTCAGCTCAGCCGGCAGGACGCGACACAGCTGCGCCGTGAGGTGAGCCAGATCCAGCGCCAGCTACAGCGTTCATCCCGGACGGGACTGAGCGGCCGCGAGTTCGCGCAGCTTCGGCAGCAGGTCAATCGACTGGAACAGCGTGTTCAGTATGCGGCTCGGTTCGTGAACGGCCGCCGCGGCTAACGGGTCGGGGTGCCCTGGACGATGGGGTACCCCGCTCCAATCACCCTTGCCGAACATCATCGGCAGGTGTGGCGCCGCGAACGGCGATCGCCGGAGTTGACTTCGATCCAACCGTCGACCCGCCAACGGAGGCCGTCCACCGCGTGCGCATCCCGGACGGCCTGGCGGGCGCGAAGCGCATCGGCGACCGCTTCTTGCCTGCTGGCTCTCCACCGGCCGGCCAGAACAGACGTCCGGTAGCGGAACCGTTCCGCCTCAGGCACGGTCATTCCACCGCGCGCCGACGATAGACATCCTGATCAAGCTCGCCTTCTTGCCGGGCCACCACCGTCGCTACGGCGAGGTCTCCCGAGACGTTCACGACCGTCCGCCACATATCCAGGACCCGGTCGAAAGGTAGAAGGAATCCTATGACGAGCGCGGTCTGGGCTGCGCCTATGCCGACCACGTCGAGCACCGCCGCCATCAGGAACAGCGATGCGGACGGCACGGAAGCGGTGCCGATCGAAACCAGCGTCGTGGTCACGACGATCATCAGATAGTCAAGCACCGTCAGATGGACTCCGAACGCCTGGGCGGCGAACACAACCACGATAGCGACGTAAAGCGCGGTGCCGTCCATGTTGATCGTCGCTCCCAGCGGGAGCACCGAGGAGGCGACCGGCGACTTGATGCCCAGATTTCGCTCGGCCGTCGACAGGGTGGCCGGCAAGGTCGCCGAGCTCGAGCATGTCGAGAAGGCGAGGAGCTGGGGCTCGCGGATGCCGCGGAAGAAGGGAAGGGCGGGGAGGCGGGCCGCGATGCGGACGGTGCCGCCATGGACGAGGATCATGTGGGCGAGGCCTCCCCCGTACAGCGCGGCCGTCAGGAGGAACAGGTTCAGGAATGCGGCGGGACCTTCGGTGCCCATCACCCATGCGACCAGCGCGAACACGCCGAACGGCGCGAACTCCATCACGATCGCGCTCACCTTCAGCATGGCTTCCGCCCCGGCATCGAACAGCCGGGCGAGCGGCTCCGCCCGCTCCCCCGCCATCAGCATCCCGCTTCCGAGCAGCACGCCGAAGAAGATGATCGCGAGCACGTCGGAGCGCGCCAGCGCGTCGAACAGATTTTCGGGCACGATGTTCATCATGCGCTGTCCAATCGGCATCGTCTCCCCGACCGGCGCCGGAGTGGCGCCTGCGAGTTCCACCCCCGCGCCCGGCTTGAGGAGCAAGGCCGCGCCTATGCCAATGAGGATGGCGGCGATGGTGGTGCCAAAATAGAGGATGGCCGCACGCGTGCCGATCGACCCCAGGCGGCGCGGATCGCTCATTGCGACGATGCCGGCGACGAGAGTGGTGAAGACAAGCGGCACGATCAGCATGCGGATCATCCGCACGAAAAGATCGCCGATCCATCTGAGCTCGGCGGCGCGCTCGCCAAGCAGGAATCCGGCGGCCGCGCCGAGCGCCAGCGCCGCGAGTATCCGCTTCCACAGCACGATTGCGAACCAGCGCCTGGCGAGCCTGCCCATTTCGGTTCCGCTTCCGTTCGTTGGAGAGGCCTAGAAGGCGGCGCCGCTCGAGGAAGGGTCCGCACCGCTCCTGAACAGGCCGTCCTCGACGCACTCGACCAGGTTGACGATGCCGAGATGGCGGTCGATCCTGTAGTCCGTCGCGCTGAGGGCGAAGCCGCGGGCGAGCAGATGACGGCGCGTCTTCTCCGGGAAGTCGTGATGGATGCGGACCTTGCCGTCCTTGGGAAACAGGCGCGGGTCGGCCATGATCTCGGCCATCGGGCGCCGGTCGCCACCCGCGATGTAGCGGAAGAAGATGTAGGTGAGCGCGCCCAGGATCCGTTCGCTTCCCGCCGCGCCGATCGCGAGCCAGGGCGTGCCGTTGCGCAAGGCCACGATCGGCGACAGCTCTGTCACATCGCGCTCCTGACCTTCGAAAAGGCGGCCCGACCTCATCGCATAGCTGTAGCCGAGCGCCGCGCCCGAGCAGGCGGTCTTGGAGCCGAACCAGGGGCCGATCGAGGTCGTGTAGGACAGCAGCCAGTCGGGATCCGCGATGGAGAAATGGGTGGTGTTGCGATCGTCGGTCAATGCCGCTTCCGTGCCGAAATAGGTCGCGCCGATCGCCTCGCGGAGCTGCGCGGCGGAGGCGTCGAGCAGCTCCGCCACCCGCGCGGCGATCCGGTCGGCCTCATCGTCGAGATCGAATGCGACGCTGGGACGGGACGTCTTCGGGACGAGCGTGCCGACGGCGAAGGGAATCCGCTCCAGCGTCAGGATGCTGGCGAGCACATAGGCTTCCGCCGACCGTTCGGACGTCGAAAGCGCGCCGGATCGGCGCAGCCGGTCGCCGACCGCTATGCCGAGAAGTGTCCAGCTGCCCCAGGTTTCGAGATTGGCGGTGCTGAGGAGCTCGACCTCGCCGTCCTCGAGCCGCAGGCCGAGCGAACGAGGCTGGCCTCGGACCGCGCGATTTCCCTCAAGCTCCGCTTGCGACCAAGGGAGCGCGCCGCCTGAGGCGGCGGCGAGGGCGCGCCAGAAGCCGCGCTCGTCGGGTGCGCGTCCGAGCAGCTCGAGCAGCCGGGCGAGCGCCGGATTGCGGACACGCCCGCGGGCCGTGCCGGCCGCGTCGAGATAGATGGCCCCGAGATCGCTGCCGAGATCATCCGCGGTCTGCGCGACAATGGCGCGGAGCGCCTCGCTCGGCGTATAGCCGCCGCGCGCGATGGCGATCGCGGGCCGCAGGCTGCGCGCGAGCGGCAGGCGCAGCAGCCCCGCCTCGCGGAAGTGGAACAGCGCCGAAATGTTGCCGGGCACCGGGACGGTGGACTCGACCCCGCGCCGCACGCCGGTTGCGGCGTGGAGGGTCCAGCGCGCGCGGCGGGAGAGGTTCACACCCTGCATCCGCCCGAACGGGCTGCTGTTCGCCGGATCCGCCACCCAGGACGCGGCAATCGCAGCCGCGAACATGTCGAAGGCGTTGCCACCGGACAGCCGCACCGAGCGCGCGGCCTCCGTCACCAGCGGATGGTTGGTGGAGATGCCGAAGCCGTGGTTCGAATGGACACGACGCGGCTCCGGACCGCCGGCCGCGAAGCCGGCCGAGGGAAGGATCAGTCCGAGCGGAAGCAGGCGGAGGAGATCGCGCCGCCCCACCTTCACGATTGCGTCCTTGCCGCTCGCGTAGCCTGATCTACCGCGCGGCCGAGCCGGTCCACGACCTCGTCCAGCTGCGCATCGGTCGCGATGAAGGGTGGGGCGAGCAGGAGATGGTCGCCGCGCAGGCCGTCGATCGTGCCGCCCATCGGATAGACCATCAGCCCCTGCGCCATCGCCTCCGCCTTGATCCGGGCATGGATCCTGAGCGCGGGTTCGAACGGCGCCTTGCTTTCGCGGTCTTCGACCAGCTCCATGCCGAGGAACAGGCCGCGGCCCCTCAAGTCGCCGACATGAGGATGCTGGGCGAAGCGCTCTTTCAAGCGGTTCATCAAATGTCCGCCGCCGCGCACCACCCGCTCGAGCAGCCGCTCCGCGCGGATCGTCTCCTGGACCGCGAGCGCGGCCGCCGCGGCCATAGGGTGCCCCATATAGGTGTGGCCGTGCTGGAAATAGCCGGAGCCGTCGCGGAACGCCGCGAACACATGACTGCCGAGCAGCACCGCCCCGATCGGCTGGTAGCCGCCGCCCAGACCCTTGGCGATGGTGAGCAGGTCGGGAACGATCCCCTCCTGCTCGCAGGCGTGAAGGGTGCCGGTGCGGCCCATGCCGCACATCACCTCGTCGAGGATCAGCAGCACGCCGTAGCGGTCGCAAATCTCCCGCACGCGCCGGAAATAGTCGGCGACCGGCGGGACCGCGCCCGCGGTCGCGCCGACCACCGTCTCGGCGACGAAGGCGATCACCTCGTCGCCGCCGAGCTCAAGGATCCGCCGCTCCAGCGCACCGGCGGCGCGCTCCGCATAGGCCTCGTCGCTCTCGCCGGGATGGCGGAAGCGATAAGCGAAACAGGGATCGATATGGTGGGTTTGGATCAGCAGCGGGGCGAACTGGCGGCGGCGCCATTCGTTGCCGCCGGCGGCGAGCGCGCCCAAGGTGTTGCCATGATAGCTCTGGCGGCGGGCGATGACGTGGCGGCGCCGCGTCTCCCCTTTCTCGACGAAATATTGCCGCGCCATCTTGAGCGCCGCTTCGATTGCCTCCGAGCCCCCCGACACCAGATAGGCATGATCGAGCCCGTCGGGCGCATCGGCGACAAGCCGCTCGCCGAGCCGTTCCGCCGCCTCGGTCGTGAAGAAGCCGGTATGAGCGTAGGCGATGCGATCGAGCTGCGCGTGCAGCGCCTGGAGCACCGCGGGATGACCGTGGCCGAGGCAGGAAACAGCGGCCCCGCCCGACGCGTCGAGATAGGAACGCCCGTCGCGATCGAAGATTTCGAGCCCCCGTCCGGAAACAGCCACCGGCAGCGGCGCGTGGATTTGCCGGTGCAGAAGGCGGGTCACAGCGACTTGCGCCGACGCTTGGTGTCGAGATGGACCTCGAGCGCATCCAGCTGCGCCTCGGCCTGCTCGAGCGTGGCGAGCGCATTGGCCCCGCCGCGACCCGCCACGATCGAGGCCAGGATCTCGGCGGCGGCGAAGGTCGGCCCCATGCTATGAAAGAAGGAGGGGCTGTCGGTCGTGATACGGATCATGTGCTGGGCCGAGTCGGCGACCGGCGACACCTCGCTGTCGGTGATCGCGACGACCCGTACGCCGCGCGCGGCGGCATAATCGACCGCCTCGACGGTGGCGCGGGTATAGGGGCTGACGCTTGCGACGACGAGAACGTCGTCCGAGGCGGCGTTGCGCAGGCTGTCGATCCCCACCCCGGCCATGCCGTCGAGCAGGACCACGCCGTCGCGGACCAGCGACAGCACATAATGGAGATACCAAATCGCCGGGAAGCTGGACCTCATGCCGAGGCAATAGACCCGGCGTGCCGAGGAAACGGTCTCGGCGGCAGTGGCCAGGCTCTCGAGTCCGCCCGCGCTGCCGAGCGCCGCGACCTGGTTGGCAATCCCCGTTGCCATCTCCGACGCGAGCGCCTGGTCACCCTTGAGCTTCTGGTCGATGAGCTGCCGGTCGGCACGGCTCGAGAAATCGAGCTTCCCGCGGCGGACCGCCTGGGCGTACATCGCGCGGATCGCTTCATAGCCGTCGAGGTCAAGTTGCTTGGCGAGCCGCGTCATGGTGGCGGGAGTGACCCCGGCCTGGCGTGCCTGCTCGCGCATCGACAGCAGCGCGACGTCCTGCGGCCGGTCAAGGACGAAGCGGGCCGCCCGCTGGAGCTGAGTGGACAGCCGGTCATAGGCTTGAAGAAGCCGTTCCTTGAGTGGTCCCTCAGTCATTGCACGCCCCCTGACAGGATTTTGCCGACACGATTGGTACTGGCCCCCGCCGCCACTACCAGCCGATACTTGCCCGGACATAGAGATAGCGCCCGTTGAAGCCGAACGGCGAGTAGCTTGAATAGGGGATCGCGCCTTGCGTGTTGCGCGCCGCCGGAAGCTGGTTCGGATAGACGTCGAAGATGTTGTTCGCGCCCAGCGCAAAGGTGAAGGATTGCGCCACCCGCCAGCGCGCCTCCAGGTCGACGAGCGTCTTCGCGCCGGTCTCATAATCCAGGGCGGCGTCGTTCAGCGCGTGGAGCACGCTCGCATAATGATTGACCCGGGCAGTCATGCCGATCGCGCCGTTCGACTGCCAGTCCGCGCCAAACACGAACTTGTGGCGCGGCGTCCCCTTCTCGAACGCGAGGATGTTGGTCCGCGCGAAGAGTTCAGGCGGCTCGGGGAGGTTGGACAGGGGATCCGTGGTGGGGATCCGGTCCACCCGGGTCTTGTTGAAGTTGGCCGCGGCGGTGAAGTCGAAGCGGCCGGCGGGGCTCGGCAGCCGGTAGCGCGCCACGAAGTCGACGCCGCGGGTGGTCGTGTCGACGCCGTTGATGAAGAACCGGCCGCCCGCATAGGTCACGGTGGATCCGGTCGAATTGACGAGATTGTAGATGGCGATCTGCGTCGGGGTCGCCCCCGGCGCGCCCGGGGCCTGCCCGAGGATGTTCTCGGACAGGACGATGCGGTCCTCGATCTTGATCTGGTAGGCATCGACGGTGAGTTCGAACCGCCCGCTCTGGAACACCGCGCCCGCCGACAGGTTGCTGGAACGCTCCGGTTCGAGGGGGCGCGCGCCCAGCGCGATCGCGACCGGATCGCTGACCGGGAAGGTCTGGGTCTCCACCGGCGTGCTGACACCGTTGATGATGCGGAAGACCGGCACGGTCGACCGGTAGAATTGCTGCTGCAGGCTGGGCGCGCGGAAGCCGGTCGAGGCGGTGCCGCGCAGCGCGAGGGAGGGAGTGAGTTCGTACCGACCGGACAGCTTCCAGTTGGTCGTCGACCCGAAGTCGGAATAACGCTCGTGACGAACGGCGACGGCCAGGTCCAAAGCGGGCGTGACGGCCGCGTCCAGCTCTGCGTAAATGCCGATGGCATCGCGGCTCACATCAACCTCGTTGCCGGGCTGGAACCCCGGGAAGAGCTGGGCTCCGGCCGCTCGCCCGCCGCCGCGGTCCGGGCCGTAGACGTAGGAGTCCGGCTCGCCCGCGCCGATCGCATAGCCTTCCCGCCGATATTCCGCTCCGAACGCGACCGACAGTGGCCGGGCGAGCCCGATCTCGAGCGGCCGCACCACGTCGATGCCGGCGGTGAGCTGGTCGTACGTGAGACGGCCCGAATAGAAATCGCGCGGCG
Source organism: Allosphingosinicella sp. (assembly GCF_046295735.1). Classification (GTDB taxonomy): domain Bacteria; phylum Pseudomonadota; class Alphaproteobacteria; order Sphingomonadales; family Sphingomonadaceae; genus Allosphingosinicella. Next base: position 45,875 of record NZ_JBKBMQ010000013.1, read on the forward strand.
AGGCGGGACCGAGGGAGCCGTTGAGACTGTCGAGCGTGGTGATGTCGATCAGATTGCGGCCGTAGGTGAGGTTGAGGTCCGCCGCGAACCCCCCGACGTCTCCGCGGAGGCCCCCGCCTGCCGTGACGTCCTGTACTTCCATGCCGATCAGCGGCAGGAAGCCGCCGGGCACGATCGGCCGCCCGGTACGGATGTCGATATTGTTGATGTTGTTCTCGATCCGGTAGAATCCGGCCGACTCGCCGTAACGATGCTGGAAACCGGTCAGCCCGTAGATCGACCAGCCTTCGCCGATCGGGAGGCCGGCGTTCAGGAAGATGGTCTTCGTCTCGAGCTCGGGATCTCCGAAGCGAGCGTTCACGACCATGGGGTTTACGCGCGGGTCAAGGCCGCTCCGGTTGGTCGGCTCGCGCTTGATATATTCGGCCGCGACGGTGACGAACCCCTCGGGTCCGAGCGGCAGGCCCTGCCAGGCGGCCGCCGTATAATTTGCGCCGTCGGTGACGTGGCGCCCGTCCGGATCCCGCGCCTCCTTGACATGGGTGCGGTAGAAGCCGGCGCCGAGACTGGCGCCGCCGCCGTGCCGCGCCTCGCGAAGCCGCAGGTTGACCACGCCGGCAATCGCGTCCGACCCATATTGCGCCGAGGCGCCGTCGCGCAGCACTTCGACCCGTTCGATGGCGATCACCGGAATGGTGTTGAGATCGACCGCCGAGGAGCCGCGACCGACAGTGCCGTTCACATTGACCAGCGCCGAGGCGTGGCGCCGCGTGCCGTTGAGAAGCACGAGGGTCTGATCGGGCGCGAGGCCGCGCAGCACCGCCGGCCGGATGTGGTCGGTGCCGTCCGCGATCGCCGGCCGCGGGAAGTTGATGGATGGCGCGATATTGGCGAGTGCCTGCCCGAGTTCCGGCGTGCCCTGCTGCGCGAGCGATTCCGAGGAGATGACGTCGACCGGCGCAAGCGTGTCGAGCCGGCTGCGGCCCACCCGCGAGCCGGTGACGACGATCTCGCTTTCGCCCGCCGCGGACCGATCCCGCTCGCCATCAGCAGCGGCAAGGGAGGGAGCCGACGATTGTCCCTGCGCTGGCGTTGAAACGGCAACGAGGATCGATATGCCGGTAAGAAGGGCGATCTTGTTCGCCATGCTTGTTCCTCCCCATTCGCGAGCGTTCGCTCGTCTCTTCGATGAGCCATATGGATCAGAACTGTCCGATTCGCAACGTATGTTTCATTTTCGTTTCCAATCGCTGGCCAGCGCCAGTGTAGCGTCATTCTATATGGTCCTGCGGTCTAATCGCCCGCAGCACAGGCGATGAGGATTGCCGACCATGTATCAATCGTGCCATTCTCCGCAAATGAGAGTCACATTGATTCACGCGATGGCAGCGTCGATGCAACCGATCGAGACGGCATTTGAACAACTCTGCCCGACTGTCGTCCGGCACAACATTCTTGATGACCGGCTCCCGACCGCCCTGGCTGACCCGCAATCCCGCGACCGCCTCGGCGATCGTTTCATCGCGCTGGTCGGTTATGCTGCCGCGGCCGGCACCGACGCGGTGCTGTTCACCTGCTCCGCTTTCGGACCTTACATCAGGAGGGCGGGGCGCGCCTTTCCCGCGATTCCGGTGCTCCGACCCAACGAGGGATTGGTGGAGGAAGCGGCCGCTCATGGCGGACGGATCGGTCTTGTGGCGACGTTCGCGCCAACCCTTGCAAGCATGCCTGCGGAGTTTCCGGCGACCCTGGAGGTCCGGCCGATCTATGTGGAGGGCGCTTTGGAGGCCTTGAACGCGGGAGATGGCGATCGGCACGATCGACTGATTGCGGAAGCGGTGGGGCGGGCGGATGTCGATGTGGCTGCGATCGCGCAGTTCAGCGCGGCTCGCGCTGCAGGTCCGGTGCGCGACTTTACCGGCAAGCCGGTCCTGACGACTCCCGATTCCGCAGTGCGCAAGCTCATCCAGGCGCTGTCGACAAGCTCATCGCCGCATTGACTGACCTCCCCGCGGGTGAGGACAAGGCGGCTTGCCCGCCGCCACCCGGGGCACGGCCCGGCAGGCTTCTCCGCCCGATGGTTCTGAGCAAGATGGCCGGGTCGGAATGGGAGCAGCAGCATCGATGATAATCGCGTCCCGGTCGCGGATCATGCTTCAGGCCGCTAGATCCTTCAGGGGCTCGCCGGAAGCGAGCCGGCGGCGACAGATGGGGAGGCGCTGCTGGATCAGGTGCTTCCCCTGGATGAAATCCCTGACTGCGTTGATGGCGTCCAGGGCGACAGGTACATCGTCTCTCAGATAGACGACCGAGAAGCTGCCGTCGCTTGGGTCTCCGCGCACGATCATGTCGTCATGACCCGCCGCAAGGCCGGCCGACTGAAGCTTGAACTCATATTGGTGGGACCAGAACCACGGCAGCGCATCGTAGGGCTGAGGTTTCCCCGCGATGAGCCGGGCGGCCGTCGCCGCTTGATCGTTGGCGTTCTGGATCGATTCGATCCGGATGGGACGCCCCGCATAGCGGTTCGGATGCGCGGCACAGTCTCCGATCGCAAGCGTTCCGGGAATGCTGGTGCGGCAGTGGTCATCGACGTCGACTCCGTCCGTACCGCGCGCACCCGCCTCGCGCAGCAGCTCGACACAGGGCAGGATTCCGATGCCGACGATCACGAGCTGGCTCCTGACGCGGGAGCCGTCGCTCAGCCGGACGGCTTCGACCCGGCCTCCGCGGCCTTCAATCTCCGTTACCGTCATCGAGGTCCGGACGTCGACGCCCCGCCTGCGGTGCTCCTGCTCCAGAAAGCGGGCGACGGGCTCGCCGGCCACCCGGGACAGCAGCCGGGGCGATGAATGTACGAGAGTGACGCGTTTGCCGGCGGCGGCGAGAACCGCGGCCGTCTCGAGTCCGACATAGCCGCCGCCGACGATGGTCACCTGGTCCGCTCCAGGGAGTTCCTTCGTGATCATGTCGACATCGGCACGGGAGCGGATCGTATGGACGCCCGCATGTTGGACACCGGGACAGGAAAGCCGGCGCGGTTTTCCGCCGGCCGCCCAGATCAGCCAGGTCCAGCCGATCCGCTCGCCCGCCGATGTCCGAACCTCGCGCAGGTCCGGGCGCACCGCCACGATCGTCGTATCGGAAAGGTGCGCGATGTTGCGTTCCGCCCAGAAACCGGGAGGACGCAGAAGCATCCGCTCGAAGGGCTTGGTCCCGGCCAGATAGTCCTTGGAGAGACAGGTTCGGTCGTAGGGTGGATCCGGCTCGGCGCCGACCAGTGCGATCGAGCCATCGAAGCCCTGCTGACGCAGCGCGACCGCGCACTGGGCGCCGGCGTGTCCGGCGCCGACGATCACCACGTCGAAGAAGCGCGTCGCGGTCACCAGGCGTCTCGCAGGCGCCGCAGGGCGAGGAAGATCTCCTCGCGGCTTGCCCCCAGAGCGGCGTATCCCTGGCCGGCGAGCGAGGCGCGGAGCTCCGGGCTGTCCAGGCGCAGGAACAGGTTGACCCCGAGCTCCTCGTCGAACGTGGTGAGGCGCAGCCCCGCGCGCGCGTCCTCGAGGAGAAGGGCTGCGGCCCGGTTGCTCGGCTCGTGCCGGCAGGTGAACTCGAGATTGCGGGCGAGATAGTCGTGGCCGGGGAAGATGCGCGTGGCCCCGGCCAGGCTGCCGCGAAGCGATTCGATCGTCGTGAACAGCGTCGCCGCATGTCCGCCATATCCGCAATTGCCCACGCCCGCCCCGAACAGCGTGTCTCCCGACAGGAGGTAGGGGCCGTCGGCATCTTCCCCGAGGAGGCTGATATGGGTCATGGTGTGGCCCGGCGTGTCGCGGACCTTCAGCCGGAGGGAGCCCAGTTCGATCTCGTCGCCGTTCGAAAGCGGGACGTCGATCCTCTCGATCACGCCGGCGGCCGCGCGCGGCGCCATCACCTTTGCTCCGGTCAGCGCGCGGAGTTGCTCGTTGCGGCCGGCATGGTCCCAGTGCTCATGCGTGTTGATGATGGTGGTGATCCGCAGCCCCCGGCGATCCGCGGCCTCGGTCACGACATCGAGGTGGAACGGATCGATTGCGGCGGCCTCGTGCGTCTCCGGGCAGAAGAGCAGATAGCTGATATGCGCGTAGCTGTTCCCGACCGGGCTCGCGAGCACGGTCACCCGTTCATTCCGCCCGTAGCCGCCGTGCGGACGTTGTCGAGGAAAAGTCGGAAGTTGGTCTCTGATATGAGCTTGGCGTCATCCTCCGACATGTCGACCGGCACGAACGTCGAACGGAGCATCAGGATGCAGGCGCCTGCGCCTGCGGGGATCACCTTGGCCACGCCGACATAATCCGCGAACGGCACGGAACCGCCGGTGTCGATGATACGGTAGCTCAGTTCCATGGCGTCGGCGTCGAACGTTTCGCATCGCTCGACGACGCGGGTCTCGCCGAGATGGCCTTCGGTTCGCATCGTGCGCACCATGCCGAGCCCTTCGCCTTCGAAATCCATCGAGGAGACGAATCCCCTGCTCGCGGCACGCTGGCCCTCATGGGTCGCGAGCAGCTCCCATACCCGTTTCGGATCGGCCTCGATCTTCGTCGCCCGCTCGTTCACGACCATATTCTTGCTCTCCCTATTCTCTTCCCGCCGCGTCAGGTTCTTCAGCCCGCGTGCAGGTTCCATTGAAGCTTCATCTTGTGGACCTTGAGCACGAGATTGTTCTCGATCTCGGCGACGTCGGAATGGCCGTAGCAGTGGGTCGTCAGGAACTCGCGGAAATCGTCCTGTGACTTGTGGTAGGTGGCGACGCCGAGGTCGAAGCGGCCGAGAGTCATGATGAGATAATAGACTTCCGGAACGGCCGAGAGACGTTTGGCTACGCTGTCGACATGCGTCCCGGCCGCGACCTTGATGAAGGTCACGGCATTGAACTTGTAGCCGAAGGCGTCCGGCAGAGCTTCGGCCTGGATACTGATGACATTGTCGTCGAGCAGCTGGCGCACGCGGTTGCGAACGGTTCCCTCGGAAACGCCGACCTGGGCCGCGATCGTCGAATAGGGCATGCGCCCGTCCTGCTGCAGCAGGCCGATGATCTGCTGGTTGAGCTCCATGCCCTCGGATGTGTCCAGCGCCGGCTCGGGAAGGGCCTTCTGGCGGCCTCTAGCGCTCTTCTGGGTTTCGGATTTCGTAGCCATCAGCCTCCCTCTCTTCGCATCCCGCTGCAAGCGGGCAAGGGATACTGCTAGGCATTCCTCTCGATCCCCTCAAGATGATGCGGATTTCTAAACCTCTTGTCAATGTAGCTGCGGAAAACGCAGAAGGTGGATTGACACTCTGCGGTTTCCGTCGTTACGAATCGGGCAACAACAAGAATGACCGAGGAGGCCCTGAATGAACGCCGTTGCCGAAGTGCCGATCCCGCGCCGGACGCTCGCGCCTCCCAAGGAGGGCGAGGACGGTCTGTTCACGCAGTCCTGGTACCCGATCTGCCTCGCCGAAGAGGTTGGCAGCGGAGAGGTCAAGGGTTTCGATTTTCTCGGAGGTCGGATCATCGTCATGCGCGACGCGGACGGCAGGCCGAGCGTTCTCAGTGCCTATTGTCCCCACATGGGGGCGGATTTGTGCACTGGCGAGATGGTGGACGGTGCGGTGCGTTGCCCGTTTCACTTCTGGCGCTACGGGCCGGACGGCAAGTGCGTGGCCACCGGCTCGGGAGATCCCGTTCCGCCGACAGCGAAGCTCTTCGCCTTTCCGACGGCCGAGAAATATGGCTGCATCTTCGCGTTCAACGGCACGGAGCCGCTGTTCGAATTGCCCGACTTCCCGAAGCCTCCGGAGGGGCTCGTGTGGAAGGTGGGCGAGTGGAATATCCGGATGCCGGTCGATCCCTGGGTGATCTGCTGCAACACCCCGGACATGCAGCATATCCGAGTGGTGCACGGCATCGAACTCGACGGCGAGGATCCTCACAAGGAGGTCCGATGGACGCCGCATTCGATGACCTACAATCTCAAGGGAGCGATGCGGGACGGGACCCGTCTCGACTATGAGATCGGCATTCACGGAACGACCATCTATGTGCAGCACGGCGAACTCGGCGGCCGCTGGTTCGGTTTCGTGGCTCCCATGGGGCTTCCGCAGCCGGGCGTCACCCGGCTGTTCTTCGCCGTGGCCGTCGAGGACGACCCCTCGGATCCCGAAGGAACGAAGGCTTTCCTGGATGCCGTCTACGACCTCGAGATCAATGTCGCCACCGAGGACCTTCCGATCGTCGAGCATGCCCGTTTCAAGCCGGGCACTCTCACGAAGAGCGACCGAACGCTGGCCCGCTTCTTTCAATATCTTCGAGAATATCCGCGGGCCAACCCGGCCGGCGAGTTCATCAATTGACGGGGGAGCGCTCGACGATGTCTGCCACCATTTCACAACAGGATATCGAGGAGATCGGCTCGCTCTGCCCGCGTCTGTACGACTCGGTGGGCTGGGGGAGCGGCAAATCACCCGATTGGGACGCGTTTCGCGCCTGCTGCCACCCCTCGGCCCGGCTCGTGCCCATGGGCTCCGGGAGCGCGTCCCCGGTTTCGGTCGAGGATTTCATCACCGGCATGGAGGCGCAGCGGGAATCCGGCGCGGTCGCCGACCTTCGCGAGGTCGAGCTCGGCCGTGCGGTCCAGGCCTACGGCAATCTTGCGAACGTGAGGAGCGCCTTCCTGGCCACCATCAACGGTGACGAACGCCGCGGCGTCACCTTCGCACACGTCGTGCGCGAGGGCGGTGTCTGGGTGATCCTCGACGCGATCTGGGAGAATGAGCGGGACGGGCAGCCGCTCCCGGACGCGCTCATCTGAAAACAGCGGGGTTCGGCCTCGGGCCGGGCCGATATGGGTCATTCAAGTGGCAAAGCCCGCACGAGACGGGCTGCCGCACCGGGAGGATTTCACAATGCGCCTGTTGAAGAAGAAGACAATTGCCGGCCGGCTCCTGCTATCGAGCGCGCTCGGTCTGGCGATGACGGCTCCACTCAATGCGCAGGAAGCCGAAGATCCCTGCGGAAACGCGCCGGCGGGATCGGCCGAGGCGCTCGCCTGCGCGGCGGCCGTCAACACGCAGCCACCCCTCTCCGTAGGGATCGGAGAGATCGTGGTGACCGCGCGCAAGCGCGCCGAGAACCTGCAGAACGTTCCTGACAGCATCACGGCCTTCTCCGCGGAGGCGATCGATCAGTTGCGGTTGCAGCGCATTGACGACTTCCTCGCGCTCACCTCCAACGTCCGCATCACGAACGACCAGGATACGGGCACCAACAACATCTCGATCCGCGGACTCGGGTCCAACCGGAACCAGGCCGCCGCGGTGGCATTCTCGATCGACGGCGTGGTGCTGCCGGACGCGGATGCATTCACGATCGACCTCTCGGACGTCGAGCGGGTGGAGGTGCTGAAGGGGCCGCAGGGAGCGCTCTACGGAAAAGGCGCGATCGCAGGGGCGATCAACATCACGACGCGCAGGCCGACCAATATCCTCGAAGGCGAAGTCAAGGGCAGCTATGCGACCGGCAATGCATGGCGCGTGTTCGGTGCGCTCAGCGGGCCGTTGATCGACGACGTGCTGCTCGCGCGCGTCTCGCTCTCGCACCGCGACAGCGACGGCACCATCGTCAACCAGCTCGACGGGCGCGGACTGGATCGCAACCGTCAGACCCGCGCGAGCGGGCGGCTGATCTTCACGCCGGCTCCCGATCTCGAATTCGACCTGCGCGCATCTCACACCGACGAGCGAGGCGGAGCGACCTGGTTCAGCCTCTACAATGTGCTTGGAACGACCGGAGGCGAGATACCTCGCGAGGCGGCCCGGACGCGCCCGAACATCGATGGACCCTCGCTGACCAACCGGTCGATTACCGACCTGTCCCTGCTCGTCAACTTTGACGCGCCGTTCGGATCCCTCACGTCGATCACCGCGTACAACGATATCGACGTGTTCTTCCAGCAGGATCTCGATCTCTCTCCCTTCCCGCTCGTCCCGCTCGCGCAGCAGTCGCGGGTCACGGAAAGCATCAGCCAGGAGCTGCGGCTCACGTCTCCGGGAAACCGGCCGTTCCGGTACATCGTCGGAGGCTATTACCAGCACAGCGAGCGGGACATCGATACCTATGCCGAGCTCGACATCTGCCTGTTCGTCTCCGCCTGCTTCAGCGGGCCTGGAGGTGGGTTCACGTCCTTCGGAGTGGTCGAGGCGCCGCTCGCGGACAACCGCATCACGTTCGATCATTACGCTCTGTTCGGCCAGGCGAACTACGATGTGACCGAGCGGCTCGAGCTCACAGCCGCGCTTCGCTATGACACCAACAAGGCTCGGCTCGACGATCGTCTCGCCGGGATCGTCGCGGAGGAAACCTTCTCCGCCCTGCAGCCGAAATTCTCGCTCGCCTATCGCAGCTCCGAACGGCTGATGGTCTACGGAACCTATTCACAGGGGTTCAAGAGCGGCAATTTCAACCCCGCTTCCGCCGGACCGGCCTTCCCGCGCGTCATCAACGAGGAGAAGTCTCGCAACTATGAGCTCGGCTTCAAATCGAACTGGTTGGGCAGGAGGCTGATCCTCAATGCCGCGGCCTTCTACACGGAGCATCTCGACCCGCAGATCTTCCAGCTCGACGCGGCGACCTTCACCCAGGGTTCGCTCAATGCGCGCCGTGCGGAAATCAAGGGCGTGGAGATCGAGCTGAACGCGCGCCCTGCGCCGGGCTTCGACCTCAATGCCTCGTTCGGTTATATCGACGCCAAGATCCGCGACTTCGACGGCGCAACCCCCGTCTATGTCGGGCAGCAGCTTCCGAACGCGCCGGAATTCACGTTCAATCTCGGCGCGCAATATGTTCATCCCGTGGTCCGCGACATTTCGGTGCGCGTGCGGGCGGATTACGCCGCCGTGGGAAGGCAATCCTTCCAGGATTTCCAGTTCCCGCAGAACGACCGCCTCTATCTGTTTCAGGGGCGCTACAACACCGTCGATGCCCAGGTCGGGATCGAGGGCTCGAACTGGCGGGCGACGCTGTTCGCGCGCAATCTCCTGGGGGAGGACTACGCGACCTCCGCCTTCTCCCGGTACATCTTCGCCGTGGGGCTCGTGCCGCTCAATTCGGACGCCGTCCAGATCGACCCGGGCAGAATCGTCGGTGTCGAGGTCGGATACCGTTTCTGAGGAGTGGAAGGATGACGAGCAGGCAAGCATTCCATCTGAGGCCGGAAGGCGAGCGGGCGTTCGGCTATGCGCAGGCGGTGAAAGCGGGAAATCTCATTCATATCGCGGGGACGCTCAGCGTGGATGACGCCTTCACGCCCTTGCACGCCGGGGACCTGGAGGCACAGCTCAGGACAATCTACGCATCGGTGCGCGAGACCCTCGCTCAGTTCGGCGCCTCGCTCGGCAACGTCGTTCGCGAGACGATCTTCGTTACCGACATGGAGGCCTTCCTCGCCGCCAATCGGGCGCGGATCGAGGTCTATGAAGGCTGGTTCCCCGCTACCACGGCAGTGGAGGTCCGGCGGCTCGCCTTCGCCGAGTGCATGGTCGAGATCGAGATCACGGCAAGCCTGTGAGGGGAGAGGCAGCGAAGATGGCGACAAGCGTTTGCGACAGGCTCGAGCGGGCGGTCCAGTGCCGCCTCAGTCGCAGGATTGAGGTCGAGGCCGATGCCGCCTGGGCGGTCATAGGAGAGTTGGGCAGTCGGGTTCCGGTCGAGGGCCTGGTCGAGAAGGTGGAAGTGGCTGGCGAAGGGGCGGGAGCGCTCCGGACCTACCACTTCCCCGGCGGAGCGCGCGTGGTGGAGCGTATCGAGGCCTATGAGCCGGAGCTTCGACGCTATCTCTATCGCATCCTCGACTACGGGCCGCTCGCGATGGCGCGCTACATGGGCCTCGCCGAGGTGTCGCCGGCGGGGCCGGGCGCCTGTATTCTCACATGGTGCGCATTCGCCGACCCGCTCGACGGCGACGTCGAAAGCCTGTCCGAGCGGCTCGAGGGAAGCATAGGCGCCGCGGTGGAGGCGTTCCGGCTCCATCTCGAGCGCGCGGCCGGTCTGTGACCTGCGCGGTGTCGAAGCCCGCGTCGGTCTGGAGTGGGCACCTGGCCGCGAGGAAAGCCGGGGAAGGACTTCATGGCAGGTCGGCGGCGGAGGTCGTGGTCGTCGGCGCCGGCTTCGCCGGACTCGCGGCTGCGCTCGAGCTTTCCGCCGCAGGCCGCTCCGTCATGCTCGTGGACGCGGGCGAGCCGTCCTCCAACGCGTCGGCGTCCAGCGCGGGTCAGGTCGGCCCGTTGTTCCTGGGCGGCGGACGAGCACCCGCCGATGCGATCCGTGCCCTTGGACGAGGGAGAGGGGAGGCTTTCGCCCGGATGATCGCAGGATCGGGGCGCTGGCTGTTCGACCTGATCAGGCACCACTCGATCGAGTGCGGAGCCCGGCAAGGATATGTCTGCGCCTATCGCAATGCCGCGACGCTCGAGCGTGCCGCCGAGCGCTTCGAGGACTGGAAGCGTCTGGGCGGACGCTGCGAGGCGCTTGCGCGCGAGGATCTCGCCGGCCATGTCGGCACCTCCCGCTATGCTGGCGGCTTCTTCCTGCCCGAGGGCGGCATCCTCAATCCGGTGCAGCTCATGGAGGGGTTGCTCGGTCTGCTCGAAGCCCGCGGCGTCGAGGTGCGCTGGCGAGCCCCGATCGTTGCGATCGAAGGCGAGGCGGATCGCTTCACGGTGCGGAGCGCCACGGGGCGGATCGAGGCACGCGCCGTCATCGTCGCTACCGGACTGGATCGCTCGAGCCCGATGGCCGCCCTGCCGAGGACGGCTTATGGCGCGGCGTGCGGCGTTGCCGCGACGGCGCCGCTCGGCGATCGGGGCTCGGGTCTCCTGCCTCAGGGCGGACCCGTAGCCGACCTGGACGACAAGGCGGTATTCGCTCCGGCCATCGATCAAGAGGGCCGGTTGGTGGTCAGCTTCCTGCTCGAGAAGGAACCGCCTCGGCTGCCCGCGAGCCTCATTCCCGCCCATCGGCGGCTTGCCAGGACGTTCCCGGGTGCCGATCTTCCGCAGTTCGAGACGCTGTCCTGGGGCCGGATCGGAATCACCCCGGACGGCCTGCCGCGCCTCTTCCGCAACGCAGCCGGAATCGTCTCGGTGTCGGGTTGCAACGGCTTTGGCCTGACCATGGGCATGTCGGCGGCCCGCGAGGCGGCGCGTCTCGTCAGCGGGACACCGGCCGCAGAGCTGTCGCTGCCAGTTCGCGAGCCCCGCCCGTTGCCAGGTGCCCGCATCGCGCCGGCGCTGATGCGAAGCCTCGCCGCGCCGCTCGCCAACCGGCTTGGAGTCTGACGCTCGATGACGCGAGTGGGCTTGGTTGCGGGAGAAGGGCGGTCGTCGGACCCGAACTGCGCAGCGATGTACCGCTGGAGCGGCGGGCGATGAGCTATTCCGCGCTTCGGCTGCTGGTCGAGGGGCTGCGCGGCCACGACGGCTGGCGAAAGGCATGGCGCGCAGCCGAGCCGAGGGCGCGCTACGACGCCATCGTGATCGGAGGAGGCGGGCATGGCCTCGCGACGGCCTATTATCTCGCGAAGAATCACGGCCTTGCGAACGTAGCGGTGCTGGAGAAAGGTTGGATCGGAGGCGGGAACACAGGCCGCAACACCACGGTCATCCGGTCGAACTATTATTATCCGGAAAGCGCGCGGCTCTACGACTTCTCGCTGAAGCTCTACGAGAAGCTCGGGCGCGAGCTCAATTACAACATCATGCTGAGCCAGCGCGGCATGGTGACGCTCGCTCACAGCCGTCACGACATGGATGCCGCCGCGCGCTGGGCAGGTGCGATGGAAGCCAACGGGGTCGATGTCGAGCTACTCGACCGCGACGCCGTGTCGCGGCTCGTCCCTGCGCTTGATTGCTCACCGTCGGCGCGCTTCCCCGTGGTCGGCGGCTTCAGGCAGCAGCGCGCGGGAACCGCCCGCCACGATGCCGTGGCCTGGGGCTACGCCCGTGCGGCGGACCGGCTTGGCGTGGACATCATCGAGAATTGCGAGGTCACCGGCTTCCTGACGGATGCAGGCGGAGCGGTCTCGGGGGTGATGACGAACCGGGGGACGATCAGGTCTGGGCGGGTAGGAATGGCGGTCGCGGGACATTCGTCCGCTTTGGCGAAGATGGCCGGGTTTCGTCTGCCGATCACAAGCTACGCCCTTCAGGCGTTCGTGTCCGAACCGATCAAGCCCTTTCTCGACACGGTCGTCTTGTCGCTCGCGACAGGCGTCTACGTCAGCCAGTCGGACAAGGGGGGCATCGTGATGGGAGGTGGCCTCGACCAGCATGCCTCTTATGCGCAGCGCGGGAACGCGCCCGTCATGACGGCCGTCATGGCAGCGGTGGCGGACCAGTTCCCCCGCCTGCGCCGGGTTCGCCTGCTGCGGCAATGGGCGGGGATCGTCGATGTCGTGCACGACTCAAGTCCGATCCTTGGCTGCTCGCCGATGCGCGGCCTGTACCTCAACTGCGGCTGGGGAACGGGGGGCTTCAAGGCGATCCCCGTCGGCGGCTGGGTGCTGGCGCATCATCTCGCGACCGGCCGTCCGCACGAGCTTGCCGAGCCCTTCGGTCTTTCGAGGTTCGCGACCGGCTCGCTCATCGACGAGGCCGCGGCCTCGGGCATTGCGCACTGAGGAGGCCCAGATTGCTGCGGATACACTGTCCCTGGTGCGGCGCACGCGACGAGATCGAGTTTCGATGCGGCGGAGAAAGCCACATCGAGCGACCGGAGCCGGACGTCTCCGACGCGACCTGGGCCGCCTATCTCTTCGAGCGGGACAATCCGCGCGGTGCCCGAGCCGAGCGGTGGGTTCATTCGGCAGGCTGCCGCCAGTGGTTCAATCTCGTTCGCGACACCGTCACTCACGAGATCCACGAGGTCTACCGGATGGGGAGCCGCTCGATCCGGCTGGAGAAGACGAATGGATGAGGACGGGCCCTGGCGGCTCGCGACGGGCGGCCTCATCGATCGGGACCGGCCGCTCCGGTTCCGCTTCGACGGCCGTGCGATGATCGGCCGTGCCGGCGATACGCTCGCATCCGCCCTGCTTGCCAACGGCGTGAGGCTGGTTGGCCGTTCGTTCAAATATCATCGCCCGCGCGGGCTTCTGGGAGCCGGGCCCGAGGAGCCCAATGCGCTCGTCCAGCTCGGCACCGGCGGACGAAGCCGCCCCAATCTCAGGGCCACCGAGATCGAGTTGTTCGACGGGCTCGAAGCCATGCCCGTCAATTGCTGGCCGAGCCTGAGGTTCGACTTCACCGCCATCAACGACCGGCTGTCCCGGTTCCTACCGGCGGGTTTCTACTACAAGACCTTCATGTGGCCCGACTGGCATCTCTATGAGGGTGCGATCCGGCGCGCGGCAGGCCTGGGCAGAGCGCCGGAAGGCCCCGACCCGGATCGCTACGAGCACCGTTACGCCCATTGCGACCTGCTCGTGGTCGGCGGAGGGCCGGCCGGGCTCGCCGCGGCCCTGGCCGGCGCGCGCCAAGGCGCACGCGTGTTTCTCGCGGAGCAGGATCCCCTGCTCGGCGGACGGCTCCTCTGGGATGAGGCCCGCATCGACGGGCAGCCGGGACTGAAGTGGGTCGCCGATGCCGAGCGCGAGCTGCGCGGCGCGGCGGAAGTCCGCGTCCTGACGAGGACAACGGCGCTCGGCTATTTCGATCATAACGAGTTGATGCTCGCCGAAGGGCGCGACCCGAATTCGGCGGACAGCACGCATGAGCGGGCCTGGCACGTACGGGCGACGCGGGTCGTTCTGGCGACGGGATCCACCGAGCGACCGCTGGTGTTTCCCGGCAACGATCGGCCGGGCGTGATGCTCGCCACGGCCGTTCGTCACTATGTGGGGCGCCATGCCGTTCTGCCGGGAAGGCGCGCGGTGATCTTCACGAACAATGACGATGCCTATCTCACTGCCGAGGTGCTGATCCGGGCGGGAGCGGAAGTGGCCGCGGTGGTCGACACGCGCGAGACGGCTCCGCATGACCGCGCCCGGCCGCTCCGCGAACAGGGCGTGGAAGTCGTCGCGCGAGGCGCCGTGACCGGTACCGCCGGCCGGCACGCCCTCCGCTCCGTTCAGGTCCTCGAGCAGGGTGGCCGCGCGCGCTGGCTGTCGGCGGACCTCCTCGCAATGTCGGGCGGGTTCAACCCGAACGTCCACCTTTTCTGCCAATCGGGCGGACGGCTCATCTACGACGAGGCGAAATCGCTGTTCCGGCCAGACGTATCGGTTCAGCCGGAGACGTCGGTCGGAGGCGCCCGCGGAACCCTGTCGCTCGCCGCCGCTCTGCGGGAGGGTCACGTAGCCGGGGGCGGAGGGGCGCAGCGGATACCGTCCGCCGTCGCGGGCGATCCGGCGGTCTCGCCCTGCTGGAGAGTGGCGGGCGGATCCGGGAAGGCGTTCGTCGACTTCCAGAACGACGTGTCTGACGCGGACATCGCGCTCGCGGCCCGCGAGAATTTCCGGTCCGTCGAGCATCTCAAGCGCTACACGACGCTCGGCATGGCACCCGACCAGGGGAAAACATCGAACGTCAACGCACTTGCCATCATGGCGGAGCTGACCGGCCGTACCATCCCCGGCACCGGTACGACCCGCTACCGCTTCCCCTACGTGCCGGTTTCGCTGGGAGCCATGGCAGGGCTGCGGCGTGGGGCTCTGTTGCACCCGGTCAGACGTCTTCCGGCCCATGCCAGGCATCTCGAGGCCGGTGCCAGCTTCGAGGAATATGGCGGCTGGTCGAGGCCCGCTTGTTACCCGCGACCGGGTGAGGGAAAGGAAGCCGCCGAACGGCGCGAGGCGGCCGCAGTGCGGCAGCGGGTCGGGCTGTTCGACGCGAGCCCCCTCGGCAAGATCGAGGTGTGCGGGCGTGATGCGGGACTCTTTCTCGACCGGATCTACGCCAACCCGATGTCGAGCCTCAAGCCGGGACGCCTGCGCTACGGGCTGATGCTGAACGAACTCGGGGTGATCATCGATGACGGGGTTACCGCCAGACTCGCGCAGGACAGGTTTCTGGTCGGAACGACTGGTGCAGGCGCGGCCAGGATCGCCGACTGGCTCGAGGAATGGCTGCAATGCGAGTGGCCGCAGCTCGACGTCGTCGTCGCGCCGGTGACGGAAGCCTGGGGAGTGGTCACGATATCCGGTCCCTCGGCGCGGGCGCTGCTGGACTGCATCGGCACCGACTTCCCGATCGACGCCGCGGCCTTCCCGCACATGACAATGACGGGCGGCCGTGTGGCGGGAATACCCTGTCGTGTCGCACGGGTGAGCTTCACTGGCGAGGTCTCCTTCGAGATCAGCGTTCCGGCCCACCGCACGGCCGAGCTCTGGCAGACGCTCCTCGAAGCCGGTCAGCCGCTCGGCGCCGAGCCCGCCGGCATCGATGCCTGGATGTTGCTGCGCACCGAGAAAGGCTACCTGCACGTGGGAGCGGATACGGACGGCACCACCACGCCCCTGGATGTCGGCTGGGAACGCGTGCTCAAGCGAAAGGACGACTTCATCGGCCGGCGATCGCTCGACCGGCCCGCCGATCGCCGTGGCGATCGGCTGCAACTCGTCGGGCTGCGCGCGCAGGACGACAGCATGCTCCCGGTCGGGGCGCACCTCGGCCGCGCGGGAGACAGCCAGGGGTTCGTGACGTCGAGCGGCTACAGCGAATGTCTCGGCCGCGGCGTCGCTTTGGGCATGGTCCGTGGTGGGCGAACGCGCCTCGGCGAGCGCATTCCGCTCCTGTCGGGAGCAGGCGAGGTCCGCATCGTCGACGCGGCCGCCTACGATCCCGAGGGAGAGCGGCTGAATGGCTGAAGAAGTGGAAGGCCGGACACTGGCTGTTTCCTGGTCAGCGGCGCCCGACCTGTGGCTGCTCCGGCTGAGGCGGGATCGCCCGGCCGCACGCCTCCGCGCGGCCGCAGTGCTCGACCTCGACCTGCCTGAGGAGATCGGCGCCACCCGAGGGGGAAGCCTTTGCGTGGCGCCCGGTGAGTGGCTCGTCGAGCGCGACTGCGACGGCCTGGAGCCAATGCTTCTTGCGGCCATGACCGATGAGCCGGCGGCGCTCGTTTCGCTGGGACCGGGCGCGGAACGTCTCGAGATCGTTGGCGAGCAGGCCGCGGACCTGCTCAACAAGGGGTGCAGCCTCGACCTTCACTGCAGCATGTTTCCGGCCGGTCGCTGCACACGCACGCTCCTGGCCGGCGTGGGCGTCACTCTCGTCCGTCTCGGCGACGAGGCCTTTCGCCTCTATGTGGAGCGTAGCGTCTCGGAGTGGGCGCGCGATTGGCTGGACGAAGCCGCGCGCGAGTTCCGGAACGAGGGTATCAGCGCATGACCAGGGGCCGTCGGCGCTACACCCTCATCCTGAGCTGCCCCGACCGGAAGGGGATCGTGGCCGAGGTGGCTGGCTACCTTGCGGCCTGTGACGCCTCGCTTGAGGAATCCAGTCACTTCAACGATCATGAAGGCGGGACATTCTACATGCGTTCGGTCTTCCGCGAGGATGGCCCGGCATTCCCGCCCGAACCGGTGCTTCGCGAAGGGCTCCTCCGGATAGCCAATCGCCTCGATATGGAGTTCAGGCTCCACGACGCCGCGGTCCGGCCCCGAATCCTCATAGCTGTGTCGAAGTTCGGCCATTGCCTCTTCGATCTGCTGCACAGGTGGCAGACGGGCTCACTTCCGGCAAACATAGCCGCAGTGGTCTCGAACCATGAGGACATGCGCTCCTTCGTCGAATGGAGCGGACTTCCGTTTCATCATCTTCCCGTCACCGCCGCGACCAAACCGGCTCGGGAAGCCGAGTTGCTGAGGCTTGTCGCGACGCTCGAGGTCGATCTCGTGGTGCTCGCCCGCTATATGCAGATCCTCAGCAGCGATCTGTGCGAAGCCCTTCATGGGCGCTGCATCAACATCCATCACTCGTTCCTGCCAAGCTTCAAGGGTGCCAAACCCTATCATCAGGCGCATGCCCGCGGAGTGAAGATCATCGGAGCGACGGCGCATTACGTGACGTCCGATCTCGACGAAGGCCCGATCATCGAGCAGGGCGTCCACCGCGTCGACCATGCGCACACGCCGTCGCAATGCGTTGAAGCGGGGCAGTCGATCGAGTCCCAGGTCCTGGCGCGGGCGGTCAAGTGGCACGTCGAGCATCGCGTCATCATCGCCGGTCAGAAGACGATCGTCTTTTCCTGATCTGACGCCGTTCTGCGGCTCAAGGTCGCGGAAGAGGCGCGCGGCGATACCAGGCCCTCCGCCCGGGTTCAGACCCGGCTGAACTCCCGTCGCGACTGTTCCTCGCACCGGCGGGCTCGGGCGGCGGAGATTCGTCGCACGAGCCTTGGGTGCGCCGCGCACGCGCTGCCGCCCGGCGCCACGCCGCGCCAATGATCGAGCCTCGGACGCCCGCTGGATGGGGCGCAGAGGGAGGGTGCCGTGACGCCGACGAAGCTGCTCATCGGACAGATGCTGGTCGTGTTCGCGATCGTGCTGCTCGGCCTGTGGGCGGCAACTCAATATGCAGCGGCGCAGCTCGGCTATCAGCCGCAGCTCGGCAGCCCCTGGTTTCTGTTGAGCGAGCGGCCGGTCTACCGGCCCTGGGCACTGTTCCTCTGGTGGTACCAGTATGAGGCCTATGCGCCCGACGTGTTCGACCGGGCCGGCATGCTGGCCGGTGCGAGCGGGTTCCTGGGCTGCGCGGCGGCCGTTCTGGGATCCTTGTGGCGGGCGCGCCAGGCGGGGCGGGTCACGACCTACGGCTCGGCGCGCTGGGCAAGCGCCCGGGAGGTGCGCCGCGCCGGGCTGCTCGGCGATCGCGGCGTGGTGCTCGGGAGGCTCGGAACCGACTATCTGAGGCATGATGGGCCAGAGCATGTCATGCTGTTCGCCCCGACCCGTAGCGGCAAGGGCGTCGGCCTGGTCGTTCCGACCCTGCTCTCATGGACCGGTTCGGCCGTTGTCCACGACATAAAGGGCGAGAATTGGGAGCTGACGGCCGGCTGGCGCTCGCGCTTCTCGCACTGCCTGCTGTTCGATCCGACCGACCCGCTCTCGGCCCGCTACAATCCGCTGCTCGAGGTGCGGCGCGGGGCCGGGGAGGTGCGCGACGTCCAGAACATCGCCGACATCCTCGTCGATCCCGACGGAGCGCTGGAGCGGCGCAACCACTGGGAGAAGACCGCCCACGCTTTGCTGGTCGGCGCCATCCTCCACATCCTCTACGCGGAGGAGGAGAAGACGCTGGCAAGCGTTGCCTCCTTTCTGTCCGATCCCGGCCGCGACTTCGTCGAGACGCTCCGAACCATGATGCGCACCGACCATCTGGGAAGCGGCGGCCCCTCGGGTGCGCATCCGGTCGTCGCCTCGGCGGCGCGCGACCTTCTCAACAAGTCCGAGAACGAGCGCTCCGGCGTGCTCTCGACCGCCATGTCCTTCCTCTCCCTCTATCACGACCCGACCGTGGCGGCCGTGACCTCGGCCTGCGACTGGCGGATCGCCGACCTCGTCGAGGCGGAGCGGCCGGTGTCGCTCTATCTGGTGGTGCCGCCGTCCGACCTGTCGCGCACCAAGCCGCTCGTCCGGCTGATCCTCAACCAGATCGGCCGGCGGCTCACCGAGCGGCTCGACGCCGGGCGGCGGCCGCTACTTCTCATGCTCGACGAGTTCCCGGCGCTCGGCCGGCTCGATTTCTTCGAGAGCGCGCTCGCCTTCCTGGCCGGCTACCGGATCCGCGCCTTCCTCATCGCGCAGTCGCTGAACCAGATCGCCAAGGCCTATGGCGAGAACAACAGCGTGCTGGACAACTGCCACGTTCGGGTGGCGTTCGCGACCAACGACGAACGCACCGCGCGGCGGATCTCGGATGCGCTCGGCACCGCCACCGAGCAGCGCGCCATGCGCAACTATGCGGGCCACCGGCTCGCGCCCTGGCTCGCCCATGTGATGGTGAGCCGCCAGGAGACGTCGCGGCCGCTGCTCACGCCCGGCGAGGTCATGCAGCTTCCCGCCGGCGAGGAGCTGGTCCTGGTCTCCGGCCTGCCTCCCATTCGGGCCGCCAAGCTGCGTTACTATGAGGACGGCGCCTTCACCGACCGGCTCCTTCCGGCTCCGCGCCCGGGAGGCGAGTTCTGGCCCGATCGCCCGCGTGTTTGCGGCGACGACTGGAGCGGCTCGCATGCGAAGGAGGTCGGCCGGGTCCCTCCCGCGGACGCTCCGGCTGCTCCCGCCACCGCAGGGGAGAGCGGGCGTGGCAAGGTCCGCGAGCCCGAACGGCGCGCGCGCAAGCGCGCCCCCGCGCCCGACGAGCGCCAGTACCGGCTGCTTGGCGATGAGGACGGCATGGATGCCGCATCCGCCGAAGCGCTGCGGGTGCGCCCGCTTCCGCCGGCGGTCGCCGCGCATGGCCTCTCCCATGGCGGCGCCGACGACCTCGCCATCGGCTTTTGAGGAGGGCGACGATGGCCAATGTCGAAGCCGAGAGCCGGATGCGCGCCATGCTCCGGACCGCGATGGGGCCCGCCATCGCGGCCGCTTTGGCCGAGGCCGCCGTCGTCGAGGTGATGGTCAATCCCGACGGGGCGCTCCGGCTGGACCGGCTGGGCGAAGGGCGGGTCGACACCGGCCACAGGCTTGCGCCCGCCGAGGTCGAGCGCATCATCCGCCTGGTCGCCAGCCGCGCCCGGACCGAGGCCCATGCCGGGGCGCCGATCGTCAGCGCCGAGCTTCCGGGGGCGGACGAAGACCTGACGGGCGAGCGATTCGAAGGCGTGCTTCCGCCGGTATCGACGGGGCCCTGCTTTTCCATCCGCAAGCCCGCGGCGCGGCTTCACCGGCTAATCGACTATGTGCGGGACGGCATCATGGATGCGGGAACGGCGCGGCTGCTCTCGCTCGCCGTCGCGGAGCGCCGCAACATACTGGTCGCCGGCGGCACAAGCTCGGGCAAGACGACGCTCGCCAACGCACTGCTCGCAGAGATGGCGGCCCGCGACGAGCGCGTCATCCTCATCGAGGACACGCGCGAGCTGCAATGCGCCGCGCCCGACACGGTGGCGCTGCGCACCCGGCCCGGCATCGTCTCGATGGCCGACCTCGTGCGCTCGACCCTGCGCCTCAGGCCCGACCGGATCGTGGTCGGCGAGGTCCGGGGCGGCGAGGCGCTCGACATGCTGAAGGCCTGGAATACCGGCCATCCCGGCGGGATCGCCACCGTCCATGCCAACGGTGCCGCCGCCGCGCTCCACCGGCTCGAGCAGCTCGTGCAGGAAGCTGTTGCGGTGCCGCCCCGGCGGCTCATCGCGGAGGCGGTCGACCTCATAGTCTTCATCTCGGGACGCGGCGCCGCGCGCCGCGTGGCGGAGCCGCTCGCCGTCGCCGGCCTCGCGGCAGACGGCGCCTATGCGGTGGGCCCCGCCGGGCACCTGTTCACAAGCGAAGGAGAAACCTCATGAACATGTCACTCGGACGGGGCCTGCGACGTCCGCTCGCCGCCGGCATCCTGCTGGCGCTCGCCGCCGCCCAGGCGCAGGCGGCCGGCTCCGGAATGCCCTGGGAAGCGCCGCTGCAGCGCATCCTGGAGTCGGTCCAGGGGCCGGTCGCCAAGATCGTCGCGGTGATCATCATCATCGTCACCGGCCTGACGCTCGCGTTCGGCGAGACGGCGGGCGGGTTCCGGCGGCTGATCCAGATCGTGTTCGGCCTGTCGATCGCTTTCGCCGCCTCTTCCTTCTTCCTGTCCTTCTTCAGCTTCGGCGGCGGGGCGCTGGTCGGATGAGCGGCCATGTCGAAGGCTATGAGGCGCCGCTCCACCGGTCGCTGACCGAGCCGATCCTGCTCGGCGGCGCGCCGCGCGCGATCGCGATCCTCAACGGCACGCTCGCCGCCGCGCTCGGGCTTGGGCTGCAGCAATGGCTGGCGGGACTCGTCGTCTGGATCGCCGGCCACACGCTGGCGGTGGCTGCGGCGCGGCGCGACCCGGCGTTCGCGGCCGTGCTGGTCCGTCACCTTCGGCAGAAGAGCCTCCTGTCATGCTGAACCTCGGCGAATATCGAAGCCGCGCCGACCGGCTCGCCGACCATCTTCCCTGGGCGGCGCTCGTCGCGCCGGGCGTGGTGCTGAACAAGGACGGCAGCTTCCAGCGCACGTTCCGGTTCCGCGGGCCCGACCTCGACAGCGCAACCGAGGCGGAGCTGGTCTCCACCTCCGCGCGGGCGAACAACATGCTTCGCCGGTTCGGCTCCGGCTGGGCCCTGTTCGTGGAGGCCGAGCGGATGGAAGCGCTCGGCTATCCCGAAAGCCGGTTCCCCGACGCCGCCTCCTGGCTGGTCGACCGCGAGCGGCAGGCGGCGTTCGAGGGCGGACGCGACCATCATGAGAGCCGCTACCATATGACGCTGGTTTGGATGCCGCCGGCTGACGGGACCGAGCGCGCCGGCAGGCTGCTGGTCGAACGGCGCGAGGCGGCGCCGGGGCGCGACTGGCGCCAGGCACTCGAGGGCTTCCTCGCGGAGACCAACCGCGCGCTGGACCTGCTCGAGGGGTTCATGCCCGAGGTGCGGGCACTCAGTGACGCCGAGACCCTCGATTATCTGCACGGCGCGATCTCGGCGCGTCGCCACCCGGTGGCGGTTCCCGAGACTCCGGTCCATCTCGACGCCTTGCTGGTCGATACCCCGCTCACCGGTGGGCTCGAGCCGATGCTCGGTGACGCGCACCTGCGCACGCTCACCCTGATGGGTTTTCCGGACATGACGCGGCCGGGCATCCTCGACGCGCTCAACCGGCAGGATTTCGGCTACCGCTGGACCACCCGCTTCATCGCGCTCGACAAGGCCGAGGCGCAGCGCGCGCTCAACCGTATCCGCCGGCAATGGTTCAACAAGCGCAAGTCGGTTGGCGCGCTGCTGCGGGAGGTCATCCACAACCAGCCGGCACAGCTGACCGACAGCGACGCCGACAACAAGGTTGCCGACGCCGACCTCGCCTTGCAGGCGCTGGGCGGCGACCATGTCGCGTTCGGCTATCTGACGACGACGATTACCGTCTCGGACATCATGCGCGACCGCGCAGAGGAGAAGCTGCGCCGCGTCGAGCGGATCGTGAACGGCTTGGGCTTCACCACGATGCGCGAGGGCGCGAACGCGGTCGAGGCCTGGCTCTCGAGCCTCCCCGGTCATGTCTATGCCAATGTGCGCCAGCCTTTGGTCCACACGCTGAACCTCGCCCACCTCATGCCGCTTTCCTCGGTCTGGGCAGGGCCGGCGTGGAACGTCCATCTCGGCGGCCCGCCGCTCCTCTTGGCGCAAACGGGGGGCTCGACCCCGTTCCGGCTGTCCACCCATGTGGGCGATGTCGGCCACATGCTCGTCGTCGGCCCGACCGGCGCGGGCAAGTCGGTGCTGCTCGCGCTGATCGCGCTGCAGTTCCGCCGCTATCCGGGCGCGCGCGTCCATGTCTTCGACAAGGGCTGGTCGGCGCGCGCCGCGGTGCTGGCGATGGGCGGAAGCCATCATGCGATCGGCGCCGGCGCCGGCGATGCGGGCACGCTCGCCTTCCAGCCGCTGGCCGGAATCCACCGGGCCGAGGAGCGGGTCTGGGCCGCAGAATGGATCGGCGCCTTGCTCGCCGCCGAGAATGTCGAGGTGACGCCCGAGGTCAAGGAGGCGCTCTGGTCGGCGCTCGCCAGCCTCGCGAGCGCACCGCCTGAGGAGCGGACCCTGACCGGGCTCTCGCTCCTGCTCCAGTCCAATGCGCTTCGCGCCGCGCTTCAGCCGTTCACGCTTGAAGGGCCTTACGGCGACCTGCTCGACGCGGCCGCGGACGGGCTGGCGCTGAGCGACCTGCAATGCTTCGAGACCGAGACGCTGATGGAGCGACCCGGCGCGGTGATGCCGGTGCTCACCTACCTGTTCCATCGGCTCGAGCGCAGTTTCGACGGGGCGCCGACTCTGCTCGTCCTCGACGAGGCCTGGCTGTTCCTCGACAATCCCCTGTTCGCCGCGCGCATCCGCGAATGGCTGAAGGTGCTGCGCAAGAAGAACGTCTCGGTGCTGTTCGCGACCCAGTCGCTCGCCGACATCGACGGCTGCGCGATCGCGCCGGCCATCATCGAGAGCTGCCCGCAGCGGATCTTCCTCGCCAACGACCGGGCGACGGAGCCGCAGGCGCGCGCGGCCTATGAGAGGTTCGGGCTCAACGAGCGGCAGGTCGAGCTGATCGCCCGGGCGACGCCCAAGCGGGACTATTACCTGCAATCACGGCGCGGCAACCGTCTGTTCGACCTCGACCTCGGGCCGATCGCGCTCGCTCTGTGCGGCGCCTCCGATCCCGACAGCCAGCGCCTCATCGACGCGATCCTCGCCGCGCACGGCCGCTCCGGGTTCCTCCCCGCCTTTCTCGAGACGCGGGGGCTCGGCTGGGCGGCCGCGCTCGCGGCCCGATACCCTTCGTTCCAACAGCAAGAAGGAGATGATTGAGATGATGAAGAAGACGATCGCGCGGGCATTGCTCGCCGGAGCCGGCGCCTGCCTCGCTCCGCTCGTGTTCACGGCCGGCCCGGCAGCCGCCATGCCGGTGTTCGACTCCGCCAATTACGCGCAGAACCTGCTGATCGCCGCGCGCACGCTCCAGCAGATCAACCGGCAGGTGGAGTCGCTCCAGAACGAGGCGGAAATGCTGCGCCGGATGGGCCGTAACCTGGAGCGGATCGACTTCCCGCAGCTGGAGCGCCTGAACGGGACGCTGCGCCGTATCGACCGGCTGATGGAGGAGGCGCGGGGGCTCGACTTTCGGGTCGCCGATCTCGACCGGCGCATGGACGCCATGTTCCCCGGCGGGGTGGACGCAGCGGCACGCGCGGACCGGCGCATCGGCGAGGCTCGGGTGCGCCTCGAGACGGCGATGGCGGGGTTCCGGCACGGGATGTCGGTTCAGGCGCAAGTCGTCGAGAATGTGCGCGAGGACATGGCGATCCTCGGTGAGATCGTCGCCCGCAGCCAGGGGGCCGAAGGCAGTCTCCAGGCGCAGCAGGCGACCAACCAGCTGCTCGCGCTCACCGCCAAGCAGCAGCTCCAGCTCCAGAACCTGATGGCCGCAGAGTTCCGCAGCCAGACGCTCGAGCGCGCGCGGCGCGTCCAGGCGGAAGTCGAGGCACGCGAGTCGACCCGGCGGTTCCTCGGCTCGGGCCGCGCCTCTAACGTGCGCTAGCCGGCCAGGGCGGCGGCGCTCCGCCGCCCGCCGCGGGTCCCCGCCACCCCTTCGGGGGCCCGCGGCAGCTCTTCGCGTCATCGTGCCAGGATGTCATCTTTATGGGCGACCTCAACGTCATCGACCGCTTCATGGCGGCCTTCATCCGCTACATCGACAGCGGGTTCGGCCTGCTCGGCGGGGATGTGGCCTTCCTCACCACCGTCCTGATCGGGATCGACATCACGCTCGCCGGCCTGTTCTGGGCGATGGGCGGAGAGGACGACGTGATCGGGCGCTTTCTCAAGAAAGTGCTCTATGTCGGGGCCTTCGCCCTGATCCTCGGCAGTTTCCCTCTTCTCGCCGACATCATCTTCCGCTCCTTCGCCGGCCTCGGCCTTACCGCCGGCGGGGGCACGATCACCGCGGACGACCTGCTGCGTCCGGGCAGGCTTGCCGGGACCGGTTTCGAGGCGGCCTGGCCGCTCCTCCACCAGGCGAGCGAGCTGATGGGGTTCACCAGCTTCTTCGACAACTTCCTCACGATTGCAGTGCTGCTCGTCGCCTGGCTGATCGTGATCATCGCCTTCTTCGTGCTGGCGGTGCAGCTCTTCATCACCATCATCGAGTTCAAGCTGACCGCGCTTGCCGGCTTCGTGCTGGTGCCGTTCGCTTTGTGGAACCGGACCAGCTTCCTTGCCGAGCGGGTGCTCGGCAACGTCGTAGCCTCGGGCATCAAGGTAATGGTGCTCGCCGTGATCGTCGGCATCGGCTCGGGTTTCTTCGGAGAGTTCGTCGGCGCGCTCGAGGGGCAGGAGCCGGATATCGGCCAAGCGATGAGCCTGGTGCTTGCCAGCCTTGCCCTGTTCGGGCTCGGCATCTTCGGACCCGGCATCGCCTCCGGGCTGGTCGCCGGAGCCCCGCAGCTCGGCGCAGGCGCCGCGGTCGGGACTGCCGCGGCGGCTGTCGGAACCGTCGCCGCGGGCGGAGCCGCCGCTCTGGGCGCGGCGCGCGCGGTGGGCGGCGGCGCGCTCGGGGCCGTCCGCGCCGGGACCGCGATCGGCTCGGCCGCATCCACTTCCTACCGGCTCGGCCAGGAGACCTCTGGATCGACGAGCGTCGGCGCGGGCCTTGCCGGCGTCGGCAGGGCGGCGGCCTTCCACGTCCGGTCGCGCGCCGCCGATGCGTCCGGCCTTCCGGCCGCGGCTGCAGCCGGCCGGAAGGCCGCCTGGGGTGCGCCGAACGCGGGTTCCGGACCGTCGGCCGCGGACGGCGGCTCGGCGCCCGAATGGGCGCGCCGGCTGCGCAGCGAGCAGGCCGCGCGGCACCACCGCCAAGCCGCGATGCAAACCATTCGCGAGGGCGACGGCGGCGGTGCCGGCGCCGCCCCGGACTTCAGGGAAAGAGAGGACTGACCATGATCTTCAGGCGCGCTGTGCAGCGCTACGGCAGGACGCCGGAGCCCGAGACACCCTATCAGCGGGCGGGACAGGTATGGGACGAGCGGATCGGCGCCGCGCGCGTCCAGGCTCGAAACTGGCGCGTGATGGCGCTCGGCGGGATGCTGCTCTCCTTCGGTCTGTCGGCGGGTTTGCTCTGGCAGTCGATGCAGAGCCGGGTGGTGCCCTATGTGGTCGAGGTCGACCGCCTCGGCGAGGCGCGGGCCATCGTCCCGGCGGAAACCGGCTATCGGCCGACCGACCCCCAGATCGCATGGCACCTTGCCCGGTTCGTCGCAAATGTTCGCTCGCGCTCGCTGGACCCGGTGCTGATGCGCGAGAACTGGTTGTCCGCCTACGACTTCGTGACCCGGCGCGCCGCCGACTTCCTGGGCGACTATGCCCGCAGGTCCGACCCGTTCGGGGCCGTCGGCAGGAGGACCGTGTCGGTGCAGGTCACAAGCGTGGTCCGCGCCTCCGACCGGAGCTTCCAGGTGAAGTGGACCGAGAGCGCCTATGAGCGAGGCGTCCTGGTCGAGACCAGCCGCTGGACGGCCATCGTGGCGGTCGAGATCCGAACGCCCGCTTCGGCCGAGGCGCTGCGCCGCAATCCGCTCGGGCTCCTGATCGACGGTATCGATTGGTCCCGCGAGCTCGAGCCCCAGGCGCCGGCCGCGGTCTCGGCTGGGCCCTCCGCTCCCCCGGCGCCTTCGCTTCCTCTCGGCTCGCCGATCGACCCGACGCTCGCCGGGCCGTCGGCGGAAAACCCTCACACCATCGAAAGGCAATGATGATGACGATCCGATACCTTCTTCTCGCGGGCGCCTGCGCCTGCGCGGCGCCAGCGGCGCCGTTTGTCTCGCCCGTCGAAGCCAAGGCGAGCGGGGCCGCCGCCGATCGTCCCATACCCGCCCGGCCGCAACGGGCCAAAAGCGCGCAGACGGCGTCGGTGCCGCCGGCGAGCACCGTCCAGCTCCTTCCATGGACCGAGGGGGCGGTCTACCGGCTCGAGGCGGCGCCCGAGCAGTTGAGCGAGATCATGCTCCAGCCGGGCGAGATCCTTGTTTCGGTCGCGGCCGGAGATACCGGTCGCTGGGTGATCGGCGACACGGAAAGCGGGGCGGGCGACGCGCGCCGCGTTCATATCCTCCTCAAGCCGGTCGCCGCAGGGCTGAAGACCAACCTCGTCGTCATGACCGATCGCAGGGTCTACCGGATCGTAGCGGAGAGCCTTTCGCGCGCTGCGATCTCAAGCATCGCCTGGACCTATCCCGAGGGCGAATTGGTCGCGCTGCGCCGCAACCCCGCGGAGGAGCCGCGCGACTTCGCGGCTGCGGGCGAGGGTCCCGAGCTGGAGCGGCTCCACTTCGGATACAGGATCGTCGGCGACAATCCGGCCTGGCGCCCGCTTCGCGCTTTCGACGACGGTCGGCAGGTGTTCATCGAGTTCCCGGCCTCGCTTGGCGAGGGCGAGGCGCCGCCATTGTTCCTCGTCGGGCAGGGGGGACGCGCCGAACTCGTCAATTACCGGGTGCGCGGCAACTGGTACGTGGTCGACCGGCTGTTCGACGCGGCAGAGCTGCGCCTCGGCGAGCGCCGCCAGCAGGTGGTCAGGATCGAGCGGGACGATGCGCGCCCGCGTGCGCGCGCCCGGCTCGGGAGGCGGGGCCGATGAGCGGCTCACCGGAACGCCCGCCCCAGACGGCGGTCAAGGAGGACGCCGAGGCGCTGGTGCTGCGCGGGCGGCCGCGTCCTGCGGTACGGTTTCGCAGGGGCGTCATCGTGGGCGCCGCCGCGTTCGGATCGGCAGCAATGGTCGGGCTCGCCTGGAGCGCTTTCGATCCGCCATCGTTCCGGATGGCTGAGGGCGCGGCGTCGCCTCCGGAGCTGGCGCCGACGACGCCGGAACCGCTCGCCGGCGCTCCGGGCAGCTACGGGGAGGTGCTTCAGCTGGGGCCGCCGCTGCCGGGAGATCTCGGCAGGCCGATCCTCGAGCAGCAGCGCATCGCCGAGGCGGAGCAAGCGCCGCCCGCCGAACCATTTGGTGCCGCGCAGTCGCACGATGCCGATGAGGCGCAGCGTCAGCGCGCGGCGGCCGAGCGCAAGGCCGCGCGGGAATCGCCCCTGCTCGTACCGCGCAGCGGCGCCGGCGGAGGACCCGCTGCTGGCGCCGCTGCTGCCCAAGAGCCTGACGCGATGCGGCCGGGAACACCGGCCGCCGCCGGCCGCGAGGGAAGGGCGGCGGGCCCGGAACGAAGCGTGGCGCTGAGCCCGGGCACGGTCATTCCCGCGAGCCTCATCACGGGCCTCCGGTCGGACCTGCCAGGCGTGGCGGTGGCCCAGGTGACCGAGAATGTCCGCGCCAGCGGGACACCCGGCAGAGTGCTTGTCCCGCAGGGCTCCCGGCTCATCGGAAGCTACGACAATGTCGTCGCCTATGGACAGCGGCGGGCGCTCTTGGTGTGGAACCGCATCGTGTTTCCGGATGGAGCATCGGTCGAGCTGGACAATCTCCCCGCGAGCGACATGTCCGGCCACGCGGGGCTTGAGGACAGGGTCGACGCACACACCTTCCGGCTGCTCAAGGGCATTGCTTTGTCTACCCTCCTTGGGATCGGCACCCAGATCAGCCTCGGCAGCAGCGAGAGCGACCTCGTTCGTGCCGTGCGCGAGGCGACGCAGCAGAATGCGGCGAGGAGCGGCGACCGCCTCGTCGCCCGCGGGCTCGACGTGCAGCCGACCATCACCATCCGGCCGGGCTGGCCGGTCAGGGCCGTGCTGCACAAGGAAATCCTGCTGCCTTTGTGGGAAGGTTGATCTCGTGGGCCACATCAAGCTGCGGCGGCTGCCCGACCGTGCGCCGATCCGGGTCGCTCTCCTGCTCTGTCCAGGTCTTCACCGCGACCTTGAGGAATATGCCGCCCTCTACGAGCAGGAATATGGCGCTGCAGTGTCGCTCTCCGAGTTGGTGCCGGCGATCCTGGAGGCGTTTCTCTCCCGAGACCCCGGCTTCAGGCGTAGAAAGCGCGCTCGCCGAGACCGCGGCGTGTGATTCACGCTTGTTCATGATCGATGCCGAAGTGGAGCTCGGCTCGTGCAAGCCAGTGCCACAGGGGGCGAGCCGGCAGGAGATCGAATCCCGCCAGAGGCGCCTCGCGCAGCGTGCCGAGCAGAAGCAGATCAGCGAGGCTCGGCTCGCAGGCGAGCAGGAAGCGACGGTCCTGCAAATGTTCGGCGAGGTCCTCGAGGCACTCGGCTCCCTGCTGCAGAGCTAGTGCCTTGGCCGAGCATGAAGCCGAGCCGGGCGCGGCTCGCAGGCGCCTGCCGGCCGCGATGGCGGGCTGAAAGACGCGCTGCGTCCAGATCATCCATTCGATCATCTCGGCCTGGGCGCTAATGTCCGCAGGCACGAGCGGGGTGCCCTCGGCGAGGTGCAGCATGACGGGCAGGGTGCCTGTGCGCCGCCTTCCACCGTCGAGGACAAGTATGGGGCCCTCGCACTCGCCGACAGGCCCGGGGACGGAATTGGTGCCACGATCGGCGAGGACGAGCGTCAGTCGTGCCGGCGTAAGCTTCAGATGGCGAACGAGCCACAGCAGCTCCTTGTCCTCTGACCGGCGGATCAGAAGGGTCGGCATACGGCTGATCATTTTCGGACCGCACCTATTGTCGGACCGCACGAAATCGGCGGCACAGACCCTGACGTACAGATCCTCCTGAACCCGGGGGCGGTATCAGGCTTCCCGATACGGGCCGGGCGAAGAGTGTTGAAAAAGTAGAATTCGGCCGAGAAACGAGCAGCTGTCAGCTGCCGATTACGAGAAGAAACCGCTTCAGAGATTCAGATGCTTGACAGAGGCTCTTCGCAGGCGTCACCTGTGCTCACGGCGACGGCCGATTCTAGGAGGGGGTTTCATGTCCAGATTCTACAAAGCGCTGCTTTGCGCAGCGACCTTGCTCGTGCCCGGTTCTCTTTCGGCCCAGGCGGTCTGGTCCAGCACGACGCCGTCCCCCGCGCCAGCTCCCCAGGCACAATTGCTGCCTGGCCAGCAGGAAAACGTCCTCCGTGTCGGGACGCCGGTCGCCCTGGTGATGAGCGAAGGGCTCACCACCGAGGGCAAGCAGCTCCGGGTTGGCGAGCGCTTCCGAATGGAGGTGGCCGAGGCGGTCTACCTTAACGGACAGGTCGTGATACCCGCGGGCAGCCCGGCGATGGGCGAGGTGACGTCTGTTCGCAACAAGGGGATGTGGGGGCGCTCCGGCGCCATCAACGCTCGGGTGCTTTATGTCCAGGTGGCCGGTCGCCAGATCCGGTTATCGGGTCAGATCGACGACAAGGGGGTGACGGGGACCGCCGGCGTGGTGGGAGCGATCGCCGTCGCGCCGATCGTGGGGTTCGTCGTGACCGGAACGAGCGCGCGAATACCGGTTGGCTCTCCGGTGAACGCTTTCCTGGATGAGGACATAGCTGTGGCCTTCGCTCCGGTGGCGGCTCAGCCGCTCGTCGTTCCGGCCGCCCCGATGCAGCCGCAGGAATAAGATACCCGTCCGGTAGCCGGGGCCGCTTCATGCGAGCCCCGGCCGACGGCGACCCCGGTCTCCAGTGGAGGTGGGCAGGTGCGTTTCCCGTGCCACGATCGCAGCAAGGTCGCTTGATGCTGCGGACGCGCGCAACCCAGATGCTGCTCGTTGCGGCAGAGAGGCAGTTCGGGAGGCAGCCTTTGTGTTTAACCTGCCGGCATGGCTGACAAAGTTGTTCCGGAACATCATTCCGATTGCTCGGCGCGGCCGATAACGGTGCGGACAAGGAGGCCTGCCGCCTCACTGGTATCGGTCGATCGAAGCTCTATTTGCTGATCCAGGAGGGACAGCTCGAGGTGGTGAAGGTCGGATCCATGACCCTCATCCCAATGCGCAGCCTCGAGAAATTGCTCGGCGTCGATGGCCGCTGAAGGAGAGCATGCTTGGCTGGACGACGGTAGCTCCGTCTGCACGCGACAGGTGCCGATCAGCGATCCTCCGAGCTCTCGGGAGGTGCGCGCAACTTCCTCCGTCGAAACCCGCCGCGCGATCAGCCCCTCCAGCCCACGCGCCTCCCGATCCGGGACTGTTCCCGGAGAATTTTCGGCAAGGCGGAGAAGCACTCCCGTGCGCTCGGGCAAATTCGATCATTTCCTCATGTCCTTCCCGGCCGACCGTGCGGCCGTCGCGGACCGCCTTGTCGGGGTGCGCGACATAGGTCCCGCTGCATAGCCGGGCAGTCATATCCGGCTGGGCCGAGGCAACGCAGCGAAAAGTGCCTGGGTCGCAGCTTGGCTGTGTGTGCCACATTTGAGAAAAATCCGCTGCAGGTGGTTTCGAGCCGTGTTGTGAGCCATGCAGGCCACCGCAGCTGCGTCCACCAGCGTTGCCGCACCAATCAAAGCGACTGCAAGGTCGGCTTCCCTCGCTGTCAATCCGAACAACTCTCTGAGCAGGGCAGGCTCCAAAGCAGGCGCGGGAGCCAGATCGTAAATCTGGATTGCGCAGACATAACTAAGGGCAGTTTGGCAGTGAGCACTCGCCGTCGTGGGGAGTACGCGAATTATCAGAGGCCGGGCTCCCCCGCTCCGGCTGACGAGAGCTTGTCTGCTCGGTCTGGCTGCACCTGCGCCGCAGGCCGACGCGATGGCAGCGGCGATAATTTGCTGCAGGCGTCGATCCTCAGGGCCCCGACAGGCGACAACCCGGCCGCAGCTCCATCGAAGGGCATCTCCAGCACTCAAGATTTCCTTTGCTCTCTCATTGGCGAAGGTCACCACACCGTTCAGGTCGAGCAGGATAATGCCATCAGCTTTCGAAGCCATGGCAGAAAGCACCGCTCGGAGGCGTTCGGCCGCAGCTTCATCCCTTGCTGTGACGTGTGCGTCATATTGGGCAGGACTCAGCACTTTTGACGCTCCTGGCGACAAGTGCAGCTGGTTACCCGTAACACTCCCGTAACGATGTAGCCAGCGGGTTGTTGGCGCCGCTACACCGCGTCTGTGGAGCAGCCGCAGGCGCTTGCGAACTGTTCATCGGTGGCGGGCCTTTGGCTGAGCTCTACGCTCGCCGGGCAGGCCGTGGTCACCTGACCTGAGACGGCGAGTCCGGTGATGCTGTTGAGATTGTAAACGACCACCCGCAGGACATGAGTGCCAGGGGTGACGCCGGTGATGGTGAACGGCGTCACCGCCGCCGCCTGAAAACCGTGATTCTGCGTGCCTTGCGACACAGCTACCTGATTGTTGCCGAAATATAGCGTCGCTCTGTTATCCGCGGCGAACCGCCCTTCGATCGACATCCTGCCACCGATCACGCATCGCGGCACTTCTATGACCAGTTCATAGGTGTAGTTGCCGGCGCCCGTCGGCGCGCCGGCCGGGCCGACCCAGCTACCGCCGGGAACAGCCGCCCAGGCTGTGTGTCCGGCGCTAACCACCGGCGACAACGCCGTCCCCGCCGGGCTCGTAGTCGCGCGCCAAGGTGCCGTCCCAGTGGCGATCGATGCCGTGAGTTTGCTGCCGTCAACACACCTGCAGCAGGCGGCGCGCACGGTTCGCGCGGCGGTGCTCTCGCGCCCCGATGTGGTATCTTGAGCCTGCGCCTCGCTTGCCGCGGCTACGCTGGTGGAGGGCAGCGTGATGATCGACGCGGCAAACAACGCGGCAGTGAACCTGTGCTTCATGGCGCCTCTCCAGATGCCGGGCACCGATCTGCGGACGCCTCGGTGCTCTTGGACCGGCACATGTTCGCGCTCGCAAGGTCGGCTGTCGATTAACCACGTTTAGTGCGATCAGACTAGAAGCAAGGGACGCTTTCCAGGCGTGGGGGAATCGCGCCGTGGCGAGGGAGCCATGTCGAAGGCTTGAGGTCTAACCTGCCGCTGGCGCGGCCCGCTTCGGCGGAGGAGCGTCAACCTCCTCCTTGATGTTTGCGGCCAGTGAGATGCAGTCGCGGGCGTACGCGCTCAGCACACGCTGGGCCTCTGGATCGTGGGTCGCGTCCGCCAGACGCTGGGCCCGAAGAGCCTCCTCCCGATACCAGCCGGCACTGTGCAGTCGTGGCAGTTCCATGGCGTCCATCTGCAGCAGGTGCTGCTTCGCCTCCATATGGACCATAGAAGGTGCAGGCCGGCCACAAGCGGGCGCGCGGTGCTTAGCGACAGCGTTGACGCTCCTCGCAACATCATCAATGATCCTCCGAACGAAACGGGGGAAATCCTGCAGATGAAGAAGGTTGCTTTGGGCGCCGTTGCTCTGTGCACCACCGCTGTTCCGGGCTGGGCCCAGAGCGTTCCTGAAATGCAACTCATCAGCGCTGCTCAGGACTGCCGAGCCGCCGAAGCTGCTCAGCTCGTTCACCGCGGTACCAATGTGAACGCGCGGAACAGCGGCGGCTATACGCCTCTCATGATGGCTGCGCTGAACGGCTGCGAGTCAGTGGTGCGGCTCCTTCTTGACGCGGG
Source organism: Allosphingosinicella sp. (assembly GCF_046295735.1). Classification (GTDB taxonomy): domain Bacteria; phylum Pseudomonadota; class Alphaproteobacteria; order Sphingomonadales; family Sphingomonadaceae; genus Allosphingosinicella. The sequence goes on from NZ_JBKBMQ010000013.1 coordinate 79,054, forward strand.
CGCGGACACCTCGCTCAGGCACCCCTCATTTGGCGATGCTGCAGAGCAGGCGGGGATTGGGCGATATTCCGGCATCCAGGAACTGATCAGAGGCGCAGCAGCCCCGCCGGTTGCGCAACCAGCCCCATCGGCAGGAGGAACTCGGGCGCCGGCGGCAGCGCCGGCTACGCCGTCTCCGGCGAGCACGGCACCTGCAGCCTCGTCCGCAGCGGCAACGCAGAACCCCCGTGGTTCTGCCACCTGGCCGAGGATAGGGGCGTATCGGGTGGGCGACCAGGTTATGTACTCGGGCAACGGCGGTAAGACCTGGCTCCGCGATGTCGTCAAGGCGGTCGATCCGGTTTACGGCTACAGCTTCGTGAACGGGCCAAGTGGCATGTACGACCCCTATCATGTTGTCGCACCGGAGCGGGAACCCTTCTGGACCGCCTATTTCGTCGGGGATTGGCGGGTGAGCGTCCCTATGGCCATCAACACCGTCACCGACGGTCGAAATGTCTATCGAGTGGTGAGCGGAGGCCTTCGGCTACCGCCGCTTCGTATCAGCGCAGACGGGACCTACACGTGGAGGGTTCAGCAGGGCAGCAGTGAAAGGCTGATCCGCGGCCGATGGGAGCCCAGGCCGGATGCGCCTGGCGTCATCCTCAAGAACGGGGACCAGGGAGCCGATTGGCTCGTCTACAACAACAGCGATACGAAGAGTTCGCTTGGGGAGACGGTGATCCTCTCGAGTGATTGCTGCACTCACTATGACGGAGTTCGGCTGCAGCCTTGAAGGTGCAGCCGGCCCATTCACTCTCGGTGCTTTAAGGAGCCTGTCAACGGGAGTGTCCCGCTCCTGGGAGGTCTGCTTGCCCGGCGGTCTACCGTACAGCAGCACGCAAGCAGCGTGAACCGAAGCTAAATGCCGGGCTGTGGTGGATAGTGTTCAGCTCCGTAAGCGGCATTCTTTCGCTGCAGATGTATCGGCCGGCACGGCAATCGTCCGAAGCGATTGCCCTCAGGTCGCAGCGGAACAGCGGGAACTGGTTGCTTCCCACTGGTCCGCATCAAGGAACGGGCTAGGACACAGGATCAATCCACCGGCAAAGCCGCGGTTCGCCTCAAACCCAGCGCAGCGCGGTGCGCGACGCTCAGCGCATCTGCCGCCGAGCTTGGCACATCCGGTCTGACGCCTGAACCCTCCCAGCCCGGACCATCCGTCACCCGTCGCTGCGGCAGGAAAAATGACAGGCGGCTACCCACATCGATCATGTTCCCGCCATTTCCCGCCCCTCTGCTCGTCTCGCCGACGACAGTGCCCAGGTTGCGGCGCTGCACGATGTAAGCGAGCATCTCGGCGGCCGATGCGGTGGTGCGATCTTGAAGCACGTAGAGCGGAACGCCGGCCAGTCGGCCGGCCGGACCCTGGGGGGTCCAGATTTCTTCCGTCGTGCCGCTCGGGCGATCATAGGTCGTCAGAAGCTTCAGAGGCTCCCGGACGAAGTGGCCGAGGAGCAGACGAACCAGTTCCGGGGAGCCACCGGGCACGCCACGCAGATCGAGAATGACTGCGTCGGTATTCGCCAGAAACGCCAACGCCGCCTCAGCGGTCGCCCTAGACAGATCAGGCGGCACCAACCTGCTCAGCTTCAGATAGCCGACATTGCCTTCGAGCCGTTCCACTCGATCAAAGCCAAAATTCGTTCGGGCAATTTCGCTTGCGCCCCGACCATCTATGCGCGTCATCATGCGCGCGCCTCCCGGCGAGCCGGCAGCCTGTGCCGGCCCCGTCGAAACATCCCTGTGCGGCTCGTACGCAACGCGAAGGTGGAGATCCGACACGGCCGAGCGCAGGTCGCTTGTCAGCGCAGCCGCGAAAGACGTCGGATCGGTCTGCCTGTCGTAAGCACCAGAGCGCAGTCGCTGTCGGATGGTGCGCGCGAGCGCGGCACCGGCCGGTATATCGACATAAAGCGTCTCGGCTGCCGCTGCGATGTTCTCGGCAGCCTCTTGCCTGGCCATGGCGCTCAGCATCGGGGGAAGTGATGCTGTATCAGGTGCAACTTCGGCCGCGGCGGGCTGCAATGCGGCCGCAGCCTGCGCAAACGGCAGCAGCGCAACGGCAATGAATAGCGAGCTAATGTTCACTCGACGTTGTCTCCAGTTGAGGAGCGGTCCACCCTGCCGCACAAACTCCGCGAGATGTGCGCGAAAGCCACGCCGCTTTCTGCCAACGGCGTGGCTGCGTCGACGAAAAGCAAAGGCTGACAACTCGCGCCAAAAGCCCCTTTTCCTGGAGAGGCAGGTGCCTCCTCCGACCGCCCAAATCCGCGCGCGTGCTGCGGGAGCGAAAGCATGCCCACTCAGCGTGAAGCTGAGCTGGGAGGTGAGGGTGGTGTACCGCCTCGCCTGTTTCACCTGAAGGAAGAACGGTCTCGCGCAGGTCGCCGCCGCCCGAAACGGCCGGAGCCGGCCCTCAGCCGAAAGAGTCAGGCGGACCCGTCAGCCGATTTTCCGCCTCGGCAGGGTAGCCGGGAGGCAACCATTCGCGTGATCACCCATATGTTACGGCCTCCCCCTGGTTGGGCGCCCAGACGGCGCCTAGTCCTCCAGCACTGCAGCGAGTTCCCCCTGGCGGAAGGGTTTGGTCAGCCGCGTGAACTTGGGATCGAGCCCTTCGGCGTTCGCATAGCCGGATACGATCAGCACCTTGAGCGAAGGAGATCGCTTTTGGGCTTCTTGCGCGAGCTCGGTTCCCGTCATGCCGGGCATGTGCCCTCTCCGGTGCCCCCAAATGCTGCCGGTTGCGTCGGACCGGTTGTTTGCGAGTGCGTGGGTCGCCTCTAACCTCGAACAATGATTGCCAAATTTGTCCCAACCGCCGGTGATGCCGATGCACCCGGTCGCCCGCTCACCGTGCGGGTGCGGGAGGCCTGCCGTCTGACCGGCATGGGACGATCGAAGCTCTACATGCTGATCAAGGAAGGCCATATCGAAGTGGTCAAGGTCGGGACGATGACGCTCATCCCGATGCGAAGCTTGGAGAAGTTCCTGGGGATCGAAGCACGCTGATCGGTATGGCGGTGCCTGCTGTTCGACGGAAGTGAGCACCGCCGATTGATAACGCGGCTTGGCGGATGACTGCTCTTGGTCGCAAGCGGCCGGTCTGCTCTAAACTCGTGGCAAAGGGCGACTGCCGTTCGCCGCGCTGAGCTAACATCGCGGCCGGGCGAAGTGGACGAAGATGTTGGCGGTGAGGCGCCCGGAGGCGGGATCGGCTGAGAGGAGGGCGGGGTCAGGCCTTCCCGAATGGAGCAGCCGGCTTCGATAGATGACGAGCCTGTTGAACTGTGCCTCGACCCGCCCGATCTCCCAGTAGCGACTGTCGTCTTCGCCGACATACCCCACGGCGGGAGGCTGCTGGGCGAGTTCCTCCGCAACTGTCTGCTCGTACCGCGCCGACCGCCCTGGGGTCACGGCTTCGAAGCCGGTGGCGCGGTGGCGGTAGAAAGCGGTGCCGCCGTAGCGCGTCTCGCACAGATAGTGGAGGAAGGCGAACTGGAGCGGATCGGTGGTATCGATGTGCGGGATGCGCTGCTCGGCCGTGAGCCGCTTGGGCGGCAGGGTGACGAGCGACAGGTTGCACTCCGCGCCGGCGGGTTGCGCATCGCCGAGCGCGAAGGCCTGCCGCACGACGGGGCCGAGCGCCGTCACGACGGCTTTGACATAGTTGAGAGGCGCCGCGGCGCGGAGGCCCGGAAAGCCGCCGTCGACGCGCCAGGCGGGGCGGAACGCGACCTGCGTGCACGCATAGTCGACGAGCCGCTTCGGCGCCTCCAGCAGATCGTCGACGATCAGCAGCGGCTCCTGCTCGCTTCCCAGCAGACGGCGTTCGATCCGGAGCGTCCGGCTCAGCCTGAACTCGAAACTCATGCGGCGATCCCTGCGAACAAAAAGGCTTGCTCTTTGGTAGCGGTACCAAATAGCAGTTTCGGAAAAGCAGCAAGAGGTGAGGGGATGATGAGACGCCACGGCAGATGGGCGGGGATTGCTTTGCTGGCCACGACCGCATGCGCCAATGTGCAAGACCCGGGGGCGCTTCGGGCTGACCTTTCCCTACCCGCCGCTGCCGCGGACCAGGCGCGCTGGCCGGCGGTGCGGAGCCGGGTGGCTTTGGACCCGACGATGGAGGCGCGGATCGACGCTTTGCTCGCGCGGATGAGCGTCGAGGAGAAGGTGGCGCAGACCATCCAGCCCGACATTTCGAGCATCACGCCCGAGGAGTATCGGCGCTACCGCTTCGGCTCGATCCTCGCCGGGGGGAATTCCTCGCCGGGCGGCGACGAGACGGCGCCGGCCCAAGAGTGGCTGGCGCTCGCCGACGCCTTCTGGGATGCCTCCATGGAGGGACTGGAGGGCGGCGTGCGCATTCCGGTCATGTGGGGGATCGACGCGGTCCACGGCCATGCCAACATCGTTGGCGCCACCATTTTCCCGCAGAATATCGGTCTCGGCGCCGCCCGCAATCCGGAGCTGATCCGGCGGATCGGCGAGGTGACGGCGATCGAGATGGCGGTGACCGGCATCGACTGGAACTTCTCGCCGACCTTGGCCGTGCCGCGCGACGCGCGCTGGGGGCGGACCTATGAAGGCTATTCGGAAGACCCGGAGATCGTCGCCCTTTATGCCGGCCCGAAGATCGAAGGGCTGCAGGGCCGGCCGGGCACCGGCGAATTTCTCCGCGGCGGCCGCGTCATCGCCACCGCCAAGCATTTCGTCGGCGACGGCGGCACCGAAGGCGGCCGCGACCAGGGCGATTTCCAGGGATCGTTCGAGGAACTGCGCGACGTCCACGGCGCCGGCTATCCGCCGGCGATCGAGGCCGGGGTGCAGGCGATCATGGCCTCCTTCTCCAGCGTGAACGGCGATAAGGTGCATGGCAGCCATCAACTGCTGACCGCAGCCGTTCGCGAGCAAATGGGCTTCGACGGGCTGATGGTCGGGGACTGGAACGCGCACGGCCAGGTGCCGGGCTGCACCAACACCTCCTGCCCGGCGAGCTTCAATGCCGGGCTCGACATGTTCATGGCGCCCGATTCCTGGCGGGACCTCTACGACAACACCGTTGCCCAGGTCCGTTCGGGCGAGATTTCGCAGGCGCGTCTCGACGAGGCGGTGCGGCGCATCCTCCGCGTCAAGCTGCGCGCCGGCCTGTTCGAGGCGGGGCGGCCGTCCTCGCGGCCATATGCCGGCCGCTTTGACCTGCTCGGCGCGCCGGCCCACCGGGCGGTGGCGCGCCAGGCGGTCCGGGAATCGATGGTGCTGCTCAAGAACGAGGGCTCGGTCCTGCCACTGCGGCCGGGGATGAACGTGCTCGTCGCCGGCGACGGCGCGCACAACATTCCGAAGCAATCCGGCGGCTGGACGATCACCTGGCAGGGGACCGGGATCGGCAACGAGCATTTCCCGAACGGGCAGTCTATCTACGACGGCATCCGCGAAACGGTCGCCGCCGCTGGCGGTATGGCGACGCTCAGCGTCGACGGACGCATCGACGGGCGGCCGGACGTCGCTATCGTGGTGTTCGGCGAGGAGCCCTATGCGGAATTCGTCGGCGACCGCCCGAACCTCGAATTCAGCCCCGGCGACAAGAGCCATCTCGATCTGATGCGCCGGCTCCGCGCCGCGGGCATACCGGTCGTCGCCGTCTTCCTCTCGGGGCGGCCGATGTGGGTCAATCCGGAGATCAACGCCTCCGACGCCTTCGTGGCCGCTTTCCTGCCGGGGAGCGAGGGCGGCGGCGTCGCCGACGTCCTGTTCGCGGCGGCGGACGGATCGGTGCGCCACGACTTTCGCGGCCGGCTTTCTTTCTCCTGGCCACGGCGGGCGGACCAGGTGCCGCTGAACCGCGGCCAGCCCGGCTACGACCCGCTCTTCGCGTATGGCCACGGCCTGACCTACGGCCAGCCCGGCGACGTTCCCCGGCTCCCGGAGGACCGGCCGGTCGGCGCGCCGGCGGGGAGCGACGGCGTGCTGTTCGGACGCGGCAGCCTGCCGGATGGCTGGTCCTTCGCGCTCGCGGAGGAGGGCGGAGTGGCGAGCCCCGTCTCCGGCAATGCGGGGGCGACCGGCTCGGGCCGGCTGCGGGTCGCCGGCACCGACCGGCGAGCGCAGGAGGATGCGCGCAGCTTCACCTGGGACGGCAACGGTCCCGCTTCGGCGCAAATCCGCGCCGCCCGGCCGCTCGACATTTCGCGCGAGACCAATGGCGAGCTCAGCCTCGCCTTCGAATATCGTGTCGAAGCGCCCCCGACCGCGCCGGTCGCGCTCGGCATGCAGAGCGGGGATGTGACGGCCGCGCTGCCGGTGACCGGCGCGCTGGGCGCGCCCGCGGGCGAGTGGCGCAGCTTCGCCATGCCTCTGCGCTGCTTCGCCCGCGCGGGCGTCGATATGCAGCGGGTGACGGTGCCCTTCTCGCTCACCACCGCAGGCCGTCTCGCTCTCTCCATCTCCGACGTCCGGATCGTGAGCGCGCAGGTGCCGCAGGACCGGTGCGGCCAACCGTGACCGGGAGGGCGAAGCGGCGGGCCTTGGCAGGCGCCGCTTTGGCGCTTCTCATGCCCGCCGACGAGCTGGCCGCCGTGCCGACGCTCCACCCGCTCTTCTCGGACCATGCAGTGCTGCAGCGCGGCCGGCCGATCGCCGTGTGGGGCAGCGCCGATCCGGGGGAGCGGCTGACGGTCAGCCTGAGCGGCGCCGTGCGCGAGGTGCGGGCCGACCAAGCTGGGCGATGGCGGGCGGAACTCCCTGCGATGCCCGGAGGCGGGCCGCTTCGTTTGACGGTCGCCGGGCGGGACGGGCGCGGGGCGCAGGCCGCAGACATATTGATCGGCGACGTCTGGCTCTGCTCCGGCCAGTCGAACATGGAATGGCCGGTCCGCGGCGCCCTCAACGCCGACGCCGAACTCGCTTCGGCCTCCGACGAGGGGATGCGCATCCTGACGGTCCCCCAGCGCACAAGCCTCGCGCCCGAGGAGGCGTTCGGCGAAGCGGTCGCCTGGCAGACGGTGTCGCCCGAGACGGTGCGTGACTTTTCCGCCGCCTGCTACTTCATGGCGCGAGATCTGAGGCGGCGGGAGCAAGTGCCGGTCGGCGTGATCGACGCGAGCTGGGGCGGCACCCAGATCCGCAGCTGGATGAGCGAGGCCGCTGTCCGGGCGACCGACGCGGGCGACATGGCCGAATTGCTCGACCTCTATCGCCGCGACGCCGATACCGCCAACCGCCGCTTCGGAGGGATGTGGGCAGACTGGTGGCGCGGCCGCACCGGCGACGCTGAGGGGAGCGAGCCCTGGCACGCGAGCGATCGGCTGTCCTGGCGGCCGGTCCCGGCGATCCGACCCTGGGAGCAATGGGGCGATCCGGCCTTTGCCGAGTTTAACGGTTTCGTTTGGGCGCGCAAAAGGGTGGTGTTGACCGCGGAGCAGGCGGCCGGCGCGGCCATGCTGTCGCTCGGGGTGATCGACGATCTCGACCAGAGCTGGGTCAACGGCGTTCCGGTGGGCAACAGCTTCGGCTGGTCGCTCGATCGCGACTATCGCGTGCCGGCGGGAGTGCTGCGGGCGGGCGTGAACGAGATCCTCGTCAATATCGGCGACAGCTGGGGTTTGGGCGGCTTTCAAGGGCCGGCCGAACGGCTGCGCCTCACACTCGCCGACGGGAGCGTGGTCCCGCTCGGCGACGGCTGGGAATATGCGGTGGTCGATCCCGCCGTCGGCAACCCGCCGCGCGCGCCCTGGGACACGCATGCCGGCGTGTCGCCGATCTACAACGGCATGATCGCGCCGCTCGGCCGCTTCGGCCTCAGCGGCGTCGCCTGGTATCAGGGCGAATCTGATGTGGGCGTCACCGGCTATGCCGGACGTCTCGCCGCGATGATGGCGGGCTGGCGCGCCCAGTTCGGGCAGCGGGATCTTCCCTTCCTCGTCGTCGGCCTGGCCGGCTTCGGCGCGCCCGCGCGGGGACCGGGGCCGAGTGGCTGGGCGGAGCTTCGCGAACAGCAGCGCCGCGCGTCCGGCGCGGACCGTCACGCCATTCTCGTCCCGGCGGTCGATCTCGGCCACAGGCGCGACATCCATCCGCCCGACAAACAGGAGGTGGGCCGGAGGCTCGCTCTTGCCGCAAGTGGGCAGGCCGGTCCCGAGATCGCCGCGGCGCGCCGGAGCGGCGGAGAAATCATCCTCTCCTTCCGTGGCGTCGCCGGAGGGCTGCGGAGCTGGAGCGGGCAGCCGCTCGGCTTCGAACTGTGCGGCGAGACGCAGGACAGCTGCCGCTTCGTGGCCGCCGCTACGGTGGCGGGCAGCGAAGTGCGGCTGCAGGGCGACGGACGGTCGGCGACGCGCGTGCGCTACGCCTGGGCCGATTTCCCGCTGATCAACCTCTACGACGAGGACGACCTCACGCCCGCCCCGTTCGAGCTGCGGCTCGACTGACCCCGTTCATGACGAAGGGCGCGGCCGCACCGGCGACCGCGCCCTCCCGTTCGTTCGCCGCCGCGGCTCAGCCGGGCATTTCCTCCAGCTCGCGCCCGCGGGTCTCGTGGACCATGGCGCGGACGAAGAAGAAGGACACCAGCGCGCTCAGGGCATAGAAGCCGTAGGCGCCGGTGAGGCCGATCGTCGCGAGCATGATCGGGAAGGTCATGGTGATCCCGAAGTTCGAGAACCATTGCGCGAAGCCGCTCACCGCGAGGCCGGAGCCGCGGATCTGGTTCGGGAACATCTCGCCCAGCATCACCCACATCACCGGGCCCCAGCTGAAGTTGAAGAAGATGACGTAGATGTTGGCGCTGACCAGCGCGAGAGTTCCCGCGGCGTCGCTCATCACGAGCGTGCCGCCCGGCCCGATCGCCCCGGTCAGAAAGGCCGCCGCCATCAGCCCCAGCGTCACCGCCATACCTGCCGAGCCGATCAGCAGCAGCGGCCGGCGGCCGATTCTGTCGATGAGCGCGATCGCGGCGAGGCAGGCGAGGATCGACAGCGCGCCCGACACGACGTTGATCAGCAGCGCGTCGTTTTCCGTGAAGCCGACCGACTGCCACAGCACCGCGCCGTAGTAGAAGACGACGTTGATGCCGACGAGCTGCTGGAACACGGCGAGCCCAATGCCGGCCCAGACGATCGGCCGCACCCGGCCCGACCCGCGGTCGATGAGGTCCGACAGGCGGGGCTGGTGGTCCTTGGCGATCGACTCGCTGATCTCCACGACCTTGCGCCGCGCCACCTCGGTGCCGAACAACTGGGTCAGCACCCGCTCCGCCTTCTCCCGGCGCCGCTTCAGCACGAGATAGCGCGGGCTCTCCGGGATCAGCAGCAGCGCGACCAGGAACAGCGTCGCGGGGATGAGTTCGATCCAGAACATCCAGCGCCACGCTTCATAGCCGAGCCAGAATTCGCGCGTGGATCCGCCCGCGGTTCCGGCGAGCAGATAGTTGGACAGGAAGGCGGCGGTCAGGCCGGTGATGATCATCACCTGCTGGATGCTCGACATCCGCCCGCGCAAGGACGCCGGCGTCACTTCGCTGATATAGGCCGGCGCCAGCACGCTCGCCGCGCCGACCGCCATGCCGCCCAGGAAGCGGTAGAAGACGAATTCGGGCGAGGAGGTGGCGATGCCGCTCCCCCAGGCGCTGACGATGAAGAAGACGGCCGCGACCAGGAGCACGTTGCGGCGGCCCATGATGTCGGACAACCGCCCGGCGATGAACGCCCCGATCGCGCAGCCGAGCAGCATCGAGGCGACGTTGAACCCGGTGCCGATCGCGGTCGAGTCGAACGCCTGCTGCAAACCGTCGACCGTGCCGTTGATGACGCCGCTGTCGAAACCGAAGAGAAAGCCGCCGATCGTCGCTACGAACACGATCAAGGCGATGAAGCCCATATTCGCCCGTTCCGGGCTCGCCTCCGTCATTCCACCCCTCCTGAACGGCCCCGACTCATGGCGAGGCTCTTGTCGTTGTGGTAGCGGTAACGCCCCCCGCTCAGGCTGTCGAAAGGTTTTTTACCGTTATGGCGAGGTCGCGGACTGGCGCAAGCGGGATGAGGATGCGGCGGTCTTGCGGCTCCTGGCGGGCGGCGACGGCGGCGGAGCGCTCGATTCCCGCAGCACCAGCTCATGCTCCAGCACGCGTTCGGTATCGGCCGGGGCGCCGGGGGAGCGGGCGGAGCGGATGTTCGCGAGCAGCAGATCGAGCGCCGCCTCCGCCATGGCGGCGATCGGCTGGCGCACGGTGGTAAGTTCCGGCCAGACCGTGGTGGCGGGCGAGGTGTCGTCGAAGCCGACGATGCTGACGTCGCGCGGCACGTCGAGGCCCTTTCGGTGCGCGACATTGACGGCGGCGGCGGCCATGTCGTCGTTGCTGGCGAAGATCGCCGTCGGACAGGGCGTGCGGGCGAGCAGCCGTTCGGCCGCCACCAGGCCGGAGCGGTAGGTGAAATAGCCTTGCTCGGTTGGTGCCCCGGCCGGATCCAGGCCTGCCTCCTCCAGCGCCACGCAGAAGCCGCGCATGCGCTCGCCGGTGGCGACATGGTTGGGGTGGCCAAGGATGAAGCCGATGTTGCGGTGGCCGAGATCGAGGAGATGGCGCGTCATTTCCCGGGCCGCTTCGAAATCGTCGATGCGGACGTTGAGCCGCCCCGCCGGGGGCATGCCCATGGCAACGGTGACGACCGGCGTCTCGGCGGCCGCGAGTTCGGCATGGACCGGCAGCGATTCGGACAGGGGCGGCGGCAGGATCACGCCGTCGACGCCCGACTGCACGAAGCCGCGGGTCGCTTCCGCCTGACCGTCCGCCGTTTCGGATTCGCAGGCTTCGAGCACGAGGTGGCAGCCGGCCCGGCGCGCGCCGGCGAGCGCGCCCACCAGGAACTGGCTGAGATAGGCTGCGCTCGGATTGGCGTAGAGCAGGCCGATATGGGTGGCTTCGCCGGCGGCCAGGCTGCGGGCGGCCGTGTTGGGAGAATAATTGAGGCGATCGATCGCTTCGCGCACCGCCGCACGCGTGCTTTCGCGCACGTTGCGCTCGCCGTTCATCACCCGCGAGACCGTCATCGCCGACACGCCGGCCGCGCGCGCCACGTCCTGGATCGTGATGCTTCCGCGGCGTCGCCGGCTCACTGCTGGTCCTCCATCGCCCGCTGACTAGGCGCAAGGCTCCTTCTTTGCAACGCGCCCTCCGGCCCGCTCCGGGTCAGTCCCGCTCCGTCAGCCAGGCCGCGACCCACAGGAGCGGGGCGTTCCAGTTGATCGCCACCTCGTTCATGCTGAACGCGTCGATATGGTCGACCCAGCAGGTTTGCGGATGGCAGGTCCCGCGCATGGTGCGCGCGATATCGTCCGACATGTTGGTGTTGTTGGGCCCGCCGGACAGCGCGCCGGGCGGCGGTGGAGGATAGGCCGGGTCGAGGCTGTGCGCCCAGAAGCGGTGATGCGGATGCCGCATCGGCCGCGCGCCCCAGCCGCTGACATAGGACACGTCGAGCGGGTTGCGGCCGAGGATGTAATCCATGGAGTCCACCACCGCGTCGCGATAACGGGGCGCGCCGGTGAAATCGTGAACCAGCGCCAGGATCATGGCGCGGTTGAGGACGCTCGAATTGGATCCCCAGGGATAGCCTTCGGGCGCATAAGGAATGCGGTAGCCGACCCGTTCCCTCTCGGCGATCCAGGCATCCGCCGCGGCCGTCAGCCGCACGCGCACCGCCTGCAGGTCGCCGGCGGCGAGACGGTTGGGGACCAGAGCGAGCGAGATGGTGCCGAGCGTCGCGGTGCCCGGCCAGCCCGGCTCCGGCGCGACCGCAGCGGAGAAATGCGGGGAGGCGCGCAGAACGGCTTCGTAGCCCGCGTTTCCGGTCGTTACGAACAGCTCGGCCGCGGCCCAGTGGAACTCGTCGCTCAACTCCGGGTCCCCATAGCCGCCGCTGCCGTCGAAATTGCCGATGGCGAAGATCTCCGGGTTGCGCCGCGCGGCCGCGAAGGCGCGTTCGGCGGCGGCGAGGCAGCGGGCGGCGAAGGCGTCGTCGATGCCGCGCCAGACGCGTGCGCACTGCGCGGCGGTGGCGGCGAGGTTCAGCGTGGCCGCGGTGCTCGGCGGATAGAGGAAGCGCGGCTGCTGGTCCTCGTGCGGGGCGAGCGGCAGGCCGGTCCATTTTTCGTCGGCGATCTTGTGGTGGGCCATGCCCGACACGTCGATTTCGGTGAAGGGGAGGTTCGATCCGCCTTGGCGAATGCCGACGGGAAGGCGCATTCGCGTGCCTTCGGGCACCTGCATGGCAAGCATGAAGTCGAGCTGCCAGCGCGCCTCGTCGAGCAGATCGTTGACGCCGTTGCCGGCCTCGGGAATGGCCGCGCTCCCGTCCGGAAACAGTTCGGGGCGGTTGTGGTGCTGCCGACGCTCATAGGCGTTGAGCAGCGTCCACAGCGAGATGCCGCCATTCACCACATATTTGCCGTGGTCGCCGGCATCGTACCAGCCGCGGCTGACGTCGAGCACATGGCCGCAACTTGGCCAGATATTGCCGTTCTGGTCCTCGCCCGCAAAGCAGGTGACGCGCTCCACCGGATGGCCGGCGGGCCGTGCCCATCGCTCGCCGACGAAGCGGGCCTCGATCGGAATGCCGCTGCGATTGTGGTAGAAATAGGCGAGGGCATCGCGCGGCAGCCCGTCGTAGAGGTCCGGACGGACCGCGAACGGACGGCTCCGCGCCCCGTCCACCACCAGGCGGAAGCCGTCCCCCGTGCCGGTGAAGGCGCCGAAGTCGACGAGATGAACATGCTCGCCCGAATAGCCGTCGGGGCCGATCACCTCGGTGTGCCCCTCGGCAATGGTTGCGCCCCCGGCGTCGGTCAGCCGCCAGGGGAGCGGCACGGTCGATCGGTGCGGCACGACCGCGCGCTTGGCCGGTCCTGGCAGGAAGCCCACTTGGTTCAGCCGGATCCCGACCGCCGTTTCGCCGGCGGGGCTTGCGGATGAATAAGCGTGAAGGCCGAAGACAGCACCGACGAAACCGCCTGCGACGCGCGTGCTCAGAATGCGGCCGTCCAGTCCGGTGGCGAGTTCCCGCCACTCGCCGTCATCGGCGCCGTAGAGAAAGTCGTAATCGGCGCCGCGCGCGGCGATACGCAACCGCACCGGTACGCCGTCCGCAACCGGTGCCGCAGCGATCGGCACGCCGCCGACCGGATCGGACGGATCCGCGCGGCGGCGAAGCGTCACCACCCGGCGCCCGCCCTCCTGGCCAACGGCGATGAGGTACCAATAGTCGTCGCTCTGGAAGGCGGCGAGGCCGGCGAGATCGCCGTCTCGGGCCGGGTCGAAGCGCACGATCGTCTCGGCCGCGGCATTGAGATGCTGCTGGCGCCGCGCGAGGAAGGACGGATTGCCCATGTCGCCGAGGCGGACCGGTCTCGCGTCGAGCTCAAGCCTGCCGCCGCCCGTCCGATGCCAAACCTCGCCCGGATTGCGGACCATCATCCAATGGAAGGGGAGCCGTGGCGCGTCGAATTCCTCGCGCAGGCTGAACGGCCCGGTCGTCGGCACGGCCGCCTCTCCGCGCGGGAGGTTGGGCCGGGGGTGGACATAAGGGATCGTCTCGCCGGGCCCCGTGATCCGCGGCCAGCCATTCTCCCAGCGCACCGGCATCAGGAAGACTTCGCGGCCGGTGTTGTAGAGATCGCCCTCATAGGGCCGGACGGCCAAGAAGGTCGCCCACCATTCGCCTAGCGGCGTCCGGACCAAATCGGCATGTCCGGCGGAGGTGATCGGAAGCGGCCGGTCGCGCGGGAGGTCGCGCTGGGTGAGGATCGGATTGCCGGAATATGGTTCGTAGGGTCCGGTTACGTTGGCGCTGCGCAGCACGACCTGCGAATGGCCTTCCGCGGTGCCGCCTTCCGCCGCCGTCAGATAATAGAGGCCGCCCACCTTGTAGATGTGCGGGCCTTCGATCCAGATCGGCTTCTGGCTGATGTCGACGCCGCCGTTCACCAGCAGCGTGCGCGGGCCGATCGTGCGTTTGACGGCGACATCATATTCCTGGATCCAGATGGCCCGATGGCCTTCGTAGAGCGGCTCGCCCGGCGGCGGGCCGTTGTTCAGTATCCAGGCGCGGCCATCCTCGTCGAAGAAGAGCGAGGGATCGATGCCGCCTTCGAGATCCGGCAGCCAGACGGGATCGGACCAGGGGCCGGCCGGATCGGTGGCCATGATCAGGAAATTGCCGCCGCAATCGACGCATGTGTTGGCGATGTAGAATATGCCGTCATGCGCCTCGATCGCCGGGGCGAACACGCCGCGCGAAAGGCCGAGGCCGGTGAAATCGAGCTGGTCCGGACGGTCGATCGCATTGCCGATCTGCGTCCAGTTGACGAGATCGCGGCTGCGGAACACCGGCAGGCCCGGAAAATAGCCGAAGGTGGAGGTGACGAGATAATAATCCTCGCCGACCCGGGTGATGCTCGGGTCCGGGTAGAAGCCGGCGAGGACGGGGTTGCGATAGTCTCCCGGCCGGAGTTCGGCGCCTTCGGGCAGCGGGTCGGCGCCCTCGTAGTGGAACCAGTCGAACGTGGCCACGGGCGGAACGGCCCCGGCGGCGGTTCCGAGCAGCAGCGCGGCCATCGCGAGGGCCGCCTTCGCCATGTCCCTCCTCATGCCCGGCGCGCCACGGGCAGGTAAGCGGCGGCAAGCTCCTCGGACGCGCAATGCCGGGCGAGGTACTCCTTGTGGCTGGGCATGTAATCGGCCGATTTCATCACCGCGCCGCGGATATGGTCGAGCCGCGCTTTGGTCTCCTCCAGGCTCAATATGTCGGCGACGGGATCGTAGCCGCGCGGGCGCATCCCCTGGCCGTGCATGACCGCGAACCAGCTCGTATCGTTGAACAGCTCCTCATTCTCGCGAAAGTTGCGGCCGTAGCTTTCGAAAATGCGGATCTTCTCCTGGAGCCCCTCGGGAATCTCCATATTCCGGCAATAATCCCAAAAGGGGGAATCGTCCCGCTCCGTCGCCTTGTAGTGGAGGATGAGGAAGTCGCGGATCTGCTCATATTCGCCGAGCAGCACGCGGTTGTAGCGCTCGATGTCCGGCGGCGCGAAGCTGCGGTCCGGGAACATCGCCATCAGCCGCGAGATGCCGCTCTGGATCAGCCAGATGCTGGTCGATTCGAGCGGCTCCATGAAGCCGGAGGCAAGGCCGATCGCGACGCAATTCTTGACCCAGAACTTCCTGCGGTGGCCGGTCTGGAAGGGAACGATGCGCGGCTCGGCGAGCGGCCGGCCATCGAGGTTCGACATCAGAGTGTCGATCGCTTCTTCGTCGCTGATATAGTGGCTGGAAAAGACATGGCCGTTACCGATGCGGTGCTGCAGCGGAATCCGCCACTGCCAGCCGGCCTTGCGGGCCGTGGAGCGGGTATAGGGCGCGATGTCCTGGACGCTTTCGCATGGCACCGCGACCGCCCGGTTGCAGGGCAGCCAGTGCGACCATTCGACATAGCCGGTCTTCAGCGTCTGTTCGATGAGAAGGCCGCGGAAGCCCGAGCAGTCGATGAACAGGTCCGCTTCGATGCGCCGGCCGTCCTGCAGGGTCACGGCCTCGATGAAGCCGTCCTCGCCGCGCACCGACACGTCGACGACCTTGCCTTCCTGGCGGACGACGCCGCGCTGCTCGGAGAAGCGGCGCAGATAGCGGGCGTAAAGGCCGGCGTCGAAATGATAGGCATAGGCGATGTTGGACAAAGGCGAATTGCCGGCATCGATCTGCCGCATGAACTTGTCGCGCTTGCTGGCGGTCGCCTGCAGCGACCAGTCGTCGATCGAGGACGCGAGGCCCGCCTGGTGCAGACGCAGCCAGAAAGCGTGAAAGGACACGCCCTCCATATTGAGGCCGTAGCCGCCGAACGGATGGAAATAGACGTGGCCCTGCCGCCCCCAGTTCACGAACTGGATGCCGAGCTTGAAGCTGCCCTTGGTCTCGCGGACGAACTCGTCCTCGTCGATGCCCAGCATACGGTTGAAGGTCGCCATCTGCGGAATGGTCGCCTCGCCGACGCCGATGATGCCGATCTCGTCGGATTCGACGAGCGTGATCGAGGCGTAGGAGGGGCCGAGTAGCCGGGCGAGCGTCGCCGCCGTCATCCACCCCGCGGACCCGCCGCCGATGATGGCGATGCTGCGAATGCGATTGTCGGTCACGTCATGCTCCTGAAGCTCGCGCCGCGACGGGCGCTGAGGGGTTTGGCGCGCCCGGCGCGGCGCAGTTGCGGGCGATATGGTCGGCGTGCCGCGGCATCGACTCGGCGGCCTGGCGAATGTGGGCGGCCATCCGGCTCATAATGTGCCGGACCTGCGCGGGATCGACCGTCTCGACGAGCGGGTCAGCCGCCCGCGGTTCGACCCCTTGGCCAAGCAGCACCGCGAGCCAACTCGCTTCGGCGAACAGCTCGTCCTCATGGCGGAACAGCCGTCCCTGGGCGCGGAACAGCTCAATCTTGCGCGAAAGGCTGTCCGGTATGTCCATCGCGCCGCAGTGGCGCCAGAAGGGCGAATCCTCTCGCTCGGTCGCCTTGTAATGGAGAATGAGGAAGTCCCTGATCTGCTCCAGCTGGATCATTGTGAGGCGGTTATATTCGGCCGCCAGAACCGGATCGAAGCCGCGGTCCGGGAACAAAGCGAGGAGCTTGGAGATGCCCGCCTGCACGAGATGGATGCTGGTCGATTCGAGCGGCTCCATGAAACCGGAGGCGAGGCCGAGCGCGACGCAGTTGCGGTTCCACACCTTGCGGCGGCGGCCGGTGGTGAAGCGGATCACCCGCGGCTCGGCGAGGGCCGCGCCTTCGACGTTGGCGAGCACGTCCGACGCGGCTTCCTCGTCGCCGATGAAGGCGCTCGAGTAGACGTAGCCGTTTCCGGTCCGGTGCTGGAGCGGAATGCGCCAATGCCACCCGGCGGCGCGCGCGGTCGCACGGGTATAGGGGAGGGGGGCGCCCGCCGAAGCTGAAGGAAGGGCGACGGCGCGGTCACAGGGGAGCCAGCGCGTCCATTCCTCATAGCCGGTGTGGAGCGCCTCCTCGATCAGCAGGCCCCGGAAGCCGGAGCAGTCGATGAACAGGTCGCCCGCGACGCGCCGCCCGTCCTTCAGCACCACCGCTTCGATGAACCCGTCCTCGCCGCGCAACGCGATGTTGACCACCTTGCCTTCGCTCCGGCGTACGCCCCGCGCCTCCGCATAAGCGCGCAGATACAGGGCGTAGAGATGGGCGTCGAAATGATACGCGTGGTTGAGAGTGGACAAAACGGAGCGCGGGTCGGAGGCCGGCGGCTGGAAGCGGCCGAGGCGGGCCGCCACGGCGCACAGATTGTAATCCTCGATCCCGCCGATCCCCGGCTCGCCTCGGTAGCGCAGCCAGAACTGGTGGAACTTGATGGCTTCCAGGTCCGCCCCGAAGCTTCCGAAGGCGTGCATGTAGCGGTGCCCGATCCGCGTCCAGTTCACGAACTCGATGCCGAGCTTGAAGCTGCCCTGGGTGCGCGCGACAAAATCGTTCTCGTCGATGCCCAGCATGGCGTTGAAGGTGCGGATCGGCGGGATCGTGGCCTCGCCGACGCCGATCGTCCCAATCTCGTCGGATTCGACCAGTTCGATCTCCGTGACCCTGTTGCGGCGCAGGCGCGCCAAAGCGGCCGCGGCCATCCAGCCGGCGGTGCCGCCTCCGACGATCACGACCTTGCGGATCGGCCCAGGACCGCTCATCCTGTTACCTTCCCGGCCCCGACGTGACGCCGCAGATAATCCGCGTGCGAGGGCAAGGTGGCGACGGCGCCGAGGATTAGCTCGCGAAGGCGGGCGACGTGCCGCTCGACCTGCACGGCGGGGATCGCATCGGCGAGCGGGTCGTAGCGGCGCGGCCGCACGCCGTGTTCGTCGAGCGTGGCGATCCAGTCGGGCCGGTCGAACGTCTCCCCGTCATACATCGGCACGCGGCCGCGGCTTTGGTAGAGCACGATCTTGCGGGCGAGCGGCTCGGGTACATCCATCGCGCGGCATTGGTCCCACAATGGTTCGCCGACGCGGCCGTTGGTCTTGTAGCGCAGGATGACAAAGTCGCGCGCGCGCTCCATCTCCTCGATCGTCTGGCGGTTATATTCGGCGGCCTCGAGCGGGGCGTCGCCGTCCCGAGGGAACAACGAGACCAGCCGCGCAAGCGCCGAGTGGACGAGGTGGAGGCCGATGCCGCCGAGCGGCTCCAGCACGGCCGCGGCGGCTCCGAGCGCGATGCAGTTGCGGGTCCAAGGCGCCGCGCGGCGGCCAGGTTCGATCGCGGTCTCGCGCTCGGCGACGATGCGTCCCGCGCCGCGCCTCAGCTCCGCCGCCATGGGCGCGTCCATCTCTCCCGACCAGGCAAGCAGATGGCCCGTCCTTTCCCTGAGCGGAACCGTGCGCCGCCAGCCGCCGGACAGCGCCTCGACGTGGGCATAAGGCGCGGGCGGGGTCGTGGCTTGCGCGATCAGCTCGAGCGTGCGGGTGCAGGGCAGCCAGCGGCGCCAGCTTTCGAAGCCGGTGCCGAGCGCGCCGCCGATCAGCAGGCCGGCAGGCCCGGAGCAATCCAGGAACAGGTCGCCGGCCACGCGCTCACCGCTGTCGAGCCGGACCGCGGCGATGCGTCCGTCGGCCGCGAGTTCGGCGCCCGCGAAGCGCGCGCCCGTCAGCTCCGCGCCGTCACCGAGGGCGCGGGCGATCAGGAAGCGCGCATAGGCCGCCCGCGGCAAGTGGAGCCCGTAAGCAAGCGTCGACAGGGGCGAGCGCGGGTCGCCGGCGGGGCGGGCGAAGCGGCCCGCCTGCGCCGTGATCGCTGCGAGCGAATGATCGGCGAGGCGTACCGGCCGGCCAGCGGCGCGCAGCCGCGCGGCGAGATGATGAAAGGCGACCGAGCCGAGCGGCGCCCCGGTGTCGCCGAACGGCAGGAAATAGGTGCGGCCCGGAGTCGACCACCCGGTGAAGGCGGTGCCGAGACTGAATGCGCCGCCGGCCTCGGCAAGCAGCGCATCCTCGTCGATGCCGATCCGATCGTGAAAAGCGGAGAGCGCGGGAAGCGACGCCGCAGCGCAATCGAAAGGGTCCGCGTCGTCCGCTGTTGAAACGATCCGGATAGAGTAGCGCCCGCGCGGCAGGGTGCGGGCCAGCGCGGCGCCGGCCATGGCGCCGGCCGCACCCGCGCCGACGATCACGATTTCCCGCGTGTGGGGATGCTCCTGCATTCAGCCCGCCGCCCGCGCCGGCTGGGGCGCCAGAATCTTCAGGAAAGCGTCGTGCGCCGGCATTCGCTCGGCCGCGGCGCGGCACGCCTCGCGCATCCGGCGCATCCGTTCGCGCAAATCCTCCTCCGGAAGCGCCTCAGCCAGCGGGTGGTGCCGGCGCGGCATTACGCGTTGGCCGAGATAGACGGCAATCCAGCTCGGCTCCAGGAACATGCCGTCGCGGTAGGTGGCGACATGGCCGCGCTCGCGGAACAGTTTCATTTTCCAGGCGAGCGAGTCGGGCACCTTCATCGTCCGGCAATGGGTCCAGAACGGCGTGTCGTCGCGTTCGGTGGCGTGATAATGAAGGATCAGGAAATCGCGGATCCGCTCATATTCGACGTCCATCAGCCGGTTGAATTCGTCGGCGTCGAGCGGCTCCCACCCCTGGACCGGAAGCAGATCGATCAGCCGCCCGATGGCAAGCTGGATGAGGTGGATGCTGGTCGATTCCAGCGGCTCCAGGAACCCCGCCGAGAGTCCGACCGCGACGCAGTTGCCGATCCATTGCCGGCGCCTCTTGCCCGTGGTGAAGCGCAGCCGGTTGGGGGCGGCCATCGGCGGACTTTCGAGCTGCTCGACGAGCGCACGCTCCGCCTCCTCGTCGCTCAGGAAGGCGCTCGAATAGACATGTCCGTTGCCGACGCGGTGCTGGAGCGGGATGCGCCAGATCCAACCGGCCTCGCGGGCCGTGGCGCGGGTGTAGGGCGTCAGCGGCCCGTCGCTGGGGCAGGGGAGGGCGATCGCGCGGTCGCAGGGCAGCCATTGCGTCCATTCCTCATAGCCGGCGTGCAGCGCCTGTTCGATGAGGAGGCCGCGAAAGCCGGAGCAATCGACGAACAGGTCCGCCTCCAGCCGAAGCCCGCGGTCGAGGGTGACGGATCGCACGAAGCCGTCCTCGCCGCCGAGCTCGACATCGACGACCTTGCCTTCAATTCGTTCGACGCCAAGGCGTTCGGCGTAGCCGCGCAGATAGCCCGCATAGAGGCCGGCATCGAACTGATAGGCGTAGGAGAAGGTCGAGAAGAGCGACTGCGGGTCGTCGGCGGGATGGTCGAACCGGTCGCGCCGCGCCGCTTGGATGGGCAGCGAATAATCCTCGATGTCGTGATCGAGGCCGGCCGCGCGCATTCTCAGCCAATGATGATGGAAGGGGAGGCCGCCGATTTCCGTCCCGTAGGCGCCGAACGGGTGGATGTAGGAATCGCCGCGCCGCGCCCAGTTGCGGAATTCGATGCCCAGCTTGAAGGTCGCCTGCGTGCGGGCCATGAAATCGGCCTCGTCGATGCCGAGCGTAGCGTTGAAGAAGCGGATGTGGGGGACGGTCGCCTCGCCGACGCCGACCGTTCCGATCTCCGCCGATTCGACCAGCCTGATGCCGATCCCGGTGCCAGCGAGCTTGCGCGCCAAGGCGGCCGCGGTCATCCAGCCGGCGGTGCCTCCCCCAACGATGAGGATGGTCCTGAGGCGGCCTTCCAACACAGTTCCTCCCTCCGGTGCGATGCCGCGCTTGTTGTACGCTAACATCGTCGAGCGTTCTGCGCGCCGTAGCCGGCACCGCCGCGGAAAAGCCCCTTATTTTGCTCTGATCCTGGGAGCTTGATTTCTGCTGCGAATCTCGATTACCTCGTGGCTAACAAAAAGAAGCGCCAGGTCAACTGTTAGCGCTAACATGGAGAGGAAGCGATGGGGCAATCCTTCAAAGGTAGTGCCGCCTTTCACGCGTGGCTGAACTGCGGCGCGTCCGTGCTGGCATTGTGCGGCCTGGCGGCGGCCAATCCGGCAATGGCGCAGCAGACGCCGCCCGCCACGACGCCCCGGCCCGGCACCGCCGGCGCGGACGAAACGGTGCCCACCGCCGACCCGGCCGAGGGCGCCGATTCCATCGTCGTGACCGGCATCCGCCAGAGCCTGCGCAGCGCCCAGGAGATCAAGCGCCAAGCCGACGTGGTGGTCGACTCCATCTCGGCCGAGGATATCGGCGCGCTCCCGGACCGCAGCGTCACGGAGGCGCTGCAGCGCGTCCCGGGCGTCGCCATCAACCGCTTCGCGGGCGGGCACGACCCAGACCACCTCTCTGCCGCAAGAAACGGCGTCGTCGTGCGCTGCCTTCCTTCCGTGCGTAGCGAATTGAACGGCCGCAACACCTTCACCGCCAATAACGGCCGCGGGCTGAGCTTCGCCGACGTTCCGGCCGAGCTCATGGGCGGCGTCGATGTGTTCAAGAGCCCGTCGGCCGACATGATCGAGGGCGGCATCGCCGGTACCGTGAACCTGCGCACCCGCGTTCCGTTCGACAGCCAGGGCTTCGTCGTCTCCGGATCGGTGGAAGGCAGCTGGGGCGATTTCGCGCGAGAATGGAGCCCCACGGTTTCGCTGTTCGCGAGCAACCGCTGGGACACGAACATCGGCGAGTTCGGCATCCTCGGCAACTTCGTCTATTCCCAGCTCAAGTCGCGGGCGGACGGTCTTCAAATCTCCAATTATGGCGAGCGCACGCTCTATTCGAACGGCGACGTCATCCCGGCGGCGGGCGCGACGGCCGTGCGCGACGTCTATCTGCCACGCGGCGCCGCGATGCGCTCGCAGGAGTTCAACCGCGAGCGTTACGGCTATGGCGCCGCGGCGCAGTGGCGGAGCCCCAACCGCGACGTGCTTGCGACCTTGCAGTTCCTGCGCTCGGACTCGCGCCAGGCCTGGACCGAGAATGCGATCGAGATCGCGACCGACGTCGTCACCGACCAGGGCGATTCCCGCGCCGTACCCGGCACGCGTCTGGAATTCGGCGACAGCGGCCTGTTCGAACGCGGCGTCATCACCGGCCCGACCGGCTGGCGCGACGACCAGCAGACCGCCTGGGGCGGCAATCCGCAGCTGCGCACGCCCGTCTTCGGACTGCAGAGCAACAACCAGCGCCGCTCGGTCGACCAGCGCTTCGTCACCACCGATTACGGCGCCAACATCAAATGGGACGCAAATGAACGTCTGACCTTCAATTTCGACTATCAGCACGTCGATTCCAAGGTCGACAATCTCGACATGGGCATCTGGACGTCGAGCTTCCAGAACGTGTTCTTCGACATGTCCGCGGGCCGCATCCCGACGATCGAGTTCCGGCCGCCCGAAGTGTGTGTGGGCCCGGCGCAGAACAGCCCGTGCAACGACCTTGGCGCTGCGGGCATCCCGCCGACCTATTTCGGCCCCGGCCACACCAGCTTCGAGGATCCGTACAACAGCTTCTTCCGCGCGGCGATGGATCATATCGAGCAGAGCGAGGGCAAGCAGAACGCGTTCCGGATCGACGGCGATTACAGCTTTCCCGAGGAGAGCTGGCTGACCTCGATCCGGATGGGCTACCGCATCGCCGAGCGCAACAACGTCGCCCGCTTCTCGCAGTACAATTGGGGCGTGCTGAGCGAGATCTGGGGCGCCGGCGGCCCGGTCTGGCTCGACGAACCGATCGACGGCAGTCCGGACACGGCGGGCGGCGCTCCCGGATCGGCCCAGGCCGAGCTCGTGCCGTTCGACAATTTCCTGCGCGGCAAGGCCCCCAATCCCCTATTGGGCCAGAGCCGCTGGTTCTACTCTGGCAGCCCGGCGCAGAATTATCAGGAGGCGTCAGACTTCGCGCTGCGCGTCGGCGACGAGTGGCGCGCGCGGCTGGGGGCGGACGGCTGCCCGCAGAACTGGGTGCCGCTCGCGCTGCGCTGCGGCGTCACCGAGGGGCCGTTTCAGCCGGGCGAGATCAACCCGGTCAAGGAAACCAACAACGCGACCTACATGATGGTCCGCTTCGGCAACAGCCTCGCGAACGGCGTCCGCCTCAGCGGCAATTTCGGCGTGAGATGGACGGGCACGACCCGGCTCGCCAGCGGTCTCCAAGTCTTCCAGCAACAGACCTTCCAGTCGGACGCGCAATGCGCGATCCGGCAGAACCCGGAAACGGGCGAGGAGATCACACCCACGCCCTTCTGCCGTCTCCCGGCCGACGTGCGCCAGCAGGCGCGGCAATGGGCGAGCGGCGCCTCCATTCCCAGCCAGGCGCGGCTCAACTACGATTATTTCCTGCCCAGCCTCAATCTCAAGGCCGAGTTGGGGGGCGGGGTCCAGCTGCGCTTCGCCTGGTACAACGGCATCGCGGCGCCGGAATTCGGGCTGACCCGCAACTTCTACAATCTCGCCCTGTCGACGGACGAGGAAAGCATCCGCAGCGGCGGCGGCCGCCCGATCGCCCGCGCCACCGTCGGAAATCCGTTCCTGCGGCCGATCGAATCGAGCAATTTCGATGCATCGGTCGAATGGTATTTCGCGGATGTCGGTCAGCTCACCTTCGCCGCTTTCTACAAGAAGCTGACCGGCGTGCTGACCAACGGCACCGAGCGCCGGCCTTTCACCAACAACGGCGCGACGTTCGACGCGATCGTGACCACGCCGGTGAATGCCGAGGAATCGGGCAAGGTCCGCGGCTTCGAAATCGCCTATCAGCAGACCTTCACCTTCCTGCCCGGTCCGCTGCGCGGCCTCGGCCTCAACGCCACCTACACCTACGTGGATTCCAGCGGCGTGCCGCAAAGCACATTGTCGGAAACCGATCCGGACGTGGCGGCGGGCACGGTGTCGCGGGTCGACACGGGGTTGCTGCCGCTCCAGGGGCTTTCCAAACATTCGATCAACTTCACGCCTTTCTTTGAACAAGGACCGCTGTCGATCCGCGCCGCTTATTCCTGGCGGTCGCGCTTCCTGCTGACGGTGCGCGACGTGATCGTGCCGTTCGCGCCGGTCTACAACGAAGCCTCCGGACAGCTCGACGCGTCGATCTTCTATTCGATCACGCCGCAGATCCGGGTGGGTGTGCAGGGCGTGAACCTGCTCAACGAGGTGACGCGCACCAGCCAGGTGATCGACGCTTCGGAGCAGAGCGGTATCTTCCGGGGACCGCGTTCGTGGTTCATCAACGACCGGCGCTTCACCGCCATCATCCGCGCGACATTCTGATCCCGCCCATGGGGTGACCTGGAGCACCGACGCCCCGCCGGCGGTGCTCTTTTTTCCTCCGTCTACCTCAAAGATCAGTTCGCGGTTGACTCTTACCCGCTTGGCTATGTTAACGCTATCACGTAGCGGAGATCAGGATGGAAATCACACGCAGGCAAGGACTTGCAATGGCCGGGGGCCTGGCACTCAGCGCCTGCGCCACCGCCTTCCCCGATACCTCGGCCGCAGGTCTCGACACGATTGCGCGCCGCTCCGGCCGGCGCTTCGGGTCCTCGGTCGGGGGCGGGAGCGCTGGGACGATCACCGGCTCCTTCGCCGATCCGCGTTACCGTGCCCTGCTGGTGGCGGAATGCGGCGCCCTGGTCCACGAGAACGAGCTCAAATGGAGTTCGATCAGGCCGTCGCCGACTTCGTTCGATTTCGGAGCGCCCGACAGCATCCTCGCCTTCGCGGAGGAACATGGGCTGGCGATGCGCGGCCACACCCTGCTGTGGCATCATCCCGACTGGTTTCCGAACTGGGTCGCGTCCTACGATTTCGGCGCGCGCCCGGCGGCGGAGGCCGAACGGATGATCCGGGAGCATGTCGCGACGGTGTGCCGCCGCTACGGCACCCGCATCTATTCCTACGACGTGGTCAACGAAGCGGTGCACAATTGGCGCGGCGACATGCGGGAGACCGCTTTCTCGCGTGCGATGGGCAGCGCCGAGGCGGTTGTGGATCTTGCCTTCCGCACCGCCCGCGAAACCGCGCCCCACGCCCAGCTCGTCTACAACGACTATATGGCCTGGGAACCGTGGAACGAGGTCCATCGCACCGGCGTGCTGCGGCTGCTGGAGGGCTTTCGCCGGCGCGGCGTGCCGGTCGACGCGCTCGGCGTTCAATCGCACATCGGCACCGAGAACAGCGACGACTCGATCGGTTTTGGCGCCGCGCAGGAGCAGGCCTGGCGCCGGTTCATCGACGAAGTGGTGGGGATGGGCTACGATCTCGTCATCACGGAGTTCGACGTGCACGACAAGGGCCTGCCGGCGGACGTTCCCACCCGGGATCGGGCGGTCGCCGATTATGCGCGCGCCTATCTCGACCTGATGCTGAGCTATCCGCAGATGGGCGACATCCTGGTCTGGGGGATGACCGACCGCTATTCCTGGCTGCAGGACCGCTGGGTGCGCCCAGATGGGCTGCCGAAGCGCGTGGCGCCCTATGATGCGGACTTCCAGCCGAAGCCGCTCCGCGCCGCCATCGCCGATGCCTTGCGCGGCGCGGTCCCGAGCCGTGCGGGCCGGCGGCGCGCCGGCGCGTGAGCGGACCCGGGAACAGCTCGCGCGCCCGCCGCGCTGATCGAGGAGGAAGAAATCATGCGGCAATTCGGCCGGTTCTTCGTCGCTCTCGCTCTCGGCGTCGCCACGCCTGCGGCGTCGCAGCCCTTGCCTGTCGAAGCGCGCGCCTATGGCGTGACGGCTGAAGGCGAGGCGGTGCGGGAATTCAGCCTTCGGAATGCGCGCGGCATGGTCGTCCGTTTCCTAAATTATGGCGGGATCATCACCGCCATCGAGGTTCCCGACCGCGACGGGCGGGTGGAGAATGTCGCGCTCGGCTTTGCGGATCTCGACGACTATGCGCACCGCAACGGCGACTATTTCGGCGCTCTGGTCGGCCGCTATGCGGGCCGGATCGCCGACGCGCGTTTCACGCTCGACGGGCGCGAATACAGGCTCTCGGCCAATGATGGCCCCCACGCCCTTCATGGCGGCTCGGCCGGCTTCGAGAAGCGCCTGTGGGAGGTGCGGCCGTTCGAGCAAGACGGCGCAGCGGGCGCCGTGCTGCGCTATGTCAGCCCGGCGGGCGAGCAGGGCTTCCCCGGCGAACTGGAGGTGGAGGTGACTTACACGCTCCTCCCCTCGAACGAGTTGCGAATCGACTTTGAGGCGCGAACGGACGCGCCGACCGTCCTTAATCTCACCAGCCACGGCTATTTCAATCTGGCGGGCGCGGGCTCCGGGACGGTGCTCGACCACCTCCTCGAGATCGCGGCCGACAGCTATGCGGAAACGAACGAGGGCGGCATCCCCACCGGGCGCTTCAACCCCGTCGCGGGAACGCCCTTCGACTTCACCTCCGCCCGCCCGACCCGGGCGCAGCAATCCGCCGATCATCCGCAGATGGAGGGCCGCCGCGGCTTCAATCACAGCTGGATCCTCGGCGGTGACGGCGGGCTGGCGCAGGCCGCAACCCTCTCCGATCCGGCATCGGGGCGCCGGCTCGATGTTCTGACGACCGAGCCGAGCATCCACATCTACACCGGCGGTTGGCTCGGCAATGGTGGGGTCGGTGCGCAGGGCAGGGTCTACGGCCCGCACGAAGGCATCGCGCTCGAGACCCAGCACCTGCCCGACAGCCCCAACCAACCCGATTTCCCGAGCACCGTCCTGCGTCCCGGCGAGACCTTCCGCTCCACCACTATCTTCCGCTTCGGCTTCATGGACGAGGACGGCGGCTGATGTACCTCGGCATCGATCTCGGAACGTCGGCGGTGAAGGCGGTGCTCCTCGCAGAGGACGGCACGCTTGCCGCTCAGGCCTCCTCGCCGCCGCTCGCTATCAGCCGCCCGCGCCCGCTCTTTTCGGAGCAGGACCCCTATGACTGGTGGCGGGCGGTGGACCATGCGGTCCGCGCGCTCGATCCGTCGCTGCGCCGCAAGGTGCGGGCGATCGGCCTTGCCGGGCAGATGCACGGCGCGACCCTGCTCGGGGCCGACGACCGCCCGCTACGCCCGGCCATTCTCTGGAACGACGGCCGCTCGGACGCGGAATGCGTGGAACTCGAAGCGGCGGAGCCCCGCACGCGCGAAATCAGCGGCAATGCCGCGATGGCGGGTTTCACCGCGCCAAAATTGCTCTGGGTGCGCAGGCACGAGCCGGAGCTGTTCGCCGCCGTCCGGTCGGTGCTGCTGCCGAAGGATTATGTCCGTCTCCGCATGACCGGCGGCAAGGCGAGCGACATGTCGGACGCGAGCGGTACGCTCTGGCTCGATGTCGCCGCGCGGCGCTGGTCGCCCGATATGCTGGCCGCGACCGGCCTCGACGAGCGGACAATGCCGGAATTGTTCGAGGGCAGCGAGGTGAGCGGCACCTTGCGCCGCGACGTGGCGGAAGCCTGGGGGATGGAGGCCGTCCGCGTCGCGGCCGGCGGGGGCGACAATGCGGCCGCCGCCGTCGGCGCGGGCGTGATTGGCGAGGGCGACGCTTTCCTCTCGCTCGGCACCTCGGGCGTCGCCTTCGTCGCGACCGACCGCCTGCTCGCAGCGCCCGCGCAGGGCCTTCACGCCTTCTGCCATGCGCTTCCCGGCCGCTGGCACCAGATGTCGGTGATGCTGAGCGCCGCCGCCTGTCTCGACTGGGCGACGGGGCTGCTCGGTTTCGCCGACGTGCCCGAGCTGCTCGCCGCCGCCGAACGCGCGGAGGACGCGAGCGCCCCCATCTTCCTTCCCTATCTCAACGGCGAGCGCACGCCGCATGCCGATCCCTACGCCACCGGAGTCTTCTTCGGCCTCACCGCCGGCACCGGCCGCGAGGCGGCGGCGCGCGCGGTGCTGGACGGCGTCGCCATGGGGCTTCGCGACGGCGTCGACGTGATCGCGGGCACCGGCTCCGACATCCGCTCCTTCACGATGGTGGGCGGCGGATCCAGGTCGCAATTCTGGGGCCGGCTGATCGCCGCCGCGCTCGATCGGCCGCTCGTCTACCGCGAGGCGGGGGAGGTGGGGCCGGCGTTCGGCGCGGCCCGGCTCGCGCGCATCGCATCGGGCGAGGCGCGCGTGGAGGAGGTCTGCGCGCCGCCGCCGGTCACCGCCACGATCGAGCCCGAGCCGCGTCTCATCGACCATTTCGCGGAGCGCCAGCCGCGCTTCCGTGCCCTCTACGCCGCCCTCAAACCTGTTTTCCGGGAACCATGATGACCCACCGCATCTTCGCCGACTTCGATCCGATCCGCTATGAAGGGCCCGACAGCCCCAACCCGCTGGTTTACCGCTACTACGACGCGGACCGGCAGGTGCTGGGCAAGAGCATGAAGGATCATCTTCGCCTGGCGGTCGCCTATTGGCACAGCTTCGCCTGGCCCGGCCACGACATCTTCGGCGCGGGAACGTTCCAGCGGCCGTGGCAGCCGGGCCAGGCCTGCTCGCAGGAACTCGCCGATCTCAAGCTCGACAATGCGTTCGACTTCTTCGAGCGGCTCGGCGTCCCCTTCTTCTGTTTCCACGACGTCGATGCGATGGCGAGCGCCGACACGCCTGCGGAGCATCGCCGAAGCCTCGCGGCCATCGCCGACAGGATGCAGCGCAAGATGGAGGAGACCAGGGTCGGCCTCTTATGGGGCACCGCCAACCTCTTCTCCCACCCGCGCTATGCGGCCGGCGGTGCGACCAGCCCCGATCCGGACATCTTCGCCTGGGCCGCCTTCCAGGTGCGCGAGATGCTGGAGACCACCCACCGGCTGGGCGGCGCGAACTACGTGCTGTGGGGCGGGCGCGAGGGGTACGACACCATCCTCAACACCGACATGCGGCAGGAGCTGGACCAGCTCGGCCGATTCCTCAGCCTCGCCGTCGAGCACAAGCACAAGATCGGCTTCACCGGCCAGATCCTGATCGAACCCAAGCCGCACGAGCCGGCCAAGCACCAATATGATCGCGACACGGCGACGGTCTACGGCTTCCTCGCCCGCTACGGCCTGACCGACGAGGTGAAGGTCAACATCGAGGCCAATCACGCGACGCTGGCGGGCAACAGCTTCGAACATGAGATCGCCACCGCCGCCGCGCTCGGCATCTTCGGCTCGGTCGACATCAATCGCGGCGATCCGCAAAATGGCTGGGACACCGATCAGTTTCCGAACGACGTTCCGGGCCTGACGCTCGCCTTGATCGAGATATTGAAGGCGGGGGGCTTCACCAGCGGCGGCTTCAATTTCGACGCCAAGGTGCGCCGCCAGTCGGTCGATGCCGAGGACCTTTTCCACGGCCATGTCGGAGGGATCGACGTGCTGGCCAGAGCCCTGCTCAACGCCGCCGCGATCATCGAGGACGGGCGGCTGCGGCGCTTCGTCGAGGACCGTTATGCCGGCTGGCGCGGCGACTTCGGCCGCCAGGCGCTTGGCCGGATGAGCCTGGCGGAGCTGGCCGACCATGCGCTCGCCACGAACGACGCCGACCGCCGCCCGCCGTCGGGCCGCCAGGAATATCTTGAAAATCTGATCAACCGCTTCGTCTGAAACGGAAGGGGAGAGGAAGGATGATGAAGGCCCTGTCGATCCTGGTAACCGGCGCCGCGGCGCTGCAGCTCGCCGCCTGCGCCGCCGCGCCCCATGGCGAGCCGCGTTCGCCAGACGGGCTGCGCTATCTCTCGCAGCCGCTGGTGACCGAGATCTACACGGCCGATCCTTCCGCGCGGGTGTTCGACGACCGGCTCTACATCTACGGATCGCACGACATCGACGGCAGCACCGT
Organism: Allosphingosinicella sp.; assembly: GCF_046295735.1. Lineage (GTDB taxonomy): Bacteria > Pseudomonadota > Alphaproteobacteria > Sphingomonadales > Sphingomonadaceae > Allosphingosinicella. The sequence goes on from NZ_JBKBMQ010000013.1 coordinate 108,890, forward strand.
CGAGGACGATCTCGGCTCCCATTTCGAGATGCGCGACTATCGCGTGCTTTCGATGGACCGGGTGGGCGGGCCGGTGACGGTCCATCCGGTCGCGCTCGACGTCGACCAGGTGCCCTGGGCGCGGCGGCAGATGTGGGCGCCCGACGCGGCCCGGAAGAACGGGCGCTACTATCTCTATTTCCCGGCCAAGGACCATCAAGACGTCTTCCGCATCGGCGTCGCCGTCTCCGACCGGCCGGAGGGGCCGTTCACGCCGCGGCCGGAGGCGATCCGCGGGAGCTACAGCATCGATCCCGGTATGTTCACCGACGACGACGGGGCGACCTACATGTATTTCGGCGGCATCTGGGGCGGGCAGCTCCAGCGCTGGACCGGCGGGCGCTACGATCCGGCCGCCGGCAACACCGATCTCGGGCGGCCCGACGCGCCCGCGATCATGCCGCGCATCGCCAGAATGCGGGACGACATGCTCGAATTCGCCGAAGCGCCGCGCGAGGTGACGATCCTCGACGAGCAGGGCCGCCCGATCCTGGGCGGCGACCTGGACCGGCGCTTCTTCGAGGCGGCCTGGGTCCACAAATATCAGGGCCGATACTATCTCAGCTACTCGACCGGCGACACGCACTACATCGTCTATGCGACCGGCGATTCCCCCTACGGACCCTTCACCTATCGCGGCCGGGTGCTGCTACCGGTGCAAGGCTGGACCAACCACCATTCAATCGCCGAGTTTCGCGGCCGCTGGTACCTCTTCTATCACGACACCCAGCTTTCGAACCGCACCCACCTTCGGAACATCAAGATGACGGAGCTGCGCCACAATCCGGACGGCACCATCCAGACGATCGACCCCTTCGTCCGCTGAGGGCGCTTGCGGGGTCCGGAGCAACCGGATCCGTGCACAAGTCGGGCCGTTGCTGCCGGTTATCGCTACCTTGTCGGAGCCGAAACAGGCCCGAACGGTCAGTTCGCGCGTGATTTTCGTGTCGAAAGACACACGGTTTCGCGTCGAACTTCAGCTCGCGAGCGAGCATCCGGCGGGGTGGTTACACCGCTCGGTTGTGGACGCAACGCGTAGCAGTGTTGGTATGACAATTGAGAAGTTTCCGTTCCGCGCCGTTAAAGGTTTGACCTCGTCTGCCCAGAATGGCTCAATGTGGACGGGAGCTCACGGTCTGGTTTCAGCAGAGTAGATGGAGAGGCGGACGCTCCACGTCCGATGGCCATGACCTTAGACATCCATCGTGGATGCCTACGGGGTCGCCGGCGGACAGCGAGGTCAGCAGGCACCGGTCCCTTAGGCGGCGCAAAGTTTCCAGCGCCGCCTGTCTAGCACCGGCTACAGCGGAAATCCCGTAGCGGCGCTTAACTTTGTGAACGCAGGAGCTGCATAGCATCCTCATCTGGGGGAGAATGCTGATGGCGTCGAGTTATATACCGCGTGATCCGAGGATGCCTTCTAATCTGCCGGCGACGATCAGTACCTTTTCAGGTGACCAGGTCCCGGCAAGGGTGGCGAACATATCAAGGGGGGGCTTTCTCGCCGATTGTGAGGCACCAGTGCCGGTTGGCAGCCAAGTCGTTCTGTTCCTGCCGTCCGTTGGCCGGCTGCCGGCCCAGGTCCGATGGGCGATGGGGAACTCGATCGGCGCGGTCTTCAACGGTGTCCTCACCGGCCCCCTCGAACTCGGCCTTCGCAACCTTCTGGCGTCGGCTCCGCGGCGCGGGGTCGGGGGGGAGCAGAAGCGTGACCCATGTCACGATCGCAGCAAGGTCGCTTGAGGCCTCGGACAAGCGCAATCTGAAATTGCTGTTTGGGCTGAAGAGGGTGCATGCAGCCAGATGACGAGCATCGGGAGCTCAACATCAGTGGTCGATGGCTGAAAGTGCCGGAAGCAGATGGTCTGGTTCCGGTCACGTGGTAATTTGGTCAATCCGAGGATGTGGAGTTGCGGTTTCTACCAAGCCGGGAGGCAGGTCGACGTACTTGGAGGGTGGGAAGTGGGCGTTAACGCTGGAGCCGATACGCTCCGAGGCATGTTGACGATTATCCTGCCGAACGCTGCCTTGATCTTCGCCTTCCCTGTTGGCGCAACATACGACTGGTCAGCGCTGATTGCTCGATCAGACCGGCTGAACCGTCTCGCATGGCCTGCAATGAACGTCAGCTCCGCTCTGCTCGTGGTTGTGGTCCTCAGCGCCTGATCATTGCGCATCCGGGAATGTAGGCTGCCGGTCGCTTCCACGCGTTAAACGCGAATGTTAGGCCTCGTGGACAAAGGGTAGCCAGAGTTTGACGGAGGCGATGGTGACGAAGCCCAGATATGACTCTCGCGTCTTGTCGTAGCGGGTGGCAATGCGCCGCCAGTTCTTGAGTTTGTTG
>NZ_JBKBMQ010000014.1:0-106215 GCF_046295735.1 Allosphingosinicella sp.
GCGGCCCGATCAATGCCCACTCGTCATCCGTAAGACCAATCCACTCGCCCAACGCCGCCTCCAAAAGGAAGCTTTGAATCAACCTGCGAGTCCCCCGTCAAGCTTTGTCCACGAAACCTAATCATGAACGTTGTGGAAAATTACGGCCTCGCGATTGATCAGATACGACATGGCGAGAGGACTTTGGCTCCCGGCTCCATCGCCGCGGTGCCCAAGCAGATGCTTAATCAGCTAAGGACTGAGCTTGCGCAGCCGTTGGGGACTGAACCCATTCCAGCACACAAGATTGCCGGCCTCATGACCATCGTAGCTGATGCATCCGTGTTATTCACGACTAGGGACTGGAGCGTGGCTGGCACGCTCTCGACCATGGCCGGAGGCTTGGCAGCTACCGCAGCACCGTAAAAAATCAGGTTGCCGAATTGCCAATTTGGAAACAAAGATCTCGTTATGTTCCGCTCCGCCGCCGACCTTCCGAAGCCGGAATCGACCTTCTCGCTTCGGCGCGCGGAAAGAAGTTCGGCACCATCCTCGCCGATCCGCCGTGGTAGTTTCAGAACCGCACCGGCAAGGTCGCGCCGGAGCAGGAGATGCTAATCGTCTACTGACGCATACCCTCAGTGGCGGCGGCACCACGTCGCCGGCATCCGGTCCCTTGTCCAAGAACCGAACCCTCGTCGCCTCATAGGCTCGCCGCACCGCCTGGAGCAGTTCCGGCCTCACGCCCCGATGATAGCGTTCGAAGCGCAGCACCGTGCGCCGGCTGACGCCCGCCGCCGCGGCCGCATCCTCGAGCGACCATAAGAGCGCCGCCCGCGCCATGCGTGACTGCTCCAGCCGAAGAACAGGACGCTCCAGATCAAACCCTCTGGACGGCATCCCCACCCGCTCCGGCACCACCCGGTCGACAAGTGGGTCGCCTCGCGCCTTGAAGTCAGGCTGCGGCCTCTTCGCGGTCACGATTCATGACCGCGAAGGTCAGGCTCCAGCGCCTATCTCGGCGGCGGCACCTTGAGGGGCGGGGGGACGACGGCGCCGGCGTCGGGCCCGCCGTCGAGGAAGCGGACCCCCGCCTCCTCGTAGACCCGCCGCGCCGCCGCGATCAGCTCCGGCTTGATGTCGCGCTGCTCGTTCTCGAAGCGCAGGAGAGTGCGGCTGCTGATGCCGGCCGCGCGCGCCGCCGCCGCGATCGGCCAGTCGAGCGCCGCCCGCGCCATGCGCGACTGTGCAGGGGTGATCAGTGCACCGTCCGGAACGGCCCCTTGGACGCGGCTCCCGCCGGTCAGCATTCGTGACCAGTCAAGAAAGGATCCTCACCCATGGCGGGCGGAGGCATAACCCGACCTGCTGGCAGGTGCCAAGCATGGTTGCTCTCGCCGGAGCGGCCCAAGGGACGGACTGGCGGCGTCCGTCTGGGAACGGCCGTGATCCGTCCAACGCCCACAAACCATTGTCCTACAGCCCCCCGATCGTGCCATGGTCCGAATCGCCCGGCGCTTCGGGGCCGGCCGGCTCTTTGAACATGTCGATCACCCGCCCGCATCGGCCGCGTTGAAAAGGCTCGGGAAAATTGCCCGGTCGCGCGCGCTTTCGTCACCTTTGCCGCTTGATCGCGGCGCCGTTTCCCGGCCGGTGTGCCTGTCCGTCCCGGCGGCTTCCGTTTCGGTGGAAACCAGCTCCGTTTCGGATCAGCTTGCACCTCCTTCCGGGCCGGAACGCGGCTAACCTCCGGCCAAGGTCCAGAACGGAGGATCCGGATGCAGTCTTATTACGTGAACCGGAATCAGCAGTCGAACGGCGACCACGAGGTCCATGTGCGGAGCTGCCGCTACTTTCCGTCCAGCGCGCAATATCTGGGCGAGTTTGGCTCCTGCCACGGCGCCGTGCTCGAAGCGAAGCGCGATTATCCACGGGCCAACGGCTGCGCCTATTGCTGCCCCGCCTGCCACACGAGTTGAGAGACCGACATGATGAATGTGACGATCACGATCGGCGGCCGCGCCCACAAGGCCTCGATGCCTCAGATCCCGTCCGTAGGCGACACGATCCAGCTTTCGCTTCCGGACGCTCCGATGGCGCCCGCCCCGGTCAAGCACGTGAACTGGCAGGTCGGCCAGAACGGGAAGGTGGACGTGGACATCGAGTGCGGCTAGCCGCGCCCGCGTCCACGCCCCGGAGCGCCGCCCCGCTCAGTCGCGCCAATAGTCCTTCCGCTCCGCGCCGTCGAAACCGGCCGGAGGCGAGGCAGCAGCGCTTGAAAGCTCTTGCCCGAGCCGCACGGGCACGGATCGCGCCGGCCGAGCTTCTCGACCAGCTCCTTTTCGCCGCCGCGCACGAAGCGGAGGCCCCGCTTCACCCGCGTCTCGGACGGGAAGCCGTTACGGCGTTTGGAAATGACCTCGAAAGCAGGGGAGGTCGTCGTGGCGGTCGCGTGTCATGGTCGCCTCCTCTCGATCCCGCGGGCGGCATGCCGGCGGGGAAGGCGCCCCTAGCCCCGCCGGCCGCCCGGGTAAAGGCCCCCCGGTCCGTAACATCCCGTATCGCGGCGCCGCGCCCGCCCGCCGATAGAGCGGTCTCCACGCCAAGGGAGACGATCATGCTCGGATATATCGGTTCGCATTACGGGCTGCTGGTGATGGCGGCCGGCGGCCTGTTCATGGCGGTGCTCGGCTTCGTCAGCATCCAGGACGGCCTCGCCCGCCGCCGCGGCGGCTGAGGCGCCGGCCGGCGGCGGGGGTGAGGGGCGCCGCCGGGGAACACGCCCGTTTCGGGACGCCCGCCGCCGCCGCCGCCCGCCGCGCCCCGGCTTCCGCCCCGGCCGCCTCCTCTGCTAAAGCGGGGCCATGTCGTTGCTGTGCCGCCTCGGCTTCCACCGCGCCGCTCCGGAACCGGTCTGGAACCGGGGCTTCTTCTTCAGCCGCTGCCGCCGCTGCGGGGCCGATCTGGTCCGCACGCCGTCGGGCCGCTGGCACGTGCCCAAGGGCCGCAAGGTGGTGTGGCGCCCGCGCGCGCCGCGCGGCCGGCGCGAAGGCTGAGCGCCGCCTCTTCCCATCCTCGCCTGCGCTTCCCACATCGCCCGAAACGGGAAGGGGAATTCGAATGCAGCTCGTCCAGATCTTGCTCACCGCCGCCAGCCTGTCCGCCGCGGCGGGCGGCACCTGGGGACTGGAACAGGTGATGGAGCGCTATGCCCGCGCCCCGGCGATGAGTGCGGAGGCGCTCGCCGCCGAGCTGCGCCGGGCCGAGGAGCAGGCCGAGGAAGCGGGCGCCGCCTGATCGCGGCGCCGCGCCGCCCTCCGGCGCCTCACAGCCCTTCGGCGAAGCGCTCGTTGCCGATCATGCCCATGCGGGCGATGCCGGCGCGCTTCACCATCGCCAGCACCTCGTCGAACCGCTCGTAGCGGGTCTCGGCGTCGGCGCGCAGGTGGAGCTCGGCCGCCGGATGCGCCGCGATCGCCGCCAGCTCCGCCGCCAGGCGCCGCGCGTCCATCGGCCGCCCGTCCAGCCGCACCGCCCCGGCCGCGTCGATGTCCAGCCGGCGGACCACCGGCTCCGCTGCGGGCGCGGACACCGGCCGGGTGCCGGGCAGATCGAGCGGCACCTGGTGGGTGGAGATCGGGATGGTGATGATGAACATGATCAGGAGCACCAGCATCACGTCGATCAGGGGCGTGGTGTTGAGCTCCTTCATCGGCGCGTCCTCGGCGGCGGCGAAGGCGGGGGCCCTGGCGCGGATGGTCGGCATGCTGGCTCTCCTCTCTTTTGTTATGAGACATCGTAACATGACCGGCGCCGCGGCGGCAACGGCATCGCCGCCGCTGGTTCCGGGGCCGCCGCTCGGCTAGGCTCGCGCCATGCTCCGCCGCCTGCCGCTCGCCTTCGCCGTCGCCGGCTTCCTCGCCGCCTTGCTGCTGCTCGGGCCGATCGGGGTAGCGGTGGGGGTGCTGCGCTCCTCGTCCGACGCGCACGGGCCGTCGCTGGGCGCGCAGCTCCTGATCGCCGCCATCGTCATCGGCTTCTGCGCATTGGCGGGGGGCCTCTCCTGGCTGCTCGGCCGGCTCGTGCTGCGGCTGTTCGGGCGGCGCTGATCGCCCGATTCGGCGGCTTTGCCTGTTGACAAGTCGCGGCCGGGCGGCCATCGGGGCCGCGCTCCGGCGCCCATCGCGTTGCGATTCCTCGCCTTTCCCGGCGGCGCCCACTTATCCCCGATATCCTACTTATCCACAGGCGGAATCCGCTTTGTGCGACTCGCAAAGCATGACAGCTTCAACCCGTGGCCGAGACGATCGGACCGGAAACGGACCGACACCGCTCGAAACCACGGCGCCGGACGCGGCACCCTTCGCCTCGCAAGAGGACGATCGGAAAGCCGACCGGCGGGCGACTGGCCCTTCCGGCCCGCGCTGGAAATCCGGAACTCCGGTCCCGGATGGATGCGCGAAACAGGAAGCGGCGGCGCCGGCGGCGCGAAGGCGCTGCTGAGGGACACCGGCCGAAGCTCCGGCTTCCGGCGAGGACCCGAACGGCGGGAATGACGAAGAACCGGTTTCGGCCGGACCTTCGAAAGGAACGCCGGGGAAAGCCGGACCAGGGACGCTTCGGCGTCCAGGAGAAAGCCGACCCGAACGGCCGAACCGGGAAAAGCGAGGGCTTCGGCCCCGCGGATCGAGGAGAGGCCGGGAACGGCACCATGGCAGCGGCTTCGGCCGCGACCCCCCAGTGCCGGTCCGACGGAAGAGCGCGGCAAGCGGCGGCTTCGGCCAAGGCAAGCCCGTCTCGACCGGGGACTGCGAACGGACCCAGCGGCTTCGGCCCGGGAAAGCGCGCAGACCCGAACGGGAAGATCGAACGGAATGGCGGCTTCGGCTCCAGCTGCGAGATCCGACCGAGGGAAAGCCCAGGCGGCTTCGGCAAGGCTCCGGCCTCATTGAAGCCAAGCGGGGCGGACCCGAAAAGGGAAAGCCCAGGCGGCTTCGGCAAGGCTCCGGCCTAAGCGAAGCGAAGCGGGGCGGACCCGAAAAGGGAAAGCTCAAAGCGGCTTCGGCAAGGCTCCGGCCCCATCGAAGCGAAGCGGGGCGGACCCGACAGGGGAAGCCTGCCGCATCTCCGGCCCCGCGCCGGACCTGCGGCGGCCGACCCGAACGGAACCGGACCATCGGCTTCGGCCGCGGAACGGAACCGGGGATGGCTTGAAACGCAGCGCCCTCGGGCTTTGCGCCAACGTCGTCCGACAGGGGAGCCGCCGGAGCCTCGCTCCGGCCGGCGACCCGAACCGCCCGAGGGCGGACCAAGGCGGTGCTGCCGCGCCGCCGAAGACGGGCTCGGGAAAGTGGGGGCTGGTGGCGACACCAGCCCCCATTACCGTTTGAGGGACTGGTCGTGTTGCCGCCCCTCGCCGCCAGTTTCCCCGCGCCGCTTCGCCCCCCAACCTGTGTTCTGTGAGTGAGGAGAGGAGGGGCGAGCTTCCCTTCTGTCCCCTCCCCTGGGAACAGGGAGGGGTTAGGGGTGGGTCGGTCTCCACCGGCAGCGCGTCTCCGCTTACGCACCCACCCCCAACCCCTCCCTGCGTGCAGGGAGGGGAGAAGGTTTGGCGCTCACCCGGAAGCGGTTCGCGCCCCCCTCTTGATCCGGGCGCGTAATGAGCCGATCATGCTCGCGGTGGGGAGGGACGTCATGTTCGGACAATCCAGGAAGGACGGCGTCCGCGCGGGCGCCCGGGAGAAAGGCGGTCTCTCCTTCATCGGCCCGGAAGCGGTGGTGAGCGGCGACCTCAGGACCGACGCGCAGTTGCACGTCGACGGGCGGGTCGAAGGCGACGTGCGCTGCGCCGGGCTGATCCAGGGCGAAAAGGGCGCCATCGCCGGCAATGTCGTCGCCGACCAGGCGCGGCTCGCCGGCCTGGTCGAAGGCCGCGTCGAGGCGAAGACTTTGATCGTCGAAGGCAGCGCCCGTGTCCTCGGCGACATCGCCTATGAAACGCTCAGCATCGCGCCCGGCGCGCGGGTGGAAGGCCGCCTCAGCCGGATCGCGGGCGCCGAGGAGGGCGCCGCCCTCGCGGCCATCGCTCCCGCCAAGGCCCTGGCCAATGGCGCCGATCCCAAGGACCCGCCGCTCATCGCCATCGCCGAAGCGCCCCGCGCCGCCGCCGGTTGACCTTCACGTTCGGAACGGCCGCGCCGCGGCCTTCGTTGCTCCTGTCGAACCTCATGTCCAACAGGAGACCCTCATGGACCAGCAGCAGGATCGCGGCAGCCCCGGCGGCACCGCCGGCACGGGCGAGCCGGACGCCACGCCCGACTTCCCGACGAGCGGCAGCGCGACCCCCGGCGAGAGCCCGATCGGCGACGATCCGAAGCGCAACAGCGGCGATCCGGCGCTGAACCGCGGCGGCAAGCTCACCAGCGAAGGCACCGGCGCGGCCGGCGCCGCCGGCGAATCGGGCGGCGGCGCGCCGAGCGGCGGCGACGTCGGCGGCATGGGCGGAGCGGGCGGCGGCGCGTCCGGCCATGACCGCCCGAACGGCGGCGTCAGCCCGATGGACGCCGAAAGCGGCGGCTGACCCACTCGCCACGCGTCTCCCGCCGCGCTAGACGAAGGCGGCGGGAGGCGGGCCATGGCGGAACATCGGGGATCGGCGCACAAGGCGGTGGTGGCGTGGCGCTCCGACGGCGCCTTCGCCTCCGGGCGCTACAGCCGCGCCCATGTTTGGCGGTTCGACGGCGGCGCGGAAGTGCCCGCGTCGGCCTCGCCCGACGTGGTGCCGGTGCCGATGTCGAACCCCGCCGGCGTCGATCCCGAAGAGGCTCTGGTGGCGGCGGTCTCGTCCTGCCACATGCTCTGGTTCCTGGCGCTGGCGCAGCAGGCGGGGCTCGACGTCGAAAGCTATGCCGACGAAGCGGAAGGGCGGATGGGGCGGATCGGCCCCGGCCGCTACGCCCTGGCGGCGATCACGCTCCGCCCGCGCATCGCCTTCGCCGGCGGCGAACCGGCACCGGACCTCCTCGCCCGCCTCCACCATGAGGCGCACGGGAAATGCTTCATCGCCAATTCGCTGAAGACCGAAGTGACGGTGGAGCCGCCGCCCCCGGCGCTCAGCCGTTCAGGCTGAAGTCGAAGCCGATCTCCGCATTGAGCAACTTGGAGATGGGGCAGCCCGCCTTCGCCCCTTCCGCGATCTCACGGAAGCGTTCCGGATCGATTCCGTCGACCCGCGCCGTCAGCTGAAGGTCGGAGCGGCTGACCTTGAAGCCGTCGCCGTCTTTCTCCAGCTTCACCTTCGCCACCGTCTCGAGCGTGCCGTCGCTCAGCCCCTCCTTCGCCAGCGCGAAGGACAGCGCCATGGTGAAGCAGGCCGCGTGGGCCGCCGCGATCAGCTCTTCCGGATTGGTGCCCGGCTCCTCTCCGAAGCGGGTGCCGAAATCGTACTTTTGGTCGGAGAGCACTCCCGACTGGGTGGAGACGGAGCCGCGTCCGTCCTTGCCGAAGCCCTCGTAGCGGGCCGAAGCGGTCCTGGTCGTCATCTCGTTCCTTTCCTGGTCCTGTGGTCAGGCGCGGTTGTTGCCGCCGGGGCTTGCCGTGCCGGAGGGGCCGGTGCCGCCATGTTGCCCGGCGGGACCGCCGCCGCCAAGCCCGCTCCTGTCGCCGGGCGTGCCGGACGCGACGGCGCCGCGGCCGGCGCCCTGGCCGATCGCCTCCGCGCCGACCGGCCCGACGCCCATCGTGCCGCCGCCCGGGCCGGTCGCGCCGGTACCGAGCGCCGCCGCCTCCGCCACGATCTCTGCGTCCCTGTCGGCGGGCGCCAACGGCGTGCCGGCGAGCGTCGCGTCGGCGGAGTCGCTGGTGCCTTGAGTCGTGCCGCCGGACGGAACGCCGCGTCCCGCGACGGTGCCGCCGCCGCTCGATCCGCCGGCGCCGGCCAGATCCTCGCCGCCCACGTCGGCAAGTTCGGCGCCGTTGGTTCCGCCGCCGATGCCGCCGCTCCTGGTGTCGGGCATGGCCGTTCTCCTTCCTGCTGGTTCGAAGGCTCAACCAGCCGCCGCCGGGCGCGTTCCGCGCATGGCCGCAGCCGGAGCACGCCGGGCCGTCAACCTAGAGCTTCCCCGGATTGCATCGGATGCCCGCAGGGGAATAGACAGGCGGTTCGCAACACAAGGGGGGATGATGCTGGCCGACTGGGTTTCGGGTTCGATCTTCAACGAGATCGCGGCTCTGCTGGTCCTGGCCGCGGGCGTCGGCTTCCTCGGCCTGCTGCTACGGCAGCCGCTGATCGTCTCCTTCATCTTCGTCGGGATCATCGCCGGGCCGTCGGGCCTCGCCATCGCCCAGTCGCCGGAGCCGATCGATCTCCTCGCCGAACTCGGCATCGCCGTTCTCCTCTTCCTGGTCGGCATCAAGCTCGACGTGAAGCTGGTCCGAACGCTCGGCCTCGTCTCGCTTGCCACCGGGCTCGGCCAGGTCGCCTTCACGGCGGGCTTCGGCTATCTCATCTGTCTCGCGCTCGGCATGGATCCGGTCACCGCCGCTTATGTCGCGGTCGCGCTCACTTTCTCCTCGACCATCATCATCGTGAAGCTGCTCTCCGACAAACGGGAGATCGACAGCCTGCACGGCCGCATCGCGCTCGGCTTCCTGATCGTGCAGGACCTGGTCGTCGTGCTCGCGATGATCGTCCTGTCGGCGATCGGCGTCGGCGGGCGGGCCGACGCGGGGCCGGCGGAGATCGCCGCCGTGTTCGGCGCGGGCGCCGCGATGCTGGGCGTCACCTTGCTGTTCATCCGCTACCTGGCCGATCCGCTGACCGAGCGGCTGGCACGGGCGCCGGAGCTGCTGATCGGCTTCGCCATCGCGCTGGCGGCGGCCTATGCGGCGCTCGGCAACGCGCTGGGCTTCGGCAAGGAACTGGGCGGGCTGCTGGCGGGCGTGGCGCTCGCCTCCACTCCGTTCCGCGACGCCATCGCCGCGCGGCTCGCGCCGCTGCGCGACTTCCTGCTGCTCTTCTTCTTCATCGCGCTCGGCGCCCGGCTCGATCTCGCCAATCTCGGCCAGAGCTGGATCGACGCCAGCGTGCTGTCCGCCTTCGTCCTCATTGGCAATCCGCTGATCGTCATCGCGATCATGGTCGCGCTCGGCTATCGCCGCCGCACCGGCTTCTTCGCCGGCCTCACCGTCGCGCAGATCAGTGAATTCTCGCTCATCTTCATGGCGATGGGGGTCGCGCTCGGGCACGTCTCCGCCGACGCGCTCGGCCTCGTCACGCTGGTCGGCCTCATCACCATCGCGGCCTCGACCTACATGATCACTTATTCCCACCAGCTCTACGCCCGGCTGGAGCCGGCGCTGCGCATCTTCGACCGCCGGTCGGCGCATGCCGAGGAAAAGGCGTTCGACGGCGCCGACGGCGCGTTCGACGTGATCCTGTTCGGCCTCGGCCGCTATGGCGGCACGATCGGCCGGCGGCTGGCGGCGGACGGGCGGACGGTGCTCGGCGTGGATTTCAGCCCGCTGGCGGTGCGGCGCTGGCGCAATGACGGGCTGGATGCCGTGTTCGGCGATGCCGCCGATCCCGAATTCGTCGGCGCGCTGCCGCTGTCGCGCGCGGCATGGGTGATCTCGTCGATCCCGGAGCAGGGCGGCGGGGTCAATCATCATGACGGCCGGCTGGTGCTGCTCCGGGCCTTGCGCGACGCGGGCTTCACCGGCCGCGTCGCGATGACCGTGCATCATCAACCCGACGGAGACGTGCTGAAGGCGGCCGGCGCCGACCTGATCCTCGAACCGTTCAGCGACGCCGCCGACCGGGCGGTCGATCTGCTTGGCAGCGCCGCCGCGGCGCGCGGCCGCGGCGCGGTGGAGGAGGACGGGCAGCAGCCCATCTGGCGCTAGTGAACCGGGGAAAGGCGCCCAGCGCGGCGGGTGCCGGCCGGGCGCCCTCATGCGATCCGGGTCAGCCGCCCGACGTGGTGACCACCGGCGCAGCTCCGCCGGCGACCGCCTTCACTTCCTTGGCGGTGAGTTCGGCGATCTTCGGAGCCGCTTCTTTCCTGCGTGCCATCTTCATCCTCCCTTTTGCCCTCCGCGAGAAGCGCCGGGGTGGGGCGAGGATGACATCCGTCATACCCAGGCGGCAAGCCCTAAAGCACGGCCGCGACAGGCTTTTTCAATCGTGCCGTTCGTGCGGGAGCGGGGTTTCGGTGTCGAGCGCTTCGCGCACGTAGAGGCGCTTCACCAGCACATAGGCGACCACCGTCAGCGGCGCGGCGAAGATGATGCCGACGATGCCGAACAGCAGCCCGCCCGCCACCAGCGTGAACAGCAGCATGGCCGGCGGCAGATCGACGGCGTAGCGCTGCACGATTGGCTGGATCACATTGCCTTCGAGCTGCTGGATGAGGAGGTAGAGGCCGACCGCCCAGAGCGCGGTGTCCAGCCCCACCGTCAGCGCCAGCAGGACCCCGGGGATCGCCGCCGCGATCGGGCCCAGTATGGGGATGAACTCGAACAGTCCCGCCAGCAGCCCGAGCGCCAGCCAGGAGGGCACGCCGATCAGCCACAGGCCGAAGGCGGTCAGGCTTCCGACCAGCACCATCGACACCAACGTGCCCAGCAACCACAGTTTCAGCGCCTTGCCGCTGTCGTCCAGCCCCTCGGCGGCGAGGCCGCGGCTGCCCTTGGGGATGAGCTTCAGCAGGCCCTTGCGATAGAGGTCCGGCTGCGCGGCGAGGTAGATGCCGCCCACCACCACCAGCAAGGTGTGCGCGATCCCGCCGAAGATGGTCATCAGGATCCCGCCGACCTGCCCGAAGATGCTGGGATCGATCTCGGAGAGGATACCGCCGCCGGGATTGCCCTGCTGCTCCTCGCCCGCCGCTTCTTCGGCCGGGGCGGCGTTGCCGTCCGCCGCTTCGCCGCCGGCGCCGGCGCCGTTTTCGGCGGGCGCCGCCGGTTCGCCCGGCGCGTCTTCCCCGAAATCGGGGATTTCGATCCCATATTCCCCCGCCTGCTCGCGCGCGCTCTGCCAGGCGCCCGGCAGGCGCTCGCCGAGCTCGCGGACCTGCACCGCCATTTCCCTGCCGAACAGCGCGCCCGCCCCGCCGATCACGCCGAGCACCAGAGCGACCGCGATCATCAGCGAGAAGCCGCGGCCGATCTTCAGGTGCCGGTGGATCGGATTGGTGATCGCGCTCAGCAGCACGGCGATGACGACCGCGCCGAAGATCAGGATCAAAAGGTCGCTGAGCTTGATGAGGAGGGCCGCCACGCCGAGGATGGCGAGGAGGATCAGGACGCGGCGGATGAAGTCGCGGTCACCGCTTCGGGAAGCATCGTCTGCCATGGCTGCCAATCGCGCGGAGAATGGAAGGGTTCCGCCGCCTCGCCGTCAGCGGCCGATGGCGAAGCTGTAGGAGAGGCCGAGGCCCGCGGAGAATTGATCCCGCGAGCCGAAGGCGCGCACCACCGGCGACTGCGCCGCGTCCCCGACCAGCCGGTCGTAGCCGGCATAGCCGTGAACGCCGACGGCGGGGCTGAGCTGGTAGCGCAGGCCGGTCATCGCCCCCACCGCATGGATGCCGCCGCCGGCGCGATAGGCGGGCAGGCCGGTGCGCGCCGCCTCGGCCGCCGTGACGCCGTAATAAGCGTTCATGTAGTTGCGGTCGGCGATGCGAAGGCGCGGCCCGACGGAGAAGACCCAGGTCTCGCCGCCGCGCGCCAGCAGGTCGGCGGCGAGGTCGCCCATCCAGCCGTCATGGCCGCCCAGACCCTTGCGCCCTTCGGCGCGCAGCCGGAAGGCGGGAGTGAGATAGGTTTCGGCGAAGGCGCCGACCTCGACCGTGCGGCCGACCTCGTCCACAGGGGCGCCGACATGTTCGGCCTTGCGCCTGTCGAGCAGCCGCACCGCGGGGCCGATGTTGACCGGCGCGTCGCGGCCCAGCAGGCCGAAGCCCCAGCTGTCGTCCGCGGCCTCGATCGGCAGCGGCTCGCCCGCGCGGCGCAGGCCGAACACCGGCATCGGATAGATGCCGAGCGAGTCCGCGCCGGGATGCCGGGGATAGACCTGCGCGCCGAGGCCGATCGTCACGATGCGCTCGCCCGGCGCGGGCGGCGCCTGCTGCGCCGACGCGGGAGAGGCCAGCAAGGCACCCGCCAGCAAGGTGGGAGCGGCGAAGGCGGCGAGACGCGCGCGAGGAGCAGCTTTCATGTTGCTTCAACTACCGGCGCCGCGGATCGTTGCGCAGCCGTCGCGGATCGCCGCTCATTCATCCCGTCTTCATTTTGCGGCGACTGGTCGCACCCGCGACGGGGCGAAGCGAGCCGGAACCCCAGGAACGCGGCCGCCGCTCCAACGGTTCTTACCGCAAGCACCGATGGAGTTTCATATGCGCACCCATATTCTTCTGGCCGGAGCGGCCGCCCTGGCGGCGACCATGCCGGCACTCGCCCAGGGGCAGGGGAAAGGCAAAGGCCAGGGTGGCGGCAATCCCGCCGCCGAGATGCGGCAAGGCGGCGGCGGCGGCGGCAAGGGCGCGGAGCGCCGCGCCGGGCGCGAGAACCGCCAGGCCGAGCGCCAGAACCGCAGCGCCGCGCGCGAGCCTCGCCAGGCCGCGCGCGAGCAAAGCCGGCCCCAGCGCCAGCAACGCCAGGCGCAACGGCGCGAGGATCCCCGCGCGCAACGTCAGGTCGAACGCCGCGCCGAGCGGCCGGAGCGCCGCAACGCCAAGGCCGAACGGCGGGTCCAGCAGGCGGAGCGCAAGGCGGATCGCCGCTATGCCCGCGAGGTCCGGCGCCCGCTGGAGACGCAGAGCCGCGCCGAACAGCGTGCCTGGCGGGACGCGTCGCGCACCCGCGACCGGGCGGTGGAACGCTATGTCGACCGGCCGCGCGACGACCGGCGGTTCTGGAGCGAGGCGCGGGTGCTGCCCGCGACCGGCTTCGGCCGCGCCTGCCCGCCGGGGCTGGCCAAGCAGAACGCCTTCTGCATGCCGCCGGGCCAGCTGCGCAAGGCGCAGTATGTCGGCCGGCCGCATCCGGTCGCCCGCATCGACTACAACATCCCCGAACGCTACCGCTATCGCTTCCGCGACGCGGACGACCATTACTACCGGCACGACGGCGGCTATGTGTACCGCTTCGACCGGGGATCGAACCTGGTGTCGCGGGTGATCCCGCTGGCGGCGACCGGGCTGATGGTCGGCGAGCCGCTGCCGCTCGGCTATGAAGTCTACAACGTTCCCTACCAGTATCGCGGCCTCTATGCCGATGGCGGCGATTACAGCTACCGCTACGACGACGGCGCCATCTACCGGGTCAATTCCGGCAACGGGCTGATCGAGACGGTGGTGGCGCTCCTCACCAGCGGCGCGCTGGGCGGGCTCGGCGGGCTCGGCGTCGGCGACCTGCTGCCGGGCGGCTACGACGTCTACAACGTGCCGCTCGAACATCGCGACACCTATTACGACACGCCCGATCACCTGTACCGCTATGCGGACGGCAACATCTACCAGGTGGACCCGCAGAGCCGGATCATCGAGCAGATCATCTCGCTGATCGCCTGAGGGGGCGACCCCCGTTCCGCTCGTGACGCAACCGGAACGGGGGTCCGATCATTGTCGCTCCAGCTTCAGGAGAGTGAGACCATGATCCGCAAGATGCTTCTCATCGCCGCCGCCGGCGCGCTCGCCGCCTGCCAGCAGGGCGCGGGCGCCGGCAACGATCAGGCGGCCGCGCCGGAGCCGCCGGCCGGCTCCTCGGCGGGCGGCAATGCCGCCGGCGCCGCCAGCCGCACCATCGCCGACGGCTTCGCCCAGTCGCCCGAGCATCGCCGCCTGAACGAGGCGGTGGAGGCCGCCGGCTTCTCCGAGACGCTGCGCGGCGCCGGACCCTATACGGTGTTCGCCCCCACCGACGCGGCGCTCGACGCGCTCCCGGAGGAAGAGCGTGCCGCCCTGATGTCGCCGGAGCAGCGGGAGCGGCTCGGCAGCCTGCTCAGCTACCATATCGTGCCCGGCACGGTGATGGCGCAGGACATCGGCGTGGCGATCGACCGCGCCGGCGGCCGGGCCGAGCTGGCGACGGTCGCCGGCCCCACCTTGTCGGCCGCGCGGGACGGAGACGCGATCCTCATCACCGACGGCGCCGGCAACCGGGCCCGCGTGGTCCGCGCCGACGAGCTGCGCTCCAACGGCGTCGTCCACAGCGTCGATGCCGTGCTGATGCCCGAGCGGCGCTGAGTTGCTGCATTCAGGAAAGCTAAGCTCCTAATTCCTTGCAGGAATTCGGATGCCGTGCGACGGGGAGCCATGCTTTCAATCCTCGCATCCCTGGTGCTGGCCGCTCAGGCGCCCGCCCCGGTCGACGCCGCGACCGGCCAGCGCATCGCGACCTTGTTCTCCACGATCCACCAGTCCGAATGGTGTCCAGCGGGCAACGTCCATCTGGATCTCGCGACCGGGGAGTATCGGCTCACCGCCGGCGCGCCGCGTGCCGTCTGCAACGATGCGGGGCGGGAACGGCCGGCATTGGCCGGCGCGTTGGAACCGGCCGCACTGACCGAAATCCGCCGCGCGTTCGACCGCGCGGGAGCGGACGGGTTGAACGCCTGTTCCGGCGGAACGCCGCCGCGGATCATCGTCGGCAATGGCGGAGCGCGCATTCTGGTGCTGACCGACGGACGTGGATCCACCGCCGCTCCGGACCGGATCAGGTGCTGGACGGACGCCGCCGTCGCTTTGCACGACGCGCTGGAGACCGCCTTCCGGGCCGCCCGCTGAGGCGGCGGCCGGCGGGCCGTCCTACTCGAACTCCAGGATCACCGCGTCGACGGCCAGGCTGTCGCCGGGCTTGGCCGTGACCTTGGCGACGGTGCCGGCCTTTTCGGCGCGCAGGATATTCTCCATCTTCATCGCTTCCACGACGGCGAGCGGCTGGCCGGCCTCGACCTTGTCGCCTTCGGCGACGTTGAGGGCGGTGAGCAGGCCCGGCATCGGGCAGAGCAGATATCTGGAAAGGTCGGGCGGCACCTTCTCGATCATGTGGCGCGACAGGTCGGCGACATGGGCGGGGAGGACCTGCGCGACATGGCTCGCGCCGCGGGCGGTGAGGCGCCAGTCGCGGCCCTGGCGGCGGACCTGCACGATCCGCTCGCGTCCATCGACGGTGCCGCGGAACTGGACCTGCCCCGGCTGCCAGCGGCCCACGATATCGACCGGGTCACCGCCATCGATGAAGGCCAGCATTCCGCCTTCGTAGCGGGCGAAGGAGACGAGATGATCCGCGCCGTCGAGGCGCACCACCCGCTCCTCGGGCAGCGCCGGCGGCGTGCCGAGCTGGCCGGTGATCGCCTGCGCGCGATAGTCCGTCTCCAGGGCGGCCAGCGCGGCGACCGCGGCGAGATCGCGGACGAGCTCGGCGTCGGCGGGCGCGCCGGTGAAGCCCTCCGGATATTCCTCGGCGATAAAGCCGGTGGTGAGCTCGCCCGCGCGGAAGCGGGGGTGCTGCATCAGCGCGGACAGGAAATCGACATTGTGCCCGATCCCCTCGATCACGAAGCTGTCGAGTGCGTCGACTTGGCGGTCGATCGCTTCCTCGCGCGTCTCGCCCCAAGTGACGAGCTTGGCGATCATCGGGTCGTAGAACATGCTGACCTCGCCGCCCTCCTCGACGCCGTCGTCGACGCGAACGAGGCGGGTGGTCCGGTGCGCGTCGGCCTCGTGCGGGGCGGCGCCCTCGTCGCGGGAGACTTCGCCGAGCACCTCGCGCGGCCGTTCGTAGCGGACCAGCCGCCCGGTCGAGGGAAGGAAGCCGCGATAGGGATCCTCGGCATAGACCCGGTTCTCGATCGACCAGCCGTGGAGCCGGACGTCGTCCTGCGTGAAGCCGAGCTTCTCGCCCGCCGCGACCCGGATCATCTGCTCGACGAGATCGAGGCCGGTCACCTGCTCGGTCACCGGATGTTCGACCTGGAGGCGGGTGTTCATCTCCAGAAAGTAGAAGCTCTCGCCGGTGGGATCGGCGCCGGAGACGATCAGCTCGACGGTGCCGGCGCTGTGATAGCCGACGGCGCGGGCAAGCGCGACCGCCTGTTCGCCCATCGCCTTGCGCATCGCGGGCGTGACGAAGGGGGAGGGGGCCTCCTCCACCACCTTCTGGTGGCGGCGCTGGACCGAGCATTCGCGCTCGCCCAGATAGACGATGTTGCCATGCTTGTCGCCGAGCACCTGGATCTCGATGTGGCGCGGGCTTTCGATGAACTTCTCGATGAACACGCGGTCGTCGCCGAAGCTCGACAGGCCCTCGCGCTTGGTCGCCTCGAAACCCTCGCGCACGTCCTTCTCGCTCCAGGCGAGCCGCATGCCCTTGCCGCCGCCGCCGGCGGACGCCTTCATCATCACCGGATAGCCGATGTCGGACGCGATCCGCACAGCTTCCTCGGTGTCGGCGATCTCGCCGAGATAGCCGGGCACGACGTTGACGCCGGCTTCCTTGGCGATCTTCTTCGATTCGATCTTGTCGCCCATCGCCGCGATCGCGTTCGGCGGCGGGCCGATGAAGGCGATCCCCTCGTCGGCGAGCGCCCGGGCGAAGCTCTCCCGCTCCGACAGGAAGCCGTAGCCGGGATGCACCGCCTCGGCGCCGGTGGTCTTGCAGGCGGCGATGATCGCATCGGCCAGCAGATAGGATTCGGACGCAGGCGGCGGGCCCAGCCGCACCGCCTCGTCCGCCATCTTCACATGCGGCGCGCGCGCGTCCGCGTCGGAATAGACGGCGACGGTGGCGATGCCCATTTTCCGGGCGGTGCGGATGACGCGGCAGGCGATCTCGCCGCGGTTCGCGATGAGGATTTTAGAGAAGGTCATCGTATCCCTGATCTCGCATGACATGCTTGACGTGGCATGCCGTTTCCATTATCTCCATAGCGGTGATCGTCAGCTTCGCCAACCGGGCAACCGAGCGGTTCGTGCGCGAGGGCAAGTCGAAATTCGCCGGGCTGGATCCGGCCAGGGCGATGGCGCGGTTGCAGGTGTTGAACGCCGCCGGGTCGCTCGACGACATTCCGCCGCTCCGCTCCGTCGGGTTGCACGCCCTGTCGGGCGACCGGCAGGGCCAATGGGCGATGACGATCAACGGGCCGTGGCGGCTGGTCTTCCGGTTCCGGGACGGCAATGCCGAAGATGTCGAGATCGTGGATTATCATTGAGGACATTCGTGACCCAGTTCGCCTTTCAGCAAGTCCATCCCGGCGCGATCCTCAAGGAGGAGATCGAGACGCGCGGCCTTAGCGCCAATGCCTTCGCGCTCCGACTGCGGGTCCCTCCGCAGCGCATCCAGGACATCGTCGCCGGCCGCCGCGGCATCAGCCCCGAGACCGCGCTGCGGCTGGAGGCGAGCCTCGGCACGCCCGCCAGGCTGTGGCTGTCGATGCAGGCAGCCTACGACCTCTTCCAGGCAGAGGCCAAGCATGGCGACACCGTGCGAAGGGAAGTGATGGCGGCCTGATCGTCACGCCGCTCCTCACTCCGCCGCGACCGGCACCGGTTCGTCGGCTGCCATCGGCACGAGGCCCAGCTTCCCGAACAGCGCCGCGTCGGCGCCCGCGCCGGCATTGCCGGTGGTGAGCAGCTTGTCGCCGGTGAAGATGCTGTTGGCGCCGGCCATGAAGCAGAGCGCCTGGGTGCTTTCCGACATGCTTTCGCGTCCGGCCGACAGACGCACCATGGAACGGGGCATCGCGATGCGGGCGACGGCGACGGTCCGGACGAACTCGATCTCGTCGATCCGGGCGAGCGGCGTGCCGGCCAGCATGTCGCCCAGCACCGTGCCCTTGACCGGCACCAGCGCGTTCACCGGCACGCTTTCGGGATGGCGGGGCAGGGTGGCGAGGGCGTGGAGGAAGCCGACCCGGTCCTCCCGGCTCTCGCCCATGCCGACGATCCCGCCGCAGCACACCGCCATTCCCGATGCGCGGACATGCTCCAGCGTGTCGAGCCGGTCCGCATAGGTGCGGGTGGTGATCACCGCGCCATAATGTTCGGGCGAGGTGTCGAGATTGTGGTTGTAATAATCGAGCCCGGCGTCGGCGAGGCGATCTGCTTGGTCGCGCGTCAGCATGCCGAGCGTCATGCAGGTCTCCAGGCCCATCGCCTTGACGCCCGCCACCATGTCGCAGAGCGCGTCCATGTCGCGGTCCTTGGGATTGCGCCACGCCGCGCCCATGCAGAAGCGGCCCGACCCGTTCGCCTTCGCCTCGGCGGCGGCGGCGAGGACGCTGTCGACGTCCATCAGCTTGTCGGCCTTGAGGCCGGTCTCCGCATAAGCGGACTGGCTGCAATAGCCGCAATCCTCCGGACAACCGCCGGTCTTGATGCTGAGCAGGGTCGACAGCTGGACTTCGTTCGGCGCGTGGAAGCGGCGGTGGATGCCCTGCGCTTCGTAGAGAAGGTCGAGGAAGGGAAGGTCGAAGAGGTCCGCGATCTCGGCGCGGGTCCAGTCGGTCCGGATGTCGGTCAAGTGAGGCTTCCATGTACAGTGCCGAGGAAGGCGCCTACCCCGCCGCCGTAGCACATGGCAACCAGCGACCGGCCCAGCCCGCATGTCGTCGCTCATGCCTGCCCCCTTTCCTCCGGCTATTCCGCGGCCTCCTCGAGCGGCGGGAAATTGTGGCCGAGGAGCTTCAGCACCTCGCCGGCGGCTTCCACCAGATTGGTGCCCGGGCCGAAGATCGCCTGCACCCCCGCCTCGCGCAGCATCTCGTAATCCTGCGCCGGAATGACGCCGCCCGCCACCACCTTGATGTCGGCCCGGCCCATTGCCCGCAGGTGCCGGACGAGTTCGGGGATCAGCGTCTTGTGCCCGGCCGCGAGGCTGGAGGCGCCGACCACGTCCACATCCTTCTCGACGGCCAGCCGCGCGCTTTCCTCCGGCGTCTGGAAGAGCGGACCCGAGATCACTTCGAAGCCGAGATCGGCGAAGGCGGAGGCGACGAGATTGGCGCCCCGGTCGTGGCCGTCCTGGCCCATCTTGGCGACCAGCATGCGTGGCTTGCGCCCCAGCCGGCGTTCGACCGCGCTCACGCCTTCGCCGGCGCGCGCCCAGTTCGGATCGTCGCCATAGGCGCCGCCATAGATGCCCTTCACCGGGGTCGGGATGGTGCCGTAGCGGCCGAACACGTCCTCCAGCGCCTGACTGATTTCGCCGAGCGTGCACCGCGCGCGGGCCGCCTCGACGGCAAGGGCAAGGAGGTTCACGTCCGCCTCTCCACCTCCGGTGACGGATGGTCCGCTCTGCGCGCCCTCCCGGAGCGTGTCGAGCGCGGCCTGCGCCTTCGCTTCGTTCCGTTCGGCCCGCGTCCGTTCCAGCCGCGCGATCTGGCCGGAGCGGACGCGATCATTGTCGATCTCGAGGATCTCGAGCGGCGGCTCGTCCTTCAGGCGATAGCGGTTGACGCCGACGATCACGTCCTCGCCGCGGTCGACCCGGGCGGCACGCGCCGCCGAGGCTTCCTCGATCCGGCGCTTGGGCATGCCCTCGTCGACCGCCTTGGTCATCCCGCCCATCGCCTCGACCTCCTCGATCAGCGCCCAGGCGGCGTCGGCGAGCTGGCGGGTCAGCGCCTCGACATAATAAGAGCCGCCGAGCGGATCGGCGACGTTGGCGATGCCGGTCTCCTCGGCGATCACCAGCTGGGTGTTGCGCGCGATCCGTGCGGAGAAGTCGGTCGGGAGCGCGATCGCCTCGTCGAAGCTGTTGGTGTGGAGCGACTGGGTGCCGCCCAGCACCGCCGCCATCGCCTCGATCGTAGTGCGCATGATGTTGTTATAGGGATCCTGCTCGGTCAGCGACACGCCGGACGTCTGGCAGTGGGTGCGCAGCATCTTCGACTTGGGGTTGGTCGCGCCGAACCCGTCCATGATCCGGTGCCACAAGAGGCGCGCGGCGCGCAGCTTGGCGATCTCCATGAAGAAGTTCATGCCGATGCCGAAGAAGAAGCTGAGCCGCGGCGCGAAGGCGTCGACGTCGAGCCCCTTGGCCTGCGCCGCCCGCACATATTCCATGCCGTCGGCGAGGGTGAAGGCGAGCTCCTGCACCGCCGTCGCGCCGGCTTCCTGCATGTGGTAGCCGCTGATCGAGATCGAGTTGAAGCGCGGCATGTGACGCGACGTGTAGGCGATGATGTCCGCCACGATCCGCATCGAAGGCTCGGGCGGATAGATATAGGTGTTGCGGACCGCGAACTCCTTGAGGATGTCGTTCTGGATGGTGCCCGAGAGCTTCTCCTGCGGCACGCCCTGCTCCTCGGCGGCGACGATGTAGAAGGCCATGACCGGCAGCACCGCGCCGTTCATCGTCATCGAGACGCTCATCTCGCCGAGCGGGATGCCGTCGAACAGGATCTGCATGTCGGCGACGGTGTCGATCGCGACGCCCGCCTTGCCGACGTCGCCCACGACGCGCGGATGATCGCTGTCATAGCCGCGATGGGTGGCGAGGTCGAAGGCGACGCTGAGGCCTTTCTGCCCGGCGGCGAGGTTGCGGCGGTAGAAGGCGTTCGATTCCTCGGCGGTGGAAAAGCCCGCATATTGGCGGATCGTCCACGGCCGGCCGGTATACATCGACGCATAGGGGCCGCGCGTGAAGGGCGCGAAGCCGGGCAGGCCGGGATCCAGGTCGGCCGTGTCATCGGCCGTGTAGAGCGGTTTCACCGCCAGCCCCTCGGGCGTGTTCCAGGTGAGGTCCTTGCCCTTCACCTCCCTGGCCGCGGCGGCCTGCCAGTCTTCGATCGTGGGTTTGTTGTCATTCATATCTTCGAACCGTTCGGGCTGAGCCTGTCGAAGCCCACCCCTTTCTTACCTTCGCCCCCAAAAGGGAAGGGGCGGCCTTCAACACGCTCAGGCCGGCCGGGTGGGGAGGCTCTAATGCGCCTGTCCCGGCGTCTCCATCAACTCGATGAGAACGCCGCCCGTGTCCCTTGGATGCACGAAGATGACGAGCGTGCCGTGCGCGCCGATGCGGGGCTCGCCGAGCACCTTGGCGCCCTTCGCCTCCATCTCGGCCTTGGCCTTATGGATGTCCGGCACTTCGAAACAGATGTGATGCTGCCCCCCGGTCGGGTTCTTCTCGAGGAACTTCACGATCGGCGAGGCCTCGCCCAGCGGCTCGATCAGCTCGATCTGGCTGTTCGGCGCATCGACGAAGCACACCCGCACCCCCTGCGCCGGCAGGTCGAAGGGCGCGCCGATCGCTTCCGCGCCGAGCAGGTCGCGGTACATGGCGACGCTCTTCTCGATCGAAGGCGTGGCGACCCCCACATGGTTCAGGCGCCCGAGCTTCATCTCAGCACCGTCATCCCGGCGAAGGCCGGGATCTCGAGGTTCACAGGCACTGCGCCTCTCCAGGGGATGCCGGCCTGCGCCGGCACGACGTTACAGGGGAATATTGTCATGCTTCTTCCAAGGGTTTTCGAGCTGCTTGTCGCGCAGCTTCCGTAATCCCAGCGCGATGCGCCGCCTTGTCGAATGCGGCATGATCACCTCGTCGATGAACCCCTTCGACGCGGCCACGAACGGATTGGCGAAGCGCTGCTCATAGTCGGCGGTGCGGGCGGCGATCTTGTCGGGATCGCCGATGTCCTTGCGGAAGATGATCTCGACCGCGCCCTTGGCGCCCATCACCGCGATCTCGGCGGTCGGCCAGGCATAGTTCAAATCGCCGCGCAGATGCTTCGACGCCATCACGTCATAGGCGCCGCCATAGGCCTTGCGGGTGATCACGGTGATCTTGGGCACGGTCGCCTCGGCATAAGCGAAGAGCAGCTTCGCGCCGTTCTTGATGATGCCGTTATGCTCCTGCGCGACGCCGGGGAGGAACCCCGGCACGTCGACGAAGGTCAGGATCGGGATGTCGAAGGCGTCGCAGAAGCGGACGAAGCGCCCGGCCTTCTTCGACGAGGCGATGTCGAGCACGCCGGCGAGCACCATCGGCTGGTTCGCCACCACGCCCACGGTGCGGCCCTCGACCCGGCCGAATCCGCAGATGATGTTGGCGGCATGGGCCGGCTGGATCTCGAAGAAGTCGCCCTCGTCCAGCACTTTGCGGATGAGCTCGTGCATGTCGTAGGGCTTGTTGGCGCTGTCCGGGATGAGCGTGTCGAGGCTCGGCTCCTCCCGGTTCCAGGGGTCGGAGGTGGGCCGGACCGGAAGATCGTGACGGTTCGACAGCGGCAGGAAATCGAAGAAGTCGCGGGTGGCGAGGAGCGCGTCGATGTCATTCTCGAACGCGACGTCGGCGACGCCGGACTTGGTCGTGTGGGTGATCGCCCCGCCCAGTTCCTCCTGCGTCACCACTTCGTTGGTGACGGTCTTCACCACGTCGGGGCCGGTGACGAACATGTAGGAGCTGTCCTTCACCATGAAGATGAAGTCGGTCATCGCCGGCGAATAGACCGCGCCGCCCGCGCAGGGGCCCATGATCAGGCTGATCTGCGGGACGACGCCGCTCGCCAGCACGTTCCTCTGGAACACCTCGGCATAGCCGGCGAGGCTCGCGACGCCTTCCTGGATGCGGGCGCCGCCCGAATCGTTGAGACCGATGACGGGCGCGCCGACCTTCATCGCCATGTCCATCACCTTGCAGATCTTCTGCGCGTGGCGCTCGGACAGCGAGCCGCCGAACACGGTGAAGTCCTGCGCGAAGACGTAGACGAGCCGGCCGTTGATCGTGCCGGACCCGGTGACCACCCCGTCGCCGGGGAACTTCTGGTCCTCCATCCCGAAATCGGCGCAATTGTGCTCGACGAACATGTCATATTCCTCGAACGAGCCGGGATCGAGCAGCACGGTCAGCCGCTCGC
This sequence comes from Allosphingosinicella sp., assembly GCF_046295735.1. GTDB lineage: Bacteria > Pseudomonadota > Alphaproteobacteria > Sphingomonadales > Sphingomonadaceae > Allosphingosinicella. Next base: position 22,841 of record NZ_JBKBMQ010000014.1, read on the forward strand.
GCGCGGTGAGGCGCCCCTTGGCGTGCTGCGCCTCGATCCTCTTCGCGCCCCCGCCGAGCCGCGCCTGCTCCCGCCGCCGCTCAAGCTCTTCGATCGTCGTCGCCATCCGGCACCCCTGTCAGCTGTTCGCCCCGCCCATATTCGGGAAGCGGTGGGGAGGCAAATCGGCGGCACGCCGAAGCCCCATTGAGAAGGCGGGTTCCAGCCGCTATCTGCCCTGCGCAAGCAAAGGACTGGACATGGCCGAATTCGCGCTTCCGAAGAACAGCAAGATCAAGGGCAAGGGCCAGGCGCACAAGGCGCCGGCCGGTGCGAAACGCGTGAAGCGCTTCAAAATCTACCGCTACGACCCCGACAGCGGCGCCAATCCGCGCTACGACACGTTCGAGCTCGATCTCGACGATACCGGCCCGATGGTCCTCGACGCGCTGATCAAGATCAAGAGCGAGGTCGATCCGACCCTCACGTTCCGCCGGTCGTGCCGGGAGGGCATCTGCGGTTCCTGCTCGATGAACATCGCCGGCCGCAACGGCCTTGCCTGCACCACTGCGATCGAGGACGTCAAAGGCGAGATCCGCATCACGCCGCTCCCGCACATGGACGTCGTCAAGGACCTCGTGCCCGACTTCACCCACTTCTTCGCGCAATATGCCTCGATCAAGCCGTGGCTGCAGACGGTGACGCCGACGCCGTCGGGCAAGGAGCGGCTGCAGTCGCCGGAGGACCGGGCGAAGCTCGACGGGCTCTACGAGTGCATCCTGTGCGCCTGCTGCTCCTCCTCCTGCCCGAGCTATTGGTGGAATTCGGACAAGTTCCTCGGGCCGGCCATCCTGCTCCAGGCCTATCGCTGGCTCGCCGACAGCCGCGACGAGATGACCGGCGAGCGGCTCGACGAGCTGGAGGATCCGTTCCGCCTCTATCGCTGCCACACGATCATGAACTGCGCGAACGTCTGCCCCAAGGGGCTCAACCCCGCCAAGGCGATCGCCGAAACCAAGAAGATGCTGCTGGAACGCGCGGTTTGATCTTCCACTCCGGCCTGCGGGAGGAGCGGCCATGAAGCTTCATCCCCGCATCCGTCATGCGCCCGATCCCGATCATCCCGGCTGGTGGACCTGGGATGTGGAGGACCGCGACCGGTTCAACGCCGCGCTGGGCAAGCTCCTGGTGCGGGCGGAGGGGCCGGGGCGGGCGCGCTGCCGGATGTTTCCGGACAAATATCACTCCAATCTCGGCAACGTCGTTCACGGCGGGGCGACGATGACCTTCATCGACATGGCCTTCTTCGCCGGCGGGCGGCTGGCGGGGGCGGACGTCGCCTTCGCCGTGACGCTGGACTGCAACGTCCAGTTCCTGAGCCCGGCCGCGCTCGATCGCCCGCTCGACGCGGAGGTGGAAGTGCTGCGCGAGACCGGACGGCTGGTGTTCCTGCGCGGACGGGTGGTGCAGGAGGAGGTGCTGGTCGCCGCCTTCGCCGGCACGCTGCGCAAGTTCGACGGCAAGAGCCACGGCAGCGACTGAGCGTCAGTCGACGCCTTCGATCAGGCCGTCGCGCATGTGGATCCGCTGGTCCGCCGCGGCGGCGACCTCCGGGTCGTGCGTGACGCAGACGACCGCGCGGCCCTCGCCATGCGCGAGCTCGCGGAAGATTTCGACCACCCGGGCCGAGTTGACGCTGTCGAGATTGCCGGTCGGCTCGTCCCCCAGCACCAGCGACGGATCGTTGGCGAGCGCGCGGGCGATGGCGACGCGCTGGCGCTGGCCGCCGGACATGCGGTCGGGAGTCTTGTGCGCCTGATCCGCCAGGTCCATCGCCTCCAGCTGTTCGAGCGCGCGGGCACGCGCCGCCTTGTCGCTCAGCCGGCCGAGGCGGCGGATCGGAATGGCGACATTTTCGAGCGCGCTGAATTCGGGCAGCAGGAAATGGAACTGGAAGACGAAGCCGAAGCGGGCGAGCCGCAGCCGTGCCCGCGCGTCGCCGCCGAGCGGGACGGTGTCGACGCCGTCAAAGACGAGGCTGCCGGCGGTCGGCCGGTCGAGGAGGCCGAGCAGATAGAGAAGCGAGGATTTGCCGCAGCCCGACGGCCCGATCACCGCCACGAAGCGGCCGGGCTCGATCCTGAGGTCCACGCCCCGCACCAGCGGCACCGGCGGGTCGCCGGGCAGGGTGCGGGTGAGGCCCGCCGCTTCGAGCAAAGCGGTCATGCCGCGCCCCGCAGGATGTCGACCGGATCGACCCGCGCCGCCTTGCGGGCCGGCAACCAGGCGGCGATCACGGCCGAAAAAAGCGACGCGCCGCCGGCGATCAGGAACTGGCGTGGCCGGCGGTCGAGCGGGATATGCTCCGTCTTGCCCTGCACGGTGAATTCGAGGCTGCCCAGGATCTGCATCAGCAGCAGCCCGAGCGCCCAGCCGAACAGGATGCCGACCAGCGCCAGCACGATCCCTTCCGTCACGAAGATGCGCTGGAGGTCGCCTTCCGAAAAGCCGATCGAGCGCATGATCGCGATGTCGCGCCGCTTGTCCGCCACCGAATTGGACACGACGGTGTAGATGCCGAAGCTCGCCACCAGCAGGATCGCCGACACCACCGTATACATGATGATGTTGCGGGTGAGCAGCAGCGTGAGGAAGTCCGCCGATCGCTCCTGCCAGCTTTCCGCCTTGTAGCCGAAGCGCCGCTCGAGATCGGCGGCGACGGCGTCGGCCGCATAGGGATCGGCGAGCTTCACCCCGATGCGGTTGATGATGAAGGGCTGGCCGGTCAGCGATTGCGCCTCGCGCAGCAGCACATAGCCGTTCGACGCGCCGAGCTGGCCGCGGCCGCGCTCGAACAGGCCCACGATGCGTAGCGATCGCGTGCCGGTTCGGCTGGTCGCGCCGACCGTGTCGCCGATCCCGACGCCGAGCCGTTCCGCCATCTGCTCGCCTATGATGATCCCGCCCGACGTGGTCTCGAGATCGCGCAGCCGCCCGGCCGAGAGGTTGTCCTCCACCGTGCTCACCCGCTGCTCGATGGCCGGATCGATGCCGATGATCCCCAGCGCCTCCTCGCGCCCGCCCACGCGGAGCGTGATCGCGCCCGACAGCGAAGGGGAGCCGACCCCGCCGGGGATCGAATCGGCGGCCTGCAGGATGCGCTGCCAGTCTTTCAGCCCGCGCACCTCGTTCCTGGGCTTGTAGCCGCGGACCTGCACTGCCGCCTCGCCAAAGGCGGTCACCGCCGGCTGGGGAGGGGGGCTGCGGATTTCGTCGGAGACGATGATGTGCGGCGCCGCATCGATAAGGGTGCGGACGAAGTCGTTCTGGCTGCCGATCATCAGCGCCGAGACGGCGAGGAAGAAGCCGACGCCCACGCCCACGCCCGACACCGCCACCACCGTCTGGCGCTTGCGGACCGCGAGATGCTTGGCGGCGATGCCGAGCAGCAGCCGCGTCCGCCCGAACATCAGCAGCCCCGAACCTCGACCCGGCCGCCTTCGCTCAGGCTCGCGGGCGGGCTGGTGAAGATGCAGGCGCCGGGGGCGAGCCCCTCCAATATCTCGATCCGCTCCGCGCCTTCGATGCCGGTGCGCACCGGACGGCGTTCGGCCTCGCCGCCTTCGCCGAGCGCCCAGACATGGCCGTCCCGCACCGCCTGGGTCGGGACCAGCAGCGCCTGCGCCTTGGCGCGGGTGACGATATTGACCTCCAGCGTCAGGCCGATCGGAAGATTTTCCGGCGAATCGGGGAGGATACGGACGCGGAAGGCGCGCTGGTTCGGATCGCCGCCGGGCGTCACGTCGCGCACCGTGCCGCGGTAGACCCGGTCGGGATAAGCGGCCGAGGACATGAGCGCACGCTGGCCGCGCACCACCCGCGGGATGTCGCGTTCGTCGACGGTGGCGGTAACGCGCAGCAGCGCCGGGTCGCCCAGCGTCAGGAGCTTGCGGCTCGGACCCGCCATGTCGCCCGGCTCCGCTTCGCGGCGCAGCACCACGCCCGATAGGCCGGCGCGGATCACATATTGGTCGAGGCGGGCCCGCGCCTGGCTCTCGGCGGCGCGGGCGGAGCGGGCGGCGGTGACGGCGCGGTCGCGTCCGGCGGCGGCGAGGAAGCCGCGCTCGAACAAGGCGAGGGCGCGTCCCTCTTCCGCTTCGGCATTGGCGGTTTGCGCGGCGAGTTGGGCGATCGCCGCCCGCTGCTCCCCGTCCTCCAGCCGGACGAGCGGCTGGCCGCGGGCGACGCGGTCGCCTTCCTCGACCAGGATCTCGACGATCGGCGCGGTGATCCGGGAGGCGACATCCACCGGCTGGCGGGGCTCGACGACGCCGGTGGCGTAGACCACCTCCACCGCCTCCCCGAGCCGGGCCTGCGTTCCCTCGACGGCGGTGGGGCCGCGGCCGAAGGCGTACCAGCCGCCGCCGGCGGCGAGCGCGAGGAGCAGGAGCAGCAGCCAGACCGACCGTGAACCCATCCCCCGTCTCCTCCCCGAAGCGGAACCTAGCAGGGGTGCGGGAAGCCGGGAAGCCGGGACACCTTTTCACCGCCGGGGGGCGCGTCTATGCCGCGCCGGTGTCAGAGGTTCTCCAGCGATATCGAAGCCTTGTCGCCGCGGGCGAGCTTCGCCCCGACGCCGATCAGGAACGGGCGGCCGTGCGGCTGGACCGGCTGGCGGTTGCGCTCGGCGCTGGGCGGCGGGAGCCGGGGCTGATCGCCCGCTTGCTGGGGCGGGGCCGGGAAGGGGCGCCGCGCGGCATCTATATGTGGGGCGGCGTTGGGCGCGGCAAATCGATGCTGATGGACCTCGCTTATGACGCGATCGCCTTCCAGCCGAAGCGCCGCGTCCATTTCCACGAATTCATGCTGGAGGTCCACGAGCGGCTCCGCGCCGAGCGCGCGAAGGAGGCGGGCGACCCGATCCCGCCGGTCGCCCGCGCGATCGCCGCCGAGGCGCGGCTGCTCTGCTTCGACGAGATGGTGATCAACAACAGCGCCGACGCGATGATCCTGTCGCGCCTGTTCGGCCAGCTGCTGGAGGCCGGCGTCACCGTGATCACCACCTCGAACCGCCCGCCGCGCGACCTTTATCTGGGCGGCCTCAACCGCGAACTGTTCCTGCCGTTCATCGACCTCATCGAAGGCGCGCTCGACGTCGTGGCGCTGAACGGGCCGGTCGACTACCGGCTGGAGCGGCTCGGCGGATTCCCCACCTGGTACGTACCGAACGGGCCGGAAGCCACGCAGGCGCTGTCCGCCGCCTTCTTCCGCCTGACCGACTATCCGCCCGAAGACCGCGCCCACGTCCCCTCGGAGGAGCTGAAGGTGCCCGGCGGCCGCACGCTCCACGTGCCCAAGAGCCTGAAGGGCGTCGCCGTCTTCTCCTTCAAGCGGCTGTGCGGCCAGCCGCGCGGCGCCGCCGACTATCTGACGATCGCGCGCCACTATCATACGGTCGTGATCGTCGGCATCCCCCGGCTCGGCCCCGAAAACCGCAACGAGGCGGCGCGCTTCGTCACCCTGATCGACGCGCTCTACGAGCAGAAGGTGAAGCTCCTCGCCGCCGCCGACGCCGAACCCCACGACCTCTATCCCGCCGGCGACGGCGCCTTCGAGTTCGAGCGCACCGCGAGCCGCCTTATCGAGATGCAGAGCGCCGATTATCTCGCGCGCGGCCATGGCGAGGATTGAGCCTCCTTGCCTGTTGCCCCTGCGCGAGGAGGCGTCTAAGCGGGCGCCACGTCCGTGGCCGCCGCCGGCGGCCGTTCCGCATTGACATCAGAAAAGGGCTCCGAAACCCCAATGGCTCGCAAGAAAATCGCGCTCATCGGCGCCGGCATGATCGGCGGCACGCTCGCTCACCTGGCGGGCATTCGGGAGATGGGTGACATCGTCCTGTTCGACATCGCCGAGGGCATTCCGCAGGGCAAGGCGCTCGATCTTGCGCAGGCGGCGCCGGTCGAGGGCTTCGACGCGCGGCTGAAGGGCACCAACGACTATGCCGACATCGCCGGCGCCGACGTGTGCATCGTCACCGCCGGCGTGCCGCGCAAGCCCGGCATGAGCCGCGACGATCTGCTCGGCATCAACCTCAAGGTGATGAAGGCGGTGGGCGAGGGCATCAAGGCGCATGCGCCGGACAGCTTCGTCATCTGCATCACCAACCCGCTCGACGCGATGGTGTGGGCGCTGCGCGAATTTTCGGGCCTGCCGCATCACATGGTGGTCGGCATGGCGGGCGTGCTGGACTCGGCGCGGTTCCGCCACTTCCTGGCCGAGGAATTCGACGTCTCGGTCGAGGACGTCACCGCCTTCGTGCTCGGCGGCCATGGCGACACGATGGTGCCGGTGGTGCAGTACAGCACCGTCGCCGGCATCCCGGTGCCGGATCTCATCAAGATGGGCTGGTCCACGCAGGAGAAGATCGACGCGATCGTCCAGCGCACCCGCTCGGGCGGCGGCGAGATCGTCCAGCTGCTCAAGACCGGTTCGGCCTATTACGCCCCCGCCACCTCGGCGATCGCGATGGCCGAGAGCTTCCTCAAGGACAAGAAGCGGGTGCTGCCCGCGGCGGCCCACCTCACCGGCCAATATGGCGTCGACGACCTCTATGTCGGGGTGCCGGTGGTGATCGGGGCCGGCGGCGTCGAGCGGATCGTCGAGATCGAGCTGGACGCGACCGCCCGCGAGAATTTCGACGTGTCGGTGAATGCGGTCAAGGAACTGCTCGACGCCTGCAAGGGCATCGACAGCTCGCTCGGCTAGTCCATGCTCGTGGAGAGCGAACCGCGGATGATGTGCCGGCGAGCGGACCGCGCCGGCGCTCGCGTTGACGCTCTTTCGGCCACTTCTTATTTTACACATAAGCTGTGTAAATGCGGGACGCTCGCGTGACCAAGAACATCACCCTCGCCGTCGACGAAGAGCTGCTGGCGCGGTTTCGCGTGCTGGCGGCCGAGCGCCGCACCTCCGTCAACGCGCTGATCCGCCAGCATATGGAGGAAGCGACGGGCCTGCTCGAAAAGCGCCGCGAAGCCCGCGCGTGGATGGCGGCGAAAGCGCGCGAGAACGGCGCGCGCGACGAGCCCGGCACCGATGGCGGTTGGCGCTGGAACCGGGAAGACAGCTACAGCGGCCCCCGCTTCGACAGGCTGCGGAACATCTGATGGCTGGTCTGTTCTTCGACACCAACATCCTGCTCTACGCGGCCCGGCCCAAGCTGACCGGCGCCGATGCGGCGAAGCGCGCAGTGGCGGAAGAGCTGGTCGGCGCGCATGATTTCACGATTTCCGGACAAGTGCTGGCGGAGTTCTACGCCAACGCGGTTCGGACCGGTCCGCATCGGCTTTCGTCCGAAGAAGCGGACGAGTGGATTGAGCGTCTGGCGGTCCTGCCGTGCGTTGCGATCGATGCCGGCCTGGTCCGTTCCGGAATCGCATTGTCGGAGCGCTACCGGCTCAACTATTGGGACGGAGCGATCATCGCGGCGGCGCACGAAGGCGGCGCCGACTTGCTCTACACCGAAGATCTGAACGACGGCCAGCGCTATGGCAGCGTCACGGCCGTCAATCCCTTCAAACACCTTCCGAGCTGACTGGAGTTCCATGGCCATTCTCGTCAACGCCAATACCCGCGTGATCACGCAGGGCATTACCGGTGCCCAGGGCACCTTCCACACCGAGCAGGCGATCGCCTACGGGACGAAGATGGTCGGCGGCGTCACGCCCGGCAAAGGCGGGCAGCAGCATCTCGGCCTTCCCGTCTTCGACACGGTCGAGGAAGCGGTGAAGACCACCGGGGCCGACGCCTCGGTCATCTACGTGCCGCCGCCCTTCGCGGCCGATTCGATCCTGGAGGCGATCGACGCCGAAGTGCCGCTGATCGTCTGCATCACCGAAGGTATTCCGGTGCTGGACATGGTGCGGGTGAAGCGGGCGCTGTCCGGATCGAAGTCGCGCCTGATCGGTCCCAACTGCCCGGGCGTCCTGACGCCGGACGAGTGCAAGATCGGCATCATGCCCGGCCAGATCTTCCGCAAGGGATCGGTCGGCGTCGTCAGCCGCTCCGGCACGCTCACCTACGAGGCGGTGTTCCAGACCTCGCAGCAGGGCCTCGGCCAGACGACGGCGGTCGGCATCGGCGGCGATCCGGTGAACGGCACCAACTTCATCGACGTGCTCGAGCTGTTCCTCGCCGACGAGGCGACGCAGTCGATCATCATGATCGGCGAGATCGGCGGATCGGCCGAGGAGGAAGCCGCCCAGTTCCTCGCCGACGAGGCGAAGAAGGGCCGATCCAAGCCCACCGTCGGCTTCATCGCCGGCCGCACCGCGCCTCCGGGCCGGCGCATGGGCCATGCGGGCGCGATCGTCTCCGGTGGCCAAGGCGGCGCCGAAGACAAGATCGCAGCGATGGAGGCGGCTGGAATTCGCGTGTCTCCGAGCCCATCTGAACTCGGGACGACCCTTGCCGAACTTTTGAAGGGCTGAGGGATTGGTGGAACCGGGGCGCATCGGGGCGCGCCCGCGTAAAGGCATGTGACCGTGGACAGCTTCGGCGAAATCGAACGCGTGGAGGGCCCCAGCTGGGCCCGCGACAATTGGCCGCTCATGGACCTCGACGAGGTCAATGCGGGTCTCGACCCCACCCGGATGACGATCGAGAAGGTCGCCGCCGGCGCGAAGGCGCGCGCGGTCGCCGCGGGGCGCTCCGACGCGGAGGTGCAGGAGGCCGCGCGCGATTCGATCCGGGCAATGATGCTGATCCGCACCTACCGGGTGCGCGGCCATCTCGCCGCCGATCTCGATCCGCTCGGCCTCGCCAGGCGCGACCTGCCGGCCGATCTCACGCCCGAATATCACGGCTTCGAGGGCGCGGCGCTCGACCGTCCCGTCTTTCTCGGCGGGACGATGGGCATCGAGACCATCACCGTGCGCGAGCTGGTCGAGGTGCTGCGACGCAATTATTGCGGCCATGTCGGCCTCGAATATATGCACATCAACGACCTTGCCGAGCGCCGCTTCCTGCAGGAGCGGATGGAGGGGCGCGACAAGGAGATCAGCTTCACCCCCGAGGGCAAGGAAGCGATCCTCGCCAAGGTGATCGAGGCGGAGCAGTGGGAGAAGTTCCTCGCCCGCAAATATGTCGGCACCAAGCGCTTCGGCCTGGACGGCGGCGAATCGATGGTCCCCGCGCTCGAGGCGGTGATCAAATATGGCGGGCAGTTCGGCGTGCGCGAGATCGTGCTCGGCATGGCGCATCGCGGCCGCCTCAATGTGCTCGCCAACGTGATGGGCAAGCCCTATCGCGCCATCTTCTCGGAATTCGCCGGCGGCTCCGCCAATCCGGAGGATGTCGGCGGATCGGGCGACGTCAAATATCATCTCGGCACCTCGTCGGACCGCGAGTTCGACGGCATCCAGGTGCATATGTCGCTGCTTCCCAACCCCTCGCATCTCGAGGCGGTGAACCCGGTGGTGCTCGGCAAGGCGCGCGCCCAGCAGGTGCAGCGAGGCGATCCGGACGGCACCGAAGTGCTTCCCGTGCTGCTCCATGGCGACGCGGCCTTTGCGGGGCAGGGCATCGTGGCCGAGATCCTCGGCTTTTCCGGTCTTCCAGGATACGGCACCGGCGGCACGCTCCACTTCATCATCAACAACCAGGTCGGCTTCACCACCTCGCCGCAATATGCGCGCTCGTCCCCCTATCCTTCCGACGTCGCGAAGATGGTCCAGGCGCCGATCCTGCACGTCAACGGCGACGATCCCGAGGCGGTGACCTTCGCCTGCAAGCTCGCCATCGAATATCGGCAGAAGTTCAAGCGCGACATCGTCATCGACATGTGGTGCTACCGCCGCTTCGGTCACAATGAAGGCGACGAGCCCGGCTTCACCCAGCCGCAGATGTATGCCGCCATCCGCAAGCATCCCCCCATCTCCGCCCTCTACGGCGCGCGGCTGATCGAAGAGGGCGTGGTCGACAAAGGCTGGGTCGATGGTCATGTCGCCCAGTTCACCGCGATGATGGAGGACGAGTTCGAAGCGGCGAAGACTTATCTGCCGAACAAGGCGGACTGGTTCGAAGGCCGCTGGGCGGGACTCGGCGCGCCGGGGACGCCCGAAGAGGAGCGCCGCAACGCGCCCACCAGCATCGACGCGGAGACGCTGGCCGCGCTCGGTCGTACGCTGACGCACGTTCCGTCCGACCTCGCGGTCCACAAGACGCTGCAGCGCATCCTCGACGCCAAGGCGGAGATGTTCCGCACCGGCGCCAATTTCGATTGGGCGACGGCCGAGGCGCTCGCCTTCGGCACATTGGTCGGCGAGGGCTTCCAGGTCCGCCTGTCCGGCCAGGACAGCGGCCGCGGCACGTTCAGCCACCGCCACGCCGTCTGGGTCGATCAGAATGACGGCCGCAAATATATCCCGCTGACCCAGATCGAAGGCGGCCGGTTCGAGGTGCGCGACAGCCCGCTGTCCGAATTTGGGGTGCTCGGCTTCGAATATGGCTATGCGCTGTCCGACCCGCGCACCCTGGTGCTGTGGGAAGCGCAGTTCGGCGATTTCGCCAACGGCGCCCAGGTGATCATCGACCAGTTCATCTCGTCCGGCGAATCGAAGTGGCTGCGCGCCAACGGGCTCGTGATGCTGCTTCCTCACGGCTATGAGGGGCAGGGGCCCGAGCACAGCTCGGCCCGGCCGGAGCGCTATCTGCAGCTCTGCGCCGAAGACAATATGCAGGTCGCCTATTGCACCACGCCGGCCAATTATTTCCACATCCTGCGGCGCCAGATGCACCGGCCGTTCCGCAAGCCGCTGGTGATCATGACTCCCAAGTCGCTGCTGCGCCACAAGCAGGCGGTGTCGGGCGTCGCCGATTTCACCGGCGACAGCCACTTCATGCGCATCCTGTCCGACCTCAACCCGCCCCGGGACGAAGAGGTGAAGCGGCTGGTCCTGTGCGCCGGCAAGGTCGCCTACGAGCTGATGGACGCGCGCGACGAGGCGGGGGACCGCGCCACCTCCGTCGTCCGGCTCGAACAGCTTTATCCCTTCCCGTCCGAGCCGCTGATCGCGCGCCTGAAGCGGATGACCAACCTCGAGGAGGTGGTCTGGGCGCAGGAAGAGCCGAAGAATCAGGGCTTCTGGACGTTCGTCGAACGGCGGATCGAGAAATGCCTGGTCGCGGCCGGCGTCGCGCCGCAGCGGCCGGTCTATGCGGGCCGCGCCGCGTCGGCCTCGCCGGCGACGGGGCTTGCCAAGCGGCACGCGGCGGAGCAGGCGGCGTTGATCGCCGAGGCGCTCGGCCTCGAAGGGGCGCGGCCCGAACAGCGCAAAGCGGGGTAGAGGAACGATATGGCAACCGAGGTTACAGTCCCGACGCTTGGGGAATCGATCACCGAGGCGACGCTCGGCGCCTGGCTGAAGCAGCCCGGAGACCCCGTCGCCGCCGACGAACCGATCGCCAGCCTCGAGACCGACAAGGTCGCCGTCGAGGTCCCGTCGCCGGTCGCGGGCACGATGGGCGAGCATCTCGTGTCCGAAGGCGACACCGTCGAGGTGGGCGCCGCCATCGCCCGGATCGAGGAAGGCGCGTCGGCGGCGCCGGCGGCACCCTCCGCGTCCGCCGACGGCGGTGAGGCGGACGAGGAAGAGGACGAGGAGGGCGGCGAAGGCTCCAGCCTCACCCTGTCCCCGGCGGTCCGCCGCGCGGTGCTGGAACATCAGATCGATCCCTCGCGGATCAAGGGCACCGGCAAGGACGGCCGCATCACCAAGGACGATGTGCTCGCCGCCGCCAAGGCCCAGCGGGCCGAAGCCGCCGCTCCGTCGCCGTCGCCTTCTCCCGCTTCCTCCGCCGCCCCGAAGGCGGGCGGCGAACGGCGCGAAGAGCGGGTGCGGATGACGCGCCTGCGCCAGACCATCGCCCGCCGGCTTAAGGAGGCGCAGAACACGGCCGCCTTGCTCACCACCTTCAACGACGTCGACATGACGGCGGTGATGGAGGCCCGCGGCCGCTACAAGGACCTGTTCGAAAAGAAGCACGGCATTCGGCTCGGCTTCATGGGCTTCTTCGTGAAGGCCGCCTGCCTCGCCGCGCGCGACATCCCCGCCGTCAACGCCTACATAGAAGGCGACGAGATCGTCTATCACGATTATGTGGACGTGTCGGTGGCGGTCTCGGCCCCGAACGGGCTGGTCGTGCCGGTGATCCGCAACGCCGACCGGATGAGCTTCGCCGAGATCGAGAAGACGATCGCCGACTTCGGCCGCCGCGCCAAGGACGGCACGCTCAAGATGGAGGAGATGCAGGGCGGCACCTTCACCATCTCCAACGGCGGCGTGTTCGGTTCGCTGCTGTCGACGCCGATCGTCAACCCGCCGCAGTCGGCGGTGCTCGGCATGCACCGGATCGAGGAGCGGCCGGTGGTGCGCGACGGCCAGATCGTCGCCCGCCCGATGATGTATCTCGCCCTCACCTACGACCACCGCCTGGTCGACGGCCGCGAGGCGGTCACCTTCCTGGTGCGGATGAAGGAAGCGATCGAGGATCCGACGCGCTTGCTGATCGACTTGTGATCCACCCCACCACCGTCACCCCGGCGAACGCCGGGGTCTCCGTCGGGCAGAGGCGGAGGCGGCGGTGACGAGATGCCGGCCTTCGCCGGCATGACGAAGAGGCAGAAATGGCAGAGACTGAATTCGACGTAATCGTGATCGGCGCCGGGCCGGGCGGCTATGTGGCGGCGATCCGTGCGGCGCAGCTGGGACTGAAGACGGCCTGCGCCGAGAGCCGCGAGACTCTGGGCGGGACCTGCCTCAACGTCGGCTGCATCCCCTCCAAGGCGTTGCTTCATGCCTCCGAGCTGTTCGAGGAAGCGGCTCACGGAACGCTCGCCAAATGGGGCGTCAAGGCGAGCGGGGTCGAGCTCGACCTCGACGCCATGCACGGCGGCCGGCGCGAGGCGGTGGACGGGCTCACCAAGGGCATCGAATTCCTGTTCAAGAAGAACAAGGTGACCTGGCTGAAGGGCCGTGCGAGCTTCCAGGACAAGGGCACGCTCGAGGTCGGCGGGACCGCCTACAAGGCGAAGCATATCGTCATCGCCACCGGTTCCTCGGTCACGCCGCTGCCCGGCGTCGAGATCGACCAGGAGCGAATCGTCGATTCGACCGGCGCGCTTGAGCTTTCGAAGGTGCCGGGCCACCTGGTGGTGATCGGCGGCGGCGTGATCGGGCTTGAGCTCGGCTCGGTCTGGCGCCGGCTCGGCGCGAAGGTCACCGTCGTCGAATATCTCGACCAGATCCTGCCCGGAATGGACGGCGAGGTCCGCAAGGAAGCGGCCAAGATCTTCAAGAAGCAGGGCTTCGAGCTGCGCACCTCGACCAAGGTGACGAAGGCCGAGAAGACCGGCGACGGCGTCACGCTGACCGTCGAGCCCGCCAAGGGCGGCGAAGCGCAGACGATCGAGGCGGACGTGGTGCTGGTCGCGATCGGCCGGCGCCCGAACACCGAGGGGCTCAACCTCGAAGCGGCGGGCGTGAAGCTCAACCAGCGTGGCCAGATCGAGGTCGATCACGATTTCCGCACCGGGGTCGAGGGCATCTACGCGATCGGCGACGTGACGCCCGGCCCGATGCTCGCCCACAAGGCGGAGGACGAAGGCGTCGCGGTGGCGGAAATCCTCGCCGGCCAGATCGGCATCGTCAATCACGACGTGATCCCGTCGGTCGTCTACACCTATCCGGAAATCGCCGCCGTCGGCCTCACCGAGGAAGATGCCAAGGCGCGCGGCGAGGTGAAGGTCGGCAAGTTCCCGATGATGGCCAACAGCCGCGCCAAGACCAACCGCGACACCGACGGCTTCGTGAAGGTGGTGGCCGACGCCCGAACGGACCGCGTGCTCGGCGTCCACATCATCTCGTCGGTTGCCGGCACGATGATCGGCCAGGCCGCCCAGGCGATGGAGTTCGGCGCCACCAGCGAGGACATCGCTTATACCTGCCACGCCCACCCCACCCATTCGGAAGCGCTGAAGGAAGCGGCGATGGCGGTCACCGGCAAGCCGATCCACATCTGAGCCGCGCCGGTGTCGCTCGCTTTCATCGCGGCTGCCGCGCTGGCCGCGCAACCGCATCCGGTAGCGGAAAACTGGCGGCTGGAAGATCGGCCCGCCGAATGTCTGGCGACCCACGGCGCGGGTCTGGAGATCGCTGTGACGCCGAACTCGGGTGTCGCGGCGTTGACGGTGATCGATCCGAGCCCCGCGCTTGCGGGGGCGGCGGCGTCAGGACCACTTCAGATCGTGCTCGATTCGCCGCCGTTGCGGATCGGCGACGCCGCGTTCCAGATGTTCCAAACGGGCGGACAGAAGCGGCTCTCTCTGTTCCGCCTGCCATCTGAGCTGCTGCAGCGGATCGCAACGTCTGCGGAGCTTCGCCTGGAGCAGGGTGGATCGGCGGTCGCCGCCTTCCCGCTGGGGCCGGTCGGCGAGGCGATCGACGGGATCCGGCGCTGCGAGGAGACCCGGCTGCGGGAATGGGGCGTCGACGTCGAAGCCCTGCTGGGCCTGCAGCGCAGGCCTCATCCGCTCGTCGCGGTGCAAATCGGGGTAGACGATTATCCCACGGCGTCCCGTTCGGCTCGCGAGGAAGGGATGGTCGTCGTGCGCCTCGACCTCAATGCCGAGGGGCGGGTGCAGGAATGCGCTGTGGCGGTGGGGAGCGGCCATGCCGCGCTCGATCGCACGACCTGCCGCCTCTATCGGGCGAGGGCCCGCTACCGGCCGGCACTGGGAGCCGACGGGACTCCGGTGCCGTCGCAGACGGTGGCGCGCGCATTGTGGCGGCTGCCCTAAGGGGAGCGGCTGTGCTAGCGGGCGGCGCATGGCTCCCGTCCACCTACCCGACGCGCTCGCTCCGGCGCTGCAGTGGCTCGATTATGCCGGCATCGCCGTGTTCGCGCTGTCCGGCGCCCTGGTCGCGGCGGAGAAGAAGCAGACGCTCGTCACCTTCATCTTCTTCGCGGTGATCACCGGCGTCGGCGGCGGGACGGTGCGCGACCTGCTGATCGGCGCGCCGGTCTTCTGGATCGCCACCAACGCCTTCCTGATCATCTGCATGGCCGCCGCCCTGGTCGTGTGGATGCTGCCGAAGGGACTGTGGCGGGGCGCGTCGCTCCTGTGGCTGGATGCGGCGGGGCTCGCGGCCTATGCGACCTACGGCGCGGCCAAGGGCCTGGCCTTCGGCGTGGCGCCGCTTCCAGCGATCGCGATGGGGGTGCTGACCGGCTGCGTGGGCGGCATCATCCGCGACATCATCGCCGGCGAACCGTCGATCCTGATGCGGCCCGAACTCTACGTGACCGCCGCCGCCTTGTCGGCGGCGCTGATGGTCGGGCTGGCCGCCGCGGGCGTGCCGGGCGCGTTGGCCGGCGCGATCGCCGCGCTGGCGGGCTTCACCCTGCGCGACGCGGCGATCGCGCGGGGCTGGTCGCTCCCGGCCTATCGCAGCTGAGGCCGAAGCGGTCCCTCAGCCGTCGGTGGTACGACCGTCGAAATGGTCGTTGTCATGGTCGCGCTCGGCCTGTTCGCGGTCCTTGTGGACGGTGCCGTCCTTGTGCTCGGGCGGGCCGTAGATGGTGTAGAGCTTCAGCGGCTCCGACCCGGTGTTCACCACATTGTGGCGCGCGCCGGCGGGCACGATGACACCGAAATCGTCCTCCACCCGGTGCACCTTACCGTCGATATGGACCTCGCCCTCGCCTTCCTCGAAGCGGAAGAACTGGTCGACATCCTCGTGCACCTCTTCGCCGATGTCGCAACCGGGAGGGAGCGTCATCGCCACGAGCTGGAGGTTGCGGGCGGTGTAGAGCACCCGCCGGAAATCGGCGTTCTCCAGCGTCGCCCGCTCGATATTGTCGACATATCCCTTCTTCATGACATCTTCCTCGTTACGTCTGCGCACCGGTCTCAGGTGGGACGCGCCGCGGCAGGGTCAAGCGGCGGCGTTCGCCCCGGCAGGTAATCCCCGCCGGCGATGCCGGGTTCCGAAGGACCGGCGCGCGAAAGCGTCAGCGGCCGCCTTCCTGCAGCCGCTTGGCGAGGTCGCGGGCGCGGATCAGATGCTGGTTGATCGGTCCGGCCACGCTGTTGGCATGATCGGCCATCGCCTGATTGTCGGCGGTGGAGAGATAGCCGGTGACGAGCCCCATCGCCTTTTCATGGGCGGCGACCTGCTGGACCGTCCAGGTGCGGTCGAAATCCGCGCCGGAGAGGCCGCGCAGCGCGTCAAGGTCGCGCTGCTGGTCTTCCGACAAGCGGGGCTCGGCGGGAAGCTGGATCTGGGCCCCGGCGGCCGCCTGGCGCAGCCGCTCGGTCGACTGGCGGTGGTCCTGGAGGATCATGCGCGCAAGCTCGCGCACCTCTTCATTGTCCGCCCGCTCGATCGCGATCTCCGCGCTCTCGATCTCGAACCGGTCGCTCGCGGCGACCAGATTGGCATATTCTATCGCGTTCACCGCGGCGGGCACCGCTTCGGCCTGCATGTTGGTGACCGGCTCGCCCGGCACCACCTGCTGATCGTTCGCGGCGCCGGCATCCCCGCCGGTGCCGCAGGCGGCAAGCGCCAGCGCGCCGGCCGCGGCCGTCATCAGGGCGATCCGCATAAGCTCTCCTTCCATTGGGTCGTTCGGCCGATCAACGTGAGACGCGCCGGGCCGTTCCGCCGCCGGAACAACAGCTCTGCCGCTCCTCCTGCTACCGCCGGTCGACGACCAGCCGGCCGCCCTTGATCACCACCGGCACGCTTTCGAGAAGGCTGATGTCGCGCAGCGGATCGCCGTCCACGGCGATCATGTCGCCGAACCGGCCGGGGGCGATCGCGCCCAGGTCGGCGGTGCGGGCCAGCGCTTCGGCGGCGTTGGCGGTCGCGGCCTGGATCGCCTGCATCGGCGTCATCCCGAACTGCACCATCCGCGCGAACTGGCGGCCGCCGGTGCCGTGCGGATAGACCCCCGCGTCGGACCCGAAGACGTGGCGCGCGCCGAGTTCCACCGAGCGGCGGAAGCTCTCGCGCTGGCGGGTGCCGACCTGCCGTTCCTTCTCCAGATTCTCCGGAAGGACGTTGTTCCGCTCCCCCTCGGCCAGCGTATATTCGGTGTTGTAGATGTCCATCGACAGGAAGGTCCCGCGGCGGATCGCCATCCGGATCGCCTCGTCGTCCAGGAAGCTGGCATGTTCGATGGTGGTGAAGCCCGCCTCGATCGCGGCCTTGATCCCTTCCGTGCCGTGGGCGTGGGCGGCGGTGGTCATGCCCAGCTGGCGCGCCTCGGCGACGATCGCGCTCAGCTCCTCCAGCGTCAGCTGCTGCTGGCCGACGCCGGTGTTGCGGGAAAAGACGCCGCCGGTCGCGCAGGCCTTGATCACCTCGGCGCCATATTTGCGCTGCTCGCGGGCGCGGCTGCGCAGCGCCTGCGGTCCGTCGGCGACGCCGCCGCGGGTCGCCTGGTAGGAGGGAGGCAGGAGGTTGTTGTCGCAATGGCCGCCGGTCGCGCCCAGGCTGTGGCCGGCGGGCACGATGCGCGGGCCTTCGATGATCCCTTCCTCGATCGCTTCCTTGATGCCGACATCGGAGAAGTCGCGCGATCCGACGTTGCGGATGGTGGTGAAGCCCGCCTCCAGCATCGCGCGCGCATTGGCGACGCCCTGCGCCGTCCAGAAATGGTCGGTGAAGCGCAGCCGCGTATAGCCGCCGTAGCGCGGATTGCTGTCGAGATGGACGTGCATGTCGATGAGGCCGGGGAGGAGGGTCTTGCCCGGCAGGTCGATGCGGGTCGCGCCTTCGGGGATGACCGGGCGGGCCGCGCCTTCGCCGACTACCGAGACGATGCGGCCGTCGGTGATCACCACCACCGGCCGCTCGACCGTGCGGCCGGCGAGCACGTCCACCAACCGGTCGGCCGTCACCACCACCGTCTCGGCGGAAGCGGGCGCGGTGGCGAGCGCGGCGATGGCGATGGAACAGGCGGCGAAGAGCTTGCGCATGGGAAAAGGGCTCCGATGGGGCTGTCGTCGCGAACGGTTAGCCGCCCGGCGCGGCCGCCGCCAGAGGCTTCGCTCGCGCCGCGGGCGCGCGCCCGCTTGCAAACTTCCCCCGTTGACCCATATCCCTCCGGCGGTTATAGGCCGCCTCGCCCGGGGCTGGTGGTGGCTTGTGCAAGCCAGACGCTTCCTCACAGGGCACAGAGCTTGAACATTGCTGTGCGCTCGCAAAAGGCCTGGGGGGCCAGTCTGGCCGCCGGGTCCTTTGCGCATTTTGCGTGACAGTAAAGTAACTTAAGGAAGTGAAGGGCTTCATGCCGACGATCAATCAGCTGATCCGCAAGGGTCGCGAGCCGCAGAAGGCGCGCTCGAAGGTTCCCGCGATGGAAGCGAACCCGCAGAAGCGCGGCGTTTGCACCCGCGTCTACACGACGACCCCGAAGAAGCCGAACTCGGCGCTGCGCAAGGTGGCCAAGGTGCGCCTGACCAACCAGCGCGAAGTGATCAGCTACATCCCCGGCGAGGGCCACAATCTTCAGGAGCACAGCGTCGTCCTGATCCGCGGCGGCCGTGTGCGCGACCTTCCGGGCGTGCGCTACCACGTGCTGCGCGGCGTTCTCGACACGCAGGGCGTCAAGGACCGCAAGCAGAGCCGCTCGAAGTACGGCGCCAAGCGTCCGAAGTAAGTCAGCGCGTCGTCCCGGCGAAGGCCGGGACCTCGGGGAGAGGGGTCGAGCCTTTCACCCGACGAGACCCCGGCCTTCGCCGGGGTGACGATCAAGAACAGTAAGCCCCGGACGGGTTCCGGACCAGGCTGAAGCATAAAGGAAGAGAAGAATGTCTCGTCGTCGCCGTCCCGAAAAGCGTGAAATCCTCCCCGATCCGAAGTTCGGGGACGTCGTGCTGTCGAAGTTCATGAATTCCGTCATGCTCGACGGCAAGAAGTCCGTCGCCGAAGGCATCGTCTATGGCGCGCTCGACAATGTCGAAGCCCGCGCCAAGAAGGACCCGCTGCAGGTGTTCCACGATGCGCTGAACAACGTGAAGCCGGGCATCGAAGTCCGCTCGCGGCGCGTCGGCGGCGCCACCTACCAGGTGCCGGTCGAGGTCCGCACCGAGCGCGCCCAGGCGCTCGCCATCCGCTGGCTGATCAGCGCCGCCCGCGCGCGCAGCGAGAAGACGATGGCCGGCCGTCTCTCGGGCGAGCTGCTCGACGCGTCGAACAATCGCGGCAACGCGGTCAAGAAGCGCGAGGACACGCACCGGATGGCCGAAGCCAACCGCGCCTTCTCGCATTACCGCTGGTAACAACTTAACGCCGGGCCGGACGCCCGGCCTGGAGACAAGATCATGGCCCGCAGCCATCCGCTCGAGCGCTACCGCAACATCGGCATCATGGCCCACATCGATGCCGGCAAGACGACGACGACCGAGCGCATCCTTTATTATACCGGCAAGTCCTACAAGATCGGCGAGGTCCATGAGGGCACCGCCACCATGGACTGGATGGAGCAGGAGCAGGAGCGCGGCATCACGATCACGTCGGCCGCGACGACCTGTTTCTGGAACGATCACCGGATCAACATCATCGACACGCCGGGCCACGTCGACTTCACCATCGAGGTGGAGCGTTCGCTGCGCGTGCTCGACGGCGCGGTCGCCTGCTTCGACGGCGTCGCCGGCGTGGAGCCGCAGTCCGAGACGGTGTGGCGCCAGGCCGAAAAGTACAAAGTGCCGCGGATGTGCTTCGTCAACAAGCTCGACCGCACCGGCGCCAACTTCGAGATGTGCGTGAACATGATCAAGGATCGCCTCGGCGCGCGCCCGGCCGTCCTTTATCTCCCGATCGGCATCGAAGGCGGCTTCAAGGGCCTCGTCGACCTGGTCGAGAACCGCGCCATCATCTGGCTCGAGGAGAGCCTCGGCGCGAAGTTCGAATATCAGGACATCCCCGCCGACCTCGCCGACGCCGCCGCGGCAGCCCGCATGGAGCTGATCGAGATGGCCGTCGAGCAGGACGACGACATCATGGAAGCCTATCTGGGCGGCGAGGAGCCGGATGCGGCCACGCTCAAGAAGCTGATCCGCAAGGGCACCTTGAACTTCTCGTTCGTGCCGGTGCTGTGCGGCTCGGCGTTCAAGAACAAGGGCGTCCAGCCGCTGCTCGACGCCGTGGTCGACTATTTGCCGAGCCCGCTCGACATTCCGGCGGTCGAAGGCCTGAAGCTGGACGGCGAGACCCCGGACACGCGTCCGGCGGACGACAGCGCGCCGTTCTCGGCGCTCGCCTTCAAGATCATGAACGATCCGTTCGTCGGCTCGCTCACCTTCGCCCGCATCTATTCGGGCAAGCTCGAGAAGGGCACCGTCCTCAACACGGTGAAGGACAAGAAGGAAAAGATCGGCCGCATGCTGCTGATGCATGCCAACAGCCGTGAGGACATCGATGAAGCCTATGCCGGCGACATCGTTGCCATCGCGGGCCTCAAGGACACGACGACGGGCGACACCCTGTCGGCGCCGAACGCGCCGATCATCCTGGAGCGGATGGAGTTCCCGGATCCGGTGATCGAGCTCAGCGTCGAGCCGAAGACCAAGGCCGACCAGGAGAAGATGGGCATCGCCCTCAACCGCCTGGCCGCCGAGGATCCGAGCTTCCGCGTCTCGACCGACCACGAATCGGGTCAGACCATCATCAAGGGGATGGGCGAGCTCCACCTCGAGATCCTGGTCGACCGCATGAAGCGCGAGTTCAAGGTCGACGCCAATGTCGGCGCGCCGCAGGTCGCCTATCGCGAATATCTGAAGAAGCCGGTCGAGCTCACCTACACCCACAAGAAGCAGTCGGGCGGCTCCGGCCAGTTCGGCGAAGTAAAGGTTCAGGTGAAGCCGGGCGAGCGCGGTTCGGGCTTCCAGTTCTTCGACGAGATCAAGGGCGGCAACATTCCGCGCGAATATATCCCGTCGGTGGAAAAGGGCATGCGCGAGACGGCCGAGACCGGATCGCTGATCGGCTTCCCGATCATCGACTTCGAGGTGCACCTGATCGACGGCAAGTATCACGACGTCGACTCTTCGGCGCTCGCGTTCGAGATCTGCGCCCGCGGCGCCATGCGCGAAGCCGCCCAGAAGGCCGGCATCACGCTGCTCGAGCCGATCATGAAGGTCGAAGTGGTGACGCCGGAGGATTATCTGGGCGACGTCATCGGCGACATCAACAGCCGCCGCGGCCAGATCCAAGGCACCGACAGCCGGGGCAATGCCCAGGTGGTCGAAGCCATGGTCCCGCTCGCCAACATGTTCGGCTACGTGAACGAGCTGCGGTCCTTCACCCAGGGCCGCGCCCAGTACACGATGCAGTTCTCGCACTATGACGAAGTGCCGCAGAACGTCGCCGACGAGGTGAAGGCGAAGCTGGCGTAAGCGGGAGAAAGCCGCTAGGTGCGGCCACCTCCCGGTGATTCACCAGAGTTTCGATCCAGCCGCCGTCGGGCGGGGGCGGTCGAGGGAATTTTGAGAAGAAGGTAGGACAACAATGGCGAAAGCTAAGTTTGAGCGGACGAAACCGCATTGCAACATCGGCACCATCGGTCACGTCGACCATGGCAAGACGTCGCTCACCGCGGCGATCACCAAGGTCCTCGCCGAAACGGGCGGCGCGACCTTCACCAGCTACGACAATATCGACAAGGCGCCGGAAGAGCGCGAGCGCGGCATCACCATTTCGACCGCGCACGTCGAATATGAGACCGAGAACCGCCACTACGCCCACGTCGATTGCCCGGGCCACGCCGACTATGTGAAGAACATGATCACCGGCGCCGCGCAGATGGACGGCGGCATCCTGGTGGTGTCGGCCGCCGACGGCCCGATGCCGCAGACCCGCGAGCACATCCTGCTCGCCCGCCAGGTCGGCGTTCCGGCGCTGGTCGTGTTCATGAACAAGGTCGACCAGGTCGACGACGAGGAGCTGCTGGAGCTCGTCGAGCTCGAGATCCGCGAGCTGCTTTCGTCCTACGACTTCCCGGGCGACGACATCCCGGTCATCAAGGGTTCGGCGCTCGCCGCCCTCGAGGACAGCGACCGCAAGATCGGGCATGACGCGATCCTGGAGCTGATGCAGGCCGTCGACAGCTACATCCCGCAGCCGGAGCGTCCGCTCGACCGTCCGTTCCTGATGCCGATCGAAGACGTGTTCTCGATCTCGGGCCGCGGCACCGTCGTGACCGGCCGCGTCGAGACCGGTATCGTCAAGGTGGGCGAGGAAGTCGAGATCGTCGGCATCAAGGACACCCAGAAGACCGTCGTCACCGGCGTCGAGATGTTCCGCAAGCTGCTCGATCAGGGCCAGGCGGGCGACAATATCGGCGCGCTGCTGCGCGGCGTCGGCCGTGACGAGGTGGAGCGTGGCCAGGTTCTGGCCAAGCCGGGCTCGATCACGCCGCACACCGACTTCCAGGCCGAGGTCTATGTCCTCTCGAAGGACGAAGGCGGCCGTCACACGCCGTTCTTCGCCAACTACCGTCCGCAGTTCTACTTCCGCACGACCGACGTGACGGGCGAAGTGGTCCTGCCGGAAGGCACCGAGATGGTGATGCCGGGCGACAACGTGCAGCTGCAGGTCAAGCTCATCGCGCCGATCGCGATGGACCAGGGTCTGCGCTTCGCCATCCGTGAAGGCGGCCGGACCGTCGGCGCGGGGGTTGTCGCCGAGATCACGAAGTAATATAGGGCACGGGCCGCGCGGCTCCCCAGGGATTCGCGCGGCCCGCCGAATTTGTCAGCGTCATCCCGTCGAAAGCCGGGATATCGTCGGGTGAAAGGCGCGAGCCTTTCCGCATCGAGGCCCCGGCCCGCGCCGGGGCGACGCGTTTCGTAAGGTATTTGTTTCGCTCCTTCGGGGGCTTGGCTCTTTCGCATCGGTAAATGGACATGGAAACGCAGAATATCCGGATTCGCCTGAAGGCGTTCGATCATCGTGTGCTCGATCAGGCCACGGGCGACATTGCCGACACCGCTCGGCGCACCGGCGCTCTTATTCGCGGGCCCATTCCGCTGCCGACGCGTATCGAGAAGTTCACCGTCAACCGTTCGCCCCATGTCGACAAGAAGTCGCGCGAGCAGTTCGAGGTGCGCACCTACAAGCGCCTGCTGGACATCGTTCAGCCGACGCCGCAGACGGTCGACGCGCTGATGAAGCTCGATCTCGCCGCGGGTGTTGATGTTGAGATCAAGCTGGCCTAAGGAGCCGGCACGCCGAGGAAATTCGGCAAACGCGTCGTCCCGGCGAAGGCCGGGATCTCGTCGGAAAGGACCCAGCGTCTTTCCGACCTGAGGCCCCGGCCTTCGCCGGGGCGACGAAGGATACAGGGATACCGCACGGCTTCTGCCGTGGCCTGCGTCCCCCGCATTCCCCGCCTCGGCGAGGAAATTAGCCCAGCGGGGCACGCATATTTTTTGGGCTAGCACGCCCCCGGAGATCGTCTTCGGGGGCCTCTGTCATGAGGAGTTTGGTCATGCGCACCGGCGTGATCGCGAAGAAAATGGGGATGACCCGCATATTCCAGGACGATGGGCGCCACGTGCCCGTCACCGTCCTGGCGCTCGACAATGTCCAGGTGGTCGCCCGCCGTGAGATCGACCGCGACGGCTATGCCGCCGTGCAGCTCGGCGCCGGCACCGCCAAGGCGAAGAACCTCACCAAGCCGGAGCGCGGCCATTTCGCCAAGGGCGAAGTGGAGCCCAAGGCGAAGGTCGTCGAATTCCGCGTCGCCGAGGATGCGCTCCTCGACGTCGGCGCCGAGCTGTCGGCCGACCATTTCGTCGCCGGCCAGTATGTCGACATCCAGGGCGTGACGCAGGGCAAGGGCTTTGCCGGCGCGATGAAGCGCTGGGGCTTCGGCGGCATGCGCGCCACCCACGGCGTCTCCATCTCGCACCGTGCCCACGGTTCGACCGGTCAGCGCCAGGATCCGGGCCGCGTCTTCAAGAACAAGAAGATGGCCGGCCACATGGGCGCCCGCAACCGCACCCAGCAGAATCTCGAGGTCGTGCGCACCGACGCCGACCGCGGCCTCATCTTCGTCAAGGGCTCGGTGCCGGGCCACAAGGGCAGCTGGCTGCTCGTCAAGGACGCGGTAAAGGTCACCCGCCCCGAAGGCGCCCCCTATCCGGCCGGCATCCGCCAGGCCGCCAATGCCAACGAAGCTCCCGCTGAGACGCCGGCCGAAGCCGCCGCTCCGGAAGCCACCGAAGCCCAGGAAGGCTAAACGATGAAGGTCAAGGTTCAGACCCTCGACGCCACGGGTAAGGGCGACATCGAGCTCAACGAGGCCGTGTTCGGCGTCGAGCCGCGCGCCGACATCCTGCACCGCGTCGTAACCTGGCAGCTCGAGAAGCGCCGCGGCACCGCCCGCGCCGCCCGCGAACGCAGCGACGTCGCCCGCACCGGCAAGAAGTTCGGCCGCCAGAAGGGCGGCGGCACCGCCCGTCACGGCGACCGGCGCGCCCCGATCTTCATCGGCGGCGGCAAGGCGCACGGACCCCGCGTTCGCGACTTCAACCCGTCGCTGAACAAGAAGGTTCGCGCGCTCGGTCTCAAGATGGCGCTCTCGGCCAAGGCCCGCGACGGCCAGCTGATCGTCATGGAGAATCTCGACGTCACGGAAGCCAAGACCAAGGCGCTCAAGGAGCGGCTCGGCAAGCTCGGCTTCGGCAAGACGGCGCTGGTGATCGACGGCGAGGCGCTCAACGTCGGCTTCGCCCAGGCGTCGTCCAACCTCCGCGAGATCAACCTTCTCCCGGCGGTCGGCGCCAATGTTTACGACATCCTGCGGCACGAGACGCTGGTTCTGACCCGCGCGGCCGTCGAAAGCCTGGAGGCGCGGTTCAATGGCTAAGAAGAAGCAGCAGGCGGTCGACATCAACCATTACGATGTCGTGCTCGCCCCCCACATCACCGAGAAGACGACCCTGCTCTCCGAGCACAATGCGGTCGTGTTCAAGGTGGCGGGCGATGCCACCAAGCCGCAGATCAAGGCGGCGGTCGAGGCGCTGTTCGGCGTCAACGTGACCGGCGTCAACACCCTCACCCAGAAGGGCAAGACCAAGCGCTGGAAGGGTCGTCCCTATCAGCGTTCGGACATGAAGAAGGCGATCGTGACGCTGGCCGAAGGCCAGACCATCGACGTCACCACCGGTATCTGAGGCGCGAGCGATGGCACTCAAGCAATATAACCCGACCAGCCCCGCGCAGCGCGGCCTGATCCTCGTCGACAAGTCGGCGCTTTGGAAGGGCAAGCCCGTCAAGGCGCTGACCGAAGGCAAGAAGAAGACCGGCGGTCGCAACAACAAGGGCCATGTGACCTCGCGCGGCATCGCCGGCGGCCACAAGCAGCGCTACCGCTTCATCGACTTCAAGCGTCGCAAGTGGGACGTTCCGGCCACCGTCGAGCGGCTGGAATATGATCCCAACCGCACCGCCTTCATCGCGCTGGTGCGCTACGAGGATGGCGAGCAGGCCTATATCATCGCGCCGCAGCGGCTCGCGCCGGGCGACACGATCGTCGCCGGCCGCAAGGTCGACGTGAAGCCGGGCAACGCCATGGAGCTGGGCCAGATGCCGGTCGGCACCATCGTCCACAATGTGGAGATGAAGCCGGGCAAGGGCGGCCAGATCGCGCGTTCGGCGGGCACCTATGTCCAGGTGGTCGGCCGCGACCGCGGGATGGTGATCGTCAGGCTCAATTCAGGTGAGCAGCGCTATATCCGTTCGGACTGCATGGGCACCGTCGGTGCCGTGTCGAACCCGGACAACCAGAACCAGAACTTCGCGAAGGCCGGCCGCAGCCGCTGGATGGGCCGCCGTCCGCTGACCCGCGGCGTTGCGAAGAACCCGGTCGACCACCCGCACGGCGGCGGCGAAGGCCGCACCTCGGGCGGCCGTCACCCGGTCACCCCCTGGGGCAAGCCGACCAAGGGTGCGCGCACCCGCAACAACAAGGCGACGGACAAGATGATCATCCGTTCGCGCCACGCGAAGAAGAAGAGGTAACAATGGCCCGCTCCGTCTGGAAAGGTCCGTTCGTCGAGCTCAGCCTTCTGAAGAAGGCCGAAGCCGCGCAGGAAGCCGGTGGCCGCGCGCCGATCAAGACCTGGTCGCGCCGCTCCACGATCCTGCCGCAGTTCGTCGGGTTGACGTTCAACGTCTACAACGGCCGTAAATTCATCCCGGTCTCGGTCAACGAGGACATGGTCGGCATGAAGCTGGGCGAGTTCGCTCCCACCCGCTTCTTCCCGGGCCACGCCGCCGACAAGAAGGGCAAGAGGTAAGCCATGGGCAAGCAGGCAGCTCCCCGCCGCGTGGCGGACAATGAAGCGCTCGCCGTCGGCACGATGATCCGTGGCTCGGCGCAGAAGCTCAACCTGGTCGCGGGCCTGATCCGCGGCCGCAAGGTCGAGGAAGCGCTCAACATCCTCTCCTTCTCCAAGAAGGCGATGGCGGTCGACGTGCGCAAGGTGCTCGCGTCCGCGGTCGCCAATGCCGAGAACAACCACAATCTCGACGTCGACAGCCTGGTCGTCGCCGAGGCGTCGGTCGGCAAGAGCATCTCGATGAAGCGCTGGACGCCGCGTGCCCGCGGCCGTTCGGCCCGCATCGTCAAACCGTTCAGCCGCGTGCGCATCGTCGTGCGCGAGGCCAGCCAGGAAGCGTAACCCATGGGTCAGAAATCCTCTCCGATCGGGCTCCGCCTGCAGATCAACCGGACCTGGGACAGCCGCTGGTTCGCCGAAGGCGACGATTACGGCCGGCTGCTGCTCGAGGACCTGAAGATCCGCACCTTCATCATGAAGGCGCTGCCGCAGGCCGCGATCTCCAAGGTCGTGATCGAGCGTCCGGCGAAGCTGTGCCGCGTCTCCATCTATGCCGCGCGCCCCGGCGTGATCATCGGCAAGAAGGGCGCGGACATCGAAAAGCTCCGGAAGCAGCTCTCCGCGATGACCTCCAGCGACGTGTCGCTGAACATCGTCGAGATCCGCAAGCCCGAGATCGACGCCAAGCTCGTCGCCCAGGGCGTCGCCGACCAGCTGGAGCGCCGCGTGGCGTTCCGCCGGGCGATGAAGCGCGCGGTTCAGTCCGCTCTCCGCCTCGGCGCCGAGGGCATCCGCATCACCTGCGCCGGCCGTCTCGGCGGCGCGGAGATCGCGCGCACCGAATGGTATCGCGAGGGCCGCGTGCCGCTGCACACGCTGCGCGGCAACGTCGATTATGCCGAGGCGACCGCCCACACCGCTTATGGCGTGTGCGGCGTCAAGGTTTGGATCTTCAAGGGCGAGATCCTCGGTCACGACCCGCTCGCACAGGATCGGCTGATGATGGAGGCTCAGACCTCCGGCGTCCGCCCGGCGCGTTAAGGAACAAAAGAAATGCTGCAACCGAAACGCACCAAGTTCCGCAAGGCCTTCAAGGGCCGCATCCATGGCGACGCCAAGGGCGGCACGGCGCTCAATTTCGGCGCCTATGGCCTGAAGGCGATGGAGCCGGAGCGGATCACCGCGCGGCAGATCGAAGCGGCCCGCCGCGCGATCACCCGCCACATCCGCCGTCAGGGCCGCTTGTGGATCCGCATCTTCCCGGATGTGCCCGTCTCGTCGAAGCCGGCCGAGGTCCGCATGGGCTCGGGCAAGGGCTCGCCGGAGCATTGGGTCGCCCGCGTGAAGCCGGGCCGCGTCCTGTTCGAGCTGGACGGCGTCCCCGGCCCGCTCGCCAAGACCGCCTTCGAGCGCGCGGCCGAGAAGCTTCCGATCAAGACGAAAGTGATCGCCCGGCTGGGCGAGTCGCTGCTCGAGGACGAATAAGATGGCCAAGATCGACGATCTCAAGACCCGCACCGACGACCAGCTGACCGACGAGCTGGCGCAGCTGAAGCGCGAGCAGTTCAACCTGCGCTTCCAGGCCGCCACCAACCAGCTCGAGAAGCCGTCGCGGATCCGCGAGGTGCGCCGCACCATCGCCCAGATCAAGACGCTGCAGAACGAGCGCGCCCGCGCCGCTCAGGCCCAGGGCTAAGGAGTAACAGAGATGCCGAAGCGCGTTCTCACCGGCACCGTGGTGTCGGACAAGACGGACAAGACCGTGGTGGTCAAGGTCGAGCGGCGGGTGAAGCACCCGCTCTACGGCAAGATCATCAAGCTGTCGAAGAAGTATCACGCCCATGACGAGGGCAACGAGTATCGCGAAGGCGAGACCGTCCGCATCGAGGAGACGCGGCCGATCTCGAAGCTGAAGACCTGGACCGTGGTCGGGCGCGTCAACATGCACGCCACCCCGGAAGAGACCAGGGCCGAGGCCGAAGCCGCCGAGAAGGCGGACGCGTAAGTTCCCGGCCCTGCCGGTTTTTAGAAGCTGATCGCCGGGCGCGTCCCGGTTGAAGTGAAAGAAGGAATGGATCGATGATCCAGATGCAGTCGAACCTCGACGTCGCCGACAACAGCGGCGCTAAGCGCGTCCAGTGCATCAAGGTGCTGGGCGGCTCCAAGCGGCGCTTCGCGGGCGTCGGCGACATCATCGTCGTTTCCGTCAAGGAAGCGGCGCCGCGCGGCCGCGTGAAGAAGGGCGACGTCCACAAGGCCGTCATCGTCCGCACCGCCAAGGACATCCACCGCCCCGACGGTTCGACGATCCGCTTCGATTCGAACGCGGCCGTCCTCGTCAACAACAACCAGGAGCCGATCGGCACCCGCATCTTCGGGCCGGTCGTCCGCGAACTGCGCGCGAAGAAGCATATGAAGATCATCTCCCTCGCGCCGGAGGTCTTGTAAGGTCATGGCTGCTGCGAAGATCAAGAAAGGCGACAAGGTCGTCGTCCTGTCCGGCAAGGACAAGGGCAAGCATGGCGAGGTCGTCCGCGCCTTGCCTAAGGAAGGCAAGGTCGTGGTGTCGGGCGTGAACGTGATCACCCGCCACCGCAAGGCGAGCCAGGCCAACCCGCAGGGCGGGCTCGAGAGGAAGGAAGCGCCGCTTCACGTGTCGAAGGTGGCGATCGAGGATCCGAAGACCGGCAAGCCGACGCGCGTCCGGTTCGAGGTCCGCGACGGCAACAAGGTCCGCGTCGCAGTGCGGTCCGGGGAGACGATCAATGGCTGAGGCCAAATACACGCCGCGCCTGAAGCGCGACTATGATGAGCGCATCGCTCCGGCGATGATGGAGAAGTTCGGTTACAAGAACCGGATGGAGATCCCGCGGCTCGAGAAGATCGTGCTGAACATGGGCGTCGGCGAGGCGACCCAGGACAAGAAGCGCGTCGAGACCGCCGCGTCCGAGATGGAGCTGATCGCGGGCCAGAAGCCGGTGATCACCAAGGCGAAGAAGTCGATCGCCCAGTTCAAGCTGCGCGAAGGCATGCCGATCGGCGTCAAGGTCACCCTGCGCCGCGACCGGATGTACGAGTTCCTCGACCGGCTGGTCACGATCGCGCTGCCGCGCGTGCGCGACTTCCGCGGCCTCAACCCGAAGTCGTTCGACGGCCGGGGCAATTACGCGATGGGTCTTCGGGAACAGATCATCTTCCCGGAAATCAACTATGACCGCATCGACAAGGTGCGCGGCATGGACATCATCGTCACCACCACCGCGAAGACGGACGAGGAAGCGCGCGAGCTGCTGCGCCTCTTCAACTTCCCCTTCCCGGCCGAACAGGATCAGAAGCAGGCGGCCTGAGGCCGGCCTGCTCCTCGAGAAAGGAAGAGAACTTAAGTCATGGCGAAACTGAGTTCCATCAACAAGAACGAGCGTCGCAAGAAGCTGGTGAAGAAATATGCCGGCCAATATGCGAAGCTGAAGGCGATCGCGGACGACGAGAGCCGCGATGAGACCGAGCGTCTGATCGCCCGGCTCAAGCTGGCCGAGATCCCGCGCAACGCGAACCCCACCCGGGTCCGCAACCGCTGCGAGGTCACCGGGCGCCCGCGCGCTTATTATCGCAAATTCCGACTGTCGCGCGTGATGCTGCGGGAACTGGGCAACAAGGGCCTGATCCCCGGTCTCACGAAGTCGAGCTGGTAAGGATATAGACCATGCCGATGACCGATCCTTTGGGTGATATGCTCACCCGCATCCGCAACGGCCAGCAGGCCCGCAAGGACAGCGTTGTGACGCCGGCCTCGAAGCTGCGCGTCCGCGTCCTCGATGTTCTGCAGCGCGAAGGCTATATTCGCGGCTACAGCGAGGAAGCGCTGGGCGCGCACCCGGGCCTGCGGATCGAGCTGAAATATTTCGAGGGCCAGCCCGCGATCCAGCATCTGTCCCGCGTGTCCAAGCCCGGCCGCCGGGTCTATTCAGGCGCGCAGGACCTGCCGCGGGTCCGCAACGGCCTTGGCATCACCATCGTCTCGACGCCGAAGGGCGTTCTGTCCGACGCGGAAGCGCGCGACCAGAATGTCGGCGGCGAGGTGCTGGCGGAGGTATTCTAATGTCACGCATCGGGAAAAGGCCGGTCGCGCTGCCGTCCGGCGTCACCGCGACCACTGAAGGCCAGACGCTGTCGGTGAAGGGGCCCAAGGGCACCCTCAGCCTCAACATGGTCGACGACATCAGCTACGAGATCGGCGACGGCGGCATTTCGGTGCAGCCGGCGAACGACACCAAGCGCGCCCGTTCCTTCTGGGGCATGCAGCGCACGCTGGTGCAGAATCTCGTGACCGGCGTCACCGAAGGCTTCACCAAGACGCTGGAGATCACCGGCGTCGGCTACCGCGCCGCGGTCCAGGGCAAGAACCTGCGCCTGCAGCTCGGCTTCAGCCACGACGTCAACATCGAGGTGCCGGAAGGCATCGAGATCAAGACGCCGGACCAGACCACGGTGGAGATTTCGGGCATCGACCGGCAGAAGGTCGGCCAGGTGGCCGCCGAGATT
The DNA here is from genome assembly GCF_046295735.1 of Allosphingosinicella sp. GTDB lineage: Bacteria > Pseudomonadota > Alphaproteobacteria > Sphingomonadales > Sphingomonadaceae > Allosphingosinicella. The sequence continues at coordinate 53,775 of NZ_JBKBMQ010000014.1, forward strand.
CGCCGGTGGCGCAAGCCGGAGCCCTATAAGGGCAAGGGCATCAAGTATCGCGGCGAGTATATCTTCCGCAAAGAAGGCAAGAAGAAGTAAGCCATGGCGAAACTCTCTCTCTTCGACCGGCGCCGCCAGCGCGTCCGGACCTCGCTCCGCAAGCGCGCGGGCGGTCGTCCGCGCCTGTCCGTGCACCGTTCCGGCCGGCACATCTACGCCCAGGTCATCGACGATGCCGAAGGCCGCACCGTGGCCTCCGCCTCGACGCTGGAGAAGGACGTGCGCGACCAGACCGGCGCGACCGTCGCCTCCGCGCAGGACGTGGGCCGGCGGATCGCCGAGCGCGCCAAGGCCGCGGGTGTCACCACCGTCGTGTTCGATCGCGGCGGCTTCCTGTTCCACGGCCGCGTGAAGGCCCTCGCCGATGCCGCCCGCGAGGGCGGACTGGAGTTCTAAGAATGGCTGACGAAAACAACCAGGGCGCCGCCGTCCAGGACGGTCCCGTCCAGGAGACGCAGGTCCAGGACGCCGCGCCGGAAGGCCGGCGCGAGCGCGGTCCCCGCGGCGGACGCGGCGGCGGGCGCGACGGCGGCCGCGGCCGTGACGGGCGCGGACGCCGCGACGATCGTCGCGGACGCGAGGAAGAGGGCGAGGAGCTGATCGAGAAGCTCGTCCACATCAACCGCGTCTCGAAGACGGTGAAGGGCGGCAAGCGCTTCGGCTTCGCGGCTCTGGTCGTGGTCGGCGACGGCAAGGGCCGCGTGGGCTTCGGCCACGGCAAGGCCCGCGAAGTGCCGGAGGCGATCTCCAAGGCGACCGCGGCGGCCAAGAAGGCGATGGTCCGCGTGCCGCTGCGCGAAGGCCGCACGCTGCACCATGACGGCATGGGCCATTTCGGCGCCGGCCGCGTCTATGTCCGCTCGGCCCCGCAGGGCACCGGCATCATCGCCGGCGGTCCGATGCGCGCGGTGTTCGAAAGCCTGGGTGTTGCCGACGTGGTGACCAAGTCGGTCGGCACGTCCAACCCCTACAACATGATCCGGGCGACCTTCGAGGCGCTCGGCGAACAGACCAGCCCCAAGTCGGTGGCGCAGCGCCGCGGCAGGAAGATTGCCGACCTGATGGCGCGTCGCGCCGGCCTGTCGGGCGCCGAAGCTTCGGCCGAGGCCGAGGCGGTGACGGAGTAAGCTTTGATGGCCAAGATCAGGATCACGCAGGTCGGCTCGCCGATCCGCCGCCAGCCCGACCAGCGCAAGACGCTGATCGGTCTCGGCCTCAACAAGATGCACAAGACGGTCGAGCTGGAGGACACCCCCGAGGTCCGCGGCATGATCCGCCGGGTGCAGCATATGGTGACGGTGGCCGAATAACGTCGTCCCGGCGAAGGTCGGGACCTCGCTGCCTTTCCGGGCAATGGGGTTTGGAAACGAGATCCCGGCCTTCGCCGGGATGACGCCGGGCTCTCCCGGCGCAGCGCGAACATAGCGAAAGCGAGTGCAAGACATGAAACTGAACGATCTCCGCGACAATCCCGGTGCCCGCAAGAGCCGCGTCCGCGTCGGCCGCGGCATCGGCTCCGGCGTCGGCAAGACCGCGGGCCGCGGCCAGAAGGGCCAGACCAGCCGCTCCGGCGTCTCGATCTACGGCTTCGAAGGCGGCCAGATGCCGCTCCACATGCGGCTGCCGAAGCGCGGCTTCAACAATCCGTTCGGCAAGGACTTCGCCGAGGTCAATCTGGGCGCCGTCCAGAAGGCGCTCGACGCCGGCAAGCTGTCGGCCGACGGCACGATCGATCATGACGCGCTGAAGGCCGCCGGCCTCGCCCGCGGCGGCAAGGACGGCGTGCGCCTGCTCGGCAAGGGCAGCCTCACCGCGAAGCTGGCGTTCCGCGTCGCCGGCGCGTCGGCGGGCGCCCGTCAGGCGGTGGAAGCCGCCGGCGGCTCGGTCGAGCTGATCGAGGTGGTTCCGGCCGCCGAAAAGGCCGCGGCCAAGAAGGGCAAGACCCGCCAGGCCCGCCTGGACAAGGCGAAAGCCTGATCCCGCTTTTTCGGACGGCAGGCTGACAAGCCTGCACCGATCATTATATGGGGCGGCGGGGGGCACTTTCTGTCCACCCGCCGCCTTCTCATTTCAGGGTCACCAACCACCATGGCATCCTCCGCCGAACAACTGGCCGCCAATCTGAGCCTGGCCAATTTCGCCAAGGCCACCGATCTCAAGAAGCGGCTGTGGTTCACGCTCGGTGCGCTGATCATCTTCCGGCTGCTGTCCTTCGTGCCGCTGCCCGGCATCGACCCGACCGCGCTCGCGAACCTGTTCCAGCAGACCCAGGGCGGCGTGCTCGATTTCTTCAACATGTTCTCGGGCGGCAGCCTGGAGCGGATGAGCCTCATCGCGCTCGGCGTCATGCCCTACATCACCGCGTCGATCGTGATGCAGCTCGCGACCTCGATGTCGCCGACGCTCGGCCAGCTCAAGAAAGAGGGCGAGAGCGGGCGCAAGAAGATCAACCAATATACCCGCTACGGCACGGTGTTCCTGTGCGCGATCCAGGGCTGGTTCATGGCGGTGGGCCTCGAAAGCTGGGGCGCGGGCCAGGGCCAGTCGGCGGTGATCGATCCGGGCTACATGTTCCGCATCACGGTGGTGATCAGCCTCGTCGGCGGCACCATGTTCCTGATGTGGCTGGGCGAACAGATCACCAGCCGCGGCATCGGCAACGGCATCTCGCTGATCATCATGGCCGGCATCGTCGCCCAGCTGCCCACCTCGCTGGCGCAGCTGTTCGAAGGCGGCCGCACCGGCACCATGTCCGGCTTCACCATCATGATGATCATCGTGCTGGTGGCCGCGCTCATCCTGTTCATCTGCTTCATGGAGCGGGCGCAGCGCCGGGTGCTGATCCAATATCCCAAGCGCCAGACGGCGCGTGGCCAGATGCAGCAGGAACGTTCCCACCTTCCGCTGAAGGTGAACACGGCCGGCGTGATCCCGCCGATCTTCGCCTCCTCGCTGCTGCTGATGCCGCTCACCATCGCCCAGTTCGCCGGGCAGCAGGAGACGGCCGACACCTTCTGGGGCGACGTCGTCATCCGGGTGACGCAGGCGCTGCAGCACGGCGCGCCGCTCTATATGCTGCTCTACGGCCTCGGCATCGCCTTCTTCTGCTTCTTCTACACCTCGGTCGTGTTCAATCCCGAGGAGACGGCGGAGAATCTGAAGAAATATGGCGGCTTCATCCCCGGCATCCGGCCCGGCAAGCGCACGGAGGAATATCTCGGTTACGTGCTGAACCGGATCACGGTGACGGGTGCCGCCTATCTGGTGCTGATCTGCCTCATCCCCGAATTCGTGGTCGCGCAGGCCGGCATCCCCTTCTATCTCGGCGGCACCTCGCTGCTCATCGTCGTCAACGTGACGATGGACACGGTGACGCAGATCCAGAGCCACCTCATCGCGCACCAATATGGCGACCTCATCAAGAAGGCGAAGCTGAAGGGAGGCCGCGGCCGGTGAACATCATCCTGCTGGGGCCCCCGGGGGCGGGCAAGGGAACCCAGGCCGCGCGCCTCGAGCAGGGGCGGGGGATGGTGCAGCTTTCGACCGGCGACATGCTGCGCGCCGCGGTCGCCGCCGGCACCGAGATCGGCCTCAAGGCCAAGGCGGTGATGGACGCGGGCGAGCTGGTGTCGGACGACATCGTCACCGGCATCCTGTCCCACCGGCTCGACCAGGACGATGTGGAGCGGGGCTTCATCCTCGACGGCTATCCGCGCACCGACGCGCAGGCGCGCTCGCTCGACCGGCTGCTCGGGCAGAAGGGGATGAAGCTCAACCATGTGATCGAGCTCCGGGTGGACGAGGACGCCTTGGTCGACCGCATCACCGGCCGCTTTTCCTGCGCCAAATGCGGCGAGGGCTATCACGAACGCTACAAGCAGCCGATGATACCGACGCTGTGCGACGTCTGCGGGTCCGAGCAGTTCCGGCGCCGGCCCGACGACAATGAGGAAACGGTGCGCAACCGCATGGCCGAATATCGCGCCAAGACGCAGCCCATCCTCCCTTATTACGAAAGCCGCGATCTCATCCGCCGCGTCGACGGCATGGCCCCGATCGACGACGTCACCCACCAGATCGCCGCCATCCTCGACGCCCGCTGAGGGGCGCGCGAACCGCCCACCCCTCGTCATCCCGACGAACCACCGTCATCCCGGCGAAAGCCGGGATCTCATTTCTTCCGCCCCGCCCCAGGAAGAGAGATCCCGGCTTTCGCCGGGATGACGGTTGCGATCGAGACGTGGCCCGCCATGTTCACCGCCGCCCGGATCGGCTACTCTCCTCCTGTTCCAGGAGGCGCCCATGAAGGTCTCGTTGTCGATCCTGTTCGCCGCGGCACTCGCCGCTCCCGCCGGCGCCGAAGTCGTCTCTGCCGGTCCGCCGGGCTTCGTGTCCGAAAACCGGGTCACCGTCGCAGCGGCGCCCGCCGCGGCTTATGCGGCGCTGACGCGGATCGGGAGCTGGTGGGACCCGGCGCACACTTATTCGGGAGATGCCGCCAATCTGAGCCTCGACGCGCGCGCCGGCGGCTGCTTCTGCGAGGCGACGCCCGCGGACGGCGGCGGCGTGGCGCATATGCGCGTGGTGCAGGCACGGCCCGGCGCCCTGCTCCGGATGGAAGGCGGGCTCGGGCCGCTGCAGGGCGAGGCGGTCTCCGGCATCCTCAGCTGGACCCTGCGCGCGGCCCCGGGCGGCGGCACCGAGATCGTCCAGACCTACAAGGTGAGCGGCGCCGAAAGCTGGGCGGCCCCGGTCGACGCCGTTCTCAACCAGCAACTTACCCGCCTGGCGGCGCTGCTGGCGCAGTGAGGCCCTCGTCATCCCGGCGAAGGCCGGGATCTCACTTTCTTGGTTAGGGCGGTGGAAACGAGATCCCGGCCTTCGCCGGAATGACGCCGCGTGGGGAGCCGCTTGACCCGTCTCCCCTCAGCACTCCCGCACTTCGCGATATTCGCCGTCGGCGCTCATCGTCTTGATGACGGTGCAGTCGCCCTGGCGGATTTCCTCGCGCCAGCTGCCGTCGGGATTGGTGACGCGATTGCCGCGCGGAACGCGGCGGCCGTCGCGCACCTCGTAGGACCAATTGTCCGGCGTCTTGGCTTTGCCGCCCTTCGACTGCGCCGATGCGGGCGCGAGGCCGCCGATCGCGAGCGCGACCGCGGCGACGGTAAGGCCGGCGGCAAGCGTCAGATAGATCGGTTTCATCGTCCACACTCCAGGATCGTCGTCTCCAATATAGCAAACGCGCGAGACGGCGATAAGTGCGGGACATTACGGAGAGCCGCTGCGACGGCGACCCTCACTCAACCCCCTCCCATGGGGAGAGGGCTTTCCACGCGTTCCGCCCTCGAGCCCCCTCTCCCCCGGGAGAGGGTTGGGGTGAGGGCGACACGGCCTATGAGAAGAGGCGCCGACCAAGTCGCCTGCGCAGGCCTCCTCATTCCGCCTTGGGCGGCGTCTCCTCTTCCGGCGCGGAAAGGACGGTGAGGGCCGGCTCCTCGGCCGGCTTCTGCGTCGCGCCGGCCACCAGATTCTCCAGCGTCGAGCCGTCGAAGCCCAGCTCCTTCATCAGTCCGTCGACGATCGGCGCCTGGGCGCGGTAGCGAAGCGCCGCGGCGACCGCGCTCGACGCCAGATTGCCGCCCGCCGCCGCCTCGCCATCGGCCGCGACCGCTCCCGCCGAGCCGGCGCCGGTCAGCCCGTCCACCTGGACGATCTTGATCGAGTCGATCGCCTCCATCGGCTTGGCCGCCTCGCGCACCACTTCCGGCAGCACCTTGAGGAGCGCGAGCTTGGTCTGGAGCGAGATCTGGTCGGAAGAGAGGATGTTGGCCGCCTCGTTGACGGCGCGCTGGCCCGCCGCCTCCACTTCGAAGCGGACGCGGGCGGCCTCGGCGCGGAGCTTCTCGGCCTCCGCCTCGCCCTGGGCGGCGAGCTTCACCGCCGAGGCGCGGTTCGCGGCCGCTTCCTTCTCGGCCTCCGCCGCGACCTTGATCGCGATCGCCTCGCGCTCGGCCCGCTGCGACGCCTCGATCAGCTCGATCCTTTTGTGGCGCTCGGCGACTTCGGTATCGCGGGCGGTGGCGACCCGTTCCTCGGCGGCGACCGCCTCGGCGCGCGCCTTGTCGGCGACCGCCTTGGCCTGGCTTTCCTCGCGGCTCTTGTTCTGGACGGCAATCTGCTGCTCCTGCCGCGCGATCTCGACCGCCTGGGCCTGGGCGATCTTCGCCTGCTCGACGACCCGGCTCGCCTCGATCTGGGCGCTGTCGACCTCGCGCTTCGCGGCGATGCGCGCCTGTTCGGCCTCACGCTGGCGGACCGCCTGCTCCTGCGCCACTTCGGCGACCTGCGCGGCGCGGCGCACCTCGACCTCGCGCTCCTGCTCCAGCCGCGCGAACTCGGTCTCGCGCGCGATCTCCAGGCTGCGGCGCTCGGCCTCCAGATTCTTCGCCTCGATTTGGACGCGGGTCTCCTGCTCGATGTCGTTGCGGGTCTTGCGGCGAAGCTCGATCTGCTCGGTGAGCTTGGTGAGGCCCTCGGCGTCGAAGGCGTTGTTGGCGTTGAAATGGTCGATCGAGGTCTGGTCGAGGCCGGTCAGCGACACGCTCTCCAGCTCCAGGCCGTTCATCGCCAGATCGGCGCTCGACACCTGCTGCACCTTCTGGACGAAGTCGGCGCGCTGTTCGTGCAGCTGGTTCATCGTCATGCCGGCCGCGACCGAGCGGAGCGCGTCGACGAACTTGCCTTCGATCAGCTCCTTCAGATGCTCCGGCTGCATGGTGCGCAGGCCCAGCGTCTGGGCGGCGGTGGCGATCGAATCGCGGTCGGGCCGCACGCGGACGTAGAATTCGGCCTTCACGTCGATGCGCATGCGGTCCGAGGTGATCAGCGCGTCGCTGTTCTTGCGCTCGACGGCGAGGCGGACGGTGTTGAGATTGACCGGCATCGTCTCGTGCAGCACCGGAAGCACCATCGCGCCGCCGTTGATCACCACCTTCTCGCCGCCGAAGCCGGTGCGGACGAAGCCGATCTCCTTCGTCGCGCGGCGGTAGAGCCGGGTGACGATGAAGCCGATGGTCAAGAGGGCCGCGAGGACGCTGCCCCCATAGATGGCCAGTTCGATCATGTCATTCTCCCTTGGGCTCAACCGGTGATCGCCGGGCGGTCGTCGAGGCGCGGGATCAGCGCGTCGCCTTCGGCCAGGCCGATGAAGATGCCGCCTTCGCGGCGGACGAGGAGGACGGTCTCGCCGGCCTGAACACGGCCGAGATCGTCATTTGGCTCCACCATCACATGATGGATTTGGCCGTGGCTGTCGCGGACGCTGGCGCGGGCCGGATGGCCGCGCGCGGCGGTGCCGATGGTGACGGTCGCGCGCTTGCCGACCAGGCTTTCCAGCCCGACGGCGGTGGTCTCGTCGCGCGGCAGGATCCGCTCCAGCCCGCGCGCGCACATGCCGAGCAGCGGCAGCGAGGCGAGGAAGGCGACGGGCGCCGCCAGCCAGGGGGAGAGCGGCGCGCCGAGCAGCGCCTCCGCCAGCTGCTGCAGGCCGAGGCCGAGCAGGCCGAACAGCGCCAGCAGGACGACGATCAGCATCAGCAGCGGCACCCGCCCGACACCCAGCCAGCCGAGCAGGTCCGGCATCTCGGCGTCGATGTCCGCCGCTCCGCCCGCGCCGAGGCCGACCGCCTCGACGAGGCCGATCAGCAGCATCAGCACGAGCGCCGCCGCGAACGGCAGGTTCTCAGGCGCCAGCAGAAAATCCAACATGCCCCCTCCCTCGAGTCGGAAGGCTAACCGCGCACCCCGACTTTATCCAGCGGAAACCGCAGGTTGCGCTCTGCTCCAGGCGCTTTTCCGAAGCCCTTGCCGGAGGCGTCCGCGCCCGCCATGCTGCGCCTGCCGAAGGAGATCGTCATGCGCCTCATCGTCCCGTTCGCCGCCCTCGCGCTTGCCGGCTGTGCCGCCGCCGCCGCCGATCCGCCCGCAAGTGCCGCCGCCGAACCGCGCGGCCAGGCGGCCTGGGGCACGTTCGGGGTCGATTTCGCCGGCATGGACCGCTCCGTCCATCCCGGCGACGATTTCTGGCAGTTCGTGAACGGCGGCTGGGAACGAAACATCGTCATCCCGCCCGACCGCGGCTCGGAAGGGCAGGTGACGCGGCTGAACGACCTCGCCGCCTCGCAGGTCCGCGTCATCCTCGACGAAATGGCCGGACGGCGCACGGCTCTGGCGGGGGACGAGGCGCGGGTCGCCGATTATTGGACCAGCCTGATGGACCAGGCGGCGATCGACGCGAAGGGCAACGCGCCGCTCCGCGCCGAACTCGCGCCTGTCCTCGCCGCCGCCGACCGCGCGGCGCTCGCCCGCGAGATGGGGCGGCTGACCCGCGCCTGGACCGGTACGCCGCCGGTCGGACGCATGCCGCGCTACTTCCCGTCGCCGGTGGCGCTCGGCGTCGCCCAGGACGCGCGCCAGCCCGACCGCTACATTCCGGTGCTGCGCCAGAGCGGCCTCGGCATGCCCAACCGCGATTATTATCTGAAGGACGACGCCGCCTCGACCCGCAACCGCGACGCCTATCGCGCCCATATCGCGACGATGCTGCGCCTGTCGGGCGTGCCGGAGGCCGAAGCGGGCGCGCGGGCCGAGGCGGTCTATCGCTTCGAACGCGGCATCGCCGAGGCGCATTGGCCGCTCGCCGACGCCCGCGACGCGGAGAAGACCTACAATCCGCGCAGCCTCGCCCAGCTTCAGGCCGAGGCGCCGGGGCTCGACTGGCGCGCGTTCCTGTACGGGGCGGGCCTCGCCGCCCGCCCGAGCCTGATCGTCGGCGAGACCGGCGCCATCGCCGGCATCGCCCGGCTGTGGGGCGAAACGCCGCTGCCGGTGCTCAAGGACTGGCTGACGCTGCGCCTCGCCAAGGACCGGGCGATGGTGCTGCCCCGCGCCTTCACGGAGGCGGAATTCGCCTTCTCGGGCGGGGTGCTCGGCGGCGCGAGCGAGGCGCCGGCGCGCTGGATGCAGGCGGTGGAGCTCACCGCCGTCGCGCTGACCGACGCCGTCTCCAAACCCTACATAGACCGCCACTTCCCGCCCGCCACCAAGGCGGCGATGGACGAGCTGGTCGCGAACGTGATCGCCGCGATGGACCGGCGGCTCGCCAATCTCGACTGGATGCAGCCCGAGACCCGGGCCAAGGCGCGCGCCAAGCTCGCCGCCTTCACCCCGATGATCGGCTATCCCGACACGTGGCGCAGCTATGACGGGCTCGATGTCCGCGCCGGCGACGCCTACGGCAATTTCCACCGCGCCTCCGAATGGGACTTCGCCCGCCGCCTGTCGCGCATCGATCAGCCGGTCGACCGCAGCGAATGGTGGATGATGCCGATCACCGCCAATGCCTATGCGAGCTTCGCCAACAACCAGATCGTCTTCCCGGCCGCCTATCTCCAGCCGCCGCACTTCGATCCCAACGCCGACCCGGCCGTCAATTACGGCGCGATCGGCTATGTGATCGGGCACGAGATCAGCCACCATTTCGACGATCAGGGCAGCCGCTTTGATCCCGAAGGCCGGCTCGTCCAATGGTGGACCGACGCCGATGTCGCCGCCTTCCGCGCCCGCACCCAGCGTCTGGTCGCGCAATATGACGGCTATGAGGCGCTGCCCGGCCTCAACATCCGCGGCGCGCAGACGCTGGGCGAGAATATCGCGGACAATGCCGGCCTCGCCGTCGCCTATGACGCCTACCGCCTGTCGCTCCGCGGCCGACCGGCGCCGGTGCTGGACGGCTTCACCGGGGACCAGCGCTTCTTCATGGGCCGCGCGCAGGTCAACCGCGTCGCCTTCCGCGAGGAGGAGCTGCGCCGGGCGGTGATCAGCGGCGTCCATTCGCCCAGCCGGTGGCGGACCTGGTCAGTGCGCAACCACGACGCCTGGTACGATGCCTTCGGCGTGCGGCCGGGACACCGTCTCTATCTGCCGCCGGAGGAGCGGATCCGGATCTGGTGAGGGTCCGCCGCCCGCCGTGCGGGCGGCGGCGCCTTACGCCTCGATCGGCGTGGACTGGAGCTGGATGTAGTTCTGAAGGCCCATGCGCTCGATCATCTCGAACTGCTGTTCGATCGTGTCGATATGGCCTTCCTCGCTCTCGAGGATCTCGACGAACAGCTCGCGGCTCACATAGTCGCGCACGGTCTCGCAATAAGCGATGGCTTCCTTCAGCTGCGCGACCGCCTCGCGCTCCAGCTCCAGGTCGGCGCGGAGGATTTCCTCCACCGTCTCGCCGATGCGCAGCCGGCCGAGCATCTGGAAATTGGGAAGGCCTTCGAGCAACAGGATCCGCTCCGACAATTTGTCGGCATGCTTCATCTCGTCGATCGATTCCTCGCGCTCATATTGGGCGAGCCGCTTCACGCCCCAATTGTCGAGCATGCGGTAGTGCAGCCAATATTGGTTGACCGCGGTGAGCTCGTTCTTGAGCGTGTCGTTAAGGTGGCGGATGACCTGTTCGTCGCCCTTCATATTGACCTCCATCTTCTGGCGGTCAGATAGCCGAAGGCGGCGGCGAAATACAGTCAGAAATGGCGGAAATCCGCCAAAAATTCGCTGCTCTTGCTAGGCAGTCGCACGTTCCTGGGCGATGATCTGACGTGCGAATGAGAAGCATTGCCCGCAACGCGGCTTCGTGCCGCAGGCGCGATAGGCGCTGGTGGGACACGCAGCCCCCCCGCGCGCGGCCGCCCGCACGTCGCTTTCCCTCAGGGCATTGCAGATACAAACGACCATTCCGAACTCCGTGATCGGCTGCTTCAATAACGCTAATGAGAAACGTTCGCAATAGCGATTGTGCTGATTCGGCAGCTCGGCTCGTCGCGCCGCGGGACCGGGCGAGCGGCCCGACCGATTCGCGGCCTCCCGGGCAGCGCGCGGCGATTGACTTGCGCCATGGGCTGCGTCATGGCCGAGGGGTCTTCAGGACGCGCGGGAGAGAGCGGGTCGGCGCGAGCCGGGCCGCCGCCGAAGGAGCAACCGCCCCGGAATCTCTCAGGCAGAAGGACCGCGCGGAACAGGACACTCTGGAAAGCGGACGGCGCGTGCCTCGGGCGCGTCTCGTCCCACCGAAGGGGTAATTCCGGCTGCGGCCGGAGGAAAGCTCTCAGGTCCCGTGACAGAGGGGGTGTGGATGCTGCCGCGGCAACGCGGGAGCGCGCCCCGGCGATGCGGAGTGACCCTGATGAGCGACCTGAGCCTCCCTCTCGATTCCTGGCACCGCCGGCGCGGCGCGCGCATGGTGCCGTTCGCCGGCTACCAGATGCCGATACAATATGAAGGCATCATCGCCGAGCATCGCTGGACGCGGGAAAGCGCCGGCCTGTTCGACGTGTCGCACATGGGCCAGCTGATCGTCGCCGGCGCGGGCGCCGAGGCGGCGCTCGAAAGCCTGCTCCCCGCCGACCTGTCGATCCTGAAGGAAGGGCGGCTGCGCTATTCGCTGCTGCTGACCGAGGAGGGCGGGATCATCGACGATCTGATGGTCACCCGCCGCGGCGACCATTTCTACCTGGTGGTGAACGGCGCCACCAAGCATGGCGACATCGCGCATATCGAAGCCAAATTGCCGGCCGGCGTGGTGCTCGACCATATGAAGGAGCAGGCGCTGCTCGCCCTGCAGGGGCCAAAGGCGGTGGACGCGCTGGCGCGGCTCGCGCCGGGAGTGGAGGCGCTGACCTTCATGACCGGCGGCAGCTTCGATCTCGGCGGTGCCACCTGCTGGATCAGCCGCTCGGGCTATACCGGCGAGGACGGCTTCGAAATCTCGCTCCCGGCCGCGCGGGCCGAGGAGATCGCCGAACTGATCGCCGGCCAGCCGGAAGTGAAGCCGATCGGCCTCGGCGCGCGCGATTCGCTGCGGCTCGAGGCAGGGCTTCCGCTCTACGGTCACGATCTCGACACCGACACGACTCCGGTCGAGGCCGATCTCGGCTTCGCCATCTCCAAGCGGCGGCGCGAGCAGGGCGGCTTTCCGGGCTGGCACCGCATCGCGAAGGAACTGGCCGACGGTCCGATCCGCAAGCGCGTCGGCCTCGCCGTCGAGGGCCGCCAGCCGGTGCGCGAGGGCGCGATGGTGGTGGACGGCGACGGCGACGAGGTCGACAAGGTGACGAGCGGCGGCTTCTCGCCCAGCCTGGAGACGCCGATCGCCATGGCCTATGTGCCCGCCGCCATGGCCGTGGAGGGCGGCGCCGTCCGCCTCGCGTCGCGCGGCAAGATTTTCGAGGCGCGGGTCGTTCCCACGCCTTTCGTCCCGCATCGCTATCACCGCAAGGGAGCCGGCAAATGACCGTCTATTACACCAAGGAGCATGAGTGGATCCGCGTCGAGGGCGACAGCGCCACCGTCGGCATCACCGATCATGCGCAGGGCCAGTTGGGCGACGTCGTGTTCGTCGAGGTGCCCGAGGCCGGCCGCCAGGTGAGCAAGGGCGGCGAGGCGGCGGTGGTCGAATCGGTCAAGGCCGCGTCCGATGTCTACGCGCCCGTCTCGGGCGAGGTGACCGAAGGCAACCAGGCGCTGGTCGACGATCCTTCGCTGGTCAATTCGGACGCGGAAGGGGAGGGGTGGTTCTTCAAGCTGCGCCTGTCCGACTCGTCCGAGCTCCAGGGCCTGATGGGCGCGGACGACTACAAGGCCTATCTCGACACGCTGTAACCGCTTCCCTCCCACGTTCGGGAGGGGGAAGTCAGGATTTGAATCGATGCGCTACCTACCCCTCTCCGCCCGCGATCGGGCGGACATGCTGCACACGATCGGCGCCGCCTCGATCGACGACCTGTTCGTCGACGTGCCCGAGGCGGCGCGGCTTGCCGGCAAGATCGAAGGCCTGCCCGACCATGCCTCGGAGCTGTCGGTCGAGCGCCAGCTGGGCGCGATGGCGCGGCAGAACGTCGTCGCCGGGGAAGTGCCTTTCTTCCTCGGCTGCGGCGCCTATCGCCATCACATCCCGGCGAGCGTCGACCATCTCATCCAGCGCGGCGAATTCCTGACCAGCTACACGCCCTACCAGCCGGAGATTGCGCAAGGTACGCTCCAGGCGCTGTTCGAATTCCAGACCCAGGTCGCCCGGCTCTACGGCTGCGACGTCGCCAACGCCTCCATGTATGACGGCTCGACCGCCTGCTGGGAGGCGATCGTGATGGCGCGGCGGATCACCCGGCGCGGCAAGGCGATCCTGTCGGCCGGGCTCCACCCGCATTACGTGTCGGTCGCCCGGACGATGGCGAAGTTCACCGGGGACGTGCTGGAGACGGCGCTCCCCGAGCTGTCGCCCGACACAGACGTCGAGCGGCTGATCGAGGCGATCGACGGCGATACGAGCTGCGTCGTCGTGCAATATCCCGACATTTTGGGCCGGATCGGCGACCTATCCGAGCTGGCTGAACGGGCACATGCCAAGGGCGCTTTGCTGGTCGCGGTGGTGACCGAGCCGGTGGCGCTCGGCCTCATCAAATCGCCCGGCGAAATGGGCGCCGACATCGTGGTCGGCGAGGGCCAGTCGATCGGCGTCGGCCTCAACTTCGGCGGGCCTTATGTGGGCCTGTTCGCGACCCGCGACAAATATGTGCGGCAGATGCCCGGCCGCCTCGCCGGCGAGACGGTGGACGCGGACGGCAAGCGCGGCTTCGTGCTGACCCTGTCGACCCGCGAGCAGCATATCCGCCGCGAGAAGGCGACGTCGAACATCTGCACCAACAGCGGCCTGTGCGCGCTCGCTTTCTCGATCCACATGACCCTGCTCGGCGAGACCGGCCTCAGGCAATTGGCCGAGCTCAACCACGCGAAGGCGGTCGCCGCGGCCGAGCGGCTGGGGCAGGTGCCGGGCGTGGAGCTGGTCAATGACGGCTTCTTCAACGAATTCACCCTGCGCCTGTCGAAGGAAGCGCGGCCGGTGGTGCGGGCGATGGCCGAGAAGTTCGTGCTCGGCGGCGTGTCGCTCGGCCGGCTCTATCCGGGCGCGGCGGCGCTCGCGAACGGGCTGGTGGTGGCGGTCACCGAAACTGTGACGGACGAGGATGTGGAGGCGCTCGCGGGCGCGCTCCGGGAGGAACTGGCGTGAGCATCAATCGCAGCGGATGGAAGCCCGAAATGGGGCCGGGCGGCGGCGCCGCCGGCGAAGCGGAGACCTTCACCGGCAACCGCGCGCTGATGCTCGAAGAGCCGCTCATCTTCGAGATGGGCGAGGAAGCGGGGACGGGCGTCGATTTCGACATCCCCTCGCCCCCTTCAGGGGGAGAGGGACAGCCGGCGCGAAGCGGCGGCAGGGAGAGGGGGGAGTCCGGTTCGGACTTGCCCGACTCCTCCCTCTCCCCGGGGCGCCTCGCAGGCCTCCTCCGCACCGCGCCGATCGGTCTTCCCGGCCTGTCGGAGCCGCAGGCGGTGCGGCATTATACCCGGCTTTCCCGCCAGAATTACGCGATCGACCTCGGCCTCTTCCCGCTCGGCTCGTGCACGATGAAGCACAATCCGCGCCTCAACGAGAAGATGGCGCGGCTTCCCGGCTTCGCCGACATCCACCCGCTGCAGCCGACCGACACGGTGCAGGGCGCGCTGAAGCTGATCAATGTGCTCGGCGAATGGCTGATCCGCCTCACCGGCATGCACAGCGTCGCGATGAGCCCCAAGGCCGGCGCGCATGGCGAATTGTGCGGCCTGCTCGCCATCCGCTCCGCGCTCGAAGCGCGGGGCGATGCGCGCGAGGTGATCCTCGTGCCCGAAAGCGCGCACGGCACCAACCCCGCCACCGCCGCCTTCGCCGGCTATCGCGTCGAGGACATTCCGGCGACGCCCGAAGGGCGGGTCCACCTCGCGGCGCTGACGGCGCGGCTCGGGCCCGACGTCGCCGGCGTGATGATCACCAATCCCAACACCTGCGGCCTGTTCGAGCCCGACATGAAGGCGATCTCCGACGCGGTGCACGAGGCGGGCGGGCTCGTTTATTGCGACGGCGCCAATTTCAACGCCATCGTCGGCCGCGTCCGACCGGGCGACCTCGGCATCGACGCGATGCACATCAATCTCCACAAGACCTTCTCCACCCCGCATGGCGGCGGCGGGCCGGGCTCGGGCCCGGTGGTCTTCTCGGAGGCATTGACGCCGTTCGCGCCTCTGCCCTTCGTCGAGAAGCAGGGCGACCATTACGCCTTGATCGAGGAGGAGACGGCCGGCGAGCATCACGGATCGACCTTCGGCCGAATGACCGCCTTCCACGGCCAGATGGGCATGTTCACCCGCGCCTTGAGCTATATCCTGAGCCACGGCGCCGACGGCCTGAGGCAGGTCGCCGAGGATGCGGTGCTGAACGCCAATTACGTGCTTCGCAGCCTCGAGGACGTGCTCGACGCGCCCTTCGCGGCCAGCGGGCCGTGCATGCACGAGGCCCTGTTTTCCGACAAAGGCTTCGGCGGCGGCCTCACCACGCTCGATCTCGCCAAGGCGCTGATCGACGAGGGCTACCATCCGATGACCATGTACTTCCCGCTGGTCGTCCACGGCGCGATGCTGGTCGAACCGACCGAGACGGAGTCGAAGGCGGCTCTCGACCAGTTCATCGGCGCGCTGCGCAGCGTGGCGGAGCGCGCCAAGGCCGGCGACCAGAGCCTGAAACAGGCCCCGCTCCACGCGCCGCGCCGCCGCCTCGACGAGACACAGGCGGCCAGGAAGCCGGTCCTGGTGTGGAAACCCTCGGTGCAGAGCGAAGCGGCGGAGTAGCTTTTCCTCCCCGGGACGGGGAGGAGTAGGGCGCCTTGCCACCCCTCTGTGCCTCAACTACCCTCCTCCCCATGGCGGGCGTGACGGACAGGCTGGACGGGTTCACCGACGCGGCGTTCGCTTTCGCGCTCACATTGCTGGTGATCGGGCGGGGCGGGGTGCCGGAGAATCTGGACGGGCTCGCGGCCGCCATGGCGGAGCTGCCGGCCTTCGCGATCGGCTTTGCGATCATCGGCATGTTCTGGTTCACCCATGTGCGCTGGCGCCGCTACCGGGGCGAGGGCGACTGGGTGTCGGTGCTCTTGACCTTCATCCTCATCTTCCTCGTCCTCGTTTACGTTCGGCCGCTTCAGGCGATGGCGCTGTCGCTGAGCGCCGTGCTCGGCGCGCCGGGGCTCCGCTTCCATGGCGACGTCGGCAGCCTGTTCACCATCTACGGCGCGGGCTTCGCGGCGATGGCGGCGGTCGTGACCGGCCTGTTCGCCGAGGCGCGGCGCAATCCGGCGCTCGGCCCCGACGGGCGGCGGCAGCTCCGCGGCGAGATCGTCATCTGGTCGATCCTGACCGCGACCGGCCTGCTGTCGATGCTGCTGTCCCTTTTCGACGCCACCGAGCGGGCGGCGCCCTGGCCCTACGCCACGTTGCCGATCACCATCGGCCTGTTCGCCGCTCTCTACGACTGGGACGGGAAAAAGACGCGGGCGGCCGATCCGGCGCCGGAGCTGGCCGGAGCCGCCGAATGACCGGAGGCAGCGATGCCCGCCGCAGCGCGCCGCATGTGGCGCGCAACACCGGTCCGATCATCGACGTGCTTCGCGGCATCCTGCCCGACGAGGGCCTGGTGCTGGAGATTGCCAGCGGCAGCGGCGAACATGCGCTCGCCTTTGCACGCGCCTTTCCCCACTTGCTCTGGCAGCCGAGCGACGCCGATCCCGTGGCGCTTCGGTCGATCGACGCCTGGCGCGGGGCGGAGGACCTGCCGAACCTGCTGGCACCGGTGCCGCTCGACGCGGTCGCGGAGGGCTGGCTGGTGGAGCGCGCCGACGCGATCCTGTGCATCAACATGATCCACATCAGCCCCTGGGCGGCCACCGTCGGGCTGATGCGCGGCGCCGGCCGGCTGCTCGGCCGCGGCTGCCCGCTCTATCTCTACGGCGCCTATCGCCGCGACGGGGTAGAGACCGCGCCGTCCAACGAGGCGTTCGACGCCTCGCTGCGAGCGCGCAACCCCGAATGGGGCGTGCGCCGGCTCGAGGAGGTGGTCGCCGAAGCCGAACGCCACGGCCTTCGCCTGGACGCGGTGCTGGAGATGCCGGCCAACAACCTGTCGGTGGTGCTGCGGCGGGACTGACTGCTGACGCGGCGGGGGCCGGAAAAGCGCTTCCGGAGCGGGTGCAAACCGGCTAGGCACCGGCGGGTGACCGACAGCGCCGCTTTCCCCCTTTCCCGCTCCCTGTTCGCCTTCGCCATCTTCTATGGCGGGATGGTCTGCATCGCGGGAGTCCTTGGCAACAAGCAGGTGGCGCTCGGGCCGCTGGCGGTGGAGGCCGGGATCTTCGCCTTCCTGATGCTGGTCGTCACGTCGAGCGCGACGGCGGAGCTGCACGGCCGGTCGGTCGCCAACAAGCTGGTGATCGTCGGCTTCGTGCCGCTGCTCGTGTCGCTGGCGCTGACCCTGCTCGTCCTCGGCCTGCCCGCGTCGGGCAAGATGGAGGCGGAGCGGCTGGAGGCGTTCAACCTGATGATGGCGGCGACGCCGCGCATCTGGCTGGGCGGCATCCTCGCCTACGGCATCTCCCAGATCCTGAACGTCACCATCTTCACCCGGCTCAAAAGCGGGACCGGGCGGATGCTGTGGCTGCGCGCCGGCGTCGCCAGCGTGCTGTCGCAGGTGGTCGACACGCTGATCTTCATCACCGTCGCCTTTTACGGCGTGTTCCCGATCGGCGGCCTGCTGGCCGGGCAGCTGATCGCCAAGGTGGTGCTGTCGCTGGTGATGGTGCCGCCGCTCATCTACCTGTTCGTCGCGCTCGGCCGCCGGCTGGACCGCGCCGCCTGAGTGCCGGAAAAGGTGTGGCATTTTTGCCGCGCCGCGCAAGCTTTCGACGAGCCGCAGTAGCTGTCACGATCCGGTCACACTAAGGGGGCACCGCGCGATTGCCTTACACAAAGAGCCGAATCGCGGAGATTCGGGGTTGGGGAACCATATCATGAATAAGACTGCCTTGTTGTGCGCCACGACGGCGCTCGTCCTTCCTGCATCCGCCTTTGCCCAGTCGACCGGTACGCTGGAAATCGAAGATGCCATCGTCGTCACCGGCGCCCGCACCACGCAGGGCGTCGAAGGGATCGTGGTCCCCGACACGGGCAAGGCCCAGCAGGTCATCACCGAGCAGCTGATCGAGCGTCAGGCGCCGGGCCAGACCATCCTCAACGTCATCAACCTCGTTCCGGGCGTGAACTTCACACAGAACGACGCCTTCGGCTCGTCCGGTGGCAACATCCGCATCCGCGGCTTCGACGGCAACCGCATCTCGCTGACCTTCGACGGCCTGCCGCTCAACGACACCGGCAACTACGCCATCTATTCGAACCAGCAGCTCGATCCGGAACTGATCGAGCAGGTCAACGTCAACATGGGCCAGACCGACGTCGACAGCCCGACCGCTTCGGCCGCCGGCGGCACCGTCAACTACCGCACCCGCCTGCCTTCGCGTGAGATGGGCGCCCGCCTCGCTCTGTCGGGCGGCAGCTTCAACTTCGCCCGCGGCTTCGCGATGTTCGACACCGGCGAGATCGGCCCCTGGGGCACTCGCGCCTTCGTGGCGGGCAGCATCGCGCAGAACGACAAGTTCCGCGGCCCCGGCGAAATCGACAAGCGCCAGTTCAACGCCCGCATTTACCAGCCGCTGGGCGGCAACGACTTCATTTCGGTGTCGGCGCACTACAACCGCAACCGCAACAATTTCTACCGCAACCCGGGTATCGGCGATCTGCGCACGCTCGGCGCCGGCGCGGGCTTCACCGTTCCGGCCAACCCGGCGATCACGCCGGCCAACCCGCTGGTCCTCGGCGACTTCACCGATCCGCAGTGGCGCGCCATCTACGACTTCGAGAACGACCGCTTCTGCCAGCGGCCGGCCCTTCCCGGCGGCCCGGGCGCCCAGCGCGAAACCACCACGCCGACCGGCACCACGCCGATCTGCACCAGCTTCTTCGGCGTCCGCATCAACCCGTCCGACACCGGCAACATCCGCGCCCAGTCGCGCTTCACGCTGGCGGACGGCCTGATCCTGACGATCGATCCGAGCTTCCAGTACACGCTGGCCAACGGCGGCGGCATCTCGACCCTGGCCGAGAACAGCGCGATCGCCCGCGGCGCGTCGAACGCGCCGGGCGTCGATTTCAACGGCGACGGCGACTTCCTGGACACGATCCAGTTCTACACGCCGAACAACACCAACACCCGCCGCTGGGGCCTCACCAGCTCGCTGATCTGGAACTTCGCGCCGCAGCACCGCGTCCGTATCGCCTACACCTTCGACCGCGGCCGTCACCGGCAGACCGGCGAGTGGGGCTATATGGGCCCGGGCGGCTTCCCGGAAAATCCGTTCGGCGGCCGCAACGGCCGGCCGGTGCTCGCCGCCGACGGCTTCCAGCTGCAGCAGCGCGACCGCCTGTCGATCGCGCTCCTGAACCAGATTTCGGGTCAGTATATCGGCCGCTTCTTCGAAGACCGCCTGCGCGTCGAAGCCGGCGTGCGCGCGCCCTTCTTCAAGCGCGAACTCAACAATTTCTGCTTCACCCAGACCGGCGGCAGCGGCTTTGCCACCTGCACCAGCCAGCCGGGCGGTCCGGGGCAGATCGTGGCGCCGAACGCGCCGGGTCCGATCCCGAGCGGCCGGTTCTTCGCGCCGTTCGAGGCGGAATATGAGTTCAACGCGGTGCTGCCGAACCTCGGCCTGACCTATTACCTCACCGAGAACATCAACATGTTCGCGAGCTATGCCCGCGGCTTCTCGGCGCCGCGCACGGACAATCTGTACCGCGCGCCCCGCGTCAACATCGAGCCGGAGACCACCGACGCGTTCGATGCCGGCGTGCGCTACAACAGCCGCTGGGTGCAGGCGCAGGCGGTGGGCTGGTATATCGGCTACCGTAACCGCATCATCACCTCGTTCGACCAGGAGCTCGGCATCTCGGTCGACCGTAACGTCGGCAAGGTGAAGAGCTACGGCTTCGACGGATCGATCGCGGTGCAGCCGACCCGCGCCGTCACCCTCTACGCGCTCGCTTCCTACATCAGCGCGCGCTTCCAGGAGGACGTGGTCGTCGGCGCCATCGCCGGTGTCCCGACCACTTCGCCGACCCGCGGCAAGTTCGTCCCCGAAACG
This sequence comes from Allosphingosinicella sp., assembly GCF_046295735.1. Lineage (GTDB taxonomy): Bacteria > Pseudomonadota > Alphaproteobacteria > Sphingomonadales > Sphingomonadaceae > Allosphingosinicella. The sequence continues at coordinate 73,991 of NZ_JBKBMQ010000014.1, forward strand.
CCGGAATGGCAGTTCGGCGGCCGGGCGCAGGTCGAGCTCGGACCGGTCGAGCTGGGGCTCCAGGGCAAGTGGGTGGACGATCGCTTCGCGACCGACCTCAACGACGTGGTGGTGAAGAGCTACGCGCTGTTCGACCTCGACGCGCGGGTCGGTCTGGCGGGCCTCGGGCTGGACCGGAGCTACTTCCAGTTCAACGTCCACAACCTGTTCGACAAGAAGTATTTCGGGAACATCAGCACCCGCATCGACGTGGGCGGCAACCCGAACTTCACGCCGGGCGCGCCCCGCACCTTCATCGGCACCTTCAACCTCGCTTTCTAAGCGGGGGGGCCGATCGCCAACAAAGAAGGGCCGCGGCTTCCGCCGCGGCCCTTTCTTTTTGCGTTCCGGCCGGGGCCGGCCTGGGTCAGCGGCGCTTCGGCGGGGCTTCGGCGCGGACCAGGCTTTCGAGTTGGCAGCGCCAGCCTTCGGCATGGATGGCGCCGTTGCGGTCGAGCGAATCGCCGCCGCGCGTCTCGATGCCGATCGAGACGGCGGTGCGCAGCCGGCCGCAGGGGCCGAGCGTGCGGGCATAATACCAGTCGCCGTCGAGGCTGCGGATGTAGAGGCCGCGATTGCCGTCGGCCTGCCATTCGTGGATGCCGTCGCTGCGGGCGTTGGGGATCGAGGTCTCCGCCGCCGCGGCGGCCGGCGCGGCGGGGGCGAGGAGGGCGAGGGCGGCAAGGGCGCCGATCATGAGGGGGCTCCTTTCGGATGACGGGGCCAGGATGGTGACCCGATTGGCTTTTTCGAGCTTAACCCCGGCTTTACCCTCTTTTCCCGCAACCGCCGAGGCTCGCCGATGGTTCTTGCCGCATGCCCCGCTTCTACTTCCATCTGCAACATGAGCAGCAGGGTTGCCGGACCGACGAGGAAGGATCGGACCTCCCGGACGAGGAGGCCGCCTGGTACCACGCCTTCCGCAGCGCCCGCGACCTGATCGTCGCCCGGATCGACGAGGCCTTCGAGGCGGCCGACCACTCGATCCAGGTGGAGGACGAGGTCGGCCGCGAGGTGCTGTCGCTGCCGCTGATCGAGGTGGTCGAACTGACGCGGTGAGCTTTCGCCGAACTCCTCTCCCGGCAGGCTTTCGAACCCGCGCCGAGCTCCGGCGCAACGCCTCACCATCCTCCCTGTGGAGCGAAGCTCCATGGGGAGGGGGACCACCCGCAGTGGTAGTGGAGGGGCATTCGGCGGGAGGACGAGGGACGGTCGCGCAAGCACGCACCTCAAAAATCACTTTCCTACAGGTGAACCTTTGTGGTTCAAAGCGCCATGTCCTACGAACCTGATCGCGCTTCACTCATCGCCCCGGTCGATCAAAGGAGCGCGACTGATCGACGGAATTTTTCCCGCACGCCGAACCTTCCTGAACTTAGCCGTTGCCGACCGAGTCGGCGTTGCCCTGCGCGTTCGTCCCACTCACGCCGCTTCCATCAGCCGCCCCGCCTGGGCGCGCGCCTCGTCGGTGATCTCGGCGCCCGACAGCATGCGGGCGATCTCCTCGCGGCGGCGGGCGGCGTCGAGGGCCGTCACGCTGGTCCGGCTGACCAGCCCGTCATGGCTCTTTTCGATGAGGAGGTGGCGGGCGCCGCGCGCGGCGACCTGCGGGCTGTGGGTGACGACCAGCACCTGGCCGTTGCCGGCCAGGCGGTGGAGCCGCTCGCCGATCGCGCTCGCCACCGCGCCGCCGACGCCGCGGTCGATCTCGTCGAAGATCATCGTGCCGGCGCCGCCTTCCTCGGCCAGCGCGACCTTCAGCGCCAGGATGAAGCGCGACAATTCGCCGCCCGATGCGATCTTCGACAAGGCGCCGAACGGGGCGCCGGGATTGGTCGAGATTTCGAACTCCACCCGGTCGCGGCCGGCGGCGGACGGCTCGGCCGGCGAAAAGGCGGTGCGGAAGCGGGCGGCGTCGAGCTTCAGCGGCGCCAGCTCCCCCGCCACCGCCGCGTCGAGCCGCGCCGCCGCCGCGCGCCGGGCGGCGGCGAGGGCGTCGGCATGGCGGTCGTAATCGGCGCGCGCGGCGGCGATCTCGCGTTCCAGCGCGGCGATCCGGTCTCCGCCGGCGTCGATCGCGTCGAGCCGGGCGGCCAGCTCCGCCGCCAGAGCGGGGAGGGCGTCCGCCTCCACCCGGTGCTTGCGCGCGACGCCGCGCAGCTCGAACAGCCGCGCCTCCGCCTCCTCCAGCCGCTGCGGGTCGAAGGACAGCGCCTCGCGCGCCCGCTCCAGCCGGTCCTCGGCTTCCGCGCCTTCGATCACCGCCCGGTCGAGCGCCGACAGCGCCTCGCCCAGCAGCGGATGTTCGGCGGCGATCCGGTCCAGCCGCCGCGCCGCCTGGCGCAGCTGCGACAATCCGCCGTCGGAGCCCTGCAGCAGCGCGTCGATGGCGGCGAGATCCTCGCCCAGCCGCGCGCCCGCCTGGATCGACGCGCGCAGGCTCGCCAGCGATTCCTCCTCGCCCGGCTCCGGCGCCAGTCGCTTCAGCTCGGCGACGGCATGTTCCAGCCATTCCCGGTCGCGCTCGGCGGCGTCGAAATCGGCCCGCAGCGCCGCCAGCCTCTCCTCGAGCGCGCTCAGCGTCCGCCAGGCCGCCGCCGCGGGCGCCGTGTCGATCCGCCCGAACGCGTCGAGCAGCGCGCGGTGGCCGCGCGGATTGAGGAGGCCGCGATCGTCATGCTGGCCGTGGATTTCCACCAGCAGCGCGCCGAGCTCGCGCAGCAGCCCCGCCGACGCGGCCTGGTCGTTGACCGAGGCGCGGCTGCCGCCGTCCGCCTTGACGATGCGCCGCACCAGCAGCGGCTCGCCCGGCTCCCCCTCCAGCCCGTTCTCGGCGACCAGGCGATGGGCGGGATGATCGGGCGGGAGATCGAAGCTGACCGACACCACCGCCTGCGCCTGGCCGGCGCGCACCAGCCCCGAATCGGCGCGGGCGCCGAGCGCCAGGCCGAGCGCGTCGAGCAGGATCGATTTGCCCGCCCCGGTCTCGCCGGTGAGGACGCCCAGGCCCGGCCCGAATTCGAGATCGAGCGTCTCGATCAGCACCACGTCGCGGATGGAGAGGCGGGTCAGCATGGCCCGTTCTTAGGCGATCCGCCGCCCGCCGGAAATGCCCCGGATGCGCCCGCGGCCCGGGTCTTTCGCCCGCCGTCAGCCGGCCGAGGCGTGGCGCTGCACCAGCGCCTGGGCGCGGCGGTTCCACTGGCTGTCGGGCGCCCGCTGCGCCAGCGCGGCGGCCGAACGGCGCGCCTCGTCCGGGATGCCGAGCGCCAGATAGGATTCGGTGAGCCGCATCAGCGCCTCGGGCGCATGGGTCGATTCCGCATATTGGTCGAGCACGGTGCGGAAGCGCACCACCGAGGCGAGCCACTGGTTGCGGCGCTGGTAGAAGCGGCCGACCTCCATCTCCTTGCCGGCGAGATGGTCGCGGACCAGCGCCAGCTTCTCGCGCGCGTCGGCGGCGTAGCGGGTGTCGGGATAGCGGCGGACGAGCTCGCCCAGCGATTCCTCCGCCTGGCGCGTCACCGCCTGGTCGCGGCGAACGTCGCTGATCTGCTCGTAATAATTGAGCGCCACCAGATAGAGAGCGTAAGGCGCGTCGCGGTTGCCGGGATGGATGGCGAGGAAGCGCCGCGCCGATTCGATCGACTTGGTATGCTCGCGCGCCGCATAATAGGAAAAGGCGCTCATCAGCTGCGCCCGGCGGGCCCACACCGAATAGGGATGCTGGCGTTCGACCTCGTCGAAGATCGCCGCCGCTTCGGCATAGCGCCGCTGCTCCAGCCGCTGGCGCGCGGCGTTGTAGAGCGTGTTGACGTCGAGCGCGACGTAGCGCGTGTCGGCGCGGCTGCGGTTCTGATTGCCGGCGCAGGCGGCGAGCGGCATCAGGGCGGCGACAAGCGCGATGGCGGCGATCGGACGGGGAAATCTGTGCATGGGAGGGCTTCTTAGCTGAGGCATTGGCACAGGCCAAGCGGACAGATGGAGATAAGGGGGAGGGGGCTGAACGACACTTTAACGCTCTTGAAAAGCGCGTGGGTTTAGAAGGCGCTCGATGCTGCGCGTTCTCACCCTCGCCACCTTGTTCCCGAACGGGGCCGAGCCGAATCTGGGTCTGTTCGTCGAGCGGCAGACCCGGGCTCTCGCCGCGCGCCCGGGCGTGGAGGTGGCGGTGGTGGCGCCGGTCGGCCTGCCCGTCTGGCCGCTGGTGCGCCATCCGCATTATGCCCGCCGCGCCGCGCTCCCGCTCGTCGAGGATTGGAACGGCCTTCGCGTCCACCGCCCGCGCTACCGGGTCTGGCCGAAGGCGCCGCAGGCGCGCACCGCCGCCGCCATGGCCGCCGCCTTGCTCCCGGTCCTGCGCGACCTGCGCGATCGCTTCCGGTTCGACGTGATCGACGCCGAGTTCTTCTGGCCGGACGGCCCGGCGGCGATGCGTCTCTCCCGCGCGCTCGGCGTGCCCTTCACCGTGAAGGCGCGCGGCAGCGACATCCATTACTGGTGCCGGCAGTCCGCCGTCCGCGCCGAGATCGAGGACGCCGGCCGGGCCGCCTCGGCCCTGTTCGCGGTCAGCGCGGCGATGGCGGCGGACCTGGCGGCGCTCGGCCTGCCGCGCGACCGGCTGTTCGTCCATCATACCGGCGTCGATCTCGACCGCTTCCGCCCCGGGGACCGGGCGGCCGCCAAGGCCGCGTTCGGCATATCGGGGCCGCTCATCGTCACCGCCGGCGCGCTCATCCCGCTCAAGGGGCAGGATCTCGCCATCGCCGCCCTGGCGCATCTGCCGGAGGACGCGCATCTCATCCTCGTCGGCGGAGGACCGGAGCGGGAGCGGCTCGAGGCGCTGGCCCGGCCCTTTGGGTCTCGCGTCCGCATCCTCGGCCCGCGACCGCAGGACGACGTCGCCCGCCTGCTCGCCGCCGCCGACGTGATGCTGCACCCCAGCCGCTCCGAAGGGCTCGCCAACGTCTGGGTGGAATCGCTCGCCAGCGGTACCCCGGTGGTGGCGCCCGACGTCGGCGGCGCCCGCGAGGTGATCGACCGCCCCGCCGCCGGCCGCCTCGCCGACCGCACCCCCGAAGCGCTCGCCGCCGCCGTCCGCGACCTCCTCGCCGCCCCGCCGCCGCAGCAGGACGTCCGCGCCGCCGCCACCCGCTTCAGCTGGGGCCGCAACGCGCAGGAACTGGAAACCCACCTCCGCCGCTGCGTCGAGGACAACCCCCTCTCCCCCCGGGAGAGGGCCGGGGCGAGGGCGACCGGAGCTGTCGGAAACGCCGCGACCTTCTCGCTGCCGCCAGGACCCTCACCCAACCCTCTCCCGGGGGGAGAGGGCTAAGGGCCGCGCGCCGCAAAAAGCCCCTCTCCTGGGGAGGGGGCTAGAGCGGCAGCAGGGCGGCGACGATGCGGCGGTCTTCGGCGCGGAGCATGCCCCAGGCGCGGGCGGCGGCGCGGCTGTCCATCGCTTCGATGCCGATGCCGCGCGCCTCGAGGTCGCGGACCAGGCGGCGGGGCGGGAAGGCCATCTTCGCGCCGGTGCCGAGCAGCAGGAATTCCGGCCCGCCGCCGAGCAGCGCCTCCAGATGGCCGATCTCGAGCTCGGCGAGCGCCGGCGGCTCCCAGCCATGGGCGCTGTCCGGCGTCAGCAGCAGCGCCCGGTAGACGCCGCCGTCGACGGTGAAGCCGCCCGCGGCGAAGCCCTGGACGACCGGGCCGCTCGCCTGCGGGTCGCGCTCAAACCTGGGCGCCATCATAGCCTTCGTTGCGCCCGGCCGGCATCCGCTCGGCGGGGCCGGCGTCCTTGGGCAGGAAGCTGTGCGGACCGACCTTCAGCCAGATGAGGATCGGCGCCGCCATATAGACCGACGAATAGGTGCCGATGATGATGCCGAGCAGGATCGCCGCGACGAAGCCGAAGATCACGTCCGGGCCCATCATCAACAGCACGAACAGGGCGATCAGCATCGACAGGCTGGTCATGATGGTGCGCGCCAGCGTCTCGTTGATCGACAGGTCGAGCAGCGGCTCGATCGCCATCTTGCGATACTTGCGCAGATTCTCGCGAATGCGGTCGTAGACGACGATCGTGTCGTTCAGCGAATAGCCGATGATCGTGAGCAAGGCCGCGACGATGTTGAGGTTGAACTCGAGCTGAGTGAGCGCGAAGAACCCGAACGTCAGCGCCACGTCGTGGAACAGAGCGAACAGCGCGCCGACGCCGAATTGCCATTCGAACCGCACCCAGATGTAGATCGAGATGGCGATCATCGCGAACAGCAGCGAGAGGCCGCCGGCGCGGAACAGCTCGTTCGACACCTTGCCCGACACGGTCTCGACCGATTCGATGCGGGCGCCCGGATAGCCTTGCTCCACCAGCTGGCGCAGCTGCTGCGCCGCCACGTTGGCCGCCTCCTCGCCGCCGGTCTGGGGCAGCGGCATGCGGATGGTGACGGTATGGCCCTCGGTCTGCGCGCCCGGCGTCCCGAACTCCTCCTGGATGACGCCTTCGCCATAGCCTAGGCCCGACACCTGGCTGCGCAGCTGGTCGAGGGGCGGGGATTCCTGGAAGGTCACCCGCATCGATTGGCCGCCGACGAAGTCGATGCCGAGGTTGAGGCCGCGGGTCGCGACCAGCGCGACCGAGCCGATGATCATCAGCAGCGAGATGAGCATCGCCACGTTCCGCCAGCGGACGAAGCCGATATTGGTGGTCTCGGGAACGAGTTTCAGAAGGCGCATGGTCAATCTCTTCCCGTCGCTCCGGCCGCGGCCGGAGTGGACATGAGGGCGGTGGCGAAGCGGCGCGTCATATCACCAGCTCCTTCGGCCGCGCGCGGCGCAGCCACAAGGCGGCGAACATCCGCGTCACGGTGACGGCGGTGAACACGGAGGTGATGATGCCGATCACCAGCACCACCGCGAAGCCGCGCACCGGGCCCGAACCGAAATAGAAGAGCAGCGATCCCGCGATCACGTTGGTGATGTTCGCGTCGAAGATGGCGCGCTGCGCTTCGCGGTAGCCGGTCGCCACCGCGTCCACCACCTTGCGGCCCCTTCGCTGCTCCTCGCGTATGCGTTCGTTGATCAGCACGTTGGCGTCGACCGCCGCGCCGATCGTCAGCACGAAGCCGGCGATACCGGGCAAGGTGAGCGTCGCGTTGAGCGCCGCCATGATGCCCAGGATCAGGAAGACGTTCAGGATCAGCGCGATGTTCGCATAGACGCCGAAGCGGCCGTAGACCGCGATCATGAACACCAGCACCGCGACCGTGCCGATGATGCCGGCGAGCGTGCCCGAACGGATCGAATCGGCGCCGAGGTCCGGCCCGACGGTCCGCTCCTCCACCACCGTCAGCTCGACGGGCAGCTTGCCCGACCGCAGCGAGATGGCGAGCTCGTTCGCGCTCTCGACGGTGAAGCCGCCCGAAATCTGCGCCGATCCGCCCAGGATCGGCTCGTTGATGTTGGGCGCGGAAATGACGACGTCGTCGAGGATGATCGCGAACGGCCGGCCGACATTCTCCTGCGTCACGCGGGCGAAGCGGCGGCCGCCTTCGCCGTCGAAGCGGATGTTGACGACAGGCTCGTTGGTCTGCGGGCTGAAGCCCTGGATCGCCTCGTTGATCTGGTCGCCGGTCACCATCGCCCGCCGCTGGACCGCGATCACGCCGGCCGGCGAGGTGGGGTAGGGGAGGATCTGGCTGCCCACCGGCGCGCGGCCCTGCGCCAGCTGCTCCGGCGTGGCGGTGAGATCGACCAGCTTGAATTCGAGCCGCGCGGTCCGGCCGAGCAGCGCCTTCAGCGCTTCGGGGTCCTGAAGGCCCGGCACCTGCACGACGATGCGGTTCGATCCCTGGCGGATGATGGTGGGCTCGCGCGTGCCGAGTTCGTCGATGCGGCGGCGGACCACTTCGGTCGCCGTCTCCATCGCCCGCTCGATCGCGTCGTTGATGCCCGCCTCGGTCGGCCGCATCACCACGCGGGTGGTGTCGACGACGTTGACGTTCCAGTCGCGCTGGCCGGTGAGGCCGACCGGCTGGGTCTGGCCGCGCGCCAGTTCCGCGGCGGCGTCGACCTGCGCCGGGTTGCGCACCAGGAAGCTCAGCTGGCCGCCCGCCGTCGACACTTCGCCGATCTCGATGCGCGGCCGCTGCCGGCGCATTTCGAGGCGGATCGCCTCTTCCATCTGCTCCAGCCGCTGGCGCGCGACGTCCTCGGTCTGCGCCTCGAGCAGCAGGTGGCTGCCGCCGGCGAGATCGAGGCCGAGATTGATGCGCGCCGTCATCCAGTTGGGCAGGCCCTGGAGGTGCCGCTCGGGGACGAAGCTCGGGACCGACAGCAGCACGCCGACGATCAGGATGATCGAGATGCCCCAGATCTTCCAGCGGGGGAAATCGAGCATGGCTCAGTCGTTCGCCGGCTTGGCGCCGTGGGGGCGGACGTCGCTCAGCATGCCCTTGATCACCCTGATCCGCACGCCCTGGGCGATTTCCAGCTCGACCTCATTGTCCTCGACCTTGGTGACCTTGCCGACCACGCCGCCGCCGGTGACCGCGGTGTCGCGCGGCTTCACCGCCGCGATCATCTCGCGGTGCTGCTTCATGCGCCGCGCCTGCGGACGGATCAGCAGGAAGTAGAAGATGACGAAGATGAGGAGCAGCGGAAAGATGCCCGCGAAGAAGCCGCCGGCTCCTCCGGCTGCGGCGCCGCCCGCTGCGGCATAGGCTGGGGTTTCGAACATTCACGTCTACCTGGATGAGAGGTGGGCGCCCCGGGGCGCCTTTCGGCAAGGCCGCGCGACTATCATGGGAAGCGCCGCCTGCGCAAGCAAGGGCTGGGGGAGGCGCGGGGCCGCTTGCCTTCCCTCTTTCACCGGCCTACATGGCCCCCGCGGTCGGAGCGTAGCGCAGCCTGGTAGCGCATCACACTGGGGGTGTGGGGGTCGCTGGTTCGAATCCAGTCGCTCCGACCATCGCATTCAGCCGGCCGTCCTCTCGGGGGACGGCCGCCTTGCGCCTCACCGCTCCCGCCCGCGCTCCGCCTTCAGCACGGTGCCGTAGAGCTTTCCAATCCCGATCAAGGCGATGCCGAGGCCGAGGAAGGAGAGGATCCGGAGCACGCCTTCCAGCTCCGACGCGTCGACCAGGAACACCTTGAGGATGGTGAGCGTGAGCGCGGCGAGGCCCGCCACCCGCAGCCCCTTGTCCGGCAGCCGGACGCCCGCGCCCATCAGCAGCATCGACACCAGCAGCCCGGCCAGCGAATAGAGATAGAATTCGGCGAGCGGCATTCCGGGCCCGGTCAGGATCGGCCCCTGGAAGCTCTGCCGCACCATCAGCAGCGCGCCGAGGCCCAGGCTCGCCAGCGACAGGATCAGCCACAGCCCCGCCGCGCCCGGCCGGGTCGCGCGCCGCCGCGCCGCGTAGAGCCAGAAGGCGCCGAGCAGATAAGCGGGCAGGAGCAGGTTCAGCACCGGCAGCGCGCCGACATGCTGCGCCGCGACCCAGGGATTGAGCACCAGCATGTCGAACCAGACGAGCCGCACCGCCGCGAAGGCGGTCAGCGCCGTTCCCGCCACCGCGAGCTGGTCCGCTCCCAGCCAGCGCCGCCCGACGCCGAGCCCGGCCAGCAGCCAGCCGGCGAGGAACAGCGCCTGCGTGATCGCCGTCCGCTCGGCGAAGCCGCGCGCCACGAAATCGTCGCGGTCGGCCAGGCCGAACATCTGCTTGAACAGGATATAGGCGCCCAGCGTCGCGAAGGCGCCGCCCAGGATCGCCGCCGACCGCCGCAGCCCCGCCGGCTCCGCCGGCAGCGCCGCCCACAACAGGGCGAGCAGTGCGGCCGGAAGCAGCAGCGCCCAGCCCGCCGCGGCGGGCGGGGGCAGTACCTCGGTCAGCACCGGCATCCCGAGCAAGGCCGTCGCCAGCGCCTCGCCCAGTTCCGGCACCATCGCCAGCGCGCGCAGCCCCGCCGCCACCAGCAGCACCGCCGGGATCATCGCCAGCGCCCCGTCGCGCAGCCGCCGCGCCGCCAGCGCCGCCGCGACCGCGACGATCAGCCAGGCGGCGACGAGCAGCTGTCCGGGCAGCAGGTCGTAGGCCGCCGCCGCCGCCAGCGCCGCCGCCGCGCCGGCCGCGGCGAGCAGGCCGAGATCGCCCGGCGCCTCGCTCGCGTGGCGGCGCTGGCTCCAGCCGATCGCCGCCGCGGCCGCCGCCAGCGCGAGGAACAGCGCGCCCCAGGCCGGCCGCGCCAGCAGCGCGGGCGTCGCGAGGCGCAGCAGGAGCGCCGGTCCCGCGATCCCGGCGGCCGCGACCCCGGTCCAGACAAGCCGGTCGCCCCGCCGGGCGAGCGCCGCGCCCGCGCCGCCGAACAGCAGGGTTCCCGCCGCCGCGGCCAGGGCCGGCTCGGCTCCCGCCCCCGCGTCGGCGAGCAGCACCAGCAGCAGCGCGAGCGCCAGCGGCGCGGCATAAAGCTGTTCCCGCCGCAGCGCCGCCAGCGCCATCGCCGCGCCGGCGAGCAGCAGATAGAGCAGCCAGCCGAGCGGCTCCGGCGCCGCCGCGGTGACGATGGCGACCTGGACGAGGCCCAGCCCGGTCGCCGGCGCCAGCGCCAGCCGGTGCGTGCCCGGCGGCCGGGCCAACGCCGCCGCGAGGCACAAGGCGATCACGAACAGGCCGATCGCCACCGGCTCGATCGCCGGCGCCAGCGACAGCGCGCCGGTCCACAGGAAGCTTCCCGCCACCGCCGCCGCGGCTAGGCACGGCCAGCCGCGCGACCAGGCGAGCGCGAAGATGGCGGCGTTGAGGAAGCCCAGATAAACGAGCAGGGGCACCGCGCCCGCATCGGCGTTGCCGATCAGCAGCGGCGACAGGAAGCCGCCGATCAGGCCCATCGCCGCGGTCGGGGCGCCGTGCCTCAGCGACAGGCCGAGCGCCGCCAGCGTGATCGCCAGCATCAGCGCCGACGCGAGCCCCGCGCCGATCAGGCCGTAGAGGATGTGGCTGCCATAAGCCGCCGCGTAGAGGACGGCGAGCCCGGCGCCGACCAGCGCCTGCGCCACCCGCGGATCCTCGGCGAGGAAGCGGCCGCGCCGCGCATATTCGCCGGCGCCGAGCAGGACGAGCCCGAACAAAGCCGCGCCGATCATGCGCAGCTCCGGCGTCACCAGCCCGATCTCGATCGAATGGCGGATGAGGAAGACCGCCGCCAGCACCAGGGCCGCGCCGCCGACCCAGATCAGCAGCCGCCCGCCCACCATCTGCTCGAACCAGCCGGACAGCGACTGCGACGGCGCCTCGTCGGCTTCGTCCGCCCCGTCCGCCTCGTCCCTGAAGCTGTCGTCTTCGGCCCAGGTCCGCGCCGGGATCGGGTCGGCCGCCCGTTCGACGAACAGCGGCGCCCGCCGCTCCGGTATCGCCTCGGGGGCGGGCTCGACCTCGCGCATGTCCGCTTCGGGCGCGGCCCGCCGCGCCTCGGCCAGCGCGCGGACGATCCCGATCTCCGCCTCCAGCCGCTCCACCCTTCGGGCGAGCCTGCGCTGCTCGAGCATGGCGAACAGGAACGCGCCCACCAAAACGATGAGGATCAGCCACATAGGCTCGGAGGCTAGCCGCGCCCCTCGCCGCTGTCGCGGGAAATCTGCGCCGTCAGATGCGGTGCAGCGGGACTTCGGCCAGCTCCCCCGCCCAGCCCGCGCGCGCCTGGCGCAGCAGCCGCTCGGCCGCCGCGGCATTGCCGAGCTGGGTCTCCGCCTCGGCCAGCGCGTAGAGAGCGAGCGGGTCGTTCGGCCAGCGGCGCAGCGAGGCGCGCAGCTGGTCGCGGGCCTCGCGCGCTTCCCCGCCGGCCAGCAAGGCGGCGCCGAGGCTGCGGCGGATCGAATACCAGAAGAGCGGCGGATCGGATGAGAAATTGGCGGTGAGCTGCCGCTCCATCGCCGCGCGATAGGCGCTCGCGGCGGCGCGGTGGTCGCCGGCCAGCATCGCGCCCCGGCCTTCCAGCACCAGCTGCACGATCTCGACGAGCCGGCCGGCCGTCGGGCTGCCGAGCTGCGGCGCTTCCGCTCCGCCCCGGATCGCGGCGATGGCCGCCGCTTCGGCGCGGACCCCTTCGGCGTCGCCGCGCCGCGCCAGCGCCTCGCCGCGGGCATAATGGCGCATCGCCCGTCCGAACACCGTGTCTTCCGCCGCGTCGGCCAGTACCGCCCCCGGATCGCCGTGGAGGCCGCGCGCGTAATAGGTCGCCGATCCGACGATCCGTGCCCGCGCCGGCACGTTCGCGCCGGCGAGATAGGCCGCGCGGAACTGGTCGGACACGGCCAGCGCGGTGGCGCCGTCGCCGCGGGCGAGCGCGCTGATGATCGCGAAGTGCATGTTGTGCCCGAGAAGGCCGGTGCGATAGTCGGACGGCACCGCCCGCGCCCGCTCCACGAAGGCGCGGTCGGCCGCGATCGCCGCCACGTTCACCGCCGCCGCGTCGGCATAGCGGCCGACTCCGTAGAAGCTGTGCGAGGGCATGTGGATCAGGTGGCTGGCCGCCGGCGCGATCCGGCCCAGCCGCTCGGCATAAGGCACGGCGAGCTGCTGCCGGTCGATCCAGTCGGTGAGGTGGATGTAGTAATGGATGGCGCCGCCATGATCCGGATTGCGCCGCAGCACCCGCTCGAGCAGCGTCTGGGCGACGCTGCCCGGCCGCAGGTTGCCGCGCGTCACCACCATCCGCGCGTCGGCGGCGATCACCGCCATCAGGTCGTCGCGGGGGAAGCGCCGCGCCGCCGCCTCCATCGCCGCGGCATAGGCGTCGCCCGCGAAGGCGTCCCCGCCGCCGGTTCGGACCAGCATCGCCTCGACCAGCGCCCGGTCGCGCGGCGACAGGCCCGCGCCCAGCGCCGCGGCCTTCTGCGCCGCCGCCCGCGCGGCGGGAAGCTCCTCGCTGCGCGGTTGCAGGTTGATGGTCGGGCCGCGCGCCCAGGCTTCGCCCCAGTAACACATCGCACAGGCGGGATCGGCCCGCTGCGCCATCCGGAAGGCGCGGATCGCCTCCACCTCGTCGAACGCCCAGACCAGCCGCGCCCCCTGCGCGAACCAGGCGCGCGCCTCGGCATTCGCGCTGTCGGGCTCCACGCCGGCATGGCCGAGGCCGTCGACCAGCACCGGTTCGGGCAGTTCCGCCTGCGCCGAAGCCGCGGCGGCCGCGTCGGGCGCGCACATCGCCTCGGACGACCGCGGTTCCGCCCGCACCGCATCCGCTCCCGCCTCCGCGGCCAGCAGCCCCGCCCCCAACGCCGCGACGATCGGCAGCACCCGCATCGACCCCTCTCCTCTTTTCCCGAAAGCCTAGTCCCGTTCCGCCCCGCGGGAAAGCGCCTCCTCACGGCGTGACAGCCCCGTCATCGCCAGGAGCGAAGCGACGCGGCGATCCATGGACGCCGGCGCGCCTCGAAAACATGGATTGCCGCGCCCCCTTCGGGGGCTCGCAATGACGGGAGATGTTTTTCCGTTTTCCTACACGTAACCAATCAGGTTATTTCCTTGCCGTTCATGAACCGAGGAGTCACGCAGATGGTAGATGAACTGATCGACGAAGTGATCGCGCGGGAAGGGGGCTTTTCGGACCATCCGGCGGACAGAGGCGGCCCCACCCGCTGGGGCATCACGGAGAAAGTGGCGCGGGCGCATGGCTATCGCGGCGACATGCGCCACTATCCGCGCGACGAGGCGGCGGCGGTCTATCGCCGCATCTACTGGTCGCGGCCGGGGCTGGACCGGGTCGCCGCGCTGTCGACCCGCATCGCCGGCGAATTGTTCGACACCGGCGTCAACATGGGTCCCGAGGTCGCGATCGGTTTCCTGCAGCGCGCGCTCAACGCGCTGAACCGGAACGAGAAGGACTATGCCGACCTCGCCGTCGACCGGCGGATCGGCCCGCGCACCGAAGCGGCGCTCGCCGCCTATCTCAAGGTCCGCGGCCGGTCCGGAGAGGCGGTGCTGCTGAAGGCGCTGAACGCGCTCCAGGGCGAGCGCTATATGCGCCTCGCCGAACAGCGCCCGGCCAACGAGGCTTTCCTCTACGGCTGGCTGGCGGGGCGGGTCGGATGAGCCTTGTCCGGCACGACCCGAACGAGCCGCCCCGCGCCCGCGCGTCATACGTCACTGCGAACATTCGGAACATTCGGGGTTGGCGATGAGCGCGGATCCGGGCGCGCCGCCGCCGCATCGCGGCTCCTTCTATCGCGCGACGCTCGGTCTGGTCGCGCTGGCCGGGGGTCTGCTCGGCCTCGCCGGCCTGTTCTTCGTGCCGGTTCCGGAAGGCAATCGCGAGCCGCTTTTGCTCGCGCTCGGCCTGGTGCTCGGCTGGGGCTCGACGGTGATCGGCTACGAATTCGGGTCCTCCCCGGCGGGGCGGAAGGCGGCGGACGCGGGATTGCGCCCGCGGCCGCGGCCACCCAAATAGCCGCCAAACCCGAGCGGGAGCATGACATGGAAAGCTGGCACGGCACGACGATCCTCGGCGTGCGCAAGAACGGCAGGGCGGTGATCGCGGGCGACGGGCAGGTCTCGCTGCAGTCGACGGTGATCAAGCCCAACGCGCGCAAGGTGAGGCGGATCGGCGACGCGTCGGTGGTGGCGGGCTTCGCCGGCGCCACGGCCGACGCCTTCACCCTGTTCGAGCGGCTGGAGCGCAAGCTCGAACAGCATCACGGCCAGCTGCTGCGCGCCGCGGTGGAGCTCGCCAAGGACTGGCGGACCGACAAATATCTGCGCAATCTCGAAGCGATGATGATCGTCGCCGACAAGGACGTCACCCTCATCCTCACCGGCAATGGCGACGTGCTGGAGCCGGCGAACGGCGTCGCCGCGATCGGCTCCGGCGGCAATTTCGCGCTCGCCGCCGCCACCGCCCTCTACGATTATGAAGAGGATGCCGAGACGATCGCCCGCAAAGCCATGGCGATCGCCGCCGACATCTGCGTCTACACCAACGGCAACCTGACGGTGGAAGTGATCGAAGGCGCGGCCGGCTAGGACGGCCACCGCCTCACTCCCCCCAAAAAAAACCGTTCGGCCTGAGCTTGTCGAAGGCCGCCCCTTCTTTTCCTCCTCCCACCCCGTCAGAAAGGGGTGGGCTTCGACAAGCCCGGCCCGAACGGTTTTGGGGAAACCCCGAGCGATGATGACGATCGAGCGCCGCCGCTTCCTCCGCTCCGCCGGTCTCGCGTCCGGCGCCTTGCTGCTGCCGGGCTGCGCCGCCACCGTCGTTCGCACCGCCGCCGCGGCCGCGCCGCCCTGTCTCGCGCCGGTCAGGGTCGACGAAAGCCGGGTGATCCGCACCGTCGCGGGCCTCCGGCCCTACCGCGCCTCGGGCTTCGTGGTGCGGGAGGAGCGGGTGGGGGACGCCCGCATCGTCCACAATTACGGTCATGGCGGCGCCGGCATCACCTTGAGCTGGGGCACGTCCCGGCTGGCGGCCGGTCTCGGCCTGCCCGGCCATTCCGGCCCGGTGGCGGTGATCGGCGCCGGCGTGATGGGCCTCACCACCGCCCGGCTGGTGCAGGAAGCGGGCTTCCCGGTCACGATCTACGCCGCGGCCCTGCCGCCGGACACGACCTCCGACGTCGCCGGCGGCCAGTGGAGCCCGTTCGGCCATTACCGTCAGGCGGCGGTGACTCCGGAATGGCGCGCGCAGTTCCACGCCGCGCTCGATTACAGCTGGCGCCGCTTCCAGATTCTTGTGGGCGAGGAATATGGTGTGCGCTGGCTCCCGACCTATGCCCAGGGCGGCGTCGCGCAGGGCGACGATTCGCTCGCCGTCTATCATCCCGGCGGCCGCGACCTCGCCGCGCACGAACATCCGTTTCCGGTGGACACGCTCGCCCGCTTCGACACCATGTATGTCGAAACCGGCCGCTTCCTGCGCCGGCTGCTGGCCGACATCCAGGGCGCCGGCGGACGGATCGAGGTCCGCCGCTTCGACAGTCCCGCCGCCATCGCCGCCTTGCCGGAGCGGCTGGCCTTCAACTGCACCGGCCTCGGCGCCCGCGCCTTGTTCGGCGACGAGGAGCTGGTGCCGGTGCGCGGCCAGCTCGCCATCCTGCTTCCGCAGCCCGAGGTCCAATATGCCTTCACCGGATCGGCCGGCTACATGTTCCCGCGGCCGGACGGGATCATCCTTGGCGGCACGTTCGAACGCGGCGAATGGGAAGCCGTGCCGCGGCCCGAAGCCATCGCCCGCATCCTCGCCTCGCACCGCCGCCTGTTCGCCGGCTGGCGCTGCCCCGGCTTGACGGCGGCGGGGGAGGGGCCATCTAGGCCGTGACAGCCGAACCTATCCGACGGACCCATCCCGAATGAACGACAAGCTTACCCCCAAGGCGGTGGTCGCCGCCCTCGACGCGCATATCGTGGGCCAGAACGAGGCGAAGCGCGCGGTCGCCGTCGCGTTGCGCAACCGCTGGCGCCGCCAGCGTCTGCCCGACGCGCTGCGGGACGAAGTGACGCCCAAGAACATCCTGATGATCGGCCCGACCGGCTGCGGCAAGACCGAGATCTCCCGCCGCCTCGCGCGGCTCGCCGACGCGCCGTTCGTCAAGGTCGAAGCCACCAAGTTCACCGAGGTCGGCTATGTCGGCCGCGACGTGGAGCAGATCGCCCGCGACCTCGTCGAGGAGGCGGTCCGGCTGGAGAAGGAGCGCCGGCGCGAGGCGGTGCGCGAGGCCGCGTCCGCGGCGGCGATGGAGCGGCTGCTCGACGCGCTCACCGGCAAGGACGCGAGCGCCGCCACCCGCGAGGCCTTCCGCCAGCGCCTGACCGACAATCACCTCAACGACAATGAGGTGGAGATCGAAGTGGTGGAGCAGCCCTCGACTCCGTTCGAAATCCCCGGCCTCGGCGGTCAGGTCGGCATGATCAACCTCAGCGACATGATGGGCAAGGCGTTCGGCCAGGCGCCGAAGAAGCGCCGCCGGATGCGCGTCGCCGACGCCTGGGACAAATTGGTCGAGGAGGAATCGGACAAGCGGCTCGACCAGGACGACGTCGCCCGCACCGCGCTGAAGGACGCGGAGGCCAACGGCATCGTCTTCCTGGACGAAATCGACAAGATCGCCGTGTCCGACGTGCGCGGCGGCTCGGTGAGCCGCGAGGGCGTGCAGCGCGATCTGCTGCCGCTCATCGAAGGCACCACCGTCTCCACCAAATACGGGCCGATGAAGACGGACCATATCCTCTTCATCGCCTCCGGCGCCTTCCATGTCGCCAAGCCGTCGGATCTGCTGCCCGAGCTTCAGGGGCGGCTGCCGATCCGGGTCGAGCTGAAGGCGCTGAGCGAGGAGGATTTCGTGCGCATCCTCGCCGCGACCGAGGCGAGCCTCACCGAGCAGTACAGCGCCCTCATCAACACCGAGGGCGTGGAGGTCGCCTTCACCGACGACGGCATCCGCGCCATCGCCCGCATCGCCGCGGAGGTGAACGCGCAGGTGGAGAATATCGGCGCCCGCCGGCTCCAGACGGTGATGGAGAAGCTGCTGGAGGATGTGAGCTTCGAGGCGGAGGAACGGGTCGGTGAGACGGTCACCGTCGACGCCGCTTATGTCGAACGCCAGCTCGCCGACATCGCCCGCGATACCGATCTCAGCAAATATGTGCTCTAGGCGGCGTCCGGCGCGGCGCCGGCGGCGGGCGGGGGGCGGTTGAGGCCGAGACGGCGGGCGGCCCAGCCTAGGGTCGGGCCCTGGACGAGGCTCGACACCAGCACGACGAAGAAGACGATGTTGAAGATGGTGAAGGCGCCCGGCACGGCCGCGACGATCGGGAAGGTCGCCAGCACGATCGGCACCGCGCCGCGCAGGCCCACCCAGGACACGAGCAGCTTCGCCCGCCAGTCGAACCGGAAGGGCGCGAGGCAGATGAAGACGCTGAGCGGCCGGGCGACGAACATCAGCACCGCCGTAATGGCGAGGCCCGGCAGCACGATGTCGAGCAGCCGCGACGGCGTGGCGAGCAGGCCGAGCGTCAGGAACATCGCCACCTGCGCGAGCCAGGCCATGCCGTCCTGGAAGGTGGACACGGCCCGCTTGGCGGCGAAGCTGCGGTTGCCCGCCATCAGGCCCGCGACATAGGCCGAGAGGAAGCCGTTGCCGCCCAGCACCTCCGCCAGGCCATAGGCCATCAGCGCGGCGGCGATCGATACGACGAAGCCCAGTCCGCCATAGCGGAAGTGCGCCCGGTTCAGCGTCTCCGGAAGCAGATAGCCGACGAGCAGGCCGACCAGCGCTCCCATCCCCATCTGCACGACGAAGCTGGACGCGAGCCCGACGACGGGCGCGGCGGGGGACGCGATGAACAGCAAGGCCGCGCCCACCAGGAAGATGGCGGTGGGATCGTTCGATCCGGATTCGAATTCGATCAGCGCCTGGACGTCGGGCCGCAGATCGATCCCGCGCGAGCGCAGCACGGCGAACACCGCCGCCGCGTCGGTGGAGGCGACGACGGCGCCGAGCAGGAAGCCCTGGATCGGGGTGAAGTCGAGCAGCCAGGTCGCCGCGGCGCCGACGGTCGCGGCGCTGAGGGCGACGCCGAGCGTCGCCAGCACCAGCGCGGGCGCCGCCACCTTGCGGACATTCTGCCACGCCGTGTCGAGCCCGCCCGAAAAGAGGATGAAGACCAGGCAGACGATGCCGACGAACTGGGTGAACAGATAGTCGTTGAACATCAGCCCGCCCGGACCGTCCTCGCCCGCGAGCATGCCGAGGCCGAGAAAGCCGATCAGCGCGGGCAGCCCGAAGCGGCTCGACAGGGTGCCGGCCAGAACGGTCAGCAGCAGCAGCAGGCCCACGCCGAGCAGCGTGACTTCGGGAGCGGCGAGAGGCATGGCCCTAAAGAGCGGGTCGGCAGGCCCGGTTCAAGGCCTATCGCAGGGAAGCCTTATTTGTTGGTGCGGCCGAGATCGTTCGGATCGGCGCCGCCGCCCAATGCGGCGTCGTTGCCGCGATCGCCTTCGATCGTGTTGTCGCCGCGCAGCAGCTCCGGATCCTCGGTCTCGCGCGCGAAGATGCCCTTCGACTGGCCGATGCCGGGATTGTCTTCCAGATCGTCCGGCAGCTTGACGGATTGGTCCTGCGGGGAGGGGTGCTTGTTGCTCATGGATTGAACTCCTTTCCCGCCATCAACGCGCGCCGAGCCGATCCCGTTCGTCCGCTTCGTCCCGGAAACGCCACATGATCCCCTGCTCGAAGGGGGTCCAGACGCCGATCCGCACGCCGGCATGGCCCAGAATGTCGCCGGTCCACTGATTGGAGGTGCGGAAGGCATGATAGGTGCCGTGCGCTTCGTAGAAGGTGTCGTTGTCGCGATAGCCTTCGCCGGTGAGCGGGATGGCGGCGCCGTCCGCATCGCGCTCGAAGCTGGCGGCGATCGCCTCGGCCATCCGGCGATAGGCGTCGGGCGGCAGGCGCAGCGGCCGGTGCGCGGCGGACGGGCGCGGCGTGCCCATATGGGCGACATGCATCAGCGGGTCGCCGCCGGTCAGCGCCCGCACCGCGGTGCGCAGCGTGAGATCGGCCCAGCGCTCCGTCTCCAGATAGAATTCGCGCTGGCCCCAGCCGATGCCGACCCAGCCGTCCGCCGCGCCCGGATCGCGGACATGGTCGGGCGGAAGCAGGGCGTACCAGTCCACTCCCTCTGCATCGGCGGGCAGCACGAGATCGGCATGGACGCCGTTGGTCCGCACGAAGATCTGGACGCCGGCATCGGGCTCCTGCCAGCCCGGGTTGCGCGGGACGAGCGCGCCCGCGAGCGCGGCGAGCAGGTAGAGGAGCGGCACCGCCAGCAGCGCCACCAACGTCCACTTCAGCCAGCTTTTCCTTCGGGTCTTCGTCACGGCGGTCTCCTTGCCCCCACCAACGGATCGGGGGGCGAGGAAGTTCTGGGGCTTGGCTTGTGGCGTCCCCACCGCCTAGACGAGTGGCTCAGCCGCAGCCGGAGGCCCCATGAAATTCCTCGTCGTCCTCGCCTTGTTGTTCGCCGCCGCCACGTCCGCCGAGGCGCGGCTCAGCCCTCAGGAGCGCCGCATGGTGGAGACGGTGGAGCGGGAGCGGGGCCGGACCGTCGAGCTGCTGGAGCGGCTGGTCAATCAGAACAGCGGCACCCTCAACCTCGCCGGGGTCGAGGCGGTCGGGCGGATGATGCGCGCCGAGCTCGAGCCGCTGGGCTTCGCCGTGCAATGGGTCGACATGCGCGAGACCGGCCGCGCCGGCCACATCGTCGCGACGCATCGCGGCAACGGCCGCGGCAAGAGGATGCTGCTGATCGGCCATCTCGACACGGTGTTCGAGCCCGACAGCCCGTTCCAGACCTTCCGCATCGAGGGCGACCGGGCGATCGGCCCCGGCGTCGGCGACGACAAGGGCGGGATGGTCGTGATCGTCGCCGCACTGCGGGCGATGCACGTCGCCGGGACGCTCGGCGGCGCGGACATCATGGTCGTGCTGACCGGCGACGAGGAACGGCCGGGATCGCCGATCGAGGTCGCCCGCCGCGACCTGATCGAGGCGGGGCGCTGGGCCGACGTGGCGCTCGACTTCGAGAATCTCAGCATCGAGAACGGCGTCGACATGGGCGTGGTCGCCCGCCGCAGCTCGACCAGCTGGACGCTGCGCACCACCGGCCGCACCGGCCATTCCAGCGCCGTCTTCTCCGAAGAGATGGGCCATGGCGCGATCTACGAGATGGCGCGCATCCTCGACGCCTTCCGGCGCGAGCTTCCGGAGACGAACCTAACCTTCAACGTCGGCGTGATCGGCGGCGGCACGCCGGTCGAAATGGACGCGGAAGGGCTGCGCGTCACGGCCGAGGGGAAGACCAACATCGTCCCCGAAGCGGCGATCGCCCGCGGCGACATCCGCACCCTCACGCCCGAGCAGGACGCGCGGGTGCGCGCCGCCATGCAGGCGATCGTCGCGCGGCATCTGCCGCACACCACCGCCGAACTGGAATTCGCCGCCGACGGCTATCCGCCGATGGCGCCGACCGAGGGCAATCGCGCGCTGCTGGCACGGCTGAACGAGGTCAACCGCGCCCTCGGCCTTGCCGAAATGCCGGAATTCGATCCCGCCCGCCGCGGCGCCGCCGACATCAGCTTCGTCGCGGGCGATACCGACGGGCTGGCGGGACTGGGCGCGGGCGGGGGCCTCGCCCACGCGCCCGGCGAATATATCCTGCTCGACAGCCTCGACCGGCAGGCCAAGCGCGCCGCCATCCTGATGAGCCGCCTCGCCCGCGAGCGGCGCTGACGCCGTCACACCGTATTCGCCGCAGCCCCTGTTCCAACCGCTCGTAAATGGCGGCGAGACTAAGGTGCAGACGGTCTCCGGACAGCGGCCGGGGCGGCGGCGGGCCGGGTCTTTTTCCGGTCCTATCGGCCCGCCGCCCGTCCCGGCCGTTCGCCGGGGAGCAGCAGATGCTTCTGGATCTTGCCGGCCGAGGTGCGCGGGAATTCGCGCACATATTCGAAGCTTAGCGGCACCTTGTAAGGCGCCAGCCGGCTCCGGCAGAAGGATCGCAGCTCGTCCGCCGCGGGCGGGAGCGTCCCGCTGGCGAGCTGGATGAAGGCGCGGCCGGCCTCGCCCCAGGTCGGGTGCGGCGCGCCGACGACCGCGACGTCCGCCACGGCGGGATGGGCGCAGAGCACGTTCTCCACCTCGGCCGGATAGACGTTCTCGCCGCCCGAAATGAACATGTCCTTCCGCCGACCCGCGATATAGTAGAAGCCGTCCGGATCGCGCCGCGCGAGGTCGCCCGAGCGCAGCCAGCCGTCCTCGGTAAAGGCGGCGCGGGTCGCGTCCTCGTTGCGCCAATAGCCCGGCGTCACCGCCGGACCTCCGAACAGCAGGTCGCCGACCTCTCCCGGCGCGACGTCGCGGCCGTCGAACCCGACGATGCGGACGCTGCACAGCAATTGCGGCTTGCCGACTGAGCCGACCCGCTCCCAGGCGTCGTCCCGGTCCATCAGGAAGGCGGTGGGCCCGGTTTCGGTCATGCCCATGCCGTTGCACACGCGCACGCCGAGATGGCGGTAGCGTTCCACCAGCACGTCGGGCAGCGGCGCCCCGCCGCAGCCCCAATGGCGGACATGGCCGAGCGGCGCGGCCGCGAAGCGGGGATGGTCGAGCAGCGTCTGGTAGACGGTCGGCACCGCGAAGAAGGTGTCGATCCGCCGCCCCTCGAACAGGCGCACCAGCGCCTCGGCATCGACGCCGGGCAGGACCAGCACCCGCCCGCCGGCGATCAATGTCGGCAGGCTGTGGAGGTTGATCCCCGCGGTATGGAACAGCGGCAGGAAATTGGCCGTCGCATCGGCCGCCGTGATGCCGATCGCCGTCCCGATATTGACGAAGTTCGAAAGGGCCATGCGGTAGGTGTAGATCACCCCCTTCGGCCGCCCGGTCGTGCCGGACGTGTAGAGCAGATACCAGATCGACGCGGCGGGCCAATGATCGCGGGACGGCGCCGGCACGGCCGCGTCGCGGAGCGCCGGATAGTCGCCGTCGAGCGCGATCAGGGGCGGCGGCGCCGACAGAGCGCGCACCGCATCCGCGTCTTCGGCGCCGTGGAACAGCAGCGCCGGCGCGCAATCGGCGATCAGGCCGTCCAGTTCGGCCGGCGGCATGCGCCAGTTGAGCGGCACCAGGATCGCGCCGAGCTTCGCGCAGGCGAACAGCAGCTCGAAGAATTCGATCCGGTTGCGGCAGAGGAGCGCGATGCGATCGCCCTCGGCCACGCCGCGCGCCGCGATCAAGGCCGCCGACCGAGACGCGCGCTCGTTCAGTTCCCCATAGCCGATCAGGCGGCCGGCGCGCACATCCTCCAGCGCCACCGCATGGGGCGTCAGCAGGGCGCGCTTGGCGATCAGGTCGGGGACGTCGCCGATCATGGCGCGCGCGGCCTCAATCCCTCGGCGACCAGGTCGATCGCATGGTTCGCGACATCCTCGGGGCTCAGGTCCTGGTTCCAGATGCCGTAGCGCATGCCCAGGAACACACTCATGCCGATCAGCGTCCAGCCGCGCAGCTCGTCCGGCCCCTCGCTGATCTCCCCCCGCGCCGCGGCGGCGGAAAGGTTGCGGCGATAGCCTTCGACGAAGCTCAGATAATGTTCGCGGTAGACGTCGTGGGCGACGAACTGCGCTTCCTCGATGATCCGGTAGAGCTCGGGATGCTGGCGGACGAAGGCGATGAAGGCGGCAAGGCCGATCCGTTCGGCGGCGATCCGGTCCGGCGCGCCGCGCACCGCTTCGGCGACATGGGCGCGCGTGGCGCGGCTCATGTCGCGGACCAGCGCCCGGAACACCTCCTCCTTGGATTCGAAATAGGTGTAGAAGGTGCCGAGCGCGACGCCCGCGCGCTGGGTGATGCCGGTGATCGCCGCCTCGTGATAGCCGCGCGTCCCGAATTCCTGGGCGGCCGCCTCCAGCACGCGCCGCAGCGTCTTGCGCCCGCGCTCGGTCCGCGGGACCTTGTCTCCAGCGCCCGACCTTTCGCCGATCTGCTCCATGGCCTCTCCCCTGGCGCGAACTTGAACCGACTCTCAACTAAGTGCAAGCGGCGCCCGCGCGGCGGCGGCCTTCAGAAGGGCGGCGGCGACCCGCTGAACGCCGGCACGGCCGCCCGGCACCGCCTTTTGGCGTTATTCCCCTCGACCCGATCGCCTGTATTGAGGTTCTCTCCAATGCTTGGAGGGCGGGGATTTGGACGGTTATGTCGATCTGGAGCGCCGGTCCGGGCGGCGTCGGGCCGTCGAACTCGACGCCGGCGTGCGGCGGCTGGGCGCGGGCGGGCGACCGGTGAAGATTTTCGATCTGTCCGAAAGCGGCTGCGCCTTCGAGCCCGCCGGCTTCCTGAATGTCGGCCAGACGGTGTTCGTGCGTCTCCCCGGCGTGGAAAGCTGGCCGGCCGTCATCGCCTGGGTGCGCGACGGGCGGGCCGGCTGCCGCTTCGAGCGGCCGTTCCATCCCGGCGTCGTCGCGCGCCTGCTGCCCGGCCGCTGACCCGGCTCAGCAGGGCACCATCTTCGCGAGCGCGCTTGCGGCCGCGTCCAGCAGCGCCCGGGTGACCCTGGCCCTGAACAATGCGAGGTCGCACAGCAAAGCGAAGACGACCAGCAGCCAGAGCCCGTAGGCGAGTCCCACATAATCCGCGTAGAGCAGGGTGAAGAACCAGTTCTGCCCGAACAGGTAGAAGGCGCTCGCGACGATCGCGGCGAGGCCGAGCAGCACGCCCGGCACCAACAAGGCGCGCGTCCGGTCCGGCCTCAGCACGGACAGGCCGGTCAGCGACAGGAAGGCCAAGAGGTTGGCGCCCGCGAAGATACGAAGATCCCGCAGCAGTGCGACGGCGATCTCGGCATAGTTGCCTTCGATGAGGTCGCGTATCTGCGGCGCGGCGCGCTCCAGCATCGACAGGCGCCGGGTCGCTTCGGAGTCCAGCCGCTGGAGCAGCCGGCCGCGGCATTCGCATTCGCGGTCCTGCATGCGCGCAATCCCCGCCGCGATTTCTGCATGGACGCCGCTCGCCAGCCGAGCGCGTATGTCCGCGGCTTCGGTCTCGTGGCGCCGCGCCAGTTCCGCGGACCATCCTCGGACCCGCGCGTCGCCCGCCACGGCGCCCAACGCCGGAAGCCGCCGCGCAACCCGGTTTTCGATCTCGCTCTGAATGAAGCCCCGCGCCGCGCGCTCCACATGGATCGGCGCCGCGAAGGTGAGCGCGAGCAGCAGCGCGAACGGCAGCGCGCCGGCGACGCCGATCAGGCGAAGTATCCACCCCTCTGAGCCCCCCGAGACCATGTTCTTCAGCTAGCCCACGCTACCCCGAGTGTCACGTTCTCCACAAACTTGAACATTGACTCAACTTTCATTTTGAGCAATAGGTCCGCGCTGCCGAAGCCTCGAGAAGGGCGCGGCGCCGGGAGGGGTAGTTGAACTTTTTCACCGCCAGCGACGGGGCGCGGATTGCCTATCGGGACGAAGGAGCGGGCACGCCCATCGTGCTGCTTCACGGCCTGATGGCGCATGGCGGCTTCTTCAGGGAGCAGCGCGGCCTCACCGGCCGGTTCCGCGTGATCAGCGTCGACCTGCGCGGCCATGGCGCCTCCCGCGGGGACGGTCAACGGCCGACGGTGGGGCAGCTCGCCGACGATGTGGCGGGCCTCGCCGCCGCGCTCGGCCTCGAAGGCGCGGTCGGCGTCGGCTGGTCGCTCGGCGCAACGATTCTCTGGCACGTGCTCGCGGGGCCCGCAGGCGGACGCTTCGCGGGCGCGGTGGTGGTCGACATGACCGCCCGGGTCTGCAACGGCGCCGATTGGGACCTCGGCCTGTCGCCGGAAGCGTGCCAGGCGCGCACCGACGCCATCCGCGACGATTTCGAGACCTTCGCCGTCAATGCCGGACAGGCGATCTTCGCCCAGCCGATCGACGGACCCCGCCGCACCCTCGCCGACTGGGCGAGCTTCGAATTCGCCCGCAACGATTCCGAAGCGATCGGCGCGGTCTGGGCCTCGCTGATGGAGGAGGATGCGCGCCGCCTGCTCGGCCGGATCGCGCATCCGACGCTGATCGTGCGCGGCGCCCACAGCCAGCTCTACGGCCCAGGCACGGCCGACCATCTCGCCGCCGCCTTGCCGCACGCGCGCATCGTCGCCTTCGATGCGTCGGGCCACGCCCCGCATCTCGAACAGCCCGATTTGTTCAACCAGGTCATCCGGGACTTTGCGGATCAACTCGCCCCCGCCCCCGGCGCACAGAGAATGGAAATATGAGGAGGAACGCCATGAACACAGCCTTCGCCGCCAGCCTTCGGCTCGGCACCGCCACCCTTGCCCTCGCGATCGCCTCGCCGGCGCTCGCCCAGGCCCCCGAACGCGACGAGCGCGCCGCGGCCGCCTCGACCCCGGACGTCGCCCAGACCGCCGATCCGACCGCGCCCGCCGGCGAGATCGTCGTCACTGCCCGCCGGCGCGCGGAAAGCCTGCAGGACGTGCCGATCTCGGTCACCGCGCTCGACGGCGCGGCGCTCGAAAGCCGCGGCGCGGTGGATCTCACCGCGGTGATGCAGCAGACGCCGAACACCACCCTGCAGATCGCCCGCGGCTCCAACTCGACCCTCATCGCCTTCATCCGCGGCGTCGGCCAGCAGGACCCGCTCTGGGGCTTCGAACCCGGCGTCGGCCTCTATGTTGACGACGTCTACGTCGCCCGTCCGCAAGGCGCGGTGCTCGACATCTTCGACATCGAACGGGTCGAAATCCTGCGCGGTCCGCAGGGCACGCTCTACGGCCGCAACACGATCGGCGGCGCGGTGAAATATGTCACCCGCCGGCTCGGCCGCGATTTCGAAGGCCGGGTGCGCGCCTCCTACGGCAGCTTCAACCAGGTCGATCTGGTCGGCTCCGTCTCGGCGCCGCTCGGCGGCGGGCTCAGCGCCGGCGCGGCTGTCGCCTGGTACCAGCGCGACGGCTATGGCGACAATCTCAACACCGGCAACGAACATTACAACAAGGACGTGCTCGCCGGCCGCGTGAGCCTGGAATATGCGCCCAACGACACCCTGTTCTTCCGCCTGGCGGGCGACTGGACGCGCGACGATTCCAACGCGCGCCACGGCTATCGCCTGACCGGCAATGCGGGCCAGCCGGCCTTCGCGCCGCCCGCCAGCGTCTACGACACCCGCGCCGGGGCCGGCGACGCCAACCGGGTCGACACGCGCGGCCTGTCCTTCACGGCCGAGTTCCGCGCCACGCCGGAGATCACGCTCAAATCGATCACCGCCTATCGCGACGGCGAGACCAACGGCAATATCGACTTCGACGGAACGCCCGGGCCGGTGCTCGACATCCCGGCCTTCTACGAGGACGACCAGATCAGCCAGGAAGTGCAGCTTCTCTACGAGGGCGACCGCATCCAGGGCGTGGCCGGCGTCTATTATCTCGACGGCAACGCCGCGGGCGCGTTCGACACCGTGCTCGGCCTCGCCAATCTCACCATCTTCACCACCGGCAGCGTGGAGACGCGCAGCATCGCCGCCTTCACCGACATCAACTTCAACATCTCCGATTATCTGCGCCTGTCGGTCGGCGGCCGCTACACCCGCGACAAGCGAACCGGCACCGTCTACCGGCAGAATTTCACCGGCATCCGCAGCCCGTTCTTCGGCAATGCGGCGGCCGTGCCGGGCCTGGTGCGCACCAATTACACGAACACCCGCACCGACGACGAGTTCACGCCGCGCGTCAGCCTGTCGTGGCTGCCGAACCCGGACACGACGCTCTACGCCTCTTATTCGAAGGGCTATAAATCGGGCGGCTTCGACATGCGCGGCGACGCCTTCCTGACGCCGCAGACCGTGAACGGCTACGATCCGGAGACGGTCGACGCCTATGAAGTGGGCCTCAAGACCTACGGCTTCGGCCGCTCGCTCTACCTCAGCCTCGCCGCTTTCTATTCCGATTACCGGAACCAGCAGGTGACGACGCAGGTGGTGGCGCCCGGCCCGAGCGTCGCGAGCTTCGTCGACAATGCCGGCGACAGCCGCGTCTACGGCCTCGAAGCCGAATGGCGCGCCCTCATCTCCGACAATTTCTCGGTGAGCGGCATGTTCGGCTACACAAACGCGAAGTTCCGGCGGTTCACCACCTTCGATCTCGCCACCAACCGCTTCATCGACGTGGCCGATCAGCGGGTGTTCCAGAACACGCCGAAATTCACCTTCGCCGTGTCGCCGACGGTGAGCGCCAACCTGGCGGGGGGCACGATCGCCTTCACCCCGTCCATGTCGTTCCGCTCGGAATATTCGCAGTTCGAAATCCCGAACCCGCTGCTCGACGAGGACGGCTATGTGCTGGTCGATGCCAGCATCGTGTGGACCTCGCCCGATCAGCGGCTGCAGATTTCGGCCCATGGCCGCAACCTGCTCGACGAACGCTACAAGATCGGCGGCTACAACTTCCCGGGCGCCCTGTTCGGCAACTCGATCATCGGCTTCTACGGGCCGCCGCGCACCTTCACGCTGACCGGCCAGGTGCGCTTCTAAATGGTCGAGGCGAGGAGCAGGGGCGGCGCCACGCCCACGTCGAGGGTGCTGTGGATCCTGCTCCTCGCCTATATCTTCAACTTCGTGGACCGGCAGATCATCGGCATCCTGGCGGTCCCGATAAAGGCTGATCTGGCGCTCAGCGACACCCAGCTCGGCCTGATGGGCGGGCTTGCCTTCGCGCTCTTCTACACCGGGCTCGGCATTCCGATCGCCTGGGTCGCGGACCGCTGGAGCCGGGTCAACATCATCGCCGCCGCGGTGGCGGTGTGGAGCGGCTTCACCGCTCTGTGCGGCTTCGCGCAGAATTTCTGGCACCTGTTCCTCGCCCGGATGGGCGTCGGGGTGGGGGAAGCGGGCGGCGTCGCGCCGTCTTACTCGCTGATCGCGGACTATTTCCCGCCCACCCGCCGCGCCCGCGCGCTGGCGATCTTCTCCTTCGGCATTCCGATCGGGTCGGCGCTCGGCATCTTCTTCGGCGGATGGATCGCGACCCATGTCGACTGGCGCACCGCCTTCATCGTGGTCGGCCTGCTCGGCCTGCCGGTCGCGCTGCTGGTGAAGCTCGGCATCAAGGAGCCGGTGCGCGGCGGCTACGACCGGGCGGAAGGCACCGAGCCCGAACCCGCGCCGCCCTTCAGCCTCGTCGCGGCGACGCTGGCGAAGAAGCCGAGCTTCTGGCTGCTGTCCTTCGGCGCCGCGTCGGGCTCGATCCTGGGCTACGGCCTCATCTTCTGGCTGCCGAGCTTCTTCCGCCGCAGCTTCGATCTGGAACTCGCCCAGGTCGGCTGGTTCTACGGCTCGATCGTGCTGATCGGCGGCGTGATCGGCACCTGGCTCGGCGGTTGGCTCGGCGACCGGATCGGCGCGCGCAATCCGGGCGCCTACGCCCTGGTCCCCGCCATCTGCTTCCTGCTCGCCGCCCCGGCTTATGCGCTCGGCCTGTTCGCGCCCAGCCTCGCGCTCGGCTGGCTGCTGTTCGTCATCCCGCAGGCTCTGGGCCTCGCCTGGCTCGGGCCGATCATCGCCGCCGTCCAGCACATCGTGCCGCCGACGATGCGCGCCACCGCCTCGGCGAGCTTCCTGTTCATCAACAACCTGATCGGGATAGGCTTCGGCACCTGGTTCGTCGGCTTCATGTCCGACAGCGTCGCGCCGATCTACGGCGACGACAGCCTGCGCTATTCGATCCTTTACACGCTCGGCTTCTACCTCCTGAGCTCCGCCCTCTATTTCGCCGCCTCTTTCACCCTGAAGAAGGACTGGCACAGCAACGCCCCGGCGGAGGCGAGCCGGGAGGGCGTGGAGGGCGTGGTCTGAGGGATTGCCCCTCCACCGCACTTCGTGCGGTCCCCCTCCCCATCGCCTGCGGCGACAGGGAGGATAAGGAAGCGTGGATTGACACGTCCTCCCTGCGGGCGCAGCCCGTGGGGAGGGGGACCGCCCGCAGGGCGGTGGAGGGGCTATGCGGCAGACGAGCAAGGCCACCGTCGCGAAGGAGAGAACGCTGCGCCGCGATCTCAGCCCACCGGAGGCGCGGCTCTGGCAGTACCTCCGCACCCGGCCCGCAGGCTTCAAGTTCCGGCGGCAGCACCCTGCCGGACCATTCATCCTGGACTTTTACTGCCCGTTGGCGCGGCTCGCGATTGAGATCGACGGCGAGGCCCATGGCATGGGCGGTCGTCCGGATCGCGACTTGAGGCGCGACGCCTGGCTGGAACGCGAGGGCTTCAGCGTCCTGAGAATTCCAGCTGCGGAGGTCAGGGAGAATTTCGAGGGTGCTGTGTTGCTGATCATGGAGCGTTGCGCGGGGCGTGGTTAGCCCCTCCACCATGCTTCGCATGGTCCCCCTCCCCATGGAGCTTTCGCTCCACAGGGAGGATTCTGAGAACCTGTCCTCCCTGTGCGCGAAGCGCATGGGGAGGGGAACCGCCCGCAGGGCGGTGGAGGGGCTAAGGGCGCTCTCGGCAGTGCTCCAGAATGTGCAACACAGCGCCCTCCAAGTTCGTGTGCAGTTCAGCCGCCGGGATGCGCAACACCAGTATGCCATGCTCCGTAAGCCACCGGTCGCGGCGGATGTCGCGAGCGGGGTTGGCACCCATGTCGTGGGCTTCTCCGTCCACCTCGATCGCCAGCCGCGCGGCCGGGCAGTAGAAGTCGAGGATGAACGGTCCGGCCGGATGCTGACGGCGGAACTTGAGACCTTCGGGGCGGGTGCGCAGATATTGCCAGAGCCGGGCTTCGGGCGGGCTGAGCGCGCGCCGGAGGGAGCGGGCTTTGGCGACGGTGGCTTTGCTCGTTTGCCGCATTTGCCCCTCCACCATGCTTCGCATGGTCCCCCTCCCCATGGAGCTTCGCTCCACAGGGAGGATTTGGTCAGGTCGCGAAGCTGGGGTCGAGGCGGTAGGCTTTGCGGAGCAGCGCCGGCCAGGCGAGGGCGCCGGCGGCGAGCTTCAGGCCCATCTTGCCTTGCTGGGCGGTGACTTCGGGAGCGCCCTGGGGCGGGTTGTTGAGGGCGCCGTCGCCGGCCGACAACGCCAGGATCTGCGCCTCGCAGGCGCGTTCCAGGAAATACATCTTGAGGAAGGCCTCGCCGACCGTCTCGCCGACCGTCAGCGTGCCGTGGTTGCGGAGCAGCATCGCGCCCTTGTCGCCCATGTCGGCGATGATCCGCTCGCGCTCGTCGAGGTCGACCGCGACGCCCTCATAATCGTGATAGGCGACGTCCTCGCGCACCAGCATCGCCGTCTGGGTGAGCGGCAGCAGCCCCTCGGCATGGGCGGAGACGGCTTGGCCGTGGGGCGTGTGGAGGTGCATCACCGCATGGGCGTCCTCGCGCGCCATGTGGAGCGCGGAATGGATGGTGAAGCCGGCGGCATTGGTCATGAACGGCGTCTCGCCGACCGGATGGCCGTTCATGTCGACCTTGACCAGGGAGGAGGCGGTCACCTCCTCGAACATCAGCTGATAGGGGTTGAGCAGGAAATGATGCTCGGGCCCCGGAATGCGCGCCGACAGGTGGGTGAAGATGAGATCGTCCCAGCCGTAATGCGCGACCAGCCGGTAGGCGGCGGCGAGATCGACGCGGATCTTCCACTCCTCCGGGCTCACCTTGTCCTGCATCGAGGGGATGTCGACCGAAGCCAGCGGGTGCGCCTCGGCCATGCTGCGCTCGATCGCGTCGATCCGTCCCATCGCGTCTCTCCTCCGGATTTTGGGGGCGACTATAGCGGCGGCGCGATGGGCGACAATCCTTGCCGTGGCGGTCAACCGGCGTCGGGATGGGCGGCGGCGAAGGCGGGGTGGGCGCGGGCGGCCTCGTCCGCGCGCAGCAGGGTCGGAAAGTCGTCGACCGGCACGTCGAAGCGGCGGGCATTGTACATCTGGGGAACCAGGCAGATGTCGGCGAGGCCGGGCGCGTCGCCGAACAGGAAGGCGCCGGCCCGGGGCGCGGCCATCGCCTCCAGCGCGGCGAAGCCCTCGCGGATCCAGCGGGCGATCCATTCCGTCTTGGCCGCATCGTCCTGGCCGAGCGGGCCGACCAGATATTTCAGCACGCGCAGATTGTTGAGCGGGTGGATGTCGCAGGCGATGGTGAGCGCCATCGCCAGCACGTGCGCCCGCTCGCCCGGATCGGCGGGCACCAGCCTCGGCTCCGGATAGCGGGCGTCGAGAAAGTCGATGATCGCGAGGCTCTGGGTCAGGCGCAGCCCCTCCGCTTCCAGCAGCGGCACGAAACCCTGCGGGTTGCGGGCGCGATAGTCGTCGCTCTTCTGCGCGCCGGTGACGAGATCGACCCGCACGCGCTCGAACGCGACGCCCTTCAGGTGAAGGGCGATGCGGACGCGGTAGCTGGCCGAGGAGCGGTAATAGTCGAACAGGACGGGCTTGGTCATGGCGGCAGGATAAAGGCGGCGGCGGGGGAGGGGAAGTCAGCCGCGGCCGCGGCCGCGGCCTCTGCCCTTGCCCTTGCCGCGGGCCTTGCCCCGTTCGGCGCGGGCGGGCGCGCGGCGCGCCTCGCGCGGCGCGGACGCGGAGGCGCGCCGCACGCTTCGCTCGGTGGCGGGGCGGGCCGCGAGCGGCGCGGCGGCGGCGCGTCCGGCCGGGGCGCTGCCGG
>NZ_JBKBMQ010000015.1:0-91608 GCF_046295735.1 Allosphingosinicella sp.
CTACTAAACAAAATAAAATCGGCTTCGTCTATCATCAAATGGGTTCTTTCGAGTTCGGTTCGGACGCAGAATTCCAACGGGAACTGAAAAAAGTCGCTTCGGGCGGAAACCCACCTAATCACGGCAAACCGCGAGGTGGCAGAGGTAATAGACGATCCCACCTCTCAGTAGATAATAAAGAAAATATATATATAGTGTTTAGACTGGATCCGAAATGGAACTGGAGATTTTCTCGTGACGTGCCGGCGTTTAGTCTATTCGAGGACAAGTGCAGGCCGAACGACGAGGAATACTACGGAAGCCCTGTCGCCCTAACGAAGTCCGGGGAGATATTCACACCCCCTTCCGGAGACAAGCCGCTTGGCGAAGATGAAGTTTCGAGGATCGCCTACTTCACCGCTCTCGGCAAGAAAGCTTACCACGACCCCGCGAGGAAGGGTCCGGACCGCTTCAACATCCACGTCAATCTCGTGGAGGATCCCGGCGACGACGGATTGGACAAGTACATCCCGCTCATCATTGATCCCGATGTGGGTCATCCGGGCGGTTCCGGGCCGCCGTGAGGCGCGCCGGCTTGGCGCGCCAGCTCAGCGCGCCCCACTTATCTCTCGATCGAAGACACAGCGTGACTGAACCGAAGGGGGCCCCGCTCGCCGCGATCGTCGCTTATGCGCGGGCGGGGGCGCTGGACCATGCCTGGCGGCAATTCCTCCTCGCCGGGCATGGCCAGCGCCTGGACGATCCGGCCGCGCTCGCGGTCAAGGGGCGGCTGCTGAAGGACAGGGCCGTGCGCGCCGGGGGCGCGGAGCGACGGCGCCTCTATCTGGAGGCGGCGCGCGCCTATCGCGCCTCGGCGGCGGTGCGGCCGGCGAGCTACCCGCTGATCAACGCCGCCACCCTCTCCTTCCTGGCCGAAGACCGGCAGGCCGCGGCGGACATCGCGCGGGAAGTGCTGGCGCAGATCGAACGCAGCCCCGACGAGCCGGAGACGCCTTATTGGCGCGGCGCCACCCGCGCCGAGGCCCTGCTCCTCCTTGGGCGCGACGGCGAGGCGAAGGCCGCCCTCGGCGATGCGATCGCGGCCGCGCCCCGGGCCTGGGAGGATCATGCGGCGACCCTGAGGCAGTTCGCGCTGCTGCTGGCCGCGCGCGGCGAGGCGGCGGACTGGCTCGACCCGCTGCGCTCGCCGCGCTCCATCCACTTCGCCGGACATATGTCTTTTCACGGCGACCGCGACCGCCCGGAGCTGGAGCGCGCCGTCGCCGAGGCGCTGGAGGAGGAGCGCGCCGGCTTCGCGTTCGGCGCGCTCGCCGCCGGCGCCGATCTGCTGGTGGCGGAGCCCGTGCTCGCCCGCGGCGCCGAGCTTCACGTCGTCCTTCCCTGCGGCGCCGAGGCGTTCGCCGCCTGGTCGGTGGATCCATGGGGACCCGAATGGCGCCGCCGGTTCGACGCCGCCATGGCCGCGGCCGAGACGGTGCGCATCGTGCGCCCCGTCGGCGGCCGCCCGGGTCCGCGCATGATCGCCCTCGCCGATGAGATCGCGATGGGAGCGGCGGCGATGAACGCCCGGCGGCTGGCGAGCGAAGCGGTGCAACTGCTCGTGCGACCACCGGACGAAACTGCTCGTGGCGACGGCGACGCCTGGCGCGGATCGGGCCGCCGCCGCCGGCTGATCGCCGCCGCGCGCGAGGAGGTGACGCCGGGAACGCCGTCCGAAGCGCCCACGGAAAGCACGGGCGGCGACCCGATGGCCATCCGCGCCTTCGGCCTCGACCCGATCGACGACGGCTTCGCTGCGCGGCTGGACGGGCTCGCCCGACGCCTCGATGCCGTGCCCGGACTGCGGTTCGCGCCGCATCTCGACGGCGACCGCGTGCTT
Source organism: Allosphingosinicella sp. (assembly GCF_046295735.1). Taxonomy (GTDB): domain Bacteria; phylum Pseudomonadota; class Alphaproteobacteria; order Sphingomonadales; family Sphingomonadaceae; genus Allosphingosinicella. Next base: position 1,880 of record NZ_JBKBMQ010000015.1, read on the forward strand.
GCGGGCTTCGCCGATCCCGCCGCTGCGGCCGAGGCGGCCGCGCGTCTTCAGGCTGCTTGCGACGACGGAACGGCGTTGCGGATCGGAGGACATTACGGTCTGGCGGAGACGGTCCACGACCCTTTTTCGGATCGGCGCCGGCTGGTCGGCGCCGCGCCGCAGATCGCCGCCGCCGCCGCCGCCTCGACCCCGCCCGGTTCCACCTGCGTCACCGACGATTTCGCCGCCGCGCTCGCCTGCGCCGGCAGCGAGGGCATGGAGACCGGCTTCGTCGGCGAACTCGAGGCGGCGGACGGTGGACCGCCGATCGCGCTCCATGCGCTGTCTGCGCGCCTATAGGATCAATTCCTCCAGCCGGTGCGGCGCCACCAGCTTCAACACGCCCGGCTCGCGGATCACGATCCCCCGCCGCTCCAGCATGCTGATCGCGCGCGACGCGGTCTCCCGGGTGGTGGAGGCGCGCACCGCCAGTTCCGACACGACCGGCGGCGGCTTCATCGCGCCGCCCGGCGCGTCGCAGGCAAGACGCAGCAGCTCCGCGAACACGCGGCCGTTCGCGCTTAACGCGGCGCGCTCGTAGATGCGGGTGGTGGTGCGCCGCAGCCGCTTCAGCAATAGGCGGGTGAGCGCGATGCCGATCGCACTGTGCCGTTCGGCGAAGCGCACCAGCTCCGCGCCGCGCAGGGTGAACATCTCCACCCGATCGACCGCCACCACCTCCGCTTCGTCGGGTGCGGGGTCGAGCGGCCCCAGATGGCCGAACAGGTCGCCCGGCCCGAATTCGTAGAGCAGGACGAGCTGGCCGTCGGCGCCGTAGAGAAGCGCCTGCGCCCGCCCGAGGATCAGGACGAAGGCCGCGCCTGTCGCATCGCGCTGGGAGAGGATCACCGCGCGCGGCGCGACGGCGATCAGGCGGCCGGCGGCGGCGATCTCCGCGGCCACGTCGTCGGCACAGCCGAAGACTCCGGACAGGAACGCCCTGACCTCCGCCGCCTCCATGCCCGCCTCACGCGACACATCCCCTCTCCTTCACCCGACGAAGCCAGACCGTGGCCGCTTTGGCAAGGCCTCTCGCCCTTCACACTTTTCGGTTCATTCCGGCCACGCCATCGCGCATGTTGAGAGCGAAGCGTCGGGGGAGACCGGGGTTGGAGGAAGCGGGACGCAACATCCGCCGCGTGCTGGTGGTGGGCGGCGGATCGGCGGGCTGGATGACGGCGGCGGCGCTCGGCAATGCGCTGCGCGGCCGCTGCGAGATCGCGGTCGTGGAGTCGGACGAGATCGGCATCGTCGGCGTCGGCGAGGCGACCATCCCGCCGATCAAGCTCTTCAACCAGCAGCTCGGCATCGACGAGAACGAGTTTCTCCGCGCGACCCAGGGGAGCTTCAAGCTCGGCATCCAGTTCGTCGACTGGGCGCGGCGCGGCCATGTCTATTTCCACCCGTTCGGCGCCTTCGGGGCCGAGTTCGATTCCGTGCCGCTGCACCAATATTGGCTGCGCGAGCGGAGCCGCGGCGACACCTCGTCGCTGGACGAATTGTCCATGGCCTGGGCGGCGGCGGCGCGCGGACGCTTCGACCGCCCGCTGCCCGACCGGCGGATGATCCAGTCGACTTACGACTATGCCTATCATTTCGACGCCGGCCTCTACGGTCAGTATCTGCGCCGCTATGCCGAAGCCAAAGGCGTTGTCCGGCACGAAGGCCGGATCGTCGATCATGCGCTCGACGGGGAGACGGGCCGGGTGGAGTCCGTGCTCCTCGCCGACGGACGCAGGCTGGAGGCGGACCTGTTCGTCGATTGCTCGGGCTTTCGCGGCCTGCTGATCGGCGGCGCGGTGGGGAGCGCCTACGAGGAATGGACGCGCTGGCTGCCCTGCGACCGGGCGATGGCGGTGCCCTGCGCGCATGGCGGGGACTTCACGCCCTACACGCGCTCGACCGCCCGGTCGGCCGGATGGCAGTGGCGCATCCCCCTCCAGCACCGGATCGGCAATGGCTACGTCTACTCGTCCGCCCACATCTCCGACGACGACGCCGCCGACGCCCTGCTGAGGGCGCTGGACGGACCCGCGCTCGCCGATCCGCGTCCGCTGCGCTTCACCACAGGACGACGCCGCGAATTCTGGAAGAAGAACGTGGTCGCGATCGGCCTCGCCTCCGGCTTCATGGAACCGCTGGAATCGACCAGCCTGCATCTCGTCCAGTCCGGGATCAGCCGCCTGCTCGCGCTGTGGCCGGACCGGGACTTCGACCCGCTCGGCCCCGCCGAATATAACCGGCTGACCGGCGAGGAATATGAGCGGATCCGCGATTTCCTGATCCTCCATTACCATCTCACCGAGCGCGACGATTCCCCGCTCTGGCGCGCGTGCGCCGCCATGTCGGTGCCCGACAGCCTGCGCTACAAGATCGATCATTTCCGCAGCCGCGGCCGGCTCGTCTCGTCGGGCTTCGAGCTGTTCCAGAATCCGAGCTGGCTCGCGGTCCATATCGGCCAGCTCAACTTCCCCGAACGCTACGACCCGCTGATCGACGAGCGCACCCATGTCGATGCGCCGCGCATGCTGGCCGGCATCCGCCGCATCGCCGCCGAGGCGGCCGAGGCGATGCCCACGCACCGCGACTATATCGATCGCCACTGCAAGGCGCCGCCGCCGTGACGGGAGCCCCGATCCGCGACATCGTCATCGTCGGCGGCGGAACCGCCGGCTGGATGACGGCCGCTGCCTTCGCCCGTTTCCTGGAGAGCGGCTACCGCATCCGCCTTGTCGAATCGGACGAGATCGGCATCGTCGGCGTCGGCGAGGCGACCATCCCCGCCATCCGCCTGTTCAACCAGGCGCTCGGCCTCGACGAGGACGCCTTCGTCCGCGCGACCCAAGGCAGCTTCAAGCTGGGCATCGAATTTGTCGACTGGTTGCGCCCCGGCCACCGCTACATCCATGCTTTCGGTCCGGTCGGCCGCGACCTCGGGCTGCTGCCCTTCCACCAATATTGGCTGCGCGCCCGGGCGCTCGGCATCGCCCGGCCATTCGGCGACTATTCCTTCAACCATGTCGCGGCGGCGGCGAACCGCTTCGCCCGCACCGCCCGCGCGCCGCTCCAGCCGCCGCCTTACGCCTTCCATTTCGACGCCGCGCTCTACGCCCGGCACCTGCGCGGCTATGCCGAAGCGCGGGGCGTGGAGCGGATCGAAGGGCGGATCCGCGACGTCCGCCTCGACGGGGAGAGCGGCCATGTCGCCGCCGTCCTCCTCGAAAGCGGCGCCGAGGTCGGGGGCGAACTGTTCATCGACTGCTCGGGCTTTCGCGGGCTTCTCATCGAACAGGCGCTCGGCACCGGCTATCAGGACTGGACCCGCTGGCTTCCCTGCGACCGCGCGCTCGCCGTCCCTTGCGAAGCCGCCGGCCCGCTCACCCCCTACACCCGCTCGACCGCGCGCACGGCGGGATGGCAGTGGCGCATCCCGCTCCAGCACCGCACAGGCAACGGCTATGTCTATTGCAGCCGCCATGTGAGCGACGACGAGGCGGCCGCCACCCTCCTTGCCCATCTCGATGGCAAGCCGCTCGCCGACCCTCGGCCGCTGCGCTTCGTCACCGGGCGTCGCAACGCCTTCTGGAACCGCAACGTGGTCGCGGTCGGCCTCGCCTCCGGCTTCATGGAGCCGCTGGAATCGACCAGCATCCACCTCATCCAGTCGGCGGTGATGCGGCTGCTCGCCTTCCTGCCGGGGGACGGCTACGGCCCGCGCCAGATCGCCGAATATAACCGTCAGACGATCGTCGAATATGAGCGGATCCGCGACTTCATCATCCTCCACTACCACGCCAATGCGCGCGACCTACCCTTCTGGCGCGAATGCCGGGAGATGGAGATACCCGACACGCTCCGCCACAAGATGGACCTGTTCCGCGAGCGCGGCCAGGTCTTCCGCCAGGACGACGAGCTGTTCACCGAGACCGGCTGGCAGCAGGTGCTGATCGGTCAGGACGTGACGCCGGAAAGCTGGCATCCTCTCGCCGGGCAGCTGAGCGAGGCGGAGCTTGCCGGCTTCATGCGCATGGTCGAGGATCTGATGGCGCGCGCCGCCGCCGAGCTGCCTCGCCACGAGGAGTTCATCGCCCGCCACTGCCGCGCCGGCTGAGCCGCGCGCCGGGCCTCAGCGGGTCAGCACCCGGTAGCTCCAAGGCCCCATCCTGAAACGGGTGGCGCCGTCGACCCGGACCTCCTCCCCGCTGTCGAAATCGCGATAGTCGCCGTGGTGCAGCCCCTCTTCGAAGCCCACCTCCACTACATCGGCCGACATGTTGAAGACGGCGAACAGGCGGCTCCCTTCCTGCTGCCGGACGAAGGAGAAGACCTTGCCGCCGCCGTCATTGTCGATGCCGATCATCCGGGCGCCCCATGGCGCGTTGTGCAGGGCCGGGGTCGCCTTGCGGAGCGCGATCAGCCGCCGGTAGAATTCGCCGTTGGGATGGTCGCGCCACGCGATCGGGTCGCGCTCGAAGAATTCCAGCCTTTTCTCGTTGCCCGCTTCCTGGCCGTTGTAGATGAGCGGGATCCCCTCTCCCACGAAGGACAGGACCATCGCGTTGCGCAGCGCGTCGCCGAACACCTCGAACTCGGTGCCGTGCCAGGCATTCTGGTCGTGGTTCGACACGTACATCATCCGCATCGCGCCGGCCGGCCAGGCGCTTTCATGCTCCGAATAGAAGCCGAACAGCGCCCCCACGTCCGCCTCCCCCTTGGCGATCCGCGCCATCGCATTGTACCAGTCCCAGCCGTAGCTCGCGTCGAACGCGGCATAATGGACGTCGCGCTGCCCGAATTCGGCCAGCATGAAGACCGGCTTGATGGCGTCGAGATCCCGCCGCAGCTGCTCCCAGAAATCGAGCGGCACATAGCCGGCCACGTCGGCGCGGAAGCCGTCGACGCCGACCTCGCGCACCCACCACATCATCGCATCGGCCATGTAGCGACGTAGGCCGGTCTGCGAGAAATCGAAGTCGATGATGTCGGTCCAGTCCCACCAGGGCGTCGAGCGGAAATTGCCGCGCCAGTCCCGCTCGTACCAATGCGGATGCGTGGTCGCGAGCGGATTGTCCCAGGCGCTGTGATTGGCGACCCAGTCGAGGATCACGCGCATGCCCAGCGCATGAGCGGCATCGACGAAGGACTTGAGATCGGCGAGCGTCCCGAACTCCGGATTGACGCCATAATAGTCGCGCACCGAATAGGGGCTGCCGAGCGTCCCCTTCCGGTTGAGCTCGCCGATCGGATGGACCGGCATCAGCCACAATATGTCGACGCCCAAGGCCTTCAGCCGCGGCAGCTGCGCCTCGGCGGCGCGGAAGGTGCCTTCCGGCGTGAACTGGCGCGTGTTGATCTGGTAGAGGACCGCGTCGCGCGCCCAGTCCGGATGGCGCACGCCGCTCATGTCGCGGGGCGCGTAGGGATCGGTCTCGGCCGCCGCCGGCGCGGCCACGCCGAGCAGCAGCGCCAGCACCGCCGCGATCAGCGCGCGCAGCATCACGTCACCGGCTGGGCGATCGGCACCCGCGCCGGGTCCGCGCCGGGGCCGGCATGGGGTTCGCGCACCCGCAGCATGGCGAGCGCGGCGAGCGCCATCACGCCGGCGGCGAAGGCCATCGTCCAGATCGGCTCGTCTGGGAAGAAGCGTTTCATGATCGATCCCATGACGGTGGCGACCAGAAGCTGCGGGACGACGATGAAGACGTTGAACAGGCCCATATAGATGCCGAGCTTGCGCTGCGGCAGGTTGGACGCGAGGATTGCATAGGGCATGGCGAGGATCGACGCCCAGGCGATGCCGATCCCGACTTCGCTCAGCAGCAGATGCCTGGGATCGGTCATCAGGAAGAAGCTCGCATAGCCCGCCGCGCCGCACAGCAGGCAGAAGATGTGGGTGTGGACCCGCCCGATCCTGCCGGCGAGGAACGGCAGCAGCGTCAGCGCCGCGATCGCCGCGACGCCGTTATAGGTGGTGAAGAGCACCCCCACCCAGTTCGCGCCTTCCTGATAGCCCGGGCTCGCCGCGTCCGGCGCGCCGTAGAAGTATTGGGTGACCACGGGCGTGGTGTTGATCCACATGATGAACAGCGCCGACCAGCTGAAGAATTGCGCGACAGCGAGCCGCTTCATCAGCTCCGGCATTCCGGAGAAATCGCCGACGATGTTCGACAGCATGTTGGACGAATTGCCGCGTCGCGCGAGGCGGATGGCGACGATGCTGGCAAGGCCGTAGGCGACCAGCAGCGCGCCGAGCAGGTAGACCTCCTGCTCCAGCGCGAGCGGACCTACCGACAGCAGGACGAGGAGGCCGAGCGCGATCCAGGTGAAGCTCGATCCGAAGCTGCGCGCGGCGAGCAGACGGATGACATGGTCCTGCTCCTCCGCCCGGACGCCTTCGAATTCGGCCATCTGCTCGGGGCTGAACTCGCGGGTGGTGAGCACCGTCCACATCACCGCCAGGAACAGCGCCGCGCCGCCGAACCAGAAGGCCCACAGCACCGTGTCCGGAATCGCGCCCGGCGGCGCCTCGTTCGACACGCCCCACTGCTCGAGCGCCCAAGGGAAGATCGAGCCCACCACCGCCCCCGCGCCGATGAAGGCGGTCTGCACCGCATAGCCGGCATTGTGCTGGTCCTTGTCCAGCATGTCGCCGACGAAGGCGCGGAACGGCTCCATCGAGATGTTGAGCGAGGCGTCGAGCACCCACAGCATCAGCGCCGCGACTAGCAACACCGGCGCGAGCGGCATCACGAACAAAGACAGGGCCGCAAGGATGGCGCCGGCGAGGAAATAGGGCCGCCTGCGGCCGAGCCGCCCCAGCCAGGTGCGGTCCGACATATGGCCGATGATCGGCTGGACGAGGAGGCCGGTGAGCGGCGCCGCCACCCACAGGGCCGGGAGCCGATCGATCTCCGCCCCGAGCGACTGGAAGATGCGGCTCATGTTGGCATTCTGGAGCGCGAAGCCGATCTGGATGCCGAAGAATCCGAACGAGAGGTTCCAGAGCCCCCAGAAGCTCATCCTCGGTTTCCTGGACGCCATTCTCAATCTCCGCGCGCGCCCCGCCCGATCGCGGCGAGACCCGGAAAGCGAGGAGGGGCGGCTCCGCCCGGGAGCCGCCCCTGCCCCTTCATTCGCCGCCCCGCCTCACCGGAACCGGTAGCTGACGCCCAGCAGGTAGCGGCGACCGTAACTTTGGTGATCGATCACCCGCCGCCTGTCGTCGTCTGCGAAGGTCACGAACGGCTCGTCGGTGATGTTGTTGACCTGGCCGAGGATGGTGAGGCCCTGCAGCATCGAACCCTGCTGGAATTCGTAGCTGACCTGCGCGTCGATCACCGTCTCCGCAGCGGCCCGGCGACGTTCGTTGCCGCCGCCGAACCCGCGCAGCTCTCCGATGAAGGACGAGCGGTGACGCGCGCTGCCGCGGATCGAGAAGCCCGCCCGCTCGAAATAAGCGGTGAGGTTGCCGACCCATTTGGAATAGCCCGGCAGATCCTCGGGGGGCGCGTCGGGCTGCGGGCTCACATTGGTGTCGGTGTAGGACACGCTGCCGGTGAGGCCGAAGCCGTCGAGCCAAGTGGTGAACACGCGAAACGGTAGGGTGCCGGACAGTTCGGCGCCCTTCATCGTGCCGCCATCGCCGTTGGCCGGCACGGTGAGGAAGCCTTGGAACTGGAAGGGCTGCAACGTCACCCCCGACGGAACCGGGAAACCGGTAAAATCATAGGGTTGGACCTGCTCGTAAATGTAGCTCTTCAAGTCCTTGTAGAAGAGCGAGAGCGCCAGATAGCCCTCGCCGCCGAAATATTTTTCAAGCGACACGTCGACCGCATCCGCCACCCACGGCCGCAGCCGGGGATTGCCGCCGCTGCCGCTGAAAGGCAGGCCGCCGGTCACAGCCAGCTGCTGGTTGAAGCCGAAATTGGACGAAGCGCGCATCTCGTCGAGGCGCGGCCGCGCCATCTGCCGCGCGGCGCCGAGGCGCGCCACCCAGCCGCCCGGAATGCGCAGCGACAGGTTCAGGCTCGGCAGAACCTTCGTATATTCGTCGCCGCCGCGCACGTCCGCCGCCAGCACCGCCGGCGCGCCGCTGGACGCGGTGCCGGCCGAGCTTTGATCGGTGAAGACGACCTGCGCGCCGACATTGCCGGTGAGCTGGGTCGCGCCGATGTCGGCGGAGATGTTCAGCATGGTCCAGAAGGTCATCACGTCTTCCGACACGCTCCAGCCCTTGGTGGACACGTCGGAGTTGGGGTTGCGCACCAGATTGTAGATGCCGCTGTTGAGCAAGGTGAGCGGATCGTAGCTCACCATCGGGCCGAGGCCGAGGAAGGCGAGATTGGTCGGCTGCAGCAGCGCGTTTTGCGGAATGGGAACGCTGGTCGTGCCGTCCGTATTGCCGCGCAGGCCCAGGAAGAATTCGTTGGGCGTCAGCTGCTTGTCGCGGGTCGTGTAGTTGAAGCCGAGCTCGACGCTGCGGAACGGCCCGCCGAGTTCGCGCTCGATGCTGGCGCGCAGGGCGACCAGTTCGTCGCGCACCGAGCGCTCGTTATAATAGCCGTCCTGACCGCCCAGGATGCGGCCACCCGGCCCGTCGATGTCGCCGCCCCAGCCTTGCGGGCTGGTGAGGCGGATGAGGTTCGGATCGGCATAGTTGAGGCTGGGGCGGAAGACGGCGCCGCGCGGCGTCATCGTGAAGCCCATATTGTCGGTCGCACCGAGATTGCCGCGGCCGGTGCCCGCATAGGTTTCGAGGATCAGATCCTCGCGGTCGACGCGCGAGAAGCTGATGTCGCCGGTGGCGGTCCAGCCCTCCGCGCTGTAGCGGCCGTTCCAGCCGACCGAGTAGATGTCCGCGTCGCGGCGGTTGGCGTCGTTGCGCACCACGCCCTTGACGCCGTTAAAGGTGCCCGCGGTGACGAGACCGTCCTGGGCGGTGAAGCCGGGCTGGAGCTGCGCCGCGCTCCAGAACAGCGGAAGCTCGATGCCGCGCAGGATCTGCTCGTCCTCGAACTTCGAATAATAGCCGTCGATCACCATCGTGAAGGCGGGCGCGGCTTGCCATTCGAGCGTGCCGACGACGCCGGTGCGCACCAGCCGGTTCGACACGACATAGGGTTTGGAGCCGCCGATCACGGCCGGACCGTTGGCGGCGACATCGGGATAGCCCCAGGCGTTGAAGCGCTCGATCTGGGTCGGCGAGTCGAGCCGGGCGACGCCGATCGACACGCCGATCGTGTCGTTGGCGAACTGGTCCACCCAGGTCGCGCTGACGCGATAGCCGCGGTCTTTCGACCCGGCGTTGAGTTTGCCGAGATCGACATATTCGCCGCGCGCGTTCACCGACAGCACCTGGCGTCCGTAAGCGAGCGGCCGGATGGTGCGCAGGTCCACCGTGCCCGACAGGCCCTGGCCGATCAGGCTGGCATTGGGCGTCTTGTAGACCAGCACCTGGTTCAGCACTTCGGACGGATATTGGTCGAACTCGACGCCGCGATTGTCGCCGGTCGTCACCTGCTCGCGGCCGTTCAGCAAAGTGGTGGAGAAATCGGGCGCGAAGCCGCGGATCGAGATCACCTGGGCGCGGCCGTCGAGGCGCTGCGCGGTGAGGCCGGGAAGCCGGGCGATCGACTCGGCGATGCTGTTGTCGGGAAGCTTGCCGATATCCTCGGCCGACACCGACTCGACGATGAGGTCGGAGGTCTGCTTCTGCCGGGCGGCGCTCGCCAGCGCGGCGCGGAAGCCGGTGACGACGATCGAGCCTTCGGCTTCGGTCTCGGCTCCAGGTTGTCCCTCCTGGCCGGCGGGAACCTGGGTTTCGGCATAAGCCGGCGCGGCGGCGCCGAGCGCGAGCGCCGCGACGGCGGCGCCGCCGAGCAGCGAAGCGCGGCGCGACTCGAAGAAATGGATCATGTTCGTCCTCCCCATCAGCAGCCGCAAGAACCCAGGTTCCGCGGGGCCCTTCAGCCTTTTCCCGGGTTTCCCGGCGGTCGCCGAGCGGCGGCAACCCCTTTAAAACCCGCTTCAATTTTCGAAAGGATGGCCGGCGCGAACAGCCCCGCCCTGTCCTCCCCTCCTCCGCCGCGGTTCTCCCGCGGTCTGCGTGTTTCGCAAAATAATGCAAACGTGCTGCAAAATTGCAAGAGGAAAGTGACAGAAGCCACGCGCTGCGCCTTCCAGCCAGCGAGACCCAGCCTTTAGACTGTAGCGGAAATCGCGGAAATCCGCGGCTTCCGCGGCAGGACTTGACGCCGAGAGCCGCTGCTGCAAACTATTGCAAAAAAGAAGAAGGCATGTCCGGCGACTCGCCGGCGCCCGGCGAAGGGGAGTTGAAGCCATGAAACGCACGCGCTTGCCCGGCGTCCTGCTTGCGCTGGCCCTCGCCGGCTGCGCCCCGGCCGCGGCCATCGCCGCCGACCGCCCCGCCTTCCGCGACCGCCCGCCCGAAGACGAGTTCATCTATTTCGTGCTTCCCGACCGGTTCGAGAACGGCGATCCGGCGAACGACAGGGGGGGATTGCGGGGCGGCCGGCTCGACCATGGGTTCGATCCCACCCACAAGGGCTTCTATCATGGCGGCGATCTCAAGGGGCTGACCGCGCGGCTGGACTATATCCAGGGCCTGGGCGCCACCGCCATCTGGCTCGGCCCCATCTACCAGAACAAGCCGGTCCAGGGGCCGCCGGGTGGAGAATCCGCCGGTTATCACGGCTATTGGATCACCGATTTCCTGAACGTCGATCCGCATTTCGGCACCCGCGCCGAGCTCAAGGCTTTCGTCGACGCGGCCCATGCGCGCGGCATGAAGGTCTATCTCGACATCATCACCAACCACACGGCGGACGTGATCCGCTATCGCGAATGTCCACCCTTCCAGTGCCCCTATCGGAGCCACGCCGATTTTCCCTATTCGACTCAGGGCGGCCCCGATGGCCCGCGCATCAACGAGGGCTTTCGCGGCATCGCGCCGCCCCACCAGACGGAGGAGAATTTCGCGCGCCTCACCCGGCCCGATTTCGCCTACACGCCATTCGTGCCGGAGGCGGAGCGGAACGTGAAGAATCCGGCCTGGCTGAACGATCCCATCTACTATCACAATCGCGGCGAGACGACCTTCCAGGGCGAGAACAGCCTGTTCGGCGACTTTGCGGGCCTCGACGATCTGTTCACCGAGCACCCCCGCGTCGTTCAGGGCATGATCGAGATTTTCGGGTCCTGGATCGACGATTTCGGGATCGACGGCTTCCGCATCGACACCGCCCGGCACGTCAATCCCGAATTCTGGCAGGCCTTCGTTCCTGCCATGCTGGAGCGCGCCCGCGCCCGCGGCATTCCGAACTTCCACATCTTCGGCGAAGTGTTCGATCCCGATCCCGGCGCGCTCGCCACCTTCACCCGCGTGGACGGTTTTCCCACGGTGCTCGATTTCGCCTTCCAGTCGGCCGTCACAGACGTGGTGGCGCGGGGCGCGCCCACATCGCGCCTCGCTCGGCTGTTCCAGATGGACGTCCTCTACGAAGGCGGCGCGGATACCGCGCTCCGGTCGCCCACCTTCCTCGGCAATCACGACATGGGGAGGTTCGCTTTCTTCATCCGCGAACGCCATCCCGGGGCCAGCGACGAGGAGGTGCTGAAGCGGGTGCTGCTCGGCCACGCGATGATGATGTTCGGCCGCGGCGTCCCGACGATCTATTATGGCGACGAGCAGGGGTTCGTCGGCGACGGCGGCGACCAGGACGCGCGCGAGAACATGTTCCCGAGCCGGGTCGCGAGCTACAACGACAACCGGCTGGTCGGCACCGGCGCCACCACCGCCGTCGCGAACTTCGACACCGCGCATCCGATCTACCGGGCGCTGGCGGGAATGGCCCGCATCCGCGCCGCCGATCCGGCGCTTCGCCGCGGCCGCCAGCAGGTGCTGAACTATGGCGAGGAGCCGGGCCTGTTCGCCATCGCCCGCCACGCGCCGGACGGGCGCGGCCAGACGCTGATCGTCTTCAACACCGCCGATGCGCCGCTCGATGCCAATGTCTGGATCGATCCGGCGCTCGCCCGGTTCAAAAGCGTCCACGGCAGCTGCGCCCCCGCGCCGGCGGCGCCCGGCAGCTACCGAGTCCGGCTGGCGCCGCTCGAATACATCGTCTGCCGTTCCCTTCCCGCGGAGTAGGTCTTTGACCCAGTATCAGCCCATCGCCGCCGCCGCGGCCGCCACCGAATGGTGGCGCGGCGCCGTCATCTACCAGATCTATCCGCGCAGCTTCGCGGATTCCAACGGCGACGGGATCGGCGACCTGCCGGGCATCACCGCGCGGCTCGACCATGTCGCCTCGCTGGGAGTCGACGCGATCTGGCTGTCGCCCTTCTTCACCTCGCCGATGAAGGATTTCGGCTACGACATCGCCGATTATTGCGACGTCGATCCGATCTTCGGCACGCTTACCGACTTCGACCGGCTGCTGGACCGCGCCCATGCGCTGGGGCTGAAGGTCATCATCGACCAGGTCTATTCGCACACGTCGGACCGCCATGCCTGGTTCCAGGAAAGCCGCTCGAGCCGCGGCAATGCGAAGGCCGACTGGTACGTCTGGGCCGATCCGAAGCCGGACGGCTCACCGCCCAGCAACTGGCAGTCGGTCTTTCACGGGCCGAGCTGGACCTGGGACGGCCGGCGCGGCCAATATTACCTCCACAACTTCCTGCCCTCGCAGCCCGATCTCAACATCCACAATCCGGACGTTCAGGAGGCGATCCTAGACACGGCGCGCTTCTGGCTGGACCGCGGCGTCGACGGCTTTCGTCTCGATGCGATCAATTTCTCGATGCACGACCCGTCGCTGCGCGACAATCCGCCGGTCGCGCCCGGCGCCGGCCCGCGCCGCCGGCCCTTCGATTACCAGCACCATTATTACAACCAGTCGCACCCCGACATTCCGACTTTCCTCGCCCGCATCCGCCGCCTGCTCGACAGCCATGGCGGCCGCTTCACCGTCGCCGAAGTGGGCGGCGAACAGGCGGACCGCGAGATGAAGCTGTTCACCGAGGGGTTCGACCGGCTGAACAGCGCCTACGGCTTCAACTTCCTCTATGCCGACGCGCTGTCGCCGGAACTGGTACGCCACACCATCGATCTGTGGCCGGGCGCGCCCGGCGAAGGCTGGCCGAGCTGGGCCTTTTCCAACCATGACGCGCCGCGCCACGTGTCGCGCTGGGCCGCGCCGGCCGAGCGCAAGGCCTGCGCCGCGCTGTCGATGCTGCTGCTGATGGCGCTGCGCGGCAACGTCTTCCTCTACCAGGGCGAAGAGCTCGGCCTCCCTCAGGCGGACGTGCCGTTCGAGCTGCTCCAGGATCCCGAGGCGATCGCCAACTGGCCGAACACCCATGGTCGCGACGGCGCGCGCACGCCGATCCCCTGGGCGGCGGACGCGCCCCATGCGGGCTTCTCGCCGGCGCGGCCCTGGCTTCCGGTCGACCCCGAACATGTGCCGCTCGCCGTCGACCGCCAGGAGGAGGACCCGGACTCGACGCTCAACCTCACCCGCCGGCTGGTGGCGCTTCGGCGGCGGGAAGAAGCGCTGCGCTGCGGCATCATCCGCCCGCTCGACCTGGCCGCTCCGCTCCTCGCCTTCGAACGCGGCGACGGGCCAGACCGGCTGCTGTGCCTCTTCAACCTCGGCCGCGCGCCCGCGGACTGGCGCCTGCCGGAGGGCTGGACCGTGATCGAGGCGGTGGGCGGCGAGGCGACCGGCGGGTCGGTGCCGCCGCTCGCGGGCCTCATCGCCCGGCGATCGGCATGACGGGGTCAGCCCCCGCAGGATTCCCGCACGATCAGGTCGGTCGGCAGCCGCTCCGACATCATCTCACCCTCGCCGCCCGTGTCGAGCAGCTTGGACACCAGCAGCCGACCCGCCCGGTCGGTATCCTGGCTGACGGTGGTGAGCGCCGGGCGGCTGTAGCGGGCGAAGGGCACATCATCGTAGCCGATCACCGAGACGTCGTCCGGGATCTTGCGTCCCGCCCGGATCAGCGAGCGCATGGCGCCGAGCGCGATGAGATCGCTCGCCGCCACCACGCCGTCGAAATCGAGGCCCCGGGCGATCAGCGCGTCCACCGCGGCTTCCGCCGACTCCACCGTGAAATGGGCGGGCACCATCAGCTCGCCGTCCTGCGGCAGGCCGGCCTGTTCCAGCCCCTCCAGATAGCCGCGCACCCGCTGCGCCACCTCCGGCGCCTCGGTGTCGCCGAGATAGACGATCCGGCGGCGGCCGAGCCGGGCCAGGTGCAGCGTCGCGCGGCGGCCGCCGGACAGATTGTCCGATCCGACCGAGCAATAAGCCTGGTCCGGCAACTGCGCGCCCCAGACGGCGAACCGCGCCTCGCTTTCGGCGAGCCGGTTGAACGCCTGATGAAGCGAGCTCTGCCCGAGGAAGATCGTGCCGTCGGCGCGGCTGGTGGTCATCGCCGCCGCCAGGTCCTCGTAACTGGTCGGCGCGAAATGGCTGACCAGAAGATCGCAGCCGCGATCGCGGGCGGCGTCGTTCACGCCGGAGAACAGCTCCAGGAAGAAGGGATCGTCCAGCTGCCCTTCCCGCCCCTGCGGCCGCGGGACGACCAAAGCAATCGTCGCCGCGGCGCCGATCGGCCCGGCCGGCATGTAGCGGCGAAAGGGATAGTCATGCTCGCGCGCGAGCTTCCAGATGAGCTGCTTGGTGCGGGCGTTGACCGACGGGCTGTCGTTCAATGCGCGCGAGGCGGTCGAGATCGAAACGCCCGCCAGCGCGGCGATGTCTTCCAGCCTTGTGTTGCGTCGCGCCATCTACTGCAAACTTTGCTGCAAAATTTTCTCGGGCGCTCTCATGCTACGCCGGCGCGCGGCTTGGCAAGCGCTGTTTCATAGGGAGTCGCTCATGCTGCCCCGTCTCATTATCCTCGCCGCCGCGATGCTCTTTTCCTTCGCTCCCGCCGCCGCCGCCGAGCCCGTGGCGCAGATCTCCTCGCCCGGCGGCGTGATCAGCCTCGCCGTCGAAATCGACAATGACGGGCGGCCGAGCTATTCGGTGCGACGCTTCGGCACCCTGCTCATCGCGCCGTCACGGCTCGGCTTCATGCTGCTCGACGCGCCCAAGCTGGAGCGCGGCTTCGTCCTCGCCTCGCAATCGAGCGCGAGCTTTGACGAGACGTGGGAGCAGCCCTGGGGCGAGCGGCGCTTCGTCCGCAACCGCCACAACGAGCTGCGCGTCCGCCTCAGCGAGCGGGCCGGTCTTCAGCGCAGCATGGACGTCGTGTTCCGCGTCTTCGACAACGGCGTCGGCTTCCGCTACGAATTTCCAGACCAGCCCAATCTTGCCGACGTCCAGATTCAGGACGAGCTGACCGAGTTCGCCATCGCCCAGCCCGGCACCGCCTGGTGGATCCCCGCCTTCGAGTGGAACCGGGAGGAATATCTCTACAACACCACCGCAATCACGGAGGTGGGCATCGCGCAGACGCCGATGACCGTCCGCACGGCGAACGGCGTCCACATCGCCTTCCACGAGGCGGCGCTGGTCGATTATTCCGGCATGAACCTCGCCTCGATGGGCCATGGCCGCTTTCGCGCGGCGCTGACGCCGGGCACCGACGGCGCCAAGGTGCGCCGCCGCGCGCCCTTCCCGACGCCTTGGCGAACGATGCAGATCGCCGACAGCGCCGGCGGGCTGGTGATGAACGACCTCATCCTCAACCTCAACGAGCCCAACCGGCTCGGCGACGTCTCCTGGGTGCAGCCGTTCAAATATGTGGGCGTGTGGTGGGAGATGCATCTCGACCTCAAGAGCTGGGCTTCGGGTCCGCGCCACGGCGCCACCAACGACAATATCCGGCGCCACATCGATTTCGCCGCCCGCCACGGCTTTCGCGGCGTGCTGGTGGAAGGATGGAACGTCGGCTGGGACGGCGACTGGTTCGGCACCGGCTTCGACTTCAACTTCACCCAGCCCTATCCCGGCGTCGATCTCGAGGGCCTGGCCGCTTATGCCCGATCAAAGGGCGTGCGGCTGGTCGGTCATCACGAAACCGGCGGCAACGCGGCCCATTACGAAGCGCAGATGGAGGACGCGTTCGATTATTACCGCCGGCTCGGCATCGATGCGGTGAAGACCGGCTATGTGGCCGACGCCGGCCAGGCGCGCATCCGCGACGAAGGCGGGACGGTTCGATTCGCCTGGCACGAGGGCCAGGAGATGGCGCGGCACCACCAGCGGGTGATCGACGCCGCCGCCCGCCGCCGCATCTCGATCAACGCGCACGAGCCGATCAAGGACACCGGCCTTCGCCGTACCTATCCCAACATCATCAGCCGCGAAGGCGCGCGGGGGATGGAGTTTTCCGCCTGGGGCGATCCGTCCAACCCGCCCGAGCACGAGTCGGTGCTGGTCTTCACCCGCATGCTGGCGGGGCCTATGGATTACACGCCCGGCATCTTCGGCATGCGCACGCGATCGCCGCAGGGCGTGCAGACGACTTGGGCGAAGCAGCTTGCCCTCTACGTCGTCATCTATTCGCCGATTCAGATGGTCGCCGACCTGCTCGACAATTATGAGGCCAATCCCGGCCCGTTCCAGTTCATCAAGGACGTGCCGGTCGATTGGGAGGAGTCGGTGGTGGTGAACGGCGAGATCGGCGACTTCGTCACCATCGCCCGCAAGGAGCGCGGCGGGGAAAACTGGTATCTGGGCGCGGTCACCGACGAGGAAGGGCGGGTCCTGTCCGCGCCATTGTCGTTCCTGACGCCGGGCCGCCGCTACCGGGCGCAAATCTACCGCGACGGCGATACTGCCCATTATCGCGACAATCCCGGCGATGTCGCGATCGAGGAGCGGATCGTGACCAGCGCCGACACGCTGACCCTCCGGCTCGCGCCGGGCGGCGGGCAGGCCATTCGCCTCGTCGCGATGGCGCCGGGGGAACGGGGCCGGCGGGCCCGGCATTGATCCTCTCATGACGGAAATCGTGGCCATCGACGTCGGCGGCACCAACGCCCGCTTCGCCATTGCCGAAGTGGCGGACGGCCGGGTCATGTCGCTCGGGCCGGAGACGACGCTCAAGACCGGGGAGCATGCGAGCTTCCAGACCGCCTGGGAAGTGTTCTGCGCCGGGCTCGGCCGCCCCGTGCCGGACGCGGTGGCGATCGCCTTTGCTGGACCGGTCGAAGGCGAGGTTCTGAAGCTCACCAACAACCCCTGGGTGATCCGTCCGACCCTGCTGCCCGAGAAACTGGGCATCGGCCGCTATCTCGTCATCAACGATTTCGGCGCGGTCGCCCATGCGGTGGGACAGCTTCCCTCCGGCCAGTTCAGCCATCTGTGCGGACCCGACCGGCCGCTGCCGGACGAGGGGGTGATCAGCGTGGTGGGGCCGGGCACCGGCCTCGGCGTCGCGCAGCTGCTGCTGGAGAACGGCCGCTATCACGTCCTCGCCACCGAAGGCGGCCATATGGATTTTGCGCCGCTCGACGCGCTCGAGGACCGAATCCTCGTCTACCTTCGCGAGCGCTACCGGCGCGTCTCGGCGGAGCGGGTGTGCGCGGGCATGGGCCTGGGCAACATCCTGGCGGCGCTTTCGGCGCTGGAAGGCAGGCCGGTCGCGGCGCGCGGCGACAAGGAATTGTGGACGGCGGCGCTCGCGGGGGAAGACAGCATGGCCGCGGCGGCCCTCGACCGTTATTTCCTGTCGCTCGGCGCGGTGGTCGGAGACCTGGCGCTGGCACATGGCGCTTCGGCGGTGGTGATCGCGGGCGGACTGGGGCAGCGCATCGCGCCCCATCTGCCCGGCTCCGGGTTCCACGGCCGCTTCGTCGCCAAGGGGCGATTCGAGCGGCGGATGAACGCGATGCCGGTCAAGCTGATCGCCCATCCGCAGCCCGGCCTCTACGGCGCGGCCGCCGCGTTTGCTCTGGCCTATCCCGACTGACGCCGGTCACGCCGCCATCGCCGGGCAGAGCGGCTCGCGGCACGCGAGGCCGTCCGATAGATCGCGGACGAACATCCGGCACGGCGCCGCGGCCTTACGGCCGACGCTGTAGCGGCGCACCACTTCGCCGGTCGCGCGGAAACCGAGCTTTTCGAGGACGCGCCCAGAGGCGGGGTTGTCGAGGAAGTGACCGGCGGTCAGCCGCTCCAGCCGCAATCCGTCCCGCGCCATGGCGATCACCGCCGAACCCGCCTCGGTGGCATAGCCGCGGCCCCAATGCGCGCGCGCGATCCAATAGCCGAGGTCGACCTCGCCATTGGCCATGCGCGCCAGGCCGATCACGCCCACCAGTTCCGGGGCGCGCGCGGTCCGGCGCAAGATCAGCAGGCTGGAATTGACGGGATCGACCGGCCGCTCCGCCACGAACGCCTCGGCGTCGGCCAGGCGATAGGGCCATGGCGCGGAGGCGAGGTTGCGGACGATCGTCTCGTCGGCGATGGCGCGGGCGAGCGCCGGGGCGTCTTCCGCCCAGCCCGGTCTCAACAGCAATCGATCTGTACGTGCGAACATGGCCGTCTTCCTCTTCGCTCCGGCCCCGGAGGAGCCGGCAGTGGGTCGAGGGAGACGTCAGGAGAGAGAGGAGGCGGTCCCTCTCCCTCGAATTTCCGGTTCTGTGTCGCTGAACCTGGGACCGCCCCTGCGGGACGATCCTTCCTCGATCGTCCCTATGCCTGTGCCGCTTGCTTAAACATGCAAATGGCACGCGCGCCGGTAAGCGCGATTACCGGCGTGCAGGTGCGGGTATAGGAACGGCGGGCGACCGGGCCGCGGCTGATCTCGGCAATGGCGGTGGCGAAAGCCATGACGGTCACCTTCCTTCGCCGCCGATGCTAACAGCAGCAGCGCCCATCATGCCAGCCCTTTTTTCAAGATGGGGTTAATGGGCCGTCATTCGGCCCGGTCGAGCCGCCACATGATGCTCTGTTCCAGCGGCGTCCAGAGGCCGGTGCGCACGCCGGCGGCGCGGAGGGCGCGGCCGGTCCATTCGTTGCAGGTTAGCAGCAGGCTGTAATGGCCGTTGGCTTCGTAGAACATGTCCCAGTCATTGTAGCCGCGGCCGAGCACGGGCATCGACGCCCCCGCCGCATCGCGCCGGAACGAGGCCTCGACGAACGCGACGAGCCGTCCGAACTCCTCCGGGCGGAGCCGCAGCGGTCGCTGGTGCGCGGCCGGTGCGGGCCGGTGGTCGTGCTCGACATGGAGCAGGGTCGGCCCCGCGCCGAAGCCGGCGGCGAGCGCGTTGTGAAGGGTGAGATCGCCCCAGGTCGGCGTGTTCAGATAGAACTCGCGGTTGCCGTAGCCGAACGCCGCATGATCGCCATAGCCGTAATGCGGATCGGCCAGATGCTCCGGCGGGATGGTCGCGCTCCAGTCCATCTGCTCGCTGACCTTGGGCATCAGGATCCAGGTGTGGACGCCGTTGGTGCGGATGAAGATCGTCACCCCCTCCTCCGGTTCGCGCCAGCCGGCATTGGCGGGGATCGCGCCGAGGATCGCGGCGGCGAGCAGATATACGAGCGGCAGCGACAGGAAGGTCGCGACCGCGAGCAGCAGCCCGCGCAGCCAACGCCTCGGCCGTCGCTTCGGCTTTTCGGGTTCCACGGCGTCCATCGCCTTGTGCTAGCGCGCGGGGCGGCCGACAACCAGAGCATGAGGACGCATCTCGAAGCGATCTTCCGCGCGGGCGTCGACGCCTGCCGGCCCGAGCCGCTGGTCGCCGCGGCGCTCCCGCCGCGCGCGCGCGGGCGGACGATCTGCCTCGCCATCGGCAAGGCCGCGCCGGCCATGGCGCGCGCGGTCGAGCGGGCGTGGGACGGGCCGCTCGAAGGGCTGGTGGTCGCGCCGCACGGAACGGCGGCGGGTTTGGACCGGCTGCCGCTCGTCGCGGCGGGCCATCCGGTTCCGGACGAGGCCAGCCTTGACGCGGCGACGCGGCTGCTCGCCCTCGCGCGCGGGGCGGGGCGGGACGACCTCCTCCTCTGCCTCCTGTCCGGCGGCGCCTCGGCGCTGGCCTGCCTGCCGGGCGAGGGATTGACGCTCGCGCAGAAGCAGCGGGTCACCCGCGACCTCCTCCGCTCCGGCGGGCCGGTGGCGGACATCAATTGCGTGCGCCGCCATCTGTCGCGGATCAAGGGCGGGCGCCTCGCCGCCGCCACCGCGCCGGCGAAGGTTCTGACCCTGGCGATCAGCGACGTGATCGGCGACCCGCCGGCCGACATCGGCTCCGGTCCGACGGTGGCCGATCCGACGACGCTGGCCGATGCGATGGACGTGCTTCGCCGCCATGGCGTCGATGCTCCCGATCGCGGCTGGTCGGAGACGATGAAGCGGGTCGGCGGCGACTATCGGGTCCTTGCCGGCAACCGCGACGCACTGCGGGCCGCGGCCGCGCAGGCCCGCCGCCTCGGCTACCGCCCGCAGATTCTCGGCGAGGTCGCCGGCGAGGCGCGGGAGGCGGGGCGCGCCCATGCTGCGCTCGCGCTCGCGGCGGCGCCCGGCACCGCGCTCATCTCCGGCGGCGAGCTGACGGTGACGGTGACCGGCCGCGGCGTGGGCGGTCCGAACCAGGAATATGCGCTCGCCGCCGCGATCGCGCTGGCCGGCCGCGAACATGTCGCCGGCCTTGCCGCCGACACGGACGGGATCGACGGGACGGGCGCCGCGGCCGGCGCCTTTTTCGGCAGCGGCGTGGCTGCGGAGGGGGCCGAGGCGGCGCTGGCCGACAATGACAGCGGCGCCTGGTTCGCCGCGCGCGGCGCGCTGTTCGTCACCGGCCCGACCGGGACCAACGTCAACGACTTGCGGATCCTCCTCACCGCCCGGTAGGAGCCGGTGCATGAGCGAATGGACGATCGGCATCATCGGCGGCTCCGGCCTCTACGCACTCGACGCGCTGGAGGAGGCGCAGTGGATCGCCGTCGACACACCGTGGGGACCGCCTTCTGACGAGCTGCTTGTGGGTCGGATCGAAGGCGTGAAGTTCGTCTTCCTGCCGCGCCACGGCCGCGGCCACCGCATTCCGCCGAGCCGGGTCAATGCCCGCGCCAACATCGACGCGCTGAAGCGCGCGGGATGCACCGATCTTCTCGCCATTTCGGCGATCGGATCGCTGCGCGAGGAACTGGCGCCCGGCCGGTTCGTCGCCATCGACCAGTTCGTCGACCGCACCTTCGCGCGCGAGAAAAGCTTTTTCGGCGAGGGGCTGGTCGCCCATGTTTCGATGGCCGATCCCGTCTGCCCGCGCCTCGCCGCGCTCGCCGCCGATGCGGCCGACAGGGCGGGTGCGGAGGTGACGCGCGGCGGCACCTATCTCGCCATGGAAGGTCCGCAATTCTCGACCCGCGCGGAGAGCGCGCTCTACCGGAGCTGGGGCTGCGACGTGATCGGCATGACCGCCATGCCGGAGGCAAAACTCGCCCGCGAGGCGGAGCTTCCCTACGCCCTGCTCGGCATGGTCACCGATTATGATTGCTGGCGGGAAGGCGAGGCGGTGGAGGTCGGCCAGATCCTCGCCCAGCTCCAGGCCAATGCCGACACCGCCCGGCGGACGGTGGTCGAGCTTGCCCGCCGCCTGCCGGCCGAGCGCCCGCCCTCCCCCATCGACACCAATCTCGACGTCGCGCTGATCACTCCGCCGGACGCGCGGGACCCGGCGCTGACCGCGCGGCTCGATGCCGTCTGCCGCCGGGTGTTCGGCCAAAGCTGAGGTTCAGGAAAAGCCGCGGGGCTGACCCGCTTCGGCACAGGCCGAAACGGCCGCTTGATGCGCGGGAACGCTCCGAGTCAAAGAACGCTTGCCCCGTCGACACAGCGGACAAAGGAGGCGTCATGATCCGGCAGCAGCGACAGGACTGGAAAGGAAGGCCGCTGTTCTACGCCGCGCTGGCGGCGATGCTGCTGCCCGCCGCGCCGGCGCCGCTGCCCGCGCAGGACCGGCCGTCCGCGTCGCCGGCGCGTGCCGCCCCCTCCTCCACCGCTTCCCGCATCGACGCGCGGACGGGCCACCCCGCCCGCCCGGCGGAGGTGATGCGGGTTCAGGTGCGCAGCGAACTGGCGATCGACCGCTGGCTGCGTCCGGGCGAATATGCCTGGAACGACGACGGCGTCCCGCCCGGCAAGACGGTGATCGTGGTGAACATCCGCGCGCGGGTGATGTCGGTTTATCGCGGCGGCATCGAGATCGGCCGGTCGAGCATTCTCTACGGCGCGGACGACAAGCCGACGCCGACCGGCACCTTCCCGATCCTGGAGAAGAAGCGGGACCATGTGTCCAACCTCTACAATGCGCCGATGCCGCACATGCTGCGCCTGACCTGGGACGGCATCGCGATCCACGGATCGCCCGAAGTGGCGGACGATGCCGCCACCCGCGGCTGCGTCGGCCTTCCCCGCGAGTTCGCGGCGCTCCTGTTCGGAGTGACGAAGGTCGGCGACGAGGTCGTGATCTGGAGCGGCCTGCCGAACGCCTGAGCCGCTCCCTTCGGCCGCGTCAGAGATCGACGCAGCTGGCGATGTTTTCGAGCTTGCGAATTCGCTCCTTGAGGTCGGCCATCTCGATCATGTCCATGGCGGGGCCGCGGCCCTCGGACTGACGGCGTCCGGCCAGTTCCATCTTCTTGAGGTCGAGCCAGCCCTGCCAGCCCTTGAGACCGGCGAAGACGGCGATCGACAGCGCGATCACTCCGAAGCTCGCCAGCGTCATCATCGTCAAAGGTTCGCTCATCTTCTCCTCCTTCCCCGGCGGCCCCGCTCAGCGCAGCCGCTCGATCTCCGCCGCGGTGCGGGCCGCAGGATCGGTCGCGATCCGCTCCAGCACCGCCAGCCTCTCGTGCAACTCGTCGATCTCACGGAGCCGGCGTGTCTCGTCGAGGCCGCGCGCGGCCGCCTCCTCCCGCGCCGCCAGCCGCTTTTCGCGCCGCGACCTCAGCAGGCTTTGCGCGAACCAGAGCAGCAGCGCTCCGAACATCATCCCCATTATGAATGCGGGTTCCGGCTCCATCATCTTGATCCCTGATCCTTTGGTCCCGGGGCCGCTCAGCGCAGCCGCTCGATCTCGTCGGCGAGCCGGCTGTTCTGGCTCAGCGTATAGGATTCGATCGTCTGCATCCGCTGGTCGAGCCGCCGGATGCGCTCCTTCGCCTCCCACGATGTCGAGCTGAGGTCGGACAGGTCATGCCGCCTCGCCGAACGGCCGGGCCGCGCGCCGCCGATGAAGGCGAGCACGAAATAAGCGATCACCGTCCAGGGCCAGCCGCCCGCCAGCGTTCCCACCACCAGCGCCACGCGCACGATCGTCGCGTCGATGCCGGTCGCTTCGGAGATCCCCGAGCAGACGCCGAGGAACTTTCCATTCTCCCGGTCCAGCGCGAATTTCCTGCCACGAAGCCTCATCATTTCCTCCTCGGCCTTATCTTTCTTTCTCGGTTCCGGTCAGGCGTCGCCGGTGCGGCGCCGCGCCTTCAGCGCCTCGAGCTCCGCTTCCACCTTTTCGGCGTTGCGCAGCTCGGCGATTTCCTCCTCCAGCGACTTGGGCGGGGCGCCGAGCGCCAGCGCGTCCGCTTCGCCTTCCGCGAAGTCCGCCCGGCGCTCCAGCACGTCGAAGCGGGAAAAGGCGTCCTCCACCTTCGGCCCGGCCAGCATCTCGCGCAGCCGGTAGCGGTTGTGGGCGCTTTCCATGCGGGTCATGATCGCGTTCTGCCGCGACCGCGCCTCGCGCAGCTTGTGCTGGAGCTTGGCAATGTCGGCCTCCGACGCGCGCAGCGATTCGTCGAGAACCTCGATCTCGACCTTCAGCTGATCGGCCATGTCCCCGGCCTTGCGCTTCTCGACCAAAGCCGCCTTGGCGAGGTCCTCGCGGTCCTTCGACAAAGCGAGTTCGGCCTTCTCTACCCAGCTGTCCTGCAGCCGCTCCAGCTTCGCGATCTGGCGCCGCATCTCCTTCTGATCGGCGATCACCCGGGCGGCCGAGGCGCGGACCTCGACCAGGGTCTCCTCCATCTCCATGATGATCATCCGGATCATCTTCGCCGGGTCTTCCGACTTGTCGAGCAGGTCGGTGACGTTGGCGGCGATGATGTCGCGGGTGCGAGAGAAGATACCCATCAGTACGGCTCCTTGAGGAATGACGCGGTAAGGCAGCGGCCGGGGATCAAGGGGGTGCGTCCCCCGGCCGCTGCCGGCGGATCAGGCGGTGGCCCGGTCCGTTGCCGCGGCTTCGGCGGCGGCCGCCGGTCCGCGGATGCCGTCGAAGGCATTGGCGGGGGCGACGGCGGCGCCGACGAAGGTGGTGGTGAGGATGAGGGCGCCCACCGCGGCGGCGGCGAGACGCTGGAATTCGATGCGATCGATGTTGAACATTGCCCTTGCTCCCTGAAATCCGTTGAACCTTCCGCCGCTGTCCGGCGGTATGCCCAAAGTTTTACAAGAGCCGTGCCAAACGCCGCCAAGCGCGGATTTCCGCCGAAAATTCGCTGATCGGGGCTTCAGAAGCAACAGCGGGCTTAGGGAACATGCGCCGCTTGTTGGCCAATTTCGCTATTCTTTGGGAGTAGCGGAATCGCCGTCCTTGGTCGGCGCATTGAAGTTGCCGCCGGTCTTCTTCTCGCCGAGCTGGCCGGTGCCGTGATATTCCATCCCGGTTTGCCCGCCATGTCCCATGAAGCCGCCGCCCGTTGCAGAGTCTTCCTTGCCGGCGTGGGGATTGGGATAGGCGCCGCCGCCGGACTGGCCGCCGCCGGAACGGCCGGCCTGATGCTCCGCTTCGGCTTCTTCGCGGGCGCTGGGCTTGGGATCGATGGTCATCGCGCTGTCCTCGGGCTTGTGCTCGGCACGTGAACCCGCCGGGATTGGACCCGGTTCCTTCGGCTCAGGCGAGGTCGCCCCTGCGTCGGCGGCGGCCGCTGTCGGGCCGCGTCACCTCGAGGATGCGCGCCCCGGCCATGAACACGGCGGCGGTGCAGGCGGCGAAGAGCAGCCAGCCCATCCAACCCGGGTAACTATCAAGATAGTGGCTGCCGCGATCGACGGCACCCAAGGCCAGAGCGTAGATGACGGCGAGAGCTTCCCACCTGGTCTTGATGACGAACAAACGTGCGATACGCCGGAACATGGTTTTCAAACAGGCAAGAAACGCGCCAGCGACGCGCTTTCAGGGCCTGCGAAGGTTAACGCGCAACCATTTGTAAACCATACCGACAGTTGCGCCCGCAATGCGACGGGTCGCGGCCTCGGGGGCTTGCCAGCGGCTGCGGGCACGTCTAGCTGCGGCCGCTGTCTTAATCTCGATCAAGGTTTTGCGGATGAGCGACCCTCAGGATCTTCGGGATCGGGCGGCAGGCTATCGCCGGCTCGCCGCGGAGGCGCGCGATCCGGACACCCGCGATTCACTGCTCGCGCTTGCTGCGGACTTCGAGACGGAGGCGGCCCGGCTGGAGGGACCTACCCCGCAGCCACCTGCCGTGGCCTGAGGCTCAGGCGACCAGCCTCACCTGGGTCCCGTCGAACGCCTGCGACTTGCTGTCCTTGTCGCAGATGTTGCGCACCTTGCTGTTGCCGCTGAAGGTGAGGCGGCGCGCGACGAGCTGCATGCATTCGGTCGTCATGCTGGTATTGCCGTTGAAGGTGAGGTGGGCGCGCGGGAAGTACATCCCGCCCTCCAGCTTCGATCCCGACGTGCCGTTGATCGTCATCGTGTTGAGCGCGGGCGCGCGCGGATCCTGGTAGAAGAGGACGCCGCCCCACGTGCCGCTGGCAGGCGCGGCGAGATCCATCACCGCCTGGCCGTGGATGCTGAGCCCCGCGGGCGAGCGGTTGGTGTTGGTGTTGGTGAAGATGATCGTGACGCCCTTGCCGATCACATTCGCCTGCGCGCCTAGGTTCAGGCTGTTCGGATTGTTGCCGTTTCCGCCGTTGATATAATAGACGCCCGGCTTCAGCGTGACCGGTCCGTTGATGTCGAGGCCGTTGAAGCAGACCGCCCCGTCGGCGGTGGCGGGTCCGATCTCCTCGCGCGTGCTGCTGGGGTTGATCTTGCGCTCCGCCTGGCAGTTGCTCGGCGACGGCAGCGGCAGGTCGGCGAAGGGGTTCGGCTGCTTCGGCGAATAAGGAAGCAAAGTCGTCGGCTGGACGTAGGAATTGCTCGCCGGCACGCCGCCGACCGCCATCAGCGGAGTCGCCGCGACGCTCGAACTGCCCGCCGCCGAAATGGCCGCGGTCGACCGGCTGTTGGTGGCGACGCCGCAGCCGAGATCGACGGTGGTGTTGCCGGTGAAGGTCACGCCGGTCTCGGTCGAATCCTCCAGCGCGATCATGCAGAACTTGCCGGTGACGGTCACCGCCGCCGTCGCTTCCACCCGAACGACCGGCGTCGTCGGCAGGAAATAGGCCATGAAACCGGTCGGCCGCTCGGAGGCGAGGACCACGCGAACGGCCTGCGGGTTGTTGGCGAACGGCCCTTCCTCCGGCGCGTTCTGGATCGACTGTTCGGACAGGGCGAGAGCGTTGTTGTAGGCAAGGTCGCGCTCGGCGGCGGCTTTGGCCGGCGCGCCCTGCACCCGGGCATGGGCGCCGGCCAGCGCGGCGCTGTCGGCCGCCCGCTGCAGCTGCCGCTTCCACAGGCTGAGCTGGACCGTATCGACGGCGAGGCCGGCCGAACCGATCAGCAGCGGCATCGAAAAGGCGCCGATCATCAGCGCGTTGCCGGTCTCGTTCCGCCAGATCGTGCGGAGGCGCCTCATCAGCGTCATCTTCCTCTCCTTGCGCGGGACAACAGGTCTCGGGTCCTGCCGGATAGGCGAAGCGGGGTTAGCGGTCCGTGGAGGGGAATGGTTAAGGAGCCGCCGGAAAAGGATTTTTCCAGCGCGGACGCGTGCGACTGCCGACCGGAAGCGGAACCGCCGACGCGGGCGGCGCTTTATGGGTGCGGGGGCGGCGACAGGGAGACGACATGGCCGACGACACCCCGCCCGCGCGCCAGAGCGGCGCCGACGGACCCACCGACATTCCCGCCCGAAGCTGGAAGGAGATCGCGCTCGCGACCTGGAAGGAGGCCGGCGAGGACAATCTCGAGCTGGTCGCCGCCGGCGTCGCCTTCTACGCCTTCCTCGCCTTCGTGCCGCTGCTCGCCGCCTTCGTGCTGAGCTATGGGCTGGTCGCCGATCCCGCGTCGGTCGTCGGCCATATGTCGACCCTCACCAACGTCATGCCGGAAAGCGCGGCCGAGATCATCGGCGAGCAGATGATGAACATGACGGAGACCGCCGGCGCCACCACCGGCTTCGCGCTGCTGCTCGCGATCGGCATCGCCCTATACGGCGCGATGCGCGGCGCGACGGCGATCATGACCGCGCTCAACATCGTCTACGATGCCGAGGAATCGCGTGGCATCGTGCAGCGTTACGCCATGGCGATCGCGATGACGCTGGGCGCCGTCATCTCGCTGCTGCTGGCGGTGCTCGCCATTTCGGCGCTGAACTTCGTGGAGGCGCTGCTTCCCGATCTCGGCGGCGTGGTTCACCTCCTGCTGCAGGTCGGCTTCGTCATCCTTGCCGCGGCGGCGGTGATCGCCCTGCTCGCCATGATCTACCGCTACGGACCGAACCGGCCGAACGCCAAATGGCGCTGGATCACGCCGGGATCGGTGATCGCCACCGTCGTCTGGCTGGCGGCCACTTTGGGCTTCGGCTTCTACGTGTCCAATTTCGGCAATTACAACGCCACCTACGGATCGCTCGGCGCGGTCGTCGTCTTCCTCACCTGGCTCTATCTCACCGCCTATATCATCCTGCTCGGCGGCGAGCTCAATTCCGAGCTGGAGGAGAAGGTCGGCGAAGAGGAAGTGCTCGAAGGCGGCGCGGCCCAGGCCGGTCCGCGGCCCAAGCAGCGCCTCGGCGGCACGGCACCGGCGGACGATGCCGCGCCGCGTCCACGGCGCGCGCTCGCCAATGATCAAGAGCAGGATCGCAGCTCCGGCATGGGCGCCGTGGTGGCGAAGATCGGCTTGTTCGCCCTCGTCGGCAAGCTGCTCGGCAGCGGCCGGGATCAGCGGAGCCGCCTCGCATGATCGGTGCCGTCATCTTCGACATGGACGGGACCCTCATCGACACCAACGATCTTCACGCCAAGGCCTGGCAGGAAGCGTTTCGCAAATTCGGCGTCGAGCTGGAATTCGAAGAGGTGCGGGCGCAGATCGGCAAGGGCGGCGACAATCTGATCCCGACCCTGCTGCCCGCCGAACTGGTGGAACGGTGCCGGCAGGAGATCGAAGACCATCGTTCCGAGCTGTTCCAGCGCGATTATCTGCCGCTCGCCGTGCCCTTCCCCGGCGTGCGTGCCCTGTTCGAACGGATCGTCGCCGATGGCCGCAAGGTGGTGCTCGCCTCCTCCGCCAAGGCGGCCGAGCTCGCTTATTACCGCAACCTGATCGGGGCGAGCGACCTCATCCACGCGGCGACGTCCAAGGATGATGTCGAAAGCTCAAAACCCTGCCCCGACATCTTCGAAGCCGCGCTCGGCAAGGTGGCTCCGCTCAAGGCCGACGAGGTGGTGGTGATCGGGGACAGCACCTGGGACGTGAAGGCGGCGGTGAAGATCGGCATACCGGTAATCGGCGTCCGCTGCGGCGGATTTCCCGAGGACGAGCTGCTGGAGGCCGGCGCTGCGGCGATCTATGACGGTCCGCAAGACCTTCTCGATCGCTACGAAAGCTGGATGGAATGACCGAGCCGCCCTTCACCTCCGCCGATTTCCACACCGTCATCCAGAAGCATATCGCGAACGCCGTCGCCTCGGCGATGGCGGACGCCAAACTCGGCTGGGACGAGATCGAGCCCTTCCTCGAGGCGGGTCGGCGGATCAGCCGCGCCGATTATGCGCGCGGCCCGAAGGTCCAGCTGCACGCCACCGCCGAGCGGGACGGCCTGCCGGTGGATGCCGACGAAGCCTATGTGGGCGTCACCATCGCCGACCAGCATGACGGCACGGCGTGGCTGTCGGAAACCTACTGGCTGTCGGACGTGGTGCTCGCGCGTCAGGACGCCGATCATGTCCGCGCATCGGTCCGCGCGCTGGAACGCACGATCGAAAAGCTCAACGCCTGGCTGGACGCCCGCCAGGGGGACGCCGTCTAGGCCTCCCGGCCCGCCGGGCGTTTCCGCCCCGCCTGTTCCTCGATCGATCCCGGCACGACCCATTGCGGTCCCCCGTCCGACGGCTGCGCCTGGCGCGCGCGCACCGCATCCTCCATCGCCTGCTCCGGCGTGTCGCGCCACGGCCCGATCAGAACCCGGGTCCGATATCTGAACTTGCGCACCTCGCCTCCTCCTCCCCCTGAAGTGACAGTCCGCCCGGCCGGTCAAGCATGTCGCGCCACGCCAAGAAATTTCCCGCTTCACGCGGGTTCGCCGCCTCGCTTAGGGTCGGCCGATGGGAGCGGCCGCGCGGGGGACGGGAGTGCGTATCGGGGACTATGTCGCGCGGGATTTCGGAACCTGGCCCGATCTCATCCGGTTGCAGGCCGAGGCGCGGCCGAACGCCACCGCGCTGGTCTGCGGCGACGGGCGACTCGATTATGCCGGCCTCGACGCGCGCGCCGACCGGATCGCGGCGGCGCTGCAGCGGGACGGGGTCGCTGCGGGAGCAGTCGCGGCAATCTGCGCGGCGAGTTCGATCGACTATGTCGCCGCCTTCGTCGGCATCCTGCGCACCGGTGCCGCGGCCTCGCCGCTGTCGCCTTCCGCCACGCCCGACCAGTTGCGCGCGATGCTCGCGGACAGCGGCGCGACTCACCTGTTCCTGGACGCGGAAACGGCGCCCTCGTTCGCGGGCACCGACGTTCGCCGCATCAGCCTCGGCGACCGCGCGGGAGGAGAAGCGATCGACGCCTGGATCGCGCCCGAAGGCGCGCGGCCGAGCCCGGTCGAGATCGCGCCGGACCAGCCGTTCAACATCATCTATTCGTCGGGCACGACCGGCACGCCCAAGGGCATCGTCCAGTCGCACCGGATGCGCTGGCCGCACGTCATTCCGGCCGATCCGCCGGGCTTCGGCCCGGATGCGGTGACGATCGTCTCGACACCGCTTTATTCGAACACCACCCTCGTCAGCCTGATTCCGACCCTGGCAGGCGGGGGCACGGCGGTGCTGATGCCGAAATTCGACGCACGCGGCTTCCTGGCGCTGTCGGAGCGGCACCGGGCGACCCACGCCATGCTGGTCCCGGTCCAGTACCGGCGCATCCTCGACCTTCCGGACTTCGACCGCTTCGACCTCGCGAGCTACCAGCTCAAATTCGCCACTTCCGCCCCCTTGCCGGCCGAGCTCAAGGCCGAGGTGCTGCGGCGATGGCCGGGTGGGCTGGTCGAATATTACGGCCTGACCGAAGGCGGCGGCACCTGCATGCTGGTGGCGCACCGCCATCCCGACAAGCTCCATACGGTCGGCCAGCCACTGCCCGGCCACGACATCCGCGTGATCGGCGAGGACGGGCGCACGCTGCCGCCCGGCGAGGTCGGGGAGGTGGTCGGCCGGTCGCGCTCGATCATGAACGGCTATCACAACCGCCCGGAGCAGACGGCCGAGGCCGAATATCGCGGCCCGGGAGGCGAGCGCTTCATCCGCACCGGCGATCTCGGCTTCTTCGACGCGGACGGCTTCCTGACGCTGATCGGCCGGCGCAAGGACATGATCATCTCGGGCGGGATCAACATCTATCCGGCCGACCTCGAAGCAGCGCTCGCGGCAAGTCCCGCGGTGCGGGAAGCGGCGGTGGTCGGGGTTCCGTCGCGCGACTGGGGCGAGACGCCGGTCGCCTTCGTGACGCTCGCGCCGGGCGCCGACGCCGATCCGGAAAGCTTGCGTGCCGCCGCCAACGGGCGGCTCGGCAAGATGCAGCGCATCGCGGCGGTGCGGATCATGGACGAGCTTCCGCGCAGCGCGATCGGCAAGGTCCTGAAGCGCGAGCTGCAGCAAATCTGGAAGGACGAGGCGCGGATATGAAGATTCTCGCCGATGTCCTTTCGCTGGAGCCGCTCGCCGACGGCCGCTTCCGGGCCGGAACGCCTCATGGCGAGGAACGGCGGATCTTCGGCGGCCAGCTGATCGCCCAGGCAGTGGTCGCCGCCGCCCGCACCACCGACAAAGCCCACTGCAACTCGCTCCACGCTTATTTCGTCGCCGCGGGCGACCTGAAGCGCCCGCTCATCCTAGACGTCGCGCGGGTTCGCGACGGCCGCAGCTTCGCCGCCCGGCAGGTCGAGGTGACGCAGGAGGACCGGCTGGTCTTTTCCGCCGCCCTTTCCTTCCATGGCGGCGATCCGGGACCCGCGCACCAGGTCGACATGCCGGACGTGCCCGCGCCCGAGACGCTGGAGGACCAGCGCGAGGTGCGCCGCCGCAACGCCGCGGCAAAGGGCGGGACCGGCAAGGCCTTTTCGGCAGAGCAGATGATCGACGCGCGCCCGGTCGAGCAGCCGGTCGGACGCGAGCGGGGCATCGAAGGCCGCCGCTGCCTCTGGTTCCGGTCCCGCGCGCCGCTCGGCGAGGACGCCGTCCTCCACCAGGCGGCGATCGCCTACGCCTCCGACATGGGGCTCGTCCATGTGGGCCTGCGCCCGCACATGGAGCTCGGCGACGGCGCCCCGCTCGACACGGCGAGCCTCGACCATGCCATCTGGTTCCACCGCCCCGCCCGGGCGGACCAATGGCTGCTCCATGTCGAGCGCAGCCCGATCGCGGCCGACGGGCGCGGCCTCTCCTTCGGCACCATCTACACGCGCGACGGCGAACTCGTCGCTTCGGTCGCGCAGGAGATATTGGTGCGCTGGAAGGCGGGCGGCTGAACAGCACGCCGTCGCCGCGCCTTACTCGAACAGCGTCCTCAGCTCCTTCTTCAGGATCTTGCCGTTGGCGTTGCGCGGCAGCATTTCGCTCGAGAAGAGGATCCGTACCGGCGTCTTGAAGATAGCGAGCCGCGCGCGCACCCAGGCCTTCAGTTCCTCCTCGCTAGACTCCGCGCCGGGCGCGAGGTGGACGACCGCCGCCGGCTCCTCGCCGAGCGTGCGGTGGGGGATGCCGACCAGAGCCGCGTCCGTGACCGCCGGATGGGCGTAGAGGACATTCTCGACCTCGGTCGAATAGATGTTCTCGCCGCCGCGGATGATCACGTCCTTGGCGCGGTCGGCGATGAAGCAGAAGCCTTCCTCGTCGATCCAGGCTAGGTCGCCGGTGCGCACCCAGCCGTCGATGAACGTTTCGGCGGTCGCGTCCGGCTTGTTCCAATAGCCCTTCCCGATCTGAGGCCCCCGCGCCCACAGCTCGCCCACCTCGCCGCGCGGCAGCTCGCGCCCGTCCTCGCCCGTCACCTTGAGGTCCGACACCGGCACCGGCGGGCCGCAACTTTCGGGGCGGTTGAGATAATCCTCGCCGACATGGCTGGTGACGGTGGCGGTGGTCTCCGTCATGCCCCAGCCATTGCCCGGCAGCGCGCCGAATTCCTGATAAATCCGCCGCACCAGCTCCGGCGCCGACGGCGCGCCGCCATAAGCGATGCTCTCGAGCGAGCAGAGATCGAAGCGGTGCCGCTCGGGATGCTCCAATATCTGCCAGGCGACGGTCGGCACGCCGCCGGTGACGTTGACCCGCTCCCGCTCGATGATCTCCATCGCCTTCACCGGGTCCCATTTCTTCATGTAGATGCTGGTGTGGCCGGCGGCCATCTGCACCATCATGCCGGCGCTGCAGGCGGTGGCGTGGAACAAAGGAATGACGGTAAGGCTCACCTTCGGCGCGGGAGCGGGCACCGGCTCGCCCCGGCGCAGGAAGGCGCGCGCGGTGCCGTATCCGACGGAGAGGATGTTGGTGAGGAAATTGCGGTGGGTGCCGAGCGCGCCCTTGGGATGGCCGGTGGTGCCGCTGGTGTAGAGGATGGTCGCCTCGTCGTCGGGATGGAGGTCCGCCGCCGGCAGGTCCGCGTCGGGCAATTGCGCCCAATCCTCGGCGCGTCCGATCAGCTCCTCCAGCCGCTCCGCGCCCTCCAATGCCTCTCCAGCGCGGCTTACGATCGCGCTTTCGAGAGCCGGCAGCGCCGGGCGGTGCGGGGCGATCCGCTCCCATCGTGACGCATCGGCGATCAGCAGCTTCGCGCCCGAATCCGAGAGGCCATATTCCAGCTCCGCGCCCGTCCACCAGGCGTTGAGCGGCACCAGGATGGCGCCGAGCGCGGTAACGGCGAAAAAGGTGACCGGCCATTCGGGAAGGTTCGCCATGGCGAGCGCCACCCGGTCGCCCTTGCCGATCCCCCGCCGCCGAAGCTCGACCGCGAGCGCCGCCATGGCGCGGAAGGCGGCGTCGTAGCTGATCCGCTCGCCTTCGTAGATCGTCATCAGCCGTGGCCCGTGGCCGCGGGCATGACGGGCAAGCGCGGCGAGCGTCGGCGGCGCGTTCTTCCACACGCGGGTCGGAATGCCGCGGATCACCGCCTCGTCCATCTCGAACCGTTGGCCCGGCGCGGTCAGCAGCGCCTCGGCTTCGGCCAGGCTCATCTTCGGCCAGCCCGGCGGGATCACGATCACGGCCTCGCCTTCATCTCGCGGGCGAGATGGACCCGCGCCCGCCAGAAGAACCAGGCCGGGATGAGGCCGAGCCAGGCGGCACCGAACAGCACCCAGCGCACGCTCTCCTCCCCCGCCATCGGCCGGACGCCGTCCGACAACATGCCGAAGAAGAGCGGCCCCAGGCCGAGGCCGATCAGATTCTGCGCGAACAGCATTACCGCCGTCGCCATCGCCCGCGCCTGCGGCGCCACCAGCCCCTGCACGCAGGCGAAGGTCGGGCCGTAATAGAAGTTGTTGAGCACCGCCGCGACGACGATCAGGACGAGGCCGAGCAGCCAGTCCTGCGACCAATAGCCGACGAACAGGATCGGCGCCGCCACCAGCATGCCGATCGCGGGCGCGGTCACGATGTGGCGCGGATCGCGCCCGCCGAAGCGGTCGGCGAGCTGGCCGCCGGCCCAGGTGCCGAGCATGGTCGCGACGCCGACGCCGATGCCGAGCCAGAGGCCGGTCTGGCCGGGCGAAAGGCCGTGGGTGCGAATGAAGAAGATGGTCGTCCACACCGTCTTGCCATAAGCGAGGAAGGCGACCAGCGACGCGGCGATGATGAGGTTCACCAGCGCCTTGGAGCGTCCGATCTCCGCGAGCGCGGCCTTGAGCCCCATCCGGTCGGGCGCGGCCGGGCTGGCGCCGGTGATCGGACCCGCGATCCGCCGCGGCTCCTTCAGGATGAACGGCAGCGCCAGCGCCAGCAGCACGCCGGGCGCCCCCGCCACGAAGAAGGCGACCCGCCAGCCATAGGCATCGGCGAGCAGCCCGCCCATCACCATGCCGACGAGGCCGCCGATCGGAATGCCGAGGCCATAGAAGGCGATGGCGGAGGAGCGCTTGGCGGGCGGCACGGTGTCGGAGATCAGCGAATGGGCGGCGGGCGTGCACCCCGCTTCGCCGACGCCGACGCCGACCCGGGCCAGCAGCAGCTGGACGAAATTCTGGGCCAGGCCGCAGACCGCCGTCATCGCCGACCAGAAAGCGAGCGAGACGGAAATGAGGCCGACCCGGCTCGTCTTCGGATTGTCGGCGTAGCGGGCGATCGGGATGCCGAGGAAGGTGTAGAACAAGGCGAAGGCGAGGCCGGTCATCAGCCCGATCTGCGTGTCGGACAGGCCGAGCTCCTGCTTGATCGGCTCGGCGAGGATGTTGACGATCTGCCGGTCGAGGAAATTCAGGATGTAGACCAGAAGCAGGATCCACAGGACGACGCGGGGCGGCGTGCCGACGATGGGTGCGCTGCGCGCGTCCGTGGCAGTGGCCATACGCTTACTCCTGGATGATGCTTCTTTGTCGAAGCTTCCAGATCGCGGGGTGGCGGTCAATCGTGCATCTGCTAAGCGGCGGCAGATGCGACAGGCCAGCGGCACGATCGAACTGAGGACGCACGGATGGGGCCTCCACGACTTCACCGGACAGGCGCGGAGCTGGACGGACGAACAGGGGATGACCGAAGGCCTCCTGACCCTGTTCTGCCGCCACACCTCCGCCTCGCTGCTGATCCAGGAGAATGCGGCGCCGGCGGCGCGACGCGACCTCGAACGCTGGTTCGACCGCATCGCGCCCGAGGGTGATTCCTACGAACATGACGAGGAAGGTCCCGACGACATGCCCGCGCACATCCGCGCCGCGATCACCCAGGTGCAGCTGTCGATCCCGCTGATCGGCGGGCGGCTCGCGCTCGGCACCTGGCAGGGCATCTTTCTGTTCGAGCATCGCCGCGCGCCGCACCGCCGCACGATCGCCCTTCATCTGCTGGGCGATTGACGATGGGCGTGGAGGAGGTGCGGTCCTGGCTGGCGCGGCACGCGCCGGACCTCCCGGTGATCGAGGTCGAGGCGAGCACCGCCACCGTGGTCGAGGCGGCGGCGGCGCTCGGGGTCGCGCCGGCGCGGATCGCGAAGACGCTGGCGCTGCGGGTGGACGGCGAGGTGCTGCTGATCGTCGCGCGCGGCGACGCGCGGCTCGACAACGCCAAGTGCAAGGCGGCGTTCGGCGGCCGGCCGCGCATGCTCGGACCCGAGGAGACGCTGGCGCTGACCGGTCATCCGGTGGGCGGCGTCTGCCCGTTCGCGCTGGCGCACCCCCTGCCCGTCTGGTGCGACCTGTCGCTGCGCGATTTCGACCTCGTCTATCCGGCGGCGGGATCGCTCAACAGCTCGGTGGAAGTCGCGCCGGAGCGGCTGGCCCAGCTCGTCGCCCGCGGCTGGGTGGACGCCTGCCGGCTGCCGGAACAAAATTGATGCCGGATCGATCCTAGCGCGCATGCCGATGGAGATGCCCCGCCGATGATCGCGACCGCCCTCCTCCTGCTCCAGGCCGCCGCACCGCCGGCCGACATCGAACTTCGCGCCCACGTTTTCGTCCGCGAGGGGCAGGTCGCCTCCCGCGGCGAAGCGCGGCTTCAGGTGCGCGCCGAACCCGACGGCGGCGGCACGGTCGAGACGCGCCGGCAGCCCGAAGCGCGCGGCCAGACGCGGCTGCGGCAGGCGACCATCGACGTCCATGCCGAAGCGCGCATCGCCGATCCGCGACAAAGCGGGGAGCAGCAGGAAACCGGCACCTCCGATCCACGTTGAGCGGGCATTCGTAACAGGGAGACAATGATGCGTTCGATCCACCTCGTCGCGGCCGCCGCCGCGCTCGCCGCGCTTACCGCCACACCGGCCGACGCCCAGCAGCGACGCAGCCAGCCGCAGCAGGGACCAACGATCGCGCAGCAGGTGCTGGCTTCGGGCGACCAGCCGGACGTGCTGCTCGACGTGCCCAACCTTTCGGTGGAGCAGCTGACCATCGGGGTCGAGAATCTGAACGTGAACCTCGCGCTCGACGCGCGGCTCGGCAACCTCCTGAAGCTCACCGCCGGCGCGGAAGCGAGCGTGCAGAGCGTCCAGATCGAACTGCGCGGCGTGCAGGCGCAGGCGACGCTGATCGTGCGGCTCGACAATGTCCGCGCCATCATCGAACGCACGCTGCAGACGGTCGACAACAATCCCCAGATCCTCCAAGGCCTGCTGTCCACCGTCGACAATACGGTGAGCACGGTGGGCGGCGTCGCCAACAACGCGGTCGGCACCGTCGGCAACGTCGCGGGCGGGCTGCTGCAGAACGGACAGGTGCTCGATCTCGCCCGCGCCGGCCTCACCGAAGTATCCCGCACCGCCGGCCAGGCGGGTCAGCTCACCCGCCGCGTCCGCGACCAGAGCGGCAACCTGCTCGAGGTCGTGACCGACAGCGCCAACCGCATCGTGTCGTCGCGCCGGATCGCGCAATGATCCGACCTCGGCCGCGCCCTCTCTCCCGCGGGGGAGAGGGCG
Organism: Allosphingosinicella sp.; assembly: GCF_046295735.1. Taxonomy (GTDB): domain Bacteria; phylum Pseudomonadota; class Alphaproteobacteria; order Sphingomonadales; family Sphingomonadaceae; genus Allosphingosinicella. The sequence continues at coordinate 38,844 of NZ_JBKBMQ010000015.1, forward strand.
CGGGCTAGAGCGGCCGGCCCTCGCGGCAGCGTTCGAGCTCGACCGGGTCGTGCGCGCACACGATCGTCACCTCCGCTGCATGGGTGAGGGAGAGACGGCGGAGCCGGTCCTGATTGGCGAAACGACGGCGGCGGTCGACCTCCATCATCGTCTGATAGGCGCGCAAGCCCGGCGTGCAGCGCCGCGCGCGGCTGCGCACCTCGCCGCGGTAGAAATAGGCGTCGCCGGCATGGAGGAACCAGCTGTCGCCCGAGCGGACGGCGATGCCGGCATGGCCCCACGTATGGCCGGGCATCGGCACCATGAGGATTTCGGGCGGCAGCCCGTCGAGGTCGCGCACCGAATCGAAGCCGAACCAGCGCTCGCCCGATCCCGCATAGCGGCGCCATTCGCGCACCTCGTCGAACTGGCGGGGGCGGTAGCGGTTGCGGGGCACGAAGCCGCGGCGCGGACCGGTCGCGGCGCTAAATTCGGCGTCCATCACATGGACGGTCGCCTGCGGGAAATCTTCCAGGCCGCCGGCATGGTCGAAATCGAGATGCGTCAGCAGGATGTGGCGCACGTCGGACGGCCGATGGCCCAGCGCCTCGATCTGGCGGACCGCCGTGTCCTCCTCGCGCAGCTTGATGTTGAGGAGATTGCGCATCGTGCGGGTGATCCGGGGATCGCCGCCATGCGGATCGCGCACGTCCTTCAGACCATAGCCGGTGTCGACGAGAACCAGCCCATGGGCGTCGGTTTCGATAAGGAGACAGTGGCAGACGAGATGGCCCGTCAGCCCGGGGCTCTTCCCGTCGAACAGGGCGCCGCCGAGCGGGCAGTCGGTGCCGCAATTGAGATGATGGATGCGCATGCCGGACGATCTCCTCGGGCCCACAAAGCGCCGGCCTTCGGGGAAGTTGCCTCGCACTTCGCTGGCGCGGGCGGGATGTGCTAAGCTGCCGCCGAACGGAGCGGGAGGCGGCGATGGCACGGGTGACGGGTGTCGGCGGGATCTTCTACAAGGTGGCCGATCCGAAGCGGACGAGCGCCTGGTACAAGGAGGTGCTGGGCCTCGGCGGAGAATGGGGCATTCACTTCCGCTGGACGAACGAGCCCGGCGAGGATCCGTACAGCCTCGTCTCCGCCTTCGGCGCCGAGACCGACTATTTCGCGCCGTCCGAGCTGCCGTTCATGATCAACCTGCGCGTCGACGATCTCGACGCTCTGGTCGCCGAGCTCGAAGCCAAGGGCATCGAGATCCTCGGCCGGCAGGAGGAGGAATATGGCAAGTTCGCCTGGATCATGGACTGCGACGGGGTGAAGCTGGAGCTGTGGCAGCAAGCCGGCCCCGCGCCCGCCTGACCGGGGCCTTGCCCGCCGGTCAGCGCCGCCAGAAGGCCATTTCCTGGAAGAAGCCGAGCCGGCTGCCGGACTTGAGCACCGTGCGGCGGAACAGCCGCGAGAAGAGCCGGATGATGATCACCACCCACAAGGCCTGCCAGAGCAGGGCCGCCGCGTGCATCCACAGCCCCTCCTGCTGGGCGGCGAGCGCGATCATCGCGAGCGGAGAGCTCAAGGGGAAGAGCGCCGCCGACCAGCCGAGCCAGCCGCCGCCGTCCGCGACGGCGAGGCTCGCGAGCAGGAACACGGCGACCTGCGCGAAGGTGATCGGCATGTTCAGCGTCTGGACCTCGCGCACGCTCGACGCCTGCCCGCCGATGCCCAGGAAGACGGCGCCCAGCAGCATGTAGTTGCTCGAGAAATACAGGAGGAGCAGCACGGCATAAGCCGGCCATCCGACCGCCGGCGCGACTTCCGCCTCGATCGCCTGGCGCAGCAGCTGCAGCCCCGCGAAAGCGGTCGCGCCCCAGACGAGCAGGCCGAGCAACGAGACCGCTAGCATCGCCATCAGCTTGCCGAGGAAGATGGAGTCGAGCGGGACCGCGGCGGCGAGCACCTCGATCACCTTGCTCGATTTTTCCTCGACCAGGTTCGACAGCAGCATGGTGCCGAGCATCAGCGTGATGAAGAAGATGACGAATTGTCCGCCGCGGGCGAGCGCCCGCCGGTTCCACTGGGCGGCGCCGGCCGCGCTTTCGGTCACCACCCGCTCGATCGCCGCCGGCTCGGGCGTGCCGCCGGCCCGTTCCAGCGCCGCCGTTCGCCGCGCCTCCTCGACGATCAGGCCGATCCTGGCGTTGAGCTCGGCGCCGAGCGGACCGCCGGGCGCGGTCAGCACCGGCCGCTCCAGCGTGCCGCCCAGCACGGCCGAATAGCCGCCTTCGGCATCGTCCAGCAGCCGCCGCGCCTGAAGCCCCCCTTCCCCTTCCGGAGCCACGACGCGCAGCCGCGGCACCCCATGCTCGCCCACCGCTGTGGCCAGCCGTTTGCGCGCGGCGAGGATCGCCGCCGCCGACGCTTCGTCGGCAATCACCGCGACCGGCGGGTTGCGCGCTTCCATGTCGGAGCCGCGGGTCACCTGCCCCATCAACAGCCCGAAGCCGATGGCGAGCACCGGGGCGAGCAGGAACAGGATGAAGCTTTTCGTCCAGACCGTCGCCACGAAATCGCGCCGGGCGATGACGCGCGCCGCTTCCACCACCCGGCTCATGCCGCCACCTCCGTTTCGGCCGCGCCAGGCGCGCCCATTTCCCGTGCCGCGGCCTCGCCGGCGATGGCGACGAAGGCGTCGTGCAGGCCGGGCCGCTCGATCGACAGTTCTTCGATTCCCGCGCCGCCGTCGATCAGCGCCTTGAGCAGCGGCTCGACGCCCGAGCGCGGCAGCTCGAACTCCCACACGCCCGAGGGCAGCCGCCGCGCCTCCTGCGGCAGAGCGGCGCGCCATGGCCCCTCTTCCGCGCGGGTGCGCAGCCGCACCTGCGGCCGCAGCCGGTCCCGTGCTTCGGCGACCAAGCCCTCGAAGCGCAGCCGCCCGCCCGCGATGATCGCGATGCGCTCGCACAGCCGCTCGGCATGGGCGATGATGTGAGTGGAAAAGATGATGGTGGCGCCGTCCGCCGCCTGCTCGCGGATCAACTGCTCGAGCCGGCCCTGGTTGATCGCGTCGAGACCTGAGAAAGGTTCGTCAAGCACGATCAGCCGGGGCCGATGCACGATGGTGCCGAACAGCTGGATGGTCTGTGCCATGCCTTTCGACAAGTTGCGGATCGGCTTGTCGACCCAGTCGCCGAGGCCGTGCGCCTCCAGCATCTCGCCGGCCCGGCTTCGCCCTTCCTTCAGCGGCAGCCCGCGCAGGGCGCCCATGAAGGCGATCGCCTCGCGCGCCGTCATCGTCGGATAGAGGCCGCGCTCCTCGGGCAGATAGCCGACGATCTTGGCCGCATCGAGCGGGTCGTCGCAGCCGAGCAGGCGGCGGCTGCCGCCGTCGGGATCGATGATGCCGAGCAGCATCCTGAGCGTGGTCGTCTTGCCGGCGCCGTTCGGGCCGAGAATGCCGTAGATGCTGCCTTCCGGCACCGCCAGGTCGATCCCCCGCACCGCATCCTTGTCCCCGAAGGTCTTGAAAAGCCCGTGGGCCTCAATAGCTAATCCGGCCTGCACGCGGCGAAGTCCCCCTGTCGATCCGCATGTGGTAACGGGACGAAATGCGCGAAGGCAAGCCTAAGCTGCGAGAGATGCTGGAGAAGAAGGCGGCGGAGCTGGGCTTCGCGGCCATCGGCATCGCGCGCGCGGACGCGGCGCCGCTCACTGCCGAACGCCTGCGCCGGTGGATCGCGGACGGCTGCCACGGCGACATGATCTGGATGGAGGACACGGCAGAGCGGCGCGGCAGCCCGCGGGCGCTGTGGCCGGAGGTCCGCTCGGTCATTTCGCTGGGCATGAGCTACGCGCCCGCCGCCGATCCGCTGGCGCTGGCGGCGCGCCCGGACGTGGGGCGGATCTCGGTCTATGCGCAGGGCGCCGATTATCACGACGTCGTGAAGAAGGCGCTGAAGGCGCTGGCACGCTGGCTGGTCGAGGAAGCGGGCTGCGAGCTCAAGGTGTTCGTCGACACGGCGCCGGTGATGGAAAAGCCGCTGGCCGAGGCGGCGGGACTCGGCTGGCAGGGCAAGCACACCAATCTGGTGAGCCGCCGCGACGGAAGCTGGCTGTTCCTGGGCGCCGTCTACACGACGCTCGACCTCGGCGAGGAGTTGACGGCGGACGGGCCGCACCGCGTCCATTGCGGAAGCTGCACCGCCTGTCTCGACGCCTGCCCGACCGGCGCCTTCCCGGCCCCGTTCCGGCTCGATGCGCGACGCTGCATCTCCTACCTCACCATCGAACATAAAGGTCCGATCCCGCACGAATTCCGCGAGGCGATCGGCAACCGCATCTACGGCTGCGACGATTGCCTCGCCGTCTGCCCCTGGAACCGGTTCGCCGATACGGCGCGAGCCCACCGCGCCTTCCTCCCCCGCGCGGAGCTGACGGTGCCGAGCCTCAAGGGTCTTCTGGAACTGGACGATGCGACGTTCCGGCAGGTGTTCGCCGGCTCCCCCATCAAGCGGATCGGACGGGGCCGCATGGTGCGCAACGCGGCGATTGCGGCGGGGAACAGCGGCAGGCCGGACCTGCTGCCCGCCGTGGAGCGGCTGCGGGACGACGAGGATCCGGTGGTCGCGGAAGCCGCCGCCTGGGCGGCGGACCGGCTCCGGACCGCCTCAGCGTCGGCCTAAAGCGGCGACGCAGCTCGCGCGGTCGACGTCCCGTCCGTCGGGCAGGCGCGCGTCGACATAGGTGACGATCGCCTCGCCTCCACCGGCGGGCGGGTAGAGATAGGCGTCGAGCACGCACACGGCGCTTCCGAACTGGAGCTTGCGCGCATTGCCTTCGCGCACGTCGAGGTCCGGGTCGCCGAACTGACGCGTGAGGGCGGCGGCGTTGCGCCCCATCACCGCCTCCAGACCGGCCATGCTGTAGGTCGGCCGCGCCGGAGTCACCGCTCCGCCCGGCCCGGGCGTGGTGGCGACCTGCGGGACGCAGCCCGCGAGCAGCAGCGCTCCGCCCCCCGCCACCGCCAGCTTCAAATCCCCCTTCATGGCTTTCCCCGATGATACAGATGGGTGGCGACGGCCGCGCTCAGCACCGGCGCCAGCAGGTTCAGGAACGGAATCATGAAAAGCCAGGTGGCGGCCAGCCCGAGCAGCGCCCGCCTCAGCCGAGACGCCCCAAGCCAGCGACGAAGCGCATCCCCCTCGAGATGCCGGACCGCCACCATCTCGCCGAGGTCGCGGCCGAGCGCCAGCGCGTTGATCGCGAAGAACAGCAGCACCGGGCCGATGCCGGTCACCAGCAACAGCAGGTAGAATGGCACCGCCAGGAGATTCCAGAGCAGCAGCCGCCCGGCCGAGCGCGCGCCGATCGCGATCCCGGCGAGGGTCGACGGGCTGCGGCCCCGGGCGGCGGCGTCCGGATAATGACGGCGCTCCACCGCCTCCACCACTTCGTCGGCGAAGATGCCGAGCACGCCGATCGCCACCGCCGGGAAGAGCAGCCACAAAGCGATTGCCGCGAACAGCAAAGCGGCCAGCGTTCCCGCCCCGGCGCCGATCACGCACTCTCCGGAGAGAGGTCCCCAGCCGCAGGGGTTGGTACCCGTCAGCAGCCAGCCGACGAGACTCGCCGCGGCGATGAACAGGACGATGGTGAGCAGCAGCGACTTCACCAGCACGCGGCGCACCGCGGGATCGCCGAGCTGGGCGAAAGCGAGGGAGAAGGCGGCGAACATCGCCCGCTGCTTCGCCCGACGTGCCGGTCGGGTCAAGCCGGCGCCGTTGACCCCCGCCGCGCGCGAAGGCAAAGGCGGCGCATCCTTACCTTCTCACGAAAGCCAAGCCACGTGTCCCAGCCCCGTCTCGACGTCCTCGCCATCGGCAACGCCATTGTCGACGTGATCGCCCAAGCCGACGATGCCTTCCTCGCCGAACAGGGCCTCGACAAGGGGTCGATGACCCTGATCGACGCCGGCCAGGCGCAGCGCCTCTATCAGGCGATGGCGGCGGGCCGCGAGGTGAGCGGCGGATCGGCGGCCAACACCGCCGCCGGCGTCGCCGCGCTGGGCGGCCGCGCCGGCTTCATCGGCCAGGTCGCGGACGACCAGCTCGGCGAAGTGTTCAGCCACGATATCCGCGCGACGGGTGTCGAATTCGATACGCCGGTCATCGACAATGGCGTGCCGACCGCCCGTTGTCTGGTGCTGGTGACGTCCGATGCCCAGCGCACGATGGGCACCTTCCTCGGCGCCGCCCAGCACCTCCCGGCCGGGGCGCTGGACCCGAAGCAAATCGAGGATGCGGCGATCCTCTACCTCGAAGGCTATCTGTGGGATCCCGAAACCCCGCGCGCGGCCATGGAGCAGGCGATCGGCATCGCCCGCGCGGCGGGACGCAAGGTCGCCTTCACCTTGTCGGACAGCTTCTGCATTTCGCGCCACCGCGAAGGTTTCCTGGCGCTGATCGACGGCGGCTATATCGACATCCTGTTCGCCAACGAAGCCGAGATCCGCGAGCTGGCGGGTGAGGAGGACCTCGATGCCGCCATCGCCGCGGTCGAGGGCAAGGTCCCCGTGCTGGTGGTGACGCGCAGCGAGAAGGGCGCGATCGGCCTGGCCGGCGGCACGCGGGCGGAAGTCGCAGCCGAGCCGGTCGAGAAAGTGGTCGACACGACCGGCGCCGGCGACCTGTTCGCGGCCGGCTTCCTCACCGGCCACGCCCAGGGCCGCGGCCTCGAGGAATCGCTCCGCATGGGCGCGATCGCCGCCGCGGAAGTCATCTCCCATTACGGCGCGCGCCCCGAGGCAGACCTCAAGGCGCTCGTAGCCAGCCGGCTCGGCTGAGAGCCAAGAGCGTTCGGCGCCTGCAGGGCGCCGAACGCCTCTTGATCAGGCCCGCTCGTCGAGGCCGGGGATGCTCGGCTCGATGTCGTGCAGCTCCGGCTCGTGAACCTCGACCAGGCCGCGGCCGAGATGGCTCATCCGGTAGCCGTAGAGGAAGTAGATGAGCAGGCCGATCGCGGTCCAGATCGGCAGCACCATCATCGCCTCGCCGGGCAGGTTCAGGAACAGGAACAAGGTGCCCCCGACGGTGAGCGGCCCGACCAGCCACAGCGCCGGCACCCGGAACTTGCGCGGCCGCTGCGGATCCCGGCGACGCAGCAGCATCACCGCGATCGCGACCATGAAGAAGGCGTAGAGCGTGCCGGCATTGGCGATGTCGGCCAGCTGGCCGACCGGCAGGAAGGCCGCCGCGAAGGCCACGACCACGCCGGTGATGGCGGTCACCACATAAGGCGTCTTCCACTTGGGGTGGACCTTGGACAGGCCTTCGGGAAGCAGGCCGTCGCGCGACATCACGAAGAAGATGCGGGTCTGGCCGAACAGCAGGATCAGGATCACCGACGGCAGCGCCAGGAAGGCGGCGATGCCGAGCGCGTTGCCGATGCCGGAGAAGCCGATGTTCCGGAGGACATGGGCGAGCGCCTCGTTCGAGCAGACCAGCATCTCGCGATATTCGGGCAGCGCGCACTGCCGCGCCAGTTCCTCAGAACCGGCCGGGAAGGGAACGCCGTTCGGACCCATGATCGGCTGACCGCCGATCGTCCCGATCGCGCCGGCCGCCACCAGCACGTAGAAGATCGTGCAGATGGCGAGCGAGCCGATGAGGCCGATGGGCACGTTGCGTTGCGGATTCTTCGTCTCCTCGGCCGCGGTCGAGACCGCGTCGAAGCCGACATAAGCGAAGAAGATGGTCGCCGCCGCGCCGACCGCGCCGATGCCCGAACCGAAGCCGCCGAACATGCCCGCGGGCAGGAATGGATTGAAGTTCGCCGCCTCGATGGCGGGAAGGGTGAGCGCGATGAAGGTGGTGAGCGCGGCGATCTTGATCGCCACCAGCACCGCGTTGACGCGCGCGCTTTCCGACGTGCCGATCATCAGCAGCCAGGTGATGAGCAGGGCGATGACCATTGCCGGGAGGTTGATGAAACCGCCCGGCGCGCCGCCGAGCGCCACCGGCCCGGCGCTGAGGAAAGGCGGCAGGGTGATGCCGAAAAATTCCCTCAGGATCGTGCCGTTGAAATAGCCGGACCAGCCCACCGACACCGCCGACGCCGCGATCGCATATTCGAGCACCAGCGCCCAGCCGACCGTCCAGGCGAGCAGCTCGCCCATCACCGAATAGGTGTAGGTGTAGGCCGAACCGGCGACCGGCACCATCGCCGCGATCTCGGCATAACAGAGCGCCGCCACCACGCAGACCGCGCCGGCGATGACGAAGGCGAGCATGAGGCCGGGGCCGGCCTTCTGCGCGCCGGCGGCGGTCAGGACGAAGATGCCCGTGCCGATGATGCAGCCGATGCCGAACAAGGTCAGCTGCAGCGCGCCCAGCGAGCGGTGCAGGCTCTTCTTCTCGGCGGTCGCGAGGATTGCGTCGAGCGGTTTGACGCGCCAGCCATTCGCCATCTGGAAAATCCTTGGAAAAGAGTAGGCTGCCGGTCCTCTGGGCACGGCAGCAGCTTCTACTCTCCTCCTCCGGCGCGCGAACTCCGTCAAGAGGGATTCTCCGAGGAACCTCAGGCGGCGTTCGCCACCGCCGACCGACGGGGCGCCTCAGACCAGGCCGGGGACCAAGCTGGTGATGAGGATCAACAGGACGGCAAGCGGGCAGAGCCAAGCGACCAGGAAGCGCCAGACCGGAAGCAGGCCGCCGGGCGACAGGCCGGTCTCCGGATCGACCAGCCGCTTGTCGGCGATCCAGCCGATGAAGATGGCGGTGAGCAGGCCCGCCAGCGGAAGCAAGGCGCGGCTGGTGAAGCGGTCGATGGCGTCGAACCAGTTCGCATCTTCGAAGCCCGGCAGGAAGCCGAGGGGCCGATGATGCTCCCAGACGTTGAAGGAGAGGACCGAGAGCAGGCCGACGAGGAAGAAACCGATCCCGAGCGTCAGCGCCGCCGCCGGGCGGCTCAAGCCGAAGCGTTCGGAGAACCAGGCGACCGAGACCTCCAGCAGCGACACCGACGAGGTGAGCGCCGCGAAGAAGGCGAGGACGAAGAAGAGGAAGGCGATGAGCGCGCCCGCCGGCATCGCGTGGAACGCGGTCGGCAGCGTCTGGAACATCAGGGTCGGGCCGGCGGCGGGATCGAGCCCGACCGCGAACACGATCGGGAAGATGGCGAAGCCGGCGATGATCGCGACCGAGGTGTCGGCGAAGGCGATCGTGCCGCTCGTCTTGCCGAGATGGGTGTCGCGCCCCGCATAGGCGCCGTAGGTGATCATGATCGCCGAGCCGAGGCTCAGCGAGAAGAAGGCCTGCCCGAGCGCGGCGTTCAGCACCTGCGGCTCCAGCGCGCGGCTGAAATCGGGCGTGAACAGGAAGGTGAAGGCGGCGCCGAGATCGCCGGTGATGCTGCCGTAGATGGTGATGCCGACCAGCAGGATGAAGAAAGCCGGCATCAGCCAGGTCGCCGCCGCTTCGATCCCCTTGTTCACTCCGCGCGCCACCACGAAGATGGTGATGACGGCGAAGATGGCGTGCATGGCGAGCAGCCGCCACGGATCGGCGAACAAGGTCGGCATCATGCCCTGGATGTCCTCGACCGTGCCGTCGGCGAAGGCGCCGGCGAGTGGGCGGCCGGAGAACAGCGCGCCGAAGAAGTCCGCCGCCGTCTGGCCGACGAAGTAGAGCACCCAGCCCGCCACCACCGAATAGAAGGTGAGCACCATGAAGGCCGCCAGCATGCCGACCCAGGCGAGCGCGGCCCAGCCGGTCGATGCCCGCGATTCCCGTGCCAGCGCCTCGGTGCTGCCGACCGCATTCTGCTGCCCGTGGCGGCCGATCACGGTTTCGGAAAGAAGGAGCGGCAGGCCGATCAGCGCCACGAACAGGATGTAGATGAGGACGAAGGCGCCGCCGCCATTCGCGCCCGCCTCGGTGGGAAAGCGCCAGAGATTGCCGAGGCCGACTGCCGATCCGACCGCCGCGAGGATAAAGCCCGCGCGCGAGGACCAATGGGCATGTTGGGGGGCGGAACCGGCAACGGCCATCTTCTACTCTCCTGACGCTACGTCTTGTTGGTTTTTCCGGGTCCTAAACGTTAGCGAGGCGAAATCATAGGGCCGAGCGGGCCACCGCCGAAGATGTGGACGTGAAGATGCGGCACCTCCTGCCCGCTGTCCGGCCCGACATTGGCGAGCAGGCGGTAGCCGGGCGCGACCAGGCCTTCCGCCCGCGCCACGTGGCCGACCGCGCGGACGAAGCCGGCGATCTCCTCTTCGCTCGCGCGTTCGGAGAAATCGTCCCAGCTGACATAGGCGCCTTTGGGAATGACGAGGATGTGGGTGGCGGCCTGCGGATTGATGTCGTGGAAGGCGAGCGCGTGCGCGTCCTCATAGACTTTGCGCGCCGGAATCTCGCCGCGCAGGATACGCGCGAAAATGTTGCTGTCGTCATAGGGTCTGGTCGCGTCGATCGGCATCGGCTCCTCCTCGTTCGGCGTTCGCCACCGGATAGAGGCTGATCCATGCGGGGTGCAACGTGCTTGACCCGTGCACCTGCCGCGCTACGAGTCGCCCCATGAGCGACGAGACGCCCGACAGCCTGATTCCCTATGACGAAATCGTGCAGGAAGCGCTGCGCGCCGTCGTCGGCCGGGTGCTGGGCGAGGTCGAGGCGAGCGGCCGCCTGCCCGGCGAGCATCATTTCTACATCACCTTCAAGACCGCCGCGGCGGGGGTCGACATCCCGCGCCACCTGTCGGACCGCTTCCCCGACGAGATGACGATCGTCATCCAGAACCGCTTCTGGGACCTCAAGGTCCAGGATCAGGGCTTCGAGGTCGGCCTGTCCTTCAACCAGGCGCCGGCGCGGCTGTTCATCCCCTTTTCGGCGATCACGGGATTCGTCGACCCGGCCGTCAATTTCGCGCTGCAGTTCCAGGCACAGGTCGACGAAGCGGGTCCGCAATCCCATGAGGAAGCGGAGAACGACCATCCGGCCGCCGAGCCGATCGAGGACGGATCGAACGTCGTCTCCGTCGACTTCAGCCGCAAGAAATAACCCCCTCTAGACATCCAGATGCCTGAGCACGGCCGGGAGCAGAGCCTCGGCCGCGCGTTCGGCCGCGCCCTCGTTCGTCCCAAACGCGCCGTCCAGCGCCAGCCGCGCGAAGCCGTGCACCATCGACCAGCAGGCGATGGAGGGCGCCACGGCGATGTCCCCCTGCCGCGCGATCGCCTCCTCCCCCCTCACCGCCTTGTCGATCACGGCAAAGGCGCGCGCCGCCGCCGCGCCGTAATCCGCATCCTCCCGGTCGATCAGGGCGTAGCGCCACATCAGATCGAACTTCGCGGGATGAGCCAGGGCGAAGCCGACATAGGCCATGCCCTGGGCGCGGATGCGCGCGGTCCGGTCGCCGTCCCGGTCGGCGGCGGCCAGCGCGTCGCCGAAGCGGCGGAAGGCGTCGGCGGCAAGGGCGGTCAGCAGCCCGCGCGCATCCCCGAAATGATACGCCGGCGCCGCCGGTGAGACGCCCGCGCGCCGCGCGGTCTCGCGCAGGCTGAAGCGATCCAGGCCGCGTTCGCCGATTACTTCCTCCGCCGCCGCTATCACCGCCGCCCGCAGGTCGCCATGATGGTAGCCCCGCGCTTTCTTGACACTGTTCAGATCATGGTTCATAGAGAATCTATGCACTGTTAAGATTGGGGCCGCAACCGATGATCGATCCCGCTTCTGCATTCTCGGCCGGTGGCGCTCTCGCCATGCTGGGCTGGCTCGGCCTCGTCATCGGGCTGTTCCTGCCGCGCGTTCGCGACTGGTCGCAGATGGCGGCGACCGCGCTGATCCCGGCCCTGCTCGGCATCGCCTACGTCCTCCTGATCGCCCAGGGATGGGGTGCGGCTGAAGGCGGGGGCTACGGCTCGATCGCGGAAGTGCGCGCTCTGTTCGCCGACGACGCCGCCCTGGCCGCCGGCTGGCTCCATTATCTCGCCTTCGATCTGTTCGTCGGCGCCTGGATTGCCCGCCAGGGCCTCGAGGCCGGTGTGCCGCGCCTGCTCCTCCTCCCCTGCTTCGCCCTCACCTTCCTGTTCGGTCCGGCGGGGCTGCTCCTCTTCCTTCCGCTCCGCCTCGCTTTCCGCCGTCGGGAGATCGCCGCATGACCGCGCTCACTTTTCCCGCCCCTCGCCTCCGCCTCCCTCTCCTGGCGGAGCTGGTCGAACGGCAGCGCGCGCTCACCCTGTTCGGCCTCGCGCTCCTCCTCATCGCCGTGCCGGCGATCGCCCTTCAGGCGGTGGACGGTCGAACGCTGGCGAGCGGCGTCAATGTGTGGGTAAAGCCCGCCAAGTTCCTGGTCTCCGTGGGGGTGTTCGCGCTCACCTCCGCCTGGTTCTTCGGCTATGTCCGGCCGGAGCGGCGGAGCGCGCCGCTGCCGCGCGCCGCGGTGGCCGTCGCGATCGTCGCGGGTACGTTCGAGATCGCCTATATCGTCTTCCAGGCGGCGCAGGGGCTCGATTCCCACTTCAACGAGACCAGCCCTTTCCACGCGGTCATGTACGGGCTGATGGGCCTCTTCGCGGTGCTGCTGGTGTCGACCGTGCTGCCGCTCGCCTGGGAGATCGCGCGCCGTCCCGCCGCCGGGCTCCGGCCCGACTTCGTGGCGGCGGTGGTCGCCGGCCTCGTCCTCACCTTCCTGCTCGGCGGCGGGCTGGGCGGATATATGAGCGCCCAGGCCGGTCATTCCGTCGGTGCCCAAGGAGCGGGCCTTCCCGTCTTCGGATGGAACCGGATGGGCGGGGACCTGCGGGTCGCCCACTTCCTCGGCATCCATGCCGAACAGGCGCTCCCGATCCTCGCCGCGCTCATCGGCGGCTTCGCCGCCCGCACCCGCTGGTGGCTGCTGGGCGCCGGAAGCGCGGCCTATGTCGCGGTGACGCTCGGTGTGTTCTGGCAGGCCGTGGCCGGCCGGCCCTTGCTGCCGCTCTGACTAGAAAAGGCGGCCGCCGTCGGGCACGGGCAGGCTCGGCCCGATCAGGACCACCTTGCCGTCCGCGTCGGGGAAGCCGAGCGTCAGTACCTCGGACATGAACGGCCCGATCTGCCGCGGCGGAAAGTTCACCACCGCCGCCACTTGCCGCCCGACCAGATCCTCCAGGGCATAATGTTCGGTGATCTGCGCGCTGGAGCGTCTGACGCCGATCACCGGACCGAAATCGATGCGCAGCTTGAACGCGGGTTTGCGCGCCTCCGGGAACGGCAGAGCCTCGACGATCGTGCCGACGCGAATGTCGACCGCGAGAAACTGGTCGAAGCCGATCGGATCGGCGGGCGGCGCCTCGGCATCGTGGAGCTTGTGGGTCATGGCCGCCCTCTCCCGCGCTTGCGCGGCGAAGGCAAGAGCGGGCATCGTGCCGTTCTGATGGACGATCTTGTGCACCGCTCCTTCCCGCCGGTCGTGCGGCCCGACAGCCGGCTGCTGATCCTGGGCAGCCTGCCCGGAGTCCGCTCGCTGGCCCAAGGCCGCTATTATGCGCATCCCCGGAACCAGTTCTGGCGGCTGGCGGGCGCCGTCGCCGAGCGGGAGGACTTACCGGCGCTCGGCTACGAAGCCCGGCTCGACGCGCTGCTCGATGCCGGCATCGGCCTGTGGGACACGGTCGGCGCGGCGCGGCGGCAAGGCAGTCTCGACACCGCGATCCGGCTGGAGGCGGCGAACGACCTCGCCGCTCTGATCGCCGCCTTGCCCCGCCTGCGCGCGATCGGATTCAACGGCGGCACGTCGTCCCGGATCGGCCGCGTGGCGCTCGGCGGGACTTCCGACGGCATCGCTTTGGTCGACCTGCCGTCGAGCAGCCCCGCTTACACCCTGCCGTTCGACGAAAAGCGCGCCCGCTGGATGGCGCTGGCGGCTTTTCTCTAGCGGCCGCGGCGGGCGTTCACCTCGGCCTGGCTGACGTCGCTGGCGAAGCATTTCGGAGAGGCGCCGCCCGGCCGGCTGTAGGCGCTCCGACCGCCGCAGCGGCTGCCGTTGCGCGCCGTGCTGTAGGGGCATGGGCAGCTGCCCGAATAGTTGCGGATCGACTCCCGGATGATCTCCTGCCGGATCTCCGCGTCGCTCTTGCGGGCATCGGCCGGGCTGGAGAGCGCGGCGACCGACGCCAGCGCCGCGAACAGGATGCCGGCTGGACGCGCGGCCGCGATGGTGAGCTTCATGACATTTCCCCCTGGACATCCGGCCGCACAGCCGGCCGGCGGGGAAAAGGCTAGAAGCGCGGGAAGTCAGCGAGTTAGCGCGACTTCCTCCGAAACGGAGCGAATGCCGGAACGTCCCGTGAACCGCTGCGGGAATTCGATCCGTTTCGGACCGAACGCGGCGTTCAGGTCAAAGCGGCGTAGATCATCGTGCGCAGCTGCCGCCGCACCTGGTAGGTGGAGGACGGCATCAGCTGGGTCATGAAGACCATGTGGATACGCTCCACCGGATCGACGAAGAAGAAGGTTGAAAAGAGGCCGCCCCAGTAGAAATCCCCCGCCGAACCCGGCAGCATCGCCCTGGCGGGATCGAGGTTGACGCCGAAGCCCAGGCCGAAGCCCTGGCCCGCATAAGCCGCTTCGGAGAACATCGATCGGCTGAGTTCGGTCAGATCGGCGCCGCCCGGCAGATGGTTGCGGGTCATCAGCTCCAGCGTCTTGCGGCCGATCAGGCGGGTGCCCTCCAGCTCGCCGCCGCCCAGCAGCATCCTGCAGAAGCGATGATAATCGGCCGCGGTCGACACGAGCCCGCCGCCTCCGGACACGAAGACCGGCGGCTCGGCCCAGCTGCTTGCTTCGGCCCTGTCGTAGAGGATCGTTCCCTGCCGCGGATCGAACCGCCAGCAGTCCGAGAAACGGTGGCGCTTCTCTTCAGGCACGTGGAAGGCCGTGTCGACCATGCCGAGCGGGGCGAAAATGCGGGCGTCGAGAAAGGCTTCGAACTTCATGCCCGACAGGCGCTGCACCGCCAGCCCCAGCATGTCGGTCGATACCGAATAATTCCACGCCTGACCGGGCGAGAATTCGAGCGGCAGGCTGCCGAGTTCCGCCGCGAATTCGTCGAGCGTATGCGCGTCGCGCAGCGTCAGCAGCTTCCTGTGCCGGTAGGCGGCATCGACGTTGGTGCGATATTGGAAATCGTAGGTGAGGCCGGAAGTGTGGCGCAGCAGGTCGATCATCAGCATCGGCCGGTCCGGCGGCCTGCTCCGGAACGGCGCGCCGCCGCCGCCGCCGTCATAGACGCCGGCGCCGCCGAGCTCCGGAAGGACGTCGCCGACGGGGGTGTCGAGCGCGACCAGTCCTTCTTCCAGCAGCAGCATGAAGGCGATCGACGTGATCGGCTTCGTCATCGACGCGATGCGGAAGATCGTATCCTCGCGCAGCGGCGCGGCGCCGTCCCCCCGCATGACCCCCTGCGTCGACAAATGAACCGGCACCCCGTCGCGCGCCACGAGCAGCTGAGTGCCGGGGAGCAGCCCCGGCTCGACATAGCGCGCCCCCAGAAAACGGTCGATCCGCGCCAGACGATCGGGATCGAAGCCGTGCTCGGCCGGATCAGCGCGTTCCATTCCACCTCCCTGATGTGATCTTCGCTTGTGCTAACCGGCGGCGGGGCGCCGCGCTAGCCGGCTCGGTAGGCGGTGACGTTGTCGCCCAGATGCGCGTTGTTTTCCTCCCGGACCTTTGCCGCCGCTTCGTCGTAGAGGAAGGGGAGAAAGGCGTAGCGGGTGCCGCGCGTCACCGGCGTCGCCTCGTGGAGGAGCGAGCAGGAGAAAACCACCGCGCCGCCGGTCGGCGGCCGATAGGTGCGCGGCCCGAATTCCGGAAAGCGCAGATCGCCGCCGTCAAAGTCGCCCGCATTGAGGTTGATCGACACGGCGAAGCGCCGGTGGGCGGTGCCCTTAGTCGTGTTGTCGCGGTGCGGCCGGAAATGGCCGCCGCGCTCCGCGTCGTAGCAGCCGATCAGGTAACGCTCCATGCGGGTCGCCTCGAACTGGAAGGCCCGCATCACCATCGGCAGCAGCCGGCGGCGGATGCGCGCGCCGAGCGCCCCGCGCAGCTCCGGATCGGATACTTCGCGGTCGCGGCGCTTCTTGTGCGCGGGATCGGTGAGCAGCATCGTCTTGCCGCCGACGTCGCGCATGAACCCGGATTCCTCGCCGCCATGCCGCTCGTAATAAGCGATCAGCTCCCGGCACAGCTCCGGCTCCAGTATCCGCGGCGCGAGCAGCACCGGCGCCCAGTCTCCCTCGACGCCGCCGCCGGCCAGTTCCTCCAGCCGGTCGAGCGCCGCCGCGGCCTGGCCGATGCCGTAGCGGGCGACGACCCGCTGCGCCGCGTCGAGCACCAAGGCGTGCGGCAGATAGCGCCCTTCCTCCTGCGCCGCGCCGTAGCGGCGGCTGACGGCCCGGTCATAGTCGAGGAAGTAGCGGATGCCCGGCAGCTGCTGCGCGATCCGCCCGTCCCGCTCGTCGGCGGGATCGACGGTGACGCCGAAGAAGCAGGCGTCGACATCGTTGAACAAGTCGCGGCGGGCGAGGACCGCGTCCAAAGCGGCGCGGCTGTCCGGATGGCCGGCCGATCCGAAGAACAGCAGCAGCGACGGACGTCCGGCCGCCGTGCCGAAGGAATAAGCGGGCGCGCCGCCGAGCGCGGGCGCGGTGAACCAGGGCGCGGCGTCGCCGAAGCCGAGCGGCTGCGGCGCCTGTTCTTGGGTCGTGACGCTCATCCGCCGGAGCCTAACGGGCAAGGCCGGGGATGCAAGCGCAGGCCGTCCGCCCAGCCGAGCCGGCCGAGCGACGGCCGCGAGCCGCCGACCGGAACGTCGCCCATTCGCCATCCGTTGAAGAGGCCACAGCCAAGCCAGCCGAGGAGAAGAAGATGACCAAGGTTTCCGAATGCATGACCCGCGAGATCGACGTGGTGAAGCCCGACCAGCCGATCCAGGAAGCCGCCCAGTTCATGCTTCGCTCCGACGCCGGCGCGATGCCGGTCTGCGACGGCGACCAGCTGATCGGCATGGTGACGGACCGCGACATCGCCGTCCGCGCGGTGGCGGAAGGCCGCGGGCCCGACACGCCGGTGCGCGACGCGATGAGCGGCGACATCCTGTTCTGCTTCGAGGATGACGATGTGGAAGACGTCGCCATCAAGATGAGCGACGCGCAGGTCCGCCGCTTCCCGGTGCTCAGCCGCGACAAGAAGCTGGTCGGGATCGTCTCGATCGGCGACCTTGCCCGTTCCGAGAAGGGCGAAGCCGCCAAGGTGGCGCTCGACGGCGTGACCGATCCGGGCGGCGAGCACAACCAGTCGGCCCAGGGCTGACGCCGGGATGCGCGGCCGGCGCCCCCTCGCTTTGTCGAAAGGAGCGCCGGCATGCGCGTCCGCCTGAAACCGCTTCGCGAGCAGACCATCGTCATCACCGGCGCGAGCAGCGGCAACGGGCTCGCGGCGGCGGAGGCGGCGGTGGACCGCGGCGCCGCGGTGGTGCTCGCCGCGCGCAACGCCGAAGCGCTGAACCGCATCGCCGCCGGCCTCAGCGCGCGCGGCGGCCGGGTGGCGGTCTGCGCGGCCGATGTCGCCGAACCGGAAGGCGTGGCGCGGATCGGGGAGGCGGCGCGGACGGCGTTCGGCGGCTTCGACAGCTGGGTGAACAACGCCGCGGCCGCCACCTACGGCCGGATCGACGCCGTGCCGATGGCGGACCATCGGCGGATCTTCGACGTCAATTATTTCGGCCTGCTCGAAGCCTCGCTACTCGCCGCGGCGCACCTCAAGGCGCGGGGCGGCGGCGCCATCGTCAACATGGGATCGGTCCTGTCCGACCGCGCGATGATCTACCAGGGTCCCTATTCGGCGACCAAGGCGGCCGTGCAGGCGGCGACCGACACGCTGCGAATGGAGCTGGAGAAGGAACGGGCGCCGGTCTCGGTGACATTGATCAAGCCGGGATCGATCCACACGCCCTATCCCGAACATGCCCGCAACTTCATGGCCGCTCCGCCGCGCCTCCCGCCGATGCTCTACGATCCGCGGCTGGTGGCGGACGCGATCCTCTTCGCCTGCGAACAGCCGCGGCGGCAGATCTATGTGGGCGGATCGGGCTATCTCATCTCGCTGATGGGCAGGCTCGCGCCCCGCCTCACCGACCTCGCGATGGAGGAGTTCGGCGCCCGCGCGCAGCAGCGGCCCGGCGATCCCGGCGACCCCGCCAAGCGCGACAATCTCTACGAACCGACGCGCGACGGCAGCATCGAGGGGCGGCAGGACCTCCATGTGCGCCGCCATTCCTGGCTGCTCGAGGCGCAGAAGAACCCGCTCGCGCTGCCCCTCCTCGCCGGCATGGCGGGCCTCGAGGCGCTCTCCGCCGCCGCGGAGCGGGTCGCGCGCGGCCCTCAGAGAAGCGGGCGGGCGAACAGATTGGCGAAATAGAGCGTCGGGAACAGCGCCAGCCACAGCACGTGCCACCAGCGCCGCCTTACGAAGACGAGGCTCAGCATCAAACCGATGACGATGAGGTTCGGAACCGCGCCCGGCAGCGCCGCGCCCAGGCGGTCGACGCCGCGCAGCGAGGCGACGATTACCATCCGCTGCACGACGAAGGAGAGCAGCAGCAGCGCCATCCACGACCAGAAGAAGCGCGCATGCTCCCAATAATAGGCTTCGAGGTCGATGCCTTCGTCCGGCACCGCGTCCGGCAATGCCGACGAGGCGAGCAGGAAGATGACGAGGAGCTGGGCGAGCACGGGCACGAACAGGCCGATGGTGAAGGTCAGCCCCGCGCGCTCGAGATCGCGGATACCGCTCCACCAGATTTCCAGCGTGAGCAGCACCAGCAGCACCGCCGCCGAAAAGACGAACCAGTGCCACCGCACCCGCCGCCGCGCGCGCAGCAGCCGGTGGAGGCTCGACGCCATGTCCGCGAACGCAAGGCCGACGAAGATCGCCACCAATGGCGCGACAAGCTCGAATGCGGTCATCGGCCCCTCCCCAGCGCCCGCAACCTAGCGACCGCCGGGCACGGCGCAAGCGGCCGTCAATCGAGCGGCCAGCTCTCCAGCAGCTCGACGAAGCGGGTGAGCCAGGCGTTGGTCTGGTGACCGTCGACGACGCGGTGGTCGATGGTCAACGAGACATAGGCCATCGGGCGGATCTGGATCGTGTCGACGCCGCCCACTTCGCGCACCACCACGCGTTTCTCCAGCTTGCCGACGCCGAGGATCGCCGACTGCGGCTGGTTGATGATGATCGGCGAGGCGAAGAGCGAGCC
This sequence comes from Allosphingosinicella sp., assembly GCF_046295735.1. GTDB lineage: Bacteria > Pseudomonadota > Alphaproteobacteria > Sphingomonadales > Sphingomonadaceae > Allosphingosinicella. Next base: position 58,119 of record NZ_JBKBMQ010000015.1, read on the forward strand.
GGACACGCCGTGGTTGGAGATGGTGAAGGTCCCGCCCGCAATGTCGGCGGCGGCGAGCTTCTCGGCCCGGGCCTTTTCTACCAGGGCGTCGAGGCCGGCGGCGATGCCCTGCAGCGACAGGCGCTGGACCTGGCGAAGTACGGGCACGATCAGCCCCTTGCTGCCGAGCGCGGTGCCGACGCCAATGTTGATGTCGTCGAAAATCTCCAGCCGGTCGGGGTGCCAACGACTGTTGATGGCGGGCGCGACCTTCATCGCCTCGGCCGCGGCGGCCACCAGATAGGCGGTGTAGGTGAGCTTGACGCCCTGGCGGGCCCAGCTTGCCTTGTGCTTCTCGCGATGGGCCATGATCGCGCTGAGATCCGCCTCGAACACGGCGGTGACGTGCGGCGCCTCGGTTACCGAATTCAGCATGTTCTCGGCGATGCGCAGCCGCATGCGGTCGTGAGGGACCGAGTGGGAGGCGATCGGCCCGGCCTTGGCGGGCGGCGCGACCTGGGGCTGGGCAGTGGCGCGGGCGCCGACCTGGACTGTGGTCGCCTCGGCTACGGCGCGGTCGACATCGGCCCGGGTGATGCGACCGCCGCGCCCCGTTCCGGAGATGTGGCGGGGATCGATGTCGTGCTGGAGGAGCGCGCGGCGGACCGAGGGGGAGAGACGCATCTCCCGGTCAGGTTCCGGTTCGGGCTCCACCCCCTCCCCCGTTCGGCCTGAGCTTGTCGAAGGCCGCCCCTTTTCCTGTTCGGACCCGGTGGAAGGAGAAGAAGGGGTGGGCCTCGACAAGCTCAGCCCGAACGATGTCGGGGTTTCGTCCTCACCCTCCTCCGCGATCCGCCCGAGCACGGCGCCCGGCACCGCCTCGGCGTCGGTGTCGAGGACGATCTCGCGCAGCACGCCCGCCGCCGGCGCGGGGACCTCCATCGCGACCTTGTCGGTCTCGAGTTCGACCAGCGGGTCGTTCTCCTCGACGCGCTCGCCGACCTTCTTCAGCCAGGCGCGGACGACGGCCTTGGTGCCCTCCTGCTCGGCGGGAACGACCACGTCGATCATGACATTCCCCCGTCGGCCCGGCGGAGGCCGGGGCCTCGACCCGTCCGTATCGAGATCCCGGCCTTCGCCGGGATGACGGGAGGGGTTTGCTGCGGTCGCATCAGAATCCCACCAGCTCGTCGATCTTCGCGCGGATGCGCTCGACGCTCGGGACCGCCCAGTTCAGCAACACCGGATTGTGCGGGCTCGGTATGTCCGGCATCGTCACCCGGGCGACCGGCGCGTCGAGATCGAGGAAGGCCTCGTCCGCCACCACCGCGGCGATCTCGGCGCCGAAGCCGCCGGTCAGAAGATCCTCGTGGACGATCAGGCAGCGGCGGGTGCGGCGGACCGACTCCAGCACCATCTCCTTGTCCCAAGGCATCAGCGTGCGCAGGTCGATGACGTCGGCGGAAAAATCCTTCGCCGCCTCCTCGCAGCGCGGCACCATCGCGCCCCAGGTGACGATCGTGATCTGGTCGCCCTCGCGCGTCTTCTTCGCCCGGCCGAAGGGCAGGACATAATCGTCGCCGGGATAGGGCCGGCGCGCCCAGGGATCGTCGAGCATGGCGCGATGCTCGAAGAAGACGACCGGATCGTTGCCGCGCAGGCCGGCGCGGAGCAGGCCGACGGCGTCCTCGGCATTGGAGGGGACGGCCACCATCCAGCCCGGATTGTGGACGAACTGCACCTCGTTGGTCTGGCTGTGCCACGGATCGCCGCACTTGAAGAAGCCGCCGGGAATGCGCAGCACCATCGGCGCGGCGAAGCGGTTGTTGGTGCGCCAGCGCATCGTGCCGCAATCGTTGATCTGCTCGATCGCCGGCTCGGCATATTTGCGGAACTGGATTTCGGGCACCGGCACCAGGCCGGCCAGCGCCATGCCGACCGCGCGCCCGACGATGCCCTCTTCCGACAGGCTGGTGTCGAACACGCGCTCGACGCCGTATTTGTCCTGGAGGCCCATCGTCACTGCGTGGACGCCGCCCTTGGGGCCGATATCCTCGCCGAACAGCAGCACCCGCGGGTTGATCTCGAGCTCGCGGTCGAGCGTGCGGCGGATCGCGGTCACCATGTTGATGCGCTGGCCCTGGCCGGCCGGCACGTCGGTGGAAGGCGGCGGGGTGTAGCCGTGGGTCCACTGGCCGCCGACCTGCTGCAGCTCGCCTTCGTAGAAGACGTGGCGGAGCACGTTCTCGGGGCTGGAGACGCCGCGCGCCTCGGCTTCCTCCCGCGCCTTTTCGACGGCCTCGGCGGCCTTGGCCGCGATCCCGTCCCACTCCGCCTCGTCGAGGATCGAGCCGACCAGGTAGGATTTGAGCTTGGGCAGCGGATCGCGCGCCCATTCGGACTGCACGAATTCCTCCGACTTGTAGGTCTGGGTGTCCTGGAAGCTGTGGCCCTGGAGGCGCGGCACGGCGAGGCGCAGCAGGCAGGGCCCCTTGCGGGCGCGGACATGCGCCGTCGCCATCTCGATCAGCCGCGCCGCCTCGGCCGGCTCGGTGCCGTCGCCCGAGAGGATGTGGAGGTTCTGGAAGCTTTCAAGATTGCGGGCGATGTTCCCGCCCGGCGTCTGGTAGGAGGAGGGGACCGAGATGCCGTATTGATTGTCCTCGATGTAGAAGAGCATCGGCAGCTTCTGGGTGGTGGCGATGGTGAGCGCCGCCCAGAAGCCGTTGGTCGCGACCGAGGCATCGCCGCCCAGCACCACGCCCATCGAGCCGCCGAATTCTTTCTCGCCGAGCACCGAGCGGTAATATTCGACCGCCTGGGCCCAGCCGGCGGTCGGCGTATATTGCGCCCCCACCCCGCCCGACATCGGCAGCGCCGGCGTGCCGCCGACATTCGGGTAGTTGAACACGACGCCGATGTCGCGGCCGTCCGAATAGCCGCCGGCACGTCCCATTCCGGAGCCGAGCGCATCCTCGAGCGGGACGCCGAGCGACAGCAGCATCGGCCGCGAGCGGTAATAGCCGCAGACCGCGTCCTTGGCGCCGGTGAGGCGGCTGCCGAGCATCACCTGCGCCATGTCGTGGCCGCGGGCGCTGAATTGGTAGAGCACCTTCTTCTCGGGCACGAGCCGCTCTTCCTCGAGCCTGTCCATCGCCCGGCTGACCTGCACCAGATAGGCGATCCGTCGCCAGTCGAAGGCGGGATCGGGCGCGTTGGTGCGGCTCATCGTCCTGTCGCTCGCTTCGGCCATGTCACGCCTCCGGAAGCTGCGCCGCGACGAGCGCGGCGAAGCGGTCGACATTCTCGTCCGACAGGCCGGCGACGTTGAACCGCCCCGAACCCGCCATGTAGATGCCGGCCTCGTCCCGCAGCGCGGCGACCTGATCCTTCGTCAGCGGGAGGATCGAGAACATGCCGTTCTGATCGTCGATGTAAGCGAGGCGCGGATCGGCGGCGGCGAGCCGGGCGCGCAGGCCCCGGATGCGGGCCAGCATCTCCTTCAGCTCGGCATGCCAGTCGGCGCGCAGATCGGCGTCGTCCAGGATGGTGCGCACCACCGCCGCGCCGTGATCGGGCGGCATCGACCACATCGTCCGGGCGAGGCTGAGCAGATTGCCGTAGACGATTTCCGCGGCCCCGGCGCCGGCCGCCTTCACGAACAGCGATCCGGTACGCTCGCGGTAGAGGCCGAAATTCTTGTCGCAGCTTTGCGCGACCAGCGCCTGTTCTGCGCGCTCCACCGTCATGCGCGTACCCGCCGCGTCGGCCTCCAGCCCGTTGCCGAGTCCCTGATAGGCAAGGTCGATGAAGGGGATGAGGCCGCGATCGGCGATGAAGCGGCTGAGCGTGTCCCACTGGTCGAGGCTGAGATCGGCGCCCGTCGGATTGTGACAGCAACCGTGAAGCAGCACGATGTCGCCCGCGCTCGCATCCTCCAGCGCCGACATCATCTCGTCGAAGCGGACGGTTCGGGCCTGGGGATCGTAGTAGGTGTAATCGACCATCGGCACGCCGGCGCATCCGATCAGCGGCGCGTGGTTGGGCCAGGTCGGCTGGCCGACGAAGATGCGCGCATTCGCCCCGGTCGCGCGGACGAGTTCGGCGCCGAGCCGCAACGCGCCGCATCCGCCGGGGGTCTGGACCCCGACGATGCGCTCGTCCTTGGCGAGGTCGTCCCCGAACACGATCGCGCGCACCAACTCGACGAACCGGGCGTCGCCCTCCGGCCCGAGATAGGCCTTGGTCTCCTGCGTCTCCAGCAGGATGCGCTCGGCCGCCTTGACGCTGCGCAGGATCGGCGTGCCGCCCGCGGCGTCGCGATACACGCCGACGCCGACGTCGATCTTGTCGGAACGGGGATCGGCGCGGCACAAGCCGATCAGCGACAACAGGGCATCGGGCTTCTGCGGCTCCAGCCGGTCGAAGAGTCTCGTCTCCCCGTTCGCCATCATCGCCTAGCTCCTCCTGTTCGCGCGCCGGATACACCTAGACCATTCCGTCGCAAAATCGCGTTCATTGCGATCCGCCAAACGGCTGGATCGCGTGACGCTGTTTCACTAAAAGGCCGAACATGGAACAGGATCATCGCCTCGACGCCGTCGACCGCCGAATCATTCGGGAGCTGCAGCGGGACGCGTCGCTGAGCCATGCCGCGCTCGGCGAAAAAGTGGGCGCCTCGGCCGCGTCGGTGTGGCGCCGGGTGCGCGCGCTCGAGAAAGCCGGCGTGCTCGGCCGCAGCGTCCGGCTCGCCGATCCGGCGGCGCTCGGGCGCAGCGTCAACGTGCTCTGCCAGGTGCGCATGCACCGCCAAACCGTCGCCGACCGTTCGGATTTCGAGCAGTTCATCCAGGCACGCGAGGAGATCGTCGAATGCTATGCGATGTCCGGCGAGTGGGACTATCTGCTGCGCATCGCCGTCAGGGACGTCGCCGATTACGACCGCTTCATCATGCGCGGCGTCCTCGCCCACCCCTCGGTCGCCAACGCCGCCAGCAACTTCGCGCTGCGGCAGGTGAAGTATACGACCGAAATCCCGGTATAGGACGGCGCGGAACCTCCCCCTTCGCCGCGGATTGAATCGCCTGCGAATCGATCGGAGGCGTTCACCTATGGCCGCGCGTGCATATTGGAGGGGGCAGATCAGGCTGGCCCTGGTCTCGATCCCCGTCGAGATCTTCACCGCGACGAAATCCGGCGCCTCGATCGCCTTCAACCAGATCCACGAGCCGACCGGCAAGCGCGTCAAATATGAGAAGGTGGTGCCCGGCGTCGGCCCCGTCGACAACAGCGAGATCGTCAAGGGCTATCAATATGAGAAAGGCGCCTACGTCCTTCTGGAGGAGGACGAGCTGGAGGCGGTGAAGCTCGAGAGCAAGAAGACGCTGGAGCTCACCCAGTTCGTCGATTCGAACGAGATCGACGTGCTCTATTTCGAGAAGCCTTATTATGTCGTGCCCGCCGACGACCTGGCCGAAGAGGCCTATATCGTGCTGCGCGAGGCGCTGAGGCGCACGAAGAAGACGGCGATCGGCCAGCTGACGCTCAGGGGCCGCGAGCATATGGTGAGCCTGAAGCCCTGCGGGCGCGGCATCGTGCTCGAGACCCTGCGCTACGCCGACGAGGTCCACAAGGCGCAGAACTATTTCCGCGAGATCGCCGACGCCAAGCCCGACGAGGAGCTGCTCGACCTCGCCGAAACCCTGATCGAGAAGAAGTCCGCGCCGTTCGATCCGTCCAAATTCCACGACCGCTATGTCGATGCGCTGAAGGACCTCATCGAGCAGAAGCGCAAGGGCAAGACGATCACCGCCGAGGACGAGCCGGCGCCGAGCCGCGGCTCGAACGTTGTCGATCTGATGGCCGCCCTCAAGAAGTCGATCGAGAAACCGGGCGGCGGCGCGGCGAAGAAGCCCGCCGCGAAGAAGGCCGCGCCGGCGAAGAAGGCGCCCGCCAAGAAGAGGGCGGCGGGATGAACCTCCTATCCTCCCTGCGAGCGAAGCTCGTGGGGAGGGGGACCGCACGCAGTGCGGTGGAGGGGCAAACGTCGCCGCGATGCCCCTCCACCATGCTACGCATGGTCCCCCTCCCCATCGCCTGCGGCGACAGGGAGGATTGAGTGGCCGACCCCCTTTCCGCCTACAACCGGAAGCGCGACTTCTCGAAGACCGCAGAGCCGCGCGGGACGTTCGACACCCTCCCTTGGGGCGAGGGCGACGGGTTCATGGTGCAGAAGCATGACGCGACCCGCCTCCATTACGACCTGAGGCTCGAGCTGGACGGGGTGCTGAAGAGCTGGGCGGTGCCCAACGGGCCCAGCCTCGACCCCGACGACAAGCGCCTCGCGATCGAGACCGAGGACCACCCGCTCTCCTACGCCACCTTCGAAGGCACCATCCCCAAGGGCCAATATGGCGGCGGGACGGTGATGATGTGGGACCGCGGCATCTGGCAGACTGTCGAAGGCAAGGATCCGCGCGACGGGCTGAAGAAGGGCCGTCTCCACTTCCGGGTCGAGGGCGAGCGGATGAGGGGCGAATGGATCCTCATCCGCCTGAAGAAGCGGCCCGGGGAGAAGGCGACCAGCTGGCTGCTGCGCAAGATCGCCGACGATTTCGTCGGCAGCTCCAGCGGCCTCACCGAGAAATACCTCACCTCGATCAAGACCGGCCGCACGATGCAGGAGATCGCCGCGGGCAAGAAAGCGAAGGAGCTGGCGAGCTGGACCAAAGCTCCTCCCCGAGCGCCGCTCGGGGAGGGGGACCGCGACGCGAAGCGGCGTGGTGGAGGGGCCGGCGCCACGCCCCTCCACCGGCTTCGCCAGTCCCCCTCCCCGAGCAAAGCTCCGGGAGGATCGGGAATTCCCAAGTTCCAGCCCCCCCAGCTCGCCACCCTCGTCGACCACGTCCCGGCCGGATCGGGCTGGATCCACGAGATGAAATATGACGGCTATCGCTGCCTGCTCGCGGTCGGCGGCGGCGAGGCGCGCGTCTATACGCGCTCCGGCCTCGACTGGTCCGACAAGTTCCCCGAGATCGTCGAAGCGGCGCGCGGGCTCGAGATCGGCTCCGCCCTGCTGGACGGCGAGATCGTCAGTCTCGACGAAGAGGGCCGCACCGGCTTCTCCGATCTCCAGCAGGCGATCTCCGAAGGCGGCCGCGGCCTCACCCTGTTCCTGTTCGACCTCCTGGAAGCGAATGGCGAGGATCTGAGGCCGCTCCCCAATATCGAGCGCAAGGAGCGGCTCGCCTCCCTGATCGGCGACGGCAAGCCGCCCTTCCTCCTATACGCCCAGCATATCGTCGGCGCGGGCGAGGAACTGCTTGAGGCGATGTGCGCGGCCGGCCAGGAAGGCATCATCTCCAAGAAGGCCGATGCGCCCTACCGCAACGCCCGCAGCAAATGCTGGCTGAAGGTCAAATGCATCCAGCGGCAGGAATTCGTGATCGTCGGCTGGACGCCGAGCGAGAGCAAGGCGCGGGCGCTGCGCTCGCTGCTGCTGGCGGTGAACGAGGGCGGCACGCTGCGCTACGCCGGCAAGGTCGGCACCGGCTTTTCGATGAAGATGCTCGAGGATCTTGCGGGACGCCTCAAGGGACTGGCCCGCAAGACCGCGCCGGTGGACGTGCCCCGCGCCGACGCGCGCGGCGCGCGCTGGGTGGCGCCGAAGCTGGTCGCCGAAGTGGCCTTCGCCGAATTCACCTCGGAAGGCGTGATCCGCCATCCAAGCTTCCTCGGCCTGCGCGAGGACAAGGGCGCAAGCGAGGTGGTGGCGGAAAAGCCCCAGCCCCTCCCCGCCCCGGCCCCCGACGGCATCAAGATCACCAATCCGGACCGGGTGATCGATCCTGACAGCGGAGTCACCAAAAGCGAGCTGGTCGATTATGTCCGCGCCGTCGGGCCGCTGATGCAGGTCTGGGCCGCGGACCGCCCCTTGAGCCTGGTGCGATGCCCCCAGGGCCGGGCGAAGAAATGCTTCTTCCAGAAGCACAATGCCGGCAGCTTCGGCCCCCACGTCCACCAGATCCCGATCGTCGAGAGCAAGGGCACCAGCGAGGATTATGTCTATGTGAAGGACGTGGCCGGCCTCGTCGCCTGCGTGCAGATGGGGACGATCGAGTTTCACGGCTGGGGCAGCCGGATCGAGGATGTCGAGCGCCCCGACCGGCTGGTGTTCGACCTCGACCCCGACGAGGGGCTCGGCTTCGAGGAGGTGAAGCGCGCCGCGCGCGACCTCAAGCGCCACCTCGCCGACATGGGCCTGCAGACCTTTCCGATGGTGACCGGCGGCAAGGGCCTGCACGTGGTCGTGCCGCTGACCCCCGAGGCGCGATGGCCCGAGGTCAAGGACTTCGCCCAGCGTTTCAGCGTCGCGCTCGCCACCGCCGAGCCGGAGCGCTTCACCGCCAACCTCGCCAAGGCGAAGCGCAAGGGCCGCATCTTTCTCGACTATCTGCGCAACCAGCGCGGCGCGACCGCGATCCTGCCCTACAGTCCCCGCGCCCGCGCCAGGGCGCCGGTCGCCGCCCCGATCGTCTGGGATGAGCTTGACGAGACCGGGAGCGGCGCGCGCTTCACCGTGCGCGACGCCCCTCTCCTCCTCGAGCGCGCCTCCTCCCGCCTGCTCCAGGGCTGGGGCGAGGCGGAGCAGGCGCTCCCGGACCTTTAGGCCGCGAGGCCCAGGCTCTCCTCGAGGTGCCGGTAGTCGGCGGGGTCGAGGGTCGGACGGGCGGCGAAGTTCATGGTCGCTTCGAACACCTCGGGCGGGGCCGAATGCCGCATGAAGCCGAGGAAGTGGACGCGCTCCGGCCGGTTCATCCCGCCGATCATGATTCGCAGATAAGCCAGATTGTCCTCGGGCGTGCAGGAGGCGATGATCCGCGCTTCGATGTCGATCAGCTCCTCGTCCGTGAAATGAGCGTGGAGCAGCGGCAGGGTGACGGTTTCCTCCTCCGCCATATGCGCGAAATCCTCGGCGGCGAAGCGGCTGAACCGCAGATAGAGGTGGCGGCCGAGCGCACGGCGCTCCGCCTCCCCTTCCGCGGCCTCGACGCGGCGGATCGCCTCTTCCATCTCCACGAAGGTGTCGCGGTGATGGTCGTGATCCTGCTCGAGCCTGGCGGCGGCGCCGGGCACGCGCGCTTCGAGCGCCGCGTGGATTTCATGTTCCTCATGCTTCAGATGGTCGGCGCTGAGCTGCATCTGGCGGCGCAGGTCGGCCAGCAGGCCTTCCGAGCCGGCGCGATCCGCGAAGTCGGCGCGGCCGAGCCGCACCAGCAGATCGGACAAGGCCAGGCGAAGGCCCTTGTGGATCGGGCCGTAGATGTCGTGACGAGACATGCGTTTCTCCTTCGGCCGGAACGGCCGTTGTTGCGGTTGAAGAGACTTTGGGGGGTGGGAAGGTCAGGCCGGGATGGCGATCAGCTCCGGCACCATCTCGGCGCGCGTGGCGCTGCGCCAGCCGTAGAAGGCGGCATGGACCTCGTCCCAGTGGCGCCCCTCGCGCATCGTGCGGAGCCAGCGCGCCACATTCGGCCAGGGCGCGAAGTCGAAGCCGACCAGTTCGCCCAGCACGCAATAGGCCGCGCCCAGATAATCGGCGAGGCTGATGTCGCGGCCGAGCAGGTAATCGCCACCGTTGGCGCGGATCTGCCGGTCGAGCACCGCGAACCGCTCCTCGGCATGGGCGCGGCCGAACGCGACCAGGAGTTCGTTGGCGGCGGAATCGGCGAGCGCGTGGTTCGGCAGGACCTGCGGATAGACGAAGGCGTGGCCGAATTCGTGGCAGAAATTGGTGTTGAACCAGTCCATTGCCGCGTTCACCCGCGCGCGCTGGCGCAGATCCCTGGGATAAGCGGCGCTGTCGACCAGATCGGCCAGATATTTGAGAATGGCCGAGCATTCGGTGAGGATGAAGTCGCCGTCCACCAGAACGGGCACCGCCTTGTTGGGGTTGAGCGACGCGAAATCCGGCCGCTGATGCGCGCCGGTCCACAGGTCGACCTCGACATAATCGATGGCGAGGCCGTGGTCGGCCGCGAATAGCATGATCGGCCGGCAGGTGGTCGACGCGGGATGGTAGAAAAGCTGCACCTTCGATCTCCTTCGCCGGCGCCTCTAGTCGGCGGCCATTTCGCCCGCAATCGACGCTATTGCAGTTTCATTCTGCATATGTGCAGAATACGGGGGTGTACGACTGGGGCGATCTCCGGGTCTTCGTGGCCGTGGCGCGGCAGGGCAGCACGCTTGCCGCCGCGCACGACCTCGCGATGAACCAGACGACGGTCGCCCGGCGCGTCGCCGCGCTTGAAAAGGCGCTCGGCGTCTGCCTGTTCGAAAAGCTGCAGTCCGGCTACCGTCTCACCTCGATCGGGCGCGAGCTGCTGCCTTGGGCGCAGAAGGTGGAGCAGGAGGCGGAGACGATCGCCCGGCTCGCCTTGCAACACAGCCGCAGCATCGCCGGCACGATCCGCGTCACCACCAACGAGCCGCTCGCCAACTTCTTCCTGACCCCGGCGCTGGTCGAGCTCGGCGAGCTCTATCCCGCGGTCGCGATCCAGCTGATCATCGAGGACCGGCACTTCGATCTGATGCGCGGCGAAGCCGACGTCGCCATCCGCGCCGGCGTGCGGCCGACCGAGGCGGGCTTGGTGATCCGTTCGCTCGGCACCGCCGGCTGGAGCTTCTATTGCAGCCACGCTTATGCCGAGCGGCGCGGCGTGCCCGCCTCGTTCGACGAACTCGCCGGCCACTCTTTGCTCGGCGGCGAGGGACGGCTCGCCCTCGCGCCGGCGATGCGGGCGATCGACGCGCTACCGGGCGCGACGATGGTCAGCCGCAGCAACAGCCTCACCAACCAGATCGTCGGCGTGCGGGCGGGGCTCGGCATCGGCCCCCTGCCCTGCCTGCTCGGCGACGGGGATCCGGAGCTCGTCCGCTGCTTCGATCCGCCCGAGGAGTTCAGCGGCGAGGTGATGCTGATCACCCGCGCCGATCTGAAGGACGTGCCCCATATCCGCGCCTTCAACGAATTCGTCGCCGCCCGGATGGGCGCGCTGCGCCATCGAATGGCGGGCACCGCCCCCGCCCCGGCGCCGACGCTGAAGGTTCAGGCGAGATAGGCGATCCCGGCCGCCGCGGCCGCCGCGGCCCCGGCCGAGGCGAAAAAGCGCCACGCGGGCACGTGCCGCATCGGCGCTACTCCCGGCCGCGCGGCGGTCCGCCCGCTCAGCATCGGCCTGACCAGATTGGTCCGGCGCGCGACCGCGTAGAACAGGATCGCGGCGATGTGCAGGCCGATCAGCACCAGCAGAATGTCGAACATGTCGCCATGCCAATCGGCGGCGGCGCGGGCGGCGTCGAAGCTGACATAGGTGGACAGCGGACCCGCCTCCATTCCGTCCACGTCGATCGCGAACAGACCGAGCGTCACCTGCAGCGCGAGCAGGGCGAGCATCGCCAGCACGCTCCAGCCGCCGAGCGGACTGTGGCCGAGCGCATCGGGCGCCTTTCCCTTAAGGTACGACAGGATGGCGCGCGGCCCTTTGACGAAGCCGGAAAAGCGTGCGGTCGAGCTGCCGACGAAGCCCCAGATCAGGCGGAACAGGACCAGGCCGAGCACCACATAGCCCGCGGCGCGATGCTGCTCCATCAGGTCGTTCTCGGCCGTCCACCACAGGATCGGCACGTGCAGCACGATCAGCCAATGGAAGATGCGCACCGGCCAGTCCCAGACCGGGATCTGGCCCGGCTTGTTCATTCAGGACCCCGGAACCGGTCGTGGCAGGTCTTGCAGCTGTCGCCGAGCTGGGGCAGCGCGGCGCGGATGGCGTCCAGGCTTCCCTCCTGCGCCACCCGGTTGAAGCTTTCGGCGCGGGCGACGAACAGCTGCGCCGCCTCCCGGAAACCGTCGGGATCGGACCAGATCTCGGCCGCCGCGCGTGTCTTCAGCCCGGCCTCGGAGCCCGACCCTTGCGGGAACCAGCCTTCGATCTGGGGGGCATATTCGGCGATGCGGGCGGCATGGCCCTGGATCGCCGCGACGTCGGGCGCGCCGCTCTTCAGCTGATCGTTGATGCCTTTCATCGCCGCGCCGATCTGCTTGTAATGAGTCTGGCGGGCGCGGATCGACTCCTGCGCGGCGGCATTCACGGCGACGTTCGGCTGGGTGTCCGACGCGTTGTCGCCGCCTTGCTGTCCGCAGGCGGCGACGAGGACCAGCGACAGGACCGTGGCGGCCCCGAGAAGATGCTTCATGCGGCGCTCTCCCTTTTTCCCGGGAAGAGTGTCGCATGCCGGGCGAGATGACAAGCGCCCAAACGAAAAGCGCCCCGGCTCAACCGCCGGGGCGCTCCTCGCAAACCGTCCGGCCGATACGCCGCCGGACCGTTATCCTTAGCGGCAGCGGGCGCGGCTGCGCTGCACTTCGCGGCCCAGCAGCGCGCCGGCCGCGGCGCCCAGGATGGTGCCGGTGGTCCGCTCGCCCTGGGTGTCGATCGCCCGGCCGATCAGCGCGCCCGCGGCGCCGCCGACGATAAGGCCGGTCGTCCCGTCCGAACGGCGGCAATAGGTGCGGCCGTCGCGCCCGCGCCAGGTCGGGCCCTGATAATAGCCGCGGTCGTTGTAGGACGCGGCATAGCGGTCGTGAGCGAAAGCGGCGGTCGGAAGAGCCGGAACCGTGAGAGCCGCGGCGGTGGCGGCGAGAAGAACCTTACGCATGATGTGCTCCATCGAAAACTCGTCGCCGCCAATACACCAACGCGGCGGCTGAGCTCCCACTAGGCCGATTCGGCTGAGCCCATTCTGAATCGAACCGTTAGGGGAGGTTCATCAGGGTTAACGCCGCGGCTCCCGGGCGCGCGTCATGGTTAACCGCCTCTTTACCCTTTCACCGTAGTCATACGGGCGGGGTTAAAGGGGAAATCAACATGAACGCCATTCTGATCGCTCTCGCCGCCAGCGCCGCCCAGGTGCTGCCCGACATCGACCGCGCGTCGCTGGACCTGCAGGCCCGGGCCGAAGCGCTGCAGGAGCCGGCCGGCCGCCGGTCGCTCGACATCGCGTCGGTGTCGACCATCTGCAACGCCGCCGCCGGCCAGCCCGATCCGGCCGCCTTCATCGCGACCTTGAGCCGGGCCTATGCGCTGTCGCGCTCCGAAGGCGCGTCGCTCCGTTCGAACTGCGCCGCCTATATGGCCGGCCGGGCCGATGCGGGCCGCAAGCTTCCGGTCAGCCCGACCTATTGAGCCGATCCGCTCCGGTGCGTTAGGGAAATAATACGCTTTCTCTCTTGCGCCGGAGCCCCGGACGCACCAATCTCTTTCCCGAACCATATGGGGGAAGAGATGGCGACCCAGACGCAGACCGCGACCGAGACCAAGCTGAAGCTCGATCCGCCGGAGCCGCTCAACACGATCGCGCCCGCCGAAGCCGCCGGCCTCGTGCCGCTGCGCGACGAGCAGAAGAGCCAGCTCGAGGAAAAGGTCGACGCCTTCATCTCCGACCTGGTCTCGGTCGACGCCAACAGCCCGGAATTCGGCAAGAAGATCGATCAGCTCACCTCGATGGGCCGCAAGGAGATCGCGGAGGCCGCCGGCCATTCCAACCGCTTCCTCGACCGCCCGGTCAAGGCGATCGACAGCGACACCGGCATCGGCGCCGATCTCACCCAGCTCCGCCAGACGGTCGAAGAGCTCGATCCCGGCCGCAAGGGCAATCTGCTCGCGCCGCGCCGGCTGTTCGGCATCATCCCGTTCGGCAACAAGCTGCGCGGCTATTTCCAGCAATATCAGTCGGCCCAAAGCCACATCTCGGCGATCCTCGCCCGGCTCGCGTCCGGCAAGGACGAGCTGCTGATGGACAATGCGGCGATCGACGTCGAGCGCGCCAATCTGTGGAAGACGATGGGCAAGCTCGAGCAGATGATCCACATTTCCAAGGTGATGGACGCCAAGCTGGAGGAAAAGGCGAACGATCTCGACGCGGCCGATCCGGCGAAGGCCAAGGCGATCCGCGAGACCGCGCTCTTCTACACCCGCCAGCGCACGACCGATCTGCTGACGCAGATGGCGGTGACGGTGCAGGGCTATCTGGCGCTCGATCTCGTCAAGAAGAACAATGTCGAGCTGGTGAAGGGCGTCGACCGCGCCTCGACCACCACCGTCTCGGCGCTGCGCACTGCGGTGACGGTGGCGCAGGCGCTCACCAACCAGAAGCTGGTGCTCGATCAGATCACCGCGCTCAACACCACCACCGCCAACGTGATCGACTCCACCGGCCACATGCTGAAGCACCAGACCGGCGAGATCCACAAGCAGGCCGCGTCCGCGACCATTCCTCTGGAGACGCTGCAGCGCGCCTTCCAGAACATCTACGACACGATGGACTCGATCGACACCTTCAAGCTCCAGGCGCTGGACAGCATGAAGCAGACGGTCGACACGCTGTCCAACGAGGTCGAGAAGAGCCGCGGCTATATCGCCCGCGCCGAAGGCGTCGAGCAGAACCGGCTGACGTCCGAAGCCTCGCCGCTGACCGCGCTGGAGGGCTGATGAGCTTCGACGACGACATCGTCGAACATAGCCGCCGGCTGGAGGCCTTCGTCCTGCGCGACGAGCGCCGGGCGGAGGGAGCGCCCCGCCGGAGGCCCCGTCGCGGCACGGCGGCGCTGGCCAGGCGGATCACGAATATCGGCATGGCGCTCGCCGCCCTGATCGTCGGCACGATCATCATCGGGATCATCAACCCGATCGGCATCGGCGGCCTGTTCGTGGTCATGGCGCTGGCGATCCTCGCCATCCTCTTCTTCGCCGTCTGGCCGGGGGAGCGGCCGCGCAAGGTGGCGCCGTTCCGCGACGACATGCCGAACCAGGCGGTGGTGAGGCGGCTGGACGCGTTGCTCCACAACCAGCGCCACGCCCTCCCCGCCCCCGCCGCCGTCCGCGCAGACGCGATCGGGCGCCAGCTGCCTTTGCTCGAAAGCCGGCTCGGCGAACTCGACCCGCTCGACCCGCTCGCCCAGGATGCGCGCCGGCTGATGGGCCGCCATCTTCCCGAGCTGATCGAACGCTACGAGCGCGTCCCGGCCCAGCTCCGCAACGAACGCGACGGCGAGGGCCTGTCGGTCGACGAGCGGCTGATCGCCGGCCTGGACGCCGCGCACGAGGCGCTGAAGGATCTCGGCGCGAAGCTGGTGAAGGAAGATGTCGACGCCCTCCACACCCAGGGCCGCTTCCTCGAAACCCGCTACAAGGACGATCCCGGCTTCGGCGGCACCACGCGGTAGACGCAGGCGGCATCCGGACTAGGAGCCGGCCCCGGCATTGCTTATGTTCGCTCCAGGAGGCCCGAGGAGCGACCGTGCCGTTCGATCTCAATCATGTGTTCCGCAAGACCGAGGAGTTCCTGCGCCGGAACATCAAGCCGAAGGCGGTGAGCGCGGCCGAGGAGCGGCGGCGCCAGCGGCGCAACCGCGCCGCGGCGCGGCGGCTGAAGCGGGCGACGGCCGCGGCGGGCGTTTCGGGCGCGGGAGTCGCGGGCGCCGGCGCGCTGATCCTGCAGATGGGCGCGGCCGGCCTCGCCGCCGCCGGTGCGGCCGCCGTGCTTGCGGGCGGGGCCGCCTTGTTCTGGCCGATCCGGCCCTCGGGCGGCGGGAGGATCTCGCGCGAGGAACTGGCCGAGATGCTGCTCGACGCCGAGGACTGGCTGCTCGAGCAGCGCAAGACGATCGCGATCGAAGCGCTGCCGGCGATCGACCGCATCTTCCAGCGGCTCGGCGACCTTCATCCCCATGTCGAGGGGCTGGAGCCGAACGGCACCGTCGCCTGGGACATTCGCCGCCTGGTCGCCGATCATCTCCCCCGGCTGATCGACTCCTACGCCAACCTGCCGGAATCGGTCAGGGAAGCCGAGCCCGAGCTGCTCGTACGGCTGGTGGAAGGCCTCGGCACCTGCGACGAGGAGCTCGTCCGCCTGTGCCGCGAAGCGAGCGCCGCCCACCTCCACAGCTTCGAGGTCCAGAACCGCTTCCTCGAAACCCGTTACCGCGAGCCCGAGCGGCTGCGGCGGGAGTGAGGAACGCGCCGCCTCATCGCCGCGAGTAGCTCACCACCTCGAACTCGATCCCGTCCGGATCGAGGAAGTAGAAGCGGCGACCGGGCTCGTAATCGCCATGCGAAAAGGGCGTGAGCCCCGCCGCCACCACTTTGGCCTCCACGTCGTCGAGATCGTCGACCTCCACCGCGACATGGTTGAGCGGATGACCCTTGCGGAAGTCTTCGTCGTCATAGGTCCTGTCGGGGGCCGTGTAGAAAGCGAGATATTGCGCTTCACTGCCGACATGGATGGTGCGCCCCCCGTTCATGGCGGGGCCCTGCCAGCGGACGGACCAGCCGAAGATGGACACCATAAGCTTCGCCGAACGCTCGGGCGCGCGGACGGTGAGGTTGACATGTTCGATGCGGGAAACGGCCATGATGCTCTCCTGGATCGTGCGCAGGGCGCTCCGGATTGCGAGTCGTAGGACCTCAAGCTAAGTTGAGGTCAAGCATGGAATTCCAGGAGAAGAAGGCGTGCCCGGATCCGCCACTTTGTCGATCGGAGAGCTCGCCCGCCGCACCGGCCTCTCGGTGTCCGCCATCCGCTTCTACGAGGAACGCGGCCTCATCCAGCCGCATCGCACGGCCGGCAATCAGCGCCGGTTCCTCAGATCCGATGTCCGCCGCCTGTCCTTCGCGATGGTCGCGCAGCGGCTCGGCCTCAGCCTCGCGGCGATCGAAGCGGAGCTGGCGCAGCTGCCGCTCGGCCGCGCGCCGACGCAGGAGGATTGGCAGGCGATCAGCCGGCGGCTGCGCGGCACGCTGGACGCGCGGATCGCGATGCTGGAGCGAACCCGCGATCTGCTGGACGGCTGCATCGGCTGCGGCTGCCTGTCGCTGGAGCGCTGCCAGCTGTACAATCCCGGGGACCGTGCGGGCGCCGCCGGACCCGGTCCTCGCTACCTTCTGGGCGACCGACCCGCGAGCGAGGAGCTTGCCCCAGATTAATGCGATGGCGCGGAGCTTCGACGCGCCGGCCCGCGTTTGCTCGCGACCCTTATATGTCATCGGGCGCAGGAGCTTATGCAGGACGGGACGGATGTCTGGGCGCTGATCGTCCATGGCGGCGCCAAGGAGATGGAGCCGGCCGAGGAAGAGGCGAACCGCGCGGGCGTGCTGCAGGCGCTCGCCGCCGGGCGCGAGATCCTGGAGCGCGGAGGAAGCGCGCTCGACGCCGTCGAGGCATCGATCCGCGTCCTCGAGGATCTTCCCGCCTTCAACGCCGGCCGCGGGTCCATGGTGAACGAGCAGGGCGATATCGAGATGTGCGCGGGCCTGATGGACGGGCGCGACCTTTCCGCGGGCGCCGTCGGCGCGATCCGCCGGGTGCGCAACCCGATCGGAGTCGCGCGCCGGCTGATGGAAGAGAAGGAAGTGTTGCTGGTCGGCGACGGCGCGCTGAAGTTCGCGCGGGACAACGGTCTCCCGCTCGCGGGAGAGGAGGAACTGCGGGCCGCGGCCGAGAAACAGTCCCTGCTGGAAGGCGCGCACGACACGGTCGGCGCGGTCGCGCTGGACCAAGGCGGGAACATGGCGGCGGGCACGTCCACCGGCGGGATCAGCGGCCAGAAGGTCGGCCGGATCGGCGACAGCCCGCTCCCCGGCGGGGGCCTCTACGCCGACAACCATGTCGGCGCCGTCTCCTTCTCAGGCGACGGCGAGACGATCGCGCGCCTCGCGCTCGCGTCGCGGGTGATGGCATCGCTGGACGACGGCGTTGACATGGAGCAGGCGATCGCCAAAGCGGTCGCGAAGCTGCCGGGCACGGGCGGAGCCGGCGCGGATGGCGGCGGCATCGGCATCCGCAAGGACGGCCAGGTCGGCTGGGCGCACAACAGCCCGCATTTCGTGGTGGCGCTGGTCACCAGCGACATGGCGGCGCCCCGCGCCTTCCTCCGCAAGACGGAGGAAGCCTGAGCGCCCTCAGGCGAGCTTTTCGTTGCGGGTGAGGATGCCGCCCAGATCGAATTCACTGACGAACCGGACGCCCGCCCGCTTGCCGCGCACCCAGCGCACCTCCGCCTCCAGTATCTCGTAGCCGGGCAGCTCGATCTTGACGACGAGGCCGGCGCTCAGTTCCTGGTCGAGCTCGATCAGCGCGCCCGTCGCCGAAACGTTGCGCACCAGACCGGTGAGCCGCCGCCCGCCGACGAAGACGGAGAGCCTGCGGATCAGGCGGTGGCGCTGGGCGCGGCTGAAGGTGAAGCCGCCCGCATCCACCGGCGCCGACGCCAGCGCCAGCTCGCGGGTCTCCTCGGCTCCCGCCGCCTTGCCGAAGATGAAGCCCTGCACATAGGTGCATTCGAGCCGCCGGATCAGCTCCAGATCCTGATGAGTCTCTGCGCCCTCGGCGGTGATCTCGAGCTCCAGCCGGTGGGCGAGACCGACGATCGATTCGAGGATCGGCAGGTCCTTGGAGCCGGGAAGGCAGGCGCCGCGCACGAAGGAGCGGTCGATCTTCAGCTTGTCGAACGGCGCGCGGCTCAGATAAGCGAGGCTGGAATAGCCGGTCCCGAAATCGTCCAGCACCAGCCGGACGCCGATCCGCTTCAGCGCTTCGAACGTCCGGTCGACATTGGGATTGTTCGACAGGAAGACGGCTTCGGTCACTTCGAGCTCCAGCCGCGCCGCCGGGAACTGCGCGTCGGCCAGCGCCTGGAGCAGGATGCGGGTGAAGTCGCTGTCGGTGAACTGCGTCGGCGACACGTTGACCGCGACGAACAGATGATCGGGCCAGCGCGCCGCTTCGTGGCAGGCGGCCCGTAGCACCCACTCGCCGAGCTGCATGATGAGCCCGGATTCCTCGGCGACGCCGATGAAGGTTTCGGGCGAGATGAAGCCTTGGACCGGATGCTCCCAGCGCACCAGCGCCTCGAACCCGACCAAAGTCTCGGACGTGCCGGAGACCACCGGCTGGAACCAGAGCGACAGGCCGCCCTCGCCCAGCGCCGTCCTCAGTTCGTGCTCCAGCGCCTGGCGGTTGACCGCGGCGATTTCCATGTGCGGCTCGAACAGGCTGGCGACCCCGCGCCGCGCCTTGGCGGCGTAGAGAGCGAGGTCGGCCTTGCGGAACAGGCTCTCCGCATCGTCCTCCTCGGCAGAGAAGGCGATGCCGATCGACGCGCCGACCGAGAGGGTCCGGTCCCCCACTTTGTAGGGGATGGAGACATATTTGATGCAGCTGGCGGCGAGCTCGCGGACATCCTCTTCCCTCGATCCGCCCGGCATCACCACTTCGAACTCGTCGCCGCCCAGCCGGCCGAGCTTGCCCTTCGTGCCGACGATCTGGCGCAGCCGCTCGGCGACCTGCCGCAGCAGCTCGTCGCCGACCAGATGGCCGTGGCTGTCGTTCACGTCCTTGAAGCGGTCGAGGTCGACGATCATCAGCGCGCAGCGGCTGCGGCGCGAGACGAGCAGCGTCTCCTCGAGATGTTTGAGGATCGTGGCCCGGTTGGGCAGGTCGGTCAGCGAATCGTAGCGGGCGGCGCGGCGCAGCTCGGCCTCGGCCCGGATCTTGTCGGACAGGTCCGAACCGATGCCGCGATAGCCGAGCAGCTCGCCGCTTTCGGACAGGATCGGCCTTCCCGTCAGCGACCAGATGAGGTCCGGATCGGCCGCTGACCGGACGTTGAGGTCGGTGAAGGGCTGGCTGCGCGAGAGGTGGAAGCTGAGGCTGCGCTCGGTGCCGATGCAATCGTCCTCGCTCGTCCAGCAGTCGCGCACCAGCTCCGCCAGCCGGTGGCGGCGGATCGCCTCTCCGCTCATCCCGGCGCGCGCCGCGACCGACTCGGTGAGGTAGGTGAGATAGCCGTCCCGATCGACCTCCCAGAACCAGGCCTTTCCGGTCTGTTCCAGCGAGGAGACGAATCGGTCCGTCTCCGGAGCGGGCGCCGGCTGGCGCGGCTCCGAAGCCCTGAGGCCCATCAGCTTGGACGACGACAGCAGACCCACGCGATATTCCCGAACCCCGGGCGCCGGAAGCGCCCTGTTTGAACCTCCGCCGCCCGTCTTAAGTGCGAGAGGTTAACACGGGCTATTCACGCACGCCCGACGCGCGCTGCGGATCAGGCGAGCGTCGGCGAGCGAACGACCCGGCATTTGGCCTGGACCATGCTGAACAGGCCGAACATGGCGAGGCCGACGGCGACCGCGCCGAGCAGATAGGGTCCGCTCGGCTGAGCCTGCAGCGTCGTCAGCGCCTGCCCCATGCCGCCGGCTTCCGAAGGATCGCGCTCCCAGCCGGCGAGGATGAGGAACAGGCCGATCATCGCGAACACCACGCCGCGCGCCGCATAGCCGGCCCGCCCGGCGGGTTTCAGCCACCATGCGGGCGGCGCGTCGGCGCCCAGATCGCGCATGAAGCCGCAGCGCCAGGCCTTCACCCACTGCGCCGCGCCGACCGCGAGGACGATCAGCCCGGCGAGCATCACCGCGACTTCGCCGAGCGGATGCTGCAGCAGGAAGCCCGTCCAGTCGCGCGCGCTTTCATCCTGCGGCCGCGCGCCCGCGTCCCCGCCGGAGCCGCCGGAGAGCGCGAGCCTCGCCGCCGCGAAGGCGAGCGACAGATGCGCCGCGCCGCTCGCGATCCGCGCGGCGCGGCGGGCGAGCGCCTTGCGGCCCTCCCCTTGCGGGTTGAACAGGCCGTCGAGGCCGCGCCACAGGCCGAAGGCGGCAAGACCCACCGCAATCGCCGCCAGCATCGCCCGGCCGGTCGTGCCGTCGGCGACGAAGGCGAGCGCGGTCTGGTTGTCGCCCGGATCCTGGTTGAACAAGGCGGCGCGCACCGCCAGCCACGCGACCAGCAGATAGACGGCGCCGCGCGCGGCATGGCCCCAGCGGGCGAGCGTCTCGAACCTGCGCCGAACCTCCACGGCCTCTCCTTTCCGCGCCTTCGACGCCTCTGCCTCTTCCAGGTTCCCTCACCTGCCGTCGTCTCGTCAGGGACGCGCCGCTTGCCCCCCTCTCCCCCGCACCCCTATACCGCCGGCATGTCCGACGATCTGTTCGCTTCCGCTTCGCGCACCCCCACCGACTATGACGCCCATTCGATCGAGGTGCTCGAAGGTCTCGAGCCCGTGCGGCGGCGGCCGGGCATGTATATCGGGGGAACCGACGAACGGGCGCTCCACCATCTCGCTGCCGAAGTGCTCGACAATTCGATGGACGAGGCGGTGGCCGGCCACGCCACCCGCATCGAAGTGGCGCTGGAGCCCGCGCCCGGCACGCCGGGGCGGCTCACCGTCACCGACAACGGCCGCGGTATCCCGATCGACGAGCATCCCAAATATCCCGGCAAGTCGGCGCTCGAGGTGATCCTGACGACGCTCCATTCGGGCGGCAAATTCTCCGACAAGGCCTATGCCACGTCGGGAGGACTCCACGGCGTCGGCGTGTCGGTGGTGAACGCGCTGTCGACCGAGACGGTGGTCGAGGTGGCGCGCAACCGCGAGCTCTACCGCCAGCTCTTCACCCGCGGCCTGCCGCAGGGGCCGCTGCAGAAGATCGGCGCCGCGCCCAATCGCCGCGGCACCACCCTCTCCTTCACGCCCGATCCGGACATCTTCGGCGCCGAGGCGCGGTTCAAGCCGGCCCGGCTCTATCGGCTCGCCCGGTCCAAGGCCTATCTCTTCGCCGGGGTGGAGATTCGCTGGCGCTGCGACCCATCGCTCGTTTCCGACGAGATCCCGGCCGAGGCGGCGTTCCAATTTCCCGGCGGCCTCGCCGACCATCTGCGCGAGCAGGTCGGCGCGCGCGAATGCGCCACCGCCGAATTCTTCACCGGCCGGCAGGACTTTCCCGACGGCCAGGGATCGGTCGAATGGGCGGTCGCCTGGCCGCTGTGGAGCGAGGGCGGCTCCTCTTATTATTGCAACACCATCCCGACGCCCGACGGCGGCACCCACGAGCAGGGCATCCGCCAGGCGTTGACCCGCGGGCTGCGCGCCTTCGGCGACCTCGTCGGCCAGAAGAAGGCGAAGGACATCCAGGCCGACGACGTGGTGGCGGGGGCGGAGATCATGCTGTCCGTCTTCATCCGCGATCCGCAGTTCCAGAGCCAGACCAAGGACCGGCTGACCTCGCCCGACGCGGCCCGGCTGGTCGAGGCCGCGATCCGCGACCATTTCGACCATTTCCTCGCCGACCATATGGAGCGCGGGCGGGCGCTGCTCGGCTTCGTGCTCGACCGGATGGACGAGCGGCTGCGGCGCAAGGCCGAACGCGAGGTGAAGCGCAAGACCGCCACCTCGTCGCGCAAGCTGCGCCTGCCGGGCAAGCTCACCGACTGCGCCAACGACGATCCCGAAGGGACTGAATTGTTCATCGTGGAAGGCGACAGCGCCGGCGGATCGGCCAAGCAGGCGCGCGACCGCAAGACGCAGGCGATCCTGCCGATCCGCGGCAAGATCCTGAACGTCGCGTCCGCCACCGCCGACAAGATCCGCGCCAACCAGGAGATCGCCGATCTCGTCCAGGCGCTGGGCTGCGGCACGCGCGACCGCTGCAACCCGGCGGACCTGCGCTACGAGCGGGTGGTGATCATGACCGACGCCGACGTTGACGGCGCCCATATCGCCACCTTGCTGATGACCTTCTTCTTCCAGGAGATGCCCGAGCTGGTGAAGCGCGGTCACCTCTATCTGGCCCAGCCGCCGCTCTACCGCCTGGCGAGCGGCGGGACCGTCGCTTATGCCCGCGACGAGGCGCACCGCGCGGCCCTGGAATCGACCCTGTTCAAGGGGAAGAAGGTGGAGATCGGCCGCTTCAAGGGCCTCGGCGAGATGAATCCGGGGCAGTTGCGGGAAACCACCATGGACCCCCGCACCCGCTCGCTGCTGCGGATCACGCTGCCGTCCGAATATGAGGAGCGCTCGGCGGTGCGCGACCTCGTCGACCGGCTGATGGGCCGCAACCCCGAGCATCGCTTCCACTTCATCCAGAACCACGCCGCCGAGCTCGACGAGGAAGCGATCGACGCGTGACCCGCCGCCGCCGCGCCGCCCGCCGCCGCAAGGCGCCGCCACGGACGCTCCGCCAATGGTGGACGATCGCCCGCGCCAGCGGCATCGGCGCTCTGGCGGCGGCTGCGATGGCGCTGCTCTGGGTGGGCCACGGCTATTGGCCGGACGCGCTGCACCTCCCCTTCGTGGCCGCGGCGGCCGTGGCGGCGCTGTGCGGCGTCTCGATCCTGTGGATCACCGCGATGGACTTCGCCCGCAACGGCGCGCGCGGCAGCCGGCTGGCGCCGATCCGCGCCTTCGACGTGGCGTTGGGGCTGCTGCTCGCCGGCCCGGCGCTCTACGCGCTTCGGGCGCTGCTCCGGGACGGCTGGCTGCCCTGACGGTTCAGGCGCTCTGCTCCGCCCCGGCGAGGGCCGCCTCGACCATGCGCTCCCAGACGTCGACGTCGCCCGCCGCCGCCATCGCCGAGTCGGGTTCCCGCAGCGTCCTGAGCACCGACAGGGCGTCGTCGCGATGGTCGCGCCAGGCGGCATCCACCCGGTCGCCCGCCGACGGATCGTCCCCGTCCGCGTTGATGCTGAGGATCCGCCCCGCGATGACGCGGGCGATCCGCTCGACCGCGCTGCTGCTTGATACCGGCATGTCCTTTTCTCCAACTGATCGACAGCGACAACGGCGCCGACGCCGCCGGGTTGCAGCCGAAGCGGGCATGATCGTTGTTCACCAAATCTTGAGAACAGGGATTCTACCCAGTCCCTGTCATGCTTCAGCTCGTCTATATCAGCACCGCCCGCGAGCGTCCGACCGACGCGATGCTTCAGGATATCCTCGCCGTTTCCCGGCGCAACAACCAGAAGGTCGGCGTCACCGGCCTGCTGGTGGCCGGCGGCCGGCGATTCCTGCAGGCGCTGGAGGGGCCGAGCACGGCCGTCTCCGCGACCTTCGACCGCATCCGCGCCGATCCCCGCCACTATGCGCCGGTCGTCCTGTCCTGCCGCAGCGTCGCGGGCCGAAGCTTCGGCGAATGGGCGATGGGCTACGAACAGGGTGGACAGCCGATCGACGGCGCCGACCTCCGGCAGATCGTGGCCGAACTCACCTCCCCGATCTTCGACAAGGGCCTCCACGCCGAATTCAACGGCTTCGCCGAACTCCACGCCCGCGCGGCCTGACGGCGCGGCGCGACCCGGCGGGCCGACCTCTCCCGGCCTTCTCCCCGACCAGTCCTGCCTTGACGGGCGCGGCGGGGAAGTTAGTTTAACACTAAAATATCGGAGAGGATGATGCGGATCGCGTGCCTGGGCGGCGGCCCCGCCGGCCTTTACTTCGCCATCTCCATGAAGCTGCGCGAGCCGGGGCACGACGTCCATGTGTTCGAACGCAACCGGGCCGACGACACGTTCGGCTGGGGCGTGGTCTTTTCCGACCAGACGGTCGAAAACCTGATGGCGAACGACCCTGTATCCGGGGCCGTCATCCGCGACGAATTCGCGCATTGGGACGATATCGACGTCCATATCCATGGCGAATGCGTGCGCTCCTCCGGCCACGGCTTCATCGGCATCGGGCGCAAGCGGCTGCTGGCCATTCTCCAGGAGCGGGCGCGCGCGCTCGGCGTCCACCTCCATTTCGAGCATGAGGCCGACCCCGATCTCGACGCCTGGGCCGATTACGACCTCGTCATCGCCGCCGACGGCGCGAACAGCCGCATCCGCACCGCCTACGCGCCGCATTTCGACGTCGACATCCAGGTGCGGCGCAACAAATTCTTCTGGTTCGGGACCGAGAAGGTGTTCGACGCCTTCACCTTCGCCTTCGAGGAGACCGAGGCCGGCTGGGTCTGGGCGCACGCCTACCGCTTCGGCGAGGGGCTTTCGACCTTCATCGTCGAAATGGACCCGGAGACCTGGGCCGGGCTCGGCTTCGACGAAATGGACCAGCCCGAGGCGATCGCCGCCTGCGAGCGCATCTTCGCCGCCTATCTGGACGGCCACGGCCTCATGTCCAACGCCCGCCACCTGCCCGGCCCGCAGGCCTGGCTGAACTTCCGCCGGATCGTCTGCGGCAGATGGTCGTACAGGAATCTGATCCTGCTCGGCGACGCCGCCCACACCGCGCACTTCTCCATCGGGTCCGGCACCAAGCTCGCGCTCGAGGACGCGATCAAGCTCGCGGAGGTGCTGAACCGGCCCGGCCTGTCGCGCGAAGACGCGCTCGTCGAATATCAGGAGGAGCGCAACCTCGAGGTGCTGAAGCTCCAGAACAGCGCCCGCAATTCGACCGAATGGTTCGAGACGCTGGACCGCTATCTCCATTTCGAGCCGATCCAGTTCGCTTATTCCCTCCTCACCCGGTCGCAGCGGGTGAGCCACGAGAATCTGCGCCTGCGGGACAGGAACTGGCTGGAAGGCGTGGAGCGCTGGTTCCAGTCCAGGGCCCGCTCCTCTCTCTCGTCTTTGCGAGGAGCCGAAGGCGACGAAGCAATCCAAAGGCCCGAGGCTGGATTGCTTCGCTCCGCTCGCAATGACGGAGCGGGCGACAATCACCCCCCCGCGCCGCCGATGTTCGCGCCGTTCCGGCTGCGCGGCATGACGGTCGAGAACCGCGTCGTCGTCTCGCCGATGGCGACCTATTCGGCGGTGGACGGCCGCCCCACCGACTTCCACCTCGTCCATTACGGCACCCGCGCGCAGGGCGGCGCGGGGCTCGTCTATACCGAGATGACCTGCGTCTCGGCCGAAGGGCGGATCACCCCCGGCTGCCCCGGACTCTACGCGCCCGAACATGTCGAGGCGTGGCGCCGGATCGTCGAATTCGTCCATGGGAACACGCCCGCCCGGATCTGCCTGCAGCTCGGCCATTCGGGGCCCAAGGGCTCCACCCGCGTCGGCTGGGAAGGCTATGACGTGCCGCTGGACAGCGGGAACTGGCCGGTCATGGCCGCGTCCGACGTGCCGTGGAGCGCCGATAACCAGGTGCCGCGGCCGATGACCCGGGAGGATATGGACGATGTGCGCGACGCCTTCGTCGCCGCCACCCGCCGCGCGATCGACTGCGGCTTCGACATGGTCGAGCTGCACGCGGCGCACGGCTATTTGCTGTCGAGCTTCATCACGCCGCTCACCAACAAGCGGACCGACGCCTATGGCGGCAGCCTGGAGAACCGCCTGCGCTTCCCGCTGGAGGTGTTCCGCGCGATGCGGGCCGTGTGGCCGGCGGAACGGCCGATGTCGGTGCGCATCTCGGCCAACGACTGGATGGGCGACGCGGGCGTCACGCCGGACGAGGCGGTCGAGATCGGCCGCGCCTTCCACGAGGCCGGCGCCGACCTGATCGACGTGTCGGCCGGGCAGACCTGGGCCGATTGCAGGCCGGTCTACGGCCGCATGTTCCAGACGCCGTTCGCCGACCAGATCCGCAACCAGGGCCGGCTCACCACCATGGCGGTGGGCAACATCTACGAGCCCGATCATGTGAACTCGATCCTCGCCGCCGGGCGCGCCGACCTCGTCGCGCTCGCCCGGCCGCACCTCGTCGATCCGATGTGGACGCTGCGCGCCGCGGCGGCGCAGGGCCATCGCGCGCAATGGGTGCCGCCGCCATATCTCGGCGGCCAGGCGCAGCTCGCCCGCAACCTCCAGCGCGAGCAGGAGATGCTGAAGGCATGAGACTGGCCGGCCAGCATGCGGTGGTGACCGGCGGCGGCACCGGCATCGGCGCGGCGATCGCGCGGGCGCTGGCGGCCGAAGGCGCGAAGCTGACGCTGGTCGGGCGGCGGCGGGAGAGGCTGGACGCCGTCGCGCGCGAACTGGTCGCCGCCGCGGCCGCCGCCGACGTCACCGATCGCGCGCAGGTCGACCGCGCCTTCGCCGAGGCCCGCGAGGCCAACGGGCCGATCGCCATCCTCGTCAACAATGCGGGCGCGGCGGAAAGCGCGCCCTTCGCCAAGGTCTCCGCCGACGCCTGGCGGCGGGCGATGGCGGTCAATCTCGATGCCCTGCTCCACACCAGTCAGGCCGCCTTGCCCGATCTGCTGGCGGCGCCGCGCGGTCGCATCGTCACCGTCGCCTCCACGGCGGGGCTCAAGGGCTATGCCTATACGGTGCCTTATTGCGCGGCGAAGCATGGCGCGATCGGCTTCACGAGGGCGCTGGCGATGGAGCTGGCGCGCAGCGAGGTGACGGTGAACGCCGTCTGCCCGGGCTTTACCGACACCGACATGGCGGCCGAGGCGATCGAGCGCATCCGCGCCAAAACGGGGCGCGGCGAGGCGGAGGCCCGCGCCGAGCTCGCGCGGTTCAGCCCGCAGGCGCGGCTGGTCGATCCGGCGGAGGTGGCCGGCGCCGTCCTGTGGCTGTGCCTGCCCGAAAGCCGCGCCCTCACCGGCCAGGCGATCGCGGTCGCGGGCGGAGAGGTGATGTGAGCGCCGCCCTCCCCTCCATCATCCGCGAGAAGCATGAGGGCGGGCCGGCCGAAGGGTCGAGCGTGCGGCTGTGGCTGCGCCTCCTCTCCTGTACCATGGCGATCGAGAAGGACGTGCAGCGCCGGCTCGCCGCGCGCGGCGCCACCCTCCCCCGCTTCGACGTCCTCGCCGCTCTGGAGCGCGCGCCGGACGGGCTCACCATGGGGGCCCTGTCGCGCGCGCTGCTCGTCTCCAACGGCAACGTCACCGGCCTGGTGCGCAAGCTCGGCGAGGACGGGCTGGTCGCGATCGAGACCGATCCCGCCGACCGGCGCTCCTCGATCGTCCGCCTGACCCCCGCCGGCGCGCGCGAGTTCGCGGCGCTCGCCGAACGGCACACCTGCTGGATCGACGCCTTGTTCGCCGGCTTGCCCGCCGACGAGCGGGACCGCCTCTACGCCGCGCTCGGCGCGCTCAAGGTTTCCATCGCGCAAGGAACATCCCGTGACACCTGACACTTTCGCGCCCTCCCATTTCCAGTGG
The DNA here is from genome assembly GCF_046295735.1 of Allosphingosinicella sp. GTDB lineage: Bacteria > Pseudomonadota > Alphaproteobacteria > Sphingomonadales > Sphingomonadaceae > Allosphingosinicella. The sequence goes on from NZ_JBKBMQ010000015.1 coordinate 86,096, forward strand.
GCCTTCGTCGAGGGGGTGGCGACCGTCACCCTGAACCGCCCCGAGCGGAAGAACCCGCTGACGTTCGAATCCTATGCCGAGCTGCGCGACACCTTCCGGGCGCTCGTCTACGCGCCCGAGGTGAAGGCGGTGGTGGTGGCGGGCGCGGGCGGCAATTTCTCGAGCGGCGGCGACGTGCACGAGATCATCGGCCCGCTCACCCGCATGGCGATGCCGGACCTTTTGAAGTTCACCCGCATGACCGGCGACCTGGTGAAGGCGATGCGCGGCTGCCCGCAGCCGATCGTCGCGGCGCTCGACGGGGTGTGCGTCGGCGCCGGCGCAATCATGGCGATGGCGTCCGACCTGAGGCTCGCGACGCCGGCGACCAAGACGGCCTTCCTGTTCACCCGCGTCGGCCTCGCCGGATGCGACATGGGCGCCTGCGCGATCCTGCCGCGCATCATCGGCCAAGGCCGGGCGAGCGAATTGCTGTTCACCGGCCGGGTGATGAGCGCGGAGGAAGGCGAACGCTGGGGCTTCCACAACCGCCTGGTCGCGCCCGAGGCGCTGCTCGACGAGGCCCGGGCGCTCGCCCGCACGCTCGCGAGCGGCCCGACCTTCGCCCACGGCATCACCAAGACGCAGCTCAATACCGAATGGAATGTGAGCCTCGAGACCGCGATCGAGATGGAAGCCCAGGCCCAGGCGATCTGCATGGCCACCAACGACTTCCGCCGCGCCTTCGAGGCATTCGCCGCGGGCAGGAAAGCGCCGGAGTTCCAAGGTGATTGAGCGCTCACCCACCCCCGCCCCCTCCCTTGCAGGGAGGGACGGATGACGGACTTCCTCGACTGGCCGTTCTTCGACGGGTCGCATCGCGCGTTGGCCGAGCGGCTGGAGGCCTGGTGCGCGGCGGAGCTTGGCGATTATCATGGCGACGATGTCGACGCCGCATGCCGGGCGCTGGTGGCGACGCTCGGGCAAGGGGGCTGGCTGCGCTACTGCGTGCCGGCGGCCTATGGCGGGGTGCACGAGCGGCTCGACGTGCGCAGCCTGGCGCTGATCCGGGAGACGCTGGCGCGGCACAGCGGCCTCGCCGACTTCGCCTTCGCGATGCAGGGGCTCGGATCGGGCACGATCAGCCTGTTCGGCAGCGAGGCGCAGAAGCGCGCCTTCCTCCCCGCCGTCGCGGCGGGCGAGAAGATCGCCGCCTTCGCCCTCACCGATCCAGGCTCCGGATCGGACGTGGCCAATATGGAGACGTCCGCCGTCCGCGACGGCGCGGGATGGCGGGTGAACGGCGCCAAGACCTATATCTCGAACGGCGGCATCGCCGATTATTACGTGCTGTTCGCCCGCACCGGCGAGGCGCCGGGAGCGAAGGGCATTTCCGCCTTCCTGGTCGAGGCCGATGCGGCGGGCCTCGAGATCGCGGAGCGGATCCGCGTGATCGCGCCGCATCCGCTCGCCACCTTGCGCTTCACCGACATGGCGCTGCCCGGCGAGGCGCTGATCGGCGAGGCGGGGCGCGGCTTCGCGCAGGCGATGGCGACGCTCGACGTGTTCCGCACCACGGTGGGCGCGGCGGCGCTCGGCTTCGCCCGCCGTGCGCTGGACGAGGCGACGCGGCGCGCGCTGGCGCGCAAGCTCGGCTCCGGCACGCTCGCCGACAACGCCATCACCCAGTCGAAGCTGGCCGAGATGGTGCTGGACGTCGAGACTTCCGCCCTCCTCGTCTACCGCGCCGCCTGGCTGCGCGACGTGCGCGGGCAGCGCAACAGCCGGGAAGCGGCGCTCGCCAAGCTCCACGCCACCGACAGCGCGCAGAGCGTCATCGACAAGGCGGTGCAGATGTTCGGCGGCCTCGGCGTCACCCATGGCTGCATCGTCGAGAGCCTGTACCGCGAGATCCGGGCGCTGCGCATCTACGAAGGCGCGAGCGAGGTGCAGAAGGTGGTGATCGCCCGCGCCCATCTGGAAGGCTATCGCCGATGACCGTCCACCGCACCCTCCTCCCCCCCGGCTGGCCCCGGCCGAAGGGATATGCCAACGGCATCGCCGCCAGCGGCACGATCGTCCTCACCGGCGGGATCGTCGGCTGGGACGCCGAGGAGCGCTTCGTCGCGCAAGACCTGGCCGGCCAGTTCGAGCAGGTGCTGCGCAACACCCTCGCCGTCCTAGCCGAGGCCGGCGCCGGCCCCGAACATATCGCCCGCATGACCTGGTACGTGACGGACGTCGCCGAATATCGCGCAAGCCTTCCCGCCATCGGCGCGTCGTACCGCGCGCTGATCGGCCGGAACTTCCCGGCGATGGCGGTGGTCGGCGTCTCGGCCCTGGTCGAGCCGGAGGCGCGGATCGAGATCGAGACCATTGCCGTCATCCCCGAAGGAGAGGCCGCATGACCAGCGCCCACACCGACAGCTTCGTCCGCGACCGCCTGCCGCCGCCCGGGGCGCAGCCGGACTTCCGCTTCGACCTGCCGGAGCTGCTTTATCCCGAACGGCTGAACGCGGCGGTTGACTTGATCGACACGGGCGATCCCGACGCGCTCGCCGTGCTGAACGATAACGGCCGCTGGACCTATGGCGCGATGGCCGACCTTTCCGACCGGATCGCCCGGCTGCTGGTGGAGGAGGAGGGACTGGAGCCCGGCAACCGCGTCTTCCTGCGCGGCCCCAACGGCGCGATGCTGTTCGCCTGCTGGCTCGGCGTGCTGAAGGCGGGCGGGATTCTCGTCACCACCATGCCGGTGCTGCGCGCGGGCGAGATCGCGACCATTCTCGCGCGGGCCGAGGTGAGCCACGCCATCGTCGACGACCGCTGCCTGGAGGACTACCATCCCGGCGCGGCGCAGGCGGGCACGGTGCGCTCCCTGCTCACCTATCACGGCGATCTCGGCGGTGGGGCGCTGGAGCGGCGGCTGGAGCGGACCGCGCCGGGTTTTCCCGCGGCGGCGACCCACCGCGACGACGTGGCGCTCATCGCCTTCACCTCGGGCACCACCGGCAAGCCCAAGGGCTGCGTCCATTTCCACCGCGACGTGCTGGCCTGCGCGGACGCCTTCGCGCGCCACCTGCTCGATCCGCGGCCGGGCGACCGCTGGGCCTGTTCGGCGCCGATCGCCTTTACCTTCGGCCTCGGGCAGCTGCTGATCTTCCCCTGGCGCTTCGGCGGCACCGCGGTGACGCTGGAGACGCCCGGCCCCGGGCCGCTGCTGGACGCGATCGCGCGCCACCGCGTCACAACGCTCGCCACCGCGCCCACCGCCTACAAGGCGATGCTGGGGCTGCTGGGCGGGGCGGACATCTCGTCGCTGCGGACCTGCGTGTCGGCGGGGGAGCATCTGCCGGCGGCGACCTGGCACGCCTGGGCGGAGGCGACGGGCCTGCGCATCGTCGACGGCATCGGCGCGACCGAGATGATGCACATCTTCATCTCCGCGAGCGGCGACGACATCCGCCCCGGCGCGACCGGCAAGGCGGTGCCGGGCTATCAGGCGACGGTGCTCGGCGAGGACGGCCGGCCGCTCGCGACCGGCACCGGCCGCCTCGCCGTCAAGGGGCCGACCGGCTGCCGCTATTTCGACGATCCGCGCCAGGCCGACTATGTCGAGCATGGCTGGAACGTCACCGGCGACACCTACCGCCGGGACGGGGACGGCTATTTCTGGTACGTGGCGCGCTCCGACGACATGATCGTGTCGGCCGGCTACAACATCGCCGCGCCGGAGGTGGAGAACGCGCTCTACGGCCATCCGGCCGTGGGGGAATGCGCGGTGGTGGGCGTGCCCTGCCCCGAGCGCGGGCAGAAGGTGATGGCCTTCATCGTCCCCGCCCCGGGCCACGAACCGTCGGACGCGCTCGCCGAGACGCTCCAGGCCCATGTCAAGGCGACCATCGCCCCCTACAAATACCCCCGCGCGATCGCCTTCGTCGCCGCCCTCCCCAAGACCGCCACCGGCAAGCTCCAGCGCTACGCCCTGCGCACGGCGGAATGAGGCGGCGAAGAGCCGAAGTTCAGGAAGGTTCGGCGTGCGGGAAAAATCCCGTCGATCAATGGCGGACTTTTGATCGAGAGGAGCGATCAACGGGAACCCGCCGCGGCCTTCCTCCCGGGTGCGAACCGACGCGCGGCCACTGAGCGAGGACGCCCGCGACTCCGAAGACTGGTTCATCCACATGAGGATTATTGAACCAGATAGGTTGCCCTGTAGGAAAGCCCTTTTTTCGGCGCGGCTGAATCACGCCCGGTTGCGAGGGTGGCGAAGCCGCGGGTGACGTTCGGGTTCGAAACCTTTCCCTGAACAGAAGTTGCCGCTGCGCCGAAGCAGGGCCGCGCCGGTCATCGGGCCCTGATCCTGGCGCCTTTCGACGATCTCAGCCGCATGCCCAGCCAGATCACGGCGTGCGTGGATGCGCCGACGATCGGGTCGACGATCTTCGGCCACAAGCCGCCCGGCCGGAGCCGGGCCTCCGACAGATCGTGATGCTCCTGCTCCTCGGCGATGATTCGCCGCAGCGCGGTCACGGCGGCATCGTCGACGCCGGTCAGCGCGCGCACCTGTTCGCGCATGTGCCGCAGGACCGTGCGTTCGATCGCCACCGTCGTCGCCGCGATCGCCTGCCGTCCGGCCAGACCGGTGAGGCCGCCCAGCACGAAGCCGCCCAGGCCGCACCAGAAATAGCTTCGGCATCGCCGCTGCCCGCGCCGCGCCAACTCGGCGGCGAAGATCGCGCGATGGCCCCGCTCATGTTCGAGGAACCGGCCGAGCTCCGGCAGCATGTCGGGCGCGCGCCACCGCGCGAACCATGCCTGCGCGAGATAGATACAAACCGCCCCGTGCTCGCCGGCGTGATCGACCTTCATCACCCGGTCTCCAAGCGTTTCGCCAGGGTTGAGCCGCGCCGCGAGTGCCATGCTTTCCACCATGGCCGGACATCGGGAGGTCCGCAACGCCGGCGGCTTGTCGGCCGGCCGATCGCTTGCCGGCGCTTTCCTTTTCATGCAGCTTCGTGCCCGTGAAGAGACGGCGCCACGCGAATCGGATCCAGGCGCTGCCCCGCAAGGACGAGGGCTTCAGCCCGCGCCGGGGATTACAGATGTTTCTGCTGACGCTCTTCGTAGCCGGGCCGCTCATGGTGGCGGTCGACTCCTTCGGAAGTCCTCCCCTCTCCCTGACGAGCGCGCTTCTCATCATCGTCCTTCTGGCCGTCGTCGCCGGCATCATCGGCTTGTGGACCGACAAGATCCCCTTCTGAGCGGCGAGATTTCGGATATTGTGGCTGTCGCATACTGTCGCGCGAAACAGCATAGACTTTCGCAGAGTTGGTGCGTTGTGATAGGTGTAGCGGCGCGACGATAGTCTGTGCGCGTCGCGTGCACAGGGTGATTTGCTTGCGAGAGGGAGAGTAGGTTTCGTGGACAAAGCTTGACGGGGGACTCGCAGGTTGATTCAAAGCTTCCTTTTGGAGGCGGCGTTGGGCGAGTGGATTGGTCTTACGGATGACGAGTGGGCATTGATCGGGCCG
>NZ_JBKBMQ010000016.1:0-90111 GCF_046295735.1 Allosphingosinicella sp.
GGCAGGGTTCAGGCGGGGGCGAGACGCTTCAGCGTCTCGTCGATCCCGAGGGTCATCGACTGGCGGATCAGCTGCCTGAGTGCGCCCGGCTCGAGCGTCTCGGCGCCGCATTCGATGAGGAGCCTGCCGAGCTCGGTTGCCGCTTCTTCGCGGAGCCTCGCTTCCCGTGCATCGAGCTCCTCGCGCTGCTCGCGCAGCTTCCTGAGCGCATCCCGAGCGCTCGGTTTGGACCTGGCCATTCGCATGTTCCTTTCGCTGGCCGTTGGTCCCCTCCGAGCCGGAATCTGCCATCACGAAGGCGTGTAGGAAAACGGTTTTTTTGGGCAAGGCGGGGCCAACCCGCAGATGTTGGAGAGGTCTCTCTCGCGAGTAGTCCGAGGGTGATGCGGCCGACAAGCCGCGTCAAGGACGACGGGGCCCCACCATTTTGCCGCAGCAGGGATGAATCCCTGCTCCGACAAAATCGTTGCCCCCATCGCCGCTTCCGCGGCCGCGTGTTCCACGCGGTCCCTGACCCGGCCCGCCGCCCGCCTCCGCGTGAGCTCCTGATGCGACGCATCGAACATCAGGAGGATAGCCATGCATGTTTCATCGAACGCCGATCTTGGAGGTTTGAATGCCGACCGCGCGGCCTTCATGGCCGCGCTGGATCAGGCCCATGCCCGGTCCTTTCACAGCTACTTCACGCAGTACGTTCTGGTCGACGAGGATGCCGGCTACGTCGCGGTCGACGAAGGCGATTACAACGCCTTGCCCGAGGCGCTGCTGGACCGCGTCATCGAGGCCGTGCCAAGTAAGCTGAGCGACGAATTCTGATCCGGTCACGCACGGAGGAAGCCCGCCCGGGCTTCCTCCTTTCCTTTTGCTCGGTTCCTTAATCCAGGCTGTTCGAGGGCGCTCGATCGAAGGAGCTTTCCCCCGTTCGACCGTCGGAATTCGGCTGGCTTGAGCGTTCCAGCCTGTCGGGCATTTCGAGCAGCTTCAGGGCCGCTGCCGAGATTGCCTCGGACTCGCTCGGGAACGCTTCGGCGGAGCTGACGGCGACCCCGTCTGAATAGGTGATCGTCGCCTGGAAGCCATTGCCCTTGGGCGTTGCCGACAAGGTTACGCTGGACATTCGCGTGCTCCCGCTGGTCCGGTTTCTTGCACGCAGATTATGTCCTCGCGGCTGGATTGCCCAGGCTAAAACCGCCAGATCCGCGCCCGCGGCCGGCGCGCTCGGCAGCCCACCGGTAAGAGCTTCAAATCCGTTCCATTCGGGCCAGGCGCGTTTCCCGGATTCGCCATCCGAAGTTGGGGACAGGGGCACACCCTACGCGACGGGTCGCAGTGAAATATGGCTTAATGACAACATGTTATGCGCCAATCTGGCAGGTGGCAGCTTCTCAATCAGATCTGATTTGGGCCAATTTTCAAATCGGATTCGAATGAAGGGTCGCTCCACGTCCCGGAAATCCGGCATCTTAGGTGTTCTTGACATGTTCTCGGATTTGACCTAGTGAGGAAGGGCCTTTCGCCGCGCGACACCGGGCTCCGCATTCGAGGAGTCCGTGAATGTCACGGCCGATTTCTCTCCAAGTCCATGTGTCGAACGACCTTGCCGTGCGCGTGCGTGCCGCTGCGCGGCGACGGGAAATCAGCATCAGCGAGTGGATCCGCTCGCTGCTTGCCCAAGCCTGCGACGACGACGATTACGTCTCGCGGCTCGAGCATTCGGTCGAGCGCATAGCCCGTCATTCGGTCTTCATGATGGTGGGCGTCGATGCGCTCCTGGCCGGGCACCCGGACCACGCGCTGCGCGAGCGCGCACACCAGGCCTACGCCCGCAAATGTCGTGAGCTCGGCCTTGTCGCCGGCACCGACGAGGGAGGCGAGGCATGAAACGCAACCTCGTCAACTTCACCCGCGGCAGCCAGCTCCTCGGCCACTTCAGCTTCATGTTCGCTGCCGGCCTCAAGGGCCCGCTGATCGTCGCCGCCATCGTGATTGCGTGGACCTCATGGTGGACCCTCTCGGGGCAGCTGTCCGATCATGAGATGTACCTTGTCGGCATGCGTATCTATGCCGCGATCTACGGCTTCATGGAGTTCGATCCCGAGAAGCGGATCGCGCTCGAGACCGCGTTCGGCGGGACCATCCAGCTGCCGATCGCCATGCTCGACAGCTTCCCGCCGGTGGTGCGGGCATGGGACCATATGCTTGGCCTTCTGGGCGACGCGCTGGTCCGGTCGGCGCTGCTGCTGGTGCCCGCGTTCGCGCTGTTCTATTGGTTCGCGGCACGCTTCGGCAGCCGCTCGAAGGAACGCAAGCACGAGCGGGGCGCGCTGCTTGTCACGCTGCCCGAGCTGGTCGATGAACTGCGCATACACAACCGGCGGGAGCGCACCCGGGAGCTAAGCGAGGCGCTCGGCTGGAAGTGGCGCTTGTGCAGCCCGCGCGAGCTCGCGTCCGCCTTTCCCTACCGGCCATCACACCTGGCAACCGTCGTCTATCCGTGGCGGCTCGAGCAGAGCCACGCGATGCTCATCGGCACCACCGGCATGGGCAAGACAGTCGCCATGTCGGATATGGTCGCCGAGGCCCGGGCAAAGGGCCAGCGCTGCGTCATCTTCGATCTCACCGGCGCGTTCATCGAGCACTTCCACGACGGCCGCCGCGACACCATCCTCAACCCGCTCGACGCTCGGTGCCCCGCGTGGAGCCTGTTCGACGAATGCCGCAGCGAGGGTGAATTCTGGGCCGCCGCCGAGGCCCTGGTGCCGCATGACGGCGGCGGCGAAGCGCAGTTCTGGGTGATCGCCGCGAGGGCATTGTTCGTCGAATTCTGCCTCAAGCTCGTCGCCGAGGGCCGCGCCACGAACGACGCGCTCGCGCGCGAGCTCATGACCGCCGACCTCTCGCGGGTTCATGCCATGATGCGCGGCACGATCGCCGATCCGCTGACCGCGCCAGAAGCCGCCCGGATGGCGGAATCGATCCGCGCCGTGTTCAACGTCAACGCCAAGGCGCTCAAGCTCCTGCCCAGCTCGGGTTCACGCTTCTCGCTGCGCCAATGGGTCGAGGAAGACGACGGCAGAGGCTCGGTGGTGTTCATTTCGGCGCGCTACGTCGACATGAGCGTCTGCGCGCAGCTGCTCACGTTGTGGCTCGACACGGCGATGAACACGCTGATGACGACCGCGCGCACGCAGGACCTCAAATGCTGGTTCTTCATCGACGAGCTCGGCGCGCTGCATCGCCTGCCGGCGCTCGAGAAGGGGCTCCAGACCGCGCGCAATTTCGGGGGAGCAATCGTGCTCGGACTGCATGCCTACGCCAAGCTCAAGGAGGTCTACGGCGAGAACATGGCGATGACCCTGTCGTCGCTCGCGCGGACCAAGCTGATCCTCGGCACGGCCGATAGGGAGACCGCCACCTGGTGCTCGGACTTCATCGGTCACCGGCAGGTGCGCGACATGGAGGAGGCCTATACCTACGGCTACAACAATGCCCGCGATGCGGTCAGCCTCACCCCGCGCAAGCACATCGAGCCGCTGCTGCTGCCCGACCAGCTGATGAACCTGCCGCGGCTGTCGGGGTACATCAAGTTCCCCGACGGCTTCCCCGCCGCACCCGTCCAGCTGAAGCCGGTGAGCCGCCCACGGGTCGCCGAGACCTTCATCGGCCGGGCCAACGATCGGCCGCCGGCAGGAGCGCTCCCGCGGGAGGCGCCGCCCCTCCGGCCGCCAGCCCAACCAGCCTCGGGGACCGCCGAACATCCGTCGTCGAACGACGACGGCGCGGGCAAGCCTGTGGTCCCCAAGCAGGGCGTGCTGGCACTCGAACCGCGCGACGTGACCGAGAAGTCGAGGAGCGAAATGCCGCCCGCGCAGGACCGTCCCCCGGACCTGAGGGTCGACGTCGGGGTGCCCCGGGCGACGGGGGCACACGACCGGCATGCGGCCAATGTTCCCGCCCAGGCGAACCCCGCTCCACCTGCCTTCACGCTTCCCAAGGACGCCGTGATTCGCGCGGGCACATCGTCTGCCGGGAACGACCCCGCGCGCGATGCGCAGGAGCCCGGCCGGCCCGATGCTCCTGTCGTGAAGGATCCCGCAAGCCGGCCCCAGAATGCCGATAGGCCGGTCGGGCGGCCGACCGACGCCGCTGCCCGGAAGCTGATGCTCGAGGACGGCATGCCCGAGCGCGACGCCCCGCCGCGCGAGGAGCCCGATCTCGGCGACCTGGGGCTTTGACGATGGTAGGGCGCGCTGCCCGGTCGGGGTCCGGACCATGCTCTCGGTAGCCAATGTCCGCACGGCCGGCGGCGCCGCGAACTACTTCGCCGCCGACAATTACTACACGCGGGCCGATGCGGATCGCTCCGGCGAATGGCTTGGAAAGGGCGCCCAGGCACTCGGCCTCGAGGGCCGCATCGAGGCCCGGCAGTTCGAGGCCGTGCTCAAGGGCCTGCTGCTGGACGGAAACCGTGTCGGGAGCGACAACCGCGTGCACCGCGCCGGCACGGACCTGACGTTCTCGATGCCGAAGAGCTGGTCGCTGCTCGCGCTTGTGGGCGGGGATCGGCGCATCCTCGACGCCTATTCTGCCGCGGTGAAGGAGACGCTGGCCTGGGCCGAAAAGAACCTCGCCGAGACCCGGATGGAGGTGCGCGGGAAGGAGCGGGTGGTCGCGACCGGCAACCTCGTGATCGGCCTGTTCCAGCACGACACCAACCGGAACCAGGAGCCCAATGCGCACATCCACGCCGTCGTCGCCAACGTGACGCAAGGGCCGGACGGCAAATGGCGGGCGCTCAGGAACGACAAGCTCTGGGAGCACAACACGCTGCTCAATGCGATGACCATGGCGCGCTTTCGCCTGTCCGTCGAAAAGCTCGGCTACGAGGTCGGGGAGTTCGGCAAGCACGGCAATTTCGAAGCCGTGGGCGTTCCTAAATCCATCCGAGACGCCTTCAGCACCCGCCGTGCCGAGATCCTCGAAGCTGTTGCGAAGATGGACCATCGGGGACCGGGCGTGCTCGATGCCGCGACACTGATGACGCGAGCGGAAAAGGCGAGGATCGAGGACCGCGATGCGCTCGCGCGCCAGTGGAAGGAGGCTGCGGCCAAGCTCGGATTCGACCCTGCGGCGGTGATTGCCAGGGCCAACGCGCGGGCGGTCCAGGACCTCGGGAACGTGCCCGGCTTGGGCGAGACGGTCCGCTCGCTTGTCGAGCGCGGGCGCTCCCTCGCCGTCTCCTTTGCCGAGCGTTTGGGGCTGCGGGAGGGCGACCCGCTCGTCCCTTCGCACATGGGCAAGCGGACACCAGAGCAGATCGCCGCAGTGCACGCCGTTGCCTCAGCCGTTCGTCACCTAGGCGAGCGCGAGGCGGCATTTCCGCGCGCCGAGATCTATCGAACGGCGCTTGGATTCGCCTTGCCCACCTCGATGCCCGAGATCGAGCACCGCGTGGACCAGCTGCTGCGCCAGGGCCACCTGCTCAGGGGCAAAGGGGCTGATCGCGAACTGGTAACGACGCGCGATGCGATCAGCCTTGAGCAGCGCATCATCGCGAGCGTCGAAAGCGGCCGGGGAACTGCTCCCGCCATCGTGCCGTCCGAAGTTGCCGGCGAGCGGCTGCAGGCGCTGTCCCAGCTCAAATACGGGATGACCCTGAACCCCGGGCAGGAGAAGGCAGGCCGCCTGCTGCTCGGCTCCCACAACCGCATCGTGGCGATCCAGGGCATCGCCGGTGCCGGCAAGAGCACGGTCCTCAAGCCGGTCGCCGACATCCTGCGCGAGGAGGGTCGGGCGGTGCTGGGCCTGGCCGTGCAGAACACGCTCGTGCAGATGCTCGAGCGCGAGACCGGCATCCCGTCGATGACCGTCACGCGCTTCCTTCGGCGCCACCGCGACCTCCTCGAAGGCGGTGATCCGGCGCGGGTTGCCGAAGCCCGAGCCGCCATGCGCGGCACCGTCGTGCTGCTCGACGAGGCCTCGATGGTCGGCAATGCCGACAAGGAAAAGCTGGTCCGGCTCGCCAATCTTCTTGAGCTCGATCGGTTCGCCGGCATCGGCGATCGCAAGCAGCTCGGCGCGGTCGATGCGGGCAAGCCGTTCGACGTGATGCAGCAGGCCGGGGTCGAAACCGCGGTCATGAACATCAATGTCCGCGCGCGCGAGCAGGCGCTTCGCCGGGCGCAATACGCGGCCCAGGGCGGGCAGATCGACGAGGCGCTGCGGCATTTGGGCAAGCATGTCGTGGAGGTGGCTCAGGGAGCCGCCGTCGAGGCCGCTGCCGCCTGGCTATCGCTGTCGCCGCAGGATCGCGAGCGCACGTCGATCTATGCCTCCGGCCGGGCATTGCGGAGCCAGGTCAATGACGCAGTGCAGTCGGGCCTCCGCGCCAATGGGGAGCTCGGGACGGTGGGGATGAGGGTGGACACCCTTTCCCGCGTCAATGTCACCCGCGAGGAGCTGCGCTATGCCCGCACTTATGGCCCAGGAATGGTGGTCGAGATCGACCGGCGCCAGCGCGGGCAGAGATTGCTCAAGGGCCAGTACCGGGTCGTGGAAACCGATGCCGTCCGCGAGCGGGTGACGCTCGAGAACGAACGCGGCCGGCGCTTCGAGTTTCGTCCCGGGCAGCTGCGCCCGCAAGGCGAGCAGGACCCGCTCCGGCTGTTCGAGGTCCGCCCGCTCGAGATCTACGCGGGCGACCGCATCCGTTGGACCGAGACCGACCACAAGCGCGGACTGCTCAATGCCGACCAGGCGCGCATCGTCGCGATTGACGACCGGCGCGTGACGGTGAAGACCTCGCTTGGGGCCGAGCACCAGCTGTCGCAGGGCGACCCAATGCTCGAACGGCTTGATCTCGCCTACGCCCTAAACGCGCACATGGCTCAGGGATTGACCTCCGATCGCGGTATAGCGGTCATGGACAGCCGCGAGCGCAATCTCTCCAACCAGCAGACGTTCCTAGTGACGATTACGCGGCTGCGCGACGGCCTCACCCTCTTCGTCGACAATGCCGGCAAGCTGGAGGCGGCCGTCGAGCGCAACCCGGGCATGAAGCGATCGGCCCTGGAGACCGTGGATCTCCTTCGCGACGCCGCCGCCAAGGGCCAGGCGAAAGGGTGGTCGCCGCTACCAGAGCGGGAGCCGCCCGAGCGCGATCGGTCGCTCACCAAGCCGTTCGAAATCGGGATCTAAGACCCTTCTCGCCGGCCGATCAGTTCATTCGTTCAATGGGCGGTGCTTGCCCACCGGTTGCGGAAAGTTGCGCGATGCGGGCGGCGATCGCCTGCCAGGTGCGGACGCCCTGGGCATCGCCTTGCAGGACGAGGGCGCCGATCTGCTCGGCGGCATGGAGCGCAGCCTCTTCGCCGTGGGTCTGCAGCACCCGATTGGCGCAGGCCCACAGCTCCCACTCGCTGAGCATCAGCGGAAATAGCCGACCAGCCCGACGAGGAAGGCAATGACGCCGTAGGCGACGAGGCCCCCGGCCAAGAGATACTCGATCCTAACCCTGCTTTGTCGCGGCCGCGGTGTGCCGGCGGGCCACACCTGCTCGCAGGCGACCCCGTTGAACCCGGCGCGCTGTCCCACGACCTCGACCTCTTGGCCGACCAGCCGGTGCGCTCGCCCTCCGGCGTCGAGCTCCCATGTGCCGCCGCCGTCGGCCCTAAGGACCAGGCCCACTCTTCCCCGTTCGAGACGGCCGCGCAGGTGCAGGTCGGCGTTCATCGGCAGTCAGGGCCTTTCCAGTAGCGATCCCAACGCAGGACCGTGCGCGTGCGGATCATGGCGCACGACAGGTCCGCGCCGGTTGGCAGGCGGCACCAGGCTGCTGTCCTGTTCCCCCCGGCCGATCCTTCGGAGCGGCAGGTCATTCTCGGGCCGGCCACGGCAACGTGACCCGTCGAATTGCGTCCGCGGGCACCGCCGAGCAGGCCCACGAGCGCGTCCCGGGCTTCGGTCGGCGAGGCGTCGGGACAGGGCTGGTTGGTTCGGCAGGTGGCGTCCATTTCGCGCGCCGCGATACCGGAGAGCCGGACGTGGGGCCCCTCCGCGCACCAGATCGGTCCATCCCCGTCCCACACATGGGTCGGGGTGCATGTGAAGGTCTGTCCGGCGGCAACGATCGAGGCGGCAAGGAAGGTCAGCATGGAACGGCGGGCTTACTGCAGCGCACGCCCAAACCAAAGCACCCGCCCGACAATGTTGATGCTGCGGCGCTCGAGGCCCCGCCAGCTCGGATAGGCCGGGTTGTCGCTCAGCACGGAAATCCGGCGGCCCTGCGGCTCGATCGCGATCCGCTTCACGTTGAGCGCGTCGTCCATGCGCAGGACATAGATGCCGTCGCGCAGCCGCGACTGGCCGTCGGCGAGGTCGACCATGACTTCGTCCCCGTCGTGCAGGGTCGGCTCCATCGAGTCGCCGTGCACGCCGATGATGGATAGGCTCGACGCCTTGCTGGCGGTCAGCCGGCGGAGCCATTTCTCATCAAAGCCAAACTGGGAGCATTTGGATTCCATCTCGGCCAGCGCCCCATGACCGGCGGAAGCCTCGACGCTGAGCACGGGCACGTGGACCAGCTCGACAACCGGCCCCGAGCGGCGGTCGGGAGCCCCAAGGACCTTCTCGTCGACACCGAAGAACCGGGCAAGCACTGCGCGATCCTGCTCGTCCAGGCTCCGCGGGCTGCCGCGCCGGATGTACTGCTGGATATAGGCCGCATTGCGCCCGAGGAGGCGGGAAACCGAGGAGTAATTGTACCCCCGTTGCTGAATCAGCTCGTCCAGGGCTTTGCGTGCTTCGTCCATCGCCGACGTCCCAAGTGAGTGCGTCTAGGAAATCCAATCCTAGACTCTAGGATGCCTTCCTAGTAGGAACATAACAGGAACGCAAGAGTAATGCGAGTCGGGTAAAATGGAGCTTCTGGAGCAGGTCGAGAGATATCTGGCGCGCACCAAAGTGCCGCCGAGCACGTTCGGCAGACTGGCCGTCGGAGATCCCCGTTTTGTAAGAGATTTGCGTTCGGGACGACGTCTTAGGCGTAGGACGCAGGAGCGCGTTCGGGCCTACCTGATCACCCGAAGCACGGCCACGGCCGACCTTGTCAGTCCCGCTTCAAATTCTCTTTGAAGGATGCTGGACAGCTGGGCCAAGCGTGGCGCTGGGCTCACCCTAAGCTCCGGTACCCCTCATTTCGCGCCTCTCCGGGTTCAGGCGCCGCAACATGCGCCGCGCGATGTCTGGCCGGACGCGTTGGTGCATCACCTCGAGCTCGTTGCGGTGGCAATAGCGAAGGCGTTTGCCGCTTCCGCATGGGCACCGCCAATGACCTTTCGGCCAGTCCTGGGACAGCAACCGCAGATGGTACAGTAGCTGCCGGCGGTTGTTCGCCACCCTCAGCACTTCCGCATAAGCCTGCTCGAGACCGGCAGTGCCGTGCGCTCGCTCCCCGAATGGCCATCGTCCAGTCTTCTCGAACCAGAACTGCCCGAGAAAATACTCGTGGAGTGGGCCGTTGATGTAGCCAGCAATCGATTGGTCGGCGGCGGTTGCCAGCCAGTGCTCCCATACCGTTATGCAGCAGTCCCCATCGGGGTTGATGTGTCGATCAGGCTCGCGCGGAATCCGCCCGCCTGTCTCGAACACCTTGGGCTCGAAGCACGGATAGTGGACGGGCAGTTCCATGCGGATGTTGAAGGCGGTGATCGGGCCGCCCGGAGCCGCGACGACGTTCCTCTCGAAGACAAGATAGCTGCCCTCGACGTGGATGGTGCGGTCGTCTTTACGGGCGTGCAGTTTCGGCTGGTCGAAGGCGATCGCCGCCTTGACCTCCTCGAGCGCCAGCTCTTTCCGCTTCCCTACAAGCTGGCCCAAGGCTGCGACTGGGCCCCCTCGCGATTGATCCGCTCGATAGCGCGCTCGGCGCGCTCGACGTCCGCGGCCTTGGCGGCGCCAGTCAGGATAGCGGGGGCGGCGAGCTCGGCTGCGGCGACTGAGGGCACCGCGGCCATGACTCGGTCGACGAGGCCGGGGCCGAGCCGATCGCGGAGCGCCTGCGGAATCTGGTCGAAGGTGCTCGCCCGCAGGTACAGCGCAAAGTCCTGCCGGGCCTGATCGAGCCATCGATAGAAATTGTCACGCTTTCTGGGGACTTCTGCCCATTTGTCGGCGAAGTTCTCGGCCGGATTGACCGGGTTAGCGACCCACGCGGTGCCGCTGCGATCCTCGATGAAGCGATCCATGCCGGTGAGGATGCTCTGCAGTGCGCCCGCGATCGTCGGCTCCTCATTATAGGCGTGAGCCGCGAGCGTGGTGATGATGATCGAGATCGGCTTGTGCTCGCAATCGTGCACGAACATGCAATCGCGATGGCGCTTGAGCAGCTGGATCGCGCGCTGCAGCGGAGTCTTGACCTTGTAGTCAGGGATATCATCCACGCTGGCCGTGATCCGGGCGCGTTCGGCAAAAGCCTTCTTCCGCAGTGCCAGCTGGAAGCGCATGCGGCTGCGGAACCAGGCAGCATACCCGAGCGGATTGCTCTGCGGCCAATCTTCGGTCCGTACGTCATAGTGCGGGAGCGTGTTGTCGGTTATCGCGATCGCGTGCCCTGTCAGCCCGGCATCGAGCGCGAGATCGCGGTGTCCCCGCTTGGCGAGTTTGGCTTGGTAGCGCTGCGCGTCGGGCAGTGATGGGACAATGTCCATGTGGAATTGCGCGCTGGCAGCATAGTTCAGCCTCCAGCAACGCCGGTGCTCTTCGGGCTCGGCCATGCTCTGGGCCTTGGCGTACAGGGCGACTTCGTAGCCGACCGCCTCCTTCAGGCCCTTCTGCGTGAACTCGGCCTTGGTCGCCTTCAGCCGGCAGCCGAGGTCAACGTCATATTCCTCCGCCTCGGTGAGCGGACGCGTCACCGTGCCGAGCAGGAACGAACCCTGAGGCGAGATTGCCGGGTCGTAGTCGGCAAGGGTCGATTCCGGCCGATCAAGCCAATTGCCGATCGCCTCGTAGCGGCTCTTCGCCTCCTCGAACTTGGACGGCGGAATGTCGAGCGCTTCGGCGATCGCCTCGAGAATGTCGTCGTGGGTTTTCGCAAGGCGCTTGTCGTGCACGGTCATGGGGTCACCTCATAGTGCGGGACGAATTCCTCGGCGGGAGCGTCGAAGAATTGCGATTGGAGGATGGGCTTCTGGATGCGCGCCTCGGCAAAGGCGCGATCCTTGAGACTGCGGATGCGACGAGTGTCGTCGAGCGAGTAGAAGCCCGAAGGCACCGGCTGCGAGACGCGGTAGATGGCGCGCCGGTCATGTTCATGGCCCGTAAGCAGCTTCGCGATTCCTAGCGAGCCGTGCGACTGGCCGTCCATGAACAGGCCGGCGAGCTGGGGCGCAATGCCAGCCGCGCCATAGGATTCCTGCACAACCTTGATGTCCTCGAGGCACCCGATGCTGAGAACTCGGAGGTCGTCCGCCGGCCAGCCGAGCATCGCGATCGCCTCGACCACCGCGAGGCCGGTCGGATTGTTGGCCCAAATCCCGCCATCGACCAACCCAACATCATTGGCTGTGACGTGCTGCGCGAAATAGGTCGGCGCGGCCGCGGTCGCCATCGCGGCGTCGATCGCAAGCTCTTTATAGTCGGTCGCGAACCGCGGATGATGCGCGGTCTTGAAGATGTAGACGCCTTGCGTCTGCGGATGCCAGGCGGGGATCACCAGGCGCGTCTTGGCCTCGCCGAGCTTGCGATCGCCAAGCACCCCGGACAGTGCGTCACGAAGCGGCTGCGCGCTATATTTTGGGGCGAAAATCCAGCGTCCGTTGCGGAGATACCGTCCGAGCCATCCCGCCACGCCGCCGCGCGTCTGCGCGAAAATCGCCGGTCCCTTCTCTTCGTAAAGCTTGAGAATGTCCGCAGCGTGCAGCCCGAGCGCCAGACCGATGGCGATTATGCCGCCGGTAGACGTCCCGGAGATGAGATCGAAATACCGGCCGATGGGCTGCCCAAGATCCTGCTCGAGATTGGCAAGGAAGGCGGCGGGGAACGTGCCCCGGATACCGCCGCCATCGATGGTCAGAATCCGTTTCACCGCGCCGACGCCCGCTTCCCCACCTAGTGCTTCCGGTCCCGCGGGGGATTCGGATCGTTGCCCGGAGCGACAGTGTCGGAGTCGCGCCAGCGAGCATCGCGCCCCTGGATGCGGACCTCGCCTCCGCCGAGATTCCGGACGGTTTGCTTGGCCGCCTGCTCGGCCGCGCGCTGGGTCGAATGGACGCTGCTGGCGCGCTCGGCGCCGGGCGCTTTTACCGCCCAGCCCTTGGGATGTTTGGTCACGTATCTGTCGGCCACATTTGCCTCCCTGTCCGGTTGACTCTCCGCTTGCAGTGCGTATAACAACTATACGCACTAGTGGTCAAGTGCGACTAGTTTATATCCGCATTCGGAGGGTCGATCTTGAGTTGGGGTGTTCAGCAGAGGCTTGAATTTATTGAGTTTCGCCTGTTCTGGGAGGGATCGATCAACCGCGCAGACATCAAGGATTGCTTCGGTGTGTCGACCCCGCAGGCCTCCAAGGACCTGATGCTGTATCAGGAACGGGCCCCCGGAAACATGGAATATGACACGCGCGCCAAACGCTATGTCGCCGCCGAGAAGTTCGTCCTGCGCTTTCTTGACCCTGACCCTTACGTCTATCTGACCCAGCTTCGCTCAGTCGCCGAGGGGATCGTGCCTGCGCATGATTCCTGGATTTCCGAGCTTCCGCAGGCCGATGTCGCGCTCACCCCCAAACGTGACGTCGCTATCGAGGTCTTGCGCAAGATACTCGACGCGGTACGCGAGGGCAGGTCAGTCGACGTCTTTTATCAGTCAATGAACAAGACTCGGCCGGAGCCAATCTGGCGCCGGATCACCCCGCATGCCTTCGGCTATGACGGCTTTCGCTGGCACGTCCGTGCCTATTGCCACCTCGAGCTCAAGTTCAAGGACTTCCTGCTGCCGCGAATTCTGGGGGTGGGCGGCCAAGACGAGCCCGGCGCGACCGGTGACCAGGACTGGCTTTGGAACAATCATTTCGATGTCATCATCGGTCCCCATCCGGATCTGACGGAGAGCCAGAGGCAGGTCGTCGCCAAGGACTACGGGTTCGATCAGGGACGCGGCGTGCTTTCGATTCGCTATGCGATGCTGTTTTACGTGCTGAAGCGGCTGGGCCTGCTCGGCGACGCCGCGAAGCAAAGCGCTCGCACTCAGCACATCGTCACCATAAACCGCAAGGAAACCGAAGCCGCGCTTGAGCGGGCCGAGTTCCAACTGTGAACGACCTGGGGGGAAGTGCCGTCTGATGGGGGCAAAGCTTGAAGAGATAAAGAACGGCGCGTCGGTGCGTGGCATCGCGTCTGCGCAGCCCGTTCAAGTCGTGTCGGTGGACTGGATCGGCGATCAGGCGATCAACGTCGTCTATCGCGATCATAATGGCTCAGTCGCCGAGGCCGTCCTCTATCGGGACGACGAGCACCGCTTGGAGGTAGAACAGGGCGGCCGGCCTTGGTCGTTCGACGCGGACGGCGCCCTCTTGCGCCTTGTGACCGAAGCCAACCGCATCAAGCTCGCTCACTATTTCGACCCATATCTGGCGATCCACACCAGCCTGGTCGATCCTCTGCCGCACCAGATATCGGCGGTCTACGGCGAGATGCTTCCGCGGCAGCCCCTGCGGTTCCTCCTCGCCGACGACCCCGGTGCCGGCAAGACGATCATGGCTGGCCTCCTGATGAAGGAGCTAATCGCTCGTAGCGATCTGGAGCGTTGCCTCGTGGTCGCGCCGGGCAGCCTCGTCGAGCAATGGCAGGACGAGCTTGGGCAGAAATTCAACCTCGAATTCGACATTCTCACCCGCGACATGATCGAAACCTCGCGGTCGGGCAATCCGTTCAGCGACCGTGACCGGCTGATCGTCCGCCTCGACGTGCTGGCCCGCAACGAGGAGTTGCAGGACAAGCTGATGAGTGCGCGCGAGTGGGACCTGATCATCTGCGATGAAGCGCATCGCATGTCCGCCACCTATTTCGGCGGAGAAGTCAAATACACGCGGCGCTATCAGGTCGGACAAAAGCTCGGCCAGGTCTGCCGGCACCTGCTGCTCATGTCGGCGACGCCGCACAACGGCAAGGAAGAAGACTTCCAGCTCTTCATGGCGCTTCTCGATGGTGACCGCTTCGAGGGGCGGTTCCGAGACGGTGTTCATTACGCCGATACGGAAGACATGATGCGGCGCCTTACCAAGGAGGAGCTGCTCAAGTTCGACGGGCGGCCGCTCTTTCCCGAACGGCGGGCCTATACCGTAAAATATGAACTCTCCGAGGGTGAAGCTGCCCTCTATGCGGCGGTAACCGAGTACGTCCGCACGGAGATGAACCGGGTCCAGCGCTTCGCCGAAGGAGACGGGAAGAAGCGAAACAATGTCGGTTTCGCGCTCCAGATCCTCCAGCGGCGGCTCGCCTCTTCCCCCGCGGCAATCTACCAGTCGCTGCGCCGTCGCCGCGAGCGGCTGGAAACGGAGCTTGGCGAGGCGCGCCTTGCCGCGAAGGGCCGTCGCGCCGGGATCGACGAGCCGGCCGTCAATCCCGACATCCTCAGAAACATCGAGGAATATGGGCAGGACGAGATCGACGAGCTCGAGGAGCTGATTTCAACTGGCGCGACCACTGCCGAGACGGTTGAGCAGCTCGCGATGGAAGTCGAGACCCTGAAGGGCCTCGAGGCGATGGCGCTCGGCGTCCTGCGCTCCGGTGTGGATACCAAATGGAGCCAACTGAATCGCATTCTTGATGACGATCTCATGATCGATGGCGCCGGCAATCGGCGCAAGCTGATCATCTTCACAGAGCCAAAGGACACCCTCCACTACCTCTTCGACAAGGTGCGGGCACGCCTCGGCAATCCGGAAGCCGTGGACGTCATTCACGGCGGGGTCTCTCGCGAGGAGCGCCGCAAGGTCATCGAGCGATTCATGCAGGACAAACACCTGCTTGTGCTGATCGCGAACGACGCTGCGGGCGAGGGCGTGAACCTGCAGCGCGGACATCTCATGGTCAACTACGACCTGCCCTGGAATCCGAACAAGATCGAGCAGCGTTTCGGCCGTATCCACCGTATCGGCCAGACCGAGGTTTGCCACCTCTGGAACCTGGTTGCGGCGGACACGCGTGAGGGCGAGGTTTACGCCCGCCTCCTCGAAAAGTTGGAGGCGGCGCGCGAAGCGCTTGGCGGCCGAGTATATGACGTGCTCGGAGAGCTGTTCGAAGGCACGGCGCTGAAGGATCTCCTGTTCCAAGCGATCCAGTACGGCGAGCAAGAGGACGTCAAGGCGCGGCTTTTCCAGCAGGTCGACGGGGCTGTCGATCAATCCCATCTGCTGGAATTGCTTCGCCGCCGTGCTCTCACCAATGACACCATGCCGGCGGCCAAGGTCGAAGAACTGCGCCTCGAAATGGAACGTGCTGAAGCGCTCCGGCTGCAGCCGCATCACATCCAAAGCTTCTTCGTCGAGGCGTTCCAGCACCTCGGTGGTCGGCTAAAGCGGCGCGAAGAGGGCCGTTGGGAAATCACGCACGTGCCGGTGCGGATCCGCGAGCGCGACCGTCAGATTGGTACCGGAGCTCCGATCCAGAAACAGTATGAGCGAATTTGCTTCGAGAAGAGCCTCATCAACCAGCAACCGGTGGCTGCGTTCGTCTGTCCGGGCCATCCTCTGCTCGAGGCGGTCATCAGCCTCATCCGCGAGCAATATGAGCAGATCATGCGCCAAGGCGCGATCCTCGTCGACGACACGGAAACGGGCGAGGAGCTGTCAGCCATTTTCCTGCTCGAGCATGCGGTTCATGACGGCCGAGAGACGAGCGCGGGCAAGCCGCACGTGATTTCGCAGCGGCTTCAGTTTGCCGCGATCGACAAGTCCGGCCACGCCGCCAATGCAGGCATCGCGCCGCACCTCAACCTTCGTCCGGCTGCTGCGGAAGAGATCGACCTGGTCCGAGATCTCCTCGACGAAAGCTGGCTGACGAGCGAGCTGGAGAAGACTGCGATCCGGTTCGCCACCGTCGAACTGGCGCAAAAGCATGTGGCGGAGGTCAAGGCGCGCCGAGTGCCCGAGATTGAAAAGGTGGAGCAGGAGGTCCGCTCCCGCCTCAAGAAGGAGATAAATTACTGGGATTCCCGCGCGTTCGAGCTGAAGGAAGAGGAGAAGGCGGGCAAGCGCACCCGGCTCAACTGGCAGAACGCCCAGCGTCGCGCCGAGGAGCTTGCCGAACGTCAGAAGCGCCGGATGGACCAGCTTGAGAAGGAGCGCTTCATCTCCTCGCAGCCGCCACGGGTACGGGGCGGCATGGTCGTGATCCCGCGCGGTCTGTTGGCTGCGCGACAGGTCACCAACGATCCTGTTCCACCGCAGTTTGCGGTGGACCCTGCGGCCCGGCGCAAGATCGAGCTGGCGGCCATGTCCGCAGTGATCGCGTCCGAAGGCGCTCTCGGCAACAGGCCGGTCGACGTGTCCGCCAAGAAGCTTGGCTATGACATCGAGTCCTACGACCCCGTTTCCGGGCATATGCGCTTCATCGAGGTCAAGGGACGGGTCGATGGTGCGGACTCGGTGATGATCACACGCCAGGAGATCATCACATCGCTTCACGAGCCCGATAAATTCATCCTGGCGATCGTTTCCGTCACCGACACCGGCGCTCAAGAGCCGCGGTATGTCCGCGGGCCGCTGGTCGACCGCGAGCCATCATTTCTCGAAACCGCAATTCAGTTCGACCTCCGGCGACTGTTGGAGAGGGCTGGCGCGCCGGCATGAGCACGAAGCATCAGCTCGCGGCCGGCATCACGCCGCCGCCGGACTATTTCGAAGCAATTAGAGCCCGCGCCTCGCAGCGCTGGGATCAACTCGAGGCCGATCCGGAGCTCGCTGGGCCCTGGCACCAGCTGTTCAAGCAGGTGCAAAGCCCCCGCCATATCCTCTCGGAGCTGTTGCAGAATGCGGACGATGCCGGCGCAAGCGAAGCCCAAGTCTCGATCGAGAACGACCGCTTCATCTTCGAGCACAACGGGGACGACTTCATCGAGGCGCATTTCGCGTCGATCTGCCGCTTCGGCTACTCGAACAAACGCGCGCTCCACACGATCGGCTTTCGCGGAATCGGCTTCAAGAGCACCTTCAGTTTGGGCGATCGCGTCGAGCTCTACACCCCATCATTGGCGGTCGCATTCGACCGCGCCCGGTTTACGGAGCCGCACTGGGTCGAGGCGGAGCGCCTCCCAACAAATTCCACGCGGGTGGAGGTCGCTATCGCAAGCGACCTGCGGCGGCGGGAGGTCGAAAAGAACCTCGATGAGTGGCTGAAGAGCCCCGTCTCTCTGCTGTTCTTCAGGAACATCCGCAAGCTGCGGATCGGCGACAAGACAGTTCATTGGCAGAGCATGGGTGCTGGGCCCGTTGCCGAGAGCGAATGGATGGCTCTCGACGAGAAGGCTGAGCAGACCTTTCTCCTGGTGCGCTCCGGCGAGGAAGCGTTCCCCTCGGACGCCCTCGAGGAAATCCGCCAGGAGCGGATGCTGGGCGCCGAGGATGGCGGCGAGTTTCCGCCGTGCCGTGTCGAGATCGTGCTCGGGGCCAAGGGCCGACTATACGTTGTTCTCCCCACCGGCGTTGAAACGCCGCTCCCGTTCGCCTGCAACGCCCCCTTCATCCAGGATCCAGCCCGCCTCAAGATTAAGGATCCTTCGATCTCTCCCACCAACCGGTGGCTGCTTGAACGAGCCGGCGCACTGGCGGCCAAAGCAATGGTCGAATGGCTGGGCGACACGAAGACGGGAATCCCGGACCGCGCCGCTGCGTACGGGCTCCTGCCCGACGTCAATCGTGAAGCGACCGACCTTGAAGGTGTGTGCGGCGCCATTGTCGAGGTCGCCTGCGCTGAGGCGCTCGCGGAAGCGCCGATCCTGCTGACCGATGACGGCCAGCTGGTGGGCAGCAAGCAGGCGGTTGTCATGCCTGCAGAGATATTCGAGGTCTGGCCGGCGGAACAGGCAATGACCCTTCTCGACGAGAAGGCGCGACCGGCGCTTTCGCGGCACGTGGCGGTCGCGGACCGGGCAAAGCTCCAGAACTGGAACCTCGTCGATGTTTTCAGCAAGGGAGACCTGTTCGAACGCCTAAGCGAGGTTCACCTGCCGCGGCCCGCGACGTGGCGCCACTTGCTCAATTTGTGGACCTACATCGCGCCCGAGGTGACGGGCTATGATTGCGATGACCCAAAAGCGCTTCGCATCGTCCCTGTCCAAGGGCAGGACGTGCTGTTCGCCGCCTCGGAGGTGGTCCGCCTCGGGGAGAAGAAACTGCTCCAATCGGACGACGATTGGAGCTTTCTCGCCGAACACCTGATTGCCCTCAATCAGAATTGGACGCGCTTCCTCGCCGAGCAACGCCGCGACGAGCGCGAGGGGAAGAGCGCCAAGGACGATCCCGTCAAAGGGGCGTTCGATGTGCTCGAGGAAATTGGTCTCGACACGACCAGCGACGTGAATGCCGTGATCGAGCGCGTCGCCGAGTCCTATTTTGCCGCTGGCCAGCCCAAGCTGGCCGACTGCGTGCGTCTCGCCCAGATCGCGGCGAAATTGAGTGCTACGATCGGCGCCTCGTTCCGATACGCTACCGCGGACCGCAAATTGCGCCCCGTCAGCCATTCGGTGCTGTTCGACGAGGACGGGTCCATCGAGGCGCTTCTCCCCAAATCGGCGCAGGAAAAGCACCTTCTGCACCCGGACTACGCTGCGGGCTTTTCATCCTGCTCGCGTGAGGAATGGCTGCGCTGGATTGGATCGGGCCGGTCGGGCCTTCACACCTTCGTCCCATTGGCCCGCACACGCATCAGTGTTTACGGCCGTTCACGGATCGCGGCCGAAGCCAAGGCTCGCGGCCAGAGCGGCGGGCTCAACTACCCCTACGTCACAGACAGTTTTGTCATCGAGGATTCGGATTTTCCGACCGAGTATTGGAAGCATTGGCAAGCTATGGCTGCTTCCGATGCGGCCATCTGGACCAAGGTCGCCGGCAAGATCCTCAATCAGCGTGAGAGTTTTTGGACGAGAGCGACGGGCGCTCGGTTGCTTCAGGTCGCCACGACGGGCTCAACGCGGGCGATCAGCTGGGAACCCCTGCTTGCAGGCTGGATCCTCAAGCTCAGGGATAAGCCCTGTCTCCCTGACACCCGCGACGTCCCGCAGATCCCCGCCGACCTGCTTCGCCGGACGCCCGAGACTGAATCCTTCATCGACGTGGAGCCATTCGTCCACGGCTTGCTCGACCGCGAGGCGACGCGCCCGCTTCTCGATCTCCTGGGTGTTCGCAGCAAGCCGGGTGGCCCGGAGCAACTTCTAAAACGATTGCGCGCCCTGGCCGGATCAGAACGCGCTCCGGTCCAGGAAGTTGAGAAGTGGTATCGCCGGCTCGACACGATGCTGGACAGCTCCTCGACGAGTGATACTCAGCGGGTCAAGGATGCCTTCAAGTCCGAGCGGCTGATCCTCGCCCATGATGGAACCTGGGCAACGGCCGACGCTGTGTTCCTTCATGGCGACGAGGAAGATGTCCCGGGGGCCGCGATTATTCGGGCGTCCGTCGGGCATCTTAGCCTTTGGCAGCGTGTCGGAGTTGCCGAGCGGCCGTCGGCGGACTTGGCGATCCAGTGGCTCAGCACCCTCTCTTCGGGCTTGCCACTTTCACAGGACGATGCGCGCAGAGTGCGCGCGCTCTTGGTCAGATATCCGTTCCGCATCTGGCAGGAGAGCGGCCACTGGTTGAATCTTCTCGGCGAGTGGGTGGCTGTCGACACGCTCGACTATGCGCTCAGCATGCAGGGCTTGGTTCGATGGAGCCATTTGCACGACTGGGTGAAACGAAAGACCGCCGACTTGCAGCGCCTGTCCGGGGAGACGGTGCGCGACCTACCGTTTGCCGGCCTGGCGCCCCTCTCGGACAAGATCGAAGAGCGGTTCAACCAACCGTCCTTCCCCGCCGGCCTCGAGGAGAAGCGGGCTTGGCTGACCGCGTTCGGAACCCAGCTTCAGCGGATCGAATTCGGCGATCCCGATGAAACACAGCGGGCGCGGGCAGTGGCCGCAGAACTGGCGAACACAGATTGGGTCACCGCTCCGCGGCTCGAAGTGATACCCTACCTTGACGGAACGCCAGCCGGCACCGCCCGTCTTGCCGATATCCTTTGGCGGGAAGGTACACTCTTCGTCACGCCTTTGAGTAAGGCAAAGCTCGCAAAACGGGTGCCCGAAGAGATCGGGAAAAGCCTCACACCCGACATTCGTTCGGCCCTGGCCTACGCGTTCGAACGATCGGCCGAGGACATTCGGGCCTATCTTGAGGAGAACTTCACCCTAGGGCCGGAGAAAGTAGAGGCTGCGCCGGCGGTTGAGGCGGTGGTCGCCACCCCAGCGCACCACGACGGTCGGGCCCAGGAGGTTACAGCAGACTCCGTTCCTGCCGGCGAGGAATCCTTGGCAAGCGAGCTAGATGAATTCGAGGATGATGCGCGTCCAGCTGCGCCAGAACCCGGCCTATCTCACGACGAGTCCGAATTGGGCGCGTTGGAACCAGAGGCCCTCTACCGCCCGCGTGCGCCGGCGAAGCCGCCCCGGCCCAGCGTCATGGCGCGCTTTGCGCAAGCCCAGGGTTACAAGGCGGATGGCGAAGATCGGTTCTTCCATCCCGACGGAAGCTGGATCGGCCGCGTCAATGGCGGGAGATTTCCATGGGAGCGGCGCTCGGCCAGCGGTGAAGTCCTGCGCCACTATTTTCCGAAGGACCATTGTCTGGAGCGCGAGCCGCTTCAGATTGATGCGGAGGTCTGGGGATTGCTCGACCAGAAGCCGGACATCTACTCATTCATTCTCGTCAACCCGGAGGGTGATCCCGTCGAGATTACGGGAAACCGCCTTCGCGCCCTGCGCGATGGCGGCCAGATGACCATTCACCCCGCAACGTACAGGCTAGTTTATGACCTCGACCAGTAATCCAAAGAAGAAGCTTATCGAGGTCGCGATCCCTCTTGAGGTTATCAATGCGGCGTCCGCCCGCGAAAAATCGATCCGTCATGGCCATCCGTCGACGCTGCATCTTTGGTGGGCAAGGCGGCCGTTGGCGGCGTGCCGCGCAGTATTGTTCGCTCAGCTAGTCGACGACCCGTCGAGCCATCCGGAGAAGTTTCCGACCGAGGAGGCAATCGAGGAGGAACGTCAGCGCCTTTTCAAGATCATCGAGGACCTAGTGAAATGGGAAAACTCTACCAACGGGGAAGTTGTAGAGCGTGCCCGCGCTGAGATTCGTCGCAACTTCCCGGAAGGTGTCCCACCAATATACGACCCATTTTCAGGCGGCGCTTCCATTCCGCTTGAAGCTGTGCGGCTCGGACTGCCGTCGACCGGCTCCGACCTGAACCCGGTTGCTGTAATGATTGGCAAGGCAATGATCGAGTTGCCGTCCCAGTTTAAGGATAAGAAACCAGTCCATCCTGGGAAACAGGAACGCCTCCACTATCGCGGTGCCGAAGGCCTCGCAGAAGATATCCTCTGGTATGCGCGGTTGCTCACTGACAAAGCATGGAGGAGGATCGGGCATCTTTATCCGCAGGTCGTTCTTCCCGAAAAGGAAGGGGGCGGTAAAGCGACCGTCCTTGCTTGGCTCTGGGCTAGAACCGTTGCTAGCCCAAATCCCGCAGTACGCGGTGCCCATGTTCCTTTGATTTCAAACTATTGGCTCTGCAACAAGCCAAAGAAATCCGTCTGGGTAAAGCCAAGAGTCAGCGGCTCCGACATCTCTTTCGAGATACAAACGGGCAAACCGGCTGACCCAGCTGTCGTTTCGGCGGGAACGAAGGCGGGCCGCGGTGCGAACTTCAGGTGCCTGCTAACCGGCGACGCCATCACCGCTGAATATGTTAAAGCCGAGGGAATGGCGGGCAGAATGGGCTGGCGCCTTCTCGCCATCGTAGCGGAGGGTAAGGGCGGCCGCCGGTACGTCCCCGCAACCCAGGAACACGAGGCCCTCGCTTTCAGCGAGAAGCCCGATTGGCGGCCGGAATATCCTCTATCGCAGCACCCTCAGTATATGAGTGTCACCAACTACGGGCCCACCAACATATCCGATCTTTTCATGGATCGTCAGACTATCGCTTTGAACACCTTCATGGACCTCATCCCTGATGTGATCAGCGATATCTCGGATCCCTCCTATCGAAAGGCGGTCCATTCGTATCTAGTGTTGTGTGTGAGCAGGTTGGCCAACAGGCAATCTACCAACGCCTTTTGGGATACTGTTGGCGAAAACGTGCAGCAAGTATTTGCAATGCAGGCCTTGCCAATGCGGTGGGACACCGTCGAAGGGAACCCATTTTCGTCTTCATCGGGCAACTTCATGGGCCAGGTCGAGTATCTAGCTAAAGCCGTGGCCGCGCTGCCTTGCTCTGATCAAGGCGGCGTAGAAAGGCAGCAAGATGCCCAGAACGTTGATTTCTCCGGCTTCGTCATTTCGACGGATCCGCCATATTACGACAACGTACCTTATGCGGACCTTTCCGACTTCTTCTATGTTTGGCTGAGAAAGGGGCTGGCCAGCACCTATCCGGACCTGTTTTCAACAATGTTGGTGCCGAAGCAGGAGGAATTGGTCGCCGATTACAAACGTCATGGCGGCAAGGACGAGGCCGATAGCTTTTTCCTTGATGGAATGACCACCGTCATGCGCCATATGGCAACCCAAGGGCGCTCCGACGTGCCCGCTGCGATCTACTACGCCTTCCGGCAAGGCGAGGTGGATGATAGCGGCTTCTCCGTAAAGGGCTGGGCGACTTTCCTACAGGCCATCGTAGATGCAGGTTATTCGATCGGCGCGACGTGGCCAGTGCGGACTGAGCTGGTTGGCAACCTGAAGAAAAATAAGAATGTGCTCGCAACTTCTGTCGTGATGGCTTGCCGTCCTCGCGGGGCTGATTCTGAGACAATTTCCAAGGTCGAATTCGTCAGAACCTTGCGCCGGGAACTACCCGCGGCCCTGAAGGAGATGCACCGCGCGAACATCGCGCCGGTTGACATTCCCCAGGCTTCAATCGGTCCTGGCATCGCGATTTTCAGTCGATACGCCTCGGTAATCGAAGGCAACGACCAGAAGATGTCCGTTAAAACTGCATTGCAGATCATCAACGAGGAACTGGATCAGTATCTCTCGTCACAAGAGGGTGACTTTGACGCTGAGACGCGCTTTGCCGTTACATGGTTCACCCAGCACGGCTATGACAAGGGCGTTTTCGGGGATGCGGACAACCTCGCCCGGGCCCGCGGTATCTCCGTCGATGATGTGCGCCATGCTGGCATCGTCGAGTCGTCCGCTGGGCGGGTCCGCATCTACAAGCGCGACGAATTGGAGGAGGATTGGGATCCCCAGACCGATGGGCACGTCACGATTTGGGAGTGCTGCCAGTATCTCGTCCGGCAATATCAAGAGAATGGCCTGTCACACGACACGGCTATGCTTCTCAAGAAAATCGGGAGCGACAAAGCGGAGGCGGTAAAGGATCTTGCCTACCTGCTCTACGACATCAGCGACAAGAAGCGGCAGGATCGCCAAGAGGCCACCGCCTACAACGCATTGGTTGCGGATTGGACTGAACTGACCCGACAGGCGGCAGCGATCCATGACACAACGGGCGATCGTCAGACGCGGCTGGACATATAGGGGGACGGAACGTGGCCAAGAGTACGCGTCAGCATGTTTTCGAAGGAATGGAGTTGCTTCCAGCTGCGCTCATTCCATTTGTGGAAAAGCGGCTGGAAAGCTCGCTCAAGGGCCATTGGCAGCTGGAAGTCGTCCAGCGTGTCCAAGGGCTGAAGCCGAACTCCGCCGGCGAAGTGGGGTGGGATCAGCAGGGACTGCTGAAAACAATGATGGCATTTTGGAAGGACGCGTTTGCCACCGTCCTCGGCCATCCTGAGCGCTCGTACGTGTCCGAACTCCTCGACGTACGAAACAAGCTCTCGCACAATGAGAATTTCAGCTACGACGATGCCGAGCGCGCGCTCGATTCCATGCGTCGACTGATGGAAGCGATCAGTGCCGGCGAGACGGCCGAGCAGCTGTCGAAGATGCGCGACACAATATTGCGGACGAAGTTCACCGAGCTTCAGCGCAACGAGGAGCGCCGAAAAACCCAGCGCCTCGAGATCTCCGTCGAGACGGTGGCCGGGCTGCTTCCCTGGCGCGAGGTGGTCGAGCCTCACCCCGACGTCGCCACGGGCGAGTTCCAGCAGGCTGAATTCGCGGCCGATCTAGCCAAGGTCCACTCAGGGAGCGCGCCGGCCGAGTATCGCGATCCGAAGCAATTCTTCAGCCGGACCTATTTGACGGAGGGCCTTAGCTCGCTGTTGGTCGGCGCGGCCAAGCGCCTCTCCGGCAGGGGCGGCGATCCTGTCGTCGAGCTGCAAACGAATTTCGGCGGCGGCAAGACGCACTCAATGCTCGCGCTCTATCATATGGCGGGGCCGGCTCCGGTTCAGGACCTCTCGGGCCTCGACCGATTGCTTGACGAGAATGGGCTGAGTGTTCCCTCGGGCATCAATCGCGCCGTGCTCGTCGGCACCTCTCGGGGACCGCAAGACGTTCTCAATGCCGATGGCGGCCGGAAGATCCGCACGACTTGGGGTGAGTTGGCTTGGCAACTTGGAGGCGCCGAGGCGTTCAATATGATCGCCGAGAATGACGCGAACGGCATCGCGCCTGGATCGCACCTGCTCGAAGCAATCTTCAAGAAGTGCGCGCCCTGCCTGATCCTGATCGACGAGTGGGTCGCCTACCTACGGCAGATCTACAAGGTCGAAGGCCTGCCGTCCGGTTCGTTCGATGCGAACCTGTCCTTCGTGCAGTCGCTGACGGAGGCAGTCAAATCCAGCCCGGGAACCCTGCTCGTCGCCTCTCTGCCAGCATCGCAGATCGAAGTCGGCGGTGAAGGTGGTCAGGAGGCTCTGGCGCGCCTCAAGCAGACCTTTAGCCGCGTGGAATCATCATGGCGTCCGGCGAGCCAGGAGGAAAGCTACGAGATCGTCCGGCGTCGGCTGTTCAAGGAAATCCCGGGAGACAAGTTCCATCACCGCGACAACACGCTGAAGCAATTTGCGAAGCTCTATCGCGAAAACGCCAACGATTTCCCGCAGGGCTGCGCCGACGAAGACTATCGCCGCAAGCTCGAGAAGGCTTATCCGATTCATCCCGAGCTGTTCGACCAGCTTTACACGAGCTGGGGGTCACTCGAAAAGTTTCAGCGCACCCGCGGTGTGCTGCGGTTGATGGCGCAGGCAATCCACGAGCTCTGGATGAACGGCGACCCGTCAGTGATGATCATGCCGGGCAGCATTGCCGTGAGTTCGCCGCGGGTCGAACCGGAACTGCTCCATTATCTGGACGTGAGCTGGCAGTCGATCATCGCTGGCGACGTCGATGGGACAGCGTCAACCCCGTACAAGGTCGACCAGTCGGCACCGAACCTGAACCGCTATTCCGCAACTCGTCGCGTGGCGCGCGCGATCTTCATGGGAACCGCGCCAACTCATCAACAGCAAAACACAGGCCTCGACGACAAGCAGATTAATCTGGGCGTAGTTCAGCCCGGTGAACGACCCGCGATCTTCGGGGATGCGCTTCGGCGGCTGACCAACCAGGCAAAGTTCATGCACGCCGACCTTGGCCGGTATTGGTATTCAATGTCGGCGAGCCTCAATCGGATCGCGACCGACCGCGCAGCGCAGATCGAGAACGCGCTCGTACTCATGACCATCGACAATGAGCTGACGAAGTATGTGAATGGTCTCGCCGATCGCGGTCACTTCGACGCGGTGCAAGTTGCCCCTGCGACGTCCGCCGAAGTGCCTGACGAGGCTGGAGGCGTTCGCGCCGTCGTCCTGGGTGTCGCACACCCACATAACGGCCGGGATGGGTCCGAGGCCCTGGTGGAGGCGAAGGACATCCTGATGCAGCGCGGCACTACGCCGCGCGTCTACCGCAACATGCTGGTGTTCATTTCCGCGGACGCGCGCCAGCTCGACAATTTGAAGGATGCTGTTCGTTCCGCGTTGGCCTGGGGCGAGATCGTCCGCGACACTGACCGGCTTAATCTCACGCAGAGTGACAGCGCCCTCGCCAAGGCAAAGCTAGCGGAAGCCAACGAGACGGTGAAAACCCGTCTCAAGGAAGCGTGGTGCTATCTCCATTACCCTGCGCAAGAAAGCGCGCAGGCAGATGTGGAATGGGTCTCAGGCAAGATTCCTGCGCAGGATGGCTTGCTTGTCAGAGCAAGCAAGAAGCTTCTGGCCGAGGAGGGTCTGCTAACCGAGCTCGGGCCAACCCGCCTCGATCGCGATCTCCAGAAATACATCTGGAACGGTAAGCCGCACCTCTCACTCAAGGACTTGCGAGAATATCTCAATCGTTATGTCTACTTGCCGCGCCTGAAGAACCAGGAGGTTCTCGTAAAGGCCGTTCAGTCAGCGGTAACAGGTATGTTGCCTGGGCCCTTCGCATATGCCGAGCGATGGGACGAAAAGACGGACACCTATCTCGGCTTGGCGATCGAGCGAGCTGTTAACGCAGCGGTTGTCATCGATAGCGACAGCGTCATCATCAAACCCGACGTCGCCGAAGCGCATCGGCCGGCCCCGGCCCAACCAGAACCCTCAGGCGCTCCCGAACAACCCGGCGAGAAGGCTCCAGGCACTGAAGTGCAGCAGATTGGCGGAGCTCCCGAACCATCGGTTACCGAAAGAAAGCCGACCCGGTTCCTGGGGACCGTGATGATCTCCCCGGAACGGCCGGCGAGAGACATGCATCAGATTGTCGAGGCGATTGTCGAGCAGCTGACAACTCTTCCCGGCAGTTCGGTCAAGCTCAGGTTGGAGATCGATGCCGAGGTTCCGACTGGGCTGGATCGTGCCAAGGTCCGGACGCTGGTGGAGAATGCAAACACCCTGGGATTCGTCGACAAATCGCTGGAGTGAGAATCGCGCCGGGAGGGGAGATAGCTTATCGGAATGGGCGCAGATTTTCCTGTTTCTTACGCCCGTTTCTGCTATGTTCCGAGGGGATACGACATGAACGCCCTGATGACCCAGTTCGACTTTGAAAGCGCCGAGCCTAAGCGATCCCAGAAGTGGGAAGGCCTATCCGAGGTCGATCAGGCAATTCGCGAAAACCGGCTGACGGAATACCGGATCAGGAAATCCTGGGCCGACCCTTTGGCGAGGAAGCTTACCATCGTGGGTTCGCTCGTGATCCTCACGGTGTTCGCATATCTAATCGCCGCGTCCCTTGGACTGTGGTGATCTAACTCTAAATCACCATTCCTTGATCTCGTCGGCTGCTTCGGCGCTTGCGCCGCGAGCGTCCTTCGTCACCGCATCCAGACGATCCCTTTGCTCGTCAATGCGCTGCCGGCCGGCCGACTGAACCCGTTCGATCTCATCCCGAATGCCACTGGCGTTCATTTGTGGCACCACCGAGGGGATAGTCCCTCCGACGGAGGCTCGGCTTCGAACTGCGTCGGCATCATCCACGTTCGGTCGGGACACAGTCTGTCCGGGCGCAAGCACCAGACGATCCTCAATCCCGTCGCGAAGCTGTTCAGCGTAGCTCTCGATGAACTTGGCTTGCAGCGCCTGGCCTTCTGGGCTGAGCTGGAACGCCACGTCGTCGAAACGAACGCTTCCATAGAAATCCCGGTTCCGCTCGATCTCGGCCAGACCCCACTCACGATAGGCTTGGGATAGGTTCAGGCTCCCGGCCGCGCTGTTTCCTTCAAAGAACGACGCCTGGGTCTCTAACCGGTTCGCCAGTTCCTCGGCACGCCGGGCCTCTCGGCTGTAGCTTTGCGCCTCGGTCAGAGAAGCGTTCATGCCGCTCGCTGTGGTCGAGATAGACGAGCTCGAGGAGGTGCTCACCGATCGGACAAACTCGTCTCGAGTGCTCGACCAGTTTCGGCTGTCCGACATCTGCTGGAGACTGCCCATGATCCGCGAGCGGTCTTCGGAAGCGATGCCGATATCGCTATCTGTCCATGTACGGCTGCCGCCTCCCCTTGCTCCGACGCTTCCGGACAGAAGACCGGCATCTCCACCTGCCTTCACACCCGCTTCACCACTGAGGAACCAAGCGGTGCTGATATCGTCCGCCGCACGCCGGGACAGGCCGAACTGGCGCTGCAGGTTGGTGGAGGCCTGGTCGACTTCGCTGAAGGCCGTCTGGATGCTGCCCGAGTTCGATTGGCCAGTGGCAGTCTCGAAGCTGCTGCCGCGGCTGAACTGGTCGCGGAGCTCGCGGAACCTGGTGACGGCGCTGGTCGTCGATGCCGTGGCGATGTTGGCATAGGTTTCGCTGTTGGAGCGGGCCTGCGACGCCATCGTTGATAGCCGCGACGTGAATTCCTGCCCGAGCGTGGGCGTGAACGGGTAGCTCGAGTTCGGAAGCTGGTCGTAGCTGGCCTCGGCGAGGCTCGTAGTCATCGAACCGGTGTCGCTGAAAGTCCGGGTCTGGCCGGCGCCATAGGTGAAGCTCGGGGCGATCGTGCCTTGCGCGAACTGTCGGGTGAGCACACTCGAATTCTCGAAGCTGGTATTGCCGAGCGCGACGTTGCCGGTGCTCGCCTCGCGCGCGGCTTCCTCGGCCGCATTCTGGCTCGGGTTGAGGTAGCTCGTCGCGTGGTGCGAGATCGCCATCGCCCCCTTTGCGACGCCGCCGGCGAGGAACGGGACCGAGGCTATGAGGTAGCCGGCAAGAGTGCCGATGTCGCTGTTCACATCAGCCATGCCGGTGAAGCTGGCGAGGCTGAGGCCGTTGGCGCCCGCGACCGCGGTCATGTCGGCTGCACCCTTCGCCATCAGCATCATATGCAGGATCACGAACAGCGGACCCCATGCGGCGAGATAGAAGAAGCCGGTGACGTAGCCTTTCAGCGCGAGCGGGCCGGTCTTGGGCATCAGGAACAGCGGGAAGAGGACCGGGAAAAGCGCGTAGAACAGCACGGTCAGCACGACGTTGAGCAGCGGCACCCACTTCATCGCGTTGCTGGCGATCGAGCCGTAGGTCCGCTCGGTCTGGATGTCGGCGCGGGTCTGCGCATAGACATCGACATTCCCGGCCCCGCTGCTGCCGGACATCGAGTGCATCGCCTGGCTCATCGCGTTGATGGTAAGCGTCTGCTTGAAGATGTCGGTCGCGTTGGCCGAGACGCCGGCGAGGTACTGGTAAGCCACCGGCAGGTCGGCGAACAGCTTGGCCTTGGCGAGCGCGGCGGTCTGGTTCGGGTAGAGTTGCCGCCCGAAGACCGTTCCCATGCCGTCGATCAACCCGGCCCACTGGGCGTTCAGCGCCGCGTAGGCTTCGCGACATGTGACGATGCTCGAGCTGACCTGCCCCGACGAGGCATCGCGCGTGAGGAAGCGCTGCGCGCGGGCCTGGCTGCCCGGCGCGATGGTAGTCCAGATGTCGTTGGTCTCGGCGAGCTGCTTCATCGAATAGCGGCCGAGCAGCACGTCGTAGAACACGCACTGTCGGAAGTGCTCGTCGAGGTTGGCGGCGAACTCCGGATCCGAGATGCGCAAGGACCGGGTGGCGTCGTAGAGTCGCGCGCCGTAGATCATCCCGTTCTTCGAATAGTTGAGGTCGCCCGGCAGGCCGAACACCACCTCGGCCGACCCGGTCAGATAGTCGCCGACCTGGCTGGTGAAGCTCGCCATCAGCGCAAGCCCGAGCGGCACGTTGCTAACGTTGGCGGGGGCGAGGCCGGGATTGAGGCGATCGGTAACATGGACGTCGAGCCGCGGCACCATCAGGCACGAGTAGATCAGCGTGGCGCCAAGGAACCAGTTGATCCACGCGCGCCAGTCCTGGTTGAACGCCAGCGTCAGCGCGGAAAGCCCGAGCCCCATCACCAGCACGACCTGGATCAGGCTCTTGTAGCCGCCGTTGCCGGTCCAGGCCGCGACGGCCTGGAAGACGTTGACGAGATAGTCCCCGCCGCCGACCGTGAAAATCTCGACCATATCCCTGGCTCCCGCCTTGTGCCGCGCTGGTGTGGCTCAGTGTGTCAGGGCACGGGTCTGGACGCCGCGCGACCAGTCGAGCGAGGCGGCCATGCCCGGCGACAGCGAGGCGGCGAGCACGTTCTCGATGAACGCGGTCTTCTCGATGATCTGCATGATCGCATTGACCTTGAGGTGCGTGTTGGCCTGCCGGTCGGCGAGCGCCTGGCGGACCGTGTTCACCTGGCCCTGCCAGATCGCGATCTTGGCTTCGTCGGCGCCGATGAAGCTCGACATCGAGCGACCGGTTTCGCTGACGATCCGGTCGAGCACCGCGAACAGGAGGTCGACGCTGGCAATCTCGGCAAGCGTCTCGCGATCGTCGGTCGGCATGCCGCGACCGTAGGCGGCCTGCACCGTGAGGATCTTGTAAAGCGGCACCGAGGCCACCTGCAGCAGCTCCTTCTGCCCCTCCGTGATCGCCGTGTCATCGCGGATCGCCTGGACCATGCCGGCAATCAGCGCGGCGACGCGCGGGCGCAGCGCCTTGGATGCCGGGACGCTGAGGGTCTTGAAGGTGGGATTGAGGCACTGGTCGGTCTCGTCGCAGTCGAAGACCTTGACGGTGCTGCCGGCCGTGCCGTCGAGCAGTGCGGTCACCAGCGTCGAGGACGAATCGCCGGCGAAAGGCACGAATTTGCCCGCCTCGTCGTCCTTCGGCGGCACGTAGATGATCGTGCCGATCAGCGTCATCGCATATTCGGCGAGCTCGCGATCGAAGGTGCCGTTCGGCGAGAAGAAGGCCGACTTCTTGAGGATGGTCCAAGTGTAGTTGCGCGCCACCGCGGGGTTGACGTCGGCATACTCGCCATCGCCCTGCGCGGTCGTGCTGGCGCGCTGGCCCTTGGTGCCGCAGCCGTGCTTGGCGGCGGCATAGTCTGTGAAGATGCCCTCGGAATTGCCGATCGCCTCGCAGATCGCCTTGTCGGCAAGGTCGCCCTTGGGCCAGACGCCGCCGACCAGCCCCTGCGCGAGCTCGCAGCTGTTGATGTTGAGATTGTTCATGAGCTGAGCCTTCTGGCTGAACTCCTGCATGATCTTCGAGCACTCGGGGCAGACGGTGTCGATCGCCAGGCTGAAGGCGAACCCCACCGCATTGTTGGCGACGGCCTTGAGCATCGCGACGAGCTCGCTCGCGTTGATGAAGCTGAAGGAGCCGGCGAAGATGTCGATGCCGCCGCAGCCCGCGCGCGCGCGCGGCAGCTGCAGGTTGGCGATGTTCGTCGTCTTCTGCGGAAAGCGCGTCCAGACGTTGCCCAGGCTGTAATAGCCGGCGGACTGGCCCTCGAACGCGGTCGGTCCGTTGATGTTCGAGGCGCCGCCCACGTCCTTCAGGAAGGCGTCCATCGAGCTGCCGACGTCGGCCTGCGCCGAGGCGACCGGGAGGGTGATCGCCAGCAGCGTGGCGAGCATGCGCTTCATCCTAGTAGTCACGTCCGGCTTCCTTCGATGTGAGGAGATAGATGCGGTCCTGGAGCTCGTCGGCCGACATGACGCCGTAGCCGATCGGTATGGCCTGCCCTTTGAGGGCATCCCAGAGCACGACGGCCGGCGTCACCTTCGCCTCGAGGCCCATGCGGGTGCGCTGGTTGGTCTCGACGGTGTAGTTGGGGAAATGGCGCGACGGCCCGCCGTCGGTCGAGATCGCGCGGACCGCGATGTGCCAGGTCGACGCGACCGACTGCACGATCGGCGACATCACCTCGCAGGCGCCGCAGCTCTGCGCGAAGAAGTAGAACAGTCCGTAGCGCGCCCCGAGCTGCGCCATGACGGCGTTCCGCTCGGCGCTGCGCGTGTCCTGCCACTGCATCTTGCCGAGCGTCGAGACGGGCCGCTGCAGCGTGTAGTCGAGCTCGGGGTCCTGCCAGATCGCCCGCTGCCAGACATCGCTGAACAACGACGCGCGATCGAGCTGCTCGCGCTGGAAGCGGATATAGGCGGTGACGTTGGCCGGCGTCGGTTCGAGGATCGCCTTGGCCTTGAGCTCGCGCAGCTGCGCGGTGATCGCATCGAGCTGGCTGGTCGCGCTCGCCGGCGGCGGCGGCGCGGGCTCGGGCGTTTCGGCCGGCCGGGGCCTGGTGCAGTAGAACCAGTAACCGAGCCGGCGCTTCTCGCAGTAGAAGCTGTCCTGGCCGTCGCCGGTCGCGACGAGCGGCGGCTCCTGGGCGCGGCCCGGTGCAGCTGTCGTCAGGAGGATGGCCAGCGTGAGGCAGGCGGCCGGAAGCCGCCGGGCGGGCCTATTGGCGTGCGCGGGCATAATAGTCCTCGATCTTCTGCTGGATTTCGGTGGCGGCCTGCAGCTCGTCGGGCAGGCGGGCGGCGTCGGTGAACTCGGCATAGACCTCGCTGAAGTCCATCTTCGAGAGGTCGAGCCTGGCGAACTCGTCGATCGTGAAGCCGAGGCACTGCTCCGTCTTCGGCTTGCCCCAAGGCTTGTTCAGTTGCCGGCGGCCCTGCTCCTGCAGGATCCGCGACAGCTTGGACTCGAAGCAGCAATAGACCTTCTTCTTGGTCAGGCAGACGCCGAGGAAGCTGTCCGAGCAATAGCTGCCGACATAGGCGCACAGGCCCTGGGCATCGCGCTGGTGGAGCAGCGCTTCCTCGCGGCTGCAACCCAGCGCCATGAGCAGCTGGATGCCCGGGATGAGCGGAAATCCCTTGCCCCGGCAGCAGTTGAGCGCCCCGAAGACCTTGGACGAGCAGGTGTTGCGCGTGCCGCGGAACAGGGTGAGCGTGTCGGAGTCGAACTCGCGCCGCGCCTGGTTCATCGCGTTCAGCGCGACGGCCGCATCCTTGAACTCGTCATTGGCCTCGCGCTGGATCGTCTCGCACGAGCCGTCGATGCAGTAGACGTCGCCATCGCAGATGAATTGGTTGGCGCTGGCGGGCTGGTCCGGGACGGGACAGTCATAGACCCGCTCCCAGGTCCGGCAGGGCTCGTCGGTCAGGCAGTCCTCGCGCACGAGCGTGCAACCCGCCGTGCTTTCCAGGGCCTCGCAATCCTGCGCCTTAGTGAACTGCGCGCAGGTGTAGCTGCGCGTCCAGGCCCAGCAGGGCTGGGTGACCGCCACGCCATCGACGATGCGTGTCACGGGATCGCTGTCGGTGCAGATCTCTCCATCTGGCTGGCAAGTGCCGCCGGCGGCGAGGGAGGTGCAGCCGCTCTCGTTGCGCGTGGTCGTCGGGATCCGGGTGACCGTCTCGGCGAACCAGAGCTGGCCCGTTGCGGGGTGCGTATTGCCGGTCAGCCCGGCGACCGGCGCGCTGCACTGGAGAATGTCGAAGCGATAGAGCCCGCACCGGCTGCTCGGTCTGAGACCGTAGTGCCGCACGACCTGGCATCCGTCCGCCGTGCCGACGTTCTGGCAGGTGCCGTTGCCGAGCGCCGCGGAGAACTGGTTAATCGGAGGTGCGAGCCCGGTGTGGAACGGGACCTCGGCATAGTACCGGTAGGTCGCCCGCTGCTCGAAGGTGACGTCGAGCGCGACACGGCAGCTGCGCGTCTCCTGGCTGGCGGTGTAACCCGTGTTGCAGGTCGCCATGTAGCGTCCGGCGCTCCCGGTGCCGGCCGGCAGCGGGACGCAGCGGCCCTGCGAGCCGCCGATCGCCATCCCGCTGGTATAGGCGAGCGGATCCCTGGCTAACGCCTTGCTGCGGGCGATCACCGCGTCGAGATCCTGCGGGGCGAACCGCGCGCGCCGGTCCATCGAGTCGCGCATCGTGCGATAGCCGGTGCTCGAGCTTGCCTGGCTCGCGGCCTCCCGGCTCATGCGGTCGGGATCATCGAAGTAATCGGACTGGCTCGGCACGCCGCCGAAATTGGGAACCCGGCCCGCGTCAGGGCGGGAGGTCGCCGCCTCCTGCGCGTCGGCCGCCTTTTCGCGGCCGAACGCCTTGCCGTCCGCCTTGGCGGCCTCGGTCGTGGTCTGGGCGTGGGCGACCCCGCCCGGCAGGAGGCAGGAGCAAGCGAGCGACAGCGGGAGCAGCAGAAACCGTTTCATGAGGCCGGCCTTTCAAGTCGGGCGAGATGCTGGGCGGCGATGAGCGCGCCGGGGCCGCCGCCGCGGGCAAAGGTCTCGAGCGCGTAGGCGGCGCTCACATTGCCGCTCATGCGGTCGTGCGGCGGGACGGCGGTCGTGCAGTCGAACCCATCGCACAGGTCGAAGTCGCTGCCGGCGACGACATAGGTCGGCACCGCCTCGATGCCGAACGCGCGGAACAGGCGCGGATCGATCCCCACGCTCGCCAGATCCTCGCCCGGCCGCACGACTTTCGACAGCGCGGCCGTCAGCAGTTTCGCGCTGTTCTGCGGCAGCCCGCGCAGGACGATCACCCCGCCCGCGCGGGTGACGTCGTGGATCATCGCGCGCAGTGCAGCCGGCGGCATCGACAGCGACGCAAAGGCAATGAAGCGCGGGGCCTCACCCATGCTTTCGCTCGCCAACGTGCCGGCATCGGCGACCATCCGGTCGAAATCGAAGGTCCGCGCCGGATCGGGCCTCGCGCTCTTGGCAGCCTCGCCGGCGAAGTGCCGGCCGTGCGCCTGGGCGTCGGCAGCGCTGGTCCGCGCCTGCTCGGCCACTTGCTCGGCGCGGGCGCGCGCTCTGGCCGCAAGCGCGTCGGCTTCGCCGGCCTGCTCGGCGGCGCGTGCGCGGATCGTCTCGAGATCGAGGTCTGGGTCGGCGGTCTGGGCCGCTGCGCCGGCGAAGGCGGCGGCGGCCGCGAGCGCGGCTATGGCGAGGAGATGGGGGAGCGTCTTCATAGCGCGCAGCAGTTCCGTTTGCGCCAGACCAGGTAGCCCATGTCCTCGCCGATGGCGGGATAGACCTGGCCTGCCGACATGAAGGTGGTGGAGGCGCCGATGGGCGCGCAGGCGTAGCGGCCCTTCGTCTGCGGATTGGGGTTGGTCGCCTGAAAGCGGTATTGCTGCTTGCGCATCACCGGCATCAGGTACTTGCCGCACAGCCCCTTGCTGCCCATCGTTCCCCACGCGACGAGCTCGCGGTGGAGCTTGTACGAGAAGCGGGCGAGCGCGAGGCGCGAGGCCTGGACATGGCCGATCGTCGCCGAGACATTGCCGTTCAGCGGATACATCGTCCCCTGGCAGCCGGCGCACCAGAACAGCTCGTCGGTCGGCAGCTTCGCGGTCGCCGCGACGCAATCGGCGGCGCAGGCCGCGAGTGCCAGCGGATTGCCGAACAGCACCGCCTCCGGGTTGATGATCGCGGTGAGCTCGCTGTCCTGCCACAGCGGGTCGATCTCGGTGATGTAGAGAATGTCGACCGAGCCGGATTCGAGGCACAGGAAGTCGGCCACGATCTCCATCCAGTAGATCAGCGGATAGGCGTACCAGTGGACGTGCCACTGTGAGTTGTACTGCGTCGCCCCGCCGACCGCCGACGGGCCGGCCATTGTCTTGAACCCGATGTCGAAGCCGGGATCGAGCTTCATCCCGCCGAGGTTGACGAAGCACCACGGCTTCATGCTGACATCGGCGAGCCGCACCGGCTCCCAGAAGCCCATCGCGATCCCGGGCCTCAGGCCGCACAGGCAGACCGGGGAATCGGGATTGTCGGTGTCGGGCCGCTCCGAGGGCCAGATCTTCAGACCCCCGACCGAGATCGGGAACAGGCACGACCAGCAGATGTCGGTGATCGGGTTGACGAACTTGCCGGTGCAGCGCCCGGGTCCGGCCTCCGCCTGCGCAGGGCTGGCGGCGAGCAGGCTCCCGGCCAGCAGCAGGAACAAGGCGCCGATGCGGGAATGGAGGTCCTTGCGGGTCATGACGCCTTGCCCTTCTGCGGCTCAATCGCCTCTTCGGTGACCAGGAGGATGCGGCCCTCCTGCTCGACCGTCGCGGGAACCGCGCGGATGCCGAAGTGCTTCACGAGGCTGCCGCCCTGGTCGAAGTAGAACCGGCGCTGGCGGGCCTTCATCAGCTCGAGCGGCGCGCCGCGCACGAGGATCAGCTTCGCCCGCGTCGCTGCGAAGCGGCGCGTCGCCCAGGCAAGCTGCGCCGGATCGTCGCCGTCGAGGAACACGAGCGGTGCGCGCAGCGGCACGGTGTCGAGCGGATTGACCCGCGTGCCCGCGGCAATAATCACCCGGCCCTTGTCGTCGGCAATGTTGCGCTCGACGGTGATCGTCGGATCGAAGCGCCAGCTGCGCGTTGCCGAGGCCGGGTCGACGCCGGCAACCGGCTCGGGCCGGTTGACGCGCGCGATTGTGCGGCGCTTCAGCTCTTGGTTGAGCCGCGCTGTCTCCCCAGTTTTTTCGAGCCGGGTCAGCCGGGCGTGAATCTGCGCGAGCAGATCAGGCTCCACGATCGGCCAGACGGTGCCCTGCTGGCCGTAGTCGCGGGCGAGCGCCGGAGTGGCTGTGCCAAGCCAGGCGAGGAGCGGCCCGACGATGAGGATGGTCCGGTTCACAGGATCGGCCTCCCCACGCCAAGGATGCGCGGCGCACAGATCCAGCCGATCGCCGCGTAGCGGCTGTCGAAGCCGTCCTTGTGCTCGGTGGTGACGAAGTAGCAGCCCCGGGGAACGGTGCCGGTCGGACCGAGCGCCAGCGGCTCGCCGAGCCGGCTCCGCGGCTTCGCCCTAGCGACCAGCCGCCCATTGACGAAGAAGGCGCGGCTCCGTTCGGTCACGACGTCCCCCGGCACCCCGCTCACCCGCTTGCCGAACGGCTTCGGCTCGCTGCCGAAGTGCTTCACGAGCAGCGGCGAGGCCGGCGGATCGAACAGGATGATGTCACCGCGCTGCGGCACGGCGCCGCGGGTCAGCCAGACCGCCCAGTAGGGCAGGCTGGGGCTCGCGTTGATCATCAGCGCGTGGTCGCGCGCGAATGCGGACAGCGAGCTGAGCGCCAGCGCCGCTGCGCCGAGGCCGCCCCACAGCGCGAGGCGCGGCCATGCCGAAGGACGCGTGTCAGCGGCGCGCATCGGGAGAGGCTCCCATCCGGCGCGCGACGTCGGCGCGCACCGCTTCGGTGAAATCGGGGGTGCTGCCCGCCACGACCGCTTCGGCGACGAGGACAGTGCGGCCTTCGCGCGAGAGCTGGCCGACCGAAGCCTCGACCGCCTTGAGATAGGCCTGGACCCGCTGGCGGGTTTCCTCAGGGGTCCGCCCGGCGCGCGCTTCGGCTTCGACGAAGTCGCCCATGATGCCGCTCAGCTGGACGGTGACGACCTCGCGCTTCTCGAGCGCGAGCAACTTGTCGGTTGCCCACAGGCCCCAGAGCGTGGAGCCGACCATGCTCAGCGCGAGCGCGATTCCCGTCAGGCTGACGCCGAAGCGACCCTTCGGCAGGACTGGCGTTGCCAATATGTTCTTCACGGCCTTTCCTCCCGGAGTCCTTCGTTGACCTCGCACAGGAAGCCGGGCAGCCGCAGGCACGCGACCAGCGTGGCGAGGCTGATGAGGCCGAACTTGAGCTCGTTCACGAAGCCGACCTGGCGGTCGGGATCGGCGCCGAGGAAGCGGTCGGCGAAATTGGCGAGCTGCGCGAAGAACAGCTCCACGTCGCCGCCCGAGATCATCAGGAAGAACAGGAGCGGCAGCCCGAGCGTCATCAGGTAGGTCGTGGCCAGGAAGCCCCCCGCCTTGAGGAGGATGTAGCAGGTGTCGGCGGCATGGCCGCGCCAGCCCTTGCCGGGCGGCGGGAGATCGTCCTTCACGGCAAGCTCCTGCGCTGGTTCGGAGGGTGTGACGAGGTGGAGTGACATGGGTTTTCAGGTCCTTGCTTGAGGGTGGATTGAGGTGCGGCCGGCAAAGGCGATCCGCTCGATCGCGTCGGCGAGCTGGTGGCCGCGGGCGATCTCGGCATCGATCGCGGCGAATGTCTGGGGCGAGCTCGAGAACAGCGTCG
The DNA here is from genome assembly GCF_046295735.1 of Allosphingosinicella sp. GTDB lineage: Bacteria > Pseudomonadota > Alphaproteobacteria > Sphingomonadales > Sphingomonadaceae > Allosphingosinicella. The sequence goes on from NZ_JBKBMQ010000016.1 coordinate 38,050, forward strand.
CCGAATAGTCGTCGAGCACGAGCCGGCCGATCGCCTCGGTCTCCGGCCCCTTGATGAACACCTCCGAATAGTCGGAGCCCGAGCGCTTGAGGCTGCGGATCAGCGTCTCGGTGCGGTCGTCCATGTCGAGGCGTTTGCTGGCTTTGAAGTCGGCGATGGTCTCGGGCTTCTGCTGGAGGATCAGCATCCAGTCGCTGTTCTCGAGCGCGGCGGTCGCCCCGTCCGACTTGTAATAGTCGTTGAGCGACTGGGTCGCGGTGGCGAGCGCGCCGCCGTACTTGCGGCAGGTGCGGGCGTAGGTTTCGACGAACTCGCCCATCGAGCCGCCCTTGAGCATCGACCAGGCCTCGTCGATCAGCAGCAGCTTGCGCACCTGGCGCGGCGAGCGGGTCATCGCCTGGCTGGTCATGAACATGATCGCCGAGAGCACGACCGCCCGCAGCTCCTCGCGGCTCGCTAGGTCGGACATTTCGAACACCGTGAAGTCGGCATCGAGCGCGAGACTCGCCTGGCCCTCGAAGAAGGCGCCGTAGGTGCCGCCGGCCATGTAGGGCGCGAGCGCGGTCGCGAGGTCGGACGCTGTCTCGTTGCCTTGTGCCGCCAGCGCCTCGCCGACGCCGGTGATCGTCGCCGCGACGCCATGCTCGCTCCACACGCTGTTGACCGCGCGGTCGATGAGCCCGCGCTCGGTGTCGCTCAGCTTCTGGCTGTGCCGCGCCATCTGCCCGACGATGGCCTTGACCATGCCGAAGCAGTCGAGACGATAGTCCTCGTCCTCCTCGGCGCGGGCCGCGTCGATCATCGAGAAGGGGTTGAGGCAGAAGCCCGCCTTCATCGTGAACTCGACGAAGCGGCCGCCCTGGAGCTTTACCGAATGCTCGAAGCTGCGCCCGTCGTCGATCACCACGACCTGCGCGCCCGCGCCCCGGAGCGCCGCGCACATCTCCTGCAGCAGCACCGACTTGCCGGAGCCCGACTTGCCGCAGATCGCGACATTGTGGTTGCCGGCGTCGTTCTCGAATGGCGACCAGAAGAAGGGCTGGCCGCGCCGGCCCACGAACAGCAGGTGCGGCTGCGCGCTCCCGAGATATTCGCCCTGCATCGGCGCGATGTTGGCGGCGGTCGTCGACAGCACCGTTTTGAAGCGCTTCAGGCGCTCCATGTCGGCGCCGAGTCCGTCGGCGAGCGTCAGCGGCATGGCCGCCAGCAGGCCCTGGACCTGCAGGTATCGCTCGTCGGCGAGATCCCAGCCCGCGGCCTTGTAGATCGACTTGATCGCGCGCTCGTGGCGGTCAGCCGACCCGAGCGGCGAATAGGCCGTGATGCCATAGAACACGCGGACGAGCCGGCGGCCTTCCTGGAGCTCGGCCTGGACGTGCTGCCATTCGGCGGCCTGCTCACCGATGCGCGGCAGGAAGCGCGCGCTCCTGGTGCCCGCGAGGCTGGTCGTGCGCATGAACTTGAAGCCGGCCTTGGCGCTGGCGGCCTCCTGGTCGGGATAGACGAGGCACAGCATCGTCGCGGCCGGGCATGGAAAGCGCAGCTTGTCCGTGAACAGGTCGCCGATCAGTCGCGCGCATTCCCACGGCGCCCAGCGTTGCGGCATGTTGCGGACCGCGAAGTGCCGCACGTCGAACGCGTCGGGATAGACGGTGCCGATCTCCGGCACGCCCTCGTTCGTCCTGCCGGTCGGGCGGAAGCGCTCGGTACGCAAGTGCATCCGGTCCTCGTGGACGATGAGCTCGATGTCGTGGCGGATTGCCTGGGCAGCGATCGGATCGTTCGGATTGTAGGGCACCGCGTCGTCCTGCGGCGCCGTCGTCGGCGAGGTGAGATCGTCGACAAGCGCGATCAGCTGCTCCGGGCCGACCTCGGCAACGCCGAGATTGAGCGACTTCAGCATCGCGACCAGCCCGTCGCGGGTCTGCTTGAGCTCCTCGTTGCCGACGCCCTTGGTCGCGGGGACGCCGACCGAGACGATCACCTGATGATGGCGCGCGTGGAACGGGGCGTCGGCCGAGCCCGACTCCCAGACGAGACCGTAGAGCCGCTTCGCCCGGTGGCGGGCGATCGCCTCATAGACCCCGCCCTGGACGTAGCGCGGCGCGAACCACGGCGCGACGATCCGGCTGATGCGCGGGGACGCGAGGTGCAGCACCTGCAGACAGGCGCCGGGCGGCAGGCCTTCGGAGAAGAAGGCGCCGAGGATCTCGCCCGTGCGTTCGTCGGCGCCGATCAGCGGGGTCACCGAGAGGATGAACCCCTTTGATCGCGCGTTGAAATAGAGTCGGCTCGCCGGGTCGAACACGCGGTACGGCAGCCAGTCCGACAGCATGTCGAGCATCAGCGGCGGCCGACCTTTCTCGGCATGTTCGGCGTCGCCGAGCAGGCCGGTCAGCACGCGGTCCAGAATCGTGTTCAGCCGCTCGGCCATCACTTGGGCTCCTTGTCCGCCGGCGCGGGCGCGGAGGTCGTGGCGTTGTCGCTGCCCTTTGGGGCTTTGGCGGCTTCGATCGCTTCGACACTCGGGTACGCCAGCGGCGCGTCGCCGCCAGGCCGAGGGGTCCGATCATGCAGGGGGGACGACATGTCGAACCCCTCGACCGCCGGTGCCTTGGCACCGGCGACGGCCTCGCGCGCCGTGGAGGGGAGGACCAGCGGCGAGGAAACGGGGGAATCGGGAATGGGCGAGGCAGCCGGCGAGAAGGGCGAACCGAGATCGGCATCGGCCTCGTCGCCGCTTTCCTTTACGGCAGAGTCATCTGCAGCCTGGGCAGCCTTGAGCTGCCGGCCGAGCTGCCGCATCAGCGGCGGCGCGGCTTCTTTGCCGGGCTTGCGGCGCAGCTCCGCGGCCCAACGCGGAATTTCGACGACCGCCCAGGCGACGGCTTCGTCATGCAGCGTTCCGGCTTCGTCGACATGCGCCGGGAACACGATCTTGAGCGTGCGTTCCGACGTCCGGCCGGTGTCGCCTGCCGCAACCTCGGCCCGGATCCGGGCGAGCTCGGGCGAGGACCGAGCCTGCTCGAGCGCGGCGGTCGCGCCAGCGTCGATAACGTGACTCGGCGCGCAGCCGCCCTTGGGCGCGCGGCAGGTGAACTCGCCCTGGATATTGGTGCCGAATGTGGTGCAGCCGCTCAGCGCCGCCGCGAGGCCTGCGCCGACGATGAGGCGCTTGGGGTAAGGCATGGAAGTCATCCTTTGCTGGTCTGGCGGGGAGCGGCGCGGAGGAATTCGCGCAGCGCGGCCGCGGGGCGATAGCCTTCGAGCACGGCGCCGTCGGACGGCCGCACGATCACTGGCGTTCCGCCGAAGCCGTGCGCCTTGGCGAAGGCCTCGTTGGCGTCGAGGCCGCTCGTGTCGCACGGCTTGGGATTGGCGAGCGCTAGGCCCGAATAGGCCATGCGCAGCGACATCTCCGGCCGGGGCGAACAGAGCACCTGCTCGGCGACTTGGCGGCTTTCCGCGCCGAAGATCGAGATCGGGCGTTCCTCAACCCGCGCGCCGATCCCCTTGAGCTCGCCCTCGAGCTTCTTGCAGTAGCTGCAGTTGAAGTCGGAGAAGACGACCACCTTCGGCCCGTCCGCCGGACCCCAGGTGATCGCCCCGTTCGCCGGCAGCCCGGCGAGCGAGACTCGCGTAGGCACGCTGGCACGCTGCTGCGCCCGCTCGTCCTCTCCGGCTTCGCGGCGTGCGGCGCCGGCGGTCAGGAGGTCCGGGTTGAGCGCCAGCAGCCGCGCGGCGGTCAGATCCTGGCGCGCCTCCATGTCGTAGACCCGGCCGATCACGAGATACTTGGTCGCCCGGTCGACGTAGAAGAGCGTCTGTTTGGAGGCGACCTCGCACAGCCCACCGAGCCCGGAGCAGTCGATCGCATCGATCGGCGTCTTCGGAAGCCTGAGCTTGAGCGCTGCGCGCACCGTGGCGGTGTCGGGAGCGGCCGTCGGCGCGGCGAGGCTGGCAACGCCCCAGCCGGTGGCGGCGGAGACGGCGACGACGGCGGCGAGTCCGGCCGCAGGGCGCAGCCAGCGGCGTGCGGGCTTGTTGGGTGCATCTGTCACTGGGAATTCCTCACGTAGACGCCGTCGAGGAACACGATCTCGACATCGATGCCGGTCGGCATCTCGACGACGGGTTGGTACTGTTCGGCGCGCTCGATCAGATATTTGCTGACCGTGTCGGCGGCGTCGGCGGCGCCCTGGCCGAGCCCGCCTGTCACGATTTCGCCGGGCGTGAGCTGGCCGCGCGTGCCGTCGGGGTTGGTGGTGATGCCGGAGAAGAGGCTGTTGGCGTTGGCCGAGAAGCCGCGGCCGAACCCGCCGATGATGCCGGCGAGCAGCGCCTGGCTGACGAGACTGCCTTCGCGGCTGACGACCCGCCCGCGCACGCCGGACTTGCCGGCGAAGCTGATGAACCCCTTGACCTCGCTCACCGCCACCCCGCCGCCGGGCTGGTCGCAGGTCATGCGGGCCAGCTTCACATAGACTTTCTCCGAGGAGAGGTCGCCGCGCGCCGCGCCATTGACCACGCAGCCCTGGATTCGGGTGGTGAGCACCTTTCCATTCTGCATCACCGACCGCGCCGGCCCGGTGATCCTCAGTACGACAGGCAGCGGATCGGTCTGGCTTGCGACCCCTGCCGAGGCGTCGACGCCGACGATCACCCGCGCCGGGGCATAGGAATTGGGCGGGAGGTAATCGGGCGAGTCCTCGATCACGACCGGCGGCGCCTCCGGGCGTGCCGCGCGAAGCCCGGTCGCGCCGGCCTTCTCGCTGGTGAAGCTCAGCAGCTTCACCTCTCCTGGAGACGGGATCATCGCCTCGCCGCCGCCTGCCGCCGTGGCGGGCGGGGTGGTTCCGCGCGCATCATAGCTGCCCGCCTGCGGTCCATAGGCCGGGGGCGGCGTTGCCGGTGCGGGCGCGGAGGCCTGGCCGGCGAGCCGCGACTTGAGGTCTGCGTTCTCGGCCGAGATCGCATCGATCGCGGCCTGCCCGTCGACGCGCATGGCCTGGTTTTCGGCCTTGAGCGCGGCGAGCTGCGCCTCGACCTCGCTGCGCGGGACAGCGGATTCCCTGAGGGCCTTCTGCTCGCGCGTCACCGCGTCGAGCCGGTTGCCATAGCTGGCGACAAACTCGCGCTGCGAGAGGTCGCGATTGACGAGACCCGCGGTATCGATGGTCTGCGCCGCCTGGGGGTCGTCGGACGCGCTGTCCTCGTCGCCGCCGAGGATGAACCAGCTACCGCCGACCAATGCGACGGCGGCTATCCCGCCGAGCAGCAGCCTCTGCCGGCGCGCGGTCCGGGCGTTGAGGTCGGCCACTTCTGACGGCGAGGCGGGCTCGGCCTGCAGCGGAGCGGGATTGTCGTGCAAGTCAGTCATGGCTGCTTTCCCCGTTGGTGCCGACCACGAAGGCCGTCGTGCTGGAGCCGGGCTCTAGCGTCGGGTTGACGATCGACACGGCGAGGGTGTCGCGGGGCGCGAGGTCGCGCTCGGCGAGCGTGATGGACTTGCGTCCGCGGTTGGTGATCCGGACGACCTTGCCGGCGAGGCTCGCGCCCCGGTATTCGGCGACAAGCTGGATCTCGAGGTCGCCGGCGCGGGCGGGGAGGTCGCTCGCCTGCCGCACCTCGAAGCCGTCGATCGTCCGGTCGTTCGCCATCGCCTGCACCAGGCGGATAGCGCTGGTCGCGAGCGGAGTTTCGCTCTCCCATTCGGCGGCCTGGCTGGTGGCGATCGCGGGATTGGTGATGAACACCTGCGCCGCCGGAATCGGCTCGACCCGGCACGAGACTTTGTAGACGAAGCCCTTCTTCGTCGTCGCAAAGAAGCTGATCGACCCGGCCGCATAGGTCTCGGGCACCGAGACGTAGATGTCGCCGCGAATGGGCTCGTTGGTGACGGCGAAGTCGTTGTACGGCGTGCCGGTCGACATCTTCGACACGCTCGCAAACTGGTCGCCGACGAGCGCGAAGCGGGTGAGCTCGCGGGCCGAGACCGAGCACTCGATGCCGGCGCCGTCCGCCGCCTGCTTGAACTGGTCGGCCGCATGGGCCGGCAAGCTCGTGAACGCGAGCATCGCGGCCAGGCCGGGCAGCGCGCCGCGCGCAAGCCTCCTGCGTTGGTAAGCCATCACTGGGCCTCCTTGGATTTGTCTTGGGGTGGCAGCTGGACGAAGCCCGAGAGCGCGAGCCGCAGCCCCCGATAGGTCCAGCTGAAGCGGAACCGGCGCTCTTCGCTGGCGATGACCTGCGCGCCGACGAAGGTCTTGAGCGTGCCCGTGACCTCGGATGAGAGCGCTTTCGGATCGACGGTCATCGTCCGGATGACGAATGCCTGGGTCACGTCCGAGCCGCGCTGCTCTTCAACGATGCGGACGAGCTCTGCCTTGAGGCGGCCGTGACTGGCCGGATCGGCCAGCTTGAGGATCTCGCTCATCCAGTAGTCGAGGCCCTCCGGGCTGCGGTTCAGGAGGACGAGCGCGGTGTCGCGGGTGACGAGCTCGAGATAGTCGGCCTCGACCCCGGCGCTGCTCACCGTCAGCTGCTTCGGCAGCGTCGGCAGAAGCACGACCTCGCGGTCACGGGTCGCGGCGAGGCTTGTCGTAACGGCGAGCGCGACGGCCAGGCCGGCACTGGTCAGCGCGAACAGGTTGCGCTGCCTCAGCAGCGACTGCTGGCGCTCGTGCGAAATGTCGGCGAACATGGGTGTCTCCCCTCAACCGGCAAGCAGGCGGCAGTGGGAAGGCGGCGTCGCACGGAGGCCCAGGAATCCGGCCGGCAGATACCAATATGCGGCATGGGTGAGCCAGGAGCTGGCGCGTCCTGCTTTTGCCTTTCGCAGCGCGAACCAGGCGCCGAAGGCGACAACGATGCCGATGAAGATATGCTGGCTGAGGATGCCCCAGGTGAAGGGGACGATCATCCCGGCGAACTCGTCGATGGTCCAGAAGCCGATGAGCTCCGGATCGTCGAGCCGACGGGGAATGATGTACCGGTCCGCCATGGCGACGCGCCTTCCCTGCCCGACCGTCAGATGACCGCGGTCACGACCGAGGTGACGATCGGGACACCCGTGCCCACGCCGATGCCCACGCCGACGGGAACCGCGACCTGACTGAGCGAGAAGCGCCCGGAGGCGAGGCCGATCAGGCCGCCCGCGAGGCTGAGGACGGTGATGATCTTGCCGCCCGAGCCTTCGAGGAAGTCGGTGAACTTGGTGAGCGCCGGGGTGAAGGTCGTGTCGGCGCCGGCATAGGCGGCTCCGGTCGCGAGTGCGGCGATGGCGACGGGGATGGCAATGTTGGCGGCCCTGCCAACGCGATTGAGGCCGAGGCCGCTTGCGCCGAAGCGCCGGGGGAGGCTGAGAGACTGCATGTGAAGCTCCGCTTCGAGGGGTGAACGCAGCGTCCTTTCGTTCGCTGTGTGTTCCACATGCATCTAGGAAACGGCTGTAGGAAATAGGTGCCAGTGCATTGCCTGCCACGGCGGACGTATATGGACAAACCGGTAGAGGCGCTGGCGGAGGGTCCCGCTGATCTCAGCCGCTTAGCAGGGACTCACCGCTGGAAAGCTCCGTGTGATGCGCCGGCGATCACCGGCGAATCGCGGTCTCGGCATGATTCGCCTAGAAACGAGATGTTCCCTATGTGTTCTTTTCGTTTTCCTACAGCATAGCTCTCGCGATATGCCTGCGACTCACCACACCAACGGAAGAGTCGTGTCATGCATCCACCAACGTCCCCCACCGGTCACGCGAACGACTGTATCGCGCGTACCCTGGCCCATGCCGTCGAGTGTGCCGACAAGCCGCGGCACCAGATCGCCCGCGAAGTCGGCATGCACCGCGAGACCCTGCTGCGCGTGCTGCGCGGCGAACGTCCGATCGGCCTCGATGAAGCAGCCCGCATCCTCGCGGCCTGCGGCGCGAGTCCGCGCGCGACCATCGTGCTCGCGCTGACCGGGCAGGAAGACCTGGCCTGCGAATGGATGCGCACCGAGATGGGCGAGTTCCTCGAAGAGTTCATCAGCGCCCTGCCAGCGCACCTTGAGCGCACTCTCGGCCGAAGGGTGGAGGACGTCAGGCCGCGCTGGGCGAACGGCACCTCACAGCTCGTGGCGCGGATGCTGGCCAAGCATATCGACGACTTTCTGGGCCGCGACATCGCGATGTCGCTGGGCCGCTAACCGATCTGCCTCAGAGGGGACCGAGCTAGCAAACGACTGGACGACAAATGAATGCCTTTCCCCAGAGCAATGATGCCATGCCCCTGTCGGTCGAAGCCCCTTCTTCGCCGCTCGCGCCCGGGCGGCTCCTGCGGTTGCCCGAGGTGATGGCCCGGGTCGGTCTCAGGCGATCCGCAATCTATCAGCGCATGAGCGATGGCCGGTTTCCGCGATCACGTTCGCTTGGCCCGAAATGTACCGTTTGGGTCGAGTCCGAGATTGAGGACTGGATCCGAAGCGTTGCCGGCACGGGCTGAACCTACCGGTGTTCGCGTCAAGCCGCAGATTGCTCCGAGCAAGCTTGGTCGCCTGACCGGATGTGCGTAGAGCTCGCGACAACGGCAATTTGTGGAAATAGCTATGATAATCTCCGGCGCCGCCGCCGATGCAGAAATTGCCAAGGTCAAACCGGCAGAAATCGAAGACGCCGGGCTGGCCAGCTTCGCCTATCTTCGTCTGGACGACGAGGACTTCGAACGCCTGTGTTATGCGCTTTCGAAGCGTTCGGCGCCCCTTGGCGTCGAACGGATCTGGGATGATGCGGCGCTCATGGTGCGTGGCGCTGATGCAGGTCGCGACGTGCTGCTGACGAAGGGTGGCGTTCCGGTCGGCGTGATACAGTGCAAGCGCTTGGAAGGGCAGATGGCCCTTCCCGCTGTGTTTCGCGAGATGGCCAAACTCATCCTCTTTGCGAGCGTGAACGGGGACCTGCGGTTCGACCGCGAGCTCATCTATATGCTGACGGTGGCGAGGGATCCCGCCAGGACGGTCGTGGACTATTTCGCGCGGCGTTCGGAAGTTGAGCCAGCAAAGCGCGACGCCATCATGGCCGCCGCGGTCGAGGTCCGCGACACCTACGCGACTTTGGCGAGGATGGATGACGAGGTTGTAGAGCGGTTGGTGTTCGCAAGCCTGCCGAAGCTCTCTATCAAGCTCCTCCGCCCCGTCGATCTTGACGAGTGGATGGGACGCGAAGGCGCGGTCGCGGCCCGCTTCTTCAAGCAGCGCATCGTGGTGGATAACCAAATCGTATCCGACCGCCTCGATGCCTTCGAAGGTCTGCTCAGGGGTCTGGCGGGGGACGTGCAGAAGCTCGCTCCGGTTACGGACGAGGACCTTGAACTACTGCGCGAGCAGATCCGCGATACGCCCGAGACACACCGGCTGAATCTCGGCATCGCGATGCTCTTCGGGTTTCCGCCGGAAATGTTCGTGGGGCGGCCCAATCTCGAGAAGCGGGTAGGCCGACTGAGGGACCTGCTTCAGGAGGTCGACGCCGACTACACCGATTGGGTGTTCGCCTTGGCTCGGGAAAAGGCCGCCGAGATCTGTGACTCCGCCGAGGCCATGTACGCTCCGATGATCGCTCGCGCGATAGTAGCCCCGTTCTTGGGCTATGTTGCCAAGGAGTGCTTGGCGGTCGCGCTCTCCGGATCAATAATGTCGAGCATCCTAGATCGCCTCAGCAACGCTCCCCGCCTTGAGAGCGACGAGGCGCGGTTACGCCAAGCCCGCGAGGACGTGGCCTCCGAGTGGGGGCGTTACCTTGCTGGTGACTTCGGGCAGATGATCGGCGACGCGGAAGATCTGAAATTGAAGCGCCTGATCGTCGAACGGGCGCTCGAAGGGCTGCGTTCGCAGGAGCATCTCGAGAATGCGCTGGAGATGGGCGCCGATCTTCTCAAGCAGAAGCTGTTCGACGCCGCAGATTCATTGCGGGCCACATGCAAGCACAAGGTCAGCATCGTTCTCACTGGCTCTCGTGGCATCGACAGCGACGCGGGGCTCAAGCGCCTAGCTGATACCGTTCGCAGCTTGGAGGCGCTCAAGCGGTCAGGCGAAATCTAGGCCGCGCTTGCTGGGACTTCACTTCCGGCTAAGCTAGGCGGATGCTCTCCAGCGATCCTCTTCATCCCGATAGTTTGAAAGAAAAGCAGCGGCGGCTCCGCGATGGGTTTTCGACGCCCCTGACCCTTCGCGTGCACCGGTCCCTGTCATGGCTGCGTCGAGCGCAAGCCGAGACGAATGACCTCGACGTCCGCTTCATCCTGCTGTGGATCGGCTTCAATGCCGCCTACGCCGGGGATATCGAGGCCTCGGCAAGTTCCCCTGCCCCGGAGGGCGAGCGCGGCTTGTTTCAGGCCTTCTTCTCGACGCTCGTCCAGTTCGATTCCCGGCACCGAATCTACGACATGGTCTGGGAACGGTTCAGCCAGGAAATCCGGCTGCTGCTCGGCAATCGCTATGTCTACCACCCGTTCTGGCAGCATCAGAATGGCGTGCCCGGCTATGCTGATTGGGCCGAGAAGCTAGAGCGCAGCCGGACGGCTATCAATCACGCGCTGCGCGAGCACGACACGGTCCGGATCCTCTCGATCCTCTTCGACCGCCTCTATGTCCTGCGCAACCAGCTCGTGCATGGCGGCGCGACCTGGAACAGCGACGTCAACCGCGACCAGGTTCGCGACGGCGCATCGCTGCTCGGATGCTTGCTGCCCATCTTCATCGACCTGATGATGGACAACCCCGGCCACGAATGGCCGATGCCGAACTATCCTGTCGTGGAGTGACGCGCACGATTTTTGGCCACTCTGACGCGGGGTTAGGTATCGCTCTCAGCCAGCTCGACGTGACTGATCCCGTCGGGGCCATTCACGGGCGGCTTGAGTACGCCGGCCGCAACCGCGTGTCCGATGCAGCCCTTGTCCATCCGTCGCCGGTCGCCGTTGAAGTCGAGGAATATGGGAATCGAGCGGCTTCCCAAGTGCCAGGAGATTCGCTTCAAATACTCGTGGAAATAGGCCTGCCGTGCGGTGGTCGGCGCGGGCGTGACTTTGCCCAAGGTGTCTGCGTCGATAGTTGATGCCGCCTTGACGAAGACGTCTGATTGGCCGCTCACCGGCTCATAGTCCAACGGCACGGCTGTCCATTCCGGCATTCTCGCCCGCTCCCGCAATTCAGGCACTTAGCTTGAAACGAAGGAAGCTCTCCGTCTAGACTGCGCGCGGGGCGTAGCGGGGGCTCACGACCGATTATGTCGCACACGCCAGGGACGGGGGCCCGATGCGCCGGTACAACGATTCACTTCTTCATTCCGCGTCGGACCTGAACGCCTTTCTCGGCTGCTCTCACGCGGCCGCCTTGAACCTGCAGAAGCTTGTCGACCCGGCCTCTCTCCCGGACAGGGCGGAAGACGACGAAAGCGTCCAGCTGATCCAGCAGGCCGGCCACGCGCACGAGGCGAGCTATCTCGCTCAGTTGAAGGCCGCCGGGCATGACGTCGCTGAAATCGCAGGCGAAGGGACCCTGGAGACAAGGGCGCAGGCAACGCTCGCCGCCATGCGGGCGGGACATGAGATCATCTACCAGGCCACCTTTCTCGCGCCGCCGTGGCACGGATTCGCGGACTTCCTGCGCCGAGTGGAGATTCCGTCCGCCCTCGCCGACTGGTCGTACGAGCCGATCGATACAAAGCTCGCGCGGACCGCCGATCCGAAGCACGTCCTCCAGCTGGGCCTGTACTCCGATCTCATCTCCGAGATGCAGGGGATGGCGCCGCATTCGATGCACTTGGTCCTCGGCGATGGCCGCGAGGAATCCTTCCGGCGGGTCGAGTTTCAGTACACGCTCGCAACGGCCAAGGCCCGCTATCTCGAGTTCATCGGCTCAGGCGCCAAGGGCTCGGTGGGCGAACCCTGCTCGGCCTGTGGCTACTGCGGCTGGCGCCACCATTGTGAATCCATCTGGGAAGCGGCGGACCACCTGAGCCTCGTGGCGGGAATCAGCCGCGGCCAGATCGACAAGCTGCGCGCGGCGGGCATCAACTCGGTTGAGGCGCTGGCGAGGACGCCAGAAGGAGCACGCATCCCAAAGCTCTCCCCCGAGACATTCGCGCGTCTTCGTGCCCAGGCCGCTCTTCAGGTCGAGGCGAGGACGGGCGAGCGCCGGGTCGAAGTGCTGCCGGTGCAGCCCGATCGCGGTTTTGCCAGGCTCCCGGCTCCGGATCCGGCCGACCTGTTCTTCGATCTCGAGGGAGATCCGCTGTTCCTCGGCGGCCTCGAGTATCTGTGGGGCATTCATTACCGTGACGGAGCACAGCCGCGGTTCATCGCCGAGTGGGCTCACGATCATGATGCCGAACGCCAGGTGTTCGAGCGCATCGTCGACTTCCTGACCGCGCATGTCAGAGCCAACCCCGACGCCCACATCTACCACTATGCGGCCTACGAAGTGACGGCGTTGCGGCGTCTGTCGACCGCTTACGCCTCCCGCGAAGATGCCGTTGATGCCCTGCTGCGCGCCGAGAAGTTCGTCGACCTCTATTCGGTGGCGCGGCATGCCATCCGTACCTCCCAACCGTCGATGAGCCTCAAGGCGCTTGAGGCGTTCTTCGCCGCAACCAGAGACGAAGCCGTCACCAAGGCTGACCAGTCCATCGTCTTCTATCACCGCTGGCGAGAGACTCGCGACGAGAAGCTCCTTCAGGACATCCTCGACTATAACCGGGTCGATTGCGAAAACACTGAAGGGCTCCGGAACTGGCTGCTCGAACTGAGGCCCGGCGGAATCGAATGGTGGGCGCGCCGGGAAGTGCCGACCGTCGTCCAGGTCGAAGAGGACCCGGCAGAAGTTCGTCGCGAGCAGCTTCGCCGGCTGGTTCGCGAGCAGGCGGCCGGGCTGTCCGAACGCGGCCGGGAGCTCCTCGCACACGTCATCGATTTTCACCGTCGCGCGAAAAAACCCGAGCAATGGGCGGTATTCGACCGCTGCGAACGGCTCGAGGACGACCTCATCGACGATGGCGAATGCATCGGTGACATCAGACCGGTACAAGAAGACTGGCTTCGGCCCGAAAAGCGATCGATCGTCGCGACTTACGCATTCCCGCCGCAGGAGACGAAACTGCAACCCGGGAAGGATGTGCTGCACGCGCCGTCCCGGCAGCGGCTCGGCAGCATCCAGAGCCTCGATTGCGAGGCGGGCCTCGTAGAAGTGAAGCGAGGCGTGAAGTCCGGAACGGACTGGCCATTAGGTGGCTCGATCATTCCGGCGTGGCCGATCGACACGGACGTGCTCGAAGGCGCCGTTCTGCGGGTCGCCGAATATCTGGCAACGGGCAACAACGACCTGACGCGCGAGCTCCGGGCGTCGGGAGCGACGGTCACCGGTCGGTACGAGGCGATCGTCGATCTCATCGAGCGGGCACCGCCTCGCCTGAGAGGCTGGCCCGGCGGCAATCTCGTCGGCGAGAGCGAGACCCTGGTTGAAGCGGCGACGCGCCGCGCGCTGGCGCTGGAGCGATCGACCCTGTTCATCCAGGGGCCGCCCGGCACCGGCAAGACCTTCACCAGCGCACATGTAATCGTCGCCCTGCTCAAGGCGGGCAAAAGGGTCGGCGTCTCGTCGAACAGCCACAAGGCCATCAATAATCTGCTCGCCAAGGTTGAGCAGGTGGCTGCCGCAGAAGGCTTCTCGTTCGACGGGGCCAAGAAGGTCAACCGGAGCGATCCCGAGACCCATCTGAGTGGTCGCATGATCCAGGACTTCGACCGGGCGAGCGACATCCTCGATCAAGGTTCGCAACTCGTCGGCGGAACCGCGTGGCTCTTTGGAATGCCCGAATTCGACCAGTATTTCGATTACCTCTTCATCGACGAGGCCGGCCAGGTGTCGCTGGGGCACCTCGTCGCGATGGGCGCAGCAGCGCGTAACATCATTCTGGTCGGCGACCAGATGCAGCTCGGCCAGCCCATCCAGGGCGCGCATCCGGGCGAGAGCGGACTGTCGGTCCTCGACTATCTGGTCCAGGGCGCGGCCACGATCGCTGCGGACCGGGGCATACTCCTCGACACCAGCTGGCGCATGCATCCCACGATCTGCGGTTTCATCTCGAGGGCGGTCTACGACGGCCGCCTGAAGGCTGAGCCGGACAATGAGCGCCAGATGCTTGTTCTCTCGGCAGCGCACGAGGCCCTGCAGCCGTCAGGCATCCGGCTGGTGGAGATGGGGCATAGCGGCTGCCGCCAGCGAAGCGATGAGGAGGTCGAGCTCGCCGCCGGCCTGATCGAAAGCCTTCTACGACAGCGATATATCGATCGAGCAGGGAACGAGGCGCGCCTTGGACTGGACAACATTCTCGTTGTGGCCCCGTACAACATGCAGGTGAACGCCTTGAAGGCCCGCCTTCCAGACGGCACCCGTGTCGGGACGGTCGACAAATTCCAGGGCCAGGAGGCGGAGGTCGTCATCGTCTCGCTGACGACCTCGACGGCGGAAGACCTGCCGCGACACGTGGACTTCTTCTATTCGAAAAATCGCCTCAATGTGGCAATCAGCCGAGCGCGAACGCTCGCGGTGGTCCTTGCCAATCCAAAGCTCCTCGAACTCGACGCGAAGGCCGTCGAGCACCTGCGGCTGGTAAACACGCTGGCGTGGCTCAAGGCGGAAGCGTCGGGAGGGGTCTATGGATGATGCCGTGGCGAGCTACCTCGCCATTTTCACGCAGCGTGCCAAAGACGCAGGACTGGACATGAGGCCGCCCGGGAAGAATTGGGCGCCGATGCGGGAGATCGTGCCGGGCTCTCACATCAGCTTGAGCGTTCGCCGCGACGCGATTCAGGTTAATCTGAACAACGAGCGCGATGAGGATCGCCGGCAGTTCGAGCGGCTTTACCGCGAGCGTGCCGCGATCCAGTCGGCGATCGGCGAAAGCCTTGCCTGGGAACAGAAGGAGGGCCGCAAGAAGACGGCCGTTCGCGCGACGCTCAGCCGCGGCTATGAGGACCGCAGCGACTGGGATGAGCAGCATCGCTGGGCGATCGGGATGATGCAGGCGTTCGAGCAGGAGTTCGGCTCCCGACTGCGGGCCTCGCCAGGGACGGAGAGGACTCGTTGAAGGAAGAAGAATTCCGCGCGTGGATGCAGGCGCAGGGCCAGGCTCCCAACACCGTCTCGACCCGGCTGGCGGATGCCCGCAGGGTCGAGAGGCACTACGGCGACCTCGACGAGGCGTTCGAAGCGGACGGCTTTGCGGCCATCCTTGAGGATCTCGCCTACTCCGCCGAAGATAACGCCGCGGGCAAGCCGAACACCTCGAAGATCCAGATCGATGGTGACCCGTACAAGAGCCTGGCATCATACCGGTCGGCGCTCTCCGTCTATCGCCAGTTCCGCGAGAACGGCGCGGGGCCGAGCGCCGGGCAGTCACAGGCCGACCGTATTCGCGCATTCGTGCTGAAGCAGATCGTCGAGCCGGCCCGCCGTGCGGGCGAGAGCCGCTTTGTCGTCCGTGCAGGCGACGTCCACAAGCAAATGGGTTTGCAGGACGCCATGCCGGCCGTCTGCAGCGCCGTCGGCGGCACCAAGTTCCAGGCCCTGGCGGGTGTTCGATTGGTGCGGCGCGAGGGACCGGAGAACAGCTCGACCACCGAATTCACCTTCGAGACGGTGTCCAACGGGACATTCGACGTACCCCGCGCCGAGGCGATCCTGCGTGAGCGTTATGGCGATCCTGACGTCGACAGCCAGAAGATGGTTTCGTTCACGCTCGCCGACGGCCGAGCGATTGCGCTCCAGAAAGACATCTCGAGGGTCCAGCTCTGGCTCGAGGACGACGAACGGGCCGGCGCGCCGCCGGTACAGGAAGTGCAATCATATGCGGCCGACAAGGGCCGGCATTCCAATCTGCCCGGTCGTCTCAGCCATGCTCCGCCCTCCGATCTTCGCAATGTGGGATTCCCGAAGCCGGTCCTCAGCGTCCGCGCCTCGAGCGAGGGAGAGCTGCTCAAGGTTCTTGACTGGTATGAGGGCAAAGGAAGCCGCCTCAACCGCGAAGCGCTCGAGAGGCTCAAGACGCTGTTTCTCGCGAGATACCCCGACTTCGAGCCGGAGGGGTTCGCAGCCAGCAGCGGCGGTTATTTCGACGAGGAGCGACGCTACAAGGACGCCCTTCTGGCGCGGGCCCAGGAGGCGCTCCGGAGGGAACCGCCGCTCGATGATGAGGCGCTCGGCGCCGCCTTTCTCGACCTGCTGACAGGCCAGGAGTCCGGGCTTCTTGGCTGGCGCACCGACGCCCGGATCAAGAACCTGCGCACCGCGCACCCGGGCGTTCTTGAGCGGCACGCGGGGCAGCTCGCAAGGTCGACGGGCGATATTGCCGACGCGGTAGCCGCTTTCGTGCAGGGGACCTGGCCTGTCCTCAAGGAAGGCCAGGAGAAGAACCTTCCCTACAGCGAAAGCCGAAACATCCCGACGATGATCGCAGCGTTCGCGCGTCCGACCGAAGCGTACGGAATTAATACGGACCCGGTGATGAGGACCGCTCGCGCGCTCCTCGGCAAGCCCGTCCTCACCTACAACCCGCTCAGCGCGGACGAGTATCGCAACGTGCTCGACCTGATGGGCGCCATTCGCGACGTGATGGACCGTGAATGGGACTGGAAGCCGCGCGACCTGTGGGACGTCCAGGGGTTCATCTGGGCGGCAAACCGGGCCGACAACTCTCAAATGGACAATGCCGCGAGCACGGGCTCCGGCGGGGGAACGACTGTGACCAGACCGACCAACCTCATACTTTACGGGCCACCCGGGACCGGCAAGACCTTCGCGACGGCCGAGGAGGCGGTGAGGCTCTGTGACGGATCTGTTCCTGCCAGCAGGGAGGAGCTGAAAGGCCGCTACGACGCGCTGATGGAAGCGGGGCAGATTGGCTTCGTCACATTCCACCAGTCCTACGCCTATGAAGACTTCGTCGAAGGTCTCCGGCCGGTCACCGGCGATGACGACGGCGCCGAGAGCCAGGGTGGCGGCTTCAGGCTGGAGCCGCGCAAGGGCGTGTTCCGCGAAATCTCGGCGCTCGCCGAGCAGGCGCGCAAGAGCGCCGGTCGCTCGGGCGGCTATGACCTCGGTGATCGCCAGTTCTTCAAGATGTCCCTCGGTCGGGCCGGCGCGGAGGATCATATCTACGATGCCGCGATCGAGGGCGGATATATCGTGCTCGGATGGGGCGGAGAGGTCGACTGGTCCGATCCGCGCTACGAGGACTACCAGGCGATCTTCGACAAGTGGAACGAGATCGAGCCCGGCACCAAAGGCAACAGCGGCAATATCTCCCAGGTCTGGCGATTCCGCGGCAGCATGCGCGAGGGCGACATTGTCATCGTGTCGGAAGGAAATTCGCACTTCCGCGCGATCGGCGAGATCACCGGTCCCTATTATTACGAGCCGACCGGCGAGCGGACCTACAATCATCGCCGGCCGGTGCGTTGGCTTCTTGTCCTCGACGAGGCGCTGCCGATCGACACGATCTACGACGGCGCGCTGACGATGCAGTCGTGCTACATGCTCAAGGAGGCGAAGGTCAAAAAGGAGGCTCTTTCCCGCCTCCTTCCCAGCGACACTCCGGCTGTTCCTTCGGCCCCCGACCAGTTTGTGCTCATCATCGACGAGATCAACCGGGCCAATATCTCGAAGGTGTTCGGCGAACTGATCACGCTCATCGAGCCCGACAAGCGCCTTGGCGAAAGCAACGAGCTTCGGCTCAAGCTGCCTTATTCCGGCGACACCTTCGGCGTCCCCGCGAACCTGCACATCGTCGGCACGATGAATACGGCGGACCGATCCATCGCTCTCCTGGACACGGCGCTGAGGAGGCGCTTCCGCTTCAAGGAACTGATGCCGAACCCCGACCTGGTGTCCGACGATGTCGAGGGCATCAACGTGAGACGTCTCCTCCAAACCCTGAATGATCGTATCGAGTACCTCTTCGATCGCGAGCACCAGATCGGCCACGCCTACTTCCTTGGCTGTGCGACCAAGGAGGGCATCGATGAGGTCATGCGCGCCAAGGTCATCCCGCTGCTCGCGGAGTATTTCTACGAGAACTGGGAGCGGGTCCGGCAGGCCCTCGGGGAAATCGAAGACGATGGCGGCTTCATCGTCCGCCGGAAACTCGCCCCGCTCGCGGCAGGGGAAGGCGACTACGTGAACGAGCGGTGGCGGTATACCGTCCGCGACACGTTCAGCCATGAAGCCTACCGGCAGCTAACGGGATGATCCGCCGCAGCGTCCGCGAATGGGATTATATCCCTATCGAGGAGCCCGGCGCGGGTTCGTTCAGCAGGGCGGCCGCGGACCGCGTCGTCGAATGTGCGGCCGCCGTTCGGTCGGCCGGCCTCGACGGCGAGCGCATCCTGGCGAACCATCCGAAGAAGCTGCGCGCCCAGCAGGTCGTCGGCGTGATCGCTGCCGATGACGTGACGCTTGAGATCCTTCCCAAAATTGACGGCAACGAAAGCGACGCAGCCGCGCGTCGAAGCCTTGTCCACATGCTCGCGGTCGTGCTCAATCTCGACATCGTCGAGGGCGCCCTGACGGATCTCGGATGGCAGCGCGACGACCTGCTCGAAATTCTGATCCGGCTGTTCTGCGACCGACTGTTCGAGGCGCTCCACCGTGGTCTTCCCCGACGCTATGTGCCGCATGAAGACGACTTGGCGGCCCTGCGGGGCAGGTTGGATGTCAAGCGGCAATTCACGGTGCTTGCGGCCAGTCCGCAGCGATTGGCGTGCCGCTATGACGAGCTGAGCGCCGATATCGCCCTCAACCAGATCATGAAGGCAGCGGTGACGAAGCTCGCCAAGGTTGCGAGGGCGCCGGAGAACCAGCGGCGACTGGCGGAGCTCAGCTTTGCCTTCGCCGACATCACCGCGCTGCCCGTCAAAGCCCTTCCGTGGCACCAGGTCGTTATCGACCGAACCAACCGCTCTTGGGCGCAACTACTTTCCTTGGCTAAGCTGCTGCTCGGCGACCGCTTCCAGACGACGAGCAGCGGTGACGTCCGGGGCTTCTCGCTCCTGTTCGAGATGAACAAGCTGTTCGAGGAGTTTGTCGGACGGAGCCTTGTTCGCGCCCTTTCTGGAACCCGCTTTGAGGTCCGCCTGCAGGGTCCCCGGGGCTATGCGCTGGCTGACCTCGAGACGGGGCAAAACCGTTTTGCCACAAAGCCCGACATCACGATCGCTGAGCGGGGCGCACCGGTGCTTGTGATCGACACCAAATGGAAGCGTCTCAAGGGGGCCATCGACGATCCAAAATACGGCGTCGGGCAAGCCGACGTGTATCAGATGATGGCCTATGCCCACGTCTATCGGTGCGAGCGGCTGTTACTCCTCTACCCACACCACGCCGGTTTGGGATCGGAACCCGCCGGGCTGACCTGTGTTCATCGGATCAACGGCACGGACGACAGCCGGATTGGAGTTGCGACGCTGTCTCTCTCGAACCCGAAGGCGGCCGTCGGGCAGCTGAGAGAACTTCTGTTTGTTGAAGAACTGGCTCTCCACCCAAAGCAGTTTGCGGCAGCCTGAGAGTGGAGGTAGCGTCTCTAATTTGAGGCGATTGCGCCGACACTCCGAAAAAGTGTGGGCGTAAATGTGGGCGTAGTTTTTCGGTGGGCTACGAACTCGAACGATTTCAATCTGATAGGTGACGAGTTCGAATCCCTCCTGCCCGCCACTTGCCATCGCGAATGCGTTCTCCCGATCCGGCTGCGGCTGGATTTTTCCGTTGTCTTCGGGGGTTATGCGGGATGGGCTGAGCACCGCCCTCTGCCTGGTAGGCTTGGTAGCGTTCTCTTGGGGTCGATATTCTCCGGACCTGTTGACTGCGCCAGTTTGGTGAATTCCAATCAAGCCGTTGATTTTGTTTGCGAAAGAAGTGATGCGAACTGGACGGTTCGATATCGGTGTCACGGTCAAGAGATGCGACCCTGATCGAAACCTCGCCGGTCACCGTGGCCGGCGCGCGACTCGACGCCCACGGTGCCCCGACCTGTCACCATCTGTTTCAGCTGATCCGCTACCAGGCCCTCTCATTCTGCCCGAGCCGTTTCGCCAGTAGGCAGGGGCGGCAGACCAAGTTCCTCGAGAAAGCCGTTGTGTCGTCTTGCAGCAGACTGAGACCGGTTCTGTAGCTCAGCGAGCTGGCGATGCACATCGGCAAGATCGATCTCCGGCTCAGCCTCGGCGGTGCTTACATAGCGGGTAATATTGAGATTGAAGTCATGCTCGCGCTCAATTTCTTCGAGCGGCACAACTTTTGAGAAACGTTCTTCCTCGCGACGGTGTTTATAGGTTTCGACGATCTTGTCGATATGCTCCGCCAACAGCGCGTTCTGACGTTTTCCTGGCTGATAGTGCTCGACAGCGTTGATGAACAGAACATCATCGGTACGCTTGCACTTCTTGAGCACGAGGATGCAGACCGGAATGCCGGTCGAGTAGAACAGCTTTGCCGGCAATCCGATGACGGTATCGATGTTGCCGTCCTTCAGCAGTTTGGTGCGAATCTTCTTCTCCGCCCCGCCCCGGAACAGCACGCCGTGCGGCAGGATGATCGCCATGGTGCCGTCCTTGGCGAGGAAGTGGAACCCGTGCAGCAGGAAGGCGAAATCGGCGGCCGACTTCGGCGCAAGGCCGAAATCCTTGAACCGGAAATCCTTTTCCATTTCCTCGGTCGGGTTCCAGCGGTAGCTGAAGGGCGGATTGGCAACGACCGCGTCAAATTCGATCTTCTTCGCGGGGTTCGGCTCGCGCAGGATGTCCCAGTCGTTTTCCAGGCTGTCGCCGTGGTGGATGTCGAACTCGGTATCCCGCATCCCGTGCAGCAGCATGTTCATCCGCGCGAGGTTGTAGGTCGTGATGTTCTTTTCCTGACCGTAGATCTTGCCGATCCCGTGCTTGCCCATGTGTCGCCGGACGTTCAGGAGAAGCGAACCCGAGCCGCAGGCGAAGTCATAGACGTGGTTCAGTTTCGCACGCCGGCCCGATGCCGGGTCCTGGCTGTCGAGCGTCACGATGCGTGACAGGATCGTGGAAATCTGCTGCGGGGTGTAAAACTCGCCCGCCTTCTTGCCTGACCCTGCGGCGAACTGGCCGATCAGATATTCGTAGGCATCGCCGAGAAGGTCGCGGTCGCTGGGGAATTCCGCCAACCCCTCGGCAATCTTCTGGATGATCGTGCACAGCCGCGCATTGCGGTGCGGATAGGTCCGGCCCAGCTTGTCCGAATCAAGGTTGATCTCGGAAAAGAGGCCCTGGAAGTTCGCAGAGAAGGACTCGGTCTCGATAAACCGGAAGCCCGCCTGCAGGGTGCGCAGCAGTGCATCGCTCTGGGTCCGGGCCAGCTCGGTGACGGAACTCCACAGGAAATCCGGCTTGATGATGTAATGCACCTTGCGGCGCATGACCGTTTCGAACTCCCCCGTGTCCTCGGGATTGCGCTCGTACCAGACAGCCAGGGGCGACCGCCGGTCGCCTGCCGGAAGGTCGGGCCAGTCGGCGCCGAGTTCGGCCCGAGCGGCATCTTCGTAGTTGCTGGACAGATAGCGCAGGAACAGGAACGACAGCATATAGTCGCGAAAGTCGTCCGCGTTCATCGCCCCGCGCAGCTCGTCGGCGATAGCCCACAGCACGCGGCCGAGCCGGATCTGGTCCTGTTCGGTCATGGGGTGGCTCCTTCGGTTTCGGGCTGCGGAAACAGCGCCGGATTGAACCGGTAATCGGTCATGAAATTCTCCAGGATCCGGCGGAAGATGTCCTTATTCTCCGGCAGCATCTCGGCAGGCTCGAACAGCGAATAGCTGCCGTGGCTCAGCAGCTGGATATAGCGGAAATGCAGCGTGCCGTCTTCGTCGTCGGGATCGCGCTTCATGACGTCACCGAAATGGCTGAAGCCGTGGAATGTCGCTGTCTTTTCCAGGATGCTGCGCAGGATCGTGAAGTGATAGGTGTAAAGCCTGCCTGCCTGCGCAGCCTCGTGCAGTTCCTTCAGCATGGCGACATGGTAGAAGCGCGGCGTCGCGCCCGTGTCGCGCAGCACCCAGCCCGCCGCCTCGCGGCCAAGGTAGAACTGCCAGGGCTTGTTCAGCTCGTTGCACAGCACGTTGAAGAACAAGGTGTGGTGCGAGGAGATCACGGCCTTCAGCCGCTCCTGCCCCTTCAGCATCCGCGCCAGATGCGCGGCGACGGCGATGGCGTTCTGCTCGTCGAGCGACGAGATGGGATCGTCTATGTAGAGGTAGCGCACCCAGTCATAGGCTTCCTGCCCGTCGATGGCGAGCTGCGCCACGGCCAGGAAGAAGCACCAGATGAAGAGGTTCTCCTCCCCGCGCGAGATCTTGATGGGCACGGGCACCTCCGCGCCCTGGGCGTCCTTCGCCGTCTCGCGCCAGAAGAGGATGGTGCCTGCGGCATAGTCGATCTGGAAGTCGAAATCGGCATGGCGGCGCAGCAGCGGGCGGATGCGGTTTTCCATCTCGAGCTCCGCCAGACCGTCGAAAAAGGCCGATGCGGTGTTCATCCGCAGCACCCGGTCGCGGTCGTTCGCAAGGTCGTTGTCCCAGCTGAACAGGTCTTCGGTGAAGGCATTGAAATAGAGCGTGTCGCGCGCCGTCACCTGGCCTTCCGCGTCGCGCGCCTTGCCCAGGTCCTTGAAGGCCATCGACAGGCGCGTTTTGCCGGTGCCGTTATGGGCGAAGATGAGGGTGCATTTCTTGTTGGCGCCTGCGATCTCGCGCCGCAGATGGGCGGCGAGCGCGTCGAGCGTGGCGAAGGTTCCGGCGGCGGCCATGGGTCAGGCGGCGCTTTGCGGGAAGAGCTGCTGCATCAGCCCGCGCTTGTGGGCTTTGAGCGCCTCCAGCCGCTCGCCCTCGGCCCGGATCAGATCGTCGAGGGAGGTGAGGCAATCGGCGATTTTCTGTTGTTCTGACTCTTGCCTCGGATATGCCAGCAGCACTTCCGAAAGTTGAGACTTGGACAGGCCAAGCACCTTCGCACCCTGCGCGCGCTCCTGTATCTGCTTTCGCACGGCGGACGAAGCGAACAGGCAAGCTGCAAAGCCGACGATCAGCCGCCGCTCTATCGGGCTGGCTAGGATGGTGTGAAGGCCTGAAACCAGCCTTTCGCCGTTGATCTCAACGACCTCGATAGCCTTGCCGATATCGGCGAGATCCTCGGAGGCGTCGGCAAGTATCACGTCGCCGGGTTCACAGAATGCATCGCTGGCAAGTCGATCGGCAAGACCATCGTCGAGAAATGGAACGGTCTCCTCCGACAAGCGAAATGAATTGCAGAGGCCTTTGTGAATATCGCCGTAGTGGATGTTCCTCGTGGTGCCCGACTCATAATTGAGCCGATCGCGCGGCCATGAATTCGTCGGCTTGAAACGATACACCTCACCCAGCCGCTTTACCTCCCACGGGCCGGCGTCGTGGAATTCGGGGAAGCGCAGGCGGGGGGTGGTCTCGCCGGGGCGGGGGAAGAGCTGCTGCATCAGCCCGCGCTTGTGGGCTTTGAGCGCCTCCAGCCGCTCGCCCTCGGCCCGGATCAGATCGTCGAGGGAGGTGAGACAGTCGGCGATCTTCTGTTGTTCGGGGTTGGAAGGAACCGACACATGGATTTCGCCAAGATCGGACGGGTTGATTGCCGGATAATTTGGCAATTATATACTTTGCGTAACACGGCGCAAAGGTGCTTTTGAACCTACGGACATCGCTCTTGGAACTGGCGCACGACGAAGCGGACATCATCGAGCAGCGCATACAGCGTCGGAACGATTGGATGGCCCGCCAAAGGCCCGTTTGCAGGGAAGACTACATCAACGGACAGGCCAAGCTGCGCTGGTGTGTCGAATTCTCGGCCTTCGGGCGCTGGCACAAAGTATGGTTCCAAGCCGAGGTAATGAATTTCGGCTTCGATCCCCACTGGCCTAGCTGGCGATTTGGGAAGGTATCGGATGCCGAAGGTGCCGAAAGCTGCTGTCGCGATTATGGCTTGGTGCTTGTCCGCAATGTCGGCTTTGTGAAGGCCCCAGAGAGCGTCATTCCCTCCTGGATATGGCTTTTGCTCCCGGCAGATTTGCTGGGCTTCCTCGCCCGCTTCCCCGGCTCGCCTGCCGATCATGTGCTCAATGTCAGAGCCGCCGTTCTTCGCGAAGGGGAAGTAGGCGTTTTCGGTGTTTCCGCTGCGAGCGGACACGATGGCGGTGATACAAAGGTCAAGTGCGCTTCGCAGATTGTGGAGCGCATCGCCAAGAACGGGGCCGATTGCCCTTGGTGGGGTCTCTTTGAGGGCGACTTCGAAGCCAGACTGCCCCGTTTGCAGGTCAATTTTCTGCGTGATTCTGTATCTGTGGCTGCGCAGCCAATGATAGACGAGGAAGTCTACGTCTCGAATGTGAAGCTCAGCGCGATCTAGCTTCAGGATCGCGCCAGAATAGTCTACTGGTTGAGGCATGGCAGACATCCGAACTGACGAGCGAAGCGAGCAGGAAACCGAGCGGCGGATGCAGTTCGGCCTGCGACGGGCGTTGCAGATGCCCGCGAAGCCGAATGGGCCAGCGAAGGCCAAGCAAGTCCAGACCCAATCGAAGTGGCGCGCTCGCTCCGTGCGGCGATGCCGCAAGGGAGGGCGAGTAGTGTCTATCCAAGAAGGCGATCAAGCTGATCGCGCAGGGCAGCGCATTGATCCTTTGGCAAGCCGAACGCCAGAGACACGCCGGAAAATAGCTCAAGATGGAGCGTTACTTTGGATTGGTCGGGATGATCTACAAACTGCGGAGCCTCAGCATTCAGTGAGGTTCCAAGTTCATTCTGAGGTAATCCGCTGCTTGCCTGAGCGTATGCGCGCGAAAGGTAGGTCACCAGAAGTGGCAGGTCATCAAGTGGAATGGCTGTCAGCAATCGGGTGTTAGGCCCGACCGGCCCCGCGATAATCACGTCACCAATTTCGGCGTTGACCCCGACGCCATCGACTGAATCCATCCGGTAGTAGATTTCATCCATTTACGCGCTCCAACGCTTGCGGCGCTCGCCGATCTGAACGGGGATAGGGGCCAGCTTAGGCGGCGAGAGCGTCAGTCCGCCGATAGGTCAGGCGGCGACCGATAGCGCCCACGATAGCGGCGTCAGTGCGCTCTGCATCGGTAAGGGTGCGGGTGTTGTAACGGAAATCGAACTCGCGGCAGTAGCGGCCAAGGTGAGCCTCGCTCATGTGGTGGTAGGTGCCGATCAGGCCGCGCTTGAAGACCGAGAAAAAGTTCTCGGCGGTGTTGGAATGCTTGAAACCGCCAGTGGTGACGTATTCCTTGGCGCTGTGGTTCACGACCGAGTGGCCGTTAAACTCGCGGCCAAGGCTGGTGTAAACGGTAGCCTCGTCGGTCATCAAGTGCGCGCCGCGATGGACGTTCGTGACGATCAGGC
Source organism: Allosphingosinicella sp. (assembly GCF_046295735.1). Classification (GTDB taxonomy): domain Bacteria; phylum Pseudomonadota; class Alphaproteobacteria; order Sphingomonadales; family Sphingomonadaceae; genus Allosphingosinicella. The sequence goes on from NZ_JBKBMQ010000016.1 coordinate 63,530, forward strand.
TGCGCAGGTGCTTGGCATTGACGTTGGCGACATGGAACGAGCGGGCGCGGCCATCGCGCTCCACGAGGGCCACGACGACCTTCTTGGGCGCAGGCTTGCGAGTGGCGCGGTTCTTGGCCTTGCCGCCGACATAGGTTTCGTCGGCTTCGACAACGGCATCAGGGCCGCCGCCGAGCGGATCGTGACCGTCAGCGCCGTCCATGGCCTCGCGGATGCGGTGGGCCATGAACCATGCCGACTTGTAGGTGATGCCGAGTGAGCGGTGGAGCTGGTGGGCGCTGAAGCCCTTCTTGCTCCCCGCCATGAGGCGGAAGGCGAGAAGCCACTTGTTGAGGGGGATTTTGGAGCCCTCGAAAATGGTGCCGACCGTGACCGTGAAGGGCTTGCGGCAGGCATTGCACATAACGACGCCGGGGCGGGTGCTGTCGCCTTGGAGACGGGTCACGCGCTCAGTTTCGCCGCACTTGGGGCACACCGGGCCGTGGGGCCAGTGGAGGGCTTCAAGATGCTCGCGAGCCTTGCTCGCATCGCTGTAAATCGGATTGGTGAGGTCAAACATGGATGTTCTATACACCGCCCGATCTGTTACGCCAAGTATATAATTGCCGATAATTTGATCCAGTGCATTTCTGAAGAACGGAGCCGACAAATGAATCGGTGTGAATGAGTTGAAACAAGAATTAAGCAGAATTATTTGCACGGAGTTGAGCGTATCCTGTCGATGCAACATACGTCTTATCGCCAACAATCGAAAATAGAAGATTGTTTCTTTGATACGGCCGTACCATTTGATAGATGATGTCGCTTGGGGATAGGATTCTTTGTGCTCTACTTGGTGCTTCGTTTCGCAAAACGACCTTTTTCTGAAGGAGTTCGCCTGCGGACACTGATTCCAGATCTATGTATATAAAGAACTCTGGCAATTCTCCGCTGGCGGGATTGATTTCACACACCTCCCCCAGCCGCTTCACCTCCCACGGGCCGGCGTCGCGGAATTCGGGGAAGCGCAGGCGGGGGACGGGGCCGTCAGCGTTGGTCATAGACCTCAAGCCCCGAGATCTCGCGCCCCTCGGCCTTGCGGTTGAGCCAGGGGATCAGATCCTCCATCAGCGCCAGTTCTGCCTGCGCGCGCGCCTTCCAGCCCAGCCCCTTCGGGCGGAACAGATCGGTCAGCGCGTCGGGATCGAAGATCATCCGGCCAAGGATCAGATCGACAAAGCCCTGCAGCGCCTGCGCCTCCAGCCCGTGCTTCTCGGCGATATGGGCCAACGCCTCGGCCTGGCGCGCGGCCTTGAAGCGGGCATAGCCGGCGCGAATCTCGTCCTCGCTCAGGCCTTCGCCCTCCCGCAGGGTGGCGACATAGGCCTCAAGATCGTCGCGTTCCTCCATCAGCCGGGCGGAGGAGGCGAGCAGGCGCATCAGCTCTTCGCGCGTCATCTTCCGCCGTTCGGGCGCGGCCTGGCTGAAGCGGGCGATCAGGCCCATGATATAGTCGTAATCGATCAGCGCGGAATCGAAGAGCACGAACTCGAAATCGATTTGCCCCGCCGGGTCGTCCGGATCGTCGGTCTTGCGGGCCCTGTCCTGAAGCTGTTTCGCCAGTTCCAGATACCGGGCCGAAAAGCTGCGCAGGGAATCGCGGGGGATCAGCGCCTCGATTTGCGCGCGCTGTTCGGGCGCAAGGTCAGTGTACTGGTCAAGCTGGGTGGCCAGCCGCCGCACCTCCTTGAACCGTTCGATGAAGCCAGCGCGCGCGGCATCGCCCCTGAGGTTGCTCACCTCTTCGGGACGGGCAGGAAGGCCGTGATCGGCCATGAAATCGCTGAGCTTGCGCGTGGCTTCGGCCAGCCGTTCGATCACCTTGGGCGCGGGATCGACCAGCCAGACCTCCTTGGCGCGCTCCGATGCCTCACCCGAGAAGAGCGCGATCGCCTCGTCCACCGCCTCGCGCTGGGCGCGGAAGTCGAGGATATTGCCGTAGGGCTTGGAATCGTTCAGCACCCGGTTGGTGCGCGAAAAGGCCTGGATCAGGCCGTGATATTTCAGATTCTTGTCCACATAGAGCGTGTTGAGATAGGCCGAATCGAAGCCCGTCAGCAGCATGTCCACCACGATGGTGATGTCGATCTTCTTGGCGCGCGGCAGGTCGGAATTGGGGTATTTCTGATCCTTGATGCGGCTCTGGACGTCCTGATAGTAGCTGTCGAAGTTCGTCACGTCATGGTTGGTGCCATAGCGCGCATTGTAATCGGCGATGATTTCGGCAAGCGCGGCCTTCTTGCGGTTCGGATCGACCTTGTTGTCCTCCAGCTCCTGCGGCAGGTCTTCCTGAAGCTGGGCAACATCGCGGTTGCCCTCGGCCGGGGGTGAGAAGACGCAGGCGATGTTGAGGGGCAGGAAATCCGGATCCTGCGCCATGCGGGCTTGCTGGATGTCGCGGAACAGCCGGTGGTATTCGATGGCGTCGTCGATCGAGGCCGTGGCGAAGAGCGCATTGAACTTGCGCTGGTTGGTCGCGGCATCGTGTTTGCCGAGAATCGCCTCGACCACGGCGCGCTTGGCCGGGGTCTCGCCCGGCCTGACAGGGGTGCCGTCGGGCTTGAAGTAATCGACATGGAAGCGCAGCACGTTCCCGTCGTCGATGGCGTGGGTGATGGTGTAGGTGTGCAGTTCCTTGTCGAAAATGTCCTGCGTGGTGACGAGGCTGGCCTCGCGCCCCTCGATGCGGCTGTAGCTAGCGTTCGTGGAAAAGATCGGCGTGCCGGTGAAGCCGAACAGCTGGGCGTTGGGAAAGAAGGCGCGGATCGCCTGATGGTTCTCGCCGAACTGCGACCGGTGGCATTCATCGAAGATGAAAACCACGCGCTTGTTCCGCAGCGGTTCCAGGCGGTCGCGGTATTGCTGCTTGCTCGAGCCGCCGAGCGCGAGGCCGAGCTTCTGGATGGTGGTGACGATCACCTTGTTGCGGTAGTCATCGGAAAGCAGGCGCTGAACGAGGGTTTCAGTATTGGTGTTCTCCTCGACGCAACCGGGCTGAAAGCGGTTGAATTCCTCACGGGTTTGCTTGTCGAGATCCTTGCGGTCAACCACGAAGAGGCATTTCTCGATATCGGGGTTATCCTTGAGAAGGGTCGAGGCCTTGAACGAGGTTAAGGTTTTGCCCGAGCCGGTCGTGTGCCAGATGTAGCCGTTTCCGCGGTTTTCCCGGATGCAATCGACAATCGCCTTGACGGCATAGACCTGATAGGGGCGCATCATGACGAGCTTTCGCTCGTTCTGGATGAGCACCATGTATCGGCTGATCATTTCCGCCAGGGTGCATTTGGCCAGGAACTGCTGGGCAAATTCGGAAAGGTGTTCGATCTTGCGGTTGTCGCGTGTGGCCCAGCTATAGATCGGCAGGAATCGCTCTTCGACGTTGAAGAGGAAATGCTCGTCGTTGTTGTTGGCGAAGTACCAAGTTTGGCTGCAGTTGCTGACGATGAACAGCTGCATGAAGCACAGCAGACTGTTTCCGTAGCCATTGCCGGGATCGTTTCGGTAATCGACGATCTGCTGCATCGCCTTGCGCGGCGATACCTGCAGCGCCTTGAGTTCGATCTGCACCAGCGGCAGGCCGTTGAGCAGCAGGATCACGTCATAACGGTGATGGCTGCTGCGCGTGTTCATGCGCAGCTGGCTGACCACCTCGAAGCTGTTGCGGCACCAGTCCTTGAGATTGACCAGCTGATAGTGCAGCGGTGTGCCGTCTTCCCGCTCGAAGGTGTTCCAGTTGCGCAGCCGCTCGGCATTGGCGAAGACATCGGAGGTCACGATTTCTTCAAGCAGCCGATCGAATTCGCTATTGGTAAGCCTGACGCGGTTCAGGGTCTCGAACTTCTCCCGGAAATTGCCTTCGAGTGCCTCGCGGTTGCGAATGTCATGCCGGATCGTGTAATGCTGATCAGACAGAAGCCTGATGAGTTCCTGTTCGATTTCGGCTTCCCTGGTCATCACCATCTGATTTGCAACGCCTTTGGATGAACCAGTCTTGGTCTGATCTGATGCAGCTTGACACCTAGCGGCCAGTATCGCGCATGTCGAGCCGCTGCCCCTCCCAATCCTCCGTAAACCCGTCCATCAGCCACGCCAGCGTCACCTCCGGCCCCTGCTTTCCGTCCAGGATTGCCTCGACGATGTCGGGCGCGAGCAGGGTCAGGCGCAGGATGCGGGTCATGTAGGAGGGCGCGATCCCCTCGCGCTCGGCCAGTTCGGAAATCGACGCGAACTCGCCCGACTCGAGCATGCGCTTCCAGCGGAACGCGCGGGCGAGCGCCTTGACCAACGTATTGTCCGCCTTGGGTTCGGAGCCTGCGCCATCGGGCAGTTGCACTTCCTTGCGCCCGCCGCGTTTCACGATGCGGAACGGCACGTGGATGGTGACCGTCTCGGGGATTGGGGTCATGCGGGTCATGCCGCCTCTGCGATGGCGCCGGCCAGCATCTCGCGCGTGAGGCTGCCGATGCCGTCCACCCGGAGCCGGACGTCGAGCCCGTCCATGCCGATGTCCACGCGTTCGACCAGCAGCGCCACGATGCGCGCCTGCTCGGCAGGGAAGAGTTCGCCCCACAGCAGGTCGAGCTGCTGCAGGGCAACGCGGGCGTCAGCCTCGGTAATGGCCCCATCCTGCGCTCGCGCCGCCTTCCACGTGCCTGCAATGATTTCCGGCTGGCGGAGCACGGCGCGAAGCTGGTCGATGACAGCAGCCTCGATCGCCCCTGCAGGCACGCGGCCGACCGCACAAGAACCCGCACCATGCTTCAGCACCGTCTGGCTGACATAGTAACGGTAGAGCTTGACGCCCTTGCGCGTGTGCGTTGGCGAGAAGGCGGCCCCATCGGGCCCGAACAGCAGCCCCTTCAGCAGCGCGGGCGTATCGGCACGGGTGCGCCCGGCGCGCTTCCGGGGGCTCTCTTGCTGGATCGCCTGAACCCGGTCCCACGTCTCGCGGTCGATGATCGCTTCGTGTTCGCCCGGATAGCTGTTGCCCTTGTGGACCGCCTCGCCGAGATAGGCGCGGTTGCCGAGCAGCCGGTAAAGGTATTTCTTGTCGATCGGGTTGCCGCGGGCTGTGCGCAGGCCGCGGGCGGCAACCTCGCGTGCCAACAGCGTACACGACCCGATCTCGAGGAAGCGGGCGAAGATCCAGCGGACATGCCCGGCGGTTTCTTCATCGACCACCAGCTTGCGGTTTTCGACGCGGTAGCCGCAGGGCGGGACGCCGCCCATCCACATGCCCTTGCGCCGAGAGGCAGCGAACTTGTCGCGGATGCGCTCGGCGGTGACCTCGCGCTCGAACTGGGCGAAGGACAGCAGGATGTTGAGCGTCAACCGCCCCATCGATGTGGTGGTGTTGAACGCCTGCGTGACCGAGACGAAGGTCACGCCATTGCGATCGAACACTTCGACCAGCCTGGCGAAATCGGTGAGCGAGCGCGAGAGCCGGTCGATCTTGTAGACCACGACCACATCGACGAGACCGTCCTCGATGTCCTCCAGCAGCCGCTTGAGGCCGGGTCGTTCCAGCGTGCCGCCGGAGATACCGCCGTCGTCATACCGATCGCGGACCAGCACCCAGCCCTCGGAGCGCTGGCTGGCGATGTAGGCCTCGCAGGCCTCCCGCTGGGCATGCAGGCTGTTGAACTCCTGCTCGAGGCCGTCCTCGGAGGATTTCCGGGTATATACCGCGCAGCGTAACTTGCGGAAGACTGGCTCGGTCATCCGCGTCCCCTGTGATTTTTCAGACCGAAGAAGACCCAGCCGTTCCAGCGCGTCCCGGTGATGGCGCGCGCGATCGCGGACAGCGACCTGTAGGGCCGCCCCTGCCATTCGAAGCCATCGGCGGTAACGGTGACGACATGCTCGACGCCCTGCCATTCGCGCAGAAGCCGCGTGCCGGTGATCGGACGGTCGCGGTCGGCTCGGAAGCAGCGCTTCCTCCTGTCGCCCCCGTCGAGTTCCTCGCCGAGCCGCTCCAGCCGCCGGATCGTCTCGGATCTGAGCCCGCCATAGGCGAGTTCCTGAATGCGATAGGCCAGCCGGCTCTCGAGATAGCGCCTGTTGAAGGGTGGCGGTTCGCTGTCGAACAGGTCGCGCCACTGTCGCTTCAGGTCGGGCGTCGGCATGGTCTTGAGCGCGGCGAGGCGCGCGGGAACGGGATCGGGCCTGCTCATGCAATTCTCCGGTGGCTTGGAGTTGCATGACGGCATCGGTCGGGCATGAAGTGAAGGAAACTTTCTCGCATGTCGCCAGATAGTTGGCTTGACTGACGCGCTGTGAGCCGAACCAGCCCGCATGCGAGAAGCCGGCAGAGTTCAGCCACTCGCTCATCCGGTTTCATGTGTCGGGGGTGGATCGGGTTCGGCATGTCCATGGCAAGGTTCACCTGAGCGGCCCGGATTTCCCCTGCCTCTACTCTTGCTGTGGACGATCCGTCTCAAAGCCGTGGACTGCGAGTCGACTCGGGCAGTCCTCGAAGATAAGAACACAAGTCGAACATCTGCACGAAAAGCCCGGGCGGTTGAAATGGCCAAGAACCTGAAGAAATTCGTCAATCCCAAGTTCATCCGAACCATCGATCTCGGCCTTCTGGGCCGCCTGTTCGAGCGCCACCGCAATGCCCTCACCGGTCTCGACCTTGGCATTTTCAAGGCAGAGGCCGCGAAGGATCAGGCGCGCCGCGCCGTCCAGGACTTCTTCGCGGGACCGGAAGAGAACTATCCGGAAGGACTCGTCGCCGACCTGCACCGGATCGCGGAGCTCGGCAATGCGGCAGGCCTCGACATCATCCTTCAACAGGCCGCACGGCTCGGGATAAGCCTGACACCCGAAGGTAAGCGCGACGAGCCGGAGGTTCACCAGGATCCCAAGCATGTCGCCCTGCGCGTCTTCCTCGACCATCCCGACGTCTTTAACGCCGCGTCGGACATGATGGCGCTCATGGCGCGCACGTCGCTCGCCGAGTTCGCGGGCCGCGACGAAGGCGTCGAGGCGATCATGGATGATCGCGCAAAGACCGAGTTCGAAACCGCGGCCGCCGCGATGTTCGAGCAGGATCTGCGCAGCAATTACTGCCGGGTCGGCTGGTACGACGATGCCGACGAACTCGTCCTGGTGATCGAGCATGGCTCTCCGATCACCACGACCGACGTCCTGCAGAAGGATCATAAGCGCGTGATCAGCTTCCGCGCCGCCGAACACGCGGTGCTGTCCTACAACTCCACGACGGGCCTGTTGAAGATCGGCGGCGTCGCCAGGGCGCGTCGCGCCGATCTTGCGGAACTGTTCGCCGACAAGATCCTGGGCAAGCCCGAATTCTTCGCCGGCGAAGACGCCCAGAACCTCTATACGCTCGATCCGGTGCAGCGCGCAGGCTTCGGCTTCGCGTTCAACCATGACTTCGATCCGGGTATCCAGCGGGTCCAGATAACCGAGGTCCAGGTCGACCGCGTCGGCGCCGATCCGAAGACCGGCGAGACACGAAGCTTCTACTCCTATGTTGCGCGCGACGGACGCGACAATGCCCTGGCCAGGCTGGGCGAAATGATGATGGGCGCTCGTCTTGGGTCGGATTGGCGCCTCAACCACATCGTCATCCGCGTTCATTTCGCGACCGGCGGCAAGTCGGCGAGGAGGGTGACCGTCAAGCTCAAGCCGCCGGCCCAAGCCATGTTCAAGCGTCAGCAGTTCGAGGACCGGATCATGACGCTCCTTCGCCGCAACGGATTGCTCAATGACCGAGACGCTGCCCAGGCTGCTGTTGCGGCTGAGTGAGGCGGGCGATCCCGCAATCCTTTGGGGCCGACAGGCTGCGCCTCATGCCGTGCGTGATTTCGAGCGGCTGCTCGATCGGGGCGTCCTGGTCGAGCAGGCCCCGGCAACGGAATGGGATGTGTGCCCAGCCTGTGATTGCGGCCTTGGCGCGCGGCCCGTGCGCCAGATCGACGGTCGACCTGTCGCCGTCTGTCCGACGGATCGGGCAAGCGACCTCGTACTCGGCGATGACGATCTGCGGAGCTTTCGCATAGTCCAGGCGGCGCTGGTCCGCGAAATCGCCATGGCGTCCGGGTTCGGCGGCGAGCCGGCGCCGGTCGCGACCGGTGTCTGGCATGTGGGGGAAACATCCAACCAGCGGGCGCTATTCCTCGCGCTGTCGCGTGGTGCAGTGCTTCAACCGGGAATCATCGGTCTGATGCGGTCGGTCGCCCGGTCTTCGCCCATCACGGTGATCGCGCCCGCGATGGCGGCGACCGAGCTCGCCCGCTTCGCCGAAGCTGCGATCGCCGTCATGCCGATCGACCGCTGTCTGGGCAGGAACGCGGCCGGCTTCGCGATCGACATTTCGATGCTTGAGTGCGCTCCGGCTCTGAGGCCACAACTCGTTATTTTCCGCCAGAGCCAGCGGGTGGTACTCGATGGCATCGAGATGCACATCCCGCAACAGCCGTTCAAGCTTCTGGTGATGCTGGCCAAGGCTGTCGGGACTCGGAGCGGCTATCTGACGCGGCATCAGATAGAAGCCGAGAACAGCGGGCGAGGCGCTGCCGATCTCGTTCGCGAACTGAGGCATTTCCTGTCGCATGGACGAGAAGGTCGCGGCGCAGACCTGATCAAGACGCGTCGGAGTCCGACCGGTTACTTCCTTGCGCTGGCTCCGGACGAGTTCGTACTTCGGTGACGGCGAGGCTGGCCTGAACCAGCGGTCGTCTTCCCATTCTTTCCCATCCAAAGCCCATTGTGCTCCCACCCATCGGAGCGGCGGGCTCGGCAGGCTCGAGGTCATCAACCGCAATGACCCGAGGCCATGCCGATGCACTCTTCGATTTCCCGAGACGACCTTCGGATCCTTCTTCATGAGGCAGACATCGCCGCCCGCCGGCTCGTCCGCCGGCTGCGGCTTGCCCCTGCCGAGCTCGACGATGTCCGCCAGGACCTGCTCGTCGATCTGATCGCGCGGCTTCCTGCCTACGACCCTGATCGCGGCACACTCGGCGCCTTCGCCGGCATCGTCCTCGCCAATCGGGCGACGCGGATCGCCTGCAAGGCGAAGCGCGAGCGCCGGATGTATGGCTCCACGCCGATCTCGCTCGACGAGATCCTTCCCGAGAGCGACGGGCTGACCCGTGGCGACCTCGTCGCCGAGGCCGACGGGCTGTCGGCGCTCTTCGGCCAGCCCGTCGATGCATTCGCCGCCGTCGAGGAGCGTCTCGATGTCGAGCGCGGTCTCGGTTCGCTCGCCCCCGCCGATGGCGCTCTGTGCGCAAGCCTCTCCCGCACCACCGTCGATCGTCTTGCCGCGAGCGGTCATGGCGCCCGCAGCAGCCTCTATCGCCGCATCAAGGACATCCGCCTCGTCCTGACGGCCATCGGCATCGGGGCCGCGTGAGACGGTTCGGCGAGCGCATGAGTAGGAGCGCATCATGAACGCCATTCCATCCCGATTTGCTGCTGTCCACGGGCCGCTCACCGAGATCGATCTGTGTGGCTGGGTCGGCCAGGCAGCGCCCGGCGACATCCTCGAATATCACCGCGGCTTCCTCGCCCTCGATACCATGCCGCACGGCACGCGCCTTGCCGAGCGGGAGCGGGCGGAACTCGCGCGCGTCGCGCGCCGCGCCTGGTGGGCGGCCGAGTACGGACTGATCCATCTCGTACAGCGTCGGCATCGGACCAACGATTACAGCTATCTGGCCATTGCTCGCCCGAAGCCCCGGCGGACCGCGGTTTCCCTGTCCTCGCTCCTGCTGGCGGAGGTGGCGTAATGGCATCGGCTCGCAACAATCGCCCCGGCCTCGACGACATCCGCACCATGCCGGTCGGCGAGATCGCAAAGCTTCCGGCGGAGCATCTGGCGCTGCTCCAGGAAGATGCCAACGCGGCCCTGGATGCCGCCAAGCGGCTCAAGGAGTGGCTCGAAGGCGCGATCGCCATTCGCTATGCCGACGCGGCAGCCGCCAGACGCAGGGCCGAGGGCAAGGACACCGGCCTCGTCCGTTTCGCGGACGGCGCCGTGATGGTCGCTGCCGATCTCCCGAAAAAGGTCGACTGGGACCAGCCGCTGCTCGCCGCGCTCGTCGAGCGCATCCGTGCGAGCGGGGAGAACCCGGCCGACTACGTCGACATCGGCTTCAAGGTCCCCGAGCGCAAATACACCGCCTGGCCCGCAGCCATCCGTGAGGCCTTCGCCGCCGCCCGCACGGTGCGGACCTCCAAGCCGACCTTCCGTCTCACCATCAGGAACGAGGATGTCCGATGACCAGCTCTGCTGCCCTCACCCGAATCCGCAAGCGCCACTACGCGCTCGAAACGCTGCCCGACACCATTGTCGTCCCGTTGCTCGGCGAGACCCGCAGCGAGCAGGCCATCAAGCCGATCGAGGAGGCCACGCTCGACGACATCGCCTTCGCCTTGCTGGGCGTCGAGGCCGAGTTCAGCGCGGTCGGTGACCGCCTGCACGCCTTGCGCAAGCTCTATGGTCTTGCCCGTCAGGCGGGCGCGCGCGGGAGTGAATGCGCGCTCGGCGTGGTGTCCCGAGACCAGGGGAAGCGCTGATGGCGCTGCGTATCGTCAGCGCCGACGAACGGCTGTCTGCCGCCGGTGCCAAGACCACCATGGCGATCTTCGGCCCGAGCGGCGTCGGCAAGACATCCTTGCTGAGATCGCTGCCGCCGGCCGAGACGCTCTGCATCGATCTCGAGGCGGGCATGAAGTCGGTCCAGGACTGGCCGGGCGACAGCATTTCGGTGCGCACCTTCGCCGATGCCCTCGACATCGGCTGCCTCGTCGGCGGCGTCAACCCGTCCGCCGATCCGAGCGGCTTCTTCTCCGAGGCGCATTACCGGCATCTCAGGGAAAGCCATCCCGATCTCGTTCGCATCATTGCGGGCAAGCGCATCATCTTCGTCGACTCGATCACCGATCTCACCCGCCAGGCCATGGCCTGGGCGAAGACCCGGCCCGAGGCCTTCTCCGACAGGACCGGCAAACCCGACATTCGCGGCGCCTATGGCCTGCTCGCCCGCGAGGTCGTCGGCCTGCTCAAGCATCTGCAGCACGCCCCCGGAAAGACCGTGATCTTTGTCGGCATCCTCGAGCGCGTCACCGACGAGTTCAACCGCACGACCTGGCAGCCGCAGATGGAAGGCGGCAAGGCCGGCCGTGAGTTGCCCGGCATCGTCGATCAGGTCATCACCATGAGCCTGTTCGCACGCGACGGAGATGGCTGGCGGCACGAGCCGGAGCGCGGCGAGACCCGGCGCCTCGTCTGCCGCGCCGGCAATCCCTTCGGCCTGCCGGCGAAGGATCGCAGCGGCCGACTCGATGTCACCGAGCCGCCCGACCTCGGCGCGCTCCTCTCCAAGATCAACGCAACCCGGAAAGGATGACGAGCCATGAGCTTCGACATGAACGACGCCGAGCCGCAGAAGAGCGGCGAACTGATACCCGACGGCACCTTCGCCAAGGTCACCATGACCATCCGACCGGGCGGAACCGACGGCCAGAGCGAGATCGACCGGGGGCTGCTCAAGGCCTCGAACGCGCCCGGTAGCGACGTGCTCATGCTCGATTGCGAGTTCACCGTCGCCGAGGGCCTGCACGTCCGGCGCAAGTTCTGGCAGATGTTCACCGTCCAGGGCGGCAAGGTGGACGAGCATGGCGTCTCGATCGGCTGGAAGATCTCCAAGGGGAGCTTCCGCGCGATGATCGACTCGGCGCTTGGCCTCGATCCCGCCGACATGAGCGAGGCGGCGAAGGCCAAACGCATCCTGCGAGGTCTCGCCGACCTCGACGGCATCACCTTCGTAGCCAAGATCAGGATCGAGCCCAGCGACGACCCGCGCTACGGCGACAGCAACAAGCTCGACCGCGTGGTCCTGCCGAGCGAGCCGGAATGGCGCAAGGTTATGGATGGCGAGGTCGTGCCGGCGAGCCCGAGCACCCGCGCCCGCCCGAAGTCTCCTGCGCCGGCGGGGCAGCCGGCCTGGAACCGGGTGGCTCCCGCGCAGCCGCCGGCACAGGCCGCCGGCACAGCCTGGGCGAACGCAGGTGCGTCCACACCGCCGCAACCGGCCGCCAAGCCGGCCGGCCCTGCCTGGCTCAACAGCTGACCCCCATGACTGATGACGAGTGGCAGGCGCACGTGACGCGCGAAGCGGCAAAGGAGGTCGGCAAATGGCTCGAAGGGCGCGGAAGGCTCAATCAGCCCATCGCCGCCCTCACCATGGCCGACCTCGAAGCCATGGCCTCGAATGCGATCTCCCGCTTCATCGTCCTGGCCTCGCAGCGGATCAAGGAGCAGCCCACCGGCAACGAGGACCTGACCCGGCTCTTGCTCGGGTAGAGCCCTGCGCCCTGTGCGCGCGTCAGGCGCGGGGCTTTGGCTACGTCCACCGGCTGCAGTGGGACCGATTTCCGCACCACCGCTTCTGCTCGATGCGCTGCCTCGATGTCGGCGCCGCGCTCGCCAACAGGAACAACGGAATGATCGACAAGACCGACATGGAGACCCGAGCGATCAAGGAGGCGCGCCGGTATCTCGCCGAGGCGCTCACCGAACTTGGCCTGATGGGGCCGTTCTACGACCGGAGCGCGGCCGAGATCGATCGCATCATCGAGGCCTGTGTCGATGGGTTTCAGGAGTCGATGCAGCGCCAGGCCGCCGCCCGCGACCCGCTCGACGATCCGATTCCCTTTTGAGGTGGCGCATGGGAATCGATCTCAACCACGGCTCCGGTTTTGTCTATGGCCGCATCGGTCACGCGATCAGCGTGTCCGATCGGGTCAACGTCCTGATCGATGCGGCGCTCGTCGCACGCAATCGTCGGCAGCAGCCGCGTGACTATCTCGGCGGCAGCCGGATCGGCGAACCCTGCGCCCGCAAGCTCGTCTACGAGGTGACCCATACGCCCAAGGATGAGGGACGGGATTTCGATGGCGCGATCCTGCGCATCTTCGACGCCGGCCACCAGTTCGAGACGCTCTCCATCCGCTGGCTGCGCGACGCGGGCTTCGACCTTCGCACCGAACGCGCCGACGGCGGACAATTCGGGTTCGAGGCGGCGGACGGCAGGCTGCGCGGCCACATCGACGGCGTGATCCTCGCCGGCCCCGATGTCGGTCTGCGCTGGCCCGTGCTCTGGGAGCACAAGGCGGTGGGCGCCAAATCCTGGAACGACCTGGTCAAGCGTGGCCTCGCGCTCTCGAAGCCGCTCTACTTTGCTCAGGTCCAGCTCTACATGGCCTATCTGGAGCTCGAGACCGCGCTCGTCACGGCGCTCAACAAGGACACTCAGGCGCTCCACCACGAGGTGGTCGCGTTCGATCCGCCCTGCGCACAGGCTCTGTCCGACAGGGCCGTGGATATCCTGCGCGCCGCGGCAGCCGGCGAACTCCCCCCGCGTATCGCCACAGCCCGGGACTTCCATCTGTGCCGCATGTGCGCCTATACGCGGCGCTGCTGGGAGGGCGAGCGGTGAGCTTCATCCCGTCTCAGCAGCAGGCTGCGGCATTCGCCGCGATCGAGGACTGGTATCGGCGCCGCACCCGCGAGCAGCAGGTGTTCCGCCTGTTCGGCTACGCAGGAACCGGCAAGACCACCATCACCCGGTATGCCATCGGCGAGCTCGGCCTCGAACCGATGGATCGCACGGGCGGCTCGGGCGGCGTGCTCTATGCTGCCTTCACCGGCAAGGCGGCCCTGGTGATGACCCGGAAGGGAACGCCGGCCTCGACGATCCACAGTCTGATCTACAAGGTCTCCGAGGCGACGCCCGAAGAAATCGAGCGCGTCACCCGAGAGTTGGAAACGCTGCGCAAAGGCGTGCGGAGCATGGGGCCGGCGGAGCGCTCCTTTGCCGAGACCCGGATCCGCCGCCTCGAGCTCCGGCTCGCCGATATCCATCAGCCCCGTTTCATTCTGAACGAGCAGTCGCTGGTCCGCGACGCGGACCTGATCGTGCTCGACGAGGTCTCCATGGTCGGCGCCGAGATGGCGAGCGATCTGCTCGCCTTCGGCAAGCCGATCCTGGTGCTCGGCGATCCCGGCCAGTTGCCGCCGATCAAGGGTGACGGTGCCTTCACCCACGCCGATCCCGACGTGATGCTGACCGATATCCATCGCCAGGCCGAGACCAGCGCGATCATCCGTCTCGCCACGCTCGCACGGCAGAGCATGCCCATTCCCTACGGCGAGCACGATGCCTTCGTCTGGAAGATGCGGCGCTCTGACATCGGCCCGCATCAATTCCTAAAGGGCGGCCAGGTGATCTGCGGCCGCAACGCGACGCGGCTCTTTCTGAACACCGCGATGAAACAGGCGGCCGGATTTCCGGACGCTTACCCGCGCGGTCTCGGCGAGAAGATCATCTGCCTCAAGAACCGGCACGATCTCGGTCTCGTCAACGGCATGTTCCTCGACCTTTCGGATATCCGCGACGAAAGCCCGCTCGCCTTCAGCGCATCGGTGCGCACCGAGGACGGGACGCGCGTTCCCGGCCGCCAATGGTTCTACAAGGGGCATTTCGACGACCACGTCGCCTATGACGCCGAGCGCCTGCGCCGCGATTGGCGCGACATGCGGGGGCTTGTCGAGAGCGTCTGGGGCTACGCCATCACCTGCCACAAGGCCCAGGGGTCGCAGTGGGAGAACGTGATCGTCTACGACGACGGCCTCGGGCGGACCGCCGAGGACCGCGCCCGCTGGCTCTACACCGCCATCACGCGCGCGGAGCAAGGGCTGGTGATCCTTGATTGACTTCAACGACATCGCGCCCGCCAGAACGCCCGCGGTCCAATATGATCTCGACGCCATCGTGGCCGGCCTGCGTGACAGGACCGGCACCTGGGTGCCGCAGCATTTCCCGAACGGTCGGCGCAAGGGCGACGAATGGCGTCTCGCCAACATCAATGGTGCTGCGCCGCGAAAGAACGGCTCCTGCGTGATCACGCTCAGAGGCGAGCACGCCGGCGACTGGATCGACTTCGACGGCGGCCAGGGCGGCGGGCCGCTGAGCACGCTCGAACAGGCGACCGGCCTCAAGGGCCGCGACCTCCTTGCCTATGCCGCCGATCTGGTCGGATGGTCGGCCGCGGCGCCATCCCGGCGCGAACCCTTGGCGGTCTCCGCGAAGCCGGAGAAAGATCCTGCCCGAGAAATCGAGATCATCCTCTCCCGAACCATCCCGATCGCCGGCACACCGGGCGAGGCCTATCTGCGCGCACGCGGGCTTACGGTTCCGCCACCGCCCGACCTCCTATTCCATCCGGATCTCGCGCATCGGGATACGAGGACCGGGTTCCCGGCCATCGTCGGCCTGGTTCGCGACCGCACCGGCAGCGTGGTGGCCCTGCACCGCATCTACCTGCGCCCGGACGGGGCGGGGAAAGCCGAGGTCGAAAATCCGAAGAAGATGCTGGGCCGGGTCGGCGGCGGCGCCGTGCGCCTCTCGCCGATCGGCGAGGACGCTGTCCTTGGTCTCAGCGAAGGCATCGAGACGGCGCTCGCCGTGATGACGGCCTGCCCGGGCATGGCGGTATGGGCGACACTCTCGGCCACCAATCTCGAACAGGTCGTCCTCCCGCCAGAGGCCCGGCGTGTCGTTATGCTCGCTGACCACGACGCGTCGGGCGCGGGTCTTCGCGCAGCCGAAGCGGCGGCGCGGCGGCTGCGGGCCGAGGGCCGCAGCGTCGCCATCGCCCTGCCGCGAGCGGAAGGCGATGACTTCAACGACGTCCTGCTGCGCGACGGCGCGGACGCGGTCCGCCAGATCGTCGACACGGCCGAGCCATATGCAGTGGCGGATGCCGCCGATGCAGATGACGGTGGCCGAAACCGTCCGATCGGTTTCGTCGAGCCCCAGGGGCGTCTGCCGCAACTGCGCGCCGATGAGGGCGATCTCGCCCGGGCTCATGCACGCAGCTGGGGTTTGCTTCTTGCCTCGAACAGGACGCCCTGGCTCTTTCGCAGCGGCGGCATGCCGACCTGGGCCGTGCATGACGATGACGGCCTGCCCATGGCCCGGCCCGTCACCGAAGAACGCCTGCGGCACATGCTGGCGAAGCTCGCCGATTGGCGGCGTCTGGCGCGCAACGGCGATCTCGTCCCCGCGCATCCGCCGATGCCGCTGATCAAGTCGCTGCTGGCGACGCCGGACCCGGGCCTGCCGGTGCTGGCGGGGATCGTCACCACGCCGGTCTTCGGTCGCAATGGTGCGCTCCTGACCGAGCCCGGCTACCACCCCGATGCACGGCTGCTCTATCAGCCGACACCAGGCTTTGCCGTGCCCCCGATACCGGAGCGCCCGTCGCCGGCGCAGATCGCGACCGCGCGCAGTCTCATCATCGACGACATGCTCGGCGATTTTCCGTTCACCGGCCAAGCGGAGCGGGCGCACGCCATTGCCCTGATGCTGCTCGGCTTTCTTCGCGCCATGATCGACGCGCCGACACCCCTCCACCTGATCGAGAAGCCGACGCCCGGCACCGGCGCGACGCTGATGGTCGACGCGATCGCGACCGTGCTCACCGGTGTGGGAGCCTCCGTGATGACCGAGGGTCGCGACGATGAAGAGTGGCGCAAGCGGCTGACCGCCAAGCTGCGGCAGATACCCTCGATCGTGCTCATCGACAATCTGCGCCACACCCTCGACTCATCAGCGCTTGCGGCAGCGCTCACCG
The DNA here is from genome assembly GCF_046295735.1 of Allosphingosinicella sp. Taxonomy (GTDB): domain Bacteria; phylum Pseudomonadota; class Alphaproteobacteria; order Sphingomonadales; family Sphingomonadaceae; genus Allosphingosinicella. Next base: position 80,243 of record NZ_JBKBMQ010000016.1, read on the forward strand.
CGCCCTTCTGGGAGGACCGCATTCTCGGTGCGTCCGAGATGACGCGACTGCCGATCCGCTGCGTCTGGATCGCGACCGGCAACAATCCGGATTTCTCCAACGAGATGGCGCGCCGCATCGTCCGCATCCGGCTCGATGCCCGCGTCGATCAACCCTGGCGGCGCGAGGGGTTCCGACATCCGGATCTCATGAGCTGGGTTCGCGCCAACCGGCCACGCCTGGTCGCGGCCTGCCTTACCCTGTGCCGGGCCTGGCTTGCCGCCGGCCGCCCGCGGGGCGCGCGCATGATCGGAAGCTACGAGACTTGGGCGCGGGTCATGGGCGGCGTCCTCGAGGTCGCCGGCATCGAGGGGTTTCTTGCCAACCTCGACGAGATGCTCGCTGCCGCTGATGGTGAGGGCGCGATCTGGCGCAGCCTGATTGGCGCATGGTGGGACCGCTTCGGGACGGCGGAGGTCGGCACCGGCGATCTCTATGAGGTGGCATTGGCCTGCGAGCCGCCGCTGCCCTTGGGCGCCGGGGGCGATCGGTCACAGCGCACACGGCTCGGCAAGGCGCTCGCCCGCATGCGCGACCGTGTGTTCGATATCGACGGCCGCAAGATGCGCGTGCGCACGTTGGGCGTTTCCCATCAGGCCAAGCGCTGGCAGCTTGCGATCGAGGGGGAACGTGGGGAACGTTTTCCGCAAGGTGTCGCGCCATCGGGCGGGGAACGTTGCCCCGAAAAGGGGAACGTCGAATTCCAACGTTCCCCGGCGCAACCCATTGAAACCAAAGCCTCAGGGGAACGTGGGGAACGTGGGGAACGTTTTTCGACACTAACGCACGCGCGCGGCTGCGCCCACGCGATAAAGGATGGGGACGAACGTTCCCCACGTTCCCCACCTTCCCAAAGCGCTTGTTCCTCAACGACTTGCGCGGGGGAACATGCGGGGGAACGTTCCTCGTCACGTTCCCCGAACGGCACCGCGCCGGACTGGCTCAAGGAGGTGCTCTGATGGGCATGCTCCGTCAACTCGTCTGCCTTCAGGCGGCAGCGACCGGTCCGCCGCGCTTGGTTTTCGCTCAGGAACCCGCCCCTCGAACGAATATCCTGGAGACAATCATGATCCCGACCATCGAAACCGGTCCCGCCGCAGCAGGGGCCATCGCATTCCGCCCGCATCCGGCTCATGGGCTTCGCGCCATTCTCAGTCTCGATCTCGGCACCACGACCGGCTGGGCGCTGCGCAGCCATGACGGCCTGATCACGAGCGGCACGGTCTCGTTCCGGTCGAGCCGCTACGATGGCGGCGGCATGCGCTACCTGCGCTTGCGAAGCTGGCTGGATCAGATCGCGGCCAATGCCGGCGGTCTCGCGGCAATCTATTTCGAGGAGGTTCGCCGCCACATCGGCACCGACGCTGCTCATCTCCATGGCGGCTTCCTCGCGACGCTTACCGCCTGGTGTGAGCAGCGGACAATTGCCTATCAGGGCGTTCCCGTCGGCACGATCAAGCGGCACGTCGCCGCCAGGGGCAACGCCGACAAGGCCGCCGTCATGGCCGCCATTCGCGCCCGGGGTTTCTCGCCCGCGGACGACAATGAAGCGGATGCGATCGCCATCCTGCTGTGGGCCATCGAGACCGATGGAGGTGTGCGATGAGCGGGGAGTCGATGCTAAGGCACGCCGCGTCGGTCGTCGCCGAGCGCCGAAAGATCTACGGCGATCCGGCTGCTGTGATGGCTGTTGTCGCCAGACGCTGGTCGATCACGCTCGGCCGCCCCGTCACGCCGGCAGAGGTCGTGCTTTGCCTCATCGATCTGGAGCTGGCGCAGCTCGCGCACGACCCGAAGGATCAGGATTCGATCCTCGACATCGCCGGCTATGCAGCGGTGCTTCAGGAGGTCGCACGATGAGATGGCTGCCCAAAGGATATGGCGGCGAACGCCGGTCGGCCGAAGAGGTCAAGCGGGAGGGTTGGCGCGAGCAGGGCCTCCTCGTCGTCAGCCCCACCGATCCGCGCCTCACCTGGCCCGAGCGGGAACTGGTTCGCCAGCTCGGCGAGAAGCTCTATGGCGGACGGCGCCAGCCGACGGAGCAACGGCATGGCTGATTGGACTCGCGAACAAGTCGAGGAGCGGCTGATCGAAGCTGCTGACGTCATGAAGCGCCTGCCCGAGGTTCGGGTGCAGGGCTATTTCTCGGTGTGGCCGAAGATCGTGCATGAGTTTGCTGACCTCGTCGGTCAGGAGCCGCCTCGCATGAAGCGTCCGCCGCCCTTGCCGGGCGCCATCAGCCGTATGGAGGCGACGCTGCCCTGGCTGCGATGGCTGGAGCCCGACGATGCCCGGCTTGTCTGGGCGCGCGCCGAGGGCACGCCGTGGAAGCCGATTTGCTGGCGCTTCGGGATCTCCCGCGCCACCGCGTGCCGTCGCTGGGAATATGGCCTCAGCGTCATCACCTGGAAGCTCAACGGGCAGAAAGTGCCGGCGAAGCGTTCGCGCGCCTTCCTCGTCGAGCGCGTGCGCTCGTCAAGTTTATTTTGATGCGTGAGACAATTTTCGCTGAGACATTTGCCGGCGAGACAGGGGCCGGCGATTTGGGCTAGTTCTTCGTCAAGCTCGGGCGAGCCGCGTGCGGGGGTGATCGGTGACGGGCGAGATGCACGGTTCCTTCTGGCGCCTCGCCGGATGCTGGCGGGCGAGGCGCGGCGTATCGCTTGGCACAGGCTGGATTTTTGGGAAGCCACCCCGCCAGACGGAAGCCACCGGCTGCCTGAGGGCACAAGAAAACCGCGTGATTTCCGCTCCATAGCCACAAGCCCGGGGTGGCTTGCGGGTGGCTTCCTGCTGGGCTGCGGAATCCACCCGGAGTCCACAGGCGATCCACCGTGGAGTCCACCGCAGGATCCACTCTCCTGGCGGCCACCAGCGCCGGTGCCGCCGCTCCCGCGTTCCTGACCCCTCATCGGTTCCTCTTTTCCATGACCCTTGCCTTTGCCCCCGACCGGATCGAGACGTGGCCGCTTGCGCGCCTCAAGCCCTATGCCGGGAACGCGAAGCAACATGGGGCCGAGCAGGTGGCGCGGATCGCCGCCAGCATGGCCGAGTTCGGCTGGACCGTGCCCTGCCTGGTGGCCGAGGACGGCGAGCTGATCGCGGGCCATGGCCGCGTTCTGGCGGCGAGCCAGCTCGGACTGACCGAGGCGCCGGTGATCGTGCTCGGGCATCTCACGCCCGCCCAGCGCCGGGCCTACCGCATCGCCGACAACCGGCTGACCGACCTCGGCACCTGGGACGAGGCGCTGCTCTCGGCCGAGTTGCAGGCCCTGCTGGCCGAGGACTTCGATCTGGGGCTCACCGGCTTCGATGATGGTGAGCTCGACCGGCTGCTGGCGCTCGATCCGGATGCCGGCGATGAGGATGGTTCGGCTTCGGTCCCGCTGGTGACCATCCCCGAGCCGCCGCGCAACCCGGCGTCGCAGACGGGCGATCTCTGGATCCTCGGGCACCATCGGCTGCTCTGCGGCGATGCCACGAACCATCAGGATGTGCGCCGCCTGATGAACGGCGAGCGCGCCGTGCTCTTTGCCACCGACCCGCCCTATCTGGTCGACTACGACGGCGCGAACCACCCGACGCGCAAAAAGGACTCGAGCCGATCGTATGGCGTGACCTGGGACGACAGTTCGCAGGGCGCGGAACTCTACGACGGCTTCATCGCCGCCGCGGTCGCCGAGGCGATCACCGAGGACGCGGCCTGGTATTGCTGGCACGCCTCGCGCCGCCAGGCGATGCTGGAGGCCTGCTGGGAGAAGGCCGGTGCCTTCGTGCACCAGCAGATCATCTGGGTGAAGGACCGCGGGGTGCTCACCCGCTCGCATTACCTCTGGAAGCACGAGCCCTGCTTCATGGGCTGGCGCCGCCCGCACCGTCCGCCCAAGGTGGCCGAGGAAACGCTGCCCTCGACCTGGGAGATGGCTGTGCCTGCCGGCGAGGAGCGGCCCGATCATCCGACGCCCAAGCCGCTCGATGCCTTCGCCATCCCGATGCGCCAGCACGTCGAGCGCGGCGGGCTTTGTTATGAGCCGTTCTCCGGCTCGGGCACGCAGATCATGGCGGGCGAGGCCAATGGCCGACGCGTTCATGCCATGGAGATCAGCCCGGCCTATGTCGATGTCGCGGTCGAGCGCTGGCAGGCCGCCACGGGCCGCGAGGTGATCCTCGAAGGCGACGGGCGGACCTTCGCCGAGGTGAAGGCCGAGCGGCTTTCCGCCGCGCCGCAGACCGCCGCCGAGAGCGCCGGTGCACGGGCGGAGGAGGCGGCGAGCGGATCGAAGCCGAAGCGCAGGCGGGCAGGACAGGGATGAAGCAGTCCCGTCTCATGTCGCTGGTGGAGGCGCTGGCCAATGTCGTGGTCGGCTACGGCGTCGCGGTCATCACGCAGATCCTGATCTTTCCGCTGTTCGGCCTCAATGCGACGCTGGCGCAGAACCTGATGATCGGCGCCATGTTCACGCTGCTGAGCCTTGCGCGCTCCTATGCGCTGCGGCGGCTGTTCGAGCAGCTGCGGGAGCGCCAGACGATGGGGCAAGGATCGGCAAGGCCTGATCGGTCGGCGACATGACTGCCAACGGCACTTCTTCCCTCATGGGCATGAGCGAGCGGCAATATGCGGCCCATGCCGGCATCTCGCGCGGCGCGGTGCAGAAGGCGCGCGCTGCCGGCAGGCTGGTGCTGCATCCCGACGGCTCGATCGATGCCGCCGCTTCCGATGTGCGCCGCGCCGAGACCACCGATCCGGCCAAATCCCGCCGTGGCCCGGCAGAGCGCGTCAGGCCCGTGTCCGAGGCCGCCGTCGCCGCCGTGGGCGAGACGCTGCGCGAGCAGGGGCTTGCCGCGCCGCCGGCGAACAGCCCAATGACCTTCCTCCAGGCCCGCACCGCCAACGAGGTGCTGAAAGCCCAGGAGCGGCGCATCCGGCTGCAGAAGCTCAAGGGCGAGCTGGTCGAGCGCGCCCGCGCCGAGGCGCTGGTCTTCCGTCTGGCGCGCGAGGAGCGCGAGGCATGGATCACCTGGCCGGCGCGGGTGGCCGCGCTGATGGCGGCCGAGCTCTCGGCCGCGTGCAGCAGGACCATCGGCCAGGACATCACGATCGAGGCGGCGGCGATGCAGAAAGCCCTGGAGACCCATGTCCGCAGCCACCTCGAGGACCTCGGCGCGCCGCGCGCACCCAAGCTCGGCTGAGCAGCCGGAGCATGAGGACTTCGCCGGGGCCGATGCCATCCTGCGCGCCTGGGCACGCGGGATCGCGCCCGATCCGCTGCTCGCGGTCTCCGCCTGGGCCGATCGCCACCGGATGCTCGCCCCGCGCGCCTCGGCCGAGCCGGGGCGCTATCGCACGGCGAGAACGCCCTACATGCGCGAGATCATGGACCGGCTCGGTCCGCACGATCCGGTGCAGCGGGTGGTGTTCATGAAGGCCGCGCAGGTGGGCGCGACCGAGGCCGGCAACAACTGGATCGGCTATGTCATCCACCAGGCGCCGGGGCCGATGCTCGCGGTCCAGCCCACGGTGGAGCTGGCCAAGCGCCATTCGCGCCAGCGCATCGATCCGCTGATCGCCGAGAGCCCGGCGCTGCGGGAGCGGGTGAAGCCTGCCCGAGCCCGCGATGCCGGCAACACCATGCTGTCGAAGGAGTTTGCCGGCGGCATCCTGATCCTCACGGGGGCCAACTCGGCCGTGGGCCTGCGCTCGATGCCGGCGCGCTACATCTTCCTCGACGAGATCGACGCCTATCCCGCCTCGGCCGACGAGGAGGGCGATCCGGTGAGCCTCGCCGAGGCGCGCTCGCTCACCTTCGCCCACCGGCGCAAGGTGCTGCTGGTCTCGACGCCTACCATCCGCGGGGTGAGCCGGATCGAGCGCGAGTTCGAGGCCTCCGACCAGCGCCGCTTCTTCGTGCCCTGTCCGCATTGCGGGGCGATGCAGTGGCTGAAGTTCGAGCGGCTGCGCTGGCACAAGGGCAAGCCCGAGACGGCGGAATATGTCTGCGAGGGCTGCGAGGCGCCCATCGCCGAGCACCACAAGACGGCGATGCTGGAAGCCGGCGAATGGCGCGCCACCGCCGTTGCCGCCGATCCTGCCACGACCGGCTACCATCTCTCGGCGCTCTACTCGCCGGTGGGCTGGCTGAGCTGGGCGCGGATCGCGCGCAGCTGGGAGGCGGCGCAGGGCGCTGACGAGGCGATCAAGGTGTTCCGCAACACGGTGCTGGGCGAGACCTGGATCGAGAGCGGCGAGGCGCCCGACTGGCAGCGGCTCTACGACCGCCGCGAGCCGTGGAAGGCCGGCACCGTGCCTGCGGGCGGGCTGTTCCTGACCGCCGGGGCCGACGTGCAGAAGGACCGCATCGAGGTCGATGTCTGGGCCTGGGGCCGCGGCCTCGAAAGCTGGCTGGTCGATCATATCGTGATCGAGGGAGGGCCGGACCGGCAGGAAGCCTGGGACCGGCTGACCGCGCTCCTCGACCAGCCCTGGCCGCACGAGCACGGCGCGCAGCTGCGCATCGCGCGGCTCGCGATCGACACGGGCTACGAGGCCCCGGCGGTCTATGCCTGGGCGCGCAGCGTCGGCTTTGCCCAGGTCGCAGCCGTCAAGGGGGTGGAGGGGTTCAACCGGGCAAGCCCGGTCTCGGGGCCCACCTATGTCGATGCGACCGAGAACGGACGGCGCCTGCGCCGCGGCGCGCGGCTGTGGACGGTGGCGGTCTCGAGCTTCAAGGCCGAGACCTACCGCTTCCTGCGGCTCGCACGCCCGACTGCCGAGGAGCGCGCGGCCGGCGCCGGCTTCCCGCCGGGCACCATCCATCTGCCCGACTGGATCGAGAGCGAGTGGCTGCGCCAGCTCACCGCCGAGCAGCTAGTCACCGTGCGCAACCGGCGCGGCTTCGCCCGGCTCGAATGGCAGAAGCTGCGCGAGAGGAACGAGGCGCTCGACTGCCGGGTCTACGCCCGCGCCGCTGCCTGGATCGCCGGCGCCGATCGCTGGGGGGAAGCCCGGTGGCGCGATCTCGAAGGCCAGGTGGGTTCGCCCGATCGGTGTGCCCCGGTGACGCCAGAGACTGCTGGTTCTCACCCCGGCACGCCAGGGATCGCCTCCGCGGGTCTGGTGCGACGCGCGCCAACCCGGCGCGGCCGACGGGTGATCACGCCCAGCTATCTGAGTTGAGACCAGGACAATGACGCTTGAGGACATGATCGCGCGCCGCGATGCGCTGCTCGCCGCCCGTTGGCGCGGCGTGCGCACCGTCGAGATCGAGGGGCGGCGCATCACCTATGCGACCGACGCCGAAATGGCCTCCGCCCTCGGCGACCTCGAACGGCGGATCGCCGAGGCGCAGGCCGGCGCGCGCCGCCGCATCGTTCGCACGACGGCAAGCAAGGGGCTGTGACCTGTGCCGGGATCGATCACGCGGTGGCGCCGCCGCATCGGCGCACTGGTGGGCGGCTTCGAAGCGGGGCAGGCAAGCCGCAGGCTGCGGCACTTCCAGCCGAGCCGGGCGCATCTCAACACGCTGATCGCGGCTGCCGGCGCCGACATCACCGCGCGCGCCCGCTGGCTGGTGCGCAACAACGGCTATGCGGCGAACGCGATCGAGAGCTGGGCCGGCAATGTGGTCGGCGACGGCATCAAGCCGTCCTCGCTGATCGCTGACGCCGATCTCAAGGCGCGCGTGCAGCGGCTCTGGCTCGACTGGACCGACGACAGCGATGCGGAGGGGTTCACCGATTTCTACGGCCAGCAGCGGCGCGCCGCGCGCGAGGTGTTCATCGCCGGCGAGGTGTTCCTCCGCTTCCGTCCGCGCCGGCCCGAGGACGGGCTCGTGGTGCCGCTGCAGCTGCAGATGATCCCTTCCGAGATGCTGCCGCTCAGCCGCAACGAGCAGCTTCCCGGCGGCAATGTCGTCCGCCAGGGCATCGAGTTCGATGGCATCGGCAGGCGCGTTGCCTATCACTTCCTGCGCCGGCACCCGGGCGACGTGACCGATCCGGGGCTCATGGGCGAGACCGTTCGTGTTCCTGCATCCGAGGTCATCCACGTGATCGATCCGGTCGATGCCGGGCAGCTGCGGGGCGTCTCGCGCTTCGCGCCGGGGATCGTGAAACTGTTCCTGCTCGACCCGTACGACGACGCCGAGCTCGACCGGAAGAAGGTCGCGGCGATGCATGCGCTCTTCATCACCACGCCGGCGCCGGCCGAGCCCTTTGACATCGCCGAGAGCGATGAAGGCGGCGAAAGGACGATGGACCTGCAGCCCGGCCAGATCGTGATGCTGGAGCCGGGCGAGGAGGTGCAGACCTCGGCTCCGGCGGATGTCGGGCAGACCTACGAGCCGTTCCAGTACCGCACGCTCCTGCAGGTCTCGGCGGCGCTCGGCATTCCATACGCATATCTGTCGAACGACATGTTGAAGGCGAACTACTCGAACTCGCGCCTGGCGCTCTTGGAGTTCCGCCGTCGGGTCGAGGCCTATCAGCACGCTGTCATGGTCTGGCAGATCTGCCGGCGCGTCTGGGCGCGCTGGATGGATACGGCGGTCATGGCCGGCGCTCTCGACCTTCCCGATTACGAGGCGCGCCGCCGTGACCACATTGCCTGCTCGTGGCTGCCGCCGAAATGGGACTGGGTCGATCCGCTGAAGGACGCGCGCGCCGAGATCGAGCAGATCGAGGCGGGGCTCAAGAGCCGCACCCAGGCCCTCGCCGAGCGCGGCTACGACGCCGATCAGGTCGATGCCGAGATTGCTGCGGACCGTGCGCGAGAGCGGAGCCTCGGGCTCGCGTTCGCCGGCGCGCGCACCGATCCGGTTCTGGCCGATACGGAACAGCCGGCAAGCGCACCAGCTGCCGATTGAGGACTCCCATGAGATCATACCTTCCTGTGCTGGCCCGGCTTGTCCGCGGACCGCTGGCGATCGCGCCGCGCGCCTTGCGCGCCATTGAACTAGCCGCGCAGACTTCACCGGCGCGGGGCGCGCTCGACGGACTGCTCGCGGTCGATCCGACCATTGATGCGCGATCCGCGAACACGCCGATCCTCCCCGATACCGATCGGTCGGCATCGCGCGGCTTCACCCTGACCGACAGCGGCATCGCCGTGGTGCCGGTGCTCGGTCCGCTGGTGAGCCGAAGCGACTGGCTGACGGCGCTCTTGGGCGCGACCGATTACGGCGCGATCGGCAGCGCCGTCGCGGCGGCGCTCGCGGAACCCTCGGCCCGCGCCGTGCTGCTCGAGCTCGACTCGCCGGGCGGCGAGGTGGGCGGTCTGTTCGATCTGGTGGAACGTGTCACCTCTTTGCGCGAAGCCGCGCAGAAGCCGCTCTGGGCTGTCGCGAGCGAAAGCGCGCTGTCGGCTGCCTTTGCCATCGCGAGCGCCGCCGACCGCCTCTATGTCAGCCGCACCGGTGAGGTCGGTTCGGTCGGCGTCGTCGCCATCCATGTCGACGAGAGCGCCGCCGACGCGATGGCCGGACTCAAGTGGACGCTGATCCATTCCGGCGCGAAGAAGGTCGATGGCAATCCCCACGAGCCGCTCTCGGATACGGCGTTTTCGGCGATCCAGGCGGATGTCGACGCGCTCCATGCCGACCTCGTCACCCTGGTGGCGCGCAATCGGAAAATGAGTCCCGACGCCGTGCGTGCCACCGAAGCCGCGATCTATCGGGGGCAGCGCGGCATCGACATCGGTTTTGCCGACCGCCTCGGCAGCGTCGACCAGGCCCTCGCCGACCTCGCCGCGACGCTCGATCGACCGGTCCGAAGCCGAGGTCTCGCCCCGGCGAAGGCAGGCGCCCAGCGGCGCACCTCTGCCGTTCAACCTCCAA
>NZ_JBKBMQ010000017.1:0-80589 GCF_046295735.1 Allosphingosinicella sp.
CGATCCTCTGGCCGACATCACCAATGCGCGCCGTACGGCGGGTGGGGGGTTGGCCGGCTATTGGCTGCCGGCGAGCCGCCTCGAGGCCGAGCCCGAGGCGATCGCCGCCCGCCACGCGGAGTAGCGCCCGATCAAGGTCCGCGAAGCTCTCGGCGCCGCCGCGGCGCGTCTTGCCGGCGTCAGCGACACGCCGCGGCTCGATGCCGAGCTGCTGATGGCGCGCGCCCTCGGCACGGAGCGCGAGGCGCTGCTGTTGTCGCGTCTGGACGATCCGGCCCCGGACGCCTTCGGCCCGCTCCTCGACCGGCGGCTGGCGCATGAGCCGGTCGCCTATATCACCGGCCGCCGCGCCTTCTGGACGATCGACCTGGACGTCGCGCCCGGCGTCCTCATCCCGCGCGCCGACAGCGAGACGCTGATCGAGGCGGCGGTCGCGCATTTCGGGGGTACGAGGCCGACGCGGATCCTCGATCTCGGCACCGGGCCGGGCACGTTGCTGCTCGCCGCGCTCGACGAGTGGCCAGAGGCGACCGCCCTCGGCATCGACGCCTCCGTGGAAGCGCTCGCCATCGCGGAGGCGAATGCGGAGCGGCTCGGCCTCTCCGGCCGCGCCCGCTTCCGGCTCGGCGACTGGGGGGAAGGGGTGGACGAGCGGTTCGACCTCGTCCTGTGCAACCCGCCTTACGTGGAGGAGGAGGCCGCGCTCGATCCGCAGGTGCGCGACTGGGAGCCGGCGGGAGCGCTGTTCGCCGGGCCGGACGGGCTCGACGCCTATCGTCGCATCGCGCCGGGCCTCGGCCGGCTGCTGGTGCCGGGCGGCATCGCCTGCGTCGAGATCGGCGCCGGACAGGAGGCTGCGGTCGCGGCCCTGTTCGCCGCGCAGGGCTTCGCGGTGGCCGCGCGGCGGGACCTGGCGGGCATCGTCCGCGCATTGATGCTCCGTATTTGATCAGAGATAATTCTTTTCCTCTTGGATTTGGCAGCGGGGCTAGTTACATAGGGGGCAGGGATGGGGCCAGGCACAGCATAGAAGGCGTGAGGCTCCCATCGCGGACCCCCGATTGCTTATCGCTTCCAAAGCGATGTCAGCGTGAGGTGGCGGATGCCCAGCGGCATCCTCCCTCGGGACCGCGCTAAGTAACGGCCGGGACGGGCCCGGCCGCATGGAGTGGCACCAATAGGACCACGGTTGGCGAGGATTTTCGTTTGATCAACAATCGTCAGGGCGGCCGCAGGCGCGGTCGCGGCGGCGGCTCCCGTCCGCCCAGCAGTTCGCCCAACCAGGGCAACCGCCAGGACAATCGGCAGCGGGGCAATGCCGCCCAGCTTCTCGAAAAATACAAATCCATGGCGCGCGACGCGCAGATGCAGGGCGACCGCGTCCTCACCGAATATTATCTGCAGTTCGCCGACCATTATCACCGCGTGCTCAATGAAAGCCGGGCGCGCTACGAAGAGCACCGCCGTTCGCGCGACGACTTCGACAATGACGACGACGACGATCAGGAGGAGGCGAACGCCTCCGACCGGGACGATCGCGACGATCGGCAGGAGCGCTACGAGCGGAACGACCGGCAGGAGCGTGGACGCGGCAACCGCGACGACCGCGCCGCCCGCCCGGCCCGTGAGGACCGTCAGGCCCGCGAGGATCGCCCGGCCCGTGAAGAGCAGCCGGAGCGCGACGAGCGCGAGGAGCGCAACGGCGAAGCCCGCGAGGCGCGTCCGCGTCGTCCCCGCGCCCGCCGCGAGCGCGACGAGGACAGCGGCGGCGAGGAGCGGATTTCGCTCGAGGCGCTGCCGCCCGCCATCGCGCCGGTGGAAACGGCCGAGGAAGAGGCTCCCAAGCCGCGCCGCCGCACCCGCCGCCCGCGCGCCGAAGACGGCGAAGAGATCGCTCCCGCCGCCTGAGCGCGCTTCAGCCGCCGTTTCGGGCGGGCTTTAGAATAACGGAAGGCGGGGGCGCGATGCGCCTCCGCCTTTCGCTCATTTGGCGCAGTGCAGGTCTTCGTGCTCGGCGCCGTAATGGGCGCAGATGAGGTCCCAGGCCTCTTCCGCCGTCTCCACGGTCTGGAACAGGTTGAGGTCGTTGGGCGACACGGTGCCTTCCTCGACCAAAGCCTCGAAATTCACCACCCGGTTCCAGAAATCGTGTCCGAAGAACAGGATCGGGATCGGCTTCACCTTGCCGGTCTGGATGAGGGTGAGGAGTTCGAAGCATTCGTCGAACGTCCCGAACCCGCCCGGGAACACCGCGACGGCGCGGGCGCGCAGCAGGAAGTGCATCTTCCTGAGCGCGAAATAGTGGAATTGGAAGCTCAGCGACGGGGTGACAAAGGGATTGGGCAGCTGCTCGTGCGGCAGCACGATGTTGAGCCCGATCGATTCCCGCCCTTCGTCGCAGGCGCCGCGATTGGCCGCTTCCATGATCGACGGGCCGCCGCCGGAGCAGACCACGAACTGCTTCTTTCCGTCCTCGTCCTCCGGCACGCGGCTGCACATGCGCGCGAGCTTGCGCGCCTCGTCATAATATTTGGATTTCGCCTTCAGGCTCTCGGCGATGCGCCGCTGATGATCGGTGGAGGCGGCGGCGATCAGCGCGTCTGCCTTGTCGGGCTCCGGTATGCGGGCCGATCCGTAGAAGACGAAGGTCGACGCGATGTTCGCCTCGTCCAGCAGCAGCTCCGGCTTCAGCAGCTCGAGCTGGAAGCGCACGGGGCGCAGGTCCGGCCGCAGCAGGAAGTCCATGTCCTGGAAGGCAAGGCGATAGGCCTCATGCTCCGTCTGCGGAGAAGAGGTAGCGTGGGCGGCGATTTCGGCCTCTTCGCGGGCCGGGTGGAAGACGCGCTTCGGTGGTACGGGTTTGTCCATGGCGGCCCCTTTAGCGGCAATATGGGCCGCGTCCCATGTCGAAATGAAAATGATCGCGGTGGGCGGCGTCGCCGTCCGGTCCGATCCCGACGTTGAAGCGGCGGCACCCGCCCTGGAAGGCGGCGCGCAGGAATTGCCGCACCCGCTCGTCGGGCGAGTTCCACCCGTCGAGCACCGTGATGCGCCGCCCGTCGGCGGTGGTGAAGGCGGCGACGTCGACCGCGTTGGCGAAGGCATGTTCGCTCAGGCGCGCGCCCTCGCGATTGTTTACGGGCCGGCAGGCATAGGTGCCGAAGCTCTCGATCCGCCGCACCGGACTTCCGAGCCATTGCTGGGCGGCCGGCTGGAGCGATTCACGCGTCCAGCGCGCGAACTGGCGGGCGAGCGGGCAGGTCATCGCGCCGAGATTGGTCACCGGCGTGCCGATGTCGGTCAGCTGCACCGCGCCGATCGCCATGCAGCCGCCCTCGAAGGTGCGGTCGGGAAGCTGGCGGAACTCGACCTCCTCGCGCCGTAGATCGGCGATGCACTGGCGCGTCGCCGGATCCTCGGACGCCTGGCGCCCCGCCGGCGGCTGGACGGCGCCGGGGATCCGGGGCGGGGTCACCCGCGGGATGCAGGCGGCAAGCAACAGCAGCAAGGTCAGGGAGATAAGCCAACGCACGCCTCATCCTGCCGCGCTCCGACTCGCCCGGTCAAGCGCTTCGGCAGGTCGCGCCCCTTCTCCTCGCTGCTTGCCGAGAGAGGGGAAGGGCGGAGCGGCTGCCGCGCGGCCTAATCCTCCTGCTCCTGCGCGCCGTGGCGGATGCGCAGGATGATGACCTCATCGCGCTCCACGCGGTAGCGCAGAATATAGGGCCACACGATCGTCATCTCCCGCCGTCCGCCGCCCGCGTCGCGGCCCCGATCAGAGAAATAAGAGAGGCGGTCGGCCAACTCGATCAGACGCTGCGCGAGCCGCGAGGCTGCGGCGGGATTGAAGGCGGAGACATAATCGCGGATCGCCTCGAGGTTCGCGACCGCTTCCTCGGTCCAGACGATCCGCCGCAAATCAGTCCCCGGCGCGGGGTCGCGGCAGCTTCTTGTCGCCGGCCCAAGACCCCAGCCAGCGCTTCACCGCGCTATGGCCCACCAGCCGCCCGGCACGCACGTCCTCCTCCGCGCGCGCGTCGGCTTCGGCCTCGGAGCGCGGGTCGGACGTGTCGAAAAGCCCGGGTTCGATCTTCATCGCCCCATCCTACATCCGGCGCGGTCCGCAGGCAAAGCGGAAAGCTCGGGGACCTGCATCGACGCGCCGCCGTTGACACCGCATCCCCATCCTTTATCCCCGTCGGCGGGCCACGCCGTCCCAACGCGGCGCGTGCTCTCTGGAAGGAGAGAGACATTGACGAACGACATTGCCGGCGCGGCCGGTGCCACCGCGCATCCCCAAAAGCCGGGAATCCGCCCAAAACGACCGCATTTCTCATCGGGCCCCTGCGCCAAGCCGCCCGGCTGGTCGCCGGAGCATCTCGCGCTCGGCTCGCTCGGCCGCTCGCACCGGTCGAAGCAGGGCAAGGCCAGGCTCGGCTACGCCATCGAACTCACGCGCAAGATACTGGAGGTGCCGGCGACGCACCGCATCGGCATCGTGCCCGCCTCCGACACCGGCGCCATGGAAATGGCGATGTGGTCGATGCTCGGCGCCCGGCCGGTGACGATGCTCGCCTGGGAAAGCTTCGGCGAAGGCTGGGTGACCGACGTGGTCAAGCAGCTGAAGCTCGACGCGACCGTGCTGAAGGCGCCTTATGGCGAGATCGTCGATCTCTCCGCCGTCGATTTCGCGACCGACGTCGTGTTCACCTGGAACGGCACCACGTCGGGCGTGCGGGTGCCGGACGGCGATTGGATCGCGGCGGACCGCGCCGGCCTCACCTTCGCCGACGCGACCTCGGCCGTCTTCGCCCAGCCGGTCGACTGGGACAAGGTCGATGTCGCGACCTTCAGCTGGCAGAAGGTGCTGGGCGGGGAGGGCGGCCACGGCGTCCTCATCCTCTCGCCGCGCGCGGTCGAGCGGCTCGAAAGCTACAGCCCGCCCTGGCCGCTGCCCAAGATTTTCCGGATGACGAAAAGCGGCAAGCTCATCGAAGGCATCTTCAAGGGCGAGACGATCAACACGCCCTCGATGCTGGCGGTGGAGGATTATGTGTGGGCGCTGGAATGGGCGCAGGGCCTCGGCGGCCTGCCCGCGCTGATCGCCCGCGCCGACGCCAACGCCGCCGCGCTCGACGAATGGGTGGCGCGCACGCCCTGGGTCGCGCACCTCGCCGCCGATCCGGCCACCCGCTCCAACACCAGCGTCTGCCTCAAATTCGCGGACGACGTGGTGGCGGGTCTGGACGAGGCGGGACAGGCCGCGCTCGTCAAGGAGATGGCGGGACTGCTCGAGATCGAAGGAGCGGCGTTCGACGTCGCCTCCTACCGCGACGCGCCGCCGGGCCTGCGCGTCTGGTGCGGCGCCACCGTCGAGACCGAGGATGTCGAGCGGCTCGGCCCCTGGCTCGACTGGGCTTTCCACGAAGCGCGCAGCCGCTAGCGCCGCTCCGAACGCGGCCGGTTTCTTTCAGATGTTGAGGTTCCGGCCTTCGCCGGGACGACGGAGTTCCCCAAATGCCCAAAGTGCTGATTTCCGACAAGATGGACCCCAAGGCGGCCGAGATCTTCCGCCAGAACGGCGTGGAGGTGGACGAGCGGCCCGGCCTGTCGAAGGACGAGCTCAAGGCCATCATCGGCGACTATGACGGCCTCGCCATCCGCTCGGCCACCAAGGTGACGCGCGACCTGCTGGAGGCGGCGACCAATCTCAAGGTCGTCGGGCGGGCCGGCATCGGCGTCGACAATGTCGACATCCCCGCCGCCTCCGCCAAGGGCGTGGTCGTGATGAACACGCCGTTCGGCAACTCGATCACCACCGCGGAGCACGCCATCGCCCTGATGTTCGCCCTCGCCCGCGAACTGCCGCAGGCCGATGCCTCGACCCAGGCGGGCAAATGGGAGAAGAACCGCTTCATGGGGGTCGAGCTCACCTCCAAGACGCTCGGCCTGATCGGCTGCGGCAATATCGGCTCGATCGTCGCCGAGCGCGCGCTGGGCCTCAGGATGAAGGTGGTCGCCTTCGACCCCTTCCTGACCGAGGAGCGGGCGCTCGACCTCGGCGTCGAGAAGGTGGAGCTGGACGAGCTTCTCGCCCGCGCCGATTTCATCACGCTCCACACGCCGCTCACCGACCAGACCCGCAACATCCTGTCCCGCGAAAATCTGGCGAAGACGAAGAAGGGCGTGCGCATCATCAACTGCGCGCGCGGCGGGCTGATCGACGAGGCGGCGCTGAAGGAGATGCTGGAGGCGGGCCATGTCGCCGGCGCCGCGCTCGACGTGTTCGTCGAGGAGCCGGCCAAGCAGAGCCCGCTGTTCGGCACGGCCGGCTTCATCGCCACCCCCCATCTCGGCGCCTCCACCACCGAGGCGCAGGTCAATGTCGCGATCCAGGTGGCCGAGCAGATGTCGGACTATCTGATGCGCGGCGGCGTCACCAACGCGCTCAACATGCCCAGCCTGTCGGCCGAGGAGGCGCCGAAGCTCCGGCCCTATATGGAGCTTGCCGAGAAGCTCGGTTCGCTGGTCGGCCAGCTGGAGGGCAAGCGCGCTCTGGGCGTCGCGGTCGAAGTCGAAGGCGCGGCGGCGGCCCTGAACCAGAAGCCGATCACTGGCGCGGTGCTGGCCGGGCTGATGCGCGTCTATTCGGACACGGTGAACATGGTGAACGCGCCCTTCCTCGCGAAGGAGCGCGGCCTCGACGTGCGCGAGATCCGCCACGACCGCGAGGGCGACTATCACACCCTGGTGCGGGTCACCGTCACCACCGAGGAAGGAGAGCAATCCGTCGCCGGGACCCTGTTCGGCAATTCGGCGCCGCGCCTCGTCGACATGTTCGGCATAAAGGTGGAGGCGGAACTGCGCGGCGAGATGATCTACATCGTCAACGAGGACGCGCCCGGCTTCATCGGCCGGCTCGGCACCACTTTGGGCGAGGCCGGGGTGAATATCGGCACCTTCCATCTCGGCCGACGCGCCGCCGGGGACGAGGCGGTCGCTCTGGTGTCGGTGGACAACCATGTCGAGCCGGCGGTGGTGGAGACGATCCGCGCCATCGCGGGCGTGCGCCGGGTGAAGCCGCTCCGCTTCTGAGCCGCGTCAGGCGGCCGGGAGGGTCAGCCGGAAGCGCGCGCCGCGTTCCGAGGCCAGCAGCGCGATGTCGCCGCCGCTGGCGTCGAGCAGCGAGCGGGCGATGGCGAGGCCGAGACCGGTTCCGCCCGCCGCGCGGCGGCTGGTGAAGAAGGGCTCGAAGATCCGCTCCCGGTCCGCGGGGGCGATGCCGGGTCCGTCGTCCTGCGTCTCCACCAGGATGGCGCCGTCCTCGGCCCGCGCGGCGATGCGGACGCGGCGGGCGCCGGCATGGCGGCTGTTCTCGACGAGGCTCGACAGCACCGCCTCCAGCGCCGCTTCAGGGCAGGCGGCGCGGGGGAGCTCGGGCGGCAGATCGATATCGATGTCGAAGGCCGGCGTCCGCTGCGCGTCGGCGACCCGGCGGATCGGCAGCGCGACGTCGACCGCCGTGCCCGCCTCCGGCCGCGCCATGTCGGCCCGGGCGAGGTCGAGCAGCCGGGTGAGAAGGTGCGACAGCCGCTCCGCATCGGCCATCGCATTGGCGAGGAAGGTCTGCCGCTCTCGCTCGTCCATCGTGGCATGATGGTCCTGGATGAGCTCGATCGCGCCGCGGATGCCGGCCAGCGGCGTCTTGAATTCGTGGCTCACCGAATGGGCGAAGTCGCGAAGATAGCGGGAACGCCGCTCGATCGCCGCCGCCATGTCGCGAAAGTCGGCGTAGAGCGCCTGGATCTCGATCGCGGCGGTCGGCGGCGGATCGGGGACCCGGCCGCGGCCGCGCGCCACTTCGCGCGTCGCGCCGCTCAGCGCCTCGATCGGCCGGGCGATGCCCCGCGACAGGAGGCCGCTCAGCAGGACGAGCGTGGCGAAGATGGCGAGGATGCCGATCGCGATCTTGCCCCTGTCCTCGTACATGCCGCGGAACAGCGCGCGGGCGGAGCGGGAGAGGAGGAGCACGCCCACCACCTCGCCGTCCACCGTCACCGGCCGCGCGTGATGGACGCGGATCGCGGCGGCGCGGCTCAGCCATTCGAACCAGTAGACCTGGCGGTAGGCGCCGTTGCGGCGGAGCACGGTTTCGGTGCCGCCGGCCAGTGCCGCCCGCACCTCGGGAAGGGCGGCGAAGCTGCCGCCCGTGCCCGCGGGGATCAGGATGTCCCCCCGCCCGTCGAGGAGGATGATCGAGGCGGCGGTCGTCTGCCGCGTATGCGCCAGGATCGGCGCCAGCCGCGTGGCCGCTTCCGCCGCTCGCGGCGGCGGCGGGGCGGCGGCGCGGGACGGCGCCGGCCGTTCGGGGAGGATCGGCGTGGCGTTGAGGTCGATGCTCGGCGGCTCCGGCGCCACATCCTCCGCGGCGACGGCGCCGAGCGGGGGGGCGTCCGGCCACAAGGCGGACGCGGTCGCCGCCAGCGCCGCGCTCTGCGCGATCAGCTCCGCCTCGGTCTGGCGGACGAGCGTGTTCTCGTAGACGCGCAGGAACACCGCGCCCACGCCCGGCAGGGCCGCGACGAACAGCAGGGTCGCGAGCAGGATGGTGCGCAGCCGAAGCCTCGGCCAGCGGCGCCTGACCAGCGCCTTCAGCCGCTCGATCACCCGGCCCCGCCCGCGCAGGCGCCGATCCGATAGCCGACGCCGGCGCGCGTCTCGACGATGTCGCTGCCGCCGGCCTGCGCGAATTTGGCGCGCAGGTTCCGGACATGGCTGTCCACCGTCCGGTCGGTCAGAGCGAAGCCCGGTCCGCGCACCCGGTCGATGATCGCGTCGCGGGTGAAGATCTTGCCCGGCATCGACGCCAGCGTTCTGAGGATGGTGAATTCGGTCACGGTCAACGGCACTTCGCTGCCCGCCCATTCCGCCCGCCAGCCGTCGGGATCGAGGCTGAGCAGGCCGTGCCGGATGGCGGGGCGGTTCTCCTCCGCCGCGGGCGGGCGGGCGGCGGTGCGCCGCAGGATCGCCATCGCCCGCGCCACGACCTCCCGCGGGCTGAAGGGTTTCACGACATAATCGTCGGCGCCGAGCTCGATGCCGAGCACCCGGTCGATCTCGTCGTCGCGCGAGGAGAGGAAGAGGATCGGAAGGTCGCCCGCCGCCCGGAGCCGCCGGCACACCTCCAGCCCGTCCATCTGCGGCATGTTGATGTCGAGGATGACGAGATCGGGGCCGTGCGCGTCCACCTGGGTCAGCGCCGCCTCGCCGTCGGCGGCCTCGATCGTGTCGAGCCCGGCCTTGCCCAGCGCGAAGACGAGAAGCTGGCGGATGTGGGGATCGTCGTCGACGATCAGGATGGTGCGGGGCATGGGGCATTGGATCATTGTTGCGGCGCCTGCGTCAACGGGTCTGGCGGCGGCGGAGGCGGCGGTTCGTAGGGAAAACCTTCGCAGTCCCGCCCGTATTTCGCGTCAACGGGTCCCCGGGGGTTCGGACCGAGCACGGCTTGCGCGGCGGCGAGACGGCGCTGGCCCCGCCACGTCCAGTTGCGCCAATCGGACTGCCAATAGGCGAGCCGGTCCATATGCTCGTACCGGACGGATGCGATGCGGTCGCGCAGCCGGGGGTCGGCGGTCGCCACTTCGAGCCGCGCGAGCGACACCAAAGCCGACGGGCCGAGCCCGCGGAGATAGCACAGGTCGAGCTCCGCGCCGCTGCCGTCCACCTCGCGGGCATGGCGAGTGTTCCAGGCGGCGGCGACCGACCCGAGATCGACCGCCGAGGCCGTGGCGAGCACCAGAGCGGCGGCGAGGGCGTTGGCGTTGATGAGCCAGCGCGCGCTCCGGCCCCGCAGCAGGCGCCAGCAGATGAGCGCCAGCCCGGTCGCGACCAGCGCCATCCACAGCAGCGCGGAGATGCGAAGGACGGTGAGCGAATACGCGTCGATATAGTCGATCGTGCGCAGGATGCTGGACGCGACCAGGAAGATGTTCTGCCCGACCCAGGCAACGACCAGCCATCGCACCAGCGGACGCGCCGCGGTATCGCTGCCGGGGCGGAGCGCGACCAGCACGAACAGCCCTGCGAGCAAGGCGGTGACGATCAGCGGATAGGCGCCGCGATGCGCATAGTCCGCCAGCGTCATGCCCTGCGGCAGCCGCGCTCCGCTCCACAGGAACAGGATGTCGAGCAGGTTCTGGACCGCGAAGACGAGATTGAAGACGACGAGCGACAGGACGATGCTTTGCGGCGTGAAGCGCGGCAGGAAGCGGCTCGGCGGAGTCTCGGGACCCTCCTCATCCGCTGCCCGGAGCATCCGGGTAACGAACGGCCGCGGCCGCAGGCTCATCCAGACGGCGCCGAACACGAATGCCCAGAAGGCGATACGGACCGGGTGAAGCCAGGGCAGCCGAACCGCGTCCAGCGCCTGATCGATCACCGGATTGGCTGCGGCGAACAGCCACAAGAAGATGATCGTCCCGACCACCGGCGGCAGCAGCAGGCGCAGCGCGGCGCTCAAGCTGAAGCGGCTGCCGCGGCTTCCGGCGCGCCGCATGCTTCTCACTTCGTCCGGCAACGCAACGAGCATGGTGGGGCCGTGGAGGACCAGGCGGGCCGCCCAGTTCAGCGCGTCGTCGAAGCGGCGGCGCGGCAGCAGGGCGGCCAGCGACAAGGCGGTCCAGAACAGAACCCAGCCGAGCAGGCTCGGATCGTCGGTCAGGATCAGCGCGAAGCCGATCGCGGCGACCGCCGCCGTCCGCGCCGCGCGGCCGTGCCGGACGGCGGGCACGGTGAGAATCAGGACCAGCGCCCAGAGCAGCGCGAACAGGCCCAGCGTCGATCCGATCTTCAGATCGACGAAGAAGATGTCGGCGGCGGCGACAAGGCCGACGGCCGCGAGGAGCTTGAGGGGCAGGCGTGGCATGCGGGTCTCCGATGTTCGGGTCGCTCATCTCCCGCCGCGGTCCAGCGGCGGCGGAGCCGCCGGTCGAGTTTCGAAGGAGCGGCGTGCAGAAGCCGTGCAGGCGGAACGCCGCCCGCGCGGCGACGTTTGACTGCTTCCATTTCCCAAGGTTTCCCAATGGATGAACAGGAAGGAGGCGCGGCCGGGGGCACGCGCCACGCGCCGCTCGGTCCGACCGTCGCGCGGCTCTGCGTCGCCCTTCAGGATGGGGACGTGATCGCCGTCGCTTGCGGCGAAGGCCGCGCCGAGGCGATCGCGCGGGCGATGGAGAAGCTGTGCGATGCCCAGGTCCTGTGGTGCCCTCCGCCCGATTCGCTGCCGGGCGAAGCCGCGCCGTCCTCGCCTGCGGTCGCCGGCCGCCGGGCCGCCGCTCTGGGGGCGATCCATCGGCGCGACGGGCGGCCGGTCCTGCTCGTCACCGAAGCGACAGCGGCGACGCAGAAGGTCGCGCCGTCCGCCGCGTTCGCCGACCCGCCGCGCCTGCTGCGGCGGGGCGATCCGCTCGACGGCGAAGCGCTGGCGGCCGATCTGGAAGCGCTCGGCTATTTTCGCGACGATCGGGTGGACGAGCCCGGCGAGATGGCGGTTCGCGCCCAGACGATCGACATCTTCCCCGCCGCCGCGGAGGAGCCGTTCCGCATCCATCTGGAGGACGGACGGATCGCGGAGATCACCGGCTACGATCCGCTCACCCAGCTCGGCCATGACGAGGAACTGGAAGACCTCGTCATCGGTCCGGCCATGGAGCCGCCGCCCGGAGGAGAGGCGGTCACCCTGTTCGACCATTTGCCCGATGCGGCGGTCGCGATCGATCCGGAGACGATCGAGCGCCGCGACAGCTTCCTCGACCTTGCCGAGGAAGCCGGCGGCGACAGGGCCAGGGCGCTGCTCGTCCGGCCGGGGGAGTGGCGGTCGGCGCTTGCCGGCCGAGGCCGGGTCGATCTCGCGGTGAACGGCGAGCAAGCAGGCCCCCGCTTCGCCGAGGCCAGGCGTCCCGACCGCGCCTTTCTCGCCGCGCTGAAGCAGGCGCGGGCGGAGGGGCGGCGGGTGCTGATCGCCGGATCGCCGCGCGATGTCCGCTTCTTCTCGCGCCGACTGGAACAGCGGATCGGCGAGGCGCCGCGCTCCGTCTCCGGCTGGGCCGAAGTGCGCGAAGCGGAGCCGGGCGCGCTGCTCGCCGCCGCCGTCGATCTGGAGCGCGGCTGGAGCGAGGAGGGGCTCACCGTCTTCGCCACCGCCGACGTGCTCGGCAGCCGCGCGGCCGAAATCGCCTCCGGCGCCCGCGTCGATCCGCTGACGGAGGAGGCGACCGACTTCCGGATCGGCGACGCCGTCATCCACGAGGACCATGGGCTCGCCGTGCTGCGCGGGCTCGAACGGGTACCGTCGGGCGACGGCGAGAGCGACGCCGTTCGCCTCGAACATGCCGGCGGCTCGCGCCGGCTGGTGCCGGTCGAGGAGGCCGACCGGCTGTGGCGCTATGGCGCGGATCCGGAGGCGGTGACGCTAGACCGGCTCGACGGCGCGAGCTGGGAGAAGAGGCGGGCCGAACTGGACGAAGCGATCGCGGAGACCGCCCGCCAGCTGATCCGCCTCGCCGCCGAACGTGCCGAGCGGACCGCGCCGGTGCTGGAGCCGCCGCCCGCCGACTATGAGCGGTTCGTCGCCGGCTTCCTCTTCTCGGAAACGGCGGATCAGGCGCGCGCGATCGAGGCGGTGCGCGCCGACCTGGCGTCCGGACGGCCGATGGACCGCCTGGTGGTTGGCGACGTCGGCTACGGGAAGACGGAAGTCGCGCTCCGCGCCGCCGCCATCGCGGCCCTCGCCGGGCGGCAGGTCGCTTTGGTGGCGCCGACGACCGTGCTGGTGCGCCAGCATCTGGAAGTCTTCCGCCGCCGCTTCCGCCGTCTCGGCGTCAAGGTCGCCGCCTTGTCGCGCCTGTCCTCCGCCGCCGAGGCGCGGGAGGTGAAGAAGGGGCTGGCCGACGGCAGCGTCAGAATCGTCGTCGGCACGAAGATGCTCGCCGGCAAGACGGTCGCCTTCGCCGATCTCGGCCTCGTCATCGTGGACGAGGAGCAAAGGTTCGGCGTCGCCGACAAGGCGAAGCTGCGCGCGCTCGCCGGAGACGGGCACGTTCTCACCCTCACCGCGACGCCGATCCCGAGGACGCTGCAGAGCGCGCTGGTGGGCCTGCAGGACCTGTCGCTGATCACCACGCCGCCCGCCCGGCGGCTGCCGAGCCGGACGCAGCTCGCCGGCTTCGCGCCCGATCTCGTCAAGGGCGCGCTGCTGCGCGAGCGGCGGCGCGGCGGGCAGAGCTTCGTCGTCGTTCCCCGCATCGAGCAGATGGCGCCGATGGCCGAGCAGCTGACCCGGCTCGTCCCGTCGTTGCGGCTGCGCCAGGCGCACGGCAAGATGGCGCCGGCCGAGATCGACGAGGAGATGATCCGCTTTTCCGCGGGCGACGGCGACGTGCTGCTCGCCACCAACATCATCGAGGCCGGGCTCGACATCCCCCGGGCAAACACGATGCTGGTCGCGCAGGCGGACCGGTTCGGGCTCGCCCAGCTCCACCAGCTGCGCGGGCGGGTGGGGCGGGGGCGCAGCCGCGGCCATTTCCTGCTGCTGACCGAGGAGGGTGCGGAGATCGCGCCCGCCACCCTGAAACGCCTCCGCACGATGGAGGCGCTGGACCAGCTCGGCGCCGGCTTCGCGATCAGCGCCCGCGATCTCGACCTGCGCGGCGCCGGCGAACTGCTCGGCGAGGAGCAGGCCGGCCATATGAAGCTGATCGGGATCGGCCTCTACCAGCACCTGCTGGAACAGGCGATCCGCGCGGCGCGCGGCGATCCCGCCGAACATTGGCTGCCCGAACTCAATCTCGGCGCGGCCGGACGGCTGCCGGAGGACTGGATCCCGGAGGAGGAGGTGCGGATCAACCTCTACGCCCGCATCGCGCGCCTCGATTCGGCGGCGGCGCACGACGCGCTGCGCGACGAGCTCGAAGACCGGTTCGGCACCTTGCCCGCCGAAGCGGAGACGCTTCTCGCCGCCGCGGAGCTCCGACGGCTGGCGCGCGAGGCGCGGATCGCCCGCATCGACGCGGGCCCCGCGGCGATCGCCTTCACGCCGCGACCCGATTTCGCCGGCGACGCGAAGGCGGCGGGGCTGGAGGAGAAAGACGGCCGGCTGCTGCTGCGTGAGGCGATCGAGGCACCGGGGGACCGCTTCGCACGGGTCGCTTCGCTGGTCGAGGCGCTGTCCGGACAAGCGGCCTGAGTCGGTCCCGCATCCAGATTTGGGACAGGCGCCCGCCCGCCCGCCCGATTCTCTATTCGAGCGCCTCTCGGACGCTACTTCAAAAGCAAGGATTCTGAATACGTTACTTAAGCGTTCCAGAAACTGGTTTACGAGCCGTTAACGCGGCAGTATCTTCCTGATTACCGGACCCGTTTCCGGAAAGGGAGGAATGAAACATGAAGAAGCAGATCAAGGTGGTCGAACTGACCCAGAAGGAAATCAAGGCGGTTGCCGGCGGCACCCGCGAAGGCAACACCGCGATCCGCGGCTGAGGCCAATCGGGCCGGCGGCCGGAATCCGGCCGTCGGTCCATCCACATCGGGTGTCGCCTGGCGCCAAATGTCTGATATAAGCCCCCTCGGAGGGGCTTTTTTCGTGCAGTTGTTCCGAACCGAAGCGATGCGCGGGCAGGATCGCCTACATGGCGAAGTCGTGCTCGTTCCGCCCGTTTCCTGGCAGCTGCTGAGCGGCTTCCTGTTCGCGGCCGTGCTGATCGCCGCCGCCTTTCTCGCCAGCGCCCGCTACGGCAAGGTTACCGTCGCCGACGGCGTTCTGACCGGCGACCGCGGCATCGTCCGCGCGGTCGCGGTCCGCCCCGGCATCGTCGAGCAAGTCCTCGTTGCGGAGGGTCAGAGGGTCGAGGCCGGAACCCCGCTCGCCCGCATCTCGATCGCCTCCGGCGACGGCGCCGAAACGCTCCAGGACCGCCGCGCCGCCGCCATCGCCCGTCGCGAAGAGGCACTGCGCGGCAGCATGCCCGAACTCGCCCGGGTCGCGAGGGCGCGGGTCGATGCGCTGTCCTCGCAGATCGGCGGCGACCGCGCCGAGGCCGCCGGACTGTCGGCGCAGATCGGCCAGCAGCGCGAGCTGGTACGTTCCGCCGCCGAGGAGTTGGAGCGTGCCCGCAACGTCGCCGAACGCGGCTTCGTGTCGCGCCGCGACGTGCTCCAGCGCGAGGAATTGCTCGCCACCCGCCGCCAGGGACTGTCGCGCCTGGAGCAGGAACTGGCCAGCCGCCGTGCCCGTATCGCGGCGGCGGAGGCCGATCTGGCCCGCGCCCGGAGCGAGCTGGAGCTGCAGCTGGCCGATGTGGCCGGCGCCCGGGCCGAACTGGCGGGTCTCGCCGCCGCGGACGAGAATGCGACCGTGCTGGTCGTCACCGCGGCGGAAGGAGGGACCGTCACCGGCATCACCGCCCATCGCGGCGATGCCGTCGGTCCGGACCGGCCGATCTTGTCGATCATACCCGCCGGATCTCGGCTGCAGGCGCGGATCGAGGTCCCCGCCGCCGCCGCCGGGTTCCTGGAACCGGGGCAGGATCTGCGCATCGCGGTGGATGCCTTCCCCTACCACACTTACGGGACGATCGACGCCCGCATCCGATCGGTTTCGGAAGCGACGGTCCCCGTGGCCCGCGCCGACGGCAGCAGCGCCGAAGTCTTCATCGTCCACGCCGACATGCGCGCCGCCACCATCGACGCCTATGCGCTTCCGCAGCCGCTCCGCCCCGGCATGACGGTGAGCGCGCGGATCACCACCCGGTCCCGCAGCCTGATGGAATGGCTGTTCGATCCCCTATTCGCGGTGGGCCGGCGATGAACGCGCCCGCCGCCATCGACACGTCGATCATCCCCCGTCGCCGCATCCGTCACATCCGCCAGGCGGAGGCGGCCGAATGCGGTCTCGCTTCGCTGGCGATGATCGCCAATTGGTGGGGGCACGATCTCGATCTCGGCGCGCTGCGCCGCCGCTTCGGCGTCTCCTCGCGCGGCATCGGCCTTCGTGAGCTGATGCAGACGGCGGACGCGCTCGGCCTCACATCCCGCCCCCTGAAGATCAGCCTCGACGCGCTCGAGGCGATCCAGCTTCCCGCCATCCTCCACTGGGACATGAACCATTTCGTGGTGGTGGAGCGGGTCCGCAACGGCAAGGCCTATATCGTCGATCCGGCTCTGGACGGGCGTTGGCACGACGAAGCCTCGCTGTCGCGCCACTTCACCGGCGTCGCGCTGGAACTGCGGCCGGCGCGGGACTTCACGCCCGAGGCGGAGAAGAAGAGGCTGCGCCTGTTCCAGCTGTGGAGCGGCGCGAGCGGCGTGAAGCGCACGATCGCCCAGGCGGCCGTGCTCAGCCTCGTCCTCCAGGCGCATGTTCTCGCCTCGCCCTATCTGCTGCAGCTCGCCGTGGACCAGGCGCTTCCCGCGCTCGACGCGGACCTGATAACGGTGCTCGCCATTGGCTTCGGCCTGTTCGCGCTGGTCAATGCCGGCGCCGCCTTGCTCCGGTCGTTCGTCCTGCTGGCTTCCGGCACCGCTTTGTCGTTCGGCATCGCCTCCAACGTCGCGCGCAAGCTGATGCGGCTCCCGGTCCAGTGGTTCGAAAAGCGAAGCGTCGGCGACGTGCTGTCGCGCTTCCAGTCGGTGCTCCCGATCCAGAAGCTTCTGACGGAAAGCGCCGCCGCCGCGATCATCGACGGGGTGCTCGCCGTCCTTACGCTGGCGCTGATGCTGGCCTATTCGCCGATGCTGACGCTGGTGCCGGTGGGCGCACTTATCCTCTACGCGACGGTCCGGGCGCTCACCCTTTCGGCGGAGCGGCGCACCGAGCATGACCGCATCGCCGCGCTCGGACGCGAGCAATCGGCGATGATCGAGACTTTGCGCGGCATCGTCACCCTCCGCCTCGCCGGCCGGGAGACGACGCGCCACGCGGTGTGGCAGAACCGCCTGTCGGAGGCGCTCGGCGCCGCCTTCGCCAACGAACGCATCCACGTCGTCCAGCAGTCCGCCGCCACCCTGCTCGGCGCGCTGGAGATCGTGATCGTCACCTGGCTCGCGGTCCATATGGCGATCGAGGGCGGCTTCACGGTCGGCATGATCTTCGCCTTCCTCGCCTATCGCATGCAGTTCGCGACGGCGACCCGGTCCCTGATCGACAAGGCGATGGAGTTCAGGATGCTGTCGCTGCATCTGGAGCGGCTGTCCGACATCGCGCTGACCGAGGATGATCCGGGCTTTGCCGAGCCGATGGCGCAGGCGAAGCCGTTCCGGGGCGAGATCGAGCTGCGCGGCGTCACCTTCGCCTACGGCATCCACGAGCCGCAGGTCCTGAACGGCGTCGATCTCCACATTCGTCCCGGCGAGCATGTCGCGATCACCGGACCCTCGGGCGGTGGAAAGACGACGCTCAGCAAGATCCTGCTGGGGCTTTCCGAACCCACGTCGGGCGAGGTGCTGATCGATGGCGTTCCGCTCGCCCGCTACGGCCGTCGCGCCTTCCGCGAACATGTCGCCGCCGTGCTCCAGGACGATCTGCTGTTCGCCGGCACCATCGCGGACAACGTCGCGGATTTCGAGCCGGTTGATCCCGATCGCATGGTCGAGGCCCTGAAGGCCGCCTCGGTCTACGACGATGTCGAGGACATGCCGATGCGCCACCTGACACTGGTCGGCGACATGGGCTCGACGCTGTCGGGCGGGCAGCGCCAGCGCATCCTTCTCGCTCGCGCCCTTTACCGCCGGCCGAAGCTGCTCGTGATGGACGAAGGCACGGCCCATCTCGACGCCGAGCATGAGCGGCAGGTCAACGCCGCCATCTCCGCGATGGGCATCACCCGCATCGTCATCGCGCACCGGCGCGAGACACTCGCCGCCGCGGACCGGGTGGTGGTGCTTCAGGGCGGCCGCGTCGACGTCTGAGCGCCGGGGGCCGCAGGGCCGCCTAAGCAAATCGGTAACCCTTTTTCTTTAGCTGGGAACTCGTGGGGTAGTGGGGATGCCGCGGGGAAGCATTGTTCCCGGCGGCGCCGAGCGCGGGATTGACCGTAGTGCTCATTCGGATTGCCGATCTGATCGCAAGGCGCGCGCGGTGGCCGATCCTGGCCTGCGTCCTTCTGATCGGCATCGCGTCAGCGATGGGCGAGTGGATGACGTCGCTCGACAACCGGCTCGAAACCGCGCGTATCCAGCACTTTCCCAAGACCGCCTCCGGCGAGACGGTGGTTGTGCAAATCGACACGCGCAGCCTATCCGAGATTCAGACCTGGCCTTGGCCGCGCGGGCTTCACGGCCAACTGCTGGACCGCCTGAACGCCGAAGGCGTCAAGCAGGTCGCCTTCGACGTCCATTTCGTCGACCCCGCCGCCGATCCCATCCAGGACGAGGTGTTCGCGGCCGCGATCGAGCGCATGAGCGGCCGCGTGATCCTGCCGGCGCTACTCGAAGGCGTGCGCGATCCGAACGTTGAGCGGATCGAGATGCTTCCCATCCCCGTGCTTCGCGCCCATGCCCAGGTGGCGGCGATCTGGATCTGGCTGGAAAAGGACCTCACGGCCCGCCAGATCCCCTACAGTATGGAAATGAAGAACGCACGCTGGCCGACGCTCGCGACCCTGCTTGCGGAAAAGCCGAGCTACAGCGAAGCCTTCTATCCGCTCGACTGGTCGATCGATCCGAAGACGATCCCCACCGTCAGCTACGCCGATGTCCTGAAGGGCCGATATCCGGCGGGTTTCTTCCGGAACAAGAACGTGCTCGTCGGAGGCACGTCGATCAGCCTCGGCGACCGCTTCAGCGTGCCCGTCCACGGGCGCATTCCCGGCCTCTACATCCAGGCGATCGGGGCGGAAACGCTCAGGATCGCGACGCCGCGGCCGGTCGGGGATTGGCCTGCCCTGGTCGTCGCCTGGCTGGTGATCGCGGCCGCGCTGGTGTCGAAGCGCATCGCCGTCCGGCTTGGCCTCCTCGCCGCGGGCAGCCTCGCCATGCTGGCCGTGGCGCTGGTGGCGCGCGAGCAGGCGGCGATCGTCGCGACCGTCGGATCCGCCTCGCTCGCCTTGTTCACCGCGACCATCCTCATCGCCGGCGCCGCCATCACAAAGGCCGTCGTCGATCGCATCACGCTGGCGCCGGTCAGCCAGCTGCCCAATCTCACCGCCATGTGCCTTCTCGACGGGGAGGCGCGCACGACCGTCGTGGTGCGCCTGCGCAACCATGCCGAGATCACCGCGCTGCTCGGCCGGGAAGGACAGGGGGAGCTGCTGCGCCGGGTCTATTCGCGCCTGTCGCTCGCCGCTTCGGGCGCGACCCTGTTCCAGGTGGACGATCACAGTTTCGGCTGGCGCAGCGACCGTTCGACCGAAGAGCTGGCGGACGCGATCGAAGGCCTCCACGCTCTGTTCACGAGCGGCCTTCCGCTCGGGGAGAGGGCGGTTGACGTGACCATAACGGTGGGCCTCTGCGACGATCCGGCGCTGTCCACCGAAGCCGCCGTCGCCGCCGCCACCGTGGCCGCCGACCGGGCGGTGCAGCGCGGCCTCGCCTGGGAACGCTATGTCGCCGACGGCGGTGCCGACGCCGACTGGCGGTTGTCGCTGCTGGGCGAGCTCGATCGCGCGATCGACCAGGGCGACGTCTGGATCGCCTACCAGCCCAAATATGATCTCCACAGCCGCCGGATCACCGGCGCCGAGGCGCTGGTGCGCTGGTCGCATCCGAGCCGGGGCGACATCCGTCCGGAACAGTTCATTCCGCTGGTCGAGCAGAGCGGCCGGATCGACAAGCTCACCTTCCACGTCCTGCGTTCCGCGCTGGCCGACTTCGCCGCGCTGGAGGACGACAGCCTCAGCGTCGCCGTCAACATCTCGATGCGGATGATCGGGCGCAACCACCTCGTCGAACCGGTCCGCGACCTGCTGCGCGAATATCGCTTCGCGCCTCACCGGCTGACGCTCGAAATCACCGAATCCGCGGCGATGACGGGGCCGGCCGGCATCGAGGAGCTGCGCCGGCTGCGCGCGCTCGGCGTCAACATCTCGATCGACGATTACGGCACCGGACAATCGACGCTGAGCTATCTGAAGACGCTCCCCGCCACCGAGCTCAAGATCGACCGCAGCTTCGTCCAGCTGATCCTCACCAGCCGCAGCGACGCGACCGTGGTCGATTCCACCGTCAAGCTCGCCCACGCCCTCGGCCTCAAGGTCGTCGCCGAAGGGGTGGAGAATGACGAAGTGCTCGAGATGCTGAAGAAGATGAACTGCGACATCGTCCAGGGCTATCATATCGGCAAGCCGGCGAGCTTCAGCGCCTTCCTCCGAACCGTCGCCAGCAAGCGCAGCGCCCGCGCCGCCTGAGCCGCTATCCCGCCATCTCCTCCAGCTCGCGGCCGCGGGTTTCGTGCACCATCGCCCGCACGAAGATGAACGAGACGACCGCGCCGAGGGCATAGAGGCCATAGGCGCCCATCAGCCCGATCGACGCGAGCAGGATCGGGAAGGTCATGGTGATCCCGAAGTTCGAGAACCATTGGGCGAACCCGCTCACCGCCAGGCCGGAGCCGCGAATCTGGTTGGGGAACATCTCGCCCAGCATCACCCACATCACCGGACCCCAGCTGAAGTTGAAGAAGACGACGTAGATGTTCGCGCTGACGAGCGCGAGCGTGCCCATCTCGTCCGACAGCTGCAGGGTTCCGTTCACCAGCGCTCCGGTCGCAAAGGCGGCCGC
Organism: Allosphingosinicella sp.; assembly: GCF_046295735.1. Taxonomy (GTDB): domain Bacteria; phylum Pseudomonadota; class Alphaproteobacteria; order Sphingomonadales; family Sphingomonadaceae; genus Allosphingosinicella. The sequence continues at coordinate 20,773 of NZ_JBKBMQ010000017.1, forward strand.
CATCAGCGTCAGCGTCACCGCCATGCCCGCCGAACCGATGAGGAGCAGCGGCCGGCGGCCGATGCGGTCGATCAGCATCAGCGCCGCGGTGCAGGCGAGGATCGAAAGCGCCCCTGACACGATGTTGATGAACAGCGCGTCATTCTCGGTGAAGCCCACCGCCTGCCAGAGCACGGCACCGTAATAGAAGACGACGTTGATGCCGACGAGCTGCTGGAACACGGCCAGCCCGATCCCGACCCAGACGATGGTGCGCACCCGGCCGCTGGTCTGGTCGACGAGGTCGGACAATTTCGGCCGGTGCAGGTCGCGGGCGAGGGACTCGCGGATCTCCTCGACCTTGCGCGCCGCGACATCGCGGTCGAACAGGCGCGTCAGCACCTGCTCGGCCTGCGCCTCGCGTCCTTTCAGCACCAGATAGCGCGGGCTTTCGGGGATGAAGAGCAAGGCGACCAGGAACAGGCCTGCGGGGATGAGCTCCATCCAGAACATCCAGCGCCACGCTTCGTAGCCCCACCAGAAGGCGCTGACCGAAGCGCCCGCGGCGTCGGCGAGCAGATAGTTGGACAGGAAGGCCGCGGTCAGGCCGATGATGATCATGATTTGCTGGATTCCCGACATTCGCCCGCGGATCGCGGCGGGAGTCACCTCGCTGATATAGGCCGGCGCCAGCACGCTCGCCGCGCCGACGGCGAGGCCGCCGAGAAAGCGGTAGAAGACGAATTCCGCCGATCCGCCGGCGATTCCCGAGCCCCAGGCGCTGACGATGAAGAAGACGGCGGAGATCAGCAGCACGTTGCGTCTGCCGATCAGGTCCGACAATCGACCGGCGGCGAACGCGCCGAAGGCGCAGCCGAGCAGCATCGAGGCGACGTTGAACCCGGTCCCCACCGCGGTGGACTCGAACGCGCGCTGCAGCCCCGGCACGGTGCCGTTGATCACGCCGCTGTCGAACCCGAACAGAAAGCCCCCGATCGTCGCCACCGCGACGATGAGGATGATGAAACCCATATTGGCCCGCTCCGGGCTCGCCTGCGTCATCATGTCCCCTCCCACTCCCCGTCATCATGACCGCGCCCAAACGGCGCGGCTCAGTCGAGCGGCCCCTCCGCCGCCACCAGCGCCGCCGCGCCCGTGCCGAGCGTCAGTTTCGCTCCCGCCTCGATCAGCAGGCATTCGCCCGCGCCGCCGCCGGCGGCCGTGCCGCGCAGCGGCACCACCCAGCGCCGCCGATCCGCCATCGGATCGGAGCGCGGATCGTCGACCTGGACCAGGCTGAAATCGGAGCCATTCACCAGCACCCTGCCGCCCGACGCCCCGCCCGAAGGCGGTCCGGCCGGCGCATAGGGCCGCGCCCGCGCCACCGCGACCGCGTCATCGAGGTGCAGCTCGCGCGCACGGCCATAATCGTAGAGGCGGTAGGTGATGTCGTTGCTTTGTTGAACCTCGATCAGCGAGATGCCGCCGCCGATCGCGTGGATGGTCCCGGCCGGCACGTAGAAGACGTCGCCCGGCTTGACCTCCTTCCAATCCATCCGCCGCTCGATCGATCCGTCGAGCGCCGCGGCGCGCAGCGTCGCCGCGTCCATTTCCTCCCGGACCCCCAGTCCCAGCCTGGCGCCCGGATCGGCGTCGAGGATGTACCAGCATTCGTTCTTGCCGCCGGCATGGCCGCGCGCCCGCGCCTGATCGTCGTCCGGATGGACCTGGACGGACAGCTTCTCGCTGGTGAAGATATATTTGACGAGCAGCGGCAGCGCCGCCGGCCCTTCGAACCAGATCTCGCCGATCCGCCGCTCCCCTTCGGTCGCGAAGGGGGGCGGCAGGCGGGTGCGGCCCCACGGCTTTTCGACCTGGATCGGCTTCAGCTTCATCGGCGCAGCTTGCCGCGAGCGGCGCCCGTCCGGCAAGGATCAGTTTTCGCCGGGCGTTTCAGCGCGATACGGGCGGCAGAGCTGTTGATCCGGCGCCCGGCCGCGCCATAACGAGGGCGGGGGACCCGATTCGGGCGGCCCAGATCCGGGGGACGACATGTGACGCCGGCCGAACTGAGCATCGTCTTCTTCCTGCAGATGTTCGTCATCATCGGCGTGTGCCGTCTGGTCGGCTGGGCGGCGCGCCGGTGGCTCGGCCAGCCGCAGGTGGTGGGCGAGATGATCGCCGGCGTGATCCTGGGCCCCTCATTGCTCGGCCTGTTCCTGCCGGAGGTGCAGCAGGCGCTGTTCCCGCCCGATTCGCGGCCGATCCTGTTCGTCGGGGCGCAGCTCGGCGTCGGCCTCTACATGTTCCTGGTGGGCCTCGGCTTCCAGAGCAGCCATTTCCGCGCCAACCGCAAGAGCGCGGCCGCCGTCTCGATTTCGGGCATGGCCGCGCCGTTCCTGGTGGCGGTGCTGATCACGCCCTGGCTGCTCGCCACGCCCGGCCTGTTCACGGAGAACGTCACGCTCTTCCAGGCGACTCTGTTCATGGGCGCGGCGATCTCGATCACCGCCTTTCCGATGCTGGCGCGGATCATCCACGAACGCGGGCTCAGCAATTCGCCGCTCGGCACGCTGTCGCTGTCGGCCGGCGCGATCGACGATGCCGGCGCCTGGACGGTGCTCGCCATCGTCCTCGCCAGTTTCGGCGGCGGTCCGGAAATCGCGGTGAAGGCGATCGTCGGCGGCGCCGCCTTCGCCGCCTTCATGCTGCTGCTTGGGCCGCGGCTGCTCGCCCCGCTCGGGCGCTGGGCGGAGCGGGAAGGGCGGATCACGCCCACCCTGCTCGCCGTCACGCTGATGCTGTTCATGCTCGCGGCCTTCACCATGGACGCGGTCGGCATCCACGCCGTGTTCGGCGGCTTCATCCTCGGCGCCGTCATGCCGCGCGGCTTCTTCGCCGACGAGCTTCGCAAGCAGCTCGAGCCGTTCACCGTCGTGCTGCTGCTGCCGATGTTCTTCACCTATTCCGGGCTGCACACCCAGCTGACGATGGTGGCGAGCGCGGAGCTGGCGCTGGTCACCGTCGCCATCCTCGCCGCCTCCATCCTCGCCAAGGGCGGCGCCTGCTGGGCGGCGGCGCGGCTCACCGGGCAGGACAACCGCACCGCGCTCGGCATCGGCGCGCTGATGAACGCGCGCGGCCTGATGGAGCTCATCATCATCAATATCGGCCTGCAGCAGGGGATCATCGGCACCGGCCTGTTCTCGATCATGGTGCTGATGGCGGTGGTCACCACCTTGATGGCGGCGCCGCTGTTCGAGGCGGTCTACGGGCGGGAGGCGCGGGCGCGCGGCGAGCTCGGCGTGATCGGCGGCACGGGGCCTCCGGCCGAGATCGTGCCGCACGAGCCGCTGCCGCCGCGCCGGGGCGGCTGAGCCCCCGCGTCAGTGGACGAAGCGGGCCACCACGTCCCGGTAGGAGCGGCTCACCTTCACCTGGCTTCCGGAGCCGAGCACCAGGAAGCATTCGCCATTGGTGTGCGGCTTCACCTGGCGGACCTGATCGAGATTGACGATGGTGGAGCGGTGGACGCGCTGGAAACGGCGGGGATCGAGCCTCTTCTCCAGGTCCTTCATCGTCTCGCGCAGGATCAAGGTGTTATCGCCGGTATAGATGCACATATAATCGCCGGCCGCGTCGATCTTCTCGATCGAATCCACGTCCACGCGGAAGATCTGGCCGCGATCCTTGATGTTGATCATCTTCTCGTAGCGGCTGGACGCATGGGCGTCGTCGCCGCCGACGGCCTCGACATTCTCCATCGCGTCGGGCGCGACTTCGGCCAGCACTTCCTTCAGCTTGCCCGCTTCCTCGGCGCTCCTTTTCTCGGTGAGGCGCTGGCGGACGCGGTCGAGCGTGTCGGCGAGGCGGTCTTCCTCGACCGGCTTCATCAGATAGTCGACCGCCTGGGCCTCGAAGGCGCGGATCGCATGGTCGCTATAGGCGGTGACGAAGACGAACAAGGGCGGCTCGACCTCCATCAGCCCCTGGATCACGGAAAAGCCGTCGAATCCGGGCATCTGGATGTCGAGGAAGACGAGGTCCGGCTTGTGGGTCTTGATCGCGCGGATCGCCTCCCGGCCGTTCGAGCACGTTTCGATGATCTCGACATCCTCATGCTTGTCGAGCCTGAGCTGCAGCCCCTGAATCGCAAGCGGTTCGTCGTCGACCAATATCGTGCGAATGGTCATTTCGGCTCCTCGATCTCTATCTGGTAGGGAATTTCGATGATAACGCGGAAGCCCCCCCTTATGTCCGACTGTGTCTCGAAACGGTGGTTGGTGCCATAGGCCTGCGCCAGGCGGTCGCGGATGTTCGCCAGACCGACGCCGGTAGATTCGGGTCTCTCCACCGTCGCGTCAAGGCCGGGACCCGTGTCGGAGACGGTGATGATCACCCGGTCCACGTTGCGGCGCGCCTCGATCGAGATGTCGGCGCCTTCCTCCTGCGGCGTCACCGCATATTTGATCGCATTCTCCACCAGCGGCTGGAGGAGGAGCGAGGGCAGGCGCGCGCGGGCGACGGTGTGGTCGATCAGGAAATGCGGACGCAGGCGGTTCTCGAACCGCATCTTCTCGATCTCGAGATAGAGTTTCAGCGTCTCGACTTCCTGCGAGACCGTCACCTGCCCCGTTGGCTCGTTGACCAAGGTGTAGCGCAGGAAGGACGACAGGCGCGACAGCATCGCGTTCGCCCGGTCCGTCTGCTTCAGGAGGACGAGGGTGGAGATGGAATTGAGCGTGTTGAACAGGAAATGCGGATTGAGCTGGTAGCGCAGCATGGCGAGCTGGGCCGAGCTCGCCTGATGCTCCAGCCGCAGCAGCTGGTCGGTCTGCTCTTCCAGCAGCAGATAATAATTGATGCTGTAATAGAGGGCGGACCAGGCGACGAGCAGCGAGAAGGTGAGCAGGATCGCGCCCAGGAACTGCAGCCCCTCGGGGCGCGCGCCGGGGCGGACGAAGGTGGCGTGGCTCCAGGTCTCGATCGCCGAGAAGGAGGCGGCGGCGACGAACACGATGACGATCGACACCAGCCAGGTGACGAGCGGCCGCATCCGGATCAGCCGCCGGAAGGCCGCCGCCATCAACAGGGTCAGCGAATAGCCGGTGGCGGTGAGGAGCGCGGTATGGACCACGAAGCTCCACCCCATCGCGTTGGCGATGCCGGACAGGGTGCGCAAGATGAAATAGCCCGCCCAGCCGGCCGATTGCAGGATCCAGAAGGCGCGGTTCTTGTCCTCGAAGAAGGGCTGCTGCTGAAGCCGCAACGGGCTCCAGCCGCGATCGCCCTCGCCGAGGTGCGGCCTTGCTATGTCAGTCGCTCCGTTCGCCACGGGCTCCAGTCTCTAGCTTCTCCCGCGCGCCGTGCAATGGGGGCTCACCGCTCCGGCACCACCAGCATCGACCAGTCGCCCTCTTCGGTCACGTAGCGGGCGACGGCGCGGCGCACCTCCTCGGGGGTGAGGTCGCGATAATCCTCGAGCTGCCGGCGCCGGTTTTCGATCAGCTCCGGCCTGCGGTGCCAGTTTTCGAGCGCGCTCATCCAATAAGCGTTGGTGCTCATCGACCTCTCGAGGCCCGACAGGATCGGATTCTGCGCCCGTTCGAACTCGTCGCGCGCGACCGCGTCGGCGGCAAGCTTCGCCACTTCCTCCCGAGCGATGCGGAAGAAGGTGTCGGCATTTTCGGGACGGATCTCGGCGGCCGCGTAGAAGATGCCCCATTCGTCGAACGTGTCGGAACTGCTGTGGCTGGCGGTCGGCGAATAGGTCGCGCCCTCCGCCTCGCGCAGCCGGTCGAACAGCCGCACCTGCAGGATGTTGGCGGCGACGCCCAGCGCGCGCCGCTCGCGGATCCGCTCCGCCCCGCCCATCGTCGACCAGCCGATCAGCGCATAGGCCTGTTCCGGGTCGCCCTCATGGGTGAAGCGTACCGGCTCGGGAGACGCGGCGGGCGGGCGGACGGCAAGGCCCGGAGCGTCGGGCGCGGTGTCGCCGCGGGCGGGGAGAGCGGCGATCGTGCGGCGCATCGCCTCGACCGCGGTCTCGAGATCGACGTCGCCGACGATCACGGCGTTGACCGGCCCCTCCGCCAGCAGCGGGGTGAAGAAGTCGCGGAACTGCTCCACCGTCGTCTCGGCGATCGTCTCCCGCTCCACCGGCTGCCAGCGCCGGTCGCCGGGGCGGGCGAGGCTGCCGAACTCCCGGCCGGCGCGCGCCGAGGCGGAGGAATAGGACAGGCGATAGGCCTGCAGCGCATTGGCGCGGAAGCGGCCGAACAGCGCCGCGTCCCAGCGCGGATGGGCGAGCTTGGTGGCGAGCAGCCGAAGCTGGTCGGCAAGATCGCCGCCATTGGTCTGTCCGCGCAGCACGAAGGCGTCCTCGCCGACGCCGAAGGCCAGCGCCATGCGGCGGCCGGTCAGCAGCCGCTCCACCCCGTCCTGGTCGAGATCGGCGAGGCCCGACGGGCCGACGAGGCCGCCCAGCCAGGCGAGCGACGGCTGGTCCGGCGCCAGCGCCGCCATGCCCTCGCCGAAGCGGAGCTGGACCTGGACGGAGCCCTTTTCGAACGCGGTCTGCTTGAAGGTGAGGCTGGAACCGTTGGCGAAGCGCACGATGTGGACGTCCATGTCCTCGATATGCTCGCGCGACACCTCCTCGCCCGGCGGGCCGAGCGGCGGCAGCGCGTCCATGCTGACGCGGCGGTCGGCGGCGCGAACGGCGGGGGCGACGCGCTCGGCCGCGGCGAGCGCCGCGTCGATCGCGGCGGTGCCGCCGTCCACCGGCTCCGGCGTCAGCAGCAGCAGGCGCGGGCCCATGCCGGCGAACAGCCCCTCCATCGCGGCCGCGATCCGGTCCGGCGTCATCAGCAGCGCATTCTCCTCGAAATTGGCGAGCACCACCGCAGGCGCCGCGACCACGCCGCCGGCGTCGATGGCGTTGATCAGCTGCTGGGCGCGCTGCTGCGACAGGACGGTGGGATCGCCCTCGACGGCAGCGGTGGCGCCGGTGCGCAGGTTCTGGAGCTCGCGCTCGATCTCCGCCTCGCTCGGCGGCGCCTGCAGCGCGTCGCGCAGGATGGCGAAGCTTTCGGACAGCGCCTCCTGCCAGCGCCCGTCGCGCGCGGTGATGGCGAGGCTGCTCGTGTCCACCAGCCGGTTCCAGCGGGACGAGCCCACCGCGGCGGTGACGAAGGCGGCGCCGTCGCCGCGGGCATGGGCCTCCAGCCGGCGGTTGATGATCCGGGCGGCGAGCCCTTCCTCCAGCGCGATGCGCTCGCGTTCGCGGGTGTGGGGGCGGTCCTCGCCGGGGCGGATCCACATCGCCTGGGCGGTGACGGGCGCGCCGGGATAGACGAGCGCCGCCACGCGCTGTTCCGCGGCGGCGGGGGTGCCGGTGTCGGGATCGGCGGGCGCCGGGCCTTCGCCCCGCCAGCCGCCGAAGCGCGCCTCGATGAGGGCGGCCATCATCTCGGGATCGGCATCGCCGATCATGACGATGGTGGTCCGCTCCGGCCGGTACCAGCGGCGGTAGAAATCGCGCAGTCCCTCGGCGGTGGCGGCGCGCAGCGTGGCCTCGGTGCCGATGATGTTGCGTTCGGCGACCTTGGTGCCGGCATAGAAGAGGCCGCGGCTGAGATCGCCCATCCGCACCGACAATTCGGGCATCCGGCCCTTTTCCTCCAGAACGATCCGCCGTTCCGCCTCGACGGCGGCGGGGTCGAAGAGGGCGCTGGAGGCCATTTCGGACAGGACGTGGAGGCTGCGGTCCAGGCTGGCGCGGTCGTTGCGCGGCAGGTCGAGCTGGTAGACGGTCTGGGTGTAGCTGGTGGTGGCATTGGTGTCGGAGCCGAAGCTCGCGCCGAGCTGCTGCCAGAATTGCCGCGCCTCGCGGTCGGCGAAGCTCGCCGTGCCGCGGAAGGCGAGATGCTCGACGAGGTGCGCCCAGCCCTGTTCGCCTTCCTGTTCGTGGAGGGCGCCGACCTCCACGCGCAACCGGATCGACACCTGGCCGGCGGGGCGGGGATTCTGCCGCACCGCGTAGCGCATGCCGTTGGCGAGCGTGCCCAGCCGCCAGGCGGGATCGGGCGTGATGTCGCTGCCGCGGTAGAGCCAGTCGGTCCCGGCGCTCTGGGCGGCGCTCTGGGCGGCGGCGGGCGCGGAGACGATCAGCAGGAAGGCGAGGCAGAAGGTGCGGATGAGGGGCATCGGGTTCCTGTGGGGGCGGGCGGGGCGTTTGTCGAGGTCGGGCCTCCCCGCGCGGCGGAGAGGATGTTCCCTTCACCGCACCCGCGCTTGACTCTGGCTGAACGTCGGCGGAACATAAGGCGAACAAGAGAGTCCCGAGTCGTATGTCCGCTTTGTCCCCGTCCCGGGCCGGGCGCCTCGCCGCATTGCGGGCCGAGGTGCGGGCCATCGAAACCGCCGGCCGCGCGGCCGCGCGCCCCTGCCTGCGGCTCGGCGTGGCTGAAGTGGACGCGCGCCTCGCCGGCGGCGGCCTCGCGGCCGGGGCGCTTCACGAGATCGCGCCCGACCGGCCCGATCTCGGCGACGATGCCGCCGCCACCTTGTTCGCCGCCGTTCTCGCCGCCCGCGCGGGGGAAGGGACGGTGCTCTGGGCGCTGTCGCGCCGCGATCTGTTCGCGCCCGGCCTCGCCGCCGCCGGCCTCCCGCCCGATCGCGTGCTCTATGCCGAATGCCGCGGCGACGAGGAAGTGCTGGCGGTGATGGAGGAAGGGCTGCGCCATGGCGGCCTCGCGGCGGTGGTGGGGGAGGCGGGCCGCGCCGCCATGGCCGCCACCCGCCGTCTGCAGCTCGCCGCCGAGGAAAGCGGCACCGCCGCCTTGATGCTGAAGCGCTGGCGCAGGAACGGGGCCGATCCGCTGGCGCTTCCTTCCGCCGCCGTCACCCGCTGGCGGCTGGCCAGCGCCCCTTCGGCGCCGCTCGACGTGCCCGGCATCGGCCGCGCGCGCTGGCGCCTCGTCCTTGCCCGCCAGCGCGGCGGCGAACCTTGCGAATGGCTGATGGAGGCCCCCGATGAAACGGCTCGCCTCGCTCTGGCTGCCGACCCTCGCCACCGACCGGATCGCGCACAAGCGGCCTGATCATTCCTCCCCGGAACGGGGAGGGGGACCGCACGAAGTGCGGTGGAGGGGGGGCTCCACCTGGCACGGCGCTGGTCCCGGAACCCCCTCCACCAGCCTTCGGCTGGTCCCCCTCCCCGCAAGCGGGGAGGAAAAGGAGGATTTCGATTGCTCCTGTCCGCGGACGCCGGGCTTCCGGCCCGGCGCGAAATGGGCCGATCTGCCCGCGCACCAGCGGCCGTCGATGCGCGAGCTCGGCCGGCGGACCGAGGCGGCCGAGCCCGCTTTTCGCAAGCCGCTGCCGGAGCGCGCGCCCCTTCCGCCGTCGCCGCAGCCGCCGCCGGACGCCGCGCCGCTCGTCACCGCCGCCCGCACCGGCAACCGCCTCCTGGTCGCCGCGGTAAACGCCGCCGCCCGGGCGGCCGGTCTGTCGCCGGGCATGCCGCTGACGCAGGCGCGGATCCTCGTCCCCGGCCTCGACGTGCGGGACCAGGATGCACAGGGCGATGCCGCCTTGCTCGCCCGGCTCGCGCTCCATGCGGCGCGCTACTGGACGCCGGGCGCCGCCGTCGACGGGCCGGACGGCCTCCGGCTCGACCTGACCGGCACCGCCCATCTGTTCGGCGGAGAGGCGGAGATGTGCCGCCGCATCCTCGGCTTCTGCGCCCGTTTGGGCCTCGACGCGCGGATCGCGGTGGCGGGCAGCTTCGGCGCGGCCCATGCGCTCGCCCGCTTCGCGCCGGGGCCGGTCACCCTGCTGCCGGGCGGCGCCGAGGCGGAGGCGCTCGCTCCGCTGCCGCTCGCCGCCTTGCGGGTGGAGGCGCGCGCGCTCGCCGCCGCGCGCCGGCTCGGCATCGCCACCGTCGGCGCGCTGTTCGCCCTGCCGCGCGCCCCGCTCCAGCGCCGCTTCGGCCGCGATCTCCTGCTCCGGCTCGACCAGGCGCTCGGTCGCGCCGGCGAACCGGTCGATCCGGTCGTTCCCCGGGACCCGCCCGCCGCCGACCTGCGCTTCCTGGAGCCGATCGCCACGCCGGAGGCGATCGCGGAGGCGATGGGCGAGGGGCTGCGCCGCCTCGCCGCGGCGATGGAGACGGCGGGCTGCGCCGCCCGCCGGATCCTGTGGACCTGCCACCGGGTGGACGGCGCCGCCCAGCATGTGTGGATCGGCACCGCCCGCGCCACCCGCGATGCCGGCCATCTGGCGCGGCTCTTCGCCCGCAAGCTGGAGGCGATCGAGCCCGGCTTCGGGATCGAGGCCATGCGCTTCGTCGCGCTCCGGTCGGAGCCGCTCGGCCCCCGGCCGGTCGCCGGCGCGCTGGCGGGCGACACGCCGCCGCCCGATCTCGTGCCGCTCGTCGATCTTCTCGCCGGCCGGCTCGGCGCGGGCCGCCTCTACCGGATCGGCGCGGTCGAAAGCGACGTTCCCGAACGCAGCTACGCGCGCCTTTCCCCGCTCGACCGGCCCGCCGCCTGGCCGCGCTGGCCGCGGCCCGTGCGCCTGCTGCCCCGGCCGGAGCGGGTGGAGAATGTCGTCGCCTTGCTCCCCGATCTTCCGCCGCGCCGCTTCACCTGGCGCGGCCGCGCCTTCCGCGTCGCCCGCGCCGACGGGCCGGAGCGCATCCATGGCGAATGGTGGCGCCGCTCCGGCGAGGCGGAGGCGGTGCGCGATTATTTCCAGGTGGAGGACGAAGACGGCACCCGCTTCTGGATCTACCGCCGCGGCGACGGCGTCGATCCCCGCACCGGCGACCTCAACTGGTACCTCCAGGGAGTGTTCGGATGAGAACATCCTCCCCGGTCTCCCTCCCCGTCGGCGGGGCGTCGTGAATGTATCACGAGCTTCAGGTCACCACCCATTTCAGCTTCCTGCGCGGAGCATCGTCCTGCGAGGAATTGTTCGCGGCCGCCGCCAATCTGGGCATTCCGGCGCTGGGGGTGACGGACCGCAATTCGGTGGCGGGCATGGTGCGCGCCTGGGAGGCGGCGAAGGCGACGGGCGTGCGGCTCATCCCCGGCTGCCGGCTCGATCTCGACACCGGCGAGAGCCTGCTCGTCTGGCCGGAGGACCGCGCCGCCTGGTCGCGGCTCACCCGATTGCTGTCGGCGAGCCGGCCGCTGGAGCGGGTGGGAGAGCGCTGGCAGGGCAAGAGCGAGCCCAGGATCGGCTGGGACATGGTCGCCGACGCGGCCGAGGGGATGGTCGCCGCCTTCCTGGTCGACGATCCGGAAGGCGCGCCGCTCGGCCGCATGCGGGAGATGTTCGGCGACCGGGCTTATGCCGCCATCTCCTATCGCCGCCGCCCCGGCGACATCGCCCGCATCGACGCGCTCGACCGGCGCGCGCGCGCCGCGCGGGTGGCGCCGCTCGCCACCGGCGACATACTCTACCATTCGCCCGACCGGCGGATGCTGCAGGACGTCGTCACCGCCATCCGCGAGAAGACGACCATCGACGCTCTGGGCTTCCGCCGCGAGCGCCATGCCGACCGCCACCTGAAAAGCGCGGCGGAGATGGAGCGGCTGTTCGCGCGCTGGCCGCGCATGATCGCGGCCGGGGCGGCGATCGCCGCCCGCTGCCGCTTCGATCTGGCGCAGCTCGCTTATCAATATCCCAGCGAGGTCGGGGAAGGGGAGACGCCGCAGCAGGCGCTCGCCGATCAGGTGCGGCGGGCGGCGGCGGAGCGTTTCCCGGACGGCCTGCCGCCCGCCTACCAACGCCAGCTCGCCCACGAAATGCGCCTCATCGCGCAGATGAACTATGCGCCTTATTTCCTCACCGTCCATGCGATCGTGAACTTCGCGCGCGGCGAGAACATCCTCTGCCAGGGGCGCGGATCGGCCGCCAATTCGGTGGTCTGCTACCTGCTCGGCATCACCTCGATCGATCCGATCCGGCACGAGCTGCTGTTCGAACGCTTCATCTCGCCGGAGCGCAACGAGCCGCCCGACATCGACGTCGATTTCGAGCATGAGCGGCGCGAGGAGGTGATCCAGTGGATCTACCGCCATTACGGGCGTGAGCGGGCGGCGCTCACCGCCGTCGTCACCCGCTACCGCGCGCGCGGGGCGGTGCGCGACGTCGGCAAGGCGCTGGGCCTGCCCGAGGATTTGACCGGCGCGCTGGCCGGCCAGGTCTGGGGCTGGTCGGAAGAGGGCGTGGCCGAACGCCATGTCGACGAATTGGGCCTCGACCGCTCCGACCCGCGCCTCAACCTGACGCTCGATCTCTCCCGCCAGCTGATCGGCACGCCCCGCCATCTGTCGCAGCATCCGGGCGGCTTCGTCCTCACCCAGGACCGGCTCGACGATCTCGTCCCCATCGCCCCCGCCGCGATGGAGGACCGGCGGGTGATCGAATGGGACAAGGACGATATCGAGGCGCTGCGCTTCATGAAGGTCGACGTGCTCGGCCTCGGCATGCTCGGCTGCATGCGCCGCGCCTTCGATCTGCTGCGCGGTCACAAGGGCATCGACATCGGCCTCGCCGACCTGCAGCAGGACGATCCCGCCACCTTCGCCATGATCCGCCGCGCCGACACTCTGGGCGTGTTCCAGATCGAAAGCCGCGCCCAGATGGCGATGCTGCCGCGGATGAAGCCCAAGGAATTCTACGATCTCGTCATCGAGGTCGCGATCGTGCGGCCGGGGCCGATCCAGGGCGACATGGTCCATCCCTATCTGCGCCGGCGCGAGGGCAAGGAGAAGGTCGACTATCCGTCCGAAGCCTTGCGTCAGGTGCTCGGCAAGACCCTCGGCGTGCCCCTGTTCCAGGAGCAGGCGATGAAGGTCGCGATCGTCGGCGCCGGCTTCACCGCGGCCGAGGCGGACCAGCTGCGCCGCGCCATGGCGACCTTCAAATATACCGGCGGGGTCAGCCATTTCCGCGACAAGCTGGTGAAGGGCATGACGGCCAACGGCTATGGCGAGGAGTTCGCCGAGCGCACCTTCAAGCAGATCGAGGGCTTCGGCAGCTACGGCTTTCCCGAAAGCCATGCCGCGAGCTTCGCAAAGATCGCTTATGCCTCGTCCTGGATGAAGTGCCACCATCCGGACGTCTTCTGCGCCGCGCTTCTCAACGCCCAGCCGATGGGCTTCTATGCCCCCGCCCAGATCGTCCGCGACGCCAGGGAGCATGGCGTGGAGGTCAGGCCCGTCTGCGTGCTGACCAGCCGCTGGGATTGTACTTTGGAGGAGAACCTCCCTCCCCCCTTGCGGGGGAGGGGTAAGGGAGAGGCTTCGATGGGCGAGGAAGGAAGCATCGAGCCTCCTTCCCCGCCCCTCTCTCCAACCTCTCTCCCGCAAGGGGAGAGAGGCTATGTCCTCCCTCTCCGCCTCGGCCTGCGCATGGTGAAGGGCCTCTCCAACCTCGACGCCGCGCGCATTCTCGCGGCGCGGATGGAGGCGCCGTTCGCCTCGATCGAGGATCTGTGGCGCCGCTCGGGCGTGCCGCTCGCCGCGCTCGAAAGGCTCGCCGACGCCGACGCCTTCGCCGGCTTCGGGCTCGACCGGCGCCAGGCGCTGTGGCGGCTGCGCGGGCTCGGCGAGGCGCCGCTGCCCCTGTTCGCCGCCGCCGAGGGTCGCGAGCCGGAGGTCGCGCTCGCGCCGCTGGGCGAGGGGCGGGAGGTGGTGGAGGATTATCGCGCCGTGCAGCTCAGCCTGCGCGCCCATCCGCTCCAATTCCTCCGGGCCGAGCTCGCCCGCCGCGGCGCCGTGCCCTGCGCCGACCTCGCCCGGATCAAGGACGGGCGGCGGGTGCGCCTGTCCGGCATCGTCCTCATCCGCCAGCGACCGGGATCGGCCAAGAACGTCACCTTCATCACCATCGAGGATGAGACGGGCGTCGCCAATCTCGTCGTCTGGCAGCGGCTGTTCGACCGCTACCGCCGGGTGGTGATGGGGGCGCCGATGCTGGGCGTGAAGGGCCAGGTGCAGCGGGAAGGGGAGGTCATCCACCTCATCGCCGAGGAGCTGGAGGACCAGTCCGACCTCCTGGCGCAAGTCGGCCGGATGGATTTCCCGCACCGCCCGAGCCCCGCCGACCATCTCCGCAGCGGCGGCCCCGACGCGCGCGAGCGGCCGCGCACCCGCTTGCCCTTCCGCCCAGGGGACGCGGTGCCGGCGCCGGCGGAAGAGGAGGAGGGGATCCGCGTCCGCAGCCGCGATTTCCACTGATCCCGCTCACGGGTTCAACCGTCCTTCACCTCCGCCCGGCTAGCGGCTAAGGCTCTGGAAACGCGCCGGGGAGACGAACATGCGCAGCCTTATCCGCCTGACTTTTCTGGCCGCCGCGCTCGCCGCGGCCCCCGCCGCCGCGCAGAAGCTCGGCGCGCGCACCGCCACGCCCGACCAGGTCCTGTCCCAGCTCGGCAGCGGCCTCACCGACGAGGCGATCGCCCGCGACGTCGCCGCCGCCGAAGCCCATCCGCTCGGCACGCTCGCCAATCCGGTCCGGGTCGGCGGGCCGGCCGGGGAGCGGGCCTATCTCGCCCGGCTGCGCTGCGCCGACGGATCGGCGCCCGCGATCGGCCCGTCCACCGCGGCGGGCATCGGCGCCTTCGGCAGCCTCGCCAACCGCTACCGCCTCGATTGCGGCCCCCGCGCGCCGGGCGCCGTCGACGTCGTGTTCGACATGTACCATGACGGCCATGTCGAAACCCGCGCCCCCGCCGGCCTCACCCTCGCCGCCGGCTGATCCTTTCCGACCGGGCGGTCAGCCGGCGTCAGAGCCCGGGTCCGGCACGATCAGCTTCAGCGCGGCCGGGCGGATGCGGTAGCGGAGCGGGGTTTCCATCCGCGCCACCTCGCCGTCGAGGGCGACCGACAGGAGCGGGCGGGGGCTTTCCACCACGAGCTCGCCGATGCCGAACAGGCCGATGAAATCGCGCTGCTTGCTGAGCCCGATCACGCTGCGCAGGCCCAGGCCGAGGAAATGGAGGCGGGAGCGGACCAGCGGCGCGAACAGGCACAGCCCGCCTTCGTCCAGCGCCGCGCGCCGCCCGAGCCGGATCAGCCCGGTCTCGTAGCTGTTGTTGCCGACGAACAGCAGGGGCGTCTTCACCGGCGCCGCCCGGCCGCCGATGCGGATGGTGAGGCGGTGGCGGCCGAAATGGCGCAGCGCCCGCAGGCTCGCGGCCAGCATCGCCAGCCGCTTGCCCCGCCCCAGTTCCTCCTGCTGCGCCTCGCGGTCGCGCACCAGCCGGGGATAGAGGCCGACCGCGCTGTTGTTGACGAACAGGCGCCCGTTCACCTCCGCCGCGTCGATCGCGCGGACATGGCCGGCCGCGATGGTGGCCGCCGCCCGGTCGAGGTCGAGCGGGATGCCGGCGTCGCGGGCGAGATGGTTGAGCGTTCCGAGCGGAAGCACGCCGAGCGGCCGGCGGGTGCCGGCAAGCGCGCCGGCCGCGGCGCTGACCGTCCCGTCGCCGCCGCCGGCGACGACCGCGTCGATGCCCTCCGCCGTCGCCGCTTCCGCAAAGGCGGCCGCGAGGTCGGAGGTCGTCCGCACGTCCGCCTCCACGCCCTGATCGGCGAAGGCGCGCGCGATCCGGTCGGCGGGATCGCCGGAGGCGCCGGCGAGGCTCCCGCCGCCGGGATTGACGATCGCCCGGACCTTGCGGATCGCGGTCAGGCCGGCCCCATGCGGAAGGCGCAGATCTTGTTGCCTTCAAGATCGCGGAAATAGGCGCCGTAGAAGCCGGCGGCGTCCGGCCCCCTCACGCCCGGCGCGCCCTCGTCGCTGCCGCCCAGTTCCAGCGCTTTCGCGTGGAGCGCGTCGACCCTGGCCCGGCTCTCCATCGCCAGCGCGATCATGTTGCCGTTGCCGGGAGTCGCGGCCTCGCCGTCATAGGGGCGGGTCACCACCAGGCCGGGCGTGCCCTTGCCGGCGCTGTAGTAGAGGAAGCTGTCGGTGGAGAAGGCCGGCACCCGCCGCGCGCCGATTTCGGCGAGGAGGGCGTCCCAGAAGGCGCCGGCGCGCTCCGGATCGTTGGTGCCGATGGTGACGTAGCCGATCATCTTCGCGCTGCTCCTTCATGGACAGGGGCCGACATGGCGGCCGGCGGTGCGGATGCGGACCCGCGCCGGCTGGCCCGGCCCCGCGCTTCCTTCGAACTGGGACGTAAGGTCATAGGCGCGCGGGCCGTAGCTGCCCTCGGTCACGATGCCGACCTCGCCTTCCTCGGCGGTGGTGCAGACGCTGGTCGCGCGCAGCCGGCCGTTCTCCAGCAGGAAGTCGCGATAGCTGCACGCCCCCTGCTGCTGGGCGGCGAGGAAGTTGGTGTCGGGCCGCCGCGCCTGCTCGGGAGTCGTGCAGTCGCGCTGCACCGTCCTCTGCCCGCGCAGCTCCTCGGCCGTGCCGGCGCTGCCGCCCTCGGCCGAGAGGACCTCGATCGACCGTTCCCAAAGGCCGGGCTCGATGCGGATCGCGGCGAGCTCCTCCGCCACTTCCTCCTCGGTCATCACCGCCGCCGCCGGCGGAGTCTGCGCCGGCTGGCAGGCGGACAGCGCCAGCAGCCCGAGCGGCGCCCAGCGCATGTCAGCGCCCCGCCGGCCGCAGCAGGTCGAGCACCGCGGCGGTCATCGCTTCGGTGCCGATCCGGACCGACGGCTCCGGCTCGATCCGGAACAGAGGCGAATGGTGGGACGGGACCGGGGGGCCGCCGGCCCGGGCGGCGTCCAGCACCGCCTGCGACGTGCCGCCGACCGCGAAATAATAGCCCGGGACGCCATGTTCGGGCTGCACGAAATAGGCGAAATCCTCCGCGCCCATGCTGAGCTGCTGGAACGGGACGACCGCGTCGGCGCCGAGCGCCGCGGCGATCGCGCCGTTCAGGCGGCGGGCGAGGGCGGCGTCGTTGATCGTCGTCGGCGTGCCTTCGGAGACGCGCACCTCCGGCAGCCGGTCCTCGGCCATGCCGTGGGTGCGGGCTACGCCCTTTGCCACCCGCTCGATCGCGGCGAGCAGCTGGGCGCGAGTCTGCTCGTCATTGGCGCGCACCGTCACCTGCAGGTCGGCGCGGTCGGAGATGATGTTGTGCTTGGTGCCGGCATGGAAGGCGCCGACCGTGATCACCGCGGGCGACAGCGGCATCACCTCGCGGCTGACGATCGATTGCAGCGCGACGACGATCTGCGAGGCGATGTAGACCGGATCCCGGCCGGTGTGCGGCGCCGCGCCGTGCGCGCCGACGCCGTGGACCGTGATGTCGACGCTGTCGGCCGACGAATATTGGATGCCTTCGGACGCGCTCACCTGGCCGGTGGCGAGCGCGGAGCTGACGTGGAAGGCGAGCGCGTAATCGGGCTTGGGAAAGCGGGTGTAGAGGCCGTCGGCCAGCATCGCCGCCGCGCCGCCGACCCGTTCCTCGGCCGGCTGGGCGATGAGGACGACCGTGCCGGACCAGCGGTCGCGCATCCGCTGCAGCTGCCGCGCCGTGCCGATCAGCGAGGTGATGTGCACGTCGTGGCCGCAGGCGTGCATCACCGGCGATTCGACCCCGTCGACGCCGACCTGCCGCGCCGCCGAGGCGTAAGGCAGGCCGCTTTTCTCCTCGACCGGCAGGCCGTCCATGTCGGCGCGCACCAGCACCACCGGGCCGGGCCCGTTGCGGAGGATGCCGACGACGCCGGTGCCGCCGACATTCTCCGTCACCTCTGCCCCTGCGGCGCGCAGCTCGCGCGCCATGATCGCGGCGGTGCGGGTTTCCATGAACGACAGTTCGGGATTGCGGTGGAAATCGATGAACAGGGCTTCGAGATGGCCGTCATAATCGGCCTTCACCGCCGGTCGGAAATCGGGCGCAGCCAGCGCGGGCGCGGCGGCGGCGGCGGCGAGAAGCAGTGGCAACAGACGCATCGAATTCCTCCCCAGTGGCGCCGAAGGGTAGCGCGTCCGGAGGAGGATGGGAGCCCCAAAAACGCGTTCGCGCCCACCCCATCCTCCCTGTCGCCGCAGGCGATGGGGAGGGGGGACCGCACGAAGTGCGGTGGAGGGGCGCGAGCGGAGCGAGCTCACCACCTCCGTTGCCCCTCCACCAGCCTTCGGCTGTGTTGGAGCTTCGCTCCACAGGGAGGATGGCTCGCCCGGTTGCGCTCCGCCCCCGCATCCACTAGATCGCCGCGATCCAATTCCCGAAAGAGCCGCCGTCCATGTTCGAGTTCCTCCTCATCGTCCAGACGCTCGTCGCCGTCGCGATGATCACGGTCATCCTGATGCAGCGTTCCGAAGGCGGCGGCCTCGGCGTCGGCTCGTCCTCCTCGACCCTGATGACGGCGCGCGGCGCGGCCGATTTCCTGACCCGCTCCACCTCCATCCTGGCGGTGATCTTCGTCGCTTTGTCGATCGCGCTCGCCGGCCTCGCCGCCGGCGCCGGGCGGCCGCGCACGATCGATCCCACGCTGATGCAGGCGCCGCCCGCCGGCGCTCCGGCCGAGCGGCAGCAGACGCCGTTCGACATCGTCCCCGGCGCCCCGCCGCAGCAGCCGGGAAGCACCGTCCCCGGCGCCGCACCTTCCGCGCCTGGAGAGCCCGCGCCCGGCGCGCCCGCGCCCGGCGGCGCCGCGCCGCAGCCGGCGCAGCCCGTCCCCGGCCAGTAAGAAAAAGCGACGGCGGCGCGATTCGGCGGCTTGCCCTGCCGCCGTCCACCCGCTTAAGCCCATCCTCCCATGGCGCGGTTCATTTTCATCACCGGCGGCGTGGTTTCCAGCCTCGGCAAGGGTCTCATGGCGGCATCGCTCGCCGCTCTCCTGCAGGCGCGCGGCTACAAGGTCCGCATCCGGAAACTCGACCCCTATCTCAACGTCGATCCGGGCACGATGTCGCCCTATCAGCATGGCGAGGTCTACGTCACCGACGACGGCGCGGAGACCGACCTCGACCTCGGCCATTACGAACGCTTCACCGGCGTTCCCGCGCGCCAGAGCGACAACGTCACGTCCGGCCGCATCTACCAGGGCATCATCGCCAAGGAGCGGCGCGGCGACTATCTCGGCGCCACCGTCCAGGTCGTCCCCCACGTCACCGAGGCGATCAAGGACTTCATCCGCGCCGACATCGAGCCCGAGCTCGATTTCATGATCTGCGAGATCGGCGGCACCGTCGGCGACATCGAATCGCTCCCTTTCATCGAGGCGATCCGCCAGTTCCGCAACGAGGAGCCGCGCGGCCACACTTTGTCGGTCCACACCACGCTCGTCCCCTATATCGCGGCCGCGGGCGAGCTGAAGACCAAGCCCACCCAGCATTCGGTGCGCGAGCTGACCAGCCTCGGCATCCAGCCCGAGATCATCGTGTGCCGCACCGAGCATCCGCTGCCGGAGAACGAACGGGCGAAGATCGCGCTGTTCTGCAACGTCCGCAAGGAAGCGGTGATCCCGGCGCTCGACGCGCCGTCCATCTACGCCGTCCCCGCCCAGTACAGCGCCGCCGGGCTCGACGCCGAAGTGCTGCGCGCCTTCGGCCTGCACGACGTGGCGCCCATGCCCGACATGCGCCGCTGGGACGATGTGGTCGACCGGCTGTTCAATCCGGAAGGCGAAGTGACGATCGGCGTCGTCGGCAAATATGTCGGCCTGCAGGACGCCTATAAGAGCCTCACCGAGGCGCTGATCCACGGCGGCATGGCGAACCGGGTGAAGGTCCACATCAAGTGGCTCGACGCCGAACTGTTCGAGGCGGAGGACGCCGACATCGCCGCCCGGCTGGAGCCGATGCACGCCATCCTCGTCCCCGGCGGCTTCGGCGAGCGCGGCAGCGAGGGCAAGATCGCCTCCGTCCAGTTCGCCCGCGAGCGCGGCGTCCCCTTCTTCGGCATCTGCCTCGGCATGCAGATGGCCTGCATCGAGGCGGCGCGCAACACGTCCGGGATCGCCGGCGCCGGCTCCAGCGAGTTCGGCGAGCAGGCCGAGCCGGTCGTCGGCCTCATCACCGAATGGATGGACCCCGAGGGGCTGCGGCAAAAGCGCGACGCCGAAGGCGAGCTCGGCGGCACGATGCGGCTCGGCGCCTATGAGGCGAAGCTCGCCGGCAACAGCGTCGTGCGCAGCATCTACCAGTCCGAACGCATCAGCGAACGCCACCGCCACCGCTACGAAGTCAACATTCACTACAAGGATGCGCTCGAAGCCGGCGGCCTCGTCTTCAGCGGCATGAGCCCCGACGGGGCGCTGCCGGAGATCGTGGAGCGCCCGGACCATCCCTGGTTCGTGGGCGTCCAGTTCCACCCGGAGCTGAAGAGCAAACCCTTCGACCCGCATCCGCTGTTCGCCAGCTTCATCGAGGCGGCGGTGAAGCAGAGCAGGCTCGTCTAAGAATCCTCCCCCAGCTCGCTGGGGGAGGGGGACCACCCGACGGGTGGTGGAGGGGCCGCCGGCAAAGCCGGCGATGGGGCTGGAACTCCGATGAAACCCGCTAATCGCGAGCGGAGCTCAAGACACGAGTGGTCCAGACGGGGGAACCCGCGTCGAGACCTTCATAGGAGCTGCCGCCAAACACTACGGCTTGCATAAACGAGCTTGCGATGGAGCAGGCTCGCTACCGTTCCATTCTGTGGGCCCGGGTTCCCTTATCGATCGCGTTGATTGCGGCGCTCCTACACCCCCTTTCCCATGATCCCCTCCGCGGATGGCCGCTTCGCTTGCCCTTCGAGTCGCCGCCGCCGGCTCACCGGACCTTCGCCGCCCCGCCGCCGCGGGTCCTGAAAAGAAAGGGAAAAAGGGCTTCGATCGCCTGACCTTCGTCAACTTTGCCGCGCCCTGCGGCGCCCCCGCCCAGCTCCCGCCGCCGCGGCCCCGGGCCACGCCGGACACGGCCCGCCTGCCGCCGCGTCGCTCCGCCGCGATCGCTGGTCCGGCTCTCTCCCGCGCACGAGCGCGAACATTGGGACCTTTGGCGCCGTTCCCGGACGTTCTCCGCCCTCGCCTCGGCTTGTCCGGCACACCCCAAACGACAAGTGCCCGGGCATTGCTGCCCGGGCACCCCGTGGCGGCCGTTGCCGGTCGCCAACCCCCTTTTAGAAAAGCTTCCGCCCGCGCGCAGCGCCGCCTCGCTCGGCGTTGCGGGGCGTGAAGCCTCCCCGAACCGTGGCCGTTTCGACCCTGGTGTCGTGCCGCTGACGCTAGAGACTAAAGACATGCTTTGTCATGGCCTTATCTTGCCTCGTTGCCAATTTGGCGCTGCCCTGTGGCGGCGGGGACACAGTTGGCGGGGGGTGGGGTGGCGCCGGGGCAGGGACCCCTCCACCACGCCGCTTTGCGGCGCGGTCCCCCTCCCCGTTCCGGGGAGGAGCCTCGTGCCGCCGCTTTCGATTGCCTTGGCTGCGCCTCGCCCCTAGATGATCCGGGCCATTCCCTCTCCATCGGACGCACTTTCAGCCTATGCGCCTTTCCCGCTATTTCCTGCCCGTCGCCAAGGAAACGCCCGCCGACGCCCAGATCGTCAGCCACAAGCTGATGCTGCGCGCCGGCCTCGTGCGCCAGACCGCCGCCGGCATCTATGCCTGGCTGCCGCTCGGCCACCGGGTGCTGCGCAACATCGAGCGGATCGTGCGCGAGGAGCAGGACCGGGCCGGCGCGATCGAGCTTCTGATGCCGACCGTCCAGTCGGCCGAACTGTGGCGCCAGTCGGGCCGCTACGACGCTTATGGCCCGGAAATGCTGCGCTTCCGCGACCGCCACGACCGCGAGATGCTCTACGGCCCGACCAACGAGGAGATGATCACCGCCATCTTCCGCGACGCCGTCCGTTCCTATCGCGACCTGCCGCGCACGCTCTACCACATCCAGTGGAAGTTCCGCGACGAGGTGCGGCCGCGCTTCGGGGTGATGCGCGGGCGCGAATTCCTGATGAAGGACGCCTACAGCTTCGATCTCGACGAGGCGGGGCTGAAGGCGAGCTACGAGGCGATGTTCGTCGCTTATCTGCGCACCTTCGCGCGGCTCGGGCTGCAGGCGGTGCCGGTGAAGGCGCCGACCGGGCCGATCGGCGGCGATCTCAGCCACGAATTCCACATCCTGGCCGACACCGGCGAAAGCGCCGTCTTCTACGACGCGGCGCTGGAGGAGGTGTCGCGCGAGGAATTGCTGTCGGCCGACGCCTCCACCATCGCCCGCCTCACCGCCCTCTACGCGATGGAGGAGGAGGAGCATGCGAAGGTGGCCGAATGCCCGGTGCCCGAGGAGCGGCTGCGCAAGCGCCGCGGCATCGAGGTGGGGCACATCTTCGCCTTCGGCACCAAATACAGCGCCGCCATGGGCCTTGCCGTCCAGACCGGCGACGGCGGTCAGGTCCATCCGCAGATGGGCAGCTACGGCATCGGCGTGTCGCGGCTGATGGGCGCGATCATCGAGGCGAGCCACGACGATCGCGGCATCGTCTGGCCCGAAAGCGTGGCGCCGTTCCAGGTCGGTCTCGTCAACATGCGCGCCGACGACGCCCGGGTGACCGGCGCGGCGGACGATCTTTACGGCCGGCTCGCGGCGGCCGGGGTCGAGACGCTCTACGACGACCGCGACGAGCGCGGCGGCGCCAAGTTCGCGACCATGGACCTGATCGGCCTGCCCTGGCAGCTGATCGTCGGCCCCAAGGGGCTGGACAAGGGCGTGGTGGAACTGAAGCGCCGCGCCACCGGCGAGCGCGAGGAACTGAGCGTCGAAAGCGCGCTGGCGAGGCTGGCGGAATGACGGCCGGTATCGCCGTCCCGGCCCACCCCGTCATTCCGGCGAAGGCCGGAATCGCGGCGTTCCTCGTCATTCCGGCGAAAGCCGGAATCTCGTCGGGTCCGCTCGGGCTCGAAGCGGAGGGAGATCCCGGCCTTCGCCGGGATGACGGGGGGTGGACGCGGGGATTGCCGCGGCGCTTCGCTGCTCGAACCGTCCGGGTGGGGGCGGCATGATCCTTTCCCGTTACGAACGGATGATCGCGCGGCGCTATCTGCTGCCGGGCAAGGGGGAGGGGTTCATCTTCCTCGTCGCCTCGATCAGCCTGGTCGCCGTCATGCTCGGCGTCGCGGCGCTGATCATCGTGATGAGCGTCATGAACGGCTTCCGCGCCGAGCTGTTCGACAAGGTGGTGGGCCTCAACGGCCATGCCGTCATCCAGGGCTATGGCGGGCGGCTGGAGAATTGGCGCGACATTGCCGACCAGGCGCGCCGCACGCCGGGCGTGGTGAGCGCGTCGCCGCTGATCGAACAGCCGCTGATGGCGAGCTTCGAGGGACGGGTGGAAGGCGTGCTGGTCCGCGGCATGGAACGCCGGGACCTGATGGAAAACCCCACCATCCAGGGCAATGTGCTGTCCGGATCGATGGAGGCGCTGCGGCCGGGCAGCGAGAATATAGCGATCGGCGCCCGGCTCGCCGAGGCGCTCGGCGCCAGCGTCGGCGGCCAGATCAGCCTGATCAGCCCGCAGGGGCGCACGACGCCGTTCGGAACGGTGCCGCGCATCGTCTCCTACAATGTCGCGGCGATCTTCGAGGTCGGCCTGTACGATTTCGACAAGGCGTTCGTCGTCATGCCGATCGAGGAGGCGCAGGCCTTGCTGATGCTGGGCGACGCCGTCGGCATGGTGGAGGTCCAGACCAACAATCCCGACCGCGTGGCCGAGATCCTCGCGCCGCTCGCCCAGGCGACCGCCGGCCAGGCGGTGGTGGCGGACTGGCGGACGATGAATTCGGCGCTGTTCGAGGCGCTGCAGGTGGAGCGGGTGGCGATGTTCGTCGTCCTGTCGATCATCATCCTCGTCGCCGTGTTCAACATATTGTCGTCGCTGATCATGCTGGTGCGCGCCAAGACCCGCGACATCGCGATCCTGAGGACGATGGGCGCGACGCGGGCCGGGCTGATGAAGGTGTTCATGACGGTGGGAGTGACGATCGGCGCGCTCGGCATCATCGCCGGGCTGGTGCTGGGCGCCGTGTTCCTGTTCTTCCGCCAATCGGTGGTGAATTTCGTCCAGCTCGTCACCGGCCAGAATCTGTGGGACCCGTCGATCCGCTTCCTGACCGAGCTTCCGGCCAAGACCGATCCGCTGGAAGTGGCGGCGATCGTGATCATGGCGCTCACCTTCAGCTTCCTCGCCACGCTCTACCCCGCCTGGAAGGCGGCGAGCACCGATCCGGTGCAGGTGCTGCGCTATGAGTGAGCGGCGCATGGGGCCGGCGGCCGCCGGCGAGATCCTGGGCGTCTCCGACCTCCGGCGGAGCTTCGAACAGGGCGGGGTGCGGATCGACGTGCTGCGCGGCGTCAATCTCAGCGTCGGCGACGGCGAGATCGTCGCGCTGCTCGGGCCCTCGGGTTCGGGCAAATCGACCTTGCTGCAGGCGGTCGGCCTGTTGGAGGGCGGGTTCGAGGGATCGATCCGCATCTCCGGCGTCGAGGCGGCGCGGCTCGGCACCGACGAGCGCACGACGCTCCGCCGCGACGCGATCGGTTTCGTCTACCAGTTCCACCATCTGCTGCCCGATTTTACCGCGGTCGAGAATGTGGTGATCCCGCAGCTGATCGCCGGCGCCGGACCAGGCGAGGCGCGGGCGCGGGCGGAATCGCTGCTGTCCTCGCTCGGCCTCGGCCACCGCCTCACCCACCGGCCGAGCCAGCTGTCGGGCGGCGAGCAGCAGCGCGTGGCGGTCGCCCGCGCCCTCGCCAACCGTCCGGCGCTGGTGCTGGCGGACGAGCCGACCGGCAATCTCGACGAGGCGACGGCCGACATCGTGCTCGGCGAATTCCTCCGGCTGGTGCGGGAGGAGGGCAGCGCGGCCCTGGTCGCCACCCACAATGAACGGCTGGCCGGAAAGATGGACCGGGTGCTGCGTTTGCACGAGGGCGTGCTGGATTAGCGGCTGAGCCGCCGGCGCGCCTGTGCAGCGAAAGGCGCGTCGATGAAGATATGGCTTGGTTGGGCAAAGCGGGCGGCGATGCTGGCGGCGGCGGGGACGATGGTCGCCGGCTGCGACTGGATGAACAAGAAGGACCCGCCCGGCGCCAAGAGCGAGAAGGAGCTGGCCGCGGAGCGCGACGCGCGGCTCCGCCGCGCCTGCGCGTCGGAGGCGACCTACGACCGCTTGAAGGAGCTCGCCTTCGACCAGGCCGCCCGCATCCGCAACCAGGACCCGCGCGACCTGGACGCGCTCGCTACGGCGTCGGTGGTGCGGATGGAAAAGCCGGTGGTGAAGTCGCGCGATGAGGCGCTGAACGTCACCGTCTGCACGGGGCGCTTCATCCTCGAGCTTCCGCCGGGCGCGGAGAATGCGTTCGACGGGGAGAGGCGGCTGAGCGCCGACATCGAATATTCGGCCCAGGCAGCCGTCGACGGCAGCGGCCTCGTCTATCACATGGACGGCGCCGAGCCGCTGATCTACCGGCTGGCCACTGCCGGCGGGCTGCCGGTCCGGACCGCGGCGGCGCCCGTGCCCGCGCCGACCCCGGCCGCCGCGCCGCCGCCGCCGCCGGCCGAGGCGCGGCCGCAACCCGCGCCGCGGCCCACGCCGGCGCCGCAGGCGGAGGCGAAGGCGCCGCAGCCGGAGCGGCAGGCGGCGCGGCCGAGCTTCAACTGCAACCATGCCCGCACGCGATCGGAGCGGATGGTGTGCGGCAGCGGCGCGCTCGCCGCGCGCGACCGCGAGATGTCCTCGCTCTTCTACCGCGCGCTGGCCGACGCCGACGGCGCGACCCGGCGCGAGCTCCGGAGCACCCGCGACGCCTTCCTGGCCTATCGCGAGCGCTGCGCGAGCGAGGCCTGCGTCGCCCAGGCCTATGAGGGGCGGATGCGGGAAATCCGGGACATCATGGCGGGGCGGTGAGTGGGGCTTGAGGGGGTTCGAAGGCGGGGGGGGCGAGAACCCGGCCTTCGCCGGGATGACGGAGGTGGCGTGGTTCCGGGTCATTCCGTCATTCCGGCGCAGGCCGGAATCTCGTTGCCTGAGCTGCGGAGGGGTGGGGGGTGAGATCCCGGCTTTCGCCGGGATGACGGGGTGGCAGGCGCGATAAGTTGTGGAAAAGGGGGCGGGGGCGCTTTTCCTGCGGGGGTGGGGCGGCCATAGTGCCGGCATGGCCGCGCCTTACGTTCCGCTCCGCATCTTCAGTTCCTACACGATGCTCGACGGCGCGATCGACCCGAAGGCGATCGCCAAGCAGGCGAAGAAGCTCGACTTCCCGGCCGCGGCGCTGACCGACCGCAACGGCCTCTATGCCGCGATGGCGTTCACCGACGCCTGCCGAAAGGAAGGCGTGCAGCCGGTGATCGGCACCATGCTGGGCGTGAAGCGGCCGGGCGGGCGGAGCGAGGTCGACTGGATCGCGCTCTACGCGCAGAACGAGGCGGGCTACCAAAATCTGTGCGCGCTGGTTTCCGCCGCCCATCTCGACCGCCCGCTGGAGGAAGACCCGCACGTCACGCTCGACTGGATCGATGGGGCCAGCGACGGCCTGATCGCGCTGACGGCGGGCGCGGAAGGGGCGCTGGCGCGGCTGATCGCGGAGGAGCAGGAGGAGGCGGCGGGCGCCTATCTCGGGCGGCTCAAGGCGCTGTTTCCGAACCGGCTCTATATCGAGCTCTGCCGGCGCGGCGAGGAGATCGAGCAGCGGGCGGAGGCGAAGCTCATCGACCTGGCCTATGGTCTCGACCTGCCGCTGGTCGCGACCAATCCGGCCTGCTTCGCCGACGCCCATTTCCACACCGCGCACGACGCGATGCTGTGCATCGCCCAGTCGAGCCAGGTGGACCGCGACGACCGGCGCAAATCCTCGCCTGAGGCCTGGATCAAGCCGGCCGAGGACATGCGGCGGCTGTTCGCCGACCTGCCCGAGGCGATCGACAACACGTCCGTGGTGGCGCGGCGCTGCGCCTATGGCGCGCCCCAGCGCAAGCCCATCCTCCCCAGCATCGCCGGCGACACGGATGCGGAGGCGGAGCAGTTGCGGCGCGACGCGCGGGCGGGTTTGATCCAGCGCCTGCGAGCCTCCGCACCCCACTCCGGGGATGATGAAGAAGGGGCGGCCTTCGACAAGCTCAGGCCGAACGGTGTTGGGGACAAGGGCCTCTCCGATGGGACCGTGCCGAGCGATGGCGAGGAGATGCCGGAGGGGTGGAAGCCCTATTTCGAGCGGCTGGACTTCGAGCTCGACGTCATCATCCGGATGGGTTTCCCGGGCTATTTCCTGATCGTCGCCGATTTCATCAAATGGGCGAAGGAGAACGACATCCCGGTCGGGCCGGGCCGCGGATCGGGCGCGGGCTCGGTAGTCGCCTGGGCGCTCACCATCACCGATCTCGACCCGTTGCGGCTCAACCTGCTGTTCGAGCGCTTCCTCAACCCGGAACGCGTGTCGATGCCGGACTTCGACATCGACTTCTGCGAAACGCGGCGCGGCGAGGTAATCCGCTACGTCCAGCAGCGCTACGGCGCGGACAAGGTTGCGCAGATCATCACCTTCGGAAAGCTGAAGGCGCGGGCCGTGCTGAAGGACACCGGCCGCGTGCTGCAGATGCCCTACGGCCAGGTCGACCGGCTCGCCAAGCTGGTGCCCAACTTGCCCGCCGACCCCTGGACGCTGGAGCGGGCGCTGAACGGCGTGCCGGAGCTCGCCGCCGAATATAAGAACGACGCCGACGTGCGGCGGCTGTTCGACCTCGCGATGAAGCTCGAAGGCCTGCCGCGCCACAGCTCCACCCACGCGGCTGGCGTGGTGATCGGCGACCGGCCGCTCGACCAGCTCGTCCCGCTCTACCGCGACCCGCGCTCCGACATGCCGGTGACGCAGTTCGACATGAAGTTCGTCGAAGGCGCGGGGCTGGTGAAGTTCGACTTCCTGGGTCTCAAGACGCTGTCGGTGCTGCAGAAGGCGGTGCAGATGCTAGCGAAGCGCGGCATCGCCGTCGATCTCGACCGGCTCGCCTGGGACGATCCCAAGGTCTACGAGCTGTTGAAGCGCGGCGACACGGTGGGCGTGTTCCAGCTCGAATCCGAAGGCATGCGGCGCACGCTGGCGGCGGTGAAGCCGACCAATTTCGAGGACATCATCGCGCTCGTGTCGCTCTACCGGCCCGGCCCGATGGACAATATCCCGACCTTCGGCGCCCGCAAGAACGGGCGCGAGGAGATCGCCTATCCGCACCCGATGCTGGAGGAGGTGCTGAAGGAGACCTACGGCATCTTCGTCTATCAGGAGCAGGTGATGCAGGCGGCGCAGGTGCTCGCCGGCTACAGCCTCGGCGAGGCCGACCTGCTGCGCCGCGCCATGGGCAAGAAGATCCAGGCGGAGATGGACGCGCAGCGCGAGCGCTTCGTCACCGGCTGCGCCGCCAACGCGATCGATCGGGCCAAGGCGAACGAGCTGTTCGACTTGATCGACAAGTTCGCCGGCTACGGCTTCAACAAGAGCCACGCGGCGGCTTATGCTCTGGTCGCCTATCAGACCGCCTGGG
Source organism: Allosphingosinicella sp. (assembly GCF_046295735.1). Classification (GTDB taxonomy): domain Bacteria; phylum Pseudomonadota; class Alphaproteobacteria; order Sphingomonadales; family Sphingomonadaceae; genus Allosphingosinicella. The sequence continues at coordinate 49,252 of NZ_JBKBMQ010000017.1, forward strand.
TGAAGGCGCATCATCCGGTGGAATTCTACGCCGCGTCGATGTGCTTCGACATGCACCAGACCGACAAGCTCGCCATCTTCGTCGAGGACATGCGGCGGATGGGCCTCGAATGCCTGCCGCCGTCGGTCAACGCCAGCGAGGCGGAGTTCGCGGTGGAGGAGCTGGGGGAGGAATTCGTCGTACGCTATGCGCTGGGCGCGCTGAAGGGGGTCGGCGAGAAGGCGATGGAGCAGCTCGTCGCGGAGCGCGCGGCCAACGGGCGGTTCCGCGACCTCGACGATTTCGCCGCCCGGGTCGATCCCAAGCTCCTCAACCGCCGCCAGCTCGAAAGCCTGGCGGGCGCCGGGGCGTTCGACGACATCGCCCCCGACCGGGCGGCGGTGTTCGCGGCGGCCGAGACCATCCTCGCCGTAGCCTCCAGCGCCGCCGACCAGCGGACGAGCGGGCAGGGCGGCCTGTTCGGCGAGGGCGCGGCCAATGTCGTTCCGATCCGCATGCCGGCGGGCGCCGCCTGGTCGCTGGCGGAGCGCATGGCGCAGGAGAAGGAAAGCTTCGGCTTCTATTTCTCCGCTCATCCGGTCGACCGCTACCGCCACCTCGCCATCGCGCACGGCGCGAAGAATTTCGCCGAGCTGTCCTCGCTGCCCGCGCCGGCAGACGGCGGCCGATCGCCGGCGGTGATGGCTGGGCTGGTCGAGGAGGCGCGCTGGCGCACCTCGGCGCGCGGCCGGCGCTATCTGATGGCGACGGTGTCGGACAGCTCCGGCCAATATGCCGCGACCGTGTTCGACGACATGGCCGCCGGCCAGGTCGAGGAGGCGGCGCGGGAAGGCGGCTGCGCGCTGTTCAACGTCGAGCTCGACCGGCGGCCGGGCGAGGAGGCGCCGCGCGTCACCATCAAGTCGGTCCAGTCGTTCGAGAACCTGTCCCGCCGCGCCCGGCTGCAGCTCGAGGTGGAGGTGGAGGACGGGGACGCGATCCGCCGCCTCGCCGGCGCGGTGGCGGGCGAGCGCGGCGGCAACGGCCAGCTGCGCCTCACCGTCGCGATCGACGGCGGGGAGGCGGAGCTGGTGCTCGGCCGCGACTTCCGGCTGGACGCGGACATGGCGGCGCGGGTGGAACGGCTGGACGGCATCCGCTCGGTGCGCCTCTCCGTCGCCGAACCGCCCCGGCTTGCGCTCGTATCCTGAGCGCCCTTAAGGTGCTTACATAAGAGAAAGTACCGGAGGGATTCATGCTTGGAGGAATGCAGGACTGGCCGCTCAGAGTCATGCGGCTCATCGACCATGCCGAGCGCGAGCATGGGCACCGCGAGATCGTCTCGCGCTGGGCCGACGGATCGACCACCCGCACCGATTATGCCGGCGTCGCGCGCGACAGCCGCAAGCTCGCGCAGGCGCTGGAACGGCTGGGCGTGCGCAAGGGCGACCGGGTGGCGACTTTGGCGATGAACCACAGCCGTCACCTCGTCTCCTGGTACGGCACGATCGGCATGGGCGGGGTGCTCCACACCGTCAATCCGCGGCTGTTCCCGGAACAGCTCATCTACATCTTCAACCATGCCGAGGACAAAGTCCTCTTCTACGACCATGCGATGACGCCGCTGGTCGATGCGCTGAAGCCGCATCTGAAGACGGTGGAACATTATGTCTGCTTCGACCCGCCCGAAGGAGACTCGTTCGAAAGCCTGATCGCCGGCGAAAGCGGCGACTATCGCTGGGTGGAAGGCGATGAGCGCGAGCCGTGCATGCTCTGCTACACCTCGGGGACGACGGGCAATCCCAAGGGCGTGCTCTACGAACACCGCTCGACCGTGATCCACGCCATGGCCGAAGTGCAGCCCGACGTGTTCGATCTGTCGCGCCGCGCGGTGGCGCTGCCGATCGTGCCGATGTTCCACGCCGCCGCCTGGGGGCTGCCCTTCGCGGCGCCGATCGCCGGCTGCAAGATCGTGTTCACCGCCGATTACACGCCGAAGACCGTGTGCGACGTGCTGCACGAGGAAGGCGTTACCCATACGGCGGCGGTGCCGACCGTTTGGCTCGGCCTCATGCAATATGTCGATCAGACCGGCAGCGACCTCGGCCAGCTCAAGCTCGTCACCATCGGCGGCTCGGCGGCGCCGCGGGCGATGATCGAATTCTTCCAGAGCCGCGGAGTCGAGGTCGGCCATGCCTGGGGCATGACCGAGATGTCGCCGATCGGAACCACCGGCGGCCGCCCGCACGACTGGGACGATCTGAGCTTCGAGGAGAAGATCGACCTCATCGCCAAACAGGGCCGGGTGCCGTTCGGAGTCGAGATGCGGATCGTGACCGACGAGGGCGCGATCCAGCCGCGCGACGGGCAGAGTTCGGGCCGGCTGCAGGTGCGCGGCCCCTGGGTGATCCAGCAATATTTCAAGGAGGAGCGGCCGGCGGTCGACGCCGAGAACTGGTTCGACACCGGCGACGTCGCCGTCATCCACCCCGACGGCACGATGCAGATCACCGACCGCGCCAAGGACGTGATCAAATCGGGCGGAGAATGGATCAGCTCGATCGAACTCGAAAATGCCGCGATGGGCTGCCCCGGCGTCGCCGAGGCGGCGGCGGTGGGCGTCTATCATCCCAAGTGGGACGAGCGGCCGCTGCTGCTGGTGGTGCGCAAGGAGGGGTCGGACGTGACGCCGGACCAGATCCTGGATCATCTTACGAACCATGTCGCCAAATGGTGGCTGCCGGACGAGATCTTGTTCGTCGACAGCCTGCCGCACACCGCCACCGGCAAGCTCCTCAAGACGGCGCTCCGGGAGGAATATAAGGATTACCGGCTGAAGACGGCGGCTTAGGCGCTCACGTCATCCCGACGAGCCAGGATCTCGTTTTTTCCTTCCGCGCCTTAGAACGGAGATTCCAGCTGTCGCTGGAATGACGGCGGAGGCTCCGGGCGCCCGCCGCGGCATCGAGCCGCGCCGGGCGCACCTCTCTCTCCAACCTCTCTCCCGCAAGGGGAGAGAGGCTTTGCGCCGCCGACCTTGGCCAAGGGTTCGTCATCCCGGCGAAAGCCGGGATCTCACTTCTTCTTCCGGAGCGGGGAAGGGAGATTCCAGCTTTCGCTGGAATGACGGGGGCCGCGCCTTTAGCGCGCGCGTCTTTAGAGCAGGCGCAGTTGCGGGCCCTGTGGGGGCTGGAACAGGTCGGTGCGGAGGGGGCGGCGTTTGCGGTCGAGGCCGTGTTTGCGGGCGGCCACCTCGAAGCGGACGCGCAGCAGTTCGGCCCAGGGGCCTAAGCCGCGCATGCGGGTGAACCAGTTGGGATCGTTGTCCTTGCCGCCGCGCATCGCGCGGATGGTGTTCATAACCTTGTCGGCGCGGTCGGGGAAATGCTCGTCCAGCCAGGCGCGGAACAGCGGCGCCACTTCGTGCGGCAGGCGGACAGGAAGGAAGAAGGCGCCGCACGCGCCCGCTTCCGCCGCCGCCTCCACGATATGGTCGAGCTCGTGGTCGGTGATGCCGGGCACGACCGGCGCGATCGCGACGATGGTCGGAATGCCGGCCTCGGCCAGCGCCTTGACGGCGGCGAGCCGCTTGCGGGCGGAGGGCGCGCGCGGCTCCAGCGTGCGCGAGATCGCCGAGGTAAGCGAGGTGACCGACAGCGCGACGTTGGCGAGCCCCTCGGCCGCCATCGGAGCCAGGATGTCGATGTCGCGGGTTACCCGGTCGGATTTGGTGGTGATGGTGACGGGGTGGCGGGTCTCGGCCAGAACTTCGAGGATGGAGCGGGTGATGCGCCAGCGTCCCTCGATCGGCTGATAGGGATCGGTGTTGGTGCCGAGCGCCATCGGCCGCACGTCATAGCCCGGCCGCGCCAGTTCCTTGCGCAGCAGATCGGCCGCGTCCGGCTTGGCGAACAGCCGCGATTCGAAGTCGAGGCCGGGCGACAGATCGTGAAAGGCGTGGGTGGGGCGGGCGAAGCAATAGATGCAGCCATGCTCGCAGCCCCGATACGGGTTGATCGAGCGGTCGAAGCCGATGTCGGGCGAACTGTTGCGGGCGATGATCGTCTTCGGCTTCTCCACCGTCACCGTGGTGCGGAGCGGCGCCGCCTCGCCGTCCAGATCGGTGCGCGCGTCGAGCCAGTCGCCGTCCGCTTCGCGGATGGCGAGGCCGAAGCGGGTCGGCGTCCGGTTCTCGGGCGCGCCGCGGCCATGACGGGCGTCGGGGCGGGGCATAAGGGGAGGTTAGCCCAAGCGGCGGAACAGATCAAGAACGTTGCCGCGCCTGGCGGCGCGGACCCACGCGCCCCTCCCTTGCGGGGAGGGGAGAAACGTTATTGCGATCCCATCGCTGTCGCGCGGGGCTGGGGTTCGATGCGGACCGCGGACGGGCCCTGGGCGCCGGGGAAGCGCGGCCACATGCCCTGGGCGAGGGCGGAGCGGCTGGCGGACTGGCGGCCGGCGCGCTGCTCGTAGATCCAGTAGTTGCGCAGCACGATCGGCACGTAGCCGCGCGTTTCCCAATAGGGGATTGATTCGATGTAGAGCAGGGGATCGCCCTGGTCGCGGCCGCGCGTGTTCCACTCCGCGATCGGCGCGGGGCCGGCATTGTAGGCGGCGATCACCTTGGGCAGCAGCCCCTGCGTGCCGTGGAAGTCGCGCAGGAATTCCAGGTAGGACTGGCCATATTCCATGTTCACGACCGGGTCGTTGAGGCGGCTCGGCTCCGGCGCCGGCTCGCCGCTGCGGCGCGCCATCTGGGCGGCGGTGCCCGGCATCACCTGCATCAGGCCGCGCGCGCCGGCATGGCTGACCGCGGCGGGCCGGAAACCCGATTCCTGCAGCGCGTGCGCGAAGGCGAGCGCCGGATCGACCCGCCAGCCGCGGCCGGGCTGCCAGCTGGGCGAGGGATAGCGGGCGAGCGGATCGATATCGACGCCGCGCGGCGTGTTGTGGGCGAGCCACATCTGCGTCGCCGGCATGTTCAGCCGCTCGGTGAGGTGCAGCAGCGCCTCATGCTCGCGCGCCGGCCCGATCCGCGCCTGATGCTTCAGCAATTCGTCGGCGAGGCCGGTCTCGCCCAATTCGGTGAGCGCGATGGCGGCGCGCACGTTAGGCCGCCCGGCGAGCAGCCGCCAGTCGGCGCGGGTGAAGGTGCCGCCGTTCGGAACCGCCGGCTGCCGCAGCCCGAGCGCCGAGCCGGCGAGCAGGCCGTAGAAGGTCTCGGTCAGCCGGGACGCGGTGCGCAGCCGGGCCTGGACCCGTTCGGGCCGGCCGCACTTCATGTCGGACCGCGCCGCCCAATATTGGCCGGCCGCCATCAATTCCGGATCGGAGGCGCGCGAGCCCACATTGTGGAAGGCTTCCGCCGCGCCGTTGCAATCGCCCATCCGCCAGGCGGCGAGGCCGGCCACCCAATCAGCATGGATCGCCCAGTCGCCGCTGCCCTGGCGCGCTTTGTCGGCCATCGCGCGGGCGGAGCGGTCGTTGCCGGTCAGATAATAGGACCAGGCGACGCGCTGCTGGAATTCGGTGCGGGCGTCGGTCGAGAGGCTGAACTCGCGCTCCGCCAGGATCGCCTCGGCCTCATAGGGGCGGTCGGCGACGATCAGCGGCTGGATGAGGCCGTCGAGCTCGGCATAGCCGGGTTCGGAGCGGACCGGGCGGGCGCGGGCGCGGCGGGGCTGCCCCGCCTGGCCGACGAGACGCTGGATTTCGGGCAGGTTCGGAAGCTCGGTCGCGCCGCGGGTCTGCGCCATGCGGGCGAGCTGCGGCGCCTGCGGCAGATCGGGCGAGCGTTCCAGCACCGACAGCAGCAGCGACACGTCGGTGCGCGGCGAATTGCGGTCGACATAGACGAGGGCGCGGGCGACGTCGTGGAGCGGGCCGGTGCGGCTATTGTCGAGAAGGGCGGTGGCGCCCGCCCAATCCTGCGCGCGGATGGCGGCGAAGACCTGCGCGTACAAAAGCCGCTCGTTGCTGTCGAGCTGGGCCGGGATGCGGGCCTCGCGCGCGTCGCCGCTATGGGCCGGGCGCCCGATCCGGGACTCCTCGGCATCGGCCGCCTCCGCCGCGGCGGCGGGAACGGCCGGCAGCGCGGCCGCCGCGGCAAGCAGGAGCGAACGGAGCTGGATCATCGTCCCGGTCCTTCCATCAACATCTGGAGATCCGCCCAGGCGTGGCGCTTCTGAGTCGGATTCTCGAGCAATTGTCGGGGGGCTATGGTTACCAAAGCGTCAATTTCGCCGGCATGGGTGGCGATCCTGTGCCAGCGCCCGCGCGCCCGCGCGACCGGCAGGCCGAGCAGCGCCTTGGCGCAGGCGTCGCCGAGCAGGAGCAGCGATTTGGGCGCGGCGAGGCCGACATGGTGGCGCGCCAGCGTGGCGCAAGCCTGCGCGGCCTCTCCGCCGAGCTGCCCGTCGGGCGAGCGCAGGCAGGACAAGGCGGCCAGATAGATGGAGGCGCGGTCGCGGCCGATCGCGGCCAGCATGCGATCGAACAGCCGGCCGACGTCGCCGGACAGCAGCGTGCCCGCGCCGCAATCCTCCAGCGTCGGCATGTCGGTGAGGATCATCAGCCCCGCCGACGGATCGCCCGACGGGCAGACGCGCGGCGCCGAGGGCGAGGCGAAGGCGAGCCGGTCGCTGCCGGCGAGCCAGGCCTGGAACAGGTCGAGCTGGTCCGGAAGCGCGTCTTCCGGCGCGGGCTGGGGCTCCGGCGGCGGCGGCGGCGCTTTGGCCTTCGGGTTCAGCCAGTCGCGCGGTTCCTCGTCGACGAGGATGTCCACGCCCGCATCGGCCCACCACTGCAGCGCGCTCGCGGCCGCCGCAGGGGACATGATCTGATCGCCCCGCTCCACTCTGATATGGACTAAGGTCCCTGCGGCGCGGTCTGGTCAATGGCGAAATTGCCGCCTATCTGCCAGATGTTGGCTGTTTGCGACGACATGAGTCAGAACAGCGCCGAAACGGAGGTGGGAATGGCGGAACGCGAGTCGATGGCTTATGACGTGGTGATCGTCGGAGCCGGTCCCGCGGGTCTTTCGGCCGCCATCCGCCTGAAGCAGCTCGCCGAGGAACGGGGCCGCGAGCTTTCGGTCTGCGTCCTGGAAAAGGGCTCAGAAGTCGGCGCGCACATCCTGTCGGGCGCGGTGGTCGATCCGCGCGGACTCGACGAACTGATCCCCAACTGGCGCGACCTCGACAGCCCGCTGACCGTGCCGGTGACGGAGAACCGCCACTGGGTGCTGACCGCGACGAAGAAGTTCGAATTCCCGCACCTGCTGATGCCGCCCTTCATGAACAACAAGGGCACCTACACGCTGAGCCTCGGCAATCTGTGCCGCTGGCTGGCGGGGCAGGCGGAGGCGCTGGGCGTCGAGATCTTCCCCGGCTTCGCGGCGGCTGAGATCCTGTTCAACGAGGACGGTTCGGTGAAAGGGGTCGCCACCGGCGACCTGGGCGTCGCCCGCGACGGCACGCGCAAGCCGGACTACCAGCCCGGGATGGAGCTCCACGCCAAATATACCTTCATCGCCGAAGGCGCGCGCGGGCACCTCACCAAGGAGCTGAAGCGCATCTTCGACCTCGACCGCGACAGCGAGCCGCAGGTCTACGGCATCGGCCTCAAGGAATTGTGGGACGTGGATCCGGACAAGCATGTGCCGGGCCGGGTGATCCATACCCAGGGCTGGCCGCTGGACGAGGACAGCTGGGGCGGCGGCTTCCTCTACCATCAGGAAAACAACCAGGTGGCGCTCGGCTTCGTCGTCGCACTGAACTACCGCAACCCCTATCTCTCGCCGTTCGAGGAGTTCCAGCGCTGGAAGCAGCATCCGGCGATCCGCGAGGTGCTGGAGGGCGGGCGCCGCGTCTCCTACGGCGCGCGGGCGATCAACGAGGGCGGCTATCAGGCGATCCCGAAGCTCGCTTTCCCGGGCGGCGTGCTGATCGGATGTTCGGCCGGCTTCGTGAACGTGCCGCGCATCAAGGGCAGCCACACCGCGATTAAATCCGGCATGCTGGCCGCCGAAGCCGCGTTCGAGGCGGTCGCCGCCGACCGGGCGGGGGACGAGCTGTCGGCTTATGCCGACGCGCTGCATTCGAGCTGGGTGGCGGACGAGCTCAAGAAGGTCCGCAACGTCGAGCCTTTGGTCGCCAAATGGGGCGGCACGATCGGCACGCTGCTCGCCGGCGCCGACATGTGGATGCGCCAGATCGGCATCGGCCTGCCCTTCACGATGAAGCATCACCCGGACCACCGGCAGATGTGGCGCAAGGACCTCGTCCAGCCGATCGCCTATCCCAAGCCGGACGGGGTGATCAGCTTCGACCGGCTCTCCTCCGTCTTCCTGTCCAACACCAATCACGAGGAGGACCAGCCGGTCCACCTGACGCTGAAGGACGCGGACATACCGGTCGAGGTCAATCTCAACCTCTATGACGGGCCGGAACAGCGTTACTGCCCGGCGGGCGTCTACGAATTCGTGGAGGAAAACGGCAGGCCGCGCCTCCAGATCAACGCGCAGAATTGCGTCCACTGCAAGACCTGCGACATCAAGGACATGACCCAGAACATCAACTGGGTGGTTCCCGAAGGCGGGGGAGGGCCGAACTATCCCAACATGTAGGCTTCCGGCGCTCGGCGCCCTTGCCCTGGCGCTGGCGACGATGCCGGCGCAGGCCGCGGCGCGGTCCGAGCTCGCCTCGCCGCTCGCCGCTTATGCCGAGGGTCGCATCGCGGCGGAGCGCGGCGCCTTCGATCGCGCCAATTCGGCCTATGCGATCGCGCTGGCGGCGCTGCCGGCCGATGTCGATCTCGCTTCGGAAGCCCTGTCCAACGGCATCGCCGGCGGCGATTTCGCGCTGGCGATGGAAGCGGCGCGCAAGCTCGCGGCGGCGGGCGACCTGTCGGTCGAGGCGCGGCTGATGCTGACGGCGGGAGCGCTGCGCGCCGGCGACTGGCGCGGCGCGGGCGCCCAGCTCGACGCGCTGGAGGAGGAAGAAAGCTTCGCCTTCATGGCGCCGATCCTGCGGGCCTGGATCGCGGTGGGCGCGCGCCGCGGCAATGCCGAGGCGCTGCTGGACGGTGCCGCCGCGCATCCGATCGCGGTGTCCTATGCCGCCGAACACCGCCCGCTGCTGAGACTGGCGCTGCGCCGCCGGGGCGCGGCGGCGGAGCTGGCCGCGCAGGCCGCCGAAGCGGGCGAGCGGGGCACGCGCTTCAGGCTCGCCGGCGCCGCTTTGCTCGCCGGGCGCGGCGACCGGCGCGGCGCGATCGAATTGCTGGCGGGACAGGACCGGCGGATCGTCGCCGCCCGGGCGCTCGTCGAGGCCGGGCGGCCGCTGCCGGGCGAGGTGGCGACGCCCGCCGCCGGCGCGGCCGAATTCCTGCTGTCGATGGCGAGCGACCTTCGCGAACAGAATGTCCTGCCGCTGGCGCTGAGCTTCGCGCGGATCGCCACCTTCCTCGCGCCGGACAACGGCGCCGCCTGGCTGACCGCCGCCGACGCCCTTGCCGGGCAGCAGCGCTACGAAGCCGCGCTGGAGCTGCTGGCGCGGATCCCGGCGGGCGATCCCTGGGCGGACATGGCCGCGGAAGGCCGGGTCGTCATCCTCGCCGCCGCCGGGCGTGGGGAGGAGGCGCTTGCCGAGGCGCTCGTGCGCGATCCGGAGACGGTCGCCGCCTGGGTACGGATCGGCGACATCAAGATGGAACTCGGGCGCCAGGGCGAGGCGGCGGACGCTTATGGCCGGGCGCTGGCGCTGCACGGGCCGGAGGATCCCTTCCCGGCCTGGGCGCTGTGGCTTGCGCGCGGCGGCGCCCTCGAGCGGGCCGGGTCCTGGGCGGAAGGCAAGGCCGCGCTCACCAGGGCCTATGAGCTCGCGCCCGAACAGGCGATCGTCCTCAACCATCTCGGCTATGCGCAGCTCGAGCGGCGGGAGAACCTGGAGGAGGCGGAGCGGATGGTGCGCGAGGCCGCCCGGCTCGCGCCCGACAATGCGGCGATCGCCGACTCGCTCGGCTGGGCCTATTATCTGAAGGGCGACATCGCCCGCGCGGTGGAATTGCTCGAGCGCGCCGCCGAGGGCGAGCCCGCCGACCCGACGATCAACGAGCATCTGGGCGACGTCTACTGGTCGGCCGGACGGCGGATCGAGGCGCGCTTCGCCTGGCGCGCGGCCGCCGTCTATGCGGAGCCGGAAGACGCCGAACGGATCGCCGCCAAGATCGCGGAAGGGCTGACGCCCCGCCTCGCCGCGAGGTGAGGGCCGCGAAGTGACGGGCGCGATGGAGGAGCCGGCTTATGCCAAGCTCAACCTCGCTTTGCACGTGCGGGCGCGGGAGCCGGACGGCTATCACCGGATCGAGACCCTGTTCGCCTTCTGCGCGGACGGCGACCTGCTGTCGGTCGAGCCGAGCGGGCGGCTGGCGCTGGACGTGACCGGGCCGTTCGCGGGCGATCTCGGCGCGGCGGAGGACAATCTGGTGCTGCGCGCGGCGCGCATGCTGGGCGGCGGACGGGGTGCGGCGCTGAGGCTCGACAAGAGGCTTCCGGTCGCCTCCGGCATCGGCGGTGGATCGGCGGACGCCGCGGCGGCCCTGCGGCTGCTGACGCGCTTCTGGAAGCTCGATGTGGCGGAGGCCGAACTGCTGCGGATCGCCGCCGCGCTCGGCGCGGACGTGCCGGCCTGCCTGCGCTCAAAGACCGCCGCCGGCGAGGGGCGCGGAGACCGGCTCCGCGAGATCGACGCTCCCAACCTGTCGGGGCGGCCGGCGCTGCTGGTCAATCCGCGCGTCCCTTTGTCCACCGCCGCCGTCTTCCGGGCCTGGGACGCGGTGGACCGCGGGCCGCTCGGCGGCTGGGAGGACGGTCGCAACGACCTCGAGCCGCCGGCGCGGGCGCTGGTGCCGGAGATCGGCGCGGTGCTGGACGCGCTCCGCGGCGCGCGCTTCGCGAGGATGTCCGGATCGGGCGCGACCTGCTTCGGCCTCTACGACGACGCGGCGGCGCGCGACGCCGACGACGCCCGCATCGCCGCCGCTTTTCCCCAGTGGTGGCGGCTCGCCACCCGTCTCCGCTGACCCGCCAGTCCCGGAACGGAACGCGTCCGCGCGGCAATTAACCATCGAGACCCGCGGCTTTGCGTCGTGGCACGCCTCTTGCTGCTGTCATGGCACGGGTCGACGCGTCACTCTTCGAAGCGACGCCGACATTCGCCAGCGGTCCCGCTCTCCCACCGGGCGGCGCCGCAACATGGCCGGGCGGCGCGTATGAGCCGCCCGGCCTTTTTGTTGGGGCGGCCTCTTTGCTCGGCCAGCGTTTTGTTCGGCCAGCCTCGTTGTTCGGAACGCGAAGCTTCCCGGGGTTTGCGGCTAGAGAATGATCGCCTTAGCCTGAGCAAAGTCCGTCATTGCGAGCGAAGCGCGGCAATCCATGCGGTGGAGGCCCATGGATTGCTTCGTCGCTTCGCTCCTCGCAATGACGACCCCCGTCGAAACCGATCGCGCTCAGTAGCGGCGCAGGAGCCCGGCGAGGCGGCCCTGGATCGCGACTTGGTCGGGGCGGTAGCGTTGCGGGTCGTAATTGCGGTTGGCGGGATCGAGCCGGATCATCGTGCCTTCGCGGCGGAAGGTCTTGAGGGTCGCTTCCTCATTGTTGACCAGCGCGACCACGATCTCCCCGTCGCGCGCGATGTCGGTGCGGCGGATGAGGGCATAGTCGCCGTCGAGGATGCCTTCCTCCACCATCGAATCGCCGGCGACTTCCAGCGCATAATGTTCGCCCGGGCCGAGCAAAGCGGCGGGGACCGGAAGCGTTTCGGTGCCCTGCAGCGCCTCGATTGGGGTACCGGCGGCGATGCGGCCGTGGAGCGGAAGCTCGATGATGTCGTTGGCGGCCTGCGGCGGGATGACCTGCGGCCTGGGCTCCGGCGCGGCGCCGGCCTTCTGGTCCGGCATCTTCAGCACTTCCAATGCGCGGGCGCGGTTCGGCAGGCGGCGGATGAAGCCGCGCTCCTCGAGCGCCGAGATGAGGCGGTGGACGCCGCTCTTCGACTTGAGGTCGAGCGCCTCCTTCATCTCCTCGAAGCTCGGCGACACACCGGTCTCGCCCAGACGTTCGTGGATGTAGCAGAGAAGCTCGTGTTGCTTGCGCGTCAGCATCGGTCCGGCCTCATGTTCGGAACGTATGAGGAACGTCTACGGAACGTTTCGGCTGCTGTCAAGCGCGCCCGCCGGACCGCGCCAAGTCGAGGAAATTGGCCAGCAATTCGTGGCCATGCTCGCTGGCGACGCTTTCGGGATGGAACTGGACGCCGTGGATCGGGAGGGTGCGGTGGCGCAGGCCCATCACCGGCTCGTCGGCGGCGGAGGCGTTGACCATCAGGCATTCGGGCAGGCTGTCCGCGGCCAGCGCCAGTGAATGGTAGCGCGCGGCGGTGAAGGGGGAGGGAAGGCCCGCGAAGACGCCGCTCGCGTCATGTTCCACCGGACAGGTCTTGCCGTGCATCAGCCGGGCGGCACGCACGACGCGGCCGCCGAAATGCTGGCCGATCGCCTGGTGGCCGAGACAGACGCCGAGCAGCGGGCGCCGCGCCTCCGCGCAGGCGGCGACGAGGGCGAGCGAGATGCCGGCGGCGTCCGGCGTGCCCGGTCCGGGCGAGATCAGGATGCCGTCGGCGCCGCTGGCGAGCGCTTCGGCCGCGCTCAGCGCGTCGTTCCGCTCCACCCGCACCTCGGCGCCGAGCGCGCGCAGATGGTGGACGATGTTCCAGGTGAAGCTGTCATAATTGTCGACGACGAGGATCATCGCGGCCTTCCTGCGCCCGGACCGGCGAGGGCGCCGGGCAAAGAAAAGGCCGCCGGCTCCGGAGAGCAAGCGGCCTCTTCCGTGGTTCGCGCGGCGCGCAGGCTCAGGCCTGGGCGGCCTCGGCTTCGGCGTCGGCCTCGCCCTCGCCGGCCGCCGGAGCGGCGTCGTCGGACGGGATCTCGCCCGGCTCGGCGTTCGGGTCATAGGCTTCGGTGAAGCCGGCATTGTCGCGCTCGAACATCTCGGCCATCACGTCGACGCCCTGCGCCTGCAGCTCGGCCTCTTCGGGCGAGCGGGCGACGTTGACATGGATGGTGACCGACACCTCCGGGTGCAGCGCCACCTTCACGTCCTGCAGGCCGATCGACTTGATCGGGCGGTCGAGGACGATCTGGTTCTTGGCGACCTTGTGGCCTTCCGCTTCCAGCGCCTCGACGAGGTCGCGGGCGGAGACCGAGCCGTAGAGCTGCCCGACGTTCGACGCCTGGCGGATCAGCTGCACGGTCACGCCGTCCAGCGTCTTGGCGTCCTTTTCGGCGGCGGTGCGGCGCTCGGCATTCTGCGCCTCGATCCGCTCGCGGTTGGCTTCGAACACCTTGCGGTTGGCTTCGTTGGCGCGCAGCGCCTTGCCGCGCGGCAGAAGGTAGTTGCGGGCATAGCCGTTCTTCACCTTCACCACGTCGCCGATGGCGCCGAGCTTTTCGATCCGTTCGAGGAGGATGACGTCCATTTCGGCCTCTCCTTATTTTACGACATAGGGAAGCAGGCCGAGATGGCGGGCGCGCTTGATCGCCTTGGCCAGCTCGCGCTGCTTCTTCGCGGACACCGCGGTGATGCGGGACGGAACGATCTTCCCGCGTTCGGAGACGAAGCCCTGGAGAAGGCGGACGTCCTTATAATCGATCTTCGGCGCTTCGGAGCCCGAGAAGGGGCAGCTCTTGCGGCGACGGAAGAATGGGCGTGCCATGATGCTGGTCCCTTCTTATTCGTTGTCGAAGTCGCGGCCGCGGCCGCCACGATCACCGCCGCGATCACCACGGTCGCCGCGATCACCGCGGTCGCCGCGCTTGCCGTCGCGGTCGCCCCGGCGCATCATCGCCGACGGGCCCTGCTCGTGCGCATCGACCTTGATGGTCATGTAGCGGATGACGTCTTCGTTGATCTGGGTCTGCCGCTCGAGCTCGGCGACGACCGGCGCGGGCGCGTCGAAATCGAGCGCGACATAATGCGCCTTGCGGTTCTTGGCGATCCGGTAAGCGAGGTTGCGAAGACCCCAGGTCTCCGTCCGGACGACCTTGCCGCCGTTCGATTCGATGATGTTGGTGGCGGTTTCCGCCAGCGCGTCGACCTGGGTCTGGGCCAGGTCCTGACGCGCGAGAAACACATGCTCGTATAGCGGCATGTTGCGCAGTCCTTTTCTTTTGGCCGATCGCTGACGCCGCCCAATGCGGACGCCCCTCCGGCTGTCGTCTTGCAATGCAAAGCCGGGGCGAGAAGGAGACCTTCCGCCCCGGATGGCGGCCATGTGGCGGAGATGGAGCGAAAAAGCAAGTGGTGAGAGGGGTGACGCTTTAAGTTGACAATCATTGGGCGACGCCTATAAGCGTCAGATGGTCACGATCCGGAGAACGGCGGCTTTCGACGCCTGGCTCAAGAACCTGACCGACAAGGTGGCTCAGGACGCGATCGTGACGAGGATCGTGCGCATCCAGTCCGGACTGCTCGGCGACACCAAGCCGGTGGGGAAGAAAGTGGGGGAGTTCCGGATCGACGTCGGGCCGGGCTACCGACTCTACTATACCAGGAGCGGGCAGGCGATCATCCTTCTCCTGTGCGGCGGGACGAAGAAGACGCAGGCGGCCGACATCAGAACCGCCGAGTCAATGGCAGCGGCGCTGAGCAAGCCGAAGCCGGGACCGGTGAAGAAGGGGAAGCAATCGTGACGCTCGTCAGGCCATGGAGGGCCAGCTAAATGACCGAATCCGATCTAGATCCCGCCGCGCTCGACGTGCGCGACTTCGACGCCGCCGACTATCTCGGGCGGGAGAGCTCCCAGATCTACCTTCTTCGGGACGCCGCCGCGAGCGGCAACGCCAACTACCTCGCGACCGCGATCGGTGTCGTGGCACGCGCCCGCGGTCTCAGCCAGCTCGCTCGCGAAACCGGAATCAAGCGACAGACGCTCAACAAGTCGCTCGGGCCGCAGGGAAACCCGACACTGGAAACGCTGATGGCGGTGCTGCCAGCGCTCGGCCTTGAGATCGATTTCCGCTTCAAGGAGCCCCAGCAGCGGGAGCTGCTCGAAGCCTGACGGCTCAACGCGGGCGGGGCTTTTCCGAAGGCGCGCCCGACCCGGCTTCTCCGCGCGTGCAGGGAGGGGAGGGGTCTCGCATTGCCCGTGCGATCCCTCCCGGCCGCCTATGGCAATCGCTTCCTTTTGGTGTAACCGGGCGCCTCGGATTCGACCAGAAAGGGGCCTTGTCATGCGCGCATTCATCTTTCCCGGGCAGGGCAGCCAGGCGGTCGGCATGGGACGGGCGCTGGCCGAGGCGAGCGCCGAGGCGCGGGCGGTGTTCGAGGAGGTGGACGAGGCGCTGAAGCAGAACCTCTCCCGCCTGATGGCCGAAGGGCCGCAGGAGGAGCTGACGCTGACCGCGAACGCTCAGCCCGCGATCATGGCCAATGCGATCGCGACGTTGCGCGCCTCCGGCATCCGGCTGGATGAGAAGGCCGATTTCGTGGCCGGCCACAGCCTCGGCGAATATAGCGCCTTGTGCGCGGCCGGCACCTTCGATCTCGCCACCACAGCGCGGCTGCTGAAGCTGCGCGGGGAAGCGATGCAGGCGGCGGTGCCGGTCGGCGAGGGGGCGATGGCGGCCTTGCTCGGCGCGAGCCGCGAGATGGCGCAGGCGGTGGCCGAGGAGGCGGCGGCCGAGGGCGAGGTCTGCACGGTCGCCAACGACAACGATCCGAGCCAGGTGGTGATTTCCGGCCACAAGGCGGCGGTCGAGCGCGCGCTCGGCATCGCCAAGGAGAAAGGCGCGAAGCGGGCATTGCTGCTGCCGGTGTCCGCGCCCTTCCATTCGCCGCTGATGGCGCCCGCCGCGCGCGCAATGGAGGAGGCGCTCGGCAAGGCCGAGCTGCGCGCGCCGTCGGTGCCGGTCTATGCCAACGTCACCGCCGCCCCGACCGCGCAGCCGGAGGAGATACGGCGCCTGCTGGTCGAGCAGGTGACGGGCATGGTGCGCTGGCGCGAGAGCGTCGCGGCGATGGCGGAGGCGGGGGTCACCCATTTCGTGGAGTTCGGCGCCAAGGTCCTCGCCCCCATGGCCAAACGCATCGCCCCCGACGCCAGCGTCACCAGCGTCATCACGATGGACGACATCGACGCGTTGGTGGGGGAGTTGTAGGGTTCACGCAGAGGCGCAGAGAACGCAGAGGTCACGAAGCGGGTGCGAGCCATCGATGAGATTACAAGCGATGTGATCGGCATTGCGATGCGACTGCACCGCGATCTGGGACCCGGGCTCTTCGAGAGCGTTTACGAAACCATCCTTGCTGGAAAGCTGACGGAACGCGGCTACAGGGTCGACCGGCAGATGCCGGTCGACATCGAATATGAGGGTCAACGCTTCGCGGCGGCTTTCAAGATCGATCTGCTGATTGACGATCGGCTGATCGTCGAAGTGAAATCGGTGGACCAGCCCAGCGCGGTCCACGCGAAGCAGGTGTTGACCTATCTGAGGCTGATGAAGCTGCCGGTCGGCCTGTTGATCAATTTCGGCGGCTCTTCTCTCAAGGAAGGCGTCCGCCGCGTAGTGAACGGGCATGTCGAACCTGCCCCCTCTGCGTCCTCTGCGCCTCTGCGCGAACCAAATCTGGGAGCTTGAGAATGTTCGATTTGACGGGAATGACCGCACTCGTGACTGGCGCGTCCGGGGGCATCGGGTCGGCGATTGCGGCGGGGCTGGCGGGGCGGGGGGCGCGGGTGGCGCTATCGGGGACGCGGGCCGAGGCGCTGGAGAAGGTGGCGGGCGAGATCGGCGGCGAGGCGGTGGTGCTGCCCTGCAACCTGTCGGACCCCGCCGCCGTCGACGCGCTGGTGCCGCAGGCGGTGGAAGCGCTCGGCAAGATCGACATCCTCGTCAACAATGCCGGCGTCACGCGCGACAATCTCGCCATGCGGATGAAGGACGAGGAATGGGCGGACGTGATCCGCATCAATCTCGAAGCCGCCTTCCGGCTCGCCCGGGCGGCGCTGAAGCCGATGATGCGGGCGCGCCACGGGCGGATCATCTCGATCACCTCGGTGGTGGGCGCGACCGGCAATCCGGGCCAGGCCAATTACGCCGCGTCGAAGGCGGGGCTGGTCGGCATGTCCAAGGCGCTCGCCCAGGAAGTCGCGAGCCGCGGCATCACCGTCAACTGCATCGCGCCCGGCTTCATCGCCTCGGCGATGACCGACGTGCTGCCCGAGGCGCAGAAGGAGGCGCTGCTCGGCCGCATCCCGGCCGGCAAGCTGGGCGAGGGCGCGGACATCGCCGCCGCCGCCGTCTATCTCGCCAGCCGCGAGGCCGGCTACGTCACCGGCCAGACCATCCACGTCAATGGCGGCATGGCGATGCTGTAGACGCCGCCGCCACGGGCCACTTGCCAGCGGGCGCGGTGAGCGGCTAGGGCGGGTTCAAACACATATGGAGGAAGGTGAATATGAGCGAGACCGCCGAGCGCGTTAAGAAGATCGTCGTCGAGCATCTGGGCGTCGAAGCCGAGAAGGTCACCGAGGAAGCGAGCTTCATCGACGATCTGGGCGCGGACAGCCTCGACATCGTCGAGCTGGTCATGGCCTTCGAGGAAGAGTTCGGCGTCGAGATCCCGGACGATGCCGCCGAGAAGATCAGCACCGTCAAGGATGCGATCGACTATATCGAGCAGAACAAGGCCTGATCCCCTTGCCGGCGAACCCGCCGGCCCGGCGGTGATCTGAACGGCTCCCCGCCGCCCGGCCGGGGGGCCGTTTGTCTGTCTCACTCAGGAGTTTTTGCGCATGCGCCGTGTCGTCGTGACTGGACTGGGCCTCGTCACCCCGCTGGGGGGAGACGTCGCCACCAGCTGGAAGAACATCCTTGCCGGGCGCAGCGGCGCCGGCCGGATCACCCGGTTCGATGCCGCCGACTATGCCTGCAAGATCGCCTGCGAGGTGAAGGGGCCGGACCATGAATATGGATTCGACCCCGGCAAGCGCGTCGATCACAAGATCCAGCGCCAGGTCGATCCGTTCATCGTCTACGGCATCGACGCGGCCGGCCAGGCGCTCGAGGATGCCGGCCTCACCGAGATGAGCGAGGAAGAGCGGTACCGGGTCGGCGTCTCGATCGGCTCCGGCATCGGCGGCCTTCCGGGGATCGAGAAGGAGAGCCTGGTTCTTCACGAGAAGGGCCCCCGCCGCGTCTCTCCCCACTTCGTTCACGGGCGGCTCATCAACCTCATCTCCGGCCAGGTGTCGATCCGCTACGGCCTGATGGGCCCGAACCATGCGGTGGTCACCGCCTGCTCGACCGGCGCCCATTCGATCGGCGACGCGGCGCGGATGATCGCGATGGACGATGCCGACGTGATGCTCGCGGGCGGCGCCGAGGCGGCGATCTGCCCGATCGGCATCGCGGGCTTCGCCCAGGCGCGCGCGCTGTCGACCAACTTCAACGACGAGCCGGAGCGGGCGAGCCGCCCCTACGACGTCGACCGCGACGGCTTCGTGATGGGCGAAGGCGCGGGCGTGGTGGTGCTCGAGGAATATGAGCGCGCCAAGGCGCGCGGCGCCAACATCTATGCCGAAGTGGTCGGCTACGGCCTGTCGGGCGACGCCTATCACGTGACGGCGCCGCATCCGGAAGGGGCGGGCGGCTATCGCGCGATGGAGATGGCGCTGAAGCGCTCCGGCCTCGATCCGATCGACATCGACTATATCAACGCCCACGGCACCTCGACCCCGCTCGGCGACGAGCTGGAACTGGGCGCGGTGCGCCGCCTGTTCGGAAATGCGATCGGCAACGTGTCGATGAGCTCCACCAAATCGGCGATCGGCCACCTGCTCGGCGGCGCCGGCGCGGTGGAGGCGATCTTCTGCATCCTGGCGCTGCGCGACCAGATCGTGCCCCCGACGCTCAATCTCGACAATCCGAGCGAGGGCACGGCCGGGGTCGATCTCGTCCCGCACAAGGCGAAGGAGCGCAAGGTCCGCGCCGTTCTCAACAACAGCTTCGGCTTCGGCGGCACCAACGCCAGCCTGGTGATGAAGGCGGTCTGACGCGCCCGTGCTGAAGCGGCTCCTGCTGGTGCTCGTGCTGGTCGCCGGCCTGTCCGCGGCGGGCGCCTGGTGGATGCTGTGGGCGAGCCCCGGCCCCGCCGAGGCGCCGACGACGATCGTCGTGGAGCCTGGCGCGAGCCTCGCCCGCGTCGCGCGCCAGCTGGAAGAGGAAGGCGCGATCCCGGGGACGGCGCGGACCTTCCGCACGATGGCGCGCCTGTTCGGTTCGTCCGACCCCATCCAGGCCGGCGAGTTCGAGATCCCGCCGGGCATGAGCGGCGCGCGCGTGCTCGACCATCTGCAGCACGGCCAGCCGGTCCGGCGCTTCGTCACCATTCCCGAAGGCATGCCGTCGGTGATCGTGCGCGACCGGCTGATGGCGGTGGAGGAGCTGGTCGGCGAGATCGAGGTGCCGGCGGAGGGCTCGGTCCTTCCCAGCACCTACGACTATCGCCGCGGCGAGACGCGGGCGGCGGTGCTGGAACGGATGCAGCAGGCGATGACCCGCGCGCTCGACGAATTGTGGCCGCAGCGCCAGCCGAACGCGATGGTGAACAGCCGCGAGGAGGCGGTGATCCTGGCCTCCATCGTCGAGAAGGAGACGGCCAAGGCCGAAGAATATGGGCTGGTGGCGGGCGTGCTCACCAACCGGCTGCGCATCGGCATGATGCTGGGGGCGGATGCGACCACCATCTATCCGATCACCCGGGGCCGGCCGCTCGGCCGCGAGATCCGGGTGTCCGAGCTTCGCGACCGCAATCCCTACAACACCCGCGCCGTGGCCGGATTGCCGCCGGGGCCGATCACCAACCCGGGGCGGGCGACGATCGAGGCGGTGCTGAAGCCGGCGGAGACGGACGCGCTTTTCTATGTCGCCGACGGCACGGGCGGCCATGTCTTCGCCCGCACCTATCAGGAACATCAGGCCAATGTGCGGCGCTGGCGCGAATTCCGCCGCGAACACGGGCTGTAGCGCACCGGTTTTCGGCCGGCTCGGCTTCCGCGCCGGTCCGCTTGCCGCTATGCCGCGGGAATGACCCGCCTCCGCCCGCTCGAGCCGTTCCGATCCTCCGACCCGCGCCGGCCGCTGCTGCTGGCGGGGATGCTGGTGGCGCTGGCGAGCTGCGCGCAGACGGCGCAGACGGTCCAGCCCGCTCCCGCGCCGGCACCGGCGCCCGCGCCGTCCCCCACGCCTTCGCCGAGCCCGACCCCGGGACAGGAGCCTGCCACCGCCATCGCCGCCGGGCTTCGCGCGGGACCGGCCGTCGAGGCGCTGGGCCTGACGCCCGCGGCGGCGGAGGCGGCGCTCGCCGCCTTCCGGATCAGCTGCCCGTCGGCGGTGCGGCGCACCGACCAGTCCGGCCTCACCCGGCCCGAGGACTGGGCGCCGCCCTGCGACGCGGCCGCCGGGTGGCCAACCGGCGACGCGCTCCGTTTCTTCGCCACCCATTTCGAGACGGTGGAAGTCGGCGGGGGCAACGCCTTCGCCACCGGCTATTTCGAGCCGGAGATCGCGGGATCGCGCACCCGCCGCCCGGGCTATGAGACGCCGGTCTACGCCAAGCCCGCCGATCTGGTGGAGGCGGACCTCGGCCAATGGTCGAACGACCTCAGCGGCCGGCGCATCCGCGGCCGGGTCGAGAACGGCAATCTCGTCCTCTATCACGACCGCGCCGCGATCGAGGCGGGGGCGCTGTCCGGGCGGGGGCTGGAGATCGCCTGGGTGGCCGATCCGGTCGACTTCTTCTTCCTCCAGATCCAGGGATCGGGCCGCCTCGCGCTGCCGGACGGCGGGGTGATGCGGATCGGCTATGCCGGGCAGAACGGCCGCGAATATGTCGCCATCGGCCGGCTGCTGCGGGAGCGGGGGCTGGTGCAGAGCCCGGTGACGATGCAGGCGATCACCGAATGGCTGCGCGCCAATCGCGAGCAGGGCCGCGCGATCATGCGGGAGAACAGGAGCTACATCTTCTTCACCGAACTGACCGGGCCCGGCCCGCTCGGATCGCTCGGCCGGCCGGTGACGCCGCGGGTGACGGTGGCGGCCGATCCGCGCTTCGTGCCCTTGGGCGCGCCGGTGGTGCTGTCCGCGATGGAGGCGCCGGTCGCCGACGGGCTGTGGGTGGCGCAGGACGTGGGCGGCGCGATCCGGGGCGCCAACCGCTTCGACACCTTCTGGGGCGCGGGCGCGGAAGCGGCGCGGATCGCGGGCGGCATGTCCGCGCGCGGCCGGGCGCTCGTCCTGCTGCCGCGAGGCACGCTGGCGCGGCACGATGGACCGGCCGCTCAGCGCTGAGGAGCGGGCGCTGTGGGCGAAGGTGATCCGCACCGTCCGGCCGCTCCACCAGACGCAGGCGGCTGACGCGGCGCCCGAGGAGCCGGCGCCTCCGCCGGCGCCCGCGCCCAAGGCCGCCCGGGCCGCACCCAGGCCCACGGCCGCCGCGCCGGCCAGGGCCGTGCCCGGCACGACGCTTGACGGGGGCTGGGACCGGCGGCTGTCGCGCGGGCTGGTCGCGCCCGACATGACCATCGACCTCCACGGCCACAGCCTGCAGGGCGCCTATGGCCGGCTCGACGACAGCCTGGAGCGGGCGGTGGCGGGCGGCGCGCGGCTGCTCCTCCTCATCACCGGTAAGCCGCCCACGGACGACCGCCGCCCGGTGGCGCGCGGCGCGATCCGCGCGGCGGTCGGCCACTGGCTCGCCGCCTCGCGCCACGCCGCCGACATCGCCGCGGTGCGCGGCGCCCATCCGCGCCATGGCGGGACGGGGGCGCTCTATATCGTGCTCCGGCGGCGGCGGTGAGGGGGGAAGGGGGAAGGGGCGGCCTTCGACAGGCTCAGGCCGAACGGTGGTGGGGTGACGAGGCCGGCTTTCAACCTTCCACGCCCCCCAGCGCTTTGCGGATGATCCGTTCGTAGATGCGGGAGAGCGCGTGGATGTCCTCCACGGCGGCGGCTTCGTCGAGTTTGTGCATGGTGGCGTTGGGGAGGCCGAAGTCGACCACCGGGCACAGTTTGGTCAGGAAGCGGCCGTCGGAGGTGCCGCCATGGGTGGAGAGCCGGGGCTCGACCCCGGTCTCGGCGCGGATCGCGTCGGTGACGATGTCGTAGATCGGGCCGGGCGGGGTGAGGAAGGCTTCGCCCGAGATGCGCGCCTCGACGGTGGCGCCGGGGGCGGCTTCGGCGACGGTGCGGCGGACGAGATCGACCAGCGCCTCGCCGTGGTGGAGATTGTTGAAGCGGATGTTGAGCTGGGCGGTGGCCGCGCCGGGGATGATGTTGGTCGCCCGGGTCGGCGTCGCGACGGCGGTGAATTCGAGGTTCGACGGCTGGAAGCCCTCCGTTCCCTCGTCGAGCACCAAGGCGTCGAGCGCCGCGACGGCGCGGGCGAGCTTCGGGATCGGATTGTCGGCGCGGTGCGGATAGGCGACATGGCCCTGCGTGCCCGGCACGCTGATCCACATGTTGACGGTGCCGCGCCGGCCGATCTTGACGACGTCGCCCAGCCGCGCCTCGCTGGTCGGTTCGCCGATCAGGATCATGTCGGGGCGGATGCCGCGCTCGGCCATCCAGTCCATGATCGCGACCGTGCCGCAGGTGGCCGGCCCTTCCTCGTCGCCGGTGATGATGAAGCTCAACGTCCCCGGATGATCCGGCACGCGCGAGGCGGCGGCGGCGAAGGCGGCGATGCCGCCCTTCATGTCGACCGCGCCGCGGCCGTAGAGCAGGCCGCCGCGTATCTCCGGCTGGAACGGGTCGGAGGTCCAGCCCTCGCCGGGCGGCACGACGTCGACATGGCCGGCGAAGGCGAAGTGCGGGCCGCCGGTCCCGCGCGTCGCGAACATGTTCTCGACCGGCCCGTCGGGCGGGCCGCCGGAGAGGAAGCGGTGCACCTCGAAACCCAGGTCCTGGAGCGCGTTGCCGAGCACGGTGAGCGAACCCGCTTCCTGCGGCGTGACGCTGGGGCAGGCGATGAGGGCGGCGGCGAGGTCGACGGGATCGATTGCAACGGTCATGGCCGCCGCCTAGCAGAGCGGGAGGGAGGTGCGCCATGCCGAAGCTGGACCTGGACGCGATCGAGCAGACCAACCGCACGGGCTATCCGCCGCCTTATGCCGAAGCGATGGCGAAGCGCCACTTCCGACGCCTCGCGCCGGCGGCGGGGATCGAGGATTTCGGCGTCAGCCACGTCGTGCTGGAGCCGGGCGGCATCTCCAGCCAGCGCCACTGGCACGACGGCGAGGACGAGTTCGTCGTGATGCTGGACGGCGAGGCGGTGCTGGTGGAGGAGGGCGGCGAGACCGCGATGCGCCCCGGCGACTGCGCCGCCTTCCCCAAAGGCGTGCCGAACGGCCACCATCTGGTCAACCGGACCGACCGGCCCTGCACCTTCATCGCAGTGGGGCGGCCGGCGGCGAGCGACTGCCACTATCCCGACGTCGACCTGCACCTCGACGCGAACAGCGGCGCCTTCGTCCGCAAGGACAGCTCGGGCTTCTGAGCGCGGCACCGGGCCGCGGGTGGACCCGACCCGCCCAAAGGTGACGAACGTGCGGCGTTTCGGCGTGAAAAGGCGAGGCATTTCAACGGGGCGTCCGCACCGTCTCCGGCGTGCGCGCGGCGCGCCCGCCCGCGTCCTTGGTCTCCCATTCATCCGGCCGGCCGCCATGGCAAGGCACCCCTCCTTCCTCAAACCCCAAAGCATAACCGCCCAGCTTATGCCTCGGGTGGGGGGCTGTAGGAAAATGGATTTTAAGACGTTCGGCCCGCTGGCACGTTACGGCTTGCCGCGCGTCGGCGGATGGTCAGGAAGATGACGAACGCTCCGCCTGCCGCGCCTGCCAGATAGCTTGCCATATGCGCCCAGGCGACGGCGGCGAATGCGACATGCTTTCCGGCCGGGATGACCTGCCGCCATTCGGGCGCGAGCGGGATCGCGCCCTGGGCGGCGGCAATGGCGCCGGCGGCTCCCGTGAGGCAGGCGGCGATCGCGCTTGCCAGCATGACCAGCAGGATGGGGCGGCGCACGTCGCCCAAGCCGAGCCTGGGCCAAGCACCGAGGCGCGCAGCCGCGGCCAGCGCCGTCCCGAGCAACAGGCCCACCCACCAAGTCGAGACGAACCCCCATCCAAGCGCCAGAAGGAACGGCGATTCGGTGGGGAACAGCGGCGGGTGGGCGATCGTGAAATATTCGACGCACAGATGCGCCGTCACTTGATCGTGCAGAACCCCGTAGGCGACCGTAGCGAAGATTGTGAAGAGCAGAATCCGGGCCGCTTCAAAGCGCGCGATTTTGCCGTTCACCCGATCCCCCCAGCGAAGGGCCCATCTTGCCGAAGGACCCGTAGCGGTCGGTCTTGCGTGCCGCGGAACGGCGGCGCGACGCAAGTCGAAAAACTGCCGGCGGCGGTCGGACGTCGCGCGCAGATGTCGGGTGCGGGCTTCGCGACCGATCAAGGTCCAGTGTCCGGACGCGCACGACGGCGGTGGGGCTTGCCGGAAACGCGGGCTTGATGTTGCCGATACAGGCGCGAGGTTCTCTTGTGTTTTCAGGGGGGTTGTCTTGCGTACGATCTGTGTGATGCTGCTCGCGGGAGCGGCAACCGTCCTTGGCGGCTGTGGCGGGGGCGGAGGCGTCGCCCCGATCCCTGCGCCGCCGCCCGCGCCGCCGGCTCATTCGCCGCCGCCCCCTCCGCCGCCGCCCGCCGATGAGACGATCACGGAGCTGCGCCAAAGCCAGACCTCCGAGCCGCCTCCGGCGTCGGCGGACCGAAAGTGATGCGCGGCTGTTCCTGTTCCCGGAGCGGCGCAAGGAGTGGCTGTTCACCGCCCGGTCGGGCGCCACCTTCCGCCAGCTCAGGGTGAACGGCTTCGCGCCGACGGTGCGGCTGACTTATGAGCGCAATGCGCCGACGGTGGGCATCTACGATTACAAACGCTTCGCCACCGTCCGCGCTGTTTGAAGGCGGCCGGGCTTCTTACGGCCGCTCGTTCTTCGTGAGCACCGCGGCGACCGCGGCGATGCGGTCGGCGTCGCGATAGGGAGCGTTGTCCAGCTCCTCGCCGAAGATGTCGGGGTCGAGCTCGCGATAGGCGAGGGTGCAGCTGAGGGCGGGGAGGGCGCTCTCGAGCGCCTCGCGCAAGGGATCGCGGCCGTCCAGCATGGCGACGCCGGTGTAGAGGATCATATGGCCGCCGGGCCGCAGCCGCCGGGCGGCGTCGAGCGCCCAGTCGAGCGAGAGCCGCGCGCCGTGCATGCCGCCGCCGTCGCGATAGGCGCGGGCTTCGGCGTCGACCAGATAGGGCGGATTGGCGATGACGAGGTCGATCTCGCCGGCGACCGGATCGAGGCCCGGGCCTTCGAGCAGCTCCGCCGCGACGCCCGCGAAGGCGGCGTTGACCCGCGCAAGGCGGAGCGCCTCGGGATTGACGTCGGTGAGGGTGAGGCGGGCGCCGGGGGCGAGGCGCGCCGCGACGATGCCGCCGGCCCCGCTCCCCGCGCCGACGTCGACGATCCGGCGGACGCGGCCGAGCCGGGGCAGCTCGGCGCGGATCAGGGCGGCGTAGCGGTAGGTGTCCGGGCCGAAGAAGACGGCGTCGGCGCCGACGGTGGGGAAAGCGGAATGGAGGAAGAGCAGTCCGTCGAGGCTGGAGACGCGAAGCGTGCTGCGACGAAGCGGACCGTCTTCTTCCAGCGCGCCGGCGGTGTGGAGGAGGTGGAGGAGGTGGGGGGCGAGGGCGGATTCGCGGAACGGGAGGCTCCAGCCGAAAATGTCGCGCAGCGAGGTTGCCTCGGGCTTGCGGGAGATGATGCGGGCGTGGCTGGCGGGGGTGATGGTGGTGAACGCATACTCTTCCCGCCGGAGCGCGGCGAGGAGATCGAGCAGGGCCGCGTCGGCCGGGGGCAGGTGCGGGGGCGTGTCCATCGGGGAGGCGGGCTATTGCGCTTCGGGCGGGGCTTCGTAGCGTTCGATCACCCAGGGTTCCTCCTGCGCGGCCTCGATCCAGTCGCGCATCCAGTCGTGGTTGAGGATCGCCTCCATATAGGTGGCGGCGAAGCGCGGGACCGGGATCATATAGGTGACGAAGCGGGTGACGACCGGCGCGAACATGATGTCGACCGCGCCGAAATCGCCGAACAGATAGGGGCCGCCGCTGCCGTGGCGGGCGCGCGCTTCGGCCCACAGGTCGAGGATGCGCAGCACCTCGGTGCGGGTGTCGTCCGAGATCTCGAAGTTCGGGAATTGCTTGCGCACGTTCATCGCGCATTCGCGGCGAAGGTTGGGGTAGGAGGAATGCATCTCTGCCGCCATCGAGCGCGCCATGCCGCGGGCGGAATCGTCGCGCGGCCAGAAGCGTGCCTTGTCGGTGCGGTCGGCCAGCCATTCGACGATGGCGAGCGAATCCCAGATGACGGTCTTGTCGTCCCACAGGACCGGCACCTTGCCGCCGGACGGCGCGAACTCGGCGCCATGGCTGCGCCGGTGCCATTCCTCGTCGAACATCGGGACGGTGATTTCCTGGAAGGGCAGGCCCGACTGCTTGCAGGCGAGCCAGCCGCGCAGCGACCAGGAGGAATAGGCCTTGTTGCCGATGATAAGCTTCAGCATCCGATGTCCTTGTGCTTCGTCCTCAGGCCAGCGCGGCCCGGACCACTTCCTCCCTCAACCGATCCATGCCGAAGCCGGTTTCGCTCGATGTCGCGATGATCTCGGGATAAGCGGCGACGTGACGGCGCGCCTCCTCGGCGGTGCGGCGCGTCACCTCCTCGAGCTCGGTCGCCTTGACCTTGTCGGCCTTGGTGAGGACGAGCTGGTAGGAGACCGCCGCCTCGTCCAGCATCTTCATCACCTCGCGGTCGACGTCCTTGATGCCGTGGCGGCTGTCGACGAGGACGAGCGTGCGCTTCAGCACCGCCCGGCCGCGCAGATAGTCGTTGATCAGGAAGCGCCATTTCCTGACCACGTCCTTGGGCGCCTTGGCGAAGCCGTAGCCCGGCATGTCGACCAGGCGGAAGCGGAGCGGGTCGCCCACTTCGAAGAAGTTGAGCTCCTGCGTACGGCCGGGCGTGTTCGAGGTGCGGGCGAGGCCGGTGCGGTTGGCGAGCTTGTTCAGCAGCGAGGATTTGCCGACGTTGGAGCGGCCGGCGAAGGCCACTTCCGGCGCCGTCGCGTCGGGCAGGAATTTCAGCGCCGGCGCCGATTTCAGGAAGGAGACCGGGCCCGAAAAGAGCTTGCGGGCGATCTCCTCCACATTGCTGTCCGGCTCCTCGCTCATCGGCGCGACCGCGGCTTCTTCGCCCGGCCGCGGGCCGCGGGGGCGGGAGCCGCAGCGGGCGCGGGGTCGGGCGCCGCCGGCGGCGGGGCGTCGCCGTCCGGCTTCTTCGCCGCTTCGGCCGCGGCCTGCTGCTTCAGCACCGGATGGCGCGAATAGAGCCATTTCTGCTGGGCGATGGTGAGCACGTTGTTCACCACCCAATAGAGCTGCAGGCCGGCCGCGAACGGCGCCATGATCACCATCAGCACCCAGGGCATGATGCCGAACACCTGCTTCTGGATCGGGTCCATCGGGGCCGGGTTCAGCTTGAACTGCAGCCACATGGTGATGCCGAGCAGGATCGGCAGGATGCCGATGGCGAGGAAGGCGGGCGGGGTGAAGGGCAGGAAGCCGAACAGGTTGACCGGCGTCAGCGGATCGGGCGCGGAGAGGTCCTGGATCCACAGCGCGAACGGTTCGTGCCGC
The DNA here is from genome assembly GCF_046295735.1 of Allosphingosinicella sp. Taxonomy (GTDB): domain Bacteria; phylum Pseudomonadota; class Alphaproteobacteria; order Sphingomonadales; family Sphingomonadaceae; genus Allosphingosinicella. The sequence goes on from NZ_JBKBMQ010000017.1 coordinate 77,089, forward strand.
ATCTCCACCGCCAGCATCAGCACCTTGTAGAGCGCGTAGAAGATCGGGATCTGAAGCAGGATCGGAAGGCAGCCCGCCATCGGGTTCACCTTTTCCTCGCGATAGAGCTTCAGCATCTCCTGCTGCATGCGCGGCTTGTCGTCCTTGTAGCGGTCCTGGATCGCCTTCATCTTGGGCTGGAGGACGCGCATCGCCGCCATCGAGGCGAACTGCTTCTGGGCGAGCGGGAACAGGATCAGGCGGACGATGAGAGTGAGGCAGATGATCGCCACGCCGAAATTGCCGATCGCGGCGAACAGCCAGTTCAGCAGGCGGAAGATCGGCTTCATGAACCATTCGAACCAGCCCCAGTCGATCGCCTTGTCGAACCGCTGGATGCCGAGCCGGTCGGTATAGGTTTCAAGCAGCGCGAACTCCTTGGCGCCGGCGAACATGCGGCTGGTGTAGACGTGGGCGGCGCCGGGCTGGACGATCGCCGGGGCGGCCATGAAATCGGCCTGGAAGGCGTTGGTCGCGCGATCGTGGCGGAAGGCGGCGTCGGCGCCGCCGTCCTGCGCGGGGATGACCGCGGCGAGCCAATATTTGTCGCCGAAGCCGAGCCAGCCGCCGGTGGTGGAGAAGCGCGGCTCCGCGCCGCCGGCGAGGTCGGCGAAGTCGTAGCTGTAATTGGCGGCTCCGTTGAACACGCCCACCGGCCCCACATGGAGCGTCCACATGGTGGGATCGGGCGATTCGCCGATGCGGTTGACGAGGGCGAAGGGCTGGGCGGCGATCGGGCCGGCGCCGGCGTTCGTCACCCGCTGATGGGCGGTGAACATATAGCCGTCGTCGATTTCGAGGCGGATCTGGAAGAGCTGGCCCTGACCGTTGTTCCAGGCGAGCGTCACCGGACGGCCGGGGGCGAGCGTGTCGCCGTCTGCGGTCCAGACCGTGTCCGGCCCGGGCGCGGCGAGGCCGGTGCCCATCCAGCCGAAGCTGCCATAATAGCTGTCGGGGGCGCCGGCCGGCGAGAACAGGCGCACCGGCGGCGAATCGTCGGCGAGGGTGCGGCTGTGGCGGGTGAGGACGAGATCGTCGATGCGCGCGCCGCGCAGGTTCAGCGAGCCGCGCAGGCTGGGCGTTTCGATCCTGACGCGCGGGCTGGCGCCGATCGCCTCGGCGCGGGCCTGGGCGGCCGGAGGCGCGGCCGAGGCCGGGCCGGCGTCGGGCCGTTCGACCGGCACCTGCTGGCCGTCGACGAACTCGGTCGCCGGCGGGTTGGCGGTCGGGAAATAGCGTTCCTGGATGAAGGCCCAGCCGAACAGGACGATGGCGGACAGCACCACGGCCAGAACGAGGTTGCGCTGATCGTTCACTCAAATCCCCTCAAGGTACTGGGTCATGGCCGGATCCCCCCCAGGGGTGGCACCGAAGCAGGCGGCGCAGGGCAAGCCAGCCGCCGCGCAACGCCCCATAGCGCCGAAGCGCGGTGATTGCATAGGCCGAGCAGGACGGCGTGAAGCGGCAGGACGGCGGCAGCACCATCGACGGGCCGAGCTGCCAGCCGCGCGCGATCAGGATCAGCAGCCGCGCGATCATCGCCGCACCCGGCCGAGCGCCTTCGCCAGCTCGGCGCGCAGCTGGTCGAACGGCCGCTCGACGCCGCCCGCCCGGCCGATCAGAACATGATCGGCCCCGGCGATCCCCGCGTCCGGCAGCAGGTCGCGGGCGAGCGCGCGGAACCGGCGCTTCATCCGGTTGCGGACCACCGCGTTGCCGATCTTCTTGGTGACGGTGATGCCGAGGCGCATCGCCGGATCGCCGTCGCCGCGCGGGCGGACGAGCAGGACGAATCCGGGCATGGGCGCGCGCAGGCCCCGGTTCGCGGCCAGGAAATCGGCGCGTCGGGTAAGCGTCGCCAGCGTGCCCGCGCCGGCCGGCGGGTTCAGGCCGAAAGCGTCTTGCGGCCGCGGGCGCGGCGCGCCGCCAGCACTTTGCGGCCGCCGACGGTCGCCTTGCGGGCCCGGAAGCCGTGACGCCGCTTGCGCACGAGTTTGCTCGGCTGGAAGGTGCGCTTCATCGCTCATACCTCGAAACTAATGAAAAAGGGCCGCCGGTTGAGGGCGGCCTCGTTGCTGGCGCCGATAGGCAAGTGCGCCGCCAAAGTCAATCGCCGCCGGGACGCTCCGCGGCCGATTTTCCGCCGCGCAGCGCCTCCCGCCGCCGCGCGCTCGGCCGCCGCAGCCCCCAATCGGCCCAGCGGCCCTTGTTGGGATGCCGCTTCTTGAAGCGCACGTAGAGCCGCTTGGCCCAGTCGCTGTACTTGAGGACGAGGCCGAGGCCCAGCCCGAAGAAGACGATCCCGCCCGGGCCGGGCAGCACGCCGACCACCGGCGCCGCGATCAGCAGCAGGCAACCGAGCGCGAACAGCAGGTTGCGCACCAGGGGATTGCGTTCCAGGCGTCGCCAGCTGCTTCTGATCTCCATCCGCCTTATGTGGGGACGTGTGTTAGACCTGCAAGACGGGTGCGACCGCATTTCGGCGCGGCCCGACCCCGTCTCGACAAGGCGTCGCAAAGCGTTCAACATGGAGGGAAATTCATCCGTTTCGGATGTATTGGGGGGCTCCGAATGGTCGCGCATGTCGCCACGGTGGCGTTTCTGGGGCTCGAGGCGCGGGCGGTGGAGGTGCAGGTCCAGATCGCCAGCGGCCTGCCCAAATTCCTGGTGGTGGGGCTGCCCGACAAGGCGGTGGGCGAGAGCCGGGAGCGGGTCCATGCCGCGCTCGCCGCGATCGGCCTGTCGCTGCCGCCCAAGCGGATCACCGTCAACCTGTCGCCCGCGGACCTGCCCAAGGAGGGATCGCATTACGACCTGCCGATCGCGCTCGGCATGCTGGCGGCGATGGGCGCGGTCGATGCCGAGACGCTGGCCGGCTATGTCGCGGTGGGCGAGCTCAGCCTCGACGGCCGGATCGCGCCGTCGCCGGGCGTGCTGCTCGCCGCGATGCACGCCTCGGCGCGCGACCTGGGGCTGATCTGCCCGGCGGCGCAGGGACCGGAGGCGGCCTGGGCCGGCGACGTCGAGGTGATCGGCGCGCCCGACCTCGTCACCCTGCTCAACCATCTGCGCGGGAGCCGGGTGCTGACGCCGCCCGCGCCGGGCGAGGCCGAGCCGCCGGTTCCCGGCCCCGACCTCGCTCAGGTCAAGGGGCAGGAGACCGCCAAGCGCGCGCTGGAGATCGCCGCGGCCGGCGGGCACAATCTGCTGATGAGCGGGCCGCCGGGGGCGGGCAAGTCGCTGCTCGCCGCGTGCCTGCCCGGCATCCTTCCGGATCTCACCCCGTCCGAGGCGCTCGGCATTATGTAGCAAATGCACCAGCGGGTGCCGAGGGAGCGCGCCTAGGTTTCGTGGACAAAGCTTGACGGGGGACTCGCAGGTTGATTCAAAGCTTCCTTTTGGAGGCGGCGTTGGGCGAGTGGATTGGTCTTACGGATGACGAGTGGGCATTGATCGGGCCGC
>NZ_JBKBMQ010000018.1:0-64515 GCF_046295735.1 Allosphingosinicella sp.
TGGGATGGGTTCAACCCCGCTGCGGCGGGGCTGCGCCGCGCGAGCGTCGCCTCGCTCAATTTCGACCTGATGTACGGCCTTCCGGGCCAGACCCGTGCCGACCTCGAAGCGACGCTCGCGGCGGCGATCGTGATGCGGCCGGACCGGATCGCCCTGTTCGGCTATGCCCATGTCCCGCATCTCATCCCGCGCCAGCGCCGCATCGAGGCTACGCTGCTGCCGCCGCCCGACGAGCGCTTCCTCAGCGCCGAGCGGGGGTTCGAGATTCTGACCGCCGCCGGCTACATGCCCGTCGGCTTCGATCATTTCGCGCTGCCCGGCGATCCGCTCGCCCGCGCCGCCGCCGAAGGGCGCCTGCGCCGCAACTTCCAGGGCTTCACCGACGATCCGGCCGAGATTTCGATCGGCCTTGGCGCCAGCGCCATCTCGGCCTTTCCCGCCTTCCTGCTCCAGAACGAGAAGAATGCCGGCCGCTACCGCATGCTGGTCTCCGCCGGGGCGCTGCCGGTCGCGCGCGGCCTGATGCGCAGCGCCGAGGACCGGACGCGGGCCGCCCTCATCGAATCGATCCTCTGCCGCGGCGACGCCGACATCTCCCGGCTCGACGACCGGGAGGAGGTCTTCTGGCGGCTCCTTCCCTACGAGGAACGCGGCCTCGTCGGCTGGGACGGATTCACCCTGAGGCTCGCCGACGAGGCCCGTCCCTATGCCCGCGGCATCGCCGCCGCGCTCGACCGCTATCGCCGGCCCGCGGCGCGGCGTTTCAGCAGTGCGATCTGACCGGCCCCTGGCCCTCCTTGCCGCGGCCGCTTGGCTGTTCGCGGCGCCCGCTCCTGCGGCATCCGGCGGCCAATGGCTCCCGACCTGCTCCGGCACGCGTGTCTGGCTCGACCTCCCCCCACCACCCCTGCCCGAGCCGCCCGACCAAGCCGCCTGCCACGGAGGCGCGCTCTGCAGCCGCCGTGAAGCGACTAAGGGGGAATCCCTATAGGTGCCCGCAGGTTCGCTTAGGACGCTCTTCAGGAGCACCGGGAGCTTTAGGTGGGCGATCACCGCATCTTCGCGCAGGCGATCGACCGGCTTCATGCCGAGGGGCGCTACCGCGTGTTCATCGACATATTGCGCAACAAGGGCGCCTTCCCGAACGCCCGTTGCTTCGCCGGCCACAACGGTCCCAAGCCGATCACCGTCTGGTGCTCGAATGACTGTCTCGCAGCTCATACCTAGGCAGCTCAATGCCTGCCCGGAGCGCGCTGCTAGTTCCAAAAGCGCGAGCTGGTTTCGGTCGCTCCAGGACGCATCCGAAGGCGATCCGATGGGCGGGTCGGTCCTGTGGGGCGTTCCATTGCCGTCATTGTCCAGCAAGTCGCCGCTTTTCCTGGCCCATGGACTTGCAGGCGAGGGAGCCTGCGATCACGGTTTTCGCGAGCGGCGAGGTTCGTACCAGATCGGACGATCGCGTTCGCCGAGCGACAGCGAATGGCCGATCGCGATGTCCTGCGCGCCCCGTTTCTCGAAAAAGTCCCGCCAGAAATCCTGATGTGCCTCACCCTGCGTCTTCAGCCCGCGTCGGCGGACATATTGAACGCGTATCGCGGCTTCCGACATGTCGGCCTGTGCATCCGCTTCCCCGTCCAGCGCCCCGGCGCCCCGCCGGAGGTGCGCGACACCACGGCCATAATGGCTGAGCAAGTCGCTGTGCTGCATCATGTCGGAGAGGAGGACGAGACGACGCTCGGTTATCTGGCGGTCGAAATCATCTCGCTGGAAGCGGGTCAGATCGGCTCCGAAGTCGCCTCTCCGGTAATCGTCCGGCTTGGGGAAAACCGCGAAATAAGCAGGTGCGGGATTCGAGCCACGAACCTCCTGATTGATGTCGCGGTAGGTTCGGAGAAGCTGCGTTCCACCGGCGACCCATTCCCGCTCGCTGTCGCGTACTTCCTGTTCCCTCTGGCCGACGAGGTTGAGCAGATCCGAGATGGCGTTCGCGTCTCGCCGGCCCTGGTCGGCGAGACGCTGGGCTTCGCGGACGACCGTTTCGGCCGCAGCACGCGCATCGGCCCGCATTGCCACGGACGCATTTTCGAAATCAATCTCTGCTTGCTTGGCCCGACGATCATACTTGGCATAGTCCGGGTACCGGTCACCGATGTCGTCCCATCCCTCGCGAGCGGCGAAGAGGTGGATCAACATGCCCAGGCCGAACAATGCCCAAGCGAAGATCGTGCTGAGGCCGAACCATCCGTTCGTCGTCATTTGCGTGGCGGCCGCGTCGGCAAGGGCCAGCGGATCGAAATCGTAGAGCGGGTCCCGTGCCGCGGCTTCGGCGACTTCTCGAAAATGCGCGACCAGGAGGTTCCAGTAGAGCGCGGCGCCGTGCAGGACCACCGAGCCGATCCAACCGATCACACGTTTCAGCAGCAGGACGTGGCCGGCATAGCTCCAGCACAACCCCGCGGCGACGCCGAAGCCGACATTGAGGATGCTCACCAGCAGCGCCAGCTGAACGCCTTGCAACCAGCCGCCACGGACGATGTCTCGGAACAGGACGCCATTGGCCGCGGATTCGATGACGAGCAACGCCAGGATGATGCCGACGACGAGCACGCCCGATTCCTTGTAGGTCGCGGTGCGGGTCAGATTGTTGGCATTTCGGAAAAAGCGGAGGTTCAGGCCCGCTTCCATCTGCTGGCGCCGCGCCTGTCTCAGCGGCCCCCGATGATCGGCGAAAGCCGTTCTCGCTTCGATCGACACCCTTTGGCGCAGGTCGTCTTCGCGAAGCTTCTCCGGCAGCCGCCGCCGCGCGCCATCCAGCGCTGCGCCCATTTGCTCCGCCAGAAACTGGTTGAGCATCAGGATGCCGGCGAAAACCCGATTGCAGATATCCAGCTGCGTTTCGTTCAGCACCGTGTCGTCGGAAGCGGGCTGCAGCAGATAGGCGTCCGTCCGCGCGCGCTCTTCCAGCCTCATGTCCTTCTTCAGCCGGTCGATACGGACCCGGTGCTCTTCGGAGATCTCGGGAATCCAAATCCTGGACTCCTTGGTCCAGCGCGACCCTCCGGCAAACTGACCCACAGCTTTCGGCAGCTTCATGGACGCCCCTCCTCCACGACTGCAGGAAACCACCCAAAGATCAGCGCGAGAAGATGGAACATCCTCCAAAACGGATGATCATTGATCCAACTTGGCGGTGGCAATGCACCATTTTCCAGTGCCGAGTGGCGGATCATGCGGACGGCGGCTAGAAAGCGGGAATGGTGGAGATCCGGACCGAGAGGCTGTTGCTGCGTGCCGCGCGGGAGAGCGATCTGGACGACTTCCATGCCGTGCTGGGCGACGCGCGGGCGATGGCCTACTGGTCCAGCCTGCCGCACCGCGACCGCGGCGAGACCGCCGCCTGGCTGGCGGAGACAATCGCCATTCCGCCGGGCGAGGGCGAGGATTTCGCCGTGGAATTTGAGGGCCGGGTGATCGGCAAGGCGGGGCTGCACCGTTTCCCGGTCGTCGGATTCATCTTCCATCCCGACGTCTGGGGCCGCGGGCTGGCGGCGGAGGCGCTGCGGCCGGTGCTGCGGCGCGCGTTCGAGGTGCATCGGCTGGCTTATGTGGAAGCGGACGTCGATCCGCGCAACGCGGCCTCGCTGCGGCTGCTGGAACGGCTCGGCTTTCGCGAGGTGCGGCGCGCGGCGCGGACCTGGCAAATCGGCGGCGTCTGGGCCGACAGCGTCTATCTCAGGATCGAGGCCGGCTGAGCCTATTCGGCGGCGTTCGCCGCCTCGGCCTCGTTGCCGGCTTCGGCGCGGTTCTGCTCCGCCTGGTTGCGCAGCGCCTCGAACTCGGCATCGAGCCGCGCCTCGATGCCGGCGGCGGCATTCTCGGCCTGCGCCTCGAGCAGGCGGGCGCGCTCCTCGATCTCGGCGGCGCGCTGTTCGAACTGGTTTTCGATCGATTGCGCTTCCGGCGCCTCGCGCGCGCCGCAGCCGGCAAGGGCGAGAGCGGCGAGGCTGGCGGCGGCGGCGAAGGAGAGGCGGAGGGGCATGGCGGCTCGCCGGCACGAGAGGGGACGAAAAGGTCCAGGGGGTTCTGTTGCCCGGCCCCCCTGGCGGCCGCTGGTCTCCCTTTCTGTTGCCCGGCAGGGTCCAAGCCGCGCTTTTGTCTGATGTAACCTAAACCGTGAGGTCCGGGTTACGCAGCAATCGCAAGAGCCTCGTTATCGTTGGCACTTGTGTGATGGGCCGTTGCGGTGGTCCCATTCCGGGCGAAGGCAGCGCTTTTCAACACACGTCGATCCTGGTTCGGCCCCATCAGAAGTCCCGCACGTGACGGGAGATTTGGTGGAGCCGCCGGGTACTGCCCCCGGGTCCGCTGTGCCTATGACACGCCACGATTTATCGCCATAGCCGGGCAAGCCCGGCACCAACGGATATAGCGCGCCCGCCGCGAAATTAAAGGGGCCGGTCCGGGTCGTGGCCGTTGCGGAGCCGGACCGAAGCCCCTACCTCAGGTGCCGACGTTTCGAAGAGGGAGGGGAGAGGATGACCCGCTTTCGCCTGATCGCCGCCTTGGCGCCGGCGCTGCTGATGCTTTCCGCCTGCGGAATCAACACCATCCCCGCCGCCGAAGAGGAGGCGAAGGCCGCCTGGGCCAATGTCGAGAACCAGTATCAGCGGCGCGCCGATCTGGTGCCCAACCTCGTCCGCACCGTGCAGGGTTTCGCCACCCAGGAGCGCGAGGTGCTGACGCAGGTGACGGAGGCCCGGGCCCGCGCGACGCAGGTGACCGTCGATCCGTCCAACCCCCAGGCGATGCAGCAATTCGCCGCCGCCCAGGGCGAGCTCGGTTCGGCGCTGAGCCGCCTGCTGGTGACGGTGGAGCGCTATCCCGAGCTGCGGTCCAGCCAGCTGTTCGCCGACCTTCAGCAGCAGCTCGAAGGCACCGAGAACCGCATCGCCATCGCCCGCAGCGACTATAACGAGGCGGTGCGCGCCTATAACACCCGCATCCGCACCTTCCCGGACATGGTGGGCGCCCGCATCATCTACGGGGCCGAGCCGATGGTGCCGTTCGAGGCGACGACGCCGGGGGCCGAACAGGCGCCGACCGTCGATTTCGGCAACCGGCCCTAGGGCGCGGCAGGCCGTGCCCCGCGCCTGGCTGACGATCGCGGCGGCTTTGCTCGTCGTACTGTTCGCGGCGGCGCCCGGCCTTGCGCAGAACTTCCCGGCGCTGAGCGGCCGCGTGGTCGACGAGGCGGGGCTGCTGCCGCCCGCCGAGGCGGCGGAACTCGCGGCGCGGCTGGAGCAGCTGGAAGCCGCGACCACGCGCCAGCTGGTGGTCGCCACCGTGTCCGACCTTCAGGGCTATGACATACGCGATTACGGCTACCGGCTCGGTCGCCATTGGGGGATCGGGCAGGAACGGGCGAACAACGGCATCATCCTGCTGGTCGCGCCCAATGCCCGGCGGGTGGCGATCGAGGTCGGCTACGGGCTCGAGCCGATCGTCACGGACGCGCTCGCGAACCGGATCATCGACGAGCAGATCCTTCCCCGCTTTCGCGCGGGCGACATGGCGGGCGGCATCATGGCGGGGGCGGGCGCGCTGATCGATCAGCTGCAGGCACCGCCCGAAGTCGCCGAGCAGCGCATCCTGGAGGCGAGCCAGGCGCGGCAGGCGCGCGGCGGCCGCGACGGCAATTCCATCTTCCCGCTGATCTTCTGGGGCGTCGTGCTGGTCTTCATCGTCATCCCGATGCTGCGCAACGGGCTGGGCGGCGGCCGGCGCTACGATGCGCGCGGACGGCGGCGCCGGCGGCGGCGCGGCATGCCGATCGTGATCTGGGGGCCCGGCATGGGCGGCGGCTGGGGCGGCGGTTCGTCGTCCGGCTGGGGCGGTGGCGGCGGCGGGTTCGGCGGCTTCGGCGGCGGCGGTTTCGGCGGCGGCGGCGGATCGTTCGGCGGCGGCGGCGCGTCGGGAGGGTGGTGAGATGCTGCTGAGCCCGGAGGATCATGCGCTCGTCACCGCCGCGGTCACCCGCGCCGAGCGGGAAAGCGACGGCGAGATCGTTACCATCGTCGCGGCCCAGTCCGACGCCTATCACGACGTCGCCCTTCATTATGCCGTGCTGGCGATGTTGCTGGTGCCCGGCCTGTTGGCGGCTTTGCCCCAGTCCGCTATTCACTGGGTGGAGGGTCTCTTCTTCGGCTGGAACGCGGCCTTCACGCGCGGCGGGCTGATGCTGGCGCTGTTCACCGTGTTGACGCTGGTCTTCCTGATCGTCCGGCTGACGCTCGCTTATCTGCCGCTTCGGATGGCGCTGACGCCGGGATCGACCAAGACGCGGCGGGTCCACCGCCGCGCGATCCAGCTGTTCCGCACCGGCTGCGAATTGAAGACACGCGGCCGCACTGGCATCCTCCTTTACCTGTCGCTCGCCGAGCACCGGGCGGAGATCGTCGCCGACCGCGCCATCCACGAGCAGGTGGAGCCGGAGGTGTGGGGCGAGGCGATGGCGGCTTTGGTGGAGGAAGTGAAGGCCGGCCGGCCCGGTGCCGGCATGGCCGCGGCGGTGGAGCGGATCGGCGCCGTCCTGGCCGAGATCCTCCCCAAGACGCTCGACAATCCCAACGAGCTGCCGGACAGGCTGGTCGAGCTGTGACGGCGGATGCCGACGCGCCCGTCGAGACCGTCTGGGAAGGGCGGTTCATCGCCGCCAAGCGTCGCGGCCGCTGGGAATATGTGTCGCGCACCCGCGGGGTGAGCGCCGCCGTGATCCTCGCGGTGGACGACGGCCACGTCATCCTGGTCGAGCAATATCGGGTGCCGGTCGGCGCCCAGTGTCTCGAGCTTCCCGCCGGCCTGGTCGGCGACGAGGAGGAAGGCGAGGACGCGCACAGGGCGGCGGTCCGCGAGCTGGAGGAGGAGACCGGCTACCGCGCCGGCCGGATGGTCGAGATCGGCCGCTTCCACGCCTCGCCCGGCATGTCGTCGGAAGGCTTCACCCTGCTGCGGGCGGAGGAGCTGGAAAAGGTGGGCGAGGGCGGCGGCGTCGAGGGCGAGGACATCAAGGTCCACCGCGTGCACCTGGCCGACGTGCCCGATTTCGTCGCCGCCAGGCGGGCCGAAGGCTGCGCGGTCGACGTGAAAATGCTGCTGCTGCTCGGGCCCGCCCTGTTCGAGCCTGTCCCGCGCGGCTGAGCGAAAGGCGCCGCTCCCCCGGCCGTGGCCGGGAGAGCGGGCGCCCCTCATCGCATCAGATCGCCTGGCGCAGCGCGTCGACCAGGTCGGTCTTTTCCCAGGTGAAGAAGTCGTTCGCCGGCTGCCGGCCGAAATGGCCGTAGGCGGCGGTCGGCAGGTAGATGGCCTTGTTGAGGCCGAGATGGGTGCGGATGCCCTTCGGCGTCAGGCGGACGAGTTCCGGCAGGACCTCCTCCAGCCGCGCCTCGGTGACGCCGTCGGCCTGGGTGCCGTGGAGATCGACGTAGAGCGACAGCGGCTCGGCGACGCCGATCGCATAGCTGAGCTGGATCGTGCAGCGCCGGGCGAGCTCGGCCGCGACGATGTTCTTGGCGAGATAGCGGGTGATGTAGGCCGCCGACCGGTCGACCTTGGTCGGATCCTTGCCGGAGAAGGCGCCGCCGCCGTGGGGCGACGCGCCGCCATAGGTGTCGACGATGATCTTGCGGCCGGTGAGGCCGGCGTCGCCGTCTGGGCCGCCGATCTCGAACAGGCCGGTCGGATTGACGAAGATCGCGTCCTCGTCGTTCGGCATCCAGCCTTCGGGCAGGACGTCGTTGAACACGCCCTTCACATAGTCGCGCAGCTTGCCCTGGTCGTAGCCCTTGGCGTGCTGGGTCGAAACGACCAGCTTCACCGCGCGGACCGGGCGGCCGTTCTCATATTGCAGCGTCACCTGGCTCTTCGAATCGGGCTCGAGGAACGGAGCGTCGCCGGAATGGCGGTCGTTGGCCAGCCGCTCCAGGATGCGGTGCGAATAATGGATGGTGGCCGGCATCAGCTCCGGCGTCTCGTCGCAGGCGAAGCCGAACATGATGCCCTGGTCGCCCGCGCCCTCGTCCTTGTTGCCCGCTTCGTCGACGCCGACGGCGATGTCGGCCGACTGGCCGTGCAGGTGGCAGGCGAAATCCGCATATTGCCAGTGGAAGCCGTGCTGTTCGTAGCCGATCTTCTTCACCGTCTCGCGGGCGACCTTCTCGATCTCCTCGATCGTCGGGGTCACGTCCTCGCGGCAGCGGACCTCGCCGGCCAGCACGATCCGGTTGGTGGTGACCAAGGTCTCGCAGGCGACGCGCGCCTCGGGATCGCGGCCGATGAAGAGATCGACCACCGCGTCGGAAATCTGGTCGGACACCTTGTCCGGATGGCCTTCCGACACCGATTCGGACGTGAAGAGATAGTTGCTGCGCATCGTGAACCTTCTGTTCCGGGGAGAATATGCGGATATAAAGATATCCTTATATCTACCCCTAACGCGCTTTCCCTTCCTCTGCAATGGGGTGCCGCCGGCGCATCGCGGCCGCGCCGGCCGCGACCAGAGCGAGCGCGAACAGGAAGGGAAGGAGGTTGCCGACCCTCGCAAACAGGGTCGGCGGGGCGGGGCGCGGCAGCCGGGCGTCGATCACCCCCGCCTCGCGCCAGCCGAGGCGGGCGAGGATGCGGCCTTCGGAGTCGATCACGGCCGAAATGCCGGTCGGCGTCGAGCGCAGCACCGGCAGGCCTTCCTCGATCGCCCGCAGCCGCGCCTGGGCGAGATGCTGGGGCGGGCCCCAGGCGCCGAACCAGGCGTCGTTGGAGGGGTTGAAGAGGAAGTTCGGGCGGTTGGCGCGGTCCACCACGTCGCCCGAGAAGATGATCTCGTAGCAAAGCTGGAAGCCGACCAGGCCGAGCTGCGGCAAGGGGAAGCTGCGCGGCCCGGGGCCGGGCACGAAGTCGATCGCGCCGGGAACGAGCCGGGACAGGCCGATCGGCTCCAGCAGCCGCCGCATCGGCAGATATTCGCCATAGGGGACGAGATGGGCCTTGTCGTAGCGGGCGTGGATCCGCCCGCCATCGTCCATGATGTAGACGCTGTTGGTCGCACCGGAGACGCGCAGCCCGTCGTCGGACAGAAGCGAGACGCCGCCGGTCAGCAGTACGTCGTCCGGCCCGATCGAGCGGCCGATCGCCCGGCGCAGATTGGCGGCGTAAGCCCGGGCGAGCGGATCGCGCCGTTCGTCCTCCAGCGGATCGATCACCGCCGCTTCCGGCCAGAGGATGAGGCGCGGCTGCCCTTCCGGACCCGGCCCGCCGGTGAGGGCGTGCAGCCGCTCGAAATTTCGGTCGGCGAAATCGGGATGATATTTGTATTCCTGGCCGATGTTCGGCTGGACGATGCGCAGCGCGACCCCGGGCCGGGTGTCGGCGGGCGAATGGCCGAGATGGACGAGGATCCCGCCGGCCACCACCGCGCCGGCGACGGCCGCGGCGCGCGTCCAGTGCCGGCGGGCGGCGAGGTAGAGCGTGCCGGCGAGCAGCACGGCCGTGCCGGAAAGGCCGTAGGTGCCGTAGAGGGTGGAGAGCTTGGCCGCGGGGGTTCCGACCAGGGTCACGCCGATCGGGTTCCAGGCGAAGCCGGTGAACATGGTCGCGCGCAGCCATTCGGTGACGATCCAGGCGGCGGCGAGGAAGAGGACGAGCGTCAGGCGGTTCGCGCGTCCCCAGCGCCAGGCAAGCCCCGCCGCCATCGCCGGATAGACGGCGAGATAGAGCGACAGCAGCACCACCGCGATCCAGCCGAGCCAGGCCGGCATCGCCGACTGGTAGGTGAAGGCGGTCGCGATCCAGTTCAGCCCGAGGGTGAAGTTGCCGAGACCGAACCACCAGCCGCGCGCCAGCGCCGAGCGGAGGCTGGGCGCCGTTTCGACGAGCGCGAGCAGCCCCGCGAACGCGAGCAAAGTGAGCGGCCAGAGCGACAGCGGTTCGAAACCGGCCGCGGCGACGAGGCCGGCGAGGAAGGCCAGGGCGAGAGAGGTCATCCGGTGAGGCATATCGGGCTTCGCGGTCGGCGGATCAATGCACCGCCGGTGAAGGAAAAGCTGCCCGGCGCGACCGGCCATATGCGGGGGCGACTTTAAAGCATTGCAAAGAATTGCCGTCCTAAGCCTGGAGGCGAGGGGGGTGCGGATGAGCGTTGCGACTGCGGGGGATGGAGCCTTGGCGCGCTTCGCCGCGCGAATCGCGCATGTCCGCCGCGCCGCCGCCGCCATGCGGGCCGAAGCCCTGGTGCTTGCGCTCGCGCTCGCCACCTCGATCGCCATCCATCACGAACGCGACATCCTGGAACGGCGCACCGTCTTCACGCCGTCCCACACTGCCGACTACCGGACCTACGCCTATGGCGACGAAGCCGTCGGCGGCGGCGCCAAGGTGCGGGAGAACGACGCGGAGCCGCTCAGCTGGACCTGCCGGCTCGCCGAGGGGCATCCCCATCCCTTCTGCGGCTACGGCCTCCAGTTCGACCTCGCCGGCGCCGGCGCGGGGATCGACATGTCGCGGGTCGACGAGATCCGCCTCGACGTCGCGTATGAAGGCTCCGCCGGCACGCTGAAGATCGTCGTCAAGAACCGCGACCGGCGCGCCGGCCGCGCGGCGGCACGCGACAAGGTGAACGGCGCCGAATTCCCGGCGAGGCAGGGGCGACAGCTGATCAGTTTCGGGCCGGACGCCTTCGCCGTGCCGCAATGGTGGGCGGCGGGCAACGGCGTCGCGCCGGGCCTCGCGCGGCCGCAATTCGACAATGTCGTCGCCTTCGAGATCCAGACGGGGTCGGACGCGATGGCCGGCGATCACCGGTTCCGGATCCACGGCATCGAACTGCGCTCCCGGCTGGTGCCGCGGGGGCTGTTCTACGGCGGGCTCACCGCCTTGTGGCTGTTGCTCGCGGCGGTGTTCGTCTCCGGCCGGCGCCTGCAGGCGGAGGCGCAGCGCCGCAGCCACGCCGCCGAATGGCGCAAGACGCTCGACACCATTCCGCAGATGGTCTGGACGGTCTCGGCCGACGGCAGCGAATATTTCAACCGCCAGTGGGAGGAGTTCACCGGCACGCGGGTGCTCTCCATCGCCGACATGGGCCGTTACGACCTCGTCCACCCCGACGACCGCGCGACCTCGCTTCAGCGTTGGTCGGACAGCTTGCGCACTGGCGTTGCCTACGAGACGGAATATCGGGTGCGGCACCGGTCGGGCGAATATCGCTGGATGCTGAGCCGCGGCTTCGCCGAGCGGGACGAAAATGGCAGCGTCTGCCGCTGGTACGGCACCTGCACCGACATTCACGACCGGGTGCTGGCGCAGCAGCATCTGACCCGCAGCCGCAACTTCACGCGCCAGCTGGTCGAAGCGACGCCCGACATCGTGCTCGTGATCGAAGGCAGTGGCCGCATCGTCTTCGCCAATCCGGCCGCGCGCCAGAGCCTCGGCACGGCGGCGGAGGAGGACCTTGCCGGCAAGTCGTGGATCCGGCTGGTCGGCCCCGACGTGCGCCGCGCAGCGCGCCAGGCGCTGCGCTCCGCCCAGGGCGGAGCGCCGCAGCATTTCACCACGCAGGGGAACGCGCGGGGCGGCGGGCGCGACTGGTGGGACGTGGTGATCACGCCTTTGTCCGGGCCCGCCGAGCTCGGCCAGTTCCTCGTCATTTCGCGCAACATCAGCCACCAGAAGCGCGCCGAGGAGCGGGCGCATTGGGCGGCGAAGCACGACGCGCTGACCGGCCTTCCCAACCGCGTGCTGCTCCAGCAAGAGCTGGAGACGCTGACGGCGACGCGGGACGCCGGCTTTGCCCTGCTGGTCCTCGACGTGGACGAGTTCAAGAAGATCAACGACACGCTCGGCCACGATGCCGGCGACGCGATCCTGTGCACCTTTTCCGAGCGGCTGCGGCGCGCGGCGCGGAGCGAGGACATGGTCGCGCGCCTCGCCGGCGACGAATTCGCCATCCTGCTGCGCGGCGTGCGCGACGAAGCGGAAGTGGAAGCGGCCGCCGCCAAGATCTTCGCCGGCCTGCGCGCGCCGCACGTCCACCAGGGCAAGATCCTCGACTGCAGCACCAGCATCGGCGCGAGCCTGTTTCCCAAGCACGGCCGCACCAAGGCGGAGCTGCTGAAGAATGCCGACGTCGCGCTCTACGTCGCCAAATCGTCCGGACGGCGCAACCTCAAGATCTTCAACGCCGCGATGCGTTCGGAGCTGGAGGACCGCAACGCGATGATCGGCCGGGCGCGGGGCGCGCTGGCCGACGATCTCATCCTTCCCTTCTACCAGCCCAAGGTGGAGCTCGGCACCGGCCGCGTCTCGGGCTTCGAGGCGCTGCTGCGCTGGCGCGACCCGCGGCTCGGCCTGCAGACGCCCGACACCATCATGGCCGCGTTCGAGGACCTGTCGCTCGCCGCCGAGATCAGCGACCGGATCGTTGGCCGGATGATCGCCGACATGCAAAGCTGGATGGAGCGCGGCTGGGATTTCGGCCATGTCGCCTTCAACGCCGCCGCCGCCGAGCTGCGCGCCGCCGACTTCGCCGAGCGACTGCTCGACCGGCTCTGCCAGGCGCGCATCCCCACCGCCTGCGTGCAGATGGAAGTGACGGAGACGGTGTTCCTCGGGCGCGGCGCCGAATATGTCGAACGCTCGCTCCGCCTGCTGAGCGCCAATGGCGTGCGCATCGCGCTCGACGATTTCGGCACCGGCTACGCCTCGCTCACCCACCTCAAGGAGTTTCCGGTGGATCTCCTCAAGATCGACCGCTCCTTCGTGAAGGACCTGCAATCGGACGCGGACGCCGGCGCGATCGTCGACGCGGTGATCGGCCTCGGCAAGAGCCTGAGGATCGACGTCGTCGCCGAAGGAATCGAGACGCGGGCGCAGCACGACACCCTGCTCGCGCTCGGATGCCGCTACGGGCAGGGCTTCCTCTATTCGCCGGCGGTGGCGGCCGACGAGATCGGCGAGACGTTCCTGCGCGCGGCCGGGGCACGGTCGCTCGCCGCCTGAGGCTTCCCCAAGGCGCGGCGGAAAGCTAGAGCGGCCGCCATGGCCCTTCCCCCGTTCCACCTCGCCTTTCCCGTCCACGACCTCGCCGCCGCGCGCCATTTCTACGGCACCCTGCTCGGCTGCCCGGAGGGCCGCAGCTGCGACCAGTGGATCGATTTCGACTTCTTCGGCCACCAGATCGTCGCCCATCTCCAGCCCGGTCGCGCCGCGCCAGACCACCACAATCCGGTGGACGGCCACGACGTGCCGGTCCCGCATTTCGGCGCGGTGCTGGACATGGCCGAATGGGAGGCGCTGGCGGCCCGCCTCGAGGCGGCGGGCACCGCCTTCGTGATCGCGCCCACCGTGCGCTTCCGCGGCCAGCCCGGCGAGCAGGCGACGATGTTCTTCCTCGATCCGTCGGGCAATGCGCTGGAGTTCAAGGCGATGCGCGATCCGGCCAATCTGTTCGCCGCCTGAGCGAGCGGGGCAGCGCCGCGATTGCCCGCACCGGCCGCGGTGCCTAAAGCGCGCGCCATGAACATGGTCGTCACCCGCTTCGCGCCGTCGCCCACCGGGCGGCTTCACGTCGGCAATATCCGCACCGCGCTCCACAACTGGCTGTGGGCGCGGCGGCATGGCGGGCGCTTCGTCCTGCGGCTCGACGATACCGACCGCGAACGCTCCGACGAAGCCTTCGTCCACGCGATCCGCGCCGATCTCGGCTGGCTCGGCCTCGCGCCCGACGAAGAGCATCGCCAGTCGGCGCGCTTCGCCGCTTATGAGGCGGCGCTGGAGCGGCTGGCGGCGGCCGGCCGCGCCTATCCCGCCTACGAGACCGCGCAGGAGCTGGAGCTGAAGCGCAAGGTGCAGCTCGGCCGCGGCCTGCCGCCGGTCTACGACCGCGCGGCGCTGCAGCTCACCCCGGAGGAGCGGTCGCGCCTGGAGGCGGACGGGCGCCGGCCGCATTGGCGGTTCAGGCTCGATCACGACGCGCCGATCGTGTGGGACGATCTCGTCCGCGGCCGCCAGCAGCTGGACCCCGCGCTGCTGTCCGATCCGGTGATCCGGCGCGCCGATGGCAGCTGGCTCTACATGCTGCCGAGCGCGGTCGACGATATCGACATGGGCGTCACCCATGTCGTGCGGGGCGAGGACCATGTCACGAATACCGGCCTCCAGCTCCAGATGTTCGCGGCGCTCGGAGCGCCCGCGCCCGCCTTCGCGCACGAAGCCCTTCTCACCGGATCGGAAGGCAAATTGTCGAAGCGCCTCGGCTCGACCGGCGTGGAGGAGATGCGCGCCGAGGGCATCGAGCCCGAGGCGATCGTCGCCAAGCTCGCCCGCCTCGGCACGAGCCTTCCCGTCGAACCCTTCGCCGATCGCGCGCCTCTGATCGAAAGCTTCGACTTCGCGACCTTCGGCCGGGCGCCGGCGCGGTTCGACATGGAGGAACTGGCGGCGCTCAATGCCCGCATCGTCCACCAGCTTCCCTTCGACCGCGTCGCCGCGCGCCTGCCGGACGGCATGACCGCCGCCGACTGGGACGCGATCCGGCCCAATCTTCGCAACGTCGCCGAGGCGGCGGACTGGTGGGACATTCTCCACGGCCATGTCGAGCGCCCGGCCGAGCCCGAGGACCGGGCGTTCCTCGCCGAAGCGGCCGGGGCGGCGGAGGAGATTGCGTGGGACGCGGACGCCTGGCGGGCGCTTACCGCCGCGATCAAGGCGCGCACCGGCCGGTCGGGCAAGGCCCTGTTCCTGCCTTTGCGCCGGGCGCTCACCGGCCGGGATAGCGGCCCGGAAATGGCGGCGCTGCTGCCTCTGATCGGCCGCGACGAAGCCCTCCGCCGCCTCCGCGCGGCGGCGGGGGCGCCTTCCTGAGGCTGGGCGCGTAGTCCGGCTGCCAGCCAGGCTTCCAGACACCAACACCCGTTCGGCCTGAGCCTGTCGAAGGCCGCCCCTTCTTTCTTCCCCGGCCATGGAAGACAAGAAAGGAGCGGCCTTCGACAAGCTCAGGCCGAACGGGTGTGGGGGGTGCGGGGGCGGGGACGCCGACGCGCGCCTGCCTTTTCAGCGCAGCTTTGCGATCTTGATGCCGTCGGCGCGGGCGCGGTCCTGGACCGATTCCTCGCTGCGGGTGAGCGCCTTGGCGATCGCCTTCAGGCCCATGCCCTTGCCGGCCAGCAGGCGAAGCTTCGCCGCTTCCTCGGGCTTCCAGGGCTGGCGGTGACGGACGAAATCGCCGGCCATCAGCTCGGCCCCGCTCCGGTCTGCCCGCGCCCGTTCATTTGGACGCGAACTGGCCCGGCTCGGCGCCGAAATGCTGCTTGGCGTAAGCGCGCGCGGCGGCGGCGGTCTTGAAGCTTTCCTCGACCGGGATGCTGGTCACCAGCGGATAGCCCTGGCTGTTGTAGCGGGTCTCGCGGACCGTCAGGCGGACGTCGCCGTCGTCCTGCTTGGCGATCAGGAACGGGCGGATCTTTTCTCTCGACATGTCTTGTCTCCTTGGGCGGCGCTGCTCTCGGGCGGCGCGCATGAGGTTCGCTGGGCTGGCGCCGTTCAGCGCCGGAACGACCGACCCGCGCGGCCCGGCCCCTGGCCCGGCGTGCGTTCGCGGAACACGATCCTGCCCTTGGACAGATCGTAGGGCGTCATTTCGACATGGACGCGGTCGCCGACCACGGACCGGATGCGGAACTTGCGCATCTTGCCGGCGGTGTAGGCGATGATGCGGTGGGTGTTGTCCAGCATCACGCCGAACCGGCCGTCGGGCAGGATCTCGTCGATCTGGCCTTCCATGGTGAGCAATTCTTCTTTGGCCATGCGGGCTCCTTCGCTTTGCAAATGATGACGGGCGCGGGGGCACCGCGCGCGGGAGGCGTGGAAGCATGGAAGGAAGAAGAGCGCCCAAAGGCGCATTTCCGTCGCAGGCGACGTCAGCTCCCTTCATGTAGGGGCTCAGGCGTCTGTTTTCAAATGGGACCTCCGGGGGGGGCGGCGTGGCGGGGCACGCACGTCCCTCGGGGACCCACCGGCGTCACCCTGAACTTGGTTCAGGGTCCTGGGTGGGGGCGGCAGGAAGGGGGCGTCGTGGCGCGGGCGCCTCCGCCGCCGTGCGCCCTGCCGCGCTCAGTGCCGCGTCGGGGCTGGATGCTGAAACGAGTTCAGCATGACCTCTCTTCTTCGCGCCTTCGCGTGCACAAAGAAAAAGGCCCCGCGGTCGCCCGCGAGGCCCTTTCCCTGTTCAGCAGATCCGGTCAGTCGTCGTCACGGACCAGGAAGGCGGGGGCGAATTCGGGTTCGCCGCCTTCGTCGTCGCGCTTCGGACGGTCGTCGCGGTCGCGGCGGCGATTGTCGCCCCGGTCGCCGCGCTCGTTCCGGTCGCCGCGCTCGCCGCCGCGTCCGCCGCGATCGCCGCGGTCGCGTCCGCCGCGGCCCTCGCCGTCACGCCGACGGCCACGGTCGCCGCGGTCGCCGCGCTCGCCACGGTCACGGTCGCCGCCTTCGCGCGGCTCGCGCTTGGGACGGGTGTCCTCCAGCTCGGCGCCGGTCTCCTGGTCGACGACACGCATCGACAGGCGCACCTTGCCGCGCTGGTCGATCTCCAGCACCTTCACCTTGACTTCCTGGCCCTCGGACAAAGCGTCCGCCACCTTCTCGACCCGCTCGTTGCGGATCTCGGAGACGTGGACCAGGCCGTCGCGGCCGCCCATGAAGTTCACGAACGCGCCGAAATCGACGATGTTGACGACCTTGCCGTTGTAGATCTTGCCGACTTCCGGCTCCTCGACGATCCCCTCGATCCAGCGGCGCGCCGCCTCGATCTGTTTGACGTCGGACGAGCTGATCTTGATCACGCCCTCGTCGTCGATGTCGACCTTGGCGCCGGTCTCCGCGACGATCTCGCGGATCACCTTGCCGCCGGTGCCGATGACGTCGCGGATCTTCGACTTGTCGATCTGCATCGTCTCGATGCGCGGCGCGTGCGCGGAAAGCTCCTGGCGGGTGGCGCCGAGCGCCTTGGCCATTTCGCCGAGGATGTGGGCACGGCCTTCGCTGGCCTGCGCCAGCGCGACCTTCATGATCTCCTCGGTGATGCCGGCGATCTTGATGTCCATTTGGAGCGAGGTGATGCCCTTCTCCGTGCCGGCCACCTTGAAGTCCATGTCGCCGAGATGGTCCTCGTCGCCCAGGATGTCGGAGATGACCGCGAAGTCGTCGCCTTCCTTGATGAGGCCCATCGCGATGCCCGACACCGGCCGCTTGAGCGGGACACCGGCATCCATCATCGCGAGGCTGCCGCCGCACACCGTCGCCATCGACGACGAGCCGTTGGACTCGGTGATGTCGGCGAGGACGCGGATCGTGTAGGGGAATTCGTCATGGCTCGGCAGCACGGCGTGGAGCGCGCGCCAGGCGAGCTTGCCATGGCCCACTTCACGCCGGCCCGGAGCCCCGAACCGCCCGACTTCACCGACCGAATAAGGCGGGAAATTGTAGTGGAGCATGAAGCGCTCGTAGGACAGGCCGGTCAGGCCGTCGATCATCTGCTCGCTGTCCTTGGTGCCCAGCGTCGTCGTGCAGATCGCCTGGGTCTCGCCGCGGGTGAACAGGGCCGAGCCGTGGGTGCGCGGCAGGAAGCCGACCATCGCGTCGATCGGGCGGACCGTCTTCGTGTCGCGGCCGTCGATGCGGCGGCCGTCCTTGAGGATGGCGCCGCGCACGATCTCGGCCTCGAGCTTCTTGACCAGCTTGCCGGCGACCAGCTGCTGCTGCGGATCCGCTTCGGCAAAGGCTTCCTTCGCCTTGTCGCGGGCCGCGTTCAGCATCGCGGAGCGCTCGGACTTGGAGGTCGTCTTGTAGGCGGCGGCGATGTCGTCGCCGATCAGGTCGCGAAGCTTCTGCTTCACTTCCGACGTGTCGGTCGCCTCGGCGAGCTCCCAGGGCTCCTTGGCGGCCTGTTCGGCGAGCTTGATGATCGCCTCGATCACCTTCTGGCATTCGCGGTGGGCGTACATGACCGCGCCGAGCATGACGTCCTCCGAAAGCTCCTTGGCTTCGGATTCGACCATCATCACGGCATTGTGGGTACCCGCGACCATCAGGTCGAGATCGCCCTCGCGGATCTGCTCGAGCGTCGGGTTCAGAATATAGTCGCCGTCCTGATAGCCCACGCGCGCGGCGGCGATCGGGCCCATGAACGGGATGCCGGACAAAGTGAGCGCGGCGGAGGCCGCGATCATCGCCAGCACGTCGGGCTCGTTCTCGCCGTCATAGGACATGACGTGGGCGATCACGAGGACCTCGTTGTAGAAGCCTTCCGGGAAGAGCGGGCGGATCGGCCGGTCGATGAGCCGGCTGGTGAGCGTTTCCTTTTCGGTCGCTCCGCGCTCGCGCTTGAAGAAGCCGCCCGGGATGCGCCCGGCGGCCGAGAATTTTTCCTGATAGTGAACGGTGAGCGGGAAGAAGTCCTGCCCCGGCTTCACGTTCTTGGCGGCGGTGACGGCGCACAGCACCACGGTTTCGCCGAGGGTCGCGAGCACCGCGCCGTCGGCCTGGCGGGCGACGCGGCCCGTTTCGAGCGTGAGGGTCTTGCCGCCCCACTCGATTTCCACTTTCTTCATGTCGAACATTTGATTTCCTTCCGTCCGGCCGCCCCATGCGGCCGGGGCCTGTGATCCGGGCATCCGGCCCGGCTTTGGGTCCAGTCGACCCGCCTGGCTCCGCCGGATTGCGGACGCCAGATGTGCGAAGCGGCCCCGCAGGGCCGCCTCGACTTTACTTGCGAAGGCCGAGCTTCGCGATGAGATCGGTGTAGCGGCTTTCGTCCTTGCCCTTCAGATAATCGAGCAGCGAACGGCGCTTGTTGACGAGCATCAAAAGGCCGCGGCGGGAATGGTTGTCCTTGGCGTGGCTCTTGAAGTGCTCGGTGAGATTGGTGATGCGCTCGGTGAGGATCGCGACCTGCACTTCGGGCGAACCGGTGTCGCCGGTGCCGCGGCTGTGTTCGGTGATCAGTTCCTGCTTGCGCTCAGCGGTGATCGACATCGTCTTCCTTTCATCTAGAGGTTGAAGCCGCGCACCACCCGGAGCTCCGGGCCTTCGGCTTCCACCAGCGCGACCGGCACATCCTGGTCGATCGCGAGATGGAGCCCCGGCTTTGCGGCGATCCCGATCAGTCTTCGCCCCTGGCGGAGCGCCCTTGCCTGATCGGGGGAGACGGAGAGAGCCGGGATGTCGTCCAGCCCCGCCGTCAGCGGCAAGAGTGCGTTTTCAAGCCGCCGGTCCCTAGCGAGTTCCGCCAATTTGTCCAGCGAAATCGCCTGTTCCAGCGTGAACGGCCCGGCCTTCACCCGCCGCAGCATGGCGACATGGCCGACCGTCCCCACCGCCCGGGCGATGTCCCGCGCCAGCGAACGGATATAGGTGCCCTTCGAGACGCGGGCGAACAGGGTGATCTCGTCCAGCTCCTCCCCTGCAAGGGGAGGGGGACCAGCCGAAGGCTGGTGGAGGGGGGGCGGAGCGTGGCACGACCCCCCCTCCACCACGCTGCGCGCGGTCCCCCTCCCCGTTCCGGGGAGGATATGGAGGTCGTGCACCGTCACGCGCCGGGCCTGCATTTCCACCGCCGCGCCTTCGCGGGCGAGGTCGTAGGCGCGGCGGCCGTCCACTTTCAGCGCCGAAAAAGCGGGCGGGATCTGTTCGATCTCGCCGGTGAAGCGGGGCAGGGCCGCCTCCAGCGCCGAGACGGTGGGACGCGCCCCGGAGCGGGCCGCCACCTGGCCTTCCGCGTCAAGCGTGTCGGTCTCCTCGCCGAAGCGGATGGTGAACGCATAGGCCTTGTCGGCGTCCAGCATCCGTCCGCTGAGCTTGGTCGCCTCGCCGAGCGCCACCGGGAGCACGCCCGAGGCGAGCGGGTCGAGCGTCCCGCCATGGCCGACCTTGACCTTGGGATAGCCACCCTCGCGCAGCGCCCGCTTCACCGCGGACACGATCTGCGTCGAGCCCGGCCCCACCGGCTTGTCGATCACCAGCCAACCGTGCACGGATCAGCCTTTCTTTAACCCGCCCGCCGGGGCAACGAGAGGCGGAGTTGGCGTTGCTCGGCTTCGCGCAGACGTTCGACGAAGTGGCGGCGGCACAAGGCGACGTAGCGGTCGTTGCCGCCGATCTCGGTCTGCTCGCCGGCCGCCAGCGCGTGGCCGTCCTCGTCGACGCGCAGGTTCATGGTCGCCTTGCGGCCGCATTCGCAGATCGCCTTCAGCTCCACCAGCGCGTCGGCGAGCGCGAGCAGGTTGGCGCTGCCGGGAAAGAGATTCGCCTGGAAGTCGGTGCGCAGCCCGTAGGCGAGCACCGGTATGTCGAGATCGTCGCAGACGGAGGCGAGCTGCATCACCTGCGCCCGCGAGAGGAACTGCGCTTCGTCGACCAGCACGCAGTCCACCCGGCGCTTCTTCAGCTCCTCCTCGATCGCGCGGCGCAGGTCGGTCTCCGGTTCGAAGGCGTGCGCCTCGGCGGTGAGGCCGATGCGGGAGGCGATGGTGCCGACGCCGGCGCGATGATCGAGCGCCGCCGTCCACAACATGGTCGCCATGCCGCGCTCGCGATAGTTGAAGTCCGCCTGCAGAAGCGTGGTCGATTTCCCCGCATTCATCGAGGCGTAGTAGAAATAGAGCTTGGCCACCGTCGCACCCCCGTCTTCCGGTGCTACCGCCCGGCCGCGCGCCCCTCAAGCCATTCGTCGCGAAGGATCGAGAAGAGCACGGTGTCGCGGACATGGCCGGTCCATGTGATCCGGTCCTGCCGGATCACGCCCTCGCGCACCCCGCCGATCTTCGCCATCGCCGCCTGGCTGCGGGCGTTGCGGGCGTCGACCCGGAACTCGACCCTGCGTACGCCGCAGTCGAAGGCGCGCGCCAGCATCATGTCCTTGGCGCGTCGGTTGAAGCCGGTGCCGCGCAGATGCGGCCGATAATAGGTGTTGCCGATCTCCAGCACCTGTCGCTCCGGATCGATGCCGAGGAAGGCGCTCATGCCGGCGAAGGCATCGCCGTCGAACAGCACGAACAGCAACCGGTCCGGCCGGGAGAGCAGCCGGTCGAGCGTGTCGTCGAACCGCGCGGGATCGAAGCTCCAGGCATAGATCGGCCAGATGTCGAGGTCCTCCGCGCAGGCGGCGCGCAGGGCTTCGCGATGCGCTTCGGAATAGGGCTCGGCCCGGCAGCCCTCGCCGGTCATCGGCCGCGCCAGCGCCTCGATCATTCCTCGCCGAGATCCTGCGCGACGTGGGGCGCGCGGAGCAGGCGGTCGATGTGGCTGCCCTCGTCGAAGCTTTCGTCCGCCACGAACTTCAGCATGGCGGCATATTTGGTGTTGACGCGCCTCGCGACCTCGCCGCGCAGATAGCGCACGTTGCGCTTCAGCGCGCCGATCACCTCGGCCTCGTCGGCGCCGAGCAAAGGCTTCACGAACACGGTCGCGTGTCGCAGGTCCGGCGACATCCGGACTTCGGTCACCGATACGCTGTGGCTGGCGAGCACGTCGTCGTGAACGTCGCCGCGCGTCAGGATGTCGGACAGCGCATGGCGCACCTGCTCGCCGACGCGAAGCAGGCGGACCGAGCGGCCTTCGGGCGTTTCGTTGTGGCGTGCCATCTCAGATCACCAGCGCCAAGGGCAGGAGCAGGACGGCAAACACCGGGATGCAGCCGACCAGCCAGCCGGAAGCCTTGTCGGCCTTGCGGTCGAACTCCGCCTGCTCGCGTTCCTCCTCCTCGCGTGTCACAGCGTGCGCGCGCGCTCCTCGACTTCGAAGACTTCGAGATGGTCGCCCGCCTTGATGTCGTTCGTGTCCGCCAGCAGCACGCCGCATTCCAGGCCGGCGCGGACTTCCGCCACGTCGTCCTTGAAGCGCCGGAGCGAGGAGATGGTCGTCTTGGAGACGATGACGTCCTCGCGGGTGAGGCGGGCGTGGAGGCCCTTGCGGATGACGCCTTCCAGCACGAGGAGGCCCGCGGCCTTGTCCCTCTTGCCGGCCGGGAAGACCTCCTTGACCTCGGCGCGGCCGAGCACGGTCTCGACGATCTCCGGACCGAGTTCGCCCGCCATCGCCTGCTTCACCCAGTCGGTGAGGTGGTAGATGACGTCGTAATAGCGGAACTCGACGCCGGTGCGCTCGGCGATCTCGCGCGCCTTCGCGTTGGGCCGGACGTTGAAGCCGATGATCGGCGCGCTGGACGCGCTCGCCAGCGTCACGTCGCTCTCGGTGATCGCGCCGACCGCCGAATGCAGCACGCGCACCCGGATCTCGTCGGTCGAGATGCGATTGAGCGCGTTGACGATCGCCTCGACCGATCCCTGCACGTCGCCCTTGACGACCATCGGGAATTCCTTGGTCATGCTCGCCTTCGAAGCGAACATGTTCTCGAGGCTGACCGGCGCGGCGGTGGTCCGCTTGCGGTCCAGCAGGCCCTGGCGATAGGCGGCGACCTCGCGGGCGCGGGCCTCGTTCTCGACCACGGTCAGGACGTCGCCCGCCGACGGCACGCCGGACAGGCCGAGCACCTCGACCGGAACGGACGGACCGGCTTCCTTCACCTGGCGGCCCTTGTCGTCGATCATCGCGCGGACCTTGCCGGCGATCGGCCCGGCGACGAACACGTCGCCGACCTTCAGCGTGCCGCGCTGGACGAGGACGGTCGCGACCGGGCCGCGGCCCTTGTCGAGCTTGGCCTCGACGACGGCGCCTTCGGCGGCGCGGTCCGGGTTCGCCTTCAGCTCCAGGATCTCGGCCTGGAGATTGATCGCGTCGAGCAGGCCGTCGAGATTGGTCTTCTTGAGCGCCGACACTTCGACGTCCTGGACGTCGCCGCCCATCTGTTCGACCACGATCTCGTGCTGCAGCAGCTCCTCGCGGACCTTCTGCGGATTGGCGCCGGGCTTGTCGATCTTGTTGATCGCCACGATCATCGGGACGCCGGCCGCCTTGGTGTGGTTGATCGCCTCCACCGTCTGCGGCCGCAGCCCGTCGTCGGCCGCGACCACCAGCACCACGATGTCGGTCACGTTGGCGCCGCGCTGCCGCATCTCCGTGAACGCCTCGTGGCCCGGCGTGTCGAGGAAGGCGACCCGGGACTTGTCCTTCAGCGTCACCTGATAGGCGCCGATATGCTGGGTGATGCCGCCCGCCTCGCCCGACACGACGTCGGCGCCGCGGATCGCGTCCAGCAGGCTGGTCTTGCCGTGATCGACATGGCCCATGATGGTGACCACCGGCGGACGCGTGACCAGCGTTTCCGGCGCATCTTCCTCGCCGCCGATGCCGATTTCGACGTCGGCCTCGCTCACGCGCTTGATGTTGTGGCCGAACTCGGTGACCAGCAACTCGGCCGTGTCCTGGTCGATCGTCTGGTTGACGGTGACGACCATGCCCATCTTGAACAGCGCCTTCACCAGGTCGGCGCCGCGCTCGGCCATGCGGTTGGCGAGCTCGCCGACGGTGATCGCTTCCGGCACCACCACGTCGCGCACCTGCTTGGCGGACGGGCCGGATTGCATGTGCGAACGCTTTTCCTTCTCGCGCGCGCGGCGCAGCGCCGCGAGGCTACGGGCGCGGGCGTCGCCCTCGTCGCCCAGCGCGCGGGTGACGGTGAGCTTGCCCGACTGGCGACGGTCGTCGCGGCCGCGCGCCGGACGAGCGGGTTCGGGACGCTTCGGAGCGGGGGCGTGATGCTTCGGGCGCGCGGGCGCGCGGCGCTCGGCGGCGTCGGCCGTCGGCCCGGCGGTCGCGGCCGGCGCCGCTTCGGGCTCCGGAGCCGCGGCGGCGCGTTCGGCCTCCTCGCGGGCGCGGCGCTCGGCCTCCTCGGCCTGCTGGCGGGCCTCTTCCTCGGCGCGGCGATTCTCTTCGGCGCGGCGCTTCTCGTCCTCGGTCGCGGCCTGGGCTTCGCGATCCTCGCGGCGGCGCGCTTCCTCCAGCGCGTTCAGCCGGGCCTCCTCGGCCTCACGCAGCAGCCGCTCCTGCAGCTCGCGCCGGGCCTGGGCGTCGTTCAGCGGCGGCCGGACGACCGGCTTGGGCGCGGCCGGCGGCGGAGCCTTCGCTGCGGGCGCGGGGGCGGGAGCGGGCGCGGCCTGCTCGGGCTTCGGCGCCTCGGCTTCGCCGGGCCGGCCGAGGATGCGGCGCTTCTTCACCTCCACGACGACGGTGTTGGACCGGCCGTGGCTGAAGCTCTGCTTCACCTTGCCGGTTTCCACCGTGCGCTTGAGGCCCAGCGGCGCGCGCGCTCCGAGTTTCGGCTTGTCAGTCGTCTCGCTCATACTATCCTTCATTCACATCCACAGCCGATACAGCCGCCGCATCCGCAGTCGCGGCGCTTAGCCCAGCATCACGTCCGATAAAAGCGGCCCACCGACCGAGCGCGAGGCGCACCCTCTGGGCGGCGGCCCGGTCTATGATTGCGGCATGTACCACATTCTGGCGCCCCAGCGCCAATGACAATATGGTTCTATCCTCCGGAAAAACCACCCCTCGCCGGTCGCCGTCCCCGGCGCGCAAGGCCTGGTCGAGCTTGCGACGGCCGTCCTCGGCGGCGTCGGCGGCGTGGATCAGGAGGTGGACCTCGCCCCGCCGGGCGGCGGTCTCGACCTTTTCCGAGCCGCTGATCAGCGTCCCGGCCTTGGCCTCGAGGCCGAGCCGGTCGAGTGCCGCCTGGCGCAGCGCGGCCTCGATCCGGTCGGAAAGATCGTCGGGCGCGCGGACGGCGCCGGACTTGAAGGCGCGGGCGAGCGCGGCCTTCAGCCGCCCCTTCGCCAGCGCCGCTTCGAGTTCGCCGCGGCCGACGCCGATCCAGGCGCCACGGCCCGGCGCCTTGCCGCGGACGTCGGGCAGCACTTCGCCGTCCGGCGACAAAGCGAGCCGCACCAGCGTCTCCGGCGTGCCGTGCGTCCGCGTCAGGATGCAGGTGCGTTCGGGGGCGTGGGAGCCCCTCCTTTTGGGCGAGGCGGGTTCGGTGCCGGCATCGGCGGGAGAGTGCCCTTCTACCGGCTCCACACCCAGCCCCTCCCCCGAAGGAGAGGGGCTTCGCTTCAGTCGTCCCGGCCGATCATTGTGGGGTTTCCGCAACCGCGTCCTCCCCCTCATCCTCGAACCAGTGCGCGCGGGCGGCCATGATGATCTCGTTGCCCTGCTCGTCGCTGAGGCCATATTCGGCGAGCACGCCGCCTTTGTCCTCCGGCCGGTTCGATTCGCGCTGGCGGCGCTGCTCGGGCCGCTTCTTGGCGACCAGCTCGTCGGTGGCGAGATCGGCGAGATCGTCCAGCGTCTTGATGCCCGCCTTGCCCAGCGTCACCAGCATCTGCTCGGTGAGATAGGGCATCTCGGCCAGCGCATCCTCGACCCCCAGCGCGCGACGCTCTTCGCGGGCCGCTTCCTCGCGCCGCTCCAGCGCCTCGGCGGCGCGGCTCTGCAGCTCGGCCGCCAGCTCGTCGTCGAAGCCCTCGATCGAGGCGATCTCGTCCGCCTCGACATAGGCCACTTCCTCGAGCGCGCCGAAGCCTTCGGCAACCAGCAGCTGCGCCAGCGTCTCGTCGACGTCCAGCTCCTCCTGGAACATGGTCGAACGCTCGATGAATTCGCGCTGGCGCTTCTCGGAGGCGTCGGCCTCGGTCATGATGTCGATCGCCTTGGCGGTGAGCTGGCTGGCGAGGCGGACATTCTGGCCGCGGCGGCCGATGGCGAGGCTGAGCTGATCGTCGGGGACCACCACCTCGATCCGGTCCTCTTCCTCGTCGATCACGACGCGGGCGACGGTCGCCGGCTGCAGCGCGTTGACGACGAAGGTCGCAAGGTCGGGCGACCAGGGGATGATGTCGATCTTCTCGCCCTGCATCTCCTGAACCACCGCCTGGACGCGGCTGCCCTTCATGCCGACGCAGGCGCCGACCGGATCGATCGAGCTGTCGTGGGACAGGACGCCGATCTTGGCGCGGCTGCCCGGATCGCGCGCGGCGGCCTTGATCTCGATGATGCCGTCGTAGATTTCCGGCACTTCCTGCGCGAACAGCTTCTTCATGAAATCGGGATGCGCGCGGGAAAGGAAGATCTGCGGGCCGCGGTTTTCGCGGCGGACGTTGAGGATCAGCGAGCGGACCCGGTCGCCGACGCGCACCACTTCGCGCGGGATCTGCTGGTCCCGGCGGATGACGCCTTCGGCGCGGCCGAGATCGACCACCACGTGGCCGAACTCCACCCGCTTCACGACGCCGGTGATGATCTCGCCGACCCGGTCCTTGAACTCCTCGAACTGGCGCTCGCGCTCGGCGTCGCGGACCTTCTGGAAGATGACCTGCTTGGCGGCCTGGGCCGCGATCCGGCCGAACTCGATCGGCGGCAGCGGATCGACGATGAAGTCGCCGACATTGGCGCCCGGCTGCAGCTTCTGCGCGTCCTTGAGGCTGACCTGCTTGAAATAATCTTCGACGTCCTCGACCACCTCGACGACGCGCCACAGGCGGAGGTCGCCGCTCGTGGGGTCGAGCTTGGCGCGGATGTCGTTCTCGGCGCCGTAGCGGGCACGGGCGGCGCGCTGGATCGCGTCCTCCATCGCCTCGATGACGATGGTGCGGTCGATCAGCTTCTCGCGCGCGACCGAATCGGCGATGGCGATCAGCTCCGCCTTGTTGGCGGACACGGCGCCGGGAGCTGCGGTGGTGGCCATGGTGGTTAGTCCTCTACCTTGATGGAATCGGCGCCATCCGCGCTGAGCGGGGCGGTCGCCGCGATGAGTTTGTCGGTCATGACGAGCTTGGCGGAATGGATCGCGGCGAAGGGGAGGGCGGCCGCGCCCAGGCCCGGCACGTCGATAAGGACGTCCGCGCCTTCCGTTCCGCGCAGCTCGCCGTTGAACTGCTTGCGCCCCTCGAGCTTCTCGGCGAGCGTGATGCGGGCCTCGTGGCCCGTCCAGTCGTCGAAATCCTTGAGGCGGGTCAGTGGCCGGTCGATGCCGGGGGAGGAGACTTCCAGCCGGTAGGAGCCCGGAATCGGATCCCGGCCTTCCTCTTCCAGCCGGTCGAGCAGGTCGGACAGGCGCCGCGACAGCTCCGCGCAATCCTCTAGGCTGAGCTGGCGGGTGTCAGGCCGCTCCGCCATCACCTGCAGCGTCGGGTCGGACGTGCCGCCCATCATCTTGACGCGCACCAGGTCGAAGCCGAGCGCCTTGGCCTCCGGCTCCATCAGTTCGTGAATCTGGGCGATGTCCGCCACGCGCGCTCCAACAGCAAAAGCTTCCCGCCGCCGGCCCCGACCCCCGGGACCAGCCTCAACGATCTGACGATGTCGAGAAAGGCACCGCGCATATAGGCTGGCCGGCGCATGGGAGCAAGTCCGAAAGGCTCAGTCCTCACCGGTGCCGAGAATTCCCGCAAGGTCGCGCTTGGTGTGCAGGACGCGTACGATTTCTACCCGATCGCCACTTTCCTCATAGAAGATCAGGTACGGAAAACGGTCGACGGGACGGCTGCGCAGTCGCGGCATTCCGAGCGCCTCTCCCAGCCGCGGAGAGCCGGCGCCAGGCCGTTCGCCTAATTTTCCGATCGCCTCTTCCACCGCGCCCAAGAAGCGGCGAGCGATGTCGGCTCCAGCCTCGTCTTCGTAATGATCGGATGCTGCGATGATGTCGTTTCGGGCGGCACGACGGCGCAGGACCGGCTTTGCGGTCAATTCGCTCCCCGACGCCCGATCCGGTCGCGCAATCCGTCGAAGAACTCCTTGTCGGCCGGCCCCTCCAGCGGCGAGGCGAGGCCTTCGAGCAGCAGGTTGCGCACGCGTGCCCGGTCATGCTCGCGCCGCACCAGGTCGCGCAGAAATTCGTCGCTGGAGCCGAAACCGCGGTCGGCGGCCTCCGCTTCGAGGAAGGCGGCGAGCGAGTCGGGCAAGGTGACGCTGACCGTGGCCATGGCCGGAGAATGGGCCTTTCCGGAGCGCTTCGCAAGCCGGGTGCTTGACTTCGGCGGGCGAGGAAGGTGGGGTCGGGGGAAGGAGAACCGACGATGCAGCTTTCCCTGATCCTCGCCCTGGCCGCGCTCGATCCGGCCGCTTCCGTGCTCCCCGCGCCGCCGCCGCCCGCCGCGGCGAGCGAGGCGGAAATGCCGCGGATCGGAGTGGAGGAGGCGCGGCGGCTGATCGCCGAAGAGGGGGCGCTGCTGCTCGACGTGCGCGAGGCGCAGGAACTGGCCGAGCAGGGCAAGCTGAGAGGCGCCGTCCACGTGCCGCGCGCCCGCGTGGCCGAGCGGGCGGATCCCGCGCATCCGGACTTCCTTCCGGAATTCCGGACCGACCGGCCGATCGTCGTCTATTGCGGCACCGGGCGCAGGGCGGCGATGGCGGGAGCGGTGCTGCTCGGCCTCGGCTATCAGCGCCTCTACAATCTCGGCGGGTTCCGCGAGGCCGCGGCGGCGGGATTCGAGACGGAGGCGAACTGAGCGGCGCCTATTCGGCGGCTTGTTCGGCCGCGCTCTTGATCAAGGTGTTGATCTGGCGGCTGGTGAAGCTGCCGCCGAGATGTTCGGGGATGCGGGTATAGCCTTCCTGCTTCAGCCGCACCTGCAGATCGCGCATGTCCCGGCAATCGCCCGAGCCCGCCAGTTCGAAGGCGCGCTCCATGATGTTCTTTTCGTTCATGCCGCCCGTCTAACAGGTTTCGGCCGATGGCGCCAATCGGGGCGGCCGCGGGTGCCCGCGAGGGTCCGCCGCCTCAGTCCTCGCGCGGCCGGCGGCCGAGATAGAGATAGGAGGGGTCGAACTCGCCGGCCCGGGCGAGGCCCTCCCAATCGAGGATCGCGACCCGACGGTCCCGGAATTCGACCAGCCCCTCCTCGCGCAGCTGCTTCAGCATGCGGTTCACATGGACCGGGGTGAGGCCCATGCATTCGGCGATGTCGCCCTGCGTCACCGCGAGGTCGTAGCCGTCCCCGTCCGCGAGGCCGACCAGCTCCAATCGCGCCCGAAGCTCGCAGAACAAGTGGGCGATGCGCGCATAAGCGGTGCGGCGGCCGAGCGACAGCTCCCATTCGCGGTGGATGGCGGCGTCGAGATTGGTGCCGAACCAGTAGAGCCGGGCGAGGTGCGGAAACGCCTCGGTGATCTCCCGCAGCCGCGCGTGCGGCACGCTCGCGACCCGGCAGTCGGTGAGCGTGATCAGATTGTGGTCGAGCTGCTTCAACGTGAAGCCGTGGACGTCCACGAAGTCGCCGGCGACATTGAGTTCGCTGATCTGGCGCTCGCCGTTGCGCAGATCCTTGGCGCGGCACATGATCCCGTCGAGCAGCAGGGTCGCGGCGGTGAGCGGGTCTCCGGCCCGGACGTAGACCTGGTCCGCGCTCACCTCCTTCACGTCGGCGACGGCGGACCGGATCGCCTGCTCCTCCTCGTCGGTCAGATCGTCCCGGGCGCGCAGCTTCATCAGATGCCGCTCGATCATGGCCGCGCCTCTTCGCGCCGGCGGACCTGGATCGCCTCGTCATACTGGACGGTGAAGAGGACGCCCCCGTCGCCGCCGGCCACGTCCAGCCGGCCGCGCAGGTCGACCTCGCCGCTCTGCGCCTCCTCGCTGACGATGGAGCGGATGCCGCGCAAGGCTTCCCTGCGCGCGGCGTGGATGTCGGGGAGCTCCTGTCCTTCTTCGTCGAAGCTGGACCCGGAGCCGTTATGGGTATGGAAGTAATAGCGGGGCATGGCGGGCTCAACGCCGCTCAGCCGCCTCGGCTCCGCTGCTTGGCCGATCTTCCGCGCCTGTTCACCGAAACCCGCGCCCGCCGCGGGCTCAGCGGTGGCCCCAGGGGGCAGGCGGCGGCGCGATCGGGCGGGTGAGATCGAAGTCGACCCGGAAGAAGCGGCCCGGGCGGCGCAGCTCATAGGCGAACAGCCGGCCCGGCTCGACCTCCATCGCCCAGACGTTGGGGACTGACTGCGGGATGTTCTGCCGGATGAACATTTCCCGGGAGAAAGCGTCGGCGGGGAATTCCTGGCGCCGGGCGGTGCCGTGATCGGCGGTGTCGCCGCCATATTGGGTGAGCGCGTCCTCGCTGCCGTCCTCGTGGCGATGATCGTGCTTCAGCCGCAGCCCCTCGCGGGTGCGGGTGATCACCCAGGTGCGCGACCGGTCCTCGCCGACATGAAAGGGGATCTTCACCTCGTCGCGGCTGCATTCGCGGACATGCATCACGAGCCGCCGACCGGCGAAGGCGGCGTCCGCTTCCACCGGCGGGCTGGCGATGCGCCCTTCGAAGGCCTGTCCGCACAAGGCGTTGAGCCGCGCCATGAACTGAGCCTGCGGGTCGGGCGGCGGGACGGTGGCGCAACTGGCGAGCGCCAGCGCGGCGGCTATGGGGGCGGCGATCCTGGTCATGACGTCAGCTTAGGCGCAAAGCCGCGATCAGTTCCAGCCCCGCAGCGCCCTTTCCTCGGCGCGGATGCGGACGAACAGCACCGCCGCGTTGAGGACCGAGAAGAGGATGGCGATGTCGACCAGCCCGAAGGCGAGCGGCAGCAGCGCGATTTCGCCCGCGACGATCCAGTAGTTCGGATGGCGCACCAGCCGGTACGGGCCGCGCGCGACCAGCGGCGCGCCCGGGAGCACGATGATCCGCGTCGTCCAGCGATCGCCGAGCGTCGCGAGCACCCACAGGCGCGCGAGCTGAAGGAGGACGAACAGGGCCACCGGGAGCCAGGCGACGTCCCGCCCCGGCGCCAGCAGCCACAGCGCCGCCAGCCAGCCGGCATGGACGAGCACGATCAGCGGGTAGTGGCCCGGCGCATGCTCCTGTGCCCCTTTCGCCAGCAGCCGCCTGGTGTTGCGCCGCGACAGGACGAGCTCGCCGAGCCGCTGCAGCGTCACGAAAGCGAGGATGAGGACGGCGGTCACCGCACCGGCTCCAGCATCAGACCGCTCAGGGTGAAGCCGGGGCCGAGCGCGAGCATCAGCGTCGGCGCCGAAAGGCCGCGCGCGAGCAGGCGTTCGAGGACGAAGAGCACGGTCGGCGCCGACATGTTGCCATGGTCGCGCAGCACCGCCCGCTCGTCGGCCAGCGTGCAGGCCGCGAGGCCGAGGCTCGCCTCCAGCGCCTCGATCACCTTGGCGCCGCCCGGGTGGCAGCACCACGCCCGCGCCTCGCCGACCTTGTCCTCGATGGCGCGAACGCCTTCGGCCAGATGGGCTTCGATGAACGGCGGGATGGCCCGGTCGAAGACGACGCCCAGGCCCGGATCCTCGACGTCCCAGCCCATGATGCCGAGCGTCCCCGGCCACAGCCGTTCCGCGCCGGCGCCGATCCGCGCCAGTCCGCCGCCCTCGCCGCTCCGCACCAGCGCCGCTGCCGCGCCGTCGCCGAACAGAGCGGTGGCGACGATGTTGGCCTTGCTGAGCTTGTCGAGCCGCATCGCGACCGAGCAGAGCTCGACGGTGACGAAGAGCACCGTCTTGCCCGGCCGCTCCGCCGCCAGCCGGGCGGCGAGAGCGAGGCCGGTCACGCCGCCCGCGCAGCCGAGGCCGAAGACCGGCACCCGCTCGGCATCGGCGCGAAAGCCCATCCGCGCCGCCGCCCGCGCCTCGAGGCTGGGCGTCGCGATGCCGGTGGTGGAGACGGTGACGAGGCAATCGACCGCGTCCGCCGCCACGCCCGCCGCGGCGAGCGCCTTCCCCGCCGCTTCGGCATAGAGCGTGTCGGCGGCGTCCAGATAGGCCGCGTTGCGCGCCTCCCAGCCACGTTCGGTCTCATACCATTCGGGCGGGCGGATCAGGTGGCGCGCGCCGATGCCGGCATTGTCGAACACGCCGGACAGGCGGTCGAACAAGGCGGTGCGTCCGCCGAACAGGCGTGCGGCGACCTGTTTGGCTTCCTCCTGTCCGATCCGGTGGGGCGGCAAAGCGGTCGCGAGGGAGAGAAGCACCATCGGCGCGGCTCTAGTCGGTTTCAAGACGGGTTCCGATACGGCAGATGGTCGATCTTGACGAACAGACGCCGGGTCCCGAGAGTCGTTCCGACATCCACAGCATCGGAGACCGCCATGCGCTTCCTACGCCACGCCGCCTTGCCCGCCCTCGCTCTTGCCGGCTGCAACGGCGCCGGAGAAAGCGTGGCCGCGAACAATGCGGCGACGGCGCAGGGCGGGCAGGCGACCCGCACCCAGGTGGTGGCGCCCGAACCGACGCAGAACCTGCCGTTCGAGGTGCAGGAGATCGCGCGCTTCTCGCAGCCCTGGGCCATGGCCTTCATCCCGGACAGCCCCTACGCCTTGATAACCGAAAGAGGCGGCGCGCTGAAGCTGTGGCAGCCGGACGGGGAAGTGATGGACGTGGCCGGGGTGCCGGCCGTCCAGGTCGGCGGCCAGGGCGGGCTCGGCGACGTCGTCCTCCATCCCCAGTTCGGGACCAACAATATCGTCTATCTGAGCTATGCCGAACCCGGGCCGAACGGGACCAGCGGCGCGGCGGTCGGTCGCGCGCGGCTGAATCTGGAGGGCGATCAGCCGCGGCTGGACGGGTTCCAGGTGATCTGGCGCCAGCATCCGAAGATGGAGGCGCGGCTCGGCCATCTCGGTCATCGCCTCGCTTTCTCGCCGGACGGGCAGCATCTGTTCATCACCAACGGCGACCGGCAATCCTTCGACCCGGCGCAGGACAACAGTCAGCATCTCGGCACCATCGTGCGGATCACGCCGGACGGCGGCACCCCGTCCGACAATCCGTTCGCGGGCCAGGGCGAGGTCGCCTCGCAGATCTGGAGCTACGGCCACCGCAACCCGCTCGGCCTCGCCTTCGACACCGCCGGCAATCTGTGGAGCCACGAAATGGGTCCGCGCCACGGCGACGAGTTCAACCTCATCCTGCCGGGCCGCAATTACGGCTATCCGGTCGTCTCCTGGGGCGATCATTATGACGGCGCCCGCATCCCCAATCCCGACACGCGGCCGGAGTTCGAACAGGCGAAGATCGCCTGGGTCCCGGCGATCTCGCCGGCGGGGATGATCGTCTATCGCGGCGACCTGTTCCCGCAGTGGCGCAACAGCGCCTTCTTGGGCGGCCTGTCCGGCCGGGTATTGGTCCGGGTCGCGCTGCAGGGCACCGAGGCGCGGGTCGCCGACACCTGGGACATGGGCCAGCGCATCCGCGAAGTGGAGGAAGGGCCGGACGGCGCGATCTACGTGCTGGAGGACGAGCGCAACAACCAGGGCGGGCGCCTGCTCAGGCTGACGCCGCGCGGCTAGCGGGCCGCGCCCATCAGGCGCGGCGGTAGCGGAAGTACCAGACTTCGTGGCCCTTGCGGCGGGCCTTGGCTTCGTAGCGCGTCTCCGGCCAGCCGCCGGGGCGCGTCAGGAAGTCGCGGGCACTTTCCGCCAGCCATTCGAAGTCGCGGCGCTGGTTCATGATCATCATCGACCAGCGGCAATAGGTCGGATCGTCGGTGCCCAGCCGGAATTCGCCGCCGGGCTGCAGCTTGGCGGCGATGACGTCGAGCGGGCCATGATTGACCATGCGCCGCTTGGCATGCCGCGCCTTCGGCCAGGGATCGGGGTGGAGCAGGTAGACGAAGCGCAGGCTCGCGTCGGGCAGCCGCTCCAGCACGTCGAGCGCGTCGCCCATGTGGAGCCGGACGTTGGCGAGCCGCCGCTCGCGGATGTGGGCGAGCGCGCCGACCACGCCGTTCAGGAACGGCTCGGCGCCGATGAAGCCGTGATCGGGCAGCAGGTCGGCGCGGTAGGCGAGATGCTCGCCGGAGCCGAAGCCGATCTCGAAATGGAGCGGCCGGTCCTCGCCGAACAGGGTGCGCGAATCGATCGGCCCTTCCTCGGGGACGCTCAAGGCCGGGAGCAGCCGCTCGACCAACTCGGCCTGGCCCTGGCGGAGCTTGTGGCCGGAGCGGCGGCCGTAAAGGCGGCGGATGGTGGACGGGTCGGAGCGTTCGGGGGCGGACATGGCGGCCCCTATCGCCGCAATCGCGCGTTCAGCCAAGCGCCTCTAGCTTCGTCGGCGCCGATCCAAGGGAGACCGGTCGATGATCCGCCACCTCCTCGCCCTTCCGCTGCTCCTCGCCGCCGCGCCGGCCGCGGCGACCGCCGGCTGGTCCTGCCGCGCGACCGCGCCGGTCGGCGTCACGCTCGACATCGTCGCGGGCACCGGCTCCCCGGGCGGGCTCGTCGGGGCGACGCTGCGCGACGGCGCGGTCCGCCGCTCCACCTTCGACGGCGGGCTGCGGATCGGCCAGAGCTGGATCGACGAGCACAGCCTGCTGCTCGACCTGCTGGACGGCGCGGGCGGCGAGCGGGTGGCGCGGCTGCGCGTCACCGTCCGGGGCGAACTCGGCCGCCGGGCGCCTGCCGGATCGCTGGAATATGGCGGGCGCATCCACCGGATCGCCTGCGTGCCCGAAGGCTGAGGCCGCTTACTTGAACTTGTCGGCGTAGGCCTGCAGCCGCAGCCTGGGTTCGGCGGCGGGGACGACATGATAGTCGATGCCCTCGCGTTCGGCGTAACGCTGTGCGTCTTCCAGCGTGTCGAAGCCGATCGACACCTGCGCCTGCGTGTCCGCGCCGCCGGACCAGCCGGTCAGCGGATCGGGCCGCTTCGGGCTCGTCGATTCGAATTCCAGCACCCAGGTGCCCGCGCGGGCGCGGCCCGACTGCATGGCATTTTTCGCCCGCTGGTAGATACGTGCCGGCATCATTGGCTCCTTCGCCGCCGCCGATGCCCAAAAGCCGGTGCGGAATCAAGCGTCCCACGGACGCGCTGTCTTGCGCGACACGGCCGAAGCGGCGAAGAGGCCGTTCATGCCCGATCCGCAGATCCCCGCCGCCCTGCGCGAAGCCGCGCTCGTCTCCAAGGCCTGGCCCTATGAGGAGGCGCGCAAGCTCCTGAAACGCTACCCGGACGGTCCGGGCGACAAGGGCGTCCTGTTCGAAACCGGCTACGGCCCGTCGGGCCTGCCGCATCTCGGCACTTTCCAGGAAGTGGCCCGCACGCTGATGGTGCGCCGCGCGCTGAAGGAGATGGCGGACTGGCCGAGCCGCCTCATCGCCTTTTCCGACGACATGGACGGCATGCGCAAGGTGCCGCCGGGCGTGCCGCACCAGGATATGATGCACGCGCATCTCGACCAGCCCTTGTCGAGCGTGCCGGATCCGTTCGGCTGCGGCCATGCGAGCTACGCGGATCACAACAACAATCTGCTGAAGGAATTCCTCGACCGCTTCGGTTTCGACTATGAATTCCTCGCCGCGTCCGACTGCTACCGTTCGGGACGGTTCGACGAGACGCTGCGCCAGGTGCTGCGGCGCTACGACCAGATCATGGACGTGATGCTCCCGACGCTGCGGGAGGAGCGGCGCAAGACCTATTCGCCCGTGCTTCCGATCAGCCGGAC
Organism: Allosphingosinicella sp.; assembly: GCF_046295735.1. Taxonomy (GTDB): domain Bacteria; phylum Pseudomonadota; class Alphaproteobacteria; order Sphingomonadales; family Sphingomonadaceae; genus Allosphingosinicella. The sequence goes on from NZ_JBKBMQ010000018.1 coordinate 35,436, forward strand.
CAGCGGCAAGGTGCTGCAGGTCCCGGTCGAGGTGGTGGACGCCGAGGCGGGGACGGTGCGCTACACCGATCCGGAGAGCGGCGAGACGGTGGAGCAGTCGATCCTGTCCGGCGGCGCCAAGCTCCAGTGGAAGGTCGACTGGGCGATGCGCTGGGTCGCGCTCGGCGTCGATTACGAAATGGCGGGCAAGGACCTCATCGACTCGGTCATCCAATCGTCCAAGATCGCCCGCATCCTCGGCGCCCGCCCGCCGGAAGGCTTCAACTACGAGCTGTTCCTCGACGAGAATGGCGAGAAGATTTCGAAGACCAAGGGCAACGGCGTCACAATCGACGAATGGCTGACCTACGCGCCGCAGGAGAGCCTCAGTTTCTACATCTACCGCGAGCCGAAGAAGGCGAAGCAGCTGTCCTTCGGCATCATTCCCAAGGCGGTGGACGAATATCACCAGTTCCTGGCCGCCTATCCGGCACAGGAATGGGACAAGCGGCTCGGCAATCCGGTCCACCACATTCACGCCGGCAACGTGCCCGAGGCGCGGCTTCCGATCAGCTTCGCGCTTCTCCTCAACCTCGTCGCCGTCGCCTCTAGCGACGACAAAGACCTCTTGTGGGGTTTCGTCGAGCGCTACCGGCCGGGCGTCACCCGCGCGGCCTATCCGGAGCTCGACGCGCTGATCGACCATGCGCTGATCTACTTCCGCGACTTCATCGCCGGCTCGCTCCGCCGCCGCGCGCCGGACGCGAAGGAGACGGAGGCGCTGCGCGATCTCGACGCGCGCCTCGCCGCGCTGCCCGCCGGCGCCGATGCTGAGGCGATCCAGTTCGAAGTCTATGAAACCGGCAAGGCGCACGGCTTCGAAAATCTGCGCGACTGGTTCAGGGCGCTCTACGAAACCCTGCTCGGCTCCAGCCAGGGCCCGCGCATGGGCAGCTTCATCGCCCTCTACGGAATCGACAACAGTCGGCGGCTGATCGCCGAGGCGCTGGATTCATAGTTCAGTCCTCCCTGTCGCCGCAGGCGATGGGGAGGGGGACCGCACGAAGTGCGGTGGAGGGGCTTTCCGGCGCTGCTTGCCCCTCCACCGGGCTGCGCCCGGTCCCCCTCCCCATGGAGCATCGCTCCACAGGGAGGATTGAGTATCAGCCGCGTTTCCCCGCGATCCAGTCGTTGATCTTGGCTTCGAGCACGGTGAGCGGCAGGGCGCCGGTGCCCAGCACCTGCTCGTGGAACTCGCGAATGTCGAAGCGGTCGCCGAGCGCCTCGCGGGCGCGGGCGCGCAGTTCCAGGATCTTGAGCTGCCCGATCTTATAGGCGAGCGCCTGGCCCGGAATGGCGATGTAGCGCTCCACTTCGGCGGTCGCGTCGGTGCGGCCCATCGCGCTGTTCGACAGCATATATTCGATCGCCTGGTCGCGGCTCCAGCCCTTGGCGTGGAGACCGCTGTCGACCACCAGCCGCATCGCCCGCAGCATCTCGTCGTCGAGATGGCCGAAGCGCTGATAGGGATCGGTGAACAGGCCGAGCTCGGGCCCGAGCTTTTCGGCATAGAGCGCCCAGCCTTCGACGAAGGCGGTGTTGCCGCCGAAGCGCATGAAATTGGGAAGCGCCTCATTCTCCTGGGCGAGGCTCACCTGGAAATGGTGCCCCGGCGCGGCTTCGTGGAGATAGAGCGTCTCCATGATCGTGGTGATGCGCGAGGGCAGGTCGTAGGTGTTGAAGTAGAAGACGCCGGGCCGCGAGCCGTCCGGCGCGCCCTGCTGGTACGAGGCGCCGGCCGCGGTCGGGGCGATGAAGTCGGGATAGGGCCGGATTTCCAGCGGCGTGCGCGGCAGGGTGCGGAACAGGGTGCCGATGCGCTGATCGACCTTGCGGCCGATCTCGTAATAGCCCTGCGTCAGCGCCTCCGCCGATTCCGGCTTGAACCGCGGATCGGTGCGAATGTGTTCGAAGAAGGCGGCGAGATCGCCCTGGAAGCCCACTTCCTGCCGGATCGCGTCCATTTCGCCGCGGATGCGCGCCACTTCGCTAAGGCCGAGCTGGTGCACGTAATCGGCGGTGAGCGGCAGGGTGGTCGAGCTTTCGATCGCCATGTCGTAGAGCATCGCGCCGCCCGGCATCTGCGTCAGCCCGACGCTCTCGCGCGCCGCCGGCAGATATTCATCGCGCAGGAAGTCGCGCAGCCGGATGAAGGCCGGGTTGACCTTGCCGCCGATCGCGTCGCGATAGGCCTGCTCCAGCCGCGGCCGTTCGCTGGCCGGCACGCCTTCGGGGAAGTTGCGGACCGGGAGGAACATCGGCGATCCCTCGACCCCGTCCGCCGTCAGCGTGTCGAGCTGCCGCACGACGTTCGCGACCACCAGGCGCGGGTGGGTGACGCCGCGCGCCATGCCCTCGCGGAAGCGTTCGACGGCGCGGTCGATCTGCGCCGCGAAGCCGTCCATCCGCTTCAGATTGTTCTCGTAATCGGCCAGCGACCGGAACGGCGCGGCGCCGCGGCCGGACACCATCTGCGGATAGAAGGTGTGCATGCCGGTGAAATGGTTGATCGGCCGGACGACGCTCAGCGCCACGACCTCGGGCCGGAGGCCTTTGAGCGCCTGCTCCTTGTTGCGGCGGAACACGTCATAGGCGATGCGGTCGGTGGGCGAGAGGGCGGCGCGGTCGATGCTCAGCAGCTCGCGAAGCTCCGCCTCATGCGCGGCGCGCTCGGCTTCGAAATAGGCGTCCTCAAGATAATTGCCGAACCGGTCGGCATTGCGCATGTCGCCGCGGGCGAGCGCCTGGAGCGGATTGCGGTCGAGCGCGGCGTCGTCGCTGCGAGCGAACAAGGCAGGGAGGCGCTGGGTCGCCTCGCTCTGCGACATGGCCGGCGCCGGCGGCGCGGCGGGAGCGGGGGCGGGCGCCGGGGCGGCGGCGCAGGCGGCCAGAAGCAAAGCGGCGGCGGAGGCGAGCAGGACGGACTTGGCGATCATCTGGGTTCCCCCCGTTTCGAGCTGTGTTGGCGCTCTATGACGGCTCGCCGGACGGGGCAAGCGGTTCGCGCGCCTCCTCCGCGCCGTCGATCACGATGCCCCAGGGGCGCTCGCGATACCATTTGGTGATCACATATTTCGCGCCCTCGATCACCGGCATCCCCTGGTGCAGCGAATAGGTGTTGGGCTCGCCCTCGTCGTTGAGATTGTTCCAGGTGAGGAGGTTGCCGGCCCGCGGCGTGACCCGCACACCGGCATGTTCGAAGAAGGTCTGCCCGCCGGCCTTCGGCTCGTTGAGGAAGATCATCGCCGTCCAGGTGCGCTGGCCGCCCACCCGGTCCATCGCCTCCCAATAGGGCTGGCCGATGTAGAAATAATCGTGGTGCGGCTTGAACTGCTGGCCGACGTCGTAGCGCTGCCCCTGCATCGCCTCGCCATGTTCGGGCTGGATGCCGAGCAGCTGGTTGATGCGCGCGTTGATGCCGCCGACGAACGGCTTGGTGTGATCGACGTCGCAGCTGCGGCTGGTGCGGAATTCGGGATCGCCGACGTCGGCGAGCAGCTCGGAAGGGCGCAGGCCGGTGTCGATCTCCCGCATCATCGCCGCGCATTCGTCGGGAGTCATGAAGCTCTTGGCGAGGAAGATGTCGAGCCCCTTGGCGGGCAGCTTCATCACGCCCGGCGTGCGGGTCAGGCGGTCGCGGACATAGGCGCCGATCGCGGCTCGATAGGTCATGGCGCTCCGATTGCGTCAGCGTGTCGCCGCTGACAAGCGAAAAGCCCGGGGCGTTTTCCGCCCCGGGCCCGTCGGTGATCGCTTACCAGAAGAAGTTGTAGATCACGTCCACCACTTCGCCGGTCCAGGTGTCGACCAGGATCACGTCGTTGTAATAACGCACCCACTGGTAGCCGTAGGGGGCGTGCGGCAGGCGGTACTGCCACGGATCGCTGATCCAGTAGCGCTGATGGAACAAAGGCTGGCCCAGGAACAGGCCGATCGAGAAGCGCGTGTAGCGATGGCCCCTGTACGGCGCGTAATAAGCCGGCATGCGATAGAGGTGCCGGTTGGCGTAGCGGTAACGCTCCCAGTCGTAGCGGTTGTTGTACCGCCACTGCCGGTCCCAGGCCTGGCGCTGGCGCTGCCGTTCCCATTCGCGCCGCTGCTGCTCGCGCTGGATGTGCTGGCGGTGGTCGGCGTCGCGGCCGTAGCGCTGCTCGTTCTGGTTGGCGCGGCGCTGGTAGCGCTCGAACGCCTCGCGCTGGCGCGGGTCGTTGAGATCGCCCTGCCATTCGCGGGCGGCCTGGTCGCGGCGCTGCTGTTCGTGCTGGCGCTGGAGCTCGGCCTGGCGCTGGCGCTCACGCTGCAGGTCGCCGCGATTGTCGCGGCCCTGCCAGCCGCCGCGCTGACCCTGGCCCTGCCAGTCGCCGCGCTGCTGCTGTTGCTGCTGAGGCTGAGGCTGAGCGCGCTCGGCACCCCAGTCGCGGGCGCGTTCCTGGCGCGGGGCACGCTCCTGCCGCTCGACCTGCCGGTCCTGGCCGCGGCCGTACCGCTCCTGGTTCTGGCGCTCGAGCCGCTCGTAGCGCTCGGCGGCGCGCGCGCGGGCATCCTGCGCCTGGGCCGCGACGGGCGTGATCGCCGTCGCCGCGAGAATCATTCCAATCAACGCCTTTCGCATCGAATACTCCATCACTGCGGCCGGCGAAGATCGCGGGGCCGATGGACGGCATGTGCACCAAACAGGCTGACTTGTTGCTGAACTGGCCGGACATGTGACCGCAAGCTTTACTCCCGGATCGGCGCTCCGGGGGCGGGGGGAAGGGTGCCGCGCAGCGCGGGTACTTCGTTGGCCGCGTCCTCCGGGTCGATGCCCGGCGGCGGGGCGGCGGCGATCTCCTCGCGGCCGGCGCGCACCCGCACCGCCCGTCGCACCGCCTCGCGCAGCCGCGGATAGACGCCGCAGCGGCACAGATTGGTGAGCGCCGAGTCGATCTCCGCGTCGGTCGGGCTCGCATTGCGCTCCACCAAAGCGGCGGCGGCCATGATCATGCCGGGGATGCAGAAGCCGCATTGCGGCACCTGTTCGGCGGCGAAGGCCTGCTGCACCGGATGCGAACGGTCCCGCGACAGCCCCTCGATGGTGGTGACGAAGCTGCCTTCGATGTCGGCGATCCTGACCAGGCAGCTGCGCGCGGCTTGCCCGTCGACATGGACGATGCAGGCGCCGCAATGCCCCGTCCCGCAGCCATATTTGGCGCCGGTGAGGTTGGACGCGTCGCGCAGCGCCCACAGAAGCGGCGTGTCCGGATCCATGCGATAGTGGACGGCCTGTCCGTTGACGGTAAATCGGGGCATGGATCGGGTTTAGAAGGGAAGGCCGGGGAATGGAAAGCGAAAGGATCGCGGTCGCCGTCGAAGGCGGAGTCGCCCATGTCGAGCTGGCGCGCGGGGACAAGTTCAACGCGATGGACAAAGAGATGTTCGCCGCGATCGGCGACACGTTCCGCCGGCTGGGCGCCGATCCGTCGGTGCGGGCGATCCTGCTGTCGGGGCGGGGGCGGCATTTCACCGCCGGGCTCGACCTCCATTATGCCGGCAGCCAGTTCCCGCCGTCAGACGATCCCGGCCGGTCGGCCGAGGCGCGTCTGCGGCATATCCAGTGGCTGCAGGACGCCTTCACCGCGGTGGAGGCGGCGCGAGTGCCGGTGGTGGCGGCGATCCATGGCGGCTGCATCGGCGCGGGCGTCGACCTCGCCAGCGCGTGCGACCTGCGCGTGGCGAGCCGCGACGCCTTCTTCCAGGTCGCCGAAGTGGATGTCGCGATCACGGCCGATCTCGGCACGCTCCAGCGCCTGTCCTTCCTCATTCCCCAGGGAATCGTGCGGGAGCTCACCTATACCGGCCGCCGGATGGATGCCGAGGAAGCCGCCCGCTACGGCCTCGTCAACCGAATCGTCGACGACCGCGAGGCGGCGGTCGCGGCGGGCATGGAGATCGCCCGCACGATCGCGGCCAAATCGCCGCTCGCGGTCGCGGGCGCGAAGCTGTCGCTGAACTACAGCCGCGGCCGGCCGGTGGAGGAAGGGCTGCGCCACGTCGGCATGTGGAACGCGGCGACCCTGGTCAGCGCCGACCTCACCGAGGCGATCCGGGCTCGGCTCGGCAAGGCCGAACCGACGTTCGGGCCGCTCGCCGACTGAGGCGGGGGGCGCCGGTCCGAGTCCGTTCGCGCTTGAAAACGCCGCCCCGCTTTGCTAACGGCCGCCACGCGCTCGCTGCGGGAACCGTCTCGCGGCGTTCTTATTTTATGCTATTGTAAGGGTTTGGAGGTCGGCTCCGATCGGGCCGCCGGATCAACCTTTTGAACGGAGAGTGACGGGTCTTTATGCAAATCATCGTCCGCGACAACAATGTCGACCAGGCGCTGCGCGCGCTGAAGAAGAAGCTGCAGCGTGAGGGCGTCTATCGCGAGATGAAGCTGCGCCGTCATTACGAGAAGCCGTCCGAGAAGCGCGCCCGCGAGCGCGCCGCCGCCATCCGCCGGGCCCGCAAGCTCGAGCGCAAGCGGCTGGAGCGCGACGGCGTCCGCTAAGCGGCGCATCGCCTGACCAAAGACGGGGCGGCGGACAGGCGCCGCCCTTCTCGCATCCGGGGAAGCTTCCATGTCCGTGACCGCCGTTCCGATTCGTCCGCTCAAGAAGGGCTCGGTCGCGAAGCTCTGGATCGGCATCGCCGCTTTGACGCTGGCCGCCGGCGCGGTCGCCTGGGCGGGAACCGCTTCCCACGTCGCTGCCGATCCTTCGAGCTATCTTGCCCGCAACGCGGCGCGCGACGGCGTCCAGACCACCGCGTCGGGCCTGCAGTTCGAAGTGCTGCAGCCCGGCACCGGCGACCGGCCGGGCAACGACGATCTCGTCCTCGTGGAATATGAGGGCCGGCTGATCGACGGCACGGTGTTCGATTCGTCCGAACGGCAGGGCGGGCCCACGCCGCTTCCCGTCGCCGGCCTCATCCCCGGCTTCACCGAGGCGCTGCAGATGATGCAGAAGGGCGGCCGCTACAAGATCGTGATCCCGCCCGCGCTCGGCTATGGCGAAAGCGTGCCGCCGAACGGGCCGATTCCGCCCAACGCAGTCCTCGAATTCGACGTCACCCTGGTCGATATCGCTCCGGGCGCCGCGCTGCAGATGATGCAGGGCATGCCCCCGGGCGCGGGCGACGGCGCCGAGCCGCAGGCGCCCCAGGGCCGCTGAGGCGGACGGCGGTCGTTCCGCCGCCGCAACCCAACCCGCGAAGCTGCGTTGACGCGTCGGGAGCATGTTCGCTCCCTGCGTTCAAGGGAGGTGCTTCGTGAGCACGATTCTGATCATCATCCTCGTCCTGCTGCTGGTCGGCGCGCTGCCGACCTGGGGGCATAGCCGCAGCTGGGGCTACGGCCCGTCCGGCCTGCTCGGCCTGCTGCTCATCATCCTCATCGTGCTCGCGCTGATGGGACGGCTCTGACGGCCTGACGGATCGGGCTGCGCAGCGGCCTTATTCGGCCGCCGGCTGCGCCTGCACCCGTTCCGGATGGAGCGAGGTGCCGGCGCGGCCGCCGCGCATCGCGGTGAACCAGCTGATCGGGTTCCAATATTGCGATGTGCCGTCCAGCGAGAAGGTGATGAATTCGGCGCGGCCGCCGATATTCTGCCACGGCACCGGTCCGCCCAGCCCCTGCTCGGCGATCGCCACGCGGCTGTCGGCCGACCGGTCGCGATTGTCGCCCAGCAGCCAGACATGGCCTTCCGGGACGATCAGCGGCGCCACGTCGTCGACATTGGAATGGCCCATGTCGATCGTGTCGTAGGCGCGGCCGTTGGGCAAGGTCTCGCGCACCAGCGGCAGCTCGCAATACAGCTGCCCGTCGTCGCCCATCACCCGCGTCTCGCCGAAGGCGTCGGTGCAGGGCAGGTTAGGATCGACCGGGAAGCGCACCGGCGGAAGGATCTGGCGCGGAACCGCCACGCCGTTGATGAACACCTGGCCGTCGATCATCTCCACCCGGTCGCCGGGCAGGCCGATCACCCGCTTGATATAGTCGGCGCGGGCGCCCGGCGGGGTCACGATGACGATGTCGCCGCGCTCCGGCAGCCGGCCGAACAGGCGGCCGGGCGTTTCGGGCATGATGTGGAAGGAGGGCGACACCCACGACCAGCCGTAGGGATATTTGCTGACCACCAGCCGGTCGCCCTTCACCAGCCCGGGCATCATCGATTCGGACGGGATGTAGAAGGGCTTGGCGATGAAGCTGTGAAAGGCGAGGACGGCGAGGATCAGCCAGAACAGGCCCTTGATCTCGCCCCACCAGTCGGTGCCTTCCTTGTCCGCGGCCTTGCCTTTCCCCTTGTCGGTCGCGGCCGGGGGCGTGTCGGCGCGGCCGGGGCCGGCATCGGAAATCTGGGTCGGTTCGCGATAATCGGTCATGGCATAAGCGGCGCCGGCTCACGCGCGGCTCCGGGACTCCTCGGGAACGGCGACGATGACGACGAACGCCTGGGCGAAAGGATGATCGTCGGTCATGGTCAGGTGAACATTGGCGGCGTGGCCCGCGGGGGTGATGGCGTCAAGCCTTTCCCTGGCCCCGCCGGTGAGGTGAAGGGTCGGCTCGCCCGACGCTTTATTGACGACACCTATATCCTTCATGAACACGCCGCGCCGGAAGCCGGTGCCGACCGCCTTGGAAAAGGCTTCCTTGGCGGCGAAGCGCTTGGCGTAGGTGGCGGCGCGGGTGAGGGTGCGGCGCTCCGCTTTCTCCTTTTCCGCGTCGGTGAACACCCGGTCGACGAAGCGGGCGCCGAAGCGGTCGAGCGAGTTCTGGATCCGCTCGATGTTGCACAGGTCCGAACCGATGCCGATGATCATGAAACTCCTCCCCGGAACGGGGAGGGGGACCGCGTCGCGAAGCGGCGTGGTGGAGGGGGCGCGAGCGCGAGCGAGCGTGGGGACGCCGGGCCCCCTCCACCATGTTGCGCATGGTTCCCCTCCCCGTTCCGGGGAGGAGTGCGGAACGCCCTCCCGTTCATCCCCGCGCCTCGTCCATCAGGCCGCGCATGCGGGCGACGCTGGCCTCGAGCCCGGTGAAGATCGCCTCGCCCACCAGGAAATGGCCGATGTTGAGCTCGGCGAGCTGCGGGATGGCGGCGATCGGCACGACATTGTCGAAGGTGAGGCCGTGGCCGGCATGCGGCTCGATCCCGTTCTTGGCGGCGAGCGCCGCCGCGTCGGCGATCCGCTTCAATTCGTCCGCGCGCGCTTCTTCGTCGAGATGGGCGTAGCGGCCGGTATGAAATTCCACCACCGGCGCCCGCAGCCGGATCGCCGCCTCGACCTGCGCCGGATCGGGCTCGATGAACAGGCTGACGCGGATGCCGGCGCCGCCGAGCCGCTCCACGAAATAAGCGAGCTGGTTGTGCTGGCCGGCGGCGTCGAGGCCGCCCTCGGTGGTGCGCTCCTCGCGCTTTTCGGGAACGATGCAGGCGGCGTGGGGGCGGTGGCGCAGCGCGATGTCCAGCATCTCCTCGGTCGCCGCCATCTCCAGGTTGAGCGGGATGGTGAGCCGCTCCATCAGCCGGTGGATGTCGTCGTCGGTGATGTGGCGCCGGTCCTCGCGCAGATGGGCGGTGATGCCGTCGGCGCCCGCCGCCGCCGCGGCGAAGGCCGCGCGCACCGGATCCGGATGGTCGCCGCCGCGCGCGTTCCGGATGGTCGCGACATGGTCGATATTGACCCCGAGGCGCAGGCGCCCGGTCACGCGTGCACGGCCTCGTCCGCCGCCGGCGCCTTGCGGCTGCCCGGCTTTTCGGCGGGAAGGGCGGCGAGCTCCGGGGGAAGGGCGTCGGCCGAATAGCTCGGCACGTCGAGGCGGATCAGCGGGAAGAAGGGCACGCCGAGATCGGCGGCGCCGTTCGACCGGTCGACCAGAGCGGCGGCGGCGATGACGTCGCCGCCCGCGGCGCGCACCGCGGCAATCGCCTCGCGCGAGGACAGGCCGGTGGTGACCACGTCCTCCATCAGCAGCACCTTCTGCCCGGGCGCGAGGCGGAAGCCGCGCCGCAGTTCGAACGTGCCGGTCGGGCGCTCCACGAACATCGCGTCGACGCCGAGCGCGCGGCCCATCTCGTGCCCGGCGATCACGCCGCCCATTGCGGGGGCGACCACCGCCTCGATCCGGCCGCGAAGATCGGCGGGGATCGCGGCGGCCAGCGCCTCGGCGAGCCGCGCCGCGCGCCGCGGGTCCATCAGCACGCGCGCGCATTGCAGATAGCGCGGGCTGTGGAGCCCGGAAGAAAGGATGAAATGGCCCTCCAGCAGCGCCTCGGCGGCGCGGAATTCCGCCAGAATCTCGTCTTCGGTCATCGCGCTCCCCAGGGCCGCCGCAGGCTTTGCGGAGATAGGCGCAAGGGGGGACGCCATCAAGCGTTCCGAATTTCGGTCTAGGCGCTTGAGAGAGCCGACGCCCCTGCCTATAAGGCGCCGCGACGCGCCCACCCGGGTGCCCGAATCCATGCCCGCTTTTCGGCGGGCCTAAGGGGTTTAGATGAAGACTCTGCTCAAAATCGCCGCCGTCGCCGCCGCGATCGGCCTTGCGCCCGTCGCGGTCGCGCAGGATGCGCCGCCGGCCGAGCCGCTGCCGGCGCAGCCCGCCGTCGAGCTGCCGGCCCAGCCCGCCGATTCCTCGGCGCCGCCGCTCGCCAGCGGGGGCGAGGCGCCGTCCGACGCCACCGTCGCCGAGACCACCTTCTCGAGCGGCCTCGTTCCGGAAGTCGGCGTGGGGCAGCCGGACGGCCGCATGGGCCTCCAGGACCAGTTCACGCCGATCGGCGAGGAAGCGGCCTGGTTCCACAACGCCATCCTGATGCCGGCGATCACGATGATCTCGCTGTTCGTCCTGATCCTGCTTGCCTATGTGGTGATCCGCTACCGCCGCGCGGCGCATCCGGTGCCGTCGCGGACCACGCACAACACCATGCTGGAAGTGGTGTGGACTTTGGTCCCGGTGCTGATCCTGGTCGTGATCGCAGTGCCGTCGATCAAGCTTCTGGCCCGCCAATATTCGCCGCCGGCGGCCGATCTCACCGTCAAGGTGATCGGCAACCAGTGGTACTGGACCTATGAATATCCGGACCACGGCATCGAGCTCATCTCCAACATGCTGTCCGACGAGGAAGCCGCCGCCGCCGGCGAGCCGCGCCAGCTCGCGGTCGACGAGCGGCTGGTGGTGCCGGCCGGCGCGACGGTGAAGCTGATCGTCACCTCCGCCGACGTGATCCACAGCTTCGGCGTGCCCGCTTTCTGGGTGAAGATGGACGCCGTTCCGGGCCGCCTCAACGAGACCTGGTTCAAGACCGACCGTCCCGGCATCTATTACGGCCAGTGCTACGAGCTGTGCGGTGCCCGCCACGCTTACATGCCGATCGCCGTCGAGGTCGTCCCGGCCGCGCAGTTCGCCGCCTGGGTCTCGTCCAAGGGCGGTCAGCTGCCGGGCGCCGAGCCGCCGGCGGCTCCGCCGGCGCAGCCCGCCGTCGAGGGCCTTCAGGTCACCGATCCGCAGGAGGTCGCCCCGGCCGCGCCGGGCGCCGTCCAGGGCACCGAGCAGCCGCCCGTCTCCACGCAGGGCGCCACCGACATGAGAAGGTCCGGGAACCAGTAATGACCGACACCACCGCCAACGCCGCGCACTTCCAGGCCCACGAGACCCATGGGGCGCATCACGACGCGGACCACAAGCCGGGATTCTTCGCGCGCTGGTTCATGTCGACCAACCACAAGGACATCGGTACGCTGTACCTGATCTTCGCGATCATCGCGGGGATCATCGGCGGCGCGATCTCCGGCCTGATGCGGATGGAGCTGGCGGAGCCCGGCATCCAATATCTTCCCGCCTGGGCCTCGATGCTCGCCGGCGCAGAGGCGACGTTCGACGAGGGTCTGCACCTGTGGAACGTGCTGATCACCGCCCATGGCCTCATCATGGTCTTCTTCATGGTGATGCCGGCGATGATCGGCGGGTTCGGCAACTGGTTCGTGCCGATCATGATCGGCGCGCCGGACATGGCCTTCCCGCGGATGAACAACATCTCCTTCTGGCTGCTTCCGCCCGCCTTCATCCTGCTGCTCGGATCGGCCTTCGTGCCGGGCGGCACGGGCCTCGGCGCGGGCGTGGGCTGGACGGTCTATCCGACGCTGTCGACCACCGGCGCCACCGGCCCGGCCGTCGACATGGCGATCTTCTCGCTCCACGTCGCGGGCGCGAGCTCGATCCTGGGCGCGATCAACTTCATCACCACCATCTTCAACATGCGCGCGCCGGGCATGACCCTGCACAAAATGCCGCTGTTCGTCTGGTCGGTGCTGGTCACCGCCTTCCTCCTGCTGCTCGCGCTTCCGGTGCTCGCCGGCGCGATCACGATGCTGCTCACCGACCGCAACTTCGGAACGAGCTTCTTCGATCCGCAGGGCGGCGGCGATCCGCTCCTCTACCAGCACCTGTTCTGGTTCTTCGGCCACCCCGAAGTGTACATCATGATCCTGCCGGGCTTCGGCATCATCAGTCAGGTGGTCGCGACCTTCAGCCGCAAGCCGGTGTTCGGCTATCTCGGCATGGCCTATGCCATGGTCGCGATCGGCGTGATCGGCTTCGTCGTGTGGGCGCACCACATGTTCGCGGTCGGCCTCACCGTGAACACCAAGATGTACTTCACGGCGGCGACGCTGGTGATCGCGGTGCCCACGGGCATCAAGATCTTCAGCTGGATCGCGACCATGTGGGGCGGTTCCATCACCTTCCAGACGCCGATGCTCTGGGCGATGGGCTTCATCTTCATGTTCACGGTCGGCGGCGTGACCGGCATCGTGCTCGCCAACGGCGGCGTCGATCTCTACATGCACGACACCTATTACGTGGTGGCGCACTTCCACTACGTGCTGTCGCTGGGCGCCGTGTTCGCGCTCTTCGCGGGCTGGTATTACTGGTTCGGGAAGATGTTCGGGCGCGACTATAGCGAACTGCTCGGCCAGCTCCATTTCTGGGTGTTCTTCATCGGCGTGAACGTGCTGTTCTTCCCGATGCACTTCCTGGGCCTGGACGGCATGCCGCGCCGCTATCCCGACTATCCGGACGCCTTCTCGCACTACAACAACATCGCCTCGATCGGTTATATGATCATGGCGGTGGGCATGGTGTTCTTCTTCGTGAACATCGTGTGGTCGCTGATCGCGGGTCGGAAGACGGCGGACAATCCGTGGGGCGAAGGCGCGACGACGCTGGAATGGACCCTGTCCAGCCCGCCGCCGTTCCACCAGTTCGAAACCCTGCCCAAGGTCGACTGACCTGATCCCCCCTCCCGCGAGGGAGGGGAGCGAGACGAGACGATGACGAGTTCGGTTGCGAAACAGCATGCACATGGAGTGCCGGCGGACTGGCGCGATTTCCTCGCGCTGACGAAGCCGCGGGTGATGACGCTCGTCGTCTTCACCGGCCTGTGCGGCCTGCTGGTCGCGCCGGTTCCGTTGCATCCGGTGTTGGGCTTCACCGCCATCCTGTGCATCGCGCTGGGCGCGGGCGCGGCGGCGGCGCTCAACCAGTGGTACGAGGCCGATCTCGACGCGCGGATGAAGCGGACCGCCAACCGGCCGCTGCCCGCCGGGCGCATGGACCGTCAGTCGGCGCTCCATTTCGGCGTCGGCCTGTCCTTCTTCTCGGTCGTGCTGATGGGCGTGGCGACCAACTGGTTCGCGGCCGCCGTGCTCGCCGCCTCGATCCTGTTCTACGTCCTCGTCTACACGGTCTGGCTGAAGCGGCGGACTCCGCAGAACATCGTCATCGGCGGCGCGGCCGGCGCCTTTCCGCCGCTGATCGGCTGGGCCGCGGCGACCGGCGACGCCAGCCTGCTCCCGCTCCTCCTGTTCGCGATCATCTTCCTGTGGACGCCGCCCCACTTCTGGGCGCTGTCGCTGTTCGTGAAGACCGATTACGCCAATGCCGGCGTGCCGATGCTGCCGGTCGTCTCCGGCTTCACCGTCACCCGCCAGCAGATCGCGCTCTACACGCTGCCGATGGCGGCGGCGGCGATCGCGCCCTGGCCGCTCGGCCTCGCCGGCGCCCTCTACGGCGCCGCGGCCGTTGCGCTCAACCTCGCCTTCCTCGTGCTGGCGCTGCAGGTGCTCGCCAACAAGGCGACCGAGCCGTCGGGCATGAAGCCCGAGAAGCGGCTGTTCGCCTTCTCGATCCTCTACCTCTTCGCGCTGTTCGGCGCGCTGGTGGCCGACGCATGGATCGTGCCGTGACCGATCCCGACCGCGACCCGCGCCGGCAGGACGAGGTCCGCGCCCGTCAACGCGGGCGCGCGATCGTGATGGCGCTGTTCCTCGCCGCCTTCGTGGTCCTCATGTATTTCATCACCATTGCCAGGATGTCGGGCGAATGAGCGCGGTTGCCCAGAAGAACGGCCGCACCGCCGCGATGATGGCGCTGATCGTGCTCGCCATGATCGGCCTCGCCTTCGCGAGCGTGCCGCTCTACCGTCTGTTCTGCCAGGTGACGGGCTTCGGCGGCACCACCCGCATGGCGATGGGGACCGAGGCTCCCGGCGCGGTCGGCGAACGCGTGTCGGTGCGCTTCGACGCCACTACCGCGCCTGCGCTGCCGTGGCGCTTCCGTCCGGAAGAGACCAGCCGCACGGTGGTGATCGGCGAGCGCAACATCGCCTTCTACACCGCCAAGAACCTGACCGCCCGGCCGGTCGCCGGCACCGCGACGTTCAACGTGACGCCGGTGAGCGCGGGCAAATATTTCTCCAAGATCCAGTGCTTCTGCTTCACCGAGCAGGTGCTTCAGCCCGGCGAGGAGATGCGCATGCCCGTCATCTTCTACGTCGATCCGAAGCTGCTCGACGACGCGGACACCAAGGCGATCAGCGAGATCACCTTGAGCTACACCTTTTACCCGATGGACCAGCAGCCTTCGGGAAGCTAGAGACCCACGTCGCCCCGGCTCGCCGCCGGGGCCCTTCACGGGATCCCGGTCAGGGCCGGGATGGCGGCTGAAAGACGAAAGACGAGAGACCGAACATGGCCGGAGCGAAGAACCACCCCTACCATATCCTGCCGCCGAGCATCTGGCCGTTCATCGGCTCGATGTCGGCCCTGGTGATGTTCTTCGGCGTCGTGATGTGGATGCACCCGGGCTTCTTCGGCGAATCCGGTCCCTATGTGTTCGGCGCCGGCCTGATCGGCGTGCTGTTCACGATGTTCAGCTGGTGGGTCGATGTGGTGCGCGAGGCCCATGCCGGCGATCACACGCCGGTGGTGCAGCTGCACCTGCGCTACGGCATGATCCTGTTCATCGCGTCCGAAGTGATGTTCTTCGTCGCCTGGTTCTGGGCCTATTTCAACGCCGCCTTGTTCCCGCCGGTGGTGGACGCGGTCGGCGGCGTCTGGCCGCCCGAAGGCATGGTCGTCATGGACCCCTTCGCCTGGCCGCTGCTCAACACCCTCATCCTGCTCTGCTCGGGCACGACGGTCACCTGGGCGCACCACGCAGTGATCAACGGCGACCGCGACGGGCTGATCAAGGGCCTGTGGGCGACGATCGCGCTCGGCGTCATCTTCTCGGGCGTGCAGGCCTATGAATATATGCACGCGCCGTTCAGCTTCGCCGACAACATCTACACCTCCGCCTTCTTCATGGCGACGGGCTTCCACGGCTTCCACGTCATCGTCGGCACCATCTTCCTGCTCGTCTGCGTGATCCGGGCGCACAAGGGCCACTTCACCCGCGAGCAGCATTTCGGCTTCGAGGCGGCCGCCTGGTACTGGCACTTCGTCGACGTGGTGTGGCTGTTCCTGTTCATCTCCATCTACGTCTGGGGCGGCTGGGGCGCCGAGTGGCACTAGGCTGATCCGCTATATGTCCTCCCTTTCCGCGAAGCGGATGGGGAGGGGGACCAGCCGCAGGCTGGTGGAGGGGCAAGCCGAAGGCTCCGGCTTCGCCTCCGCAGCCCCTCCACCGCACTTCGTGCGGTCCCCCTCCCCACGAGCTTCGCTCGCACGGAGGATTGATTGTGTCGTGGCACTGGTTTCAGGCGGCCCGGCACCCCATGTGCCGGGCGCATGAACGTCTCCGAACCCAGCGCCGTCCAATCCTCGCTTCGCGGCCTGTGTCCGCGCTGCGGCGCCGTCACCCTGTTCGACGGCATCGCGACCTTCGCGCCGAAATGCCGCGCCTGCGGGCTCGATTATTCGAGCTTCAACGTGGGCGACGGGCCGGCGGCCTTCCTGACCCTGCTCGTCGGCGGCCTGATCACCGGTCTCGCCATCGCGTTCGAGCTCATGGTGACGCCGCCCTTCTGGCTCCACATCCTGCTGTGGGTCCCGCTCACCGCCGCGGCCGTCATCTTCGCGTTGCGCTACGCCAAGGCGGGCCTCCTCGTCCTTGAATATAAGAACCGCGCCCGCGAGGGGCGGATCACCCTCGACGAAGGCGACTGAGCGGCGGGAAATGCGGGCGGTTCCGATCCTTCCCACTTTGGTGGTCGCGGCGGCGGTCGCGGTGATGGTGGCGCTCGGCTTCTGGCAGATGGACCGCGCCGCCTGGAAAGCGGAGCTGCTCCAGGACCTGCGCGAGGCGCGAACGCTGCCGCCGATCGATCTCGACGCCGCGCCGCTGAACGCCGCCCGCGGGCACCCGTTCCGCCGCGCCGAGGTGACCTGCGTCTACGGCCCGGCGATGCCGCAGCCCCAGGCCGGGCGCAACCGCCAGGGCGCGACCGGCTACCGCTACCTCGTCCCCTGCCACCCGGCGCCGCACGGCGCGCCGCCGCTGCTCGTCGATATCGGTTTCGCGCGCAGCCCCGATGCGCTGCGCGAGGTCAGGATCGCGGGCCGCTTCGAAGGAACGCTGTCGAGCGGCACCGGCGAGGGTCCGATGTTCCTCACCGCCGATCGGCCGCAGCCGCCGCTGGAGCCGAGCGCGCCGCCGTCGCCGGACGAAATACCCGACAATCACATGATGTATGCCGGCCAATGGTTCTTCTTCGCGCTGGTCGCGGTCGTCATCTACATCCTCGCCTTGCTCCGCCGCCGTCCCAAACTTGTGGATCGGGACCCAAAGGCCTAAATCGGGCCGCTCATGATGCAGCTTACCATTCTTCCGTCCGGCCTCCGGGTCGCGACTCGCCGCATGCCCGGGATCGAGACCGCCGCCGTCGGCCTCTACGCCGACACGGGCTCCCGCCACGAACCGGCGCCGCTCAACGGCATCGCCCACCTGTTCGAACATATGGTGTTCAAGGGCGCCGCCGGCCGCTCGGCGCGCGAAATCTCAGAAGCGATCGAGGATGTGGGCGGCGACCTCAACGCGTCCACCGACCGCGAGGGCACCAATTTCATGGCCTCGGTCATGGCGGAGCATGTGCCGCTCGGCGTGGAGCTCATCGCCGACATGGTGCAGCGCCCGCATTTCCGCGCCGACGAGCTGGAGCGGGAGAAGGACGTCGTCCTGCAGGAACTGGGCGAGGCGCGCGATACGCCCAACGACATCATCTTCGACGATCTCCAGGCCGCCGCCTTCGCCGATCAGCCGCTCGGCCGTTCCGTTCTGGGCGAGGAGCCGAGCATCGAGGCGATCACCGTCGACGACCTCCACGACTGGCGCCGCGGCCAGTATCGCGCCGGCAGCCTGTCGCTGGTGGCGGCGGGCAAGGTCGATCACGACCGGCTGGTCGAGCTTGCCGACCGGCTGTTCGCCGATCTCCCGACCGGCACGCTGCGCCAGCCCGCCGAGGCGCGCTTCACCGGCGGGACCCGGGTCGGGCGCGGCCAGTGCGACCAGGCCCATCTCGCGCTCGGCTTTGCCGGCCCTGCGCAGCTCGGCGAAGACTATCTCGCCGCGCGCCTGTTCGCCGACGCGGTGGGCGGCGGCATGTCCTCGCGCCTGTTCCAGCAGCTCCGCGAGGAGCGGGGCCTTGCCTATAGCGTCTATGCGATGCTGCAGCCCTGGAGCGATTGCGGCCTCCTCTCCATCTACGCCGCGACGGCGCGCCGCCAGTCGGCATCGGCGGCGCAGCTGATCGAGGAGGTGCTGGAGGAAGCGGTGCGCGACCTTGGCGAGCGCGAGGTGAACCGCGTCCGCACTCAGGCCAAGGCCGGCCTGCTGATGTCGATGGAGAGTCCCTGGGGCCAGGCCCATTATGTCGCGCGCCAGCTATCGGTCTACGGGCGGCTGGTGCCGGTCTCCGAGGTTGTGGCCCAGCTCGAGGCGGTGACGGTCGACCATGTCCGCGAGGCCGGCCGCCGCATGCTCTCCGGCGCCCGCGCCCGCGCCACGATCGGTTTTCCCGCCGTTCGCGCGGCATGAAGCTGGACACGCTCGTCGCCGAACCCTGGGCCGATTACGGGCTGATGGATTCGGGGAACGGCCGCAAGCTCGAGCGCTACGGCCCCTACAGCTTCATCCGTCCGGAGCCGCAGGCGATGTGGGCGCCGGCGCTCGACGAGTGGGACGCCGACGGCGCGTTCATCCCGGGATCGGATGAAGAAGGCGGCGGCCGCTGGCAGTTCGAGCGCGACGTGCCCGCCGAAGGCTGGGACCTGGCGTGGGAAGACGTGCGCTTTCGCGCCCAGTGCACGCCGTTCCGCCACCTCGCTTTCTTCCCCGACATGGCGCCGCAATGGGCGTGGATGCGCGCGCGGCTGTCGGACGGCGCCGAGGCGCTCAACCTGTTCGGCTATACCGGCGTCGGTACGCTCGCCATGGCGGCGGCGGGGGCACGCATGGTCCATGTCGACGCGTCGAAGAAGTCGGTGGAGGCGGGCAAGGCCAATGCGGTCCGCTCCGGCATGGCCGACCGCCCGATCCGCTGGATCGTCGAGGACGCGGCCAGGTTCGTTGCCCGCGAGGTCCGGCGCGGGCGGCGCTATGACGGCATCATCCTCGATCCGCCCAAATATGGCCGGGGACCCGGCGGCGAGGTGTGGAAGCTGGAGGAAGGGCTGCCCGGCCTGATCGCCGACTGCCGTCGCCTGCTCGACGCCGACAGCCGCTTCCTCGTCCTCACCGTCTATGCGGTGCGCATGTCCGCGCTGGCGATCGGCGAGCTGCTCGCGCAGGCGCTGGCCGATCTCGGCGGCCGCGTCGAATGCGGCGACATGGCCGTCCGCGAGGAGGCCCGCGGCCTCCTTCTCCCCACCGCCATCTTCGCCCGCTGGAGCCGGACCTAGATTTCCCGCCGAACGGGCCCTTCCTCATCCTCCCCGTGGAGCGAAGCTCCATGGGGAGGGGGACCACCCGAAGGGTGGTGGAGGGGCTGCGCAGGCGAAGCCGGAGCGATTCGCAGATGCCGCTTGCCCCTCCACCGCACTTCGTGCGGTCCCCCTCCCCACCGCCTCCGGCGACAGGGAGGATGGGTGGGCGATGCAGCTTACTCCCGCCCGGCGCGGATGGCGGCGCCGGCGGCGAAGGGGGCGGCGGCGAGGTAGAGGAGCGACACGGCGGCGAGGAGCTGCAGCGCGCCGGTCTCGTTGCCGCGCGCGATGAGGCCGGCGCCGAAGATCAGGATCGGCACCGCCAGCGGCAGCATCAACAGGCCCGCGAGCGCGCCGCCGCGCCTCAGGCCGGCGGTAAGCGCGGCGGTGAGGAGGCTGAGCGCCGCGAGGCCCGGCGTGCCGGCGAGCAGCCCGATCTCCAGCCGCAGCAGCATTTCGGGCGGAAGCTTCATCAGCGCCGCGGCCGGCAGGGCGGCGATCATCAGCGGCGGGCCGAAGGCGAGCCAGTGGCCGGCGAGCTTCGCCGCTGCCACCGCCTCCTCGCTCATCCCGCGCACCGCCAGTTGGTCGAGGACGCCCGATGCCCGGTCGGGCTCGATCAGCCGCTCGACCGGCAGCAGGGCCGCCAGCAGCGCCGCCATCCACAAGGCGCCGCCGCCGGTGCGGGCGAGGAGCGGCGCGTCGGGCCCGACCGCGAATGGAAACAACGTCGCCACCAGCAGGAAGAAGATGACCGGCAGCGCCGCGGCGCCGCCCTGGAGCCCAAGCCGCAGCTCGCGCAGCGCCAGCGCGATCATCCGAGCGCCACCTCTGCCGCGCCGTCGAGGCCGATCGGCTGATGGGTGGCGGCGAGGATCGCGCCGCCGCGCGCGCGATGGGCGGCCATCACGGCGGCGAGCCGCTCCCGCCCTTCCGCGTCGAGGCCGTTGGCCGGCTCGTCGAGCAGCCACAAGGCCGCGCCGCTCGCCGCCACCCGGGCCAGCACCGCGCGCTTGCGCTGGCCGGTGGACAGCATCCGCACGGGCACCTCTCGAAGGTGCTCCAGCCTCATCGCCGCCATGGCCGCATGCCCGTCGCCACCGTCGATCCGCGCCCAGAAACCGAGCGCGGCGGCGAGCGGCAGCCGCTCGTCGAGCGCCATCGCCTCGTCGGCCAAAGCGGCGGCGGCGCGCTCGACCCGCCCGTCCGCGGCGGAGAGGAGGCCGGCGGCGATCCGCAGCAGGCTGGATTTGCCGGCGCCGTTCGGGCCGGTCGCCACCGCCGCGCCGCCGGGCTCGAGCCGCAGGTCCAGTCCCTCGAACAGCAGCCGCCCGCCGCGCCGGCAGGCGACGCTTTCCATCCGCAGCGGCGGCCCGCTCACTCCGCCTCGTCCTCGATCGCGTGCATGTCGGCGTCGGAGAAGCCGAAATGATGGCCCACTTCGTGGACGATGACGTGAGTGATGAGCTCTTCGAGCCCGACGCCGGTCGCCGCCCATTCGTCGAGCAAGGGGCGGCGGTAGAGATGGATCATCGCCGGAAGCTCGCCCGAGGCCCAGCTCGACTGCTCGCCGACCGGCCGGCCGGTGTAGAGGCCGGTCAGATCGAACGGGTCCTCGATGCCGAGCTGGTCCAGGACCTCCTCCTCGGCGAACTCCTCGACCCGCAGCACGACGCCGCGCAGATGCACGCGGAACGGATCGGGCAGGCGCCGGATCGCCTCCTCGCCGAGCCGTTCCAGCTCGGCCGCGTCGGGCGCGAAGGTTTGACGGCGGGTCATGGGGGAGGACATAGAGGGCGGCGGCGCGGGGAGGAAGAGGTGGCCGAAGCTTTGGACGAGACGGAGATCGCGGCGGCGCTGGCGCACCTTCCCGAATGGTCGCGGGCCGATGAGGGACGCGCGATCGCCCGCACCTTCCGCTTCGCCGATTTCGCGGAGGCCTTCGCCTTCATGACCAGGGTGGCGATGGCGGCCGAGAAGGCGGACCATCATCCCGATTGGTCGAACAGCTGGAACCGGGTGGAGGTGACGCTTACCACCCACAGCGCCGGCGGGCTGACCGCCCGCGATTTCGCGCTGGCGGAAAAGATCGATCGCATCGCGGCCCAGCTTGCCCTTACCGCGGCGCGCGACTAGATAGCCGTTCTTCCAGGACATGCGGAGCGGTGGCCGAGTGGTCGAAGGCGCTCGCCTGGAAAGTGAGTATACGGCAAAACCGTATCGAGGGTTCGAATCCCTCCCGCTCCGCCACCTACCTGTCCATCGCCGTCCATCTCTGACCCAGAAAACCTAGTTTCTGTGAGGGGTTAGCCGTATTCTGCGTGCATCGGCGGCCGTCCGAATTCGCCCATTTCCAGAGTAGAGTGGGGGCATTTGGGGGCATCGAAACGTGGAAAATGGGGGCACCGATGCTCACAGACATGAAGGCGCGGCAAGCAAAGCCCCGGGAAGCCGACTACAAGCTCGGCGACTCCGGCGGTCTCTATCTCTTGGTGACGAAGGGCGGCGCCAAGTCGTGGCGGCTCAAGTATCGCTTCGCAGGCAAAGAGAAGCGGCTCACATTCGGCCGATACCCGGAGGTGAGCCTCGCCGAGGCGCGCGCCCGTCGCGACGAGGCGAAGCGGCTTCTTCGCGACATGCGCGATCCCGCCGTGGAAGCCATGAAGAGGCGCCTCGTTGCAGCCGCTGCGGCCGAGGCGACCTTCGAGAAGGTGGCGCGCGAGTGGCATGAGCTGCAGTCGCCGCGCTGGGCCCCGGTGCACGCGGCAGACGTGATCCGTAGCCTCCAGAATGAGGTGTTTTCCAACTTGGGGTCCGTGCCTCTGAGGGAGATCGACGCTCCGCTGGTCCTGGCAGTCCTCCGAAAAATCGAGAGGCGTGGGGCGCTGGAGACGGCGAAGCGGGTGCGCCAAAGGATGTCGGCGGTCTTCGTGCACGGCATCTCCACGGGGATCTGCACCGCAGATCCGGCATCCACCGTCGCGCGGGCGCTGAAGCCGGCGCCGAAGAAGACGCGGCAGCCGGCGATGACGAATGTGGAGGCGCTTCGCGGCGTGCTGCGAGCCACTGAGGAATCAGGCGCAAGTCCCGTCACGAAGCTCGCGTCGCGCCTGCTCGCATTGACCGCAGTCCGACCGGGGGTCGTTCGGGGCTTCGAGTGGTCCGAGATCGAAGGAGTCGATTGGAGTTCCGATCATCCCGAGGACACGGAGGCAGGCCTGTGGCGCGTGCCCTCGTCCAGGATGAAACTGGTTCTCGAGCGGAAGGATGACGCCACCTTCGATCACCTCGTGCCGCTTTCGAGGCAGGCTATCGAAGCCATCGCGGCTATCCGGCCTCTCACTAAGCGACTTCCGATCCTCTTTCCGAGTAATCGGCACCTGCATCGCCCCCTCAGCGAGAATGCGATCGGATACCTTTACAACCGCTGTGGCTACCACGGTCGCCATGTGCCCCACGGGTGGCGGGCGGCCTTCTCTACGATTATGAACGAGAGGGCGGAGCGTGCCGGCCGGTCCGGAGATCGAGCCGTGATCGACCTGATGCTGGCGCACGTCCCCAGCAACAAGGTGGAAGGGGCCTACAATCGGGCCGCGTATATGGAACGGCGCCGCGAAATCGCACAGGAGTGGGCGGACCTTCTGACCGAGGGGCTCTGCCCGGCAGCGGATCTCCTGAAGGGACCGAGACGCTGAGGGCTTCGCTCCGCAGAGGGGTGCGATGTTCTGGTGGTAAAGCGCTGATCGCGGGTCGCGGCATGCCGCTCCTATCAGAGGAGAGGTGGCCTGCTCTGGATGAGCGACAGGCGCGGAATCCTCGCGCCGGCTCCCATCCGGAGACCGAAGATGATCAGAGCCATTCCTCTCAGCAAGCTCAGGCCGAGCCCACGGAACGTGCGCCGCGCCAGTGACGAAGCGGCCGACTTCCAGCTGAAGGCAGATATCGAGGCGCGCGGTCTTCTGCAGAACCTGGTCGTCGCTCCGGCGAAGAAGTCCCGCGGGACCTTCACCGTCGAAGCGGGCGGGCGGCGCCTGCGCGCACTCCTCGCCCTCGTCGACGAAGCAAAGCTCGAAGCAAGCCATGAGATTTGCTGCCTCGTTCTCGACGGCGGGCCGGCTGCCGCGCAGGAGGCGGGCCTCGCTGAGAACTTTCAGCGGCTCGCCATGAACCCCGCGGACGAATGCCTAGCCTTCCAGCAGCTGATCGAGCAGGGGTCCGACGTCGAGGGGATCGCCCGGCGG
This sequence comes from Allosphingosinicella sp., assembly GCF_046295735.1. Lineage (GTDB taxonomy): Bacteria > Pseudomonadota > Alphaproteobacteria > Sphingomonadales > Sphingomonadaceae > Allosphingosinicella. The sequence continues at coordinate 58,931 of NZ_JBKBMQ010000018.1, forward strand.
TTCGGGCTTACCGTGCGGTTTGTCGAGGGCCGGCTGCGGCTTGCGAGTCTCGCACCTATCGTATTCGAGGCGCTTGGCGCCGGCGCAATCACGCTCGACGTGGCCAAGGCTTATGCCGCGACCCCCGACCAGGAGCGGCAGGCGTTCGTGTTCGAGCAGGTGAGGCGCAGCTACATGGCCCAGCACCCCGACAGCATCCGCCGGATGATGACCCAGGCGAAGGTTAGCGCGTCCGACCGGCGGGCCAAGTTCGTCGGCGAGGAAGACTATGTCGCGGCAGGCGGGCGGATCGAGCGCGATCTCTTCTCCGACCAGGACGGCGCCCGCTGGCTTGACATCGCCTTGCTGGAGCGGCTCGCGACGGAGAAGCTGGAGGCGGTTGCCACCGAGACGGCGGCTTCGTCCGGGCTCGCCTTCGTGCGGCCGACGCTGGAGAGCTGGGCCGGTTACGACGTCACGCGCGGGCTGCAGCGGGTGCAGCTCCAGTCGCCGCCGCTCCTCGACGAAGAGAGCGCCGAGGTCGAGGCGCTCGAAGCCGAGACCGAGGAGCTGATCAGCCAGCTCGAGAGCGAGGAGACCGCCGCGGAAGCGCGCGAGGCTGCCGAGGCGCGGGTGCGGGAGATCGGCGCCCGCATCGAGGCGATCACGGACAAGCCGCCGGTGATCCCCGACGACCTGAAGCCGCGGATCGGCACCTTCCTGCTGCTCGACGAGGGCGGTCAGCCACGCCTGGACACGAGCTACTATGTCGAGCCGTCTGACGAGCCCGAGGAGCTGGACGAATCCGGCGGGCCCGACGCGGGTGGGGACGGTCAGGAGATGCCAGCCATCGTGGCGGAGCCGGCGATTAGGCCGGTCCCGCTCTCGCAGGCGCTCGCCGACGAGCTCGCGATCCAGCGGCGCGACATCCTCGCCGTCCATGTGGCAGCCGATCCGGGCCTGGCGCTGGATCTTGCCATCTTCCTGATGATCGACCGCGAGGCGGGCTACTCGTCGGGAAAGAGCGGATCGTCGCTCGTCGCGCTGCCGCCCCACGACCCAGTCTTCGGCTTCAAGACGCCCGACGCGGCGGCGACGCGCGCCCGCGGGGAGGCCGCGGAGGCGCTCGACCGCAGCTGGAGCGCGGCAGATACGCGCGCCGGCAGGTTCGACGCCTTCCGGGCTCTCCCGGACGAGGCGCGAGCGGCCTGGCTCGGCCATGCGGTCGCACGAACGCTGGAAGCGAGCCTCAACCTTCCCGGCGGACGAACCTGCCCTTTCCACGATCACCTTGGCCGCTTGCTCGGAATCGACGTCGCGAAATGGTGGCGGCCGACCGGCGCCAACTTCTTCGACCGGGTGCCGAAGAGGGTGACTTTGGCGGTGCTCGAGGAGATCGGCGGTGCCGTCTTCGCCTGCGGCTATTCGAAGTCGAAGAAGGTGGAACTCAGCGAGACGGCGGAGCGCATCTTCGCCGGTCACGTCGCTCCCGCCGACGTGAAGGAGCGGGCGCTCACATGGGTGCCGGAAGCGATGCGGTTCGCGGCGGCGCCAGAAGCACCGGCGAACACCGCGGACGAAGGTCCGCCTTGGGAGGATCCGAGCGAGGACGGGTCCGATTCAGCGGAGGCCGGCTCCGGTGCGGAGGAGGATAGAGGCGGGGAAATCGCCGCGCCGGCGTCTAACGCGCCGGAAAGAGAAACATGCGCCGGCCACAAGTCCCCGCGCCGGAGGAAAGGGATCGGCAAGGAAGCGGACGGCGACGTGCCGCCCGTAGTGCTGGAGGAAGCAGCCTAACGTCTACGGCTGCTTCCTTCTGGGGTGGCGCTTCGGTGCCACCCTGCCTCGCCACCGGCTGGGGACGGCGACCGGGATTAGTCAAAAGCGGCCGCAGGGATCGCCCAAAGGGAAATACAGGCGCTCCCCACTATCCGCCGCGATCGACGCCGGCCAACGCGCCTAGCCGAGGTGCCTCACTGAACAGTCGGCCCTCACCCCAGCCGGAAGGGGCGGCGACGCTTCACAGGAGATTGGCAGGGACGGAGCAACGGCCGGGATGGATCGCCGCCCGGATTCCCCGCCGTCCCCAACCCGTGACGAGGAACGTATGGAGGAGGGGTTTGCGCCCGAAAGCGAACCGGCTGCTATGAGAGTCGATACGGCCAAAGCCGTTCGTCGGTGGACATTGGGATGGGCTGCAGTGAGGCGTGAACGGGTAACAAAGCGCTTAGGACGCTTCGGCGAGACGCAGTACTTCTCGGGGCAGAGGTCGGACGTCCACACTGCTGTCAATGATCGCCGAACCGCTTGGACCAAATGAGAGGTCGAAACGACGGCCGGTCTCCTCCGGTGTGCTCCGCAGTCGGCGGCACAAAAGGTCCGCCAATGCCGGGTCCTCCACAGCAATGATGACCTGCCGTCCCATCCGCCGGATTGCAGATAGCACCTCGACGAGATTCAGGGCACGATAGTCGTCGATATGCTGGACCGGATCGTCCAGCAACAGCGACCGCAACCGGCACCAAGGTCGCGACAGATGGATTGCGAGCAGGAAGGCGAGGCCTGCCGCCCGGCGTTGCCCGCTACTGAAGAGGAATTGCGGATTCCGGCCATCGCCCACGGTGAAATTGAGCGATGCCCGCACCTCACCGCCAAAGTCGGTTTCGATCTCGCGCCAGTCCGTATGCGGTCTAAGCCGCTGATACAGTTCTTTGAGGAGCGGCATGACCGTGTCGAATTGCTCGGTGAGGATCTGGTTCGCAACGGCCCTAGCCGCATTATCGATCTGCTTCGATGCTTCAACGGCACGCTCAGCGGCTGTCGCGCGCAGCGATTCTTCCTCTACATTTTCCCGAAGCTGCGCGATCCGAGTTTCCAGCGCGGTGACCCTGTCGTGCGCGCCGGATGCCTCGAGGATGAACAGCGCGTGCTCGAGCCGCGCAGTCTCTTCCTGCCGCTTCAGGACGAGCGCGCGAATCTGTTCGGGATTCACGGGATCGGCGGGCAGACCGTAACGCTGAAAGACAGCGCGCGCCGCGGCAAGCGCTTGGGCAGAGCGTGTCCGCCGAGCATCGAGTTCTTCAATTCTCTGCTTCGCCGCAGCGAGCTCTTGTTCGGCCTGGTGGGCGAGCGATTGGGTCTTTGCCAACGTATCGGCCGCCTTGGCCGCGACCTCCCCGCGGGTCTGTAAGCGCGCGCGAGCCGCTTCGATGGCGTTGGCGAATTCGGCATCGCTGCGAACGGCGCTGCACAGAGGACAATGCCCTTCGACCAGCCCGATCTCTTCGCCATGCTGGAGCAATGCAACCATGTGGGCGGCGAAGGAATCGGCCTCCTGTTCGGCCGCTGCGGCACGTTGTGCAACTCCAACGGCCGCGAGGGCCTCCTGTTGTCTCTGCTCAAGCGTCTCTACCTGCCCTGCAAGCGCGAGCGCGTTGGCGAGGCTCTCGTCCGACGTGAGAAATCGTTCCTCCGCGACCGTCGTCTCGGCCTGTGCGATGGCGTCCATCAGGACGGGAATGGACTGCTTGCGTTCCGCGACTCGTCGCCTGAGCGCTTCAGATCGATCCCCGCTGGTGGCGGCGAGGTCGGGCGCTATCCGTAGGATAATCTCTTCGGCCTCGGAAACGTCGGCTTGGCGTTCGGCAATGCTGCGCGCTTCCGTGAGCGCCGAGAGCGCCCGGCCCAAATCGGCCTGCGCCTCGGCAAGCTTCGCATCCTGCGCCCTCTTGGCTGCCGCGGCGGCCTTGTTCAGCTCTGTTGTGCGAGCCGAATGATCAGGCCCGGTGAGGCCGCCGATCGCGGCGCGAACGGCTTCGAACCGCGCCTGCTCCGGAAGATCGAGGCTGAGGCCGGATAGCGTTTCGTCCCGAATGAGGGTGGTCTGGACGAAAGTCTCCTCCCACGGGCACTCTGCCATCCGATCCGAGCAGAGGTGATTCGCCACCTCATCCATGGTCGTCTGCAGGCCCCGATCGCGGCTGCGGACGATCTTGAACGTATGGCCGTCCGGAGCGACTAGCCCCACCTCCACATATTGAGCCGCCGGAGCGCCGTCGCCGACCCACCAAATGTGACTGTCGAGGCCGCCGCCTTTTGCACCCTTGACCGCATATTTGTTGATGGTGCCGGTGAACGCATAGTCGACGGCGTCGAGGATCGTGCTCTTGCCGGCGCCGTTTCGGCCGGTCAGCACCACGAAGCCCGCGGGGAAATCGAAGCGCGTGACGTCTTTGAATCCCCGGAAACCCGCAACCTCGACATAGGAAAATTTCATGGCCGTTCACCGAGCAGGCGGACCGCCTCAGCGACTGGGACGTCCAGATCCAAGACCGCGTGGGACGCCTGGGGCGCGATGTCGGCGATCCGTTTTTGCAGGCGCGCCGTTAGGTCCTCATGCTGGAGCGCCGGCTGATATTGAACCGGAAGGACGGGCAGTAGGACCCTCACCAGATCCTCGCGGCTGGCGATTTCGCAAGCCGCGACCTTCCGTGTCCGTTCCAGATCCTCCTCGATCCAGCTCACTGCGCGTTTTTGCACCGTATCGCCCGCTCCACCGCATAGGAACACGCAGTAGACGTTCCAGGCTTTCTCCCCCGCGGCTCGGATGTTGGCCGCGAAGCGCCTCAGGATCTCGCCTTCAAACGCCTTCCACCCGTTGATCAATTCGTCCGTTTGGTCGAAGGCGCTGCAGAATCCGAAAAGCGCATTGTCCTCGAAGCAGACGACCGGTTTGTGGCCTACTGAGCTTAGACGAACCGTGAACCCGGCATCGCGCAGCAATATCTGCGAGGTGGAGAGCAGGTCGATCACAGGCCCAGTTCCGTGCGCGCGTCGGTGCGGGTCAGCCATTTCGCGCCGCCGCCCGGCGCTGGGCTAACGATGCTCGCGCCCTTCCCGGTCGCGATCAGCCTGGCCGGGACGCCGAGGTCGATGGCGCCAGCGCACAGGACGATGTCAGGCTGCACCAGATTGGGCGGCTCCTTATGGGCTTCCCGCATATCGCTGAGGCCTTGACCCGCGCCGTTGACGATCCTCACGGTCCGCCCGCCATGCGCCAGCCACGCGCCAGCCTGCACGGCGCCGTCATTGCCAAGTTCGATATGGGCAAAGGCCGCTTCCGCGCTATCCGCTGGCGGCGCCCTCAGCGTCGCCGCCCGGGTATAAGGGACGCCCTCCACATCCCGGCGCAGATTATATAGATCGTCGCACGCCAAGGCATCAGCCAACGGGGTATGCGCGATTCCGCTGGCCGCGGCCAGCGGCTGTCCGAGCGCATAGAATTTTCTCGCCCAGCTCCTCGAATAAGCGACGCGAAGCTCCTCAAGGATCTCGGCGCCGGATTCCTGAATATGCTCGAAGGCCGCACTCAACGTCGTCAGCTTGTCCCACAGCTCCGGGGCCTTGGCTCTAAGGGCGGCGCTCGCCGTCGGGTCGATCACGGTCACCGAACGCGCGTTCGTAATCGCGAAAGCGTCCGACAATACGTCGTTGAGATAACCCCAGTCGGTCCAGAAGCCAACCACTACGAGATGTCGCCCCGGCAGGTGGAGGTTCATCCATTGCGCACAACTCTGGATCCGCGCCTGCACAGCAGGCTCGGCTAG
>NZ_JBKBMQ010000019.1:0-45986 GCF_046295735.1 Allosphingosinicella sp.
GGCGGCGAGGCGCGCATCGCCGCCTCGCCCGCGGAAGAGGCGCAGGCGCAGCAGGCGACCGCTTCCGTCAGCGCCAAGGAAGAGAAGAAGCCGGCGTCGCTGCGGGTCGAGCCGGAGGTGCCGGAGGGCACCGAGATGGTGCGCCGGACGGTGCGCGAGGCGCTGCGCGACGCGATGGCGGAGGAGATGCGGGCCGACGACCGCGTGTTCGTGATGGGCGAGGAGGTCGCGGAATATCAGGGCGCCTACAAGGTAACCCAAGGCCTGCTCGACGAGTTCGGCGCCCGGCGCGTGATCGACACTCCGATCACCGAATATGGTTTCGCCGGCGTCGGCAGCGGCGCGGCGATGGGGGGCCTGAGGCCCATCATCGAGTTCATGACCTTCAACTTCGCGCTGCAGGCGATCGACCACATCATCAATTCGGCCGCCAAGACCAACTATATGTCAGGCGGGCAGATGCGCTGCCCGATCGTGTTCCGCGGCCCCAACGGCGCGGCAAGCCGGGTGGCGGCGCAGCACAGCCAGAATTTCGGCCCCTGGTACGCCAACGTGCCCGGCCTCATCGTCATCTCCCCCTACAGCGCCGCGGACGCCAAGGGGCTCCTGAAGGCCGCAATCCGGAGCGAGGATCCGGTCGTGTTCCTGGAGAACGAGCTGCTCTACGGCCAGAGCTTCGACGTCCCCAAACTCGACGATTACGTCCTTCCCATCGGCAAGGCGCGGATCGCGCGCGAGGGCAAGGACGTGACGCTGGTCTCATATTCGATCGGCGTGGGCGTGGCGCTCGACGCGGCGGCGAAGCTGGCCGAGGAGGGGATCGAAGCCGAGGTGATCGACCTGCGCACCCTTCGCCCGCTCGACAAGGAGACGGTGCTCGCCAGCCTCGCCAAGACCAACCGCATGGTCTGCGTCGAGGAAGGCTGGCCGGTCTGCTCGATCAGCTCGGAGCTGATGGCGATCGCGATGGAGGAGGGGTTCGACGATCTCGACGCCCCGGTCCTGCGCGTCACCAACGTGGACGTGCCGCTGCCTTATGCCGCCAATCTCGAGAAGCTCGCCTTGATCAAGGTCGACGACGTGGTCGAGGCGGCGAAGAAGGTGTGCTACCGCTGACGTGGGAGCGCCTTCCTCAGTCCCGCGAGATGCCTTGGCGGGCGGGGCGGTGAGAGGCAGGCGATGATGGAGTTCGATCACGATCGCCGGCTTGCCTTGACCTATGTGCCGGCGGCGCGGCGCGCGGCGGTCGAGGCGCTTTGGCGCCTGGACCTCGCCTTCGCCTCGGTGCTGTCGACCGGGCGCGAGCCGATGATCAGCCAGATCCGCCTCGCCTGGTGGCGCGAGGCGCTCGAGAAGCTGGACCGCGATGGCGCGCCCGGTGAGCCGGTGCTGCAGGCGCTTGCCTCGAAGGTGGTGGGGAACGGCGTCGGAGGCGAGGAATTGTCGCGGATGGAGGAAGGCTGGACGATCCTCCTCAGCCCCGATCCGCTCGAACCGGAGGCGCTCGCTCGCTATGCCGCCGCGCGGGGCGGCCTGCTGTTCCGTTACACGGCACGCCTGCTGGGCGGCGAAAGCGATGCGTCCATCGAGCGCGGCGGCGAGGCCTGGGCGCTGATCGACCTGGCGCGCCATTCCGCCAATGCGGTCGACCGGGCCGCGGCCGTGCAGGCGGCGCGGGAGCGGAGCCATGGCGGCCGCTGGCCCGCGCGACTGCGCCCGGCGGGGATGCTCGCGATGCTCGCCGCGCGGGACGCCGAGCGCGGCACCGAAGGCTGGGAGGAGCCGGGCGCGCCGCGCCGAATGCTGAGGATGCTGCAGCACCGTCTTACCGGCTTTTGATCCGTTTCGGATATTTGCTTGTCCGAAACGGATTTACGTCCGACCCTTGCCGCTTCCGCTCCCTCGAGCAGGAGAGGCGCGCATGCTTCGGTTCTTCGCGGGCGCCGGTTCGGCGCTGCTGCTGACGCTGGCCGGGTTCTTCATCTGGAAGATTCAGGCCGAGCCTGACGCGGGACCGATTCCGCCTGCGCCGGAGCCCCCGGTCGCCGTGGCGCCGGCACCGCTCCGCCCCGCCGAGCGTCCGGCGACCCCGCCCGCCGCGCCCGACCGGACGAAGGAGGAAAAGAGGTTCGACCGGGCTGACAAGGACCGCGACGGCCGCATCTCGCGCGAAGAGCTGCTGGCGCCGCGGCGCAAAGCCTTCGCCAAGCTCGACAAGAACGGGGACGGGCGGCTGAGCTTCGAGGAGTGGGTGGTGAAGACGTCGGACAAGTTCGCCGCCGCCGACGCCAATCGCGACGGCATGCTGACCCGCGCCGAATATGCCACGACGGCTCCCAAGCCGCGCCCGAAGGCGAAGTGCAGCTGCTGACGAGGTCGGCTGTCCATCAGCCGTTGCGCGTCACTCCTCGTCCCCTTAGCTTCGTATAGCGCTGGGGCGCACAGGGGGAACAACAAATGAGCATTGCCGTTTTGCTGGCCGTACTGGTCCAATCCGATGGAGCCGAGCCCGTGGCGAAGCATGCGATGCTTCGCAGCGCCTCGGTCACAGAGCGGGATTATCCGAGCGCCGCGCGGAGGCGCGGCGAGCAGGGACGGGTCGTCTTCCAATATGTCGTCGATCCCGCGGGCCGGCCGCGCGACTGCGTCGTTCAGGAGAGCAGCGGATCGGCCCTGCTCGACGAGGCGAGCTGCAACATCGTGCTCAGGCGCTTCCGGTTCGCGCCGGCGCGCAGCGCAGCCGGCGAGGCGGTGGCCCAGCGCTGGGTTCAGACGATCGACTGGCAGCTCCCCCGGTCGATCAACCTTGCCCTGCCGATGCCCGCGACCGACTGAGCCGGCGCACGGACCCGCCTTGGGCGTTCAGGACGCCGCCTGCCATTCCTGCAGCTTCTCCCTGGCGCGGCTGGTGTAGAGGCGCTTGCGGTCGGCCTTCTTCGCCTTGCCCTCCACGGGCGGGAACAAGCCGAAATTGACGTTCATCGGCTGATAGTCATCGGCCTCGGCGCCGCCGGTGATGTGGCCGAGCAGGGCGCCCAGCGCCGTTTCCGGCGGGGGCGGAGCGAGGCTCTCGCTTTTCAGCTCGGCGGCGGCGAAGCGCCCGGCAAGAAGGCCGACGGCGGCCGATTCCACATAGCCTTCGCAGCCGGTGATCTGGCCCGCGAAGCGGATGTTCGGCCGCCCGCGCAGCCGCAGCGTCGGATCGAGCAGGCGGGGCGAATTGATGAAGGTGTTGCGGTGCAGGCCGCCGAGCCGCGCGAATTCCGCCTGTTCGAGGCCGGGGATCATCCGGAAGATCCGCACCTGCTCGGCATATTTGAGCTTGGTTTGGAAGCCGACCATGTTCCACAGCGTGCCCAGGGCGTTGTCCTGGCGGAGCTGCACGACGGCATAGGGCCAGCGTCCCGTCTTCGGATCGTCCAGCCCGACCGGCTTCATCGGTCCGTAGCGCAGCGTGTCCACGCCGCGTTCGGCCATCACCTCGATCGGCATGCAGCCCTCGAAATAGGGCGTGTCCTTCTCCCACTCGCGGAATTCGGTCTTATCGCCGTCGAGCAGCGCCTGGTGGAAGGCGAGATACTGCTCCTTCGTCATTGGGCAGTTGATGTAATCCTTGGTCTCCCCCTTGTCCCAGCGGGAGGCCATCCAGGCGACGTCCATGTCGATCGTCTCGCGATAGACGATCGGCGCGATCGCGTCGAAGAAAGCGAGGGCATCGGAACCGGTGGCGCCGCGGATCGCCTCGGCGAGGCCGGGCGCGGTGAGCGGCCCGGTGGCGACGATCGCGGGGCCGGAGGGGAGGGCGTCGACCCGCTCGCGCACGATCTCGACATCGGGGTGGGCGGCGAGCCGCTCGGTCACCCGCGCCGAAAAGCCGTCGCGATCGACCGCGAGCGCGGTGCCCGCCGGCACGCGGTGCGCGTCGGCCGCCGCCATGATCAGGGACCCCAAGGCCCGCATCTCGGCATGGAGCAGGCCGACGGCATTGTGCTCGGCATCGTCCGAACGGAAGCTGTTGGAGCAGACCAGCTCTGCCAGGCCGTCGGTGTGGTGGGCGGGCGTCATGTCCCCGCCGCCGCGCATTTCGGAAAGGCGGACCTTGAGGCCGGCCTCGGCGAGCTGCCAGGCCGCTTCGGAACCGGCGAGCCCGCCGCCGATGATGTGGATGTCGTGGGTCATGCCGGCTCCTTAGGCGAGCGCGGCGAGGATCGGAAGGCGATGCGGCGGTCTCCTGGTCAGCGTCCGAAGAGCTCCGCTTCCAGTTCCGCGTTCCACAGCCGCAGGCGGACGATCCAGGCGCTTCCCGAGGAAGCGGCGAAGATGCCGAAGGAAATGGATGGCCCGGCGTCCAACGCCCAGGCGATCGCCGCTCCGCAAGCGGCTCCGGCCAAAGCCCAGGCAAGCGGCAGCCGCGCAGGCTGAAACCGGGCGGACAGTCCCATCATCGCCGTGGCGCCCACCAGCACCGGAATAAGCGCGACGATCGCGCTCACGATCGCCGAGAAGCCGAGCATCAGCAGGCTGGAGAGTATCGCCGGGGGGACGACGCCGATGGGGGGCAGCGCCACCGGGTGGGGCAGACGGAGGTAGAGCTCCGCAAGGAATGTGGCGAAGACGAAGATCGGGCCTGAGCAGAGCGCGGCTTGCGGAACGGCGGCGGCGCGCGCGGCGAGCGGGAACATGGGTCTTGGTCCTCACTACGAAGCGGGACGGGGCTCCCGAGGGAGCCCCAAGGTTCAGTTGCCGGCGGGGACCGGCGCCTGATCGTTCAGCCAGCGGTTCACCCGCCGGCCGAAATGGGCGATCGCCGACATGTTGAAGAAGTGCATAGCGCCGAGCACCAGCACCGCGAGCCCCACCTTGCCGCTGAGGAAACGGATCGCCTCCGGCAGGCTGGTCGGCTCCGCGCCGAGGCTGAGGGTGAGCGTGATGAAGCCGATATTGATGAGGTAGAAGCCGACCACCAGCAGATGGTTGGTGGAGCGGGCGAGCTCCTCGTTGTGGCCGAAGCATTGGACCAGGAAGACGATGCCGTTCTTCGACAAGGTCCGCGCGACCCAGATCGTGATGCCGGCGGTGATCGCGAGATAGAGGGCGTAGCAGAGTTCGACCATTGGTTTTCTCCTTCGAATCAGCGGAGGTCAGAGGACGCGGCGGGCATGCACGGCGTTGTCCGGGGCGACGACTTATCGCTATCTTCTGAAAAAACAGAAATAATCGGACATGCTCCTGCACGAGCGGGGTGGTGGAAGGGGCTATTCCTTTGCGCGGGGAGAGACGAAGCGGGCGACTTTGCCGCCCAGCTTCATCAGCGTGACCAGGGTGGATTTCGGAAGGACGCGGACCTGTTCGTACCAGCCGCCGAGGGTGGAGATGAACTCGTGCATCCGGGTAACCCGCTCGCGGACATGGGCCGGCGCGCGGGCATCGTCGCGCAGGCGTTCAGAGAGTTCCCCCAGCAGCGCGATGGTGGGGTCGATCTCGCGCCGCTTGCGCTCGGCCGCGATGCGCATCAACATCTCCCAAAGGTCGGTTTCCGCGACGAAATGGTCGCGCCGGTCGCCTTCGACATGGACGCGCCGGACGATCCCGTAGGATTGAAGCTCGCGCACGCCGGTCGACACGTTGGAGCGGGCGATGCCGAGCGCATCGACGATCTCGTCGGCGGGGAGGGGGCGGTCGGACAGATACAGAAGCGCGTGGATCTGCGCCACAGAGCGGTTGACGCCCCACTGCGTACCCATTTCCCCCCAGTGGAGGATGAAGGCTTTGACGTCGGGATGATCGAGCAGTGACATATCAGTTCTTTCTGTTAAAACAGAAATTACAGATTACGGATGACGTGTCAAGCCGCACGCTCTAAAAGTGACGCATGACGAAGCGGGTGTTCACCATCGGCTATGAGAGCGCCACCCAGGCGGAATTGATCGAGGCGCTGCGCTCCGCCGGCGTCGCGCGGGTGATCGACGTGCGGGCCGTTCCCAATTCCCGCCGCCCGGGCTTTTCCAAGAACGCGCTGCGGGGAGGGCTGGCGGACGCCGGGATCGATTACGTCCACCTGCGCGCGCTGGGCACCCCGGCCGACGGCCGGGCGGCGGCGCGGCGGGGGGACTCGGCGGCGCTCGACCGCATCTATGCGGAGCAGCTCGAAACCATGGAGGCGGTGGTCGAGGCCGAGCGGATGCGGGAACTCGCCGCGGAGGCGCCCTCGGCGCTGCTCTGCTACGAGCGCGATCCGGAGCAATGCCACCGCAGCCTGCTCCGCGCCGCAGCGTTGTCCGATTGGGAGCGGATCGACCTGTTCTGCTAGCGGCGCGGACGGCGGCTCAGCCGCCGTCCGTCCGGATCACTCCTCCACGTCTTTTTCGTCGAGCGTGTCGGGGCCGGTGCCGTCGTCGAGCCGGACCTGGTCCTCGGCGGCGGCGGGCGGGGCGGAGCCGAGATCTTCGGCCACCAGCTCCTCCGCCTCGTTCTCCGGCTCCTCTTCCTCGTCGATGCGGGCGGCGGAGACGACATGCTCGTTGTCGGCGACCCGGAAGATGGTGACGCCCTGCGTGTTGCGCCCGGCGATGCGGATGTCGCCGACGGTCGTGCGGATGAGCTTCGCCTGATCCGTGACCAGCATCAGCTGTTCGCCGTTATGGGCCGGGAAGCTCGCCACCACATGGCCGTTGCGGGCCGAGGTCTCGATGTTGGTGATGCCCTGGCCGCCGCGGTTGGTGCGGCGATATTCGAAGGCCGAGGTGCGCTTGCCGTAGCCGTTGGCGGTGACGGTGAGGATGAACTCCTCCGCCTCGGCGAACTCGGCCATGCGCTCGGGGCTGAGCGTCGGCTGGTTCTGATTCTCCTTCCACGGCGCGGCGCGGAGATAGGCGTCCCGCTCCTCGGTGGTCGCATCGAAGCCCTTGAGGATCGACAGCGAAATGACGCGGTCGTCGCCGAGCAGGGTGATGCCGCGCACGCCGGTCGACGTGCGGCTCTGGAATTCGCGGACGGCGGTGGCCTCGAAGCGGATCGCCTTGCCGTTGCGGGTGGCGAGGAGGACGTCGTCCTCTTCCGACAGGAGCGCGACGCCGATCAGGCAATCGTCGTCGCCTTCGTCGAAGCGCATCGCGAACTTGCCGTTCGACGGCACGTTGGCGAAGGCGTCCATCGAGTTGCGGCGGACGCTCCCCTTCGCGGTCGCGAAGACGACGTGGAGGTCCTTCCACTCCTCCTCGTCCTCCGGGAGCGGGAGGACGGTGGAGATGGTCTCGCCCTCGCCGAGCGGGAGCAGGTTCACCATCGGCCGGCCGCGGGCCTGGGGCGCGCCTTCGGGCAGGCGCCAGACCTTGAGACGGTAGACCTTGCCGGCGGTCGAGAAGAACAGGACCGGGGTGTGGGTGGAGGTGACGAACAGGTGGGTGACGGCGTCCTCGTCCTTGGTCGCCATGCCGGCCCGGCCCTTGCCGCCGCGTTTCTGCGCGCGGAAGGTCTCGAGCGGGGTGCGCTTGATGTAGCCCCCCATCGTGACGGTCACGACCATGTCCTCGCGCTCGATCAGGTCCTCGTCGTCGATGCCGTCGGCGGCGGGCGCGATCTGGGTGACGCGCGGCGTCGCATATTGGGCGGAGACGGCGTCGAATTCCTCGCGCATCACCTGGTAGAGCTTGGCGCGGTCGGCGAGGATTTCGAGCAGTTCGCCGATCGAGGTGGCGAGCTCGCGCAGCTCCCCGCCGATCTCGTCGCGGCCGAGCGCGGTGAGGCGGTGGAGGCGAAGCTCAAGGATGGCGCGGACCTGCGCCTCGGACAGGCGGTAGGTGTCGCCGTCGACTTCATGCTCCACCGCCTCGACGAGCGCGATATAGGGCGCGATCTCCGCCACCGGCCATTCGCGGGCGAGCAACGATGCCCGGGCTTCAGCCGGGGAGGCGGAGGCGCGGATGATCCGCACCACCTCGTCGAGATTGGTGACGGCGATGACGAGGCCGAGCAGGATGTGGGCCCGGTCGCGGGCCTTGGCGAGTTCGAACTTCGCGCGGCGGGTGATCACCTCCTCGCGGAATTTTACGAAGCTTTCGATGATGTCGCGAAGGTTGAGCGTCTCCGGCCGGCCGCCGCGGATCGCCAGCATGTTGGCCGGGAAGGAGGACTGGGCCGGGGTGTGGCGCCACAGCTGGTTCAGGACGACGTCGGGCGTGGCGTCGCGCTTCAGGTCGATGACGACGCGGACGCCCTCGCGGTTCGATTCGTCGCGGATGTCGGCGACGCCTTCGATCCTCTTCTCCTTCGCGGCCTCGGCGATCTTCTCGACCAGGCCGTTCTTGCCGACCTGGTAGGGGATGGCGGTGAGCACGATCGAGCGGCGATCGCCCCGGCCTTCCTCCACCTCGTGGCGGGCGCGCATGATGATCGAGCCGCGGCCGGTATGATAAGCGGAGCGGGCGCCGGCCTGGCCGAGGATCAGCGGCGCGGTCGGGAAATCCGGACCCGGGATGATCTCGATCAGCTCGTCGATCGTGATCGCGGGATTGTCGATATAGGCTTTGCAGGCGGCGATGACCTCGCCCAGATTGTGCGGCGGGATGTTGGTCGCCATGCCGACGGCGATGCCGCCGGCGCCGTTCACCAGCAGGTTGGGGAAGCGGGCCGGGAGCACCTGCGGCTCCATGCGCGAACCGTCATAGTTCGGCGTGAAATCGACCGTGTCCTTGTCGAGATCGTCGAGCAGGGTCATGGCGACGCGGGCGAGCCGCGCCTCGGTGTAGCGCATCGAGGCGGGCGGATCGGGGTCCATCGATCCGAAATTGCCCTGGCCGTCGACCAGCGGCACGCGCATCGACCAGTCCTGGGTCATGCGCGCGAGCGCGTCGTAGATCGCGCTGTCACCGTGCGGATGGTAGTTGCCCATCACGTCGCCGACGATCTTGGCGGACTTGCGGTACGGGCGGCCCGCGACGAAGCCGCCTTCCTGGCAAGCGAAGAGGATGCGGCGGTGGACCGGCTTCAGGCCGTCGCGCACGTCGGGCAGCGCGCGGCTGACGATCACCGACATCGCATAATCGAGATAGGAGGTCTTCATCTCCTCGACGATGGAGATAGGGGAGATGTCCGAAGGTTCGATGGTCGGCGGTGCGCTGGCCAATGTCAGTTCCTGGTTGTGCGGTTTCGGCGCTCGCGGGCGCGCGGGAGATGAGTGGCGCCGGTCCTAGCCGATGGGATGCGCCTTGGCCACCCCGCGCGTACGCGCGTACGCGCGAGGGCGGCGGTCAGCGGACGAAGCGCCACTTCGCGGCGTCGGAACCCTCCGGGTCGAAGCGGTAGCCGTCGCTGTCGAAGCCTTTCAGCTGATCGGCCTCGGTCAGGCGGTGCTCGCAGATGAAGCGGGCCATCATGCCGCGCGCCCGCTTGGCGTTGAACGTGTTGAAGCGCAGGCCGTCCGGTCCGCGCTCCCGGAAATCGATCTCCACGACCGGCAGGTCCGCGAGGTGCGGCGCGGCCGCCTGCCAATATTCCTTGCTGGCGAGATTGACGATCGGGCCGCCGTCGAGGTCCGCCCGGAGCGCGTCCGCGACGCGGCTGCCCCAATGTTCGTAGAGGTTGCGCGCGCGGCCGGGCGCCCAGCGCGTCCCCATTTCGAGGCGATAGGGGCGGATGGCGTCGAGCGGGCGCAGCAGGCCGTAGAGACCGGACAGGATACGCAGATGGTCCTGCGCGAACAGCACCGCTTCCTCGGGCAGGCTGTGGACTTCGAAGCCGGCATAGACGTCGCCGGCGAAGGCGTAGATGGCAGGCCGCTCCTCGCCTTCGGCAAAGCCGCGGAAGCGGTCGGCGTTGAGCCGGGCGAGCTTGTCCGAGATGTGCATCAGCGTACCGAGCTTCGGCGCCGACAGGCCGGCGGCGGCGGCGGCCAATGCTTCCGCCTCCGCTTCGAAGCGCGGGCGGGTGGCCGCGAGCGCGGGGAGGGCGGTCTTGTAGTCCAGCGTCTTGGCGGGAGAGATGACGGCGATCATCGCGGCCGCCTAACCGCCGCGTGCCCGGCCGTCAAACCGGCGCCGCCTCGGCTCAAAAATCGCTGGATTTCCGGGGGTTTGCGGTTCAAGCGCCGTTCAGCGGCCAACCTCTAGAAAGGCCGGGCGATTGGCGGTAGATACCCCCGCAACCGCCAGGATTGAAACAGATTCGCCCGCTGGAGAGGCGGTCAACAGGAGGCAGCTTATATGAAGGTTTCGAAGATCGCGCTCGGCGTGGCGCTTGCGTTCGGCGGCGGTTCTCTCGTCGCCGTCGACGTCGCCAATGCCCAGATCCCGGGCCGCCAGCAGCGCGAGCGGCAGCGTCAGCAGACGCAGCAGCAGCAGCCCGCGCAGGCGCAGGCGCAGAACGGCCAGCGCCAGATGAACCTGTCCCGCGAGGAGCGCGCTGCGCTGCTTCCGGTGCAGACCGCGATCGAGGCGCAGGATTGGGCCACCGCCCAGACCGCGCTCGCCGCCGCCCAGCCCGCCATGCAGGGCGCCGACGGCCGCTACATGCTGGCCGCGATGCAGCTGCGCCTCGGCGTCGGCATGCAGAACCAGCAGATCCAGGCCCAGGCGATCGACGCGATGATCGCGAGCGGCGCCGCTCCGGCCGAACAGCTGGTCGAGCTGCTGAACAACCAGGGCGCGCTCGCCGCCCAGGCGCGCGACCTGCCGAAGGCCGAGGCCGCTTATGCCCGCGTCGTCGAGCTGCGTCCGAACGACCCGACCGCGCTCGCGCGGCTCGCGGAAGTGAAGCACAGCCTCAACAAGGGCAACGAAGCCGTCGCCCTGCTCGACCGCGCGATCGAGGCGATGCGCGCCACGGGCCAGCAGGTGCCGGAGAATTGGTACAAGCGCGGCCTGAAGATCGCCTATGACGGCCGGCTGACGCCGCAGGCGGTGGGCTTCGCCCGCGCGCTGGTCGCCGCTTATCCGACCCAGGAGAATTGGCGCGACGCGCTGATCATCTACCGCGACTCGGCGCAGCTCGACCGGGCCGCCGCGCTGGACCTGATGCGGCTGCAGCGCACCGCCCGTGCCCTGGCCGGCGAGCGCGACTTCTTCGAGATGGCCGAGATGCTGAACGCGGCGGGTCTGCCGGGTGAAGCCAATGCGGTCCTCGAAGCGGGCGTCCAGAACCGGATGATCGACGGCAACCGCCCGGCCTTCCGCGACCTGCGCGCCTCGATCCAAGGCCGCCTCGCGGGCGACCGCGCCTCGCTCGCCCAGCAGGAGCGGCAGGCGTTGGCCGGCGCGAACGGCACGCTCGCGCTCAATATCGGCGACGCTTATTACGGCTATGGCGACTATGCGAAGGCGGTGACGCTCTATCGCGCCGCGCTCGAGAAGGGCGGCGTCGACGCGAACCTCGTCAACACCCGCCTCGGTATGGCGCTGGCCCAGTCCGGTCAGCGCGCGGAGGCCGAGACGGCGTTCCGCGCCGTCACCGGTCCGCGCCAGGCGCTCGCCAATTTCTGGCTGACCTGGCTCGCCCAGCAGGGCTGAGGCCAACCGCCGAACGGAAGAGGGCGCCGGTGCCGCACCGGCGCCCTTTTTCGTGCCCAACGCACGCCGCACCGACCGCTCCGCCCGTCCCGTTTTGCAACGTCCCGATATGGACGCTTCCGCGCGCCCCGCGCGAGGATTAGGCAGGAAAGGCGAAGGGCGGACGGCCGCCGCTTCGCGCCAACGACAAGGCAGGTTCGGGCGGTGCGTTTCAACGACATGATCGCGACGGTGCTGGCGCAGCCGATGGGGACGGCCCGCGAGCGCGACGCCAAATGGCGTCAGCTCGTCGACCTTCTCGCCCAGCGCCGCGAGCGGGGCGGCGACCCGGCGGTCGAATGCGCCTTCGCCTATCTTCGCTATCATCGCGACGAAGTGCCGATCGAGACGCGCCGGCAGAGCGCCCGCGCGCTGGCGGGGCTGCGCATCGACCCGCTGCTGCTGCGCTTCTTCGCCGAGGACCATCCGAGCGTCTGCGCGCCCTTGTTCCGGGCGGTGCGGCTGTCGTCGCCCGAATGGGTGGAAATCCTCCCCGAACTCGGCCCGACCGCGCGCTCGCTGCTTCGGCACCGCCGCGACCTGGGGCCGGACGTCGTGCAGGCGCTCGCCGCCTTCGGGCCGACCGATTTCCGGCTCGGCCGCGACGCACCCGCGGTCGAAGCCGCCCCCGCAGCCGTAGCCGCGCCTCCGACACCGTCCGTGCCGGACGCCGGAGCCGGCGGCGAGGCACAGATCCGCGAGCTGGTGGCGCGGATCGAAGCCTTTCGCCGCCAGCGCGCCGCGGCGCCGCGCCCGGCGCCCGTCCACGCTCCCGCTCCCGTCGCGGCGCCGGCGGGGGAGCGGGTCGAGGCGTTCCGCTGGGAAACGGGCACGGACGGCATCCTGATCTGGGTGGAAGGCGCGCCGCGCGGGCCGCTGGTGGGCCTGTCGATCGCCGCGATCGCCGAACGCGGCCAGCACGGCGTCGACGGCCAGGCGGCGGGCGCGTTCGAGCGCCGGGCGCCGTTCCGCGACGCGCGCTTCTCCATTCCGGGCGAAGGGCCGGCGGCCGGCGACTGGCGCATCTCGGGCGTTCCCTTCTTCGATCCGGCGCGCGGCAACTTCCTCGGCTTCCGCGGTACGGGACGGCGGCCGCGGCTCGACGAGGTCGCGCGGAGCGATGCGGCGGGGGGGCTGTTCGGGACGAGCCTTGAGCCGGACTCGCTGCGCCAGCTCATCCACGAGCTGCGCACGCCGCTGAACGCCATTCTCGGCTTCGCGGAGATGATCGACGGCCAATATATGGGCCCCGCCGCCGACGGTTATCGGCACCGCGCGGTCGATATCATCGATCAGGCACGGCGGCTTTTGTCGGCGGTCGACGATCTCGACACCGCCGCCCGGCTGGAGAGCCGGCGGCTGGAACTCGGCGAAGGCGCGGTCGACGCCGTCGCCTTGCTGTGCCGCCTGCACGATTCCTACGAGCGGATCGCGCAGCATCGCGGCGCCGCGCTCAAGGTGGAGATCGCGCGCGACCTGCCGCCCGCCATGGTGGAGCCGGAAGCTGCCGAACGCATGTTCGCGCGCCTGCTCGCCGCGACGATCGGGCTTGCCGAAGAGGGCGAGACGCTGACCGCCCGGATGGAGGCGTCGCAATGTGCCGGACGCCAGGCGATCTGCCTGTCGGTCGAACGCCCGCGGGCGGTGTCCGACCTCGACGAGGCGGCGCTGCTCGATCCGGGCTACAGTCCGGAAGGCGACTGGCCGGCCGCGCCGGCGCTCGGCCTCGGCTTCGCGTTGCGGCTGGTGAGGAACCTGGCCGAAGCGAGCGGCGGCGGCCTCGACATCGCGGAGAGCCGCTTCTCGCTTCACCTGCCGGCGCTGCTGCCGGACGCCCGCGCCGGCGGGACCGGCGAAGAGGGCACCGCCTGAACCGCCTTGTCCCCGCCCCCGCGCCTCGGCTATCGGCGGGGGAGGTGGGGCCTGTAGCTCAACGGTAGAGCCGGCCGCTCATAACGGCTAGGTTGGGGGTTCGAATCCCTCCGGGCCCACCATCTATTGACCGCGGCCGGGTTCGCAGTCACAGCCGGCACGTCGGGGAGTAGCGCAGCCTGGTAGCGCATCTGCTTTGGGAGCAGAGGGTCGCAGGTTCGAATCCTGTCTCCCCGACCATCTTTCCTTCCTCCCCATTCCGGCGGCTTGACCGTGTTACCGCTATAGCTCACCAAGAAGTGTTGGTGCTAAGCGGGGGAGGGCGGGTTGTTCAGATATGTTCATGCCGCTTGTGTGCTTGCCGCCGTCGCTCTCCTGTGCCTGGCGCCTTCCCCGCTTCGGGCGCGGCCGTCGGACGCCGACGTCGCCGCATTCTTCGACCGCCATGTCGCGGCGGCGCTTGCCGACGGCGAGGTGCCCGGGGGCGCCCTGATCGTGGTGCGCGACGGGCGGGTGATCCTGTCGCGCGGCTATGGCGTCGCCGATCTGGACAGCGGCGAACAGCTCTCTCCCGAACACCACCTTCTGCGCCAGGCCTCCATCTCCAAGCTCGCGATCTGGCTGATGGCCATGCAGCTCGTCGACGAGGGCAGGCTCGACCTCGACCGCGACGTCAACGCCTATCTGCCGTTCAGGATCGAACCGCAATTCGGCCTGCCGATCACGATGCGCCACCTGCTGACCCACAGCGCCGGCTTCAGCGAACGCTATATGGGGGTGTTCGGAAGACCGACGGCCGGACTGTGCGACACGGTCCGCGACCATCTCCCGCGGCGGGTGAGCCCGCCGGGGGAGCGCGTGTCCTATTCGAATTCGGGCGCCGCGCTTGCCGCCTGCATCGTGGAACGGGCGACCGGTAAGCCGTTCGATGTCGCCGCGAGGGAGCGGATCTTCGAACCCCTGGGCATGCGGACGGCCACTTTCGCGCAGCCTCCCGAAGGGGCGCGCGGCAGCCGTTTGGCGTCGACCTACGGTGCGTCGGCGAGGACTGCGACGCGGTTCGAATTCATCGCCATCCCGCCGGCCGGGGCGATGAGCGCCTCGGCGGAAGACATGGGCAGGTTGCTGGTCGCCCTGACGGAGGACGGATCCGAGGGCGCCGGACGGCTGGTCGGGAGCGGCACGCTCGCGAACATGCTTCGCCTGCACCGGCCGCTCGCGCCCGGCTTGCCCGCGGGTTTCGGGCTGGGTTTCGTCGTGCGCGAGCATCGCGGAACGGCCTATGTCGGTCATCCGGGCACGACCGCCGCCGTCGTCACCGACATGGAGATGATCCCGGAACTGGGGATCGGCTGGTATCTCGGGATGACCGGGATGGGCCGGAACGGCATTGCCCTGGACATCCGCGCCGAGCTTCCCGCTGCGGTCATCGACCGCTTCGCGCCCGGCGCCGCGCCGCGGGCATTCGGCCGTTCGACGGCGCGCGACGCGGAAGGCCATTGGCTTCCCGCCCGGCGATTTCGCGCGGGACCGCTGAAGCTGAGCGACTTGAACCTCGTCGGGGTGCGCGCCGACGCGCAGGGCAATCTCCGCATCGATTCCGTCGTCGATTTGGCGGGAGAGCCGCGGGTCTGGATCCCGCAGGGCGAAGATCGCTTCGCGGAGGCCGTCACCGGGACTCCGCTCGTGCTGGTGCGCGATCCCGATGGCCAGGTGGTCCGGTTCGCGAGCGCCATGGTGAACCCCGTCAGCGATCTGGAGCGCGCGCCGGCCTGGATGGCATTCGCCCTTCCACTGTTCGGCGCGTCGACCGGAGCGATTCTGGTGGCCGGCCTCGCCATCCCCGTGGCGGCGGCATCCAGGCGCTTATGGGGCCGGCGGCCGCCCGAGCGCCAGGACCGGTTCGTGCGGGCCTCGAGGATCGGCGTCGCGTTCATGCTTGCGACCCTGATCGGATGGTTCGTGTTGATCGCCGTCGTGAGCGACGACCCGTACAAGCTGGGCACGTCCGGACCGGCGCTGACGGGGCTCGGCGCGATGGCGATGCTGACGCCCGTCGCCGCCTTGGCCGTCCTTGCCCATGCGGCGGTGCTGGTCCGGAGCGGTCGCTACGCCGCCGGCGGGCTACGCGCCGCTGTCGGAACCGCCGCGGCGACGAGCGGCGTGCTGCTCTACGCCTTCGGCCTCGCCAGCGTCTCCACCGATTTCTGACGCCTGGTCAGGGGCGCGGTCGCTCGACCCGCCCGATCGGCTCCGGCGCGTCGGCCACCACCGCCAGCATCGCCGTCCAGGCGGCGACATTCTGCCGCAGCTGGGCCGGATCGACCTTGTCGAGCGTGTCCTCGGGCGTGTGATGGAAGTCGAAATAGCGCAGACCGTCCTGCCTGAGGCTGATCGCGGCGACGCCGTCGCGCGCCCAGGCGCCGAGGTCCGCGCCGGCGCCGGCGGGCGCGGTGCCGCGCGTGACGCCGAGCGGGCCGAGGAGGGCGGCGACGCGGTCGGCGATCGGACGGGCGGCGTCGTCGAAGCTCGCGTCCATCCGCCAGATGCGGTCGGCGCCGAAATCGCTTTCCGACACGAAGACGACGTCGCCGGCGCCGCGGTGCCGTTCGAAATAGGCCGCGCCGCCGATCACGCCGACCTCTTCCGCCCCGAACAGGACGACGCGGATGGTGCGGCGGGGACGGCCAGCGTCCATGATCCGCTTGGCGGCGGCGACGGTGATGCCGACCCCGGCGGCATTGTCGAGCGCGCCAGGCGACAGATCCCAGCTGTCGAGATGGCCGCCGATCAGCACCACGCCGGCCGAAGGATCGGTGCCCGGCACTTCGGCGACGACGTTGCCGGACATGCGCTCGCCGATCCAGCGCGGCGTGAGCGCGAGCCGCATCCGCACCGGCTGGCCGCGGGCGAGGATGCGCTCGAGCTGGTCGGCATCCGGGTTGGACAGGGCGCCGGCGGGAATGGCGGCGACGCCTTCCGGCCAGCTCGTCATGCCGGTGTGCGGGTTGCGCCGGTCGCGGTCGGTCCCGGCCGAGCGGATGACGATGGCCGCGGCGCCCTTGCGGGCGGCGATGCCGGGCCCCGCGAAACGGACCGGGCCGAAATGGCCGTAGCCGGACCCGTCCTGGGTCGGCATCATCGCATGGCCGACATAGACGATACGGCCGCGCACGGCGGCGTCCGGAGCGGCGGCGAGCGCGGCGAGGTCGCGGAAGCCCACCACCTCGGCGGCGAGGCCCGCCTCCGGAGTCGCGCCGCTGCGGCCGAGCGCGGTGACGGCGAGCTTCTGCGGGAAGGGAGCGACGATCTCCGCCGTCTCCGCGCCGCGCACCCACACCTGCATCGGGAAGTCCTCGACCCGCACGTTCGCGAAGCCGAGTTCGCGCAGCCTTGCGACCGCCCATTGCCGCGCCCGCGCTTCCGCCTCTGTGCCGGCGAGACGCGGTCCCACCTCGGTGGTGAGACCTTCGATGAGGTTCCAGGCGAGATCGTCCGACAGGGCGGCGTCGCGCAGCCCCGGCGCCATTTCCGAGAGGGGCGGCGGGGACGGCGGCGGCCCGGGCGGCATGATCGGAGGCGTGGCGAAGGCGAGGCCGGGAATGGCGGCGGCGGCGATCAGGAGCTTCTTCATGGGAGGGCCTTAGCGGCCCCACGCGCCGTTTGCCAATCGCCCGCTGCGTCACTAGGTAGGCGCCCAAATCCACCCGTCACAGCTATCCGGAGAAAGCGCCGCCATGGCCGCACAGTACAGCTTCGTCATGAAGAACATGACCAAGACCTTCCCGGGCGCGCCGAAGCCCGTGCTGAACAACATCAACCTGCAATTCTATCCCGACGCCAAGATCGCGATCATCGGGCCGAACGGCACCGGCAAATCGACGCTGATGAAGATCATGGCCGGCCGCGACACCGAGTTCCAGGGCGAGGCCTGGCCGGGCGAGGGGATCCGCGTCGGCTATCTGGAGCAGGAGCCGCAGCTCGATCCCACCAAGACGGTGAAGGAGAACGTCATGGACGGCGTTCGCCCCGTCGCCGACATGATGGAACGGTTCAACGAGATTTCGACCATCATGGCCGATCCGCCCGAGGACGCGGATTTCGACGCGCTAATGACCGAGATGGGCGAACTTCAGGAGAAGATCGACGCGGTCGACGGCTGGACGCTCGACAACCAGCTCGAGATCGCGATGGACGCGCTGCGCTGCCCGCCCGGCGACAGCTCGGTCGAAAATCTCTCCGGCGGCGAAAAGCGCCGCGTGGCGCTCACCCGCCTGCTGCTCGAAAAGCCCAACATCCTGCTGCTCGACGAGCCGACCAACCACTTGGACGCCGAGAGCGTGCAGTGGCTGGAAAAGCATCTGATCGACTATCCCGGCAACGTCATCCTCGTCACCCACGACCGCTACTTCCTCGACAATGTCGTGAACTGGGTGCTCGAGCTCGATCGCGGCCGCTACTACATCTACGAGTCGAATTACTCCGGCTATCTCGAGAAGAAAGCCAAGCGGCTCGAGCAGGAGGAGCGCGAGGAGCAGGGCAAGCAGAAGGCGATCGCGGAAGAGCTGGAATGGATCCGGCGCAGCCCGAAGGCGCGCCAGGCCAAGTCAAAGGCCCGTATCCGCGCCTTCGACGAACTGGTCGAGGCGCAGGAGAACCGGACGCCGGGCAAGGCCCAGATCCTGATCCAGGTGCCCGAGCGGCTGGGCGGCACGGTGATCGAGGCCCAGGGCCTTACCAAGGCCTATGGCGACAAGCTGCTGTTCGAAAATCTCGACTTCACGCTCCCGCCCGGCGGCATCGTCGGCGTGATCGGGCCGAACGGCGCCGGCAAATCCACCCTGTTCAAGCTCATCACCGGCCAGGAACAGCCCGACGCCGGCTCGATCCGGATCGGCGAGACGGTGAAGCTCGGCTATGTCGACCAGAGCCGCGACGCGCTCGATCCGAACAAGAACGTCTGGGAGGAGATTTCGGACGGGCTCGACGTGTTCCGGCTCGGCAAGCACGAGGTCGCGACCCGCGCCTATGTCGGCGCCTTCAACTTCAAGGGCGGCGACCAGCAGAAGAAGGTCGGCCAGCTTTCGGGCGGCGAGCGCAACCGCGTCCATATGGCGAAGATGCTGCGCCAGGGCGGCAACGTCCTGCTGCTTGACGAGCCGACCAACGATCTTGACGTCGAGACGCTGCGCGCGCTGGAGGATGCGCTCGAGAATTTCGCCGGCTGCGCGGTGGTGATCAGCCACGACCGCTTCTTCCTCGACCGCCTCGCCACCCACATCCTCGCTTTCGAGGGCGACAGCCATGTCGAATGGTTCGAAGGCAATTTCGAAGCCTATGAGGAAGACAAGCTGCGGCGGCTGGGTCCCGAGGCGGACCGGCCCCACCGGGTGACGTACCGGAAGCTCACCCGCTGATCCTTCGGGGCGGAGGGGCTCCTAACCGACCCCCTCCGTCGCGACCGCAAGCCCCGTCAGCGTCACCGCTTCGATACGCCTGCCCAACCCGATCTTCCGCCGCTCGCGATATTCCTCGCCGTCCGGCGCCGACATCTGGTGGATCGCGCGGCCTTCGACATCCACGACCCAATATTCCGGGACGCCGTGGCGAGCATGGACGGCGGCCTTGACGGTGAGGTCGTTCTTGAGCGTCGCGTCGGCGACCTCGACGATCAGATGCACGGATTCCAGAGGGACCAGGCCTTTACCTTCGGCTTCGCTCGTCACCACGATATCGGGTCCCGGGACGTTGATCGGCGGAATGGCGATCGAACCTTCCACGATCGCTTCCAGTCCGCCTCCATGCGATCTCAACGCCTCCGCCAGCAGCACATGGAGCCGCGACTTGATCCGGACGTGCGGCCGGTGCTGGGCGTTCATGAACAACACCTCCTCCTCGATCAGCTCGGTCTTTCGATAGCCGTCGAACGCCCCCGCATCGTCCAGCAGCAGATAGTCCCCGATCCGCAGCTTCACCGGCAGCGGGGATATGTTGAGGGGCAGATGCTCGGACACGCCGTCATTTTATCATGCGCTGCCGCGCCATTGAAGGGGACTATGCCGCGGCCGAAGCGGGCGGGAATGTCCGCTCAGATGCCGGCGGTCTCGACGCGGAGGCCGGTGAGGGTCACCGCCTCGATTGGTTGTCCGATCGCGATCTCGCGGCTCTCGGCATAGCCGTTGGCTGACGGCGACCACAATTGGCGAACACGTCCGCCCGGCAGGTCGACCACCCAATATTCGGCAATGTTGTTCGCCGCATAAGCTCTCGCCTTGGTGCCGAGGTCGAAGGCGAGAGTGGTGTCGGAGATCTCTACGATCAGCGCCTCGTGGCCGGGCAGGAACCGCTCTACCGCTTCCGCCAGTCTGCGGAACAGCCGGCCTTGCGCGCGGGCATGGGCCGCATGCTGTGCGTTCATCGCGACGATAACGCCCTCGATGAGCTCGGTCTTGGCGTAGGACGCGAAGGCGCCGGCCGCGTCGAGGCGCAGGAAATCCTCCACGGTGAGCTTCACCGGCCGGGGCTCGTCCCCTTTGCGCAGTGCCGTCATGCGGGAATCCTATCATGCGGGGCTTTCGGCTCAAAGCCTCGGCCGTCCAGCGGGTTCCGCAGCAGCAGCAGCATTGTTCATGCTCCGCTCATTAGCGTGGCGGCAGAGAAGAGGCTCCGGCAGGCGAGTCGCCGCGCCGCTTTCAGGGAGCCAGTATATGCTCGGGAAGATCCTTATCGGCACCGCCGCCGCGGCGCTCGTCGCCTTGCCCGCCGCCGCCCAGGCGCAGGGCTATTATGACGACCCTTATTATCAGGACGGCTATTACGATCGTTACGACGATCGTTACGACGATCGCTACGCCGACCGCGGCTACGACTATCGCTACGACCGCTACGGCCGGCACGGCGGATATGATCGCGGCTACCGGCCTTATCGCCCCGGCGATTATTACCAGGGCGCCCGGCGCCATTATCCGCAGCGCGGCTATGCGCGCCCGGTCTATCGCGAGCGGTGCGGCGACGGCACGGCCGGCGCGGTGATCGGCGGCGTGGTCGGCGCCCTGCTCGGCCGCGAAGTGGCGCGCGGCGGCGGCTATTATCGCCGCGGCGGTACGACCGGCGCGATCGTCGGCGCCGGCGCGGGCGCGTTGATCGGCCGGGAAATCGACCGCAGCTGCTGACCCGGTTCGCCGAACCGGAAAGGGGTTGACGCCCCCCGGCGGGGCTGGCGATAGCGGCGCCTCGAATGGGGACGTCCGTGCACCGCCGCCTTGCCGCGCCGTCGCTCGCAGCCTTGCTGGCGGCGGCGGCGGTTCCCGCGCATGCGGGGGGCGGCGCCCATATCGTCGACGACGCGGAGGTCCAGGAGCCGGGCGAATGCCAGGTGGAAGGCTGGGCGACCTTCGCCCGCGGCGCCCGGCTCGCCGTCGTCGCGCCGAGTTGCACCCCGGGCGACGCGCCTCGCTTCGACGTCGGGGCTGAGCTGTCCTACTCGCGCGAAGGCGGCGATCGCGACGTCGTCCTCGGCCCGACCGTCAAATATGCGCTGCTGCCCGCGCGCCGCGGGGTGGCCGTCGCCTTGTCCGGCGCGGCCGGGATCAGCGTGGTGGACCGCAGGTTGGGTTCGGCGAGCCTCGTCATGCCGGTCACCTTCGACCTCGATCCGCGGCTGCGCCTCAATCTCAACGCCGGCTGGGCCTGGACCCGCGGCGCTGTCGGCCACCGCGCCACCTGGGGCGCCCAGATCGTCCATGAAGCGAGCGAGCAGCTGCTGGTGATGGCGGAGGCGTTCGTGGGCGACACGGGCGAGAAGGGGCTGCAGACCGGCCTGCGCTGGACGCCGCCGGGCGCGCGGTTCGACGTCGATCTCCTCTACCGCGCCGATCGCGACGGCGGGATCGGCGAGGCAGTGACGTTCGGCCTGACGTTCAGGCGCTGAGACCGCCGCCGCGCGCCGGCCCGTTGCGGCGGGAGGAAGGGGCGGGGCCTTGAACCCTTGCCTCGCCGCCCCGATCTTGCTTTGTGTCGTTCGACACTCACCACAATCAGGATGCTCTCCACCCATGGATCATGAAGATATCGCCGCCGGCCTCGTGCCGATCGTCATCGAGCAATCGAACCGGGGCGAGCGCAGCTTCGACATCTATTCCCGCCTGCTGCGGGAGCGGATCGTCTTCGTGACCGGCCCCGTCGAGGATCATATGGCGACGCTGGTGACGGCGCAGCTCCTCTATCTGGAGAGCGAGAATCCGAAGAAGGACATCTACATGTACATCAACTCGCCGGGCGGGGTGGTGACGGCCGGCATGGCGATGCACGACACGATGCAATATATCCGGCCGCGGGTCGGCACGGTCTGCATCGGCCAGGCCGCCTCGATGGGCGCCTTCCTGCTCGCGGCCGGCGAGCCCGGCATGCGGGTCGCGCTCACCAATGCCCGGATCATGATCCACCAGCCGTCGGGCGGCGCGCAGGGCATGGCCAGCGACATCGAGATCCAGGCCAAGGAAATCCTGCGCATCCGGCACCGGATGAACGAGCTGATGGCGAAGAATACCGGGCAGCCGATCGAGGAGATCGAGAAGGCCGTCGAGCGCGACCGCTTCTTCGGCGCGATCGAGGCCAAGGAGTTCGGCCTCGTGGACGAGGTGTTCGAGAAGCGGCCGAGCCCCGCCGACGAGGATGCGGCGAAATCCACCGCCTGACGTTTAGGCGATTGTAAGCGTATCAATTTACCGTCAGGATGTATGCTGACGGGGCAGAGACGGGCGGCCTCATAGGCCCGCGAGGGAAGACATATGACGAAACTGAGCGGCGGCGACTCCAAGAGCACCCTCTACTGCTCCTTCTGCGGCAAATCGCAGCACGAAGTGAGGAAGCTCATCGCCGGGCCGACCGTGTTCATCTGCGACGAATGCGTCGAGCTTTGCAACGACATCATCCGCGAGGAGACCAAGTCCGCTCTGGTGAAGACCAGGGACGGGGTCCCGACGCCGCTCGAAATCTGCAAGGTGCTGGACGATTATGTGATCGGCCAGAGCCACGCCAAGCGCGTGCTCTCCGTCGCCGTCCACAACCATTACAAGCGGCTGGCCCATGGCCAGAAGGGCGCTGACGTCGAGCTCGCCAAGTCGAACATCCTGCTCGTCGGCCCGACCGGCTGCGGCAAGACCTTGCTCGCGCAGACGCTGGCGCGCATTCTGGACGTGCCGTTCACCATGGCGGATGCGACCACGCTCACCGAAGCCGGCTATGTCGGCGAGGACGTGGAGAACATCATCCTGAAGCTGCTCCAGGCGAGCGACTATAATGTCGAGCGGGCGCAGCGCGGCATCGTCTATATCGACGAGATCGACAAGATCAGCCGCAAGTCGGACAATCCCTCGATCACGCGCGACGTGTCTGGCGAGGGCGTCCAGCAGGCGCTCCTGAAGCTGATGGAAGGCACCACCGCCTCCGTCCCGCCGCAGGGCGGCCGCAAGCATCCGCAGCAGGAATTCCTGCAGGTCGACACGACCAACATCCTGTTCATCTGCGGCGGCGCCTTTGCCGGGCTGGAGCGGATCATCGCCGACCGCCTGCAGGGCAAGTCGATCGGCTTCGGCGCCCATGTCGCCGCGCCCGAGGAGCGCCGCACCGGCGAGGTGCTGCGCCAGGGCGAACCGGAGGATCTGCTGAAGTTCGGCCTGATCCCCGAGTTCGTCGGCCGCCTGCCGGTGATCGCGACGCTGGAGGATCTCGACACCGACGCGCTCGTCAAGATCCTGCGCGAGCCGAAGAACGCGCTCATCAAGCAATATGCCAAGCTGTTCGAGATGGAGGATGTGAATCTCACCTTCACCGACGATGCCCTGGTGGCGGTCGCGAAGAAGGCGATCGAGCGCAAGACCGGCGCGCGTGGCTTGCGTTCGATCCTCGAGAACATCCTGCTCGACACGATGTTCGACCTGCCGTCGATGGACGGGGTCGACGAGGTGCTGATCGACAAGGACGTGGTGGAAGGCCGCAAGGAGCCGGTCCGCGTCTATGCCGAGAAGAAGGGCGAGAGCGCGGCCTGAGCCGGGCTGACGCAGGGTGACGTCCGGGGACGAGCGGCGCGAGCGCCCCGCGGCGCTTGCGCCATTCCCGGAATTCCTGTTCCGGCCGGCCCGGCCCTGGTCCTTCATCCTCAAGGCCTGGCTGCTGAGCCTCGCCGGAAGCATCCTGCTGTCGGTTCTCGCCGGGGCGGTGGCGCCCGAGGCGGCCCAGCCCGACCTCGGCCCGGTCGACGAGGCCTGGACGGTCTTCCTGCTGGTGCTCGTCGTGCCGGCGGTGGAGACCGCCTTCATGGTGCCGCCGCTTCTCCTCCTCAACCGCTTCCTCGGCCCCGCGCCGGCGGTGTTCCTGAGCGCGGTGGGATGGGGAGTCGCGCACAGCCTGGCGGCGCCGATCTGGGGCTTCGTCGCCTGGTGGCCGTTCCTGCTGATGTCGATCGCCTTCCTCACCTGGCGCGAACGCGGCTTCTGGCTCGCCTGCGGAATCGTGGTCGCGATCCACGCGCTCCAGAACAGCTTCGCGGCCGCCGCGATCCTGCTGGGAGGCGCGTCGGGGGCCTGACGCGCCGCACCGCCGCCGTGGCGGATTGATGCTCCCCGCCTTTCTCCCCATATAGAGCGCGAGAGCCAATGGCCCGTGCCGGAGTATACATGACCCTGTCCTTCCCCGTCCTTCCCTTGCGCGACATCGTCGTCTTCCCGCACATGATCGTGCCGCTGTTCGTCGGCCGCGACAAATCGGTGGCGGCGCTGGAAAGCGCGATGGCGCAGGACAAGCAGATCTTCCTCGTTTCCCAGCTCGATCCGGCCGAAGACGATCCGGACCGGGAGGCGCTCTACGACCTTGGCGTGGTGGCGACCGTTCTCCAGCTCCTGAAGCTGCCGGACGGCACGGTGCGCGTGCTGGTGGAGGGCCAGAGCCGCGCGAGCCTGCAGGCGCTGCGCTCCGAGGGGCAGCATCTCGTCGCCGACGTCGAGGCGGTCCACGCCGACGAGCCGGAAGGGACCGAGGTGCAGGCGCTGATGCGCTCGGTCGTCGAGCAGTTCGAAAATTATTCCAAGCTCAACAAGAAGCTTCCGGCCGAGACCGCCGTCCAGCTGTCGCAGATCGAGGAGCCGTCGAAGCTCGCCGACGCCGTCGCCGCCAACATCAACATAAAGGTGTCGGACAAGCAGGCGCTGCTCGCCGAGCTCAATCCGGTGCGCCGGATGGAGATGGCCTTCGCCTTCATGGAAGGCGAGCTCGGCGTGCTCCAGGTCGAGAAGAAGATCCGCTCGCGCGTGAAGCGCCAGATGGAGAAGACCCAGCGCGAATATTATCTCAACGAGCAGCTGAAGGCGATCCAGCGCGAGCTCGGCAACGAGGGCGAGGAAGGCGAGGGCGACGAGATCGCCGAGCTGTCCCGCAAGATCGAGCGGACCAAGCTCTCGCGCGAAGCCCGCGCCAAGGCGAAGCAGGAGCTGAAGAAGCTGCGCGCCATGGCGCCGATGTCCGCCGAGGCGACGGTGTCGCGCAACTATCTCGACGTGCTGCTGGGCCTGCCCTGGGGCAAGAAGTCGAAGGTGAAGAAGGACATCGCCGAGGCGCAGGCGGTGCTCGACGAGGATCATTACGGCCTCGAGAAGGTCAAGGACCGGATCGTCGAATATCTGGCCGTCCAGGCCCGCACCAACCGCCTGAAGGGCCCGATCCTGTGCCTCGTCGGGCCGCCCGGCGTCGGCAAGACCTCGCTCGGTCGCTCGATCGCTCGCGCGACGGGCCGCGAATTCGTGCGCCAGTCGCTGGGCGGCGTGCGCGACGAGGCGGAAATCCGCGGCCACCGCCGCACCTATATCGGCTCGCTGCCCGGCAAGGTGATCTCGAACCTCAAGAAAGCGGGCACGTCGAACCCGCTCTTCCTGCTCGACGAGATCGACAAGCTGGGCCAGGATTTCCGCGGCGATCCCGCTTCCGCGCTGCTTGAGGTTCTCGATCCCGAGCAGAATGCGAAGTTCCAGGACCATTATCTGGAGATCGATTACGACCTGTCCGACGTGATGTTCGTCACCACGGCGAACTCGCTCAACCTCCCGCAGCCTTTGCTCGACCGGATGGAGATCATTCGCCTCGAAGGCTATACGGAGGATGAGAAGGTCGAGATCGCCCGGCGTCACCTCATCCCCAAGCAGATCGAGGCGCACGGTCTTCAGGACGGCGAACTCGCATTCACCGAGGAAGGGCTGCGGGCGCTGATCCGCCACTATACCCGCGAGGCCGGCGTGCGCACGCTGGAGCGCGAGATCGCCAAGGTCGCGCGCAAGGCGCTGCGCCAGATTCTCGAAGGCAAGGCTGAGAAGGTGGAGGTGACGCCGGACAATGTCGCCGATTTCTCCGGCGTGCGCCGCTATCGCCATGGCGTTTCGGAGGAAGAGGACCAGATCGGCGCCGTCACCGGCCTCGCCTGGACCGAAGTGGGCGGGGAACTGCTCACCATCGAGGCGGTGACCGTGCCGGGCAAGGGCCAGATCAAGACCACCGGCAAGCTGGGCGAAGTGATGCAGGAGTCGGTCCAGGCCGCTTTCTCCTTCGTCAAGGCGCGCAGCCCGAGCTACGGCGTCAAGCCGAGCCTGTTCGCCCGACGCGACATCCACGTCCACCTGCCCGAAGGGGCGGTGCCGAAGGACGGTCCGTCGGCCGGCATCGGAATGGTGACGGCGATCATCTCGACGCTGACCGGCATCGCGGTGCGCCGCGACGTCGCGATGACCGGCGAGGTGACGCTGCGCGGCCGCGTGCTGCCGATCGGCGGCCTCAAGGAGAAGCTGCTCGCGGCGCTGCGCGGCGGCATCTCCAAGGTGCTGATCCCGGCCGAGAACGAAAAGGACCTCGCCGAAATCCCGGCCAATATTCGGGAAGGACTGGAGATCGTCAGCGTCAGCCATGTCGACGAGGTGCTGCTCCACGCGCTCGCCACCCCGGTCGTGCCGATCGAATGGAGCGAGGCGGACGAGCTCGCCGCCGTTCCGCCGACCGAGCTGGCCGCGGCGCCCGACGAGTCGCAAGGGGTTTCGATCCGCCACTGAAGTGTGGCGGCGCGGCATCGCCCGCCATCCGGAAAGGCGCACGGACCCTAGGGAACGTGCGCCTTTCCTTTTGACTCTCGCGCGGCTCCTGTTCTTAAAAGGAGGTTCCGGCGTGCGCGCCGAGTCACAGTAACAGGGGTTCGGGAGAGATGAACAAGCAGGAGTTAATCGGGCAGGTCGCCGACACGACCGGGCTCAACCGGGGCGATGCGAGCAAGGCCGTGGAGGCCGTTTTCGACTCGATCAGCAACGCGCTGAAGCGCGGCGACGAGGTCCGTCTCGTCGGCTTCGGTACCTTCACCTGCTCCCGGCGCAAGGCGTCGACCGGCCGCAACCCGCGCACCGGCGAGCCGATGCAGATCAAGGAATCCACCCAGCCGAAGTTCAAGGCAGGCAAGGGCCTGAAGGACGCGGTCAACGCCTGAGGCCAGTAGCGGCGCGGCGATACGGGAAGCGCTGGACAGATTTCCGGCGCCGCCCTATTGACCGCGGCGCAGTCCGGCGCCATTTGCCGGCTTCCCTGCCCGGAACACCACGCCGGGCGGCGTTCTTCTCAAGGCGTGGGCGCGTAGCTCAGTGGTAGAGCACTGTGTTCACACCGCAGGGGTCGCAAGTTCAATCCTTGCCGCGCCCACCACGCCTTCCCCTTTTCCGACTCGACTGACCCGCTGAGCCCGCGGCCGCGGATGAAACCGGCCACGCCATCCGTTTGCCGATTGTCACGGCGCCGTCGCGAGTCGCCGTTATGGGGAGGATCGATGGAAGAGGATCATATCTATTTCGCCCGCCGGGCCGATGAGCAGCGGGCGGCGGCCGACGCCGCGTTCAGCGACAAGGCGCGCGCGCTGCACCTCGAACTCGCACGCTTGTTCGACTCGCGCGCCCACGCGGCGGTGCGCGACCAAGCGGCAGCCTAGTCGAGCTTGGCGCCCAGCCGCTCGGCGGTGCGCCTCACCTCCTCGTCGCTCGGCGGCTCCGGCAGTTCCTCGCCGGGGCCGCGCGCGTCGTCGGGTATGCCGGGCGCGGTGCCGGCGATCGGCTCGTTCACGGCCCGCTCGTTGGGTCCCGTGCTGATCTTCTCGCGGTCTTCGGCCATGTCGTCCTGCTCCTTCGCGGCTGTAGCGAGCGAAGGCGCGGCAGGTTCCTGGCCGAACAGGCGGGCGGCGATCTCGAACGATCGCAACCGCGCCCGATGGTCGTAGATCTGCGACGTGACGATGAGCTCGTCCGCGCCGGTGCGTTCGACGAACGCCTCCATCTGCCGCTTCACCGTCTCCGCCCCGCCGATCGCGGAGCAGGAGAAAAGCTGCTGGAGCATCGTCCGCTCGGCGAGCGGCAGACTGTGCAGGAACTCCGGGACCGGGGGCTGGAGCGGCACGGGCCGGCCGCGGCGCAAGGCGACGAAGGCCTGTTGCAGGGAGGTCGCGAGAAGCTGCGCCTCTTCGTCCGTATCGGCCGCGAACAGGTTGAAGCCGAGCATGACATAGGGCTTGTCGAGCGCGGGGGAGGGGCGGAAGCTTTCCCGGTAGAGCCGGATCGCTTCCATCATCGCCTGCGGCGCGAAGTGGGAGGCGAAGGCGTAGGGCAGGCCGAGCATCGCCGCCAGTTGCGCCCCGTACAGGCTGGAGCCGAGGATCCAGACCGGGATGTCGAGCCCTTCGCCGGGGATGGCGCGGACCCGCTTCTCCGGATCGGCGGGCGCGAAATGGTCGATGAGTTCGAGGACATCCTCCGGGAACCGGTCGGCACCGCCGTCGAGGTTGCGGCGCAGGGCGCGGGCAGCGGCCTGATCCGTCCCGGGCGCGCGGCCGAGGCCGAGATCGACCCGGCCGGGAAAGAGCGATTCGAGCGTCCCGAACTGCTCCGCGATCACCAGCGGGCTGTGGTTCGGGAGCATGATGCCGCCCGCGCCGATGCGGATGTGCGAGGTGCCTGCGCCGACATAAGCGAGCGCGACGGCGGTGGCGGCGCTGGCGACGCCGGGCATCGAATGATGTTCGGCCATCCAGAAGCGGCGGTAGCCGAGCGCCTCGCCGTGGCGGGCGAGGTCGCGGGCGTTGCGGAGCGCCTGGCCCGCGTCGCCGCCTTCGACGATCGGGGCGAGGTCGAGAATGGAAAGTGGGATCATGAGAAGGATATGGGAGGCGCCGGCCGAGGCGCCACCCATCGCGCCTTGACGCCGCGCCCCCGCCGCTCCTATGTGCGCTCCGCACCTTGCGCGCAGTGGCGATCGTAGCTCAGTCGGTTAGAGCATCGGTTTGTGGTACCGAGGGTCGCGGGTTCAAGTCCCGTCGATCGCCCCACCCGCACCCACAATTCAGGACTATTCGCACATGCAGTCGCCTTGGGATTTCCCCGATTTCGACGACCATGAGGTCGTGCACTTCGTCACCGATCGGAATTCGGGCCTGAAGGCGATCATCGCCGTCCACTCCACCCATCTCGGGCCGGGCGCGGGCGGCACCCGCTTCTGGCATTATGCCGACAAGGGCCAGGCGGTGGCCGACGCGCTGCGCCTGTCGCGCGGCATGAGCTACAAGAATGCGATGGCCGATCTGCCGCTCGGCGGTGGCAAGGCGGTGATCCTCGCCGACGAGGCGCACACCAAGACGCCCGAGATGCTCGCCGCCTTCGGCCGCGCCGTCGACGGGCTGTGCGGCCGCTACGTCACCGCCGAGGATGTCGGCATGAGCGTGGCCGACATGGTCGCGATCTCGAAGGAGACGAAGTACGTCTCCGGCCTTCCGGTCGCCGAGGGCGCCGTCGGCGGCGATCCCGGCCCGCACACCAGCTACGGCGTCTTCCTGGGCGTTCGCGCCGCCGTTCGACGCGCGCTCGGCAAGGACAGCCTGTCGGGCCTCCACATCGCGATCCAGGGCGCGGGCAGCGTCGGCGGCGGCCTCGCCCGGCTGGCGGCGGCGGACGGCGCCCGCATCACGGTCGCGGACGTCGCGGCGGATCGCGCCCAGGCGCTCGCCGACGAGGTCGGCGGCAAGACGGTGGCCGCGCGCGACATCCTGGCGATCGAGGCCGACGTGCTGGCGCCCTGCGCGCTCGGCGCGATCTTCAACGAGCGCACCATCCCCGAGCTTCGCGTGCCGGTGATCGCGGGCGGTGCCAACAACCAGCTCGCGACCGCGGCGGACGGCGACCGCGTCGATGGGCGCGGCATCCTCTACGCGCCGGACTATGTCATCAATGCCGGCGGCATCATCAACGTCGCTTCCGAATATCTCGGCGACGGCGACGAGGCGAAGGTCAGGGAGCGGATCGAGCGCATCCCGGGCCGGCTCGAGGCGATCTGGGACGAGAGCGCCGCCACCGGCCGCAACCCGGCCGCGGTCGCCGACGACATGGCCCAGCGCAAGATCGGCCGCGGCTGACGCTCATATTTCCTCGGGGCGCCGCCGCACGGCGACCCCGAGCCGCTGTTCGCGATACAAGGTGTAGAGGCCGCTGAAGATGATCACGGCGGCGCCCGCCCATGTGCTGGGCGGCGGCTGCGTGTCCCAGATCGCCCAGCCGAGCAGCACCGCCCAGAGCAGCTGCGAATAATCGAATGGCGCGATCACCGGGATCGGGGCGAAGCGCAGCGACGCGGTGAGGAGCAGCTGCGCGGTGCCGCCGAAGAAGCCGAGCCCGATCAGGATCGCCCAGGTGCGCGGCGCGTGGCCCTGCGCGAAGACGGGCATCAGCGCGCCCGCCAGCAGGATCGAGATGAACGTGAACCAGAGCACGGTCGTCTGCGTGCCTTCGGTGCGGCCGATCTGGCGGATGGCGATGGTGACGCAGCCGACCGCGAAGGCGGCGGCGACGGCGAGCGCGAGGCCGATCGTCGGCAGATTCTCACCCGCGGGCCGCATGACGATCAGAACGCCGATGAAGCCCGCCGCGACCGCGCTCCAGCGGTGGCGGCCGACCGGCTCCTTCAGCACCAAAGCGGAGAGCGCGACGGCGAACAAGGGGGCGGCGAAGCCGATCGTCGTCGCCTCGGCGAGCGGCAGATAGGACAGGGCGGAAAAGGCGAGGACCATCGCCGTGAGGCCGATCGTGGCGCGCAGCACATGGGCGCCCGGCCGCCGGGTGCGCCACGCGCCGAAATTGCCGCTCCAAGCGATCCAGACGAGCAGCGGGGGCAGGCCGAGCGCGAAGCGGTAGAAGACCAGCTCCGGCGTCGACACGCCCGCTTCGTAGCCGAGCTTGATCATCGCGGCCATGAAGGCGAAGCAGGTGGTCGCGCCGATCCTCAGCAGGATGCCGAGCCTTCGGTTCTCGGTCGGCGGGGAGGCGGCGGGAGCGGGCATCCGCGACCCACTTGGGCCGCGGTTCATCAAAGGGCAAGCCGACAGGCGCCAGTGGCCTCCGGAAAAGTACGCATTTGCTTTCCCGCGCCGTTCCGCTTCGCTAGACAGCGTTCATCCCATGCATATCTACGCCAATCCCGCTCGTTTTCTGAAACTCGCGCGCCCGCTGACCGCATGGCTCGGCTGGGCGGGCGCGGCGCTGATCGCGCTCGCGCTGGGCGTCGGCCTGTTCGCCGCGCCGCCCGATTATCTCCAGGGGGAGAGCGTCCGGATCATGTATGTCCACGTCCCCGCCGCCTGGCTCGGCATGGGCGGATGGACCGGGATCGCGGTGGCGAGCGCGATGCAGCTCGTCTGGCGTCACCCGCTGGCCGCGGTCGCAGGGCGGGCGCTCGCGGTGCCGGGCGCGACGTTCACCGCGATCTGCCTCGTCACCGGCTCGCTCTGGGGCCGGCCGACCTGGGGCACCTATTGGGAATGGGACGGGCGGATGACGTCGATGCTCGTCCTCCTGTTCCTCTACATCGGCTATATGGCGCTGGCGGACGCCGAGCGGGAGAAAGGCGGCGAGGGGCGGATCACGGCCATTTTCGGCCTGGTCGGCGCGATCAACCTGCCGATCATCCATTATTCGGTCGTCTGGTGGAACACGCTCCACCAGGGTCAGAGCATCAGCTTCATCCGGCGCAGCTCCACCATCGATCCTTCGATGCTGTGGCCGCTGCTCGGCGCGGCGCTCGGCTTCTCGCTCCTGTTCGGGGCCGTGGTGCTGATGCGGATGCGGGCCGAGCTCGCCCGCAACAAGGTCGAGGCACGGATGAAGAGGATGGCGCGGCCGTGAACCATTGGCCTTTCATCCTCGCCTCCTACGGGCTCACCTTTCTCGCGGTCGCCGCGCTGGTGCTGTGGAGCTGGTCGGCGATGCGCCGCGCCGAGCGTGCGGCGGACGAATTGGGGCGCGGCCGATGAAGGCGAAGAACCAGCGGTTGACCCTGCTGATCATCGCCGTGGTGGCGATGCTGGGCGCGGTGCTGCTCGGCATGTCGGCGCTGCGCGACCAGGCCGCCTTCTTCTACGCGCCGGCGGACGTCGCCCGCAAAGGCCTGCCGCTCGATCGGGCGGTGCGGATCGGCGGCATGGTGCGGGAAGGGTCGATCAGCCGTCATCCCGACGGCGTCACCATCGACTTCATCGTCTTCGACGACAGCGCCGCGACCATCCCCGTGCGCTTCACCGGCATCACGCCCGATCTGTTCAAGGAGAATAGCGGGGTGGTGGCGGACGGCCGCTTCCAGCCCGACGGCACCTTCGTCGCGAGCGAGATCCTCGCCAAGCATGACGAGAATTACATGCCGCCCGAACTCTCCCGCCAGGCCGGGCTGCACAAGACGGACACGCTGGAATGATGGCCGAAGCGGGCCTCGCGGCCCTGTGGATCGCGGCGGCGCTGTCGCTGTTGCAGCTGATGCTCGCCGCCGCCGCGCTGCGACCGGGGGGCGAGGCGCTCGTGCGCACCGTGCGTCCGGTGGCGGCGGCGCAGGCGGCCCTGGCGGGCCTGTCCTTCCTGATCCTCATCCTCCTGTTTCTGCGCACCGACCTTTCGGTCCAGCTGGTTGTCGCGAACAGTCATTCGGCCAAGCCCTGGCTCTATAAATTCGCCGGCACCTGGGGGAATCACGAAGGATCGATGCTGCTCTGGGTGGCGGTGCTCGCCCTGGCGGGCGGCGCGGTCGCCCTGTTCGAACGCACGCTGGCGCAGCGCACGTTGATCGCGACCCTGGCGGCGCAGGCGGCGATCGCGATCGGCTTTTACGGCTTCCTGCTGTTCGCTTCCAATCCGTTCGCCCGCGCATATCCCGCGCCGATGGAAGGACGGGGGCTCAACCCGCTGCTTCAGGACCCCGGCCTCGCCTTCCACCCGCCGACGCTCTATGTCGGCTATGTCGGCGTGTCGGTGGCGTTCAGCTTCGCGGTGGGCGCGCTCATCACGCGCGACGTGGGGCCCGCCTTCGCCCGAGCGATGCGGCCGTGGGTCCTCTTCTCCTGGATCTTCCTCACCATCGGCATCGTGGCCGGATCCTACTGGGCCTATTACACGCTCGGCTGGGGCGGCTACTGGTTCTGGGATCCGGTGGAGAATGCGTCGCTGATGCCCTGGCTCGCGGCGACGGCTTTGCTCCATTCGGTGACGGTGCTGGCGACCCGGGACGGGCTGCGCGCCTGGACGGTGATGCTGGCGGTCGTCGCCTTCTCGATGTCGATGGTCGGCACCTTCCTGGTGCGCTCCGGGATCCTCACCTCGGTCCACGCCTTCGCGGTCGATCCGCAGCGCGGCGCCTTCATCCTCGGCCTGCTCGTGCTCTACATCGGCGGCGCGCTCTTCCTGTTCGCGCTGCGGATCGGGACGGTGCGGGAAGGCGCGACCTTCGAGCCGGTGAGCCGCGAAGGCGCGCTCGTTCTCAACAACCTGCTCCTTTCCGCGATCCTCGGCATCGTGTTGGTGGGGACTCTCTACCCGCTCGCGATCGAGGCGGCGACCGGCGAGCAGCTGTCCGTCGGCCCGCCTTATTTCAACACCGCCGCCGGGCCGCTTGCGCTGGTGCTCGTCGCGGTGATGGGAGCCGGGCCGCTCCTCAAATGGCGGCGGGACCGGGCGCTGGAGCTTGCCCGCCGCATCGCCTTTCCCGCCTTGCTCACCGTCGCGGCCCTTATCGCCGTGCTCGTCGCGGCGCCGGGCACGGGCATCCTCCCGCTGCTCGGCCTCGGGCTCGCCTTCGGCGTCGGCGCGGCGAGCGTCGCGCCGCTGTGGAAGCGCAACCTGCGGCGCACGCCGCTCTTCATCTGGGGGATGGTGGTCGCGCATCTCGGCATCGCGGTCAGCATGGCCGGCATGGCGTTCGAAGCCGCCTTCACCGAGGAGAAACTGGTCGCGGCCGAGATCGGCCAGCTGAGCGAGATCGGCCCGTTCACCGTGCGCTTCGACGCCGTTGAGCCCGTCGCCGGCCCCAATTGGACCGCGCTCGAGGCGCAGCTCACTGCCCGCCGCGGTGACGGCCCCAGCTTCGCGATGCGGCCGCAGGCGCGGATGTTCTCGAGCCCGGTGACCGAAACCAGCGAAGCCGCCCTCGCGACGCGCTGGGACGGGCAGCTCTACGCGGTGCTCGGCAAGGAAGACGAGACCGGCCGCTGGCAGCTGAGGCTCTGGTGGAAACCGTTCGTGACGCTGATCTGGTTCGGCGGCATCCTGGTCGCGATCGGCGGCGCGCTGTCGCTGGTCGGGCGGGTGCTGCGCGAGCGCCGGACCCGCAAGGAGGCTCTGGAATGAAGCGCCTGGTGCTCTGGCTGCCGCTTGCGCTGTTCGCGATCTTCCTCGGCACCGTCGCGATCGGCCTCTACGCGCCCTCCGACCGTCAGGTGAAATCGCGCCTCATCGGGCGGGAGCTTCCGCAATTCGCGCTGCCGCAGGCCGTGCCGGAGAAACCCGCCCTCGCCAGTTCGGACTTCGGATCGGGCGAGCCGCGCATCCTCAACATCTTCGCCAGCTGGTGCATTCCCTGCATCGCGGAAGCGCCGCAATTGCTGGCGATCGCACGCCGGGGCGTTCCGATCGACGCGATCGCCATCCGCGACCGACCGGAAGACATCGCCCGCTTTCTCGAGCGCCATGGCGATCCCTTCGCGCGCATCGGGTCCGACGTGGACAGT
Organism: Allosphingosinicella sp.; assembly: GCF_046295735.1. Lineage (GTDB taxonomy): Bacteria > Pseudomonadota > Alphaproteobacteria > Sphingomonadales > Sphingomonadaceae > Allosphingosinicella. The sequence continues at coordinate 34,510 of NZ_JBKBMQ010000019.1, forward strand.
TCGGTGCAGATGGCGCTCGGATCCTCCGGGGTTCCGGAGACGTTCGTGATCGATGGCCAGGGCGTGATCCGATATCAGCATATCGGCGCCATCAACGACGCGCAGGTGGCGGACATCCTGGCGGCGTGGGAGGCGGCGCGATGAGGGTGTTTCGCATCGCCGCGATCTGCCTGGCGCTGTCGGTGCCGGCTTCCGCTTCGGCGGACTCGCGGCTGCCGCCCGCCGACTACGCCTACACCCAGCTGCCGGACCCGCGGCAGGAGGCGCAGGCGGCGGCGCTGATGGAGACGCTGCGCTGCCTCGTCTGCCAAGGCCAGTCGATCGCCGACAGCGACGCCGAAATGGCCGGCGACATGCGGGCTTTGGTGCGGCGGCGGATCGCGGCTGGGGAGCGGCCGGAGGAGATTCGCGCCTGGCTGATCGACCGCTACGGCGCCTGGGTGAGCTATGCGCCGCCGGTTTCGCCGATCACCTGGCCGCTCTGGGCGGCGCCGGTGCTGCTGGTCCTGCTCGGCATTTTCCTGGCGCGCGGCCGATTCCGGCGGAAAGGACGCGGCTGATGGGCTGGGCGATCATCATCGCCATGGGGCTGGTCACCGGCCTCGTTCTCTGGCGGGTCGGCCGGTTCGACCGCGCGGGGCTGCAGCTTCTGGCGGCATCGCTCCTGTTCGCGCTGGCGGGCTATGTCTGGCAAGGTCGGCCGACGATGGAAGGGCGGCCCAAGCCCGCCGCCGCCTCCGCTGCCGCCGCGGACAGCGAGTTCGCCGAACTGCGGCCGGAACTTCTCGGCCGATTCGACGCGGCGGGCTCGTGGCTCACCATCGCCGAGAGCTATCAGCGGCGCGGCGACACGCGCGGCGCGGTCGGCCTGATCCGCAACGCGCTGCGGCGGTATCCGGAGAATGCCATCCTGTGGATCGGCCTCGGCAACGCGCTGGTCCTGCATGCCGACGGGCTGATGAGCCCGGCGGCGCACCTCGCCTTCCAGCGCGCGGCGCGGCTCGCGCCCGATCATCCGGCGCCGCCCTTCTTCTACGGCCTGTCGCTGGCGCAGGCGGGAGAGGTGGAGGAAGCCGAGGCGATCTGGCGGGACCTGCTCGCGCGCGCGCCGGAGGATTCGGAATGGCACCGCGTGCTCGCCGAGCGCCTTCAGGTGATCGATCGCGCGCGCGCCGCCGGACGGCGGCCCTGAAGCCCGGCGCACGGGCTCAGTGATCGAGGCCGCGCCCGGTCTTTTCCTGAAGCGCGTCGATCTTCTTGGAAGCCTCGGATTTGGTGAGGTCCGGGTCGAACGCCTCGCCCGCTTCCTCGCTCAGCGTCTTCAGATAAGAGGCCTGCGCGCCGGTCATGGACTCGTCGCCGGTTACCCAATCGTCGGGGTCCTTGGCGGCGTTGCCGGGCGCGGTGGTCTTCGGATTGTCGGTGTCGGACATCGGCTTACCCTTGAAGGAACATTCGTCCCCTCAACGGCCGTGTTCCGCCTATGTTCCGGACCGGGCGCCCCTCTCCCGAAGGAGAGGGGCTTTTCGGCTCACGCCGCCTCGAACGGCAGGTCGAGCGCTTCGGCCACGGCCTTGTGGCGGATCTTGCCGCCCGAGACGTTGAGGCCGTTGGCGAGGTGCGGATCGGCCGCCATCGCGGCGTCCGCGCCCTGGTTGGCGATCTTCAGCACGAAGGGCAGGGTGGCGTTGTTGAGCGCGAAGGCCGAGGTGCGGGCGACGGCGCCGGGCATGTTCGCCACGCAATAATGGATGACGCCGTCGATCTCGTAGACCGGGTCGCTGTGGGTGGTGGGCCGCGAGGTTTCGAAGCAGCCGCCCTGGTCGATCGAGATGTCGACCAGCACGCTGCCGCGTTTCATCGTCGGCAGCATGTCGCGGGTGACGAGCTTGGGCGCGGCGGCGCCCGGGATCAGCACCGCGCCGATCACCAGCTCCGAATTGGCGACGGCATGGGCGACCGCCGCCTTCGAGGCGTAGGCCGTCTTGATCTGGCTGCCGAAGAACATGTCGAGCTCGGCGAGGCGAGCGTTGGAGATGTCGTAGATGGTAACGTCGGCGCGCATGCCGACCGCCATCTGCGCGGCGTTCACGCCGGCGATGCCGCCGCCGAGGATCGTGACCCGCGCCGGCGCCACGCCGGGCACGCCGCCCAGCAGCACGCCGCGGCCGCCTTGCTCCTTCTCGAGATAGTGCGCGCCGACCTGGATCGACATGCGGCCGGCCACTTCGCTCATCGGCTTCAGCAGCGGCAGCGAGCGGTCGTGGGCGGTCACCGTCTCATAGGCGATGCAGGTCGCGCCCGACTTCATCAGCCCCTCGGCCTGCGGCTTGTCGGCGGCGAGGTGGAGATAGGTGAACAGCGTGTGGCGCGATTCGAGCAGCGCGATTTCCTGCGCCTGCGGCTCCTTCACCTTCACGATCATGTCGGACTTGGCGAAGACCTCGGCGGCGTCGGCCGCGATCGTCGCGCCGACATCGACATAGGCCTGGTCGTCAAAATCGATGCCGGTTCCGGCCTTCGTCTCCACGATGACGTCATGGCCGGCGGCGACCAGCTCCGCCACCGATGCCGGGGTGAGACCCACCCGATATTCATGAACCTTGATTTCCTTGGGCACGCCGACGCGCATGTTAGGGCTCCGTGAATCTGTTGTGCGCGCGCCTATAGCGGGCCGATCCGCATTTGTCGCTGTTGCGCATGCATAAGGCCGGTGCTAATGCGCCCGCCGCCTTGCCGGGGCAGGGCGTTTTGGAGGGGCGTTTCCGCTTCCCGTTTCATGGCCGACAATTCAGCTCTTCCCATGCAGCCGGGCGACCGGCCGGCGGGTCACCACGCGCGGCAGGCGAGCGTCGCCAGGCTCACCATGCTGGCGATCGGCGTCGTGTTCGGCGACATCGGCACCAGCCCGCTCTACGCCTTTCGCGAGACGTTCGCCGGCCACCATCCGCTGGCCGTGGACCGTATCCACGTGTTCGGCGTCGTGTCGCTCATCTTCTGGGCGATGATGCTGATCGTCACCCTGAAATATGTGACCATCCTCACCCGCGCCGACAATAAGGGGGAGGGCGGCAGCCTCGCCCTCCTCGCGCTCATCTCCCGCAAGGGCGGATCGAACATGCGCTGGTCGGCGGGGATCATGATGCTGGGCGTGTTCGCCTGCGCGCTCTTCTACGGCGATTCGATGATCACCCCGGCGATCTCCGTCCTGTCGGCGGTCGAGGGGCTGACGGTGGTGGAGGAGGGGCTGGCGCCGCTCGTCGTCCCGATCGCCATCTCGATTCTCATCGCCTTGTTCCTGATCCAGCGGAAGGGCACCGCCAAGGTCGGCGCTTTGTTCGGGCCGGTGGTCGGCATCTATTTCCTGACGCTGGCGGTGCTCGGCATTGCCAGCATCGCGGGCGATCCGACCATCCTGTTCGCGCTCAACCCCTGGTATGCGCTGAACTTCTTCATCATCGACCAGTGGCTCGCCTTCCTGGCGCTCGGGTCGGTCGTGCTGGCGGTGACGGGCAGCGAGGCGCTTTACGCCGACATGGGCCATTTCGGCCGCCGACCGATCCGGATCGCCTGGATCTGGTTCGTGCTGCCCGCGCTGATGCTGAATTACATGGGGCAGGGGGCGCTGCTGATCGCCGATCCGGGCGCGATCTCCAGCCCCTTCTATCTTCTCGCCCCCGAATGGTTCCGCCTGCCGCTCGTCTTCATCGCGACGGCGGCGACGATCATCGCCAGTCAGGCGGTCATCTCCGGCGCCTTCTCCGTCACCCAGCAGGCGATCCAGCTCGGCTTCATCCCCCGCCTGTCGATCCTCCACACCAGCGCCTCCGCCCACGGCCAGATCTACATCCCGGCGATCAATTGGGCGCTGATGGTGATGGTGATCCTGCTCGTCCTGTTCTTCCAGAACAGCTCCAACCTCGCCGCCGCCTACGGCGTGGCGGTGACGGGCGCGATGCTGATCGACGCCTGCCTCCTCACCGTCGTCATCTTCTCGGTCTGGAAATGGCGGCCGATCCTGGCGGTGCCGCTGCTCGCCGTCTTCTTCGTCGTCGACATCGCCTTCTTCGCGGCCAACCTCACCAAGGTCCCCGACGGCGGCTGGTTCCCGCTGGCGGTCGGGCTCGTCATCTTCACCTTGCTCACCACCTGGGCCAGGGGCCGGCAGCTGATGCGCGACCGGATGCGCGAGGCGGCGATACCGGTCGGCGTCTTCATCAAGTCGGCCGCGACCAGCGCGGCGCGCGTGCCGGGCACCGCCGTCTTTATGACGACGTCGGCCGAAGGCGTGCCGCACTCGCTGCTCCACAATCTGAAGCACAACCGGGTGCTGCACGAACGGGTGCTGCTGCTCACCGTTCAGATCGAGGACGTGCCTTACGTCGAGGAGGAAAGGCGCTGCGCCCTCACCGATCTCGGCAACGGCTTCTTCCGCCTGATCCTCCGCTTCGGCTTCATGCAGGACACCGACATCCCGAAGGCGCTCGACACCGTCCAATGCGGCGCGGCGTTCAAGATGATGGAAACGAGCTTCTTCCTTTCGCGCCAGACGCTGCTGCCGTCGGCGCGGCCGGGCATGCCGCTGTGGCGGGAGAAGCTCTTTTCCTGGATGCTGCGCAACGCGGAAAGCGCGATGGAATTCTTCCGGCTGCCACCCAACCGGGTGGTGGAGCTGGGCAGTCAGGTCGAGATATGAGCGGCGCGCCGATCATCGTCACGGCGGTCTTCGGCGACGGCGACAATGGCTGGCTGCAGGAACTGCGCCGCAAGCACTACCCGCCGGAGCTCAACCGCGTGCCGGCGCACCTGACCCTGTTCCACCATCTGCCGCCGGGCGTCGAGCGGGAGCTGTCGCAGCGCCTCGCCGGCTTCGCCGCATTGCCGCCACCACGGGCGACGCTGACCGGCATCCTCGATCTCGGCCGCGGCACGGCGCTCCGCGTCGACAGCGAGGCGCTGGAGGACATGCGGGCCGAGCTGGCGGAAGCGCTGCGCGGACTCTTGACGCCGCAGGACCAGGCCCCTTGGCGGCCCCACATCACCATCCAGAACAAGGTGGAGCCGCGCGAGGCCAGGCAGCTGCAGCAGCAGTTGCGCGCCACCTTCCAGCCGCGCCCGCTCGCGATCCGCGGCCTCGCCTCCTGGTGCTATCTCGGCGGCCCGTGGGAGCCGCTCAAGACGCATGTCTTCCGCGGCTGAGCGGCGGCCGGCCGGTCAGTCGTTCTGGCCGACGCCTTCGCAGCTATAGTCGAAGGCGGCGAGGCCGGCCTCCAGGTGAGAGGCGAGCAGAGGCATCTCCATCAGCTCGTCGATCGCCTCCTCGGGGTCGAGCTCGTTGGCCTCGGCGCAGGCGTCCTCCCATTCGCTGACGTCATAGGTGCCGCGCCCGACCCAGGCGAGCGCCACCGTCTCGGCGAGCTGATCGTCGGCGAGGTCGTCGAGCATCGCCGTGATCTCTTCCTCGACGCCGCTGTTGAGTTCGTCCTGCAGGGCGGACAGCGCCTGATCGTCCTCGCCGTCGTCGATGTCGTCGACATTGTCCGGATCCTCGTCGGGATCCAGGGCCGGAACCTGCGCCTCGAGCTCGCGCGCCCGAAGGATCAGGCGGCACAGCGTTTCGAGCGGTGTCAGCAGTTCCATTGTTCCTCTCCATTGACTTGGCATCCGAAACGACAGGCGGAGCGGCGGGTTCCGGCTGCCGCGACGGCCGAAATCGGCGCGGCTTTCGGGACGCCGTTCGTCGGAGAAGCGGATCAGCCGAGCGTGATGTCGAGAAACAGCATGACCGCGAGGCCGATCATCAGCCCGGCATTGGCCCGGTCGGCATTGCCCTTGCGGTGGGTCTCCGGAATGATATCGGCGGTGACGACGTAGATCATCGCGCCGGCGGCGAAGCCCATGCCCCAGGGCAGGAGGGCCGAGGCCATGCTGACCATCGCGATGCCGACGAAGCCCATCAGCGGCTCGACCAGCCCGGACAGCAGGGCGACCAGGAGCGCGGTCGACCGGCGATAGCCGAGCGACAGCACGAGGAGGGCGACGGCGAGGCCTTCGGGCACGTTCTGCAGCCCGATGCCGATGGCGGTGGCGGTGCCGTTGGCGATGTCGCCGCCGCCGAAGCTGACTCCGACCGCCAGGCCTTCGGGGAGGTTGTGGAGGATGATGGCGGCGATGAAGATCCAGATCCGCCGCGCCCGGTCCGGCTCGATGTCGGCGGGGTTGAGCAGCATCCTCTCGAACGGCGGGCTGTAGCGCTTCATCAGGAAGATGACGGCGCCGCCGGCAAGCAGGGCGCCGACCACGATCGCCGCCGCGCTGCGCAGCGGCATTCCCGCCTCCGTCGCGCTCTCGATGCCCGGCAGGATCAGCGAGAAGAAGGACGCGGCGAGCATCACCCCGGCGGTGAAGCCGAGCGCCGGATGCTCGATCTGTTCCAGCCGCTTCCGGGGGACGGCGTAGATCAGCAGGGCGCCGCCGGCGGTGGCGAGGCCCGCAAGGCCGCTCGCGAACGTCGCGAGAAGGATCAGTTGCCAGTCCAGTTGCGCTCTCCCGGCCGAGTGAAGGTGGCCTTCCCCGCGCATAGCGGCAGCCGCCGCAACCGCAACGTGTCTGTTGCGCTTTTTGTGGAACGACGCCGGCCGCGCGGCACGGGCGCGGCCGGTATCGGTTCCTGCCGGGCAGTCAGCCCCGGCGGTTCAGGCGGCTCAGGCGGCGCGGCCGGCCGCCGGGTCCGCCGCCGGCCGGTAGGAGGGATCGGGTGTCCCGCTCCGGTGGGTGACGGTCCGCAGCGACGCGAAGCCCTTCCGCCCCGCCTTCAACAAGCCGGTCGCGCCGAGACCCGCCGCCACGCCGAGCAGTACGAGCCCCGCGCGGCGGGCGCCGCGTCCTTCCAGATGTTCGCTCAAGGTCCTCGCCATGCGCCGTCTCCTCATTCCGCCGGGGTCAGGCTGTCGGCGCGTCGCGACGCGCTGTGGATGTCGCTGGCGCCGCCCTGATCGCCCTTGCTGGTGCGTCCGGCGCCGGGGCCGGCGCCGAGATCAGCTCCCGTCATCGGATCGGCGTCGGGATCGGACTTGAGCCGCGCCGTCATCATCTGGAGCGCGCCGGCATCGCTCGGGCCGAGGCCGACGCTCGCCGTGCCGTCGCCTCCGGGATCGGCGGGCAGGACCTGGTTGAGGTCGTCGACCGTCTCCCACTGGTCGCCGCTGTTCCACGGCCCGCGCATGTCGCCTTCCCCCTGCGAGGCGTTGACGTACATGTTCGCATAGGCCTCGACCCCCGGCAGCTTGCCCGGCGGGAAATTGTCCTCGATGGCGTAAAGCGCCTTCTCGAACGATTTCTGGTGGGCGACCTCGCGGGTCATCAGAAAGCCGAGCGCCTCCTTGATGCCGGGATCGTCGGTGATGCCGATCAGCCGCTCGTAGACGATCTTGGCGCGGCTCTCGGCGGCGATGTTGGAGCGCAGGTCGACCGTGGGCTCGCCGCGGCTGTCGATATAGTTGGCGGTCCAGGGAACGCCGGCGGAGTCGATCAGCCCGGGACCGCCGCCGAACAGGATCGCCTCCTTGGCGCTGGTCCCGCTGGCGCCGATCATCTGGTAGAGCTCGGCCTCGCTGCTTTGCTGTTCGGTGAGCTGGGCGCGGGCGCCTTTGTTCAGCATGGTGACGATCGATCCGATCACCTCGAGATGGCTGAGTTCCTCGGTCGCGATGTCGAGCAGCATGTCCTTGCGGCCGGGATCCTCTTCGGCGAGGCCCTGCGTGAAATAGCGCATCGCCGCCGCCAGCTCGCCGTCCGCGCCGCCGAACTGCTCCAGCAGCATGCAGGCGAGTTTCGGGTTCGGCTCGGAAACCCTGACGGTATATTGCAGCCGCTTGTTGTGCATGAACATTTTGCCGCTCCTTTCAAATGGATGGCAAGGCAAAGCGGCGGCCTCGGCGATCGTTCCCGGCGCCGCGCCGATCCGGGGCGAACGGCCCGAAAGCCGCCGGGAGTCGTGTGGGTCCATCGCGGCCGCGTCTTCGGCCCTGTTTACCGCGGCGCGCGATCGGCTATCAGGCGACGAAATCCGCGCGCCGCTCAAGCCGCGGAACGGCATCTGTTTCGGGGCATTGCAGCATGATGTCCGCTCCTTCCATTGTCTGGTTCCGGCAGGATCTGCGGCTCGACGACCAGCCGGCGCTCGCGCGGGCGGCGGGAGAGGGGCCCGTCGTCCCGGTCTATGTGCTGGACGACGAGACGCCCGGCCGCTGGCGGATCGGCGCTGCCCAGCGCTGGTGGCTGCACCACAGCCTGTCGCGGCTGGCCGAGACGCTGGAGCGGCGCGGCTCGGGCCTGGTGCTGCGGCGGGGGAAAGCGGCGACGGTGCTGGCGACGCTCTCGGCCGAGCTTGGCGGCGCGCGCATCCACGCGGTGCGCCATTACGAGCCCTGGTGGCGTGCGGCCGAAGCGGAACTCGCCGCCGCCTGCGACCTCGTGCTCCACCCAGCCGACGTGCTGGTGCCGCCGGAACAGGTGCGCACCGGCGCCGGCGGGGCGTACAAGATCTACACGCCTTATTGGCGCGCCCTGCAGGAGCAACTCCCGCCGCCGGCACCGACCTCCGCGCCCGATCGGATCGCGCGCCCGGAGCGCTGGCCCGGCGGCGAGGAGCTTCGGAGCTGGGGGCTGCTGCCGACCCGCCCCGACTGGGCGGCGGGCTTCGCGGCGGACTGGCATCCCGGCGAAGCGGCCGCGCTGGAGCGGCTCGACCTGTTCGCTGACGAAGCGCGACATTATGCGGCGCTTCGCGACCGGCCGGGGGAGGAGGGGACCAGCCGCTTCTCGCCGCACCTTCATCTCGGGGAACTGTCGCCGCGGCGGGTGTGGCACGGGCTGTCGGGCGAGGGCGGTGAGAAGTTCCGCAAGGAGCTCGCCTGGCGCGATTTCTCCCGCAACGTCATGCTTTCGCAGCCCGCCGTCGGCGAGCGGGCGGGCGCGGCGCGCTTCGAAGCCTTCCCGTGGCGCACCGGCGCCGACGCGGACGCCGACTTCCGCGCCTGGTGCCGGGGACGGACCGGATATCCGATCGTCGATGCGGGCATGCGCCAGCTCTGGGCGACCGGATGGATGCATAACCGCGTGCGGATGATCGCGGCCTCCTTCCTGGTGAAGCATCTGCTGATCGACTGGCGGCGCGGCGCCGAATGGTTCTGGGACACGCTGGTCGACGCGGACTATGGCAACAACAGCCAGAACTGGCAGTGGATCGCCGGCACCGGCATCGACAGCCAACCGTTCGCCCGCATCATGGCGCCGACGCTGCAGTCCCGCAAATTCGGCGCCGCCGATTATATCCGCCGCTGGGTCCCCGAACTCGAAGCGCTCACCGACGAGACGATCCACGACCCAGGTCCCGACCGCCCAGCGGCCTATCCCCCGCCGATCATCCCCCACGCCGCCGCCCGCGACCGCGCTCTCACCGCTTTTGCCGGCTTCCGCGCACAGCCATCTTGTGCGGGTTGAAGGCCGCTCGCCGGTTCGCTTTTACTTGCGCAGCGGAGCCTCCGACGAGTCGATCTAGGTCTGCGTAAGCGCGAAGCTCCCGGCGGGGACGGCACGTCGTGCCACCGGTGCGGCATGCCCGGGGCGCGGACCTGCACGCCGGGAGCGACGACGAAACCGCGTCCTGCCGATCCAGTCGAAGGCGCTCTCCAAGCGCGCGCCAGTGCCGCTCGGGCGCTGACGCAGCGCATCAATGCGTGAACGAAAGCGGGAAGTGTCTGTCTGGCTCCAGCCGAAGGCGTCCGCTCTCACCGGATTCCAGGAGGCGGGGCATAGGCTCGGCGGGCCTTGACCGCGAACTCGATCAGCGGAGGTGAGATGACCCCTGGTTCGATGCGGGAGCGACAAGCCGCAGCGCCATCTTCCGGAATGCCCGCCGTGCAGTTGACCGGGAGGTGCGGGCAATCTTTGCCAAACAAGCAGTTGATGAGCTGCTGCGATCAGAACCGAGGTTTTGGAGCAGGCATGAGACGGCCACTTGGCAAAGTAGGCTAAACGCTTGATTTGCTGGTGACCCCTACGAACAGAAGAGGGATGCCCCACGGCGCCCAACACCGTCTCAACCTATTGAAATCATGAGACTTGGAAGGTGACCCTGGTGCCGCTCGGTCCCGGGTTGTTCCGCTGTTTCGCGATCATTCCGTTGGAAAGAGCGTGGCTTCAGATTTTTGGGAAATCCAACCATGCCTCTCACTGCCTTGAAGGTAAAGAAAGCAGGTCCCGGCAAGCACGCCGACCTGCACGGTTTGTACCTCATCGTTCAGCCAAGCGGCACCCGCTCATGGATGCTGCGCTACCAGCATAAGGGCCGCCGCCGCGACTACGGGCTCGGCCCGATCCACGACGTGTCGCTCGCCGAGGCTCGCGTCGCCGCCATGGAGGTACGGAAGATGGTCCGGGCCGGGCTCGATCCGGTCGAGCAGCGCGGGCTGAAGCGGCCCAGCCGCACAAGCCGGCCGACGTTCGAGGTGGTGGCCCGCAAATGCTACGAGTCGCTGCGCAAGGGCTGGAAGGATCGACGCAACGCCTCCTGGATTGCGAGCTTCGAGAACCATGTGTTCCCGCTGATCGGTTCCAAGCCGATCGACGCGATCGACAGCAAGGCTGCCTTGAGCGTGATGGAGCCAATCTGGTTGACCATCCCCGACACGGCGAGGAAGATCCTGCAGCGGATCGGCGCGGTTCTGGACTATGCGCACATCAAGGGCATGATCGCGCAGCCGGTGTCGCTTCGCTCGGTCCGCAAGGGTCTGCCGCGGCAGACGCGTCAGGTGCAGCACCGGCAGGCCATGCCATACAAGGATGTGCCGGCGTTCATGAAGAAGTTGATGGCGCTCACGCCCACAGTGGGCCGGGATGCCTTGAAGCTGACGGTGCTGACCGCGACCCGTTCCGGCGAGGTGCGGAACGCCGTCTGGGGTGAGTTCGACCTGGACAAGGCTGTCTGGTCGATCCCGGCCGAGCGGATGAAGATGAAGGAGCCGCACGTTGTTCCGCTCGCTCCGGCTGCGGTGGCGCTGATGAGGCGCCTTCGGGACGAGCAGCTCGTGCTGGACGGCGAGGTGAAGCCGGGGCGGCTGATCTTCACGCATTACGGGGCGCGCGCGATCAGCGATGTCACCATGCTCAAGGCGCTGCGTGACATGGGCATCGCGGGGATCACGGTGCACGGGTTCCGGAGCAGCTTCGCGGATTGGGCCGCGGAGCAGACGAACGTCGCTAAGGAGATCGTCGAGAAAGCGCTGGCACACAAGGTGCCGAACACGGTTGAGGCAGCCTACCGGCGCACCGACTTTTTTGAAAAGCGACGTGCGCTAGGTTTCGTGGACAAAGCTTGACGGGGGACTCGCAGGTTGATTCAAAGCTTCCTTTTGGAGGCGGCGTTGGGCGAGTGGATTGGTCTTACGGATGACGAGTGGGCATTGATCGGGCCG
>NZ_JBKBMQ010000020.1:0-36821 GCF_046295735.1 Allosphingosinicella sp.
AACAAACTCAAGAACTGGCGGCGCATTGCCACCCGCTACGACAAGACGCGAGAGTCATATCTGGGCTTCGTCACCATCGCCTCCGTCAAACTCTGGCTACCCTTTGTCCACGAGGCCTAGTGAGATGAAGAAGCTCGTTCTACTGACCGCCGTTGTGGCATTGGGCGGTTGCGCCACCGCCAACACTTCCTTCACGCAGCAGCCGCCCAGGCTCGCCTTCAAATCGGCGAACGCGGTCGACGACATCCGGACCTGCATCGGCCAGCGCATGGCGCGGTGGGGAACGCCGGGCGTGTCGCAGGTGGACGGCGTCACCTATATCGCGCTGGTCGAGCCGCGCTTCACCACGATCGCCACCAACCCGCCGCAGACCGGCGCGCAGCAGACCGCCTCCGTCGCGATCAAGGACGCGAACGGCGCCCGCTATGTGGGGGTGAACGGCGTCTTCGAGGAAAACACGCTGCGGGAAATGGTGCGCTCCTGCGTCTGACTCGGGCGACACACACCGGACCGCTCCTCGCACGTCGAGGGCCATGGCAAACCGCCCGCCGCACCGGCGCGAAAGCCCGGGGCGGTGAGCGGCGCGTCCGGCGGAGGAAGTCTTCGCCACCGTCCGCAAGCGTGCTTTATTCCTTGATCCCGGACACGCGGACGCTAGGTTAACCCCCGGAATTCAAAGGGGGCCTGTCTCGCGTACGATCTGTCTGGTGCTGCTCGCGGGAGCGGCGACCCTTCTTGGCGGCTGTGGCGGCGGCGGGGGCGGAGGCGTGGCCCCGATCCCCGCGCCTCCGCCCGCACCGCCGGCTCCTCCGCCCCCGCCGCCGCCGCCCCCTCCTCCGCCGCCGTCCAATGAGACGATCACGGAGTTGCGCCGGAGCCAGACCTTCGAGACCGATTCGGCTTCCGCGGAGCTCAATTTCAACCTGTCGTCCGGAACCACGGCCGACGGCAGGACCGTGCCGGGTCCGCTCACCATCGCCTACGACGCCGCGACGCAAAGCTATAGCGTGTCCGCGCCCGGACGCGCCGCGACCTTCGCGCCTTCGGACGCGCTTCCGCGCGCCATCGAAGGCGAGACTCGCTACCGGAAGGTGACCGGTGGCTCCGGCGACATCCTGACTCTGGTCACGGCCCCTTATTACGGTGTGAGAATTTCAAACCGTTATGTCGCGCTGGGCTATTGGCAGCGCAACGCCGTGACGGGTGACCGGCAGCACACGCTATTCGACGCCTTCGCCTTCGGCCTCGAGACGCCGGCGGCGGCGGTCCCGAAAACGGGAATGGCCAGCTTCGGCATCGACGTGTTCGGGGTGTCCGCCACGCCGGGCCGCGAACCCCGCGTCTTCCAGGGCGCCGGCCGGTTCGACATCGACTTCCTTGCCGGCATATTCTCAACCAACACCCTCCTCGAGGAGTGGGAACTCCTTTCCGGATCGGGGATCTCCGGAGGCAGCATATATCTGGTCGGGGCGGGCCGGCTCTCCTCCAGCGACACGTTCCACGGACGCATCGCCTATAACGGTGCCCACGGACATGTCGGAGGGACGATGTCTGGCCGGTTCTACGGCCCGCAGGCCGAGGAGCTCGGCGCGGGCTTCAGCGGCTCCAATGCCGATGGCGCGACCGTCACCGGCGCGATGACCGGCCAGCGGGCGAACAACAGCCCGGTGAACTTCACCCTCACCAACATGGTGACACCTCAGTCTTTCTTCGTCGACGAGGCGACGCTCCTCGTGAACAGCTTCGAGGACGCAAGCCGAAACCATGCGATGGCGAACTGGGCCACGACCCAGATCCGTGATCTGACGGGCGGCACCATCCAGTATTTTCCCGGCCGCACGACCGGAATAGGCGGAGATTTCACCGACGCCGATAGCGTGCCGAGCGCGAATCCCAACTTCATCGCTTACAACCGGGAAGCCAACGACCAGAAGGGTCGGCTGGAACTCTATCGGCGAGGCGAGGGGAACAGCGAGCTCGCGCTCACCTATATGACCTTCGGCCGCTGGAGCAGTTCCTCGACGTCGGGCATCAGCACCCGCGATCAGTACAACTTCTTCACCTACGGGCTCGAGACGCCGCAGAACCTGCTCAGCGCGAGGACGGGAAGCGCCAGATACGACGGCGTCGTCTACGGGGCGGGCGCCAACACCGGGACCGGCGCCCGCTACGACGTTTCGGGGACCTCCCGCTTCGACGTCGACTTCGGCAGGCAGAGCCTCTCCGGTGCGCTCGCGCTTCGGGGCGAATCTACCAACGGCTTCGGGAACGTGGATTTCGGCGCTTACGATTTCTCGGGCGGGCTGTCGACGACGGGGGTGCGGACCCTGACCCAGCTCTCGCGCAACGGCCTCCGGTCGGGCGAGCTGATCACCTCCTTCTTCGGCCCGGACGGGGAGGAGATCGGCGGCACCTTCATAATGCGCGTCCAGGACGGCAATCCCGGCGCGGGCACCAGCATCGTCGGCGCGACGGCGGCGAAACGCGGCGAATGATCCGCCGTCAGGGTCGATGCGCCCGCCTCGCGCTGGCGGCGGCGGGCGCGGCTTGCGCCGTCCTGCCCGCATCCACCGGGGCGGCGGCGGCGCAGACCACGCTCGAGCGGCTGAGCGCGGCCGACCTGTTCGATCTGGCGGGCGAGGCGCTGCGGGACGGGCGGGTCGAGGATGCCTTCGCCATCTACGACGCGTTGAGCCGCGACCCGGATCCCGACGTCCGCGCGGAGGCGCGGTTCCGCAAGGGCATGACGCTGGCCGAACTTCGCCGCTTCGCGGAGGCGGCGGCCGAATTCCGCGCCATCCTGGACGAAAAGCCGGAGGCCGCGCGCGTCCGGCTGGAACTCGCCCGGATGCACGCCGCCCTGGGCGACGAGGCCGCGGCCCGCAGGGAGCTGCGGCAGGCCCAGGCGACCGGACTGCCGCCGGAAGTGGCGCACACGATCAGCCAGTTCGCCCGCGCGATCCGCTCGCCGCGGCGGCTGGGCGGCTCGGTCGGCTTCGCGCTGGCGCCGGACAGCAACATCAACCGCGCGACCGATGCCCGGACGCTCGACACGATCATCGCCCCGCTGGTCCTGTCCGAGGATGCCCGGGCGCAGTCCGGCATCGGCTTCAAGCCGTCGGCCGAAGCCTTTGCGCGGCTTCCGCTGTCGGAGACGGTCTCGCTGGTGCCGCGGGTGGCCGGGGTCGCGAATCTCTACCGCGCCCGCGCTTATGAGGACATCTCAGGATCGGCGCTGATCGGGCTGGAATGGCGCAGGTCCCGCAGCCGGATCAGCGGATCGGTGGGGGAAACGCGCCGCTGGTTCGGGCGCCGGCCCTATGCCCGCACCTCGACGCTGGCGCTCGACTGGCTCTACCTCGCCGGCCCGCGCACGCAAATCGTGGTGAGCGGGAGCGCGGGCAAGGCCGACTATCTCCAGAACGACCTGCAGGACGGCGCGATCTATGACCTCAACGTCGCGGTCGAACGGGCGCTCGACGCGCGTTCGGGCGGGTCGCTGACGCTGTCCGCCACCCGCCAGACGGCGCGCGATCCGGGCTATGCCACCGCGGGCGGCGGCGCCACGTTGACCGGATGGCGTGAGCTGGGGGGCACTACCCTGTTCGCCTCCGCCGGCCTGCGCCGCACCGAGGGCGACGCGCGGCTGTTCCTGTTTCCCGAACGGCGCAAGGAATGGCTGTTCACCGCGCGGGCCGGGGCGACGCTCCGCCAGTTCCGGGTGGACGGCTTCGCGCCGACGGTCCGCGTCACCTACGAGCGCAACGCTTCCACCGTCGGCATCTACGATTACAAGCGTCTGGCCACCGAGTTCGGGATCGTACGCGCCTTCTAGGGCTTGTCACCGCGAGGGGCGAAGCGATCACGCCCTGGAGCGCTCGGCGTTTCGGTTCGATTGGGCGAGTGAGCGGCCTAGCGCCCGGAGCCAAACAGTATAAGGGCGTCGGCGGCAAGAAATCCCGTCGTCATCATCACGACGAGCAGCGCACCGACCAGCTTCGGCGGCGCCGGCAGCGGAAGGTCGAGCCAGCGGCAGGCGGCACCGATCGCGAGGCCGAGGAGCAGGCCGAGCGCGGCGGCGGTCATGCTTTTTCTCCGCTGCTCGGGACTGTTCCGCTGGGGCCGCCAGACCGGGGCAAGTGCCGCGGAGGCGGCGCGAGCAGCCGGTCGGCGAGAATGTAGCCGGTCGTCATCGCCAGCACGAGCAGCGCGCCCACCAGGGCGGGCGGCGCCGGCACCGGAACGCCCGCCCAGCGGCAGAAGGCGCCGATCGCGAAGGCCAGCACGAAGCCGGCGGCGATCTTTACCCGTTCCCGTCCGAACCGCATCGCCGTTCCTCCCTTCAGATGTCCCGGTGCGCGGGATCGTGCTCCGGCACGTCCGGCCGCCCGCCGATCGCTTGCGAGCAGATGCGAGACCTTCGGCGCGTCGGGCCCGCGGTGGAATTGCCGGGCCGCCGCTTGCAGCGCCGCGTCGGCCCTGGTGACGCGGCCGTGCTGGCGCAGATGCTCCGCCCAGCTTTCGACCAGGAAATATTCGACCTGCCGCCACGGATCGGCCGCGTCCTGGAAGACGCCCCACACATAGGCGCCGTCGCGGCGGCGGGTGCGGCCGAGCGCCTGCATCGCGGCCCGGAAGCCCTCCGCGTCGGCGGGATCGACCCGATAGTCGATGGTGACCATCACCGGCCCGTGATCGTCGGCGGCGGGCGCGGCGAGGCTCGGCTCCGGCCAGTGGCCGGACGGGCTGAGGTCCGCCTCTCCAAGCGGCAGCGGCCGGGCGCGCATCAGCAGCGCGGCCGCCGCTCCTCCGCCCGCCGCCGCGAGCAGCGCGGTGCCGATCGAGGTCGTGCTCGCCACCTGGCCCCAGAGCAGGCTGCCGGCGGCCATCGATCCAAAGAAGGTCGTCATGTAGACGGACAGGCCGCGCGCCCGCACCCAGTTCGGCAGCACCGCCTGGGCGGCGACATTCAAAGTGGTGAGAACGCCGATCCAGGCGGCGCCGAACAAAGCGGCGAGCGCGAGCGCGGCGGGACGCGGCGGCCCAATCGCCAGCGACGCCGCGGCCGCCGCGATCAGCAGCGCGCCGGTCAGCAGCATGCGCTCGGGCGGCAGCAGCCGCTTGAGGCGCGGCATCGCGATGGCGCCCGCCACCGCGCCGGCGCCGATCGCGGTCAGCAGGAGCCCGTACAGCTCCGCGCCGCCGGCAAGCCGCTCGCGGGCGATCAGCGGCAGCAGCGCCCAGGTGGCGCTCGCGAACAGGAAGAAGGCGGCCGCGCGCAGCAGCACCCGCCGCAGGTCCGCGCTGCCGCGGGCATAGCGCCAGCCGGCGACCGTCGCGCCGACGAGATGCTCCCGGGGGAGGTGATTGGCGATCGGGGTCCGCCGCCACCAGAGCAAGGCGGCGATGACGAACAGATAGGAGGCGGCATCGGCGTAGAACGCGGCGGCGACGCCAAAGCCGGCGACCAGCGCCCCGCCGATCGCGGGGCCGATCGCCCGGGCGATGTTGACGCCCATGGCGTTGAGCGCGATCGCGGCCCTGAGCTGCGGCCGCTCGACAAGCTCGGGGACGCTCGCCTGCCAGGCCGGACCGGTGAGCGCGGCGCCGATGCCGCCGAGCAGGACGGCTCCGAGCAGCAAGGCCGGAGTCATCGCGCCGGACTGGGTCAGGACCGCCATGCTGAGCGCCAGCACGAGCAGCCCCGCCTGCGCGACGATCAGCAGCCGCCGCCGGTCGACCAGGTCGGCGAGCGCGCCGGCCGGCAGCGCGAACAGGAAGACCGGGAGCATCGCCGCCGCCTGCACCGCCGCCACCATCAGCGGCGAGGGCGACAGGCTGGTCATCAGCCAGCCCGCGCCGACGTCGCGCATCCAGGTGCCGATGCTGCCGACCAAAGTCGCACCCCAAAGGACGGCGAAGACTCGCGTTCTGAGCGGCGCCCAGGCGGAGACCTCGGCGACGGGCGCTGGTGAGACGGTGGTCGCCACGGCCGTTCAGGCGAAGCAGGAGCAACCAAGCGCGCCCCAGAAGGCGCGCAGGTCGTTCGATCGCACCGGCGCGGCAAGCGCCCGCGCATGGCCATGGCCGTGGACGCCGCAGGCCGACTCGCAGCAGCCGGCCTGACGCGTCGCGGCGGGCATGACCGGCGCATGCGAGGCCTGCCCTTCGGGCCGGTCCTGATAACCGCCGAAATGGCGGGTGGGCAGCCAGTCGGCGGCATAAGGGATGTCGGGCGGCGACAGGTCCGAAAAAGCGTCGGCGGCGTGGACGACGCGGCCGCCCAGCACCGTCAGGACGGAGGAGAGGTGCTTGATCTCGTCCTCCGGCACCGAAAGATAGTCGGCGCTGGTCAGCAGGAAGTCGGCGAGCTGGCCCACTTTGATCTGGCCCTTCTTCCCCTCCTCGGTCGAGAACCAGGTCGCCTTTTCCGTCCACAGCCGCAGCGCCGTCTCGCGGTCGAGCGTGTTGGCGCGCGGATAGAGACGGGTGCCGGCGAAGGTCTTGCCGGTGACCAGCCAGTGGAGCGACACCCAGGGATTGTAGGAGGCGACCCGGGTAGCATCCGTCCCGGCCGCGATCGGCACGCCCGCGCGCAGGATCTTCGCAACCGGCGGCGTCGCCTCGGCGGCGCGCTCGCCATAACGCTGGATGAAATATTCGC
This sequence comes from Allosphingosinicella sp., assembly GCF_046295735.1. Classification (GTDB taxonomy): domain Bacteria; phylum Pseudomonadota; class Alphaproteobacteria; order Sphingomonadales; family Sphingomonadaceae; genus Allosphingosinicella. Next base: position 6,665 of record NZ_JBKBMQ010000020.1, read on the forward strand.
CCTGATAGGCCATGCGGTGCTGGACGGCTATGCCGCCGCCGAGTGCCGCGACCCGGTCGATATTGCGGTCCGAGATGGTCTCGGCATGGTCGATGATGAAGTGGAGGCCGTCGAACGGGACCTCCCGGTTCACCTTCTCGAACACGTCGAGCGCGCGGCTGATCGTCTCGTCATAGGTGGCGTGGAGCCGCCAGGGCCAGCGTTGCTCCGCAAGGAAGCGCACGACGCCTTCGAGATCGCCTTCCATGTTCGCGGGCATGTCGGGGCGCGGCTCGCGGAAGTCTTCGAAATCCGCGGCGGAGAAGACCAGCATCTCGCCCGCTCCGTTGTGGCGGTAGGTGTCCGAGCCCTGGCCGGGCCGCACCTGCCGCGCCCAGTTTTGATAATCTTCGAGCTCGCGCCCGGGGCGCTGGGTGAACAGATTGTAGGCGATGCGGACGGTGAGCGCGTCCTCGCGTTCCAGCTCCTCGATGATGCGGTAATCGTCGGGATAATTCTGGTTGCCGCCGCCGGCGTCGATCACGCCGGTGACGCCGAGCCGGTTGAGCTCGCGCATGAAGCGGCGGGTGGACAGTTTCTGGGTCTCCGGCTCCAGCCTGGGTCCCATCGCGAGCGTCGAATAGAGGATTTGCGCGTTCGGCCGGGCGATCAGCAGACCGGTCGGATCGCCGTTCGCGTCCCGCTCCATGTGGGTGCCAGGCGCGGTCCGGGTGTCGCGGGTGAAGCCGATCGCGCGCAACGCGGCGCGGTTCAGCAGCGCGCGGTCGTAGAGGTGCATGATGTAGACGGGCGTGTCCGGCGCGATCCGGTTGAGCTCGTCGAGGCCGGGCAGACGGCGCTCGCCGAACTGATGCTCGCTGAAGCCGCCGACCACCCGCACCCAGTGCGGCGGCGGGGTGCGCGCGACCTGCGCCCGCAGCATCGCCATGCCGTCGGCAAGGCTGGTGAGCCCGTCCCAGCGCAGCTCCAGATCGTAGTTCAGGCCGCCGCGGATAATGTGCATATGGCTGTCGATGAGGCCGGGGATCAACCGCCGTCCGCCCGCGTCGACGATGCGCGCGTCGGGTCCGGCCGCTGCGCGCACCTCTCGCTCCGGCCCCACGGCGGCGAAGCGCCCGCCGCGCACCAACACCGCCTCGGCGACCGGATTTTCCCGGTCGAGCGTCGTCACCCTGGCGCCGACCACCAGCAGGTCGGGCGCGTTCGTCTCAGCCATGGCCTTGCCTCCGAGACCGGCGAGCGCGAGCGCGGCCGCGGCGCCGGTGTTGAACTGTCGGCGATCGAGCGTCATCGCGGCCCCGCCTCCTTTCCGGCCGGCGGCCCGCTTCCGGGCCGCCGCCGTGCTGCCTCAATCCGCGTAGGCGGAGCCCGCACCCGTGTCGGTCAGGATGATGTCGGCTTCGGCGGCGCCTTCCGACGCGCCGAACATGGCCTTGGCATAGATGATGCCGAGCCCGTAGCCGCCGCCATGCTGCTTGGCGATGCCGGTGGTGAGATCGTAGGTCTCGGTCCGCGCCCAGTCGCGCTGCAGCTCCAGCAGGTATTGCAGCGACGTCATCGGCCGGGCGCCGGCCCGGATCATGCGCTGCATCGCATGATCATGCGCCTCGGAGCTGATGTCGCCGCAGGCATCGGCGATCACATAGGCCTCGAACCCCTGATCGAGCGCGGACAGCACGGGGCCGACGATGCAGACGCTGGTCCACAGGCCCGCGAAGACCAGCCGCGGCTTGGCGATCGCGTTCACCCGATCGGCGATGCGGGCATCCTCCCAGGTGTTCATCGTCGTGCGGTCGATCACCTCCGCGCGCGGAAAGGCCTCCTTGATCTCCGAGAAGATCGGGCCGGAAAAGGTCTTCTCCGCGACGGTGGTGAGGATCGTCGACACGCCGAAACCGGCGGCGGCCTTGGCCACCATGGCGGTGTTGTTGCGCAGCGCCACGGCGTCGATCGACTTGGTGGCGAACGCCATCTGTGACTGATGGTCGATCAGGATCAGGATATGGTCGCCCGGGTTCAGCAGGGTGGCGCCGGGCACGGGGGAAGCGGTGGGCATGTTCATCCTCCAGCAGGGCCGGCGCACTCGCCGCCGACGGGATTTTCGGGGAAGCAACGCAACGCGACACAGGGCGGCGGGGACGAACCCCGCGCGCCGTCAGGCGAGATCGAACAGCAGCAGTTCCGCCCCGATCTCGCTCGCCAATTCGAATTCCGTTTCGTCGGTGATGCCGACGCCGTCGCCGGCGCGCAGTTCGCCGCCGTTCAGCGTGGCGATCCCGAGGGCGATCTGCACCCAGACGCGCCGGCCGGGCACGACATCGAAGCTAAGCGTTCCGCCCGGCGCCAGCGTCGCCCGCCAGATCCGCGCATCCTGGTGGATGCGGACGGCGTGGTCCGATCCGTCGCGGCTGGCGATCAGGTCGAGTCGGCTTTCGCCGCGATCGACGACCGGCAATCGCTTCTGCTCGTAGGAGGGCGGCAGGCCGCTTCTGTCCGGGACGATCCATATCTGGAGGAAGTGCACCGGGATGTCGGCATCGGCGTTGAATTCGGAATGGCGGATGCCGCTCCCGGCGCTCATCCTCTGGATCTCGCCCGGCCGGATGACGGCGCCGGTACCGAGGCTGTCCTTATGCGCGAGCGCGCCGGACAGCACGTAGGACAGGATCTCCATGTCGGCATGGTCGTGCGGCGCGAAGCCGGCGCCGCCGATCACCCGGTCCTCGTTGATCACCCGCAGCGCCCCGAAGCCCATATGCCTGGGATCGTGATAATGGCCGAACGAGAAGCTGTGCCGGCTGTCCAGCCAGCCGGTGTTGACCTTGCCGCGCGCCCCGCGGTCCCGAAAAGCGAGCATCTCACTCTCCCGAGCATGTTCTTGGAGCGGAACATAGCCGCCGAAAGAGCACTTCGCTTCCAAAATCGCGCGAAGCCTTATAGGCACGTGCTCTAAACGGGCGGCAAGGGAGCCGGCAGGGCACGTGCTTCGCATCACCGACGACGCGGCCGCCGGGGCCGACTGGCCGCCCGGCCTTCCCGCCGCCACCCGGCTGGTGCGCTCCGCCCGGGTCGACGTCGCCCTGATCACGCCGGTCCAGGCGCCGGTGTCGCTGACGCTCGACCGGCATGTGCTGCTCTTCCCGCTGACGCATGGCCGCGCCCGGATCGACCGCGCCGGCGGCGCCGCGGAGGAACTGCGCCTGCAGGCGGGAACGGCCGTCCACGCGCCGCCGCGCAGCGACGTCCGCCTCAGCGCCGACCCGCCGGCCGAGACGATCGTGCTCGCGCCTGCGGCGGACATGCTGGCGGCGGTGGGCGCGCGGACCGGCGCGGGTCCGGCCGAACCGGCGCTGAGGTCCAGGGGCGACCCGGACCCCGGCGTCCACGCGCTCGCTTCCGAGCTGCGCCGGGCGCTGCTCGCGGACAGCTTCTCGGCCGTCGCCTATCTCCACGGCGTCGCCGAAGCCCTGATCCTGCGGGTGCTGTGCCTCGCGTCCGAGCAGCCGCTGGAGACGCGGCCGCATCTCGGCCTTGCGCCGGCGGTGCTGGAGCGGGTGCTGAAGGCGATCGAGGACAGGCTGGAGGACGCGCCGAGCGTGGAGGAACTCGCGCGCGCCGCGAAGTTCAGCCGGTCCCATTTCGCCCGGGCGTTCCGGAAGGCCACGGGGCTTTCGCCGTCGGTCTATATCGCGCAGCGCCGCCTGTGCCGCGCGCGCGATCTGCTGGTGGATACGAACATGACCATCGCGCAGATCGCGGCGCGCACCGGTTATTCCAGCCACGGCCACCTGACGGCCGCGTTCCGCGCCGCGCTCGGCCAGACGCCGACCCAGTATCGCACCGCCGGCCGCGGCGAGAACCCGCGCGCCGGCCCGCGCTCCTCCGCCTCCTGATCGCCGCCCGCGACCATCGCCGTGGCGGCAAACCGACGTCCGCCGAATCGTCGCGACACTGTAACAAAATCGGTTATCCTGAGCCTTCGGCGCATCAGCCGCGCCGCATTGCCGGAGGTGCGAGATGGTCGACTTTCCCGCCCTGTTCCTTTCCCGAGGCGGGCCGCCGGCCGGACGCGCCGGCGCCTACGGCGGACGGTGACGATGGCGGCTGCGCCGAACAACGGCCCCTTCGCCGACCGCGGGCATCAGGCCTTTCCCGTGCTGGACGAGGAACAGATCGCGCGGATGCGGCCGTTCGCGGAGCGGCGCGCTTATGCCGACGGAGAGCTTCTGTTCGAGGCGGGAGCGGTCGGGGCCGGGCTGTTCGTGGTGACGAAAGGCGAAGTCGCGATCACCCGGCGGGACGGGCTCGGCAACGACATCCCGGTGGTGAACCAGGGCGTCGGGCAGTTCCTGGCGGAGGTCGGACAGCTGTCCGGCAAGCCCGCCTTCGTGGACGGCCGCGCGGTGGGAGAGGTGGAGGCGCTGCTCCTGCCGCCCGCCGATCTGCGCCGCCTGCTGGTCGCGGATGCGGAACTGAGCGAACTCGTCATGCGCGCCCTGATCCTGCGGCGGGTCAATCTGATCGAGACCGGCGCCGGCGGCCTGATGCTCGTCGGCCCGCCGGACCTGCCCGACATGGTGCGGCTCGTCGGCTTCCTCACCCGCAACGGCCATCCGCACGTGGTGGAGGATCCGAAGGCGGGGGGCGCGGGCGCCGACCTCTTCGCGCGCCACGACCCGCATCCCGACGACCTTCCGCTGGTCCTGTGTCCGGACGGCTCGGTGCTCCGCAACCCGACCGAGGCGGCGCTCGCCCGCATGCTCCGGCTCGACGCGCTCGACACCGACCGTCTCTACGACGTGACTGTGGTCGGCGCGGGACCGGCGGGACTGGCGGCGGCGGTCTATGCCGCATCGGAAGGGCTCTCCGTCGCGGTCCTCGACGCGCGCGCCTTCGGCGGCCAGGCCGGCGCCTCCGCCCGCATCGAGAATTATCTCGGCTTCCCAACCGGGATTTCGGGCCAGGCCCTGTCGGGCCGCGCCTTCGTCCAGGCGCTGAAGTTCGGCGCCGAGATCGCGGTCCCCGCGCAGGTGGTCCGGCTGCGCTGCGGGACGAGCCGGCCGAGCCTTGAACTGGCCGACGGCCGGCGGATGCGGACCCGGGCCGTGGTCGTCGCGAGCGGCGCCGCCTATCGCCGGCCGAACGTCGCGGGCCTGTCGCGCTTCGAAGGCCGCGGCATCTATTACTGGGCCTCTCCCGTGGAAGCGACGCTGGTGGCGGGACGGGAGGTCGCGCTGGTCGGGGGCGGCAATTCCGCCGGGCAGGCGGCGGTGTTCCTCAGCCGCCATGCCGCGCGCATCCACCTGATCGTGCGGCGGCCGCTCGCGGCGACCATGTCGCAATATCTGATCGACCGCATCGCCGCGACGCCCAATATCGAGCTTCATCCCGGCAAGGAGATCGCCGGGCTGGAGGGCGACCGGCTGGGCCTGGCGGGCGTGTCCTGGCGCGACTTGGCGACGGGCGAGACCACCGCCTGTCCCACCCGCTTCCTGTTCCTGTTCATCGGCGCCGATCCGAACACGGGCTGGATGGGCGAATGCGAGGCGGCGCGCGACCGGCTGGGCTTCGTGATGACCGGTGACGCGCTGAGCGCGGACGACCTGCGGGCCGCGGGCTGGCCGCTGGAGCGGCGACCCTCCCCGCTCGAGACGAGCATACCGGGCGTGTTCGCGATCGGCGACGCGCGCGCGGGCTCCATCAAGCGGGTGGCCGCGGCCGTCGGCGAGGGCGCCGCCGTCGTGGCCCAACTCCACGCCTTCCTGGCGGGCGACGCGCCGTAGATCCATAGCGCCGCGAGGTCGCCCAGCGCGGCTCAGCCGCTGCGGCGGCGGGCGCGCAGGAAGAAGGCGACGGCCGCGCCGATCAGCGTCAGGTTGAGCCCCATGGCGACGACCACCGCGGCGACGCCGAGGGCCGGCGACGCGACGTCCAGCATGTTGGCCGTCCCGGCCGCCGCCGGATCCGCGCTGGCATTGTGCGCCCACATGGCGAACTGGTGGTAGGGCGATTCGAACAGGATGTGAGCGAGATTGGTGAAGAGGGCCACGACCGCCACCGCCGCGAAACGCCACCAGTCGGACGCCCGGGCGGCGAGCAGCGCGAACAGCAGCAGCGGATAGGCGGCCAGGCTGTAGGTGTAGGGCGTGACGTCCGGCCGGAACGGCCAGCCGCTGTGATCGACGCGCAGGGCATGGTCGACATGATGGAGCACGCCCAGCGCGAGGCTCGCCAGCGTGAGCTTTTCGGCCCAGTCCCCGTGACGTCCGGTCGCCATCGCGCCTCCCGCGCGTTGGATCCCATCCGGCCGCTGCGGCCGCAATACGGACCAAAGGCCGTGCGCCGCTCAGCCGCCCTCTGCCGGCTTCAGCCCGAACCGCGTCCGCCAGGCATCGTCGAGAAGGTCCTGTTCCTCCGCGTGCTTGCGCATATAGGCCGCGAAGAAGGGGCAGATCGGGATGACCTTCAGGCCCCGCGCGCGGGCGGACGCAAGCCCCGCGCGGATTAGCGCCGATCCGAGCCCCTTCCCCTCATGCGCCTCCGGCACCTCGGTGTGAGTGAACATGATCGCCCGGGCGAGGAGGTTGTAGTCGGCGAAGGCGAAGCTGCCGTCGCCGAGGTCGATCTCGAACCGCGTCCGCTCGACATTGTCGCGCACGTCATGGTCCTTCCTATCCATGTGACACCCCATCCTGAGCTGGTAAAACCGGTCGGGTCGGCCTTCCCGCCGACGCGGTCGAAAGCGTTACCACAGCGGCATTCGCAGTGCTGCACCCTTGAGCCGCGGACTTCCCGATCCGTTGGTGACAACCGCACCGCGCAGCCGCGTCGACGGTCGGCGGCATCGCCGTCCGTCCCGGTCGATCAGTCGATCATGGTGCTTCTGCCTTCGGCGCGCATCCGAGCGAGATCGTCCTTGCGTTGCCGGACGGTGTCCGGTTCATGCCCCTGCCAGTCGACGACCTCGGCGAGCACTCTCAAGGGGTGCCGGGTTCGATAGGACAGCGTCGGGTTTGTTCGTGACGTTCGGGTCGTCCTCGAAGGGACCAGCGGGCTCGACCAGATATATGCGTCCCGGAGCCTCTCCAGCCGCGAGTTCGGCACCGGGTGAATGGAAACGGCAAATTTCGCGAGCATATCGCAAATGGCGCACCCGGCATGAATATGATGGGCACTCAGATCATTGGGAAATTTCGGTGGAGCTTGGCCGCTGAGGTCCGGAATGCGCCAAATCCAGACGCTCAGCCTCCTACGTCACGCGTCCAAAAACGGTCGGTTGAAATTGCTGCACTGGTGGTGAGCAGTTACCGATCCGGCAGGAGGGTTCCGCGTGTTTACACAGACATTCCGCGATAACGAAGAACGCCTCGGCGGCGGCGCTACCGAATAACTAGCCTTCGTGAGGTGCGATCAGCGGGCTCGACCGCCCATCCTCTTTGAATCGATTACGCCTGGCGTCGTACGAACTCGGCCTCGGCGATCGCGCGGACCTTAGGATCGGAGTCGGTGCGCAATGGCTCCAGTGCCATATCATCGCATGCGTCCGCTGCCAGCATGAGCTTCAGCAGTTCGGAGCGATAGTCGCTGTGAATGCTCGTTCCCGCTATCTGCCCTTCGCAAGACAGCTTCTTGTCGAAGGCCGCCAGCGCGAAATCCATATCCAACGGACCGTCACGCTCTATCCAGCGAACGCCGAGTTTCGCCGCCGCCTCGACTACACGCGGGTCGTCGTCCTGCAAGGCGCGTTCGATGACCTCGTCCGTATCGCCGGGCAACTCGACCGATGCGGTCGCGAGAGCCTCCAGCAAATGATGGCGGCCATCGGAAGTGTCGTTATTCAACCGCTTGAGAACCAGATCGCGCCATTCTAGTGGTGGCAGGTGGTGCGCGACGACCTGCGACGCGTAGAAGAGCTCGACGCTCACAGCTTCCTGCAAAAGCCTTTCGCACTCGATCCGTGTCATCGGCAGCACGGCCAGCAGGTTGGCAGCGATCGAAAGCATCCAGGCGGAGCCATGATGGAAAGCAGTCTCGATCTTCGCGCGATCGAAAGGCAGATCGGCGACGGATGCCCAAGTCAGCTCGGGCACATCGGGATTTCCGAGGGCGTCTTGCAGACGGTCCTCGCGGTCAGCGTCGAGGCGCTCACGAATCTGCCGGGCTTCGACCGACAATTGTGTCGCGTCGATCGACGATGCGGCGATCAGGCCGCGAATGGCCTCGGTCACCGCCTCCTGATCGAATGGCTTCACCCACTTGCCGACATCTGAGGCCTCGACCTCCATCATCCCGGTCAGCTGAACGAGCGCGCTGAACTGCGGGAATCGCCCGTCATGTCGGGGCCCGGCACCGTCGCCTAAGCCATCGGCAGCCGCGACGGCTAGACTGTGAAACGCGCGATTGGCCGCTCGGTCCCAAGCGTCGTTCCGACCGAACAGCGCGATCCCCTGGCCGCGTTTCCGCCCGAACATCATCTCGGACAGATTGGCGCCATCTTCAGCGAGGATCGCCTTCACCGAACTGGTGAATCCCCAGGTCGTGAAGGGGCGATTAGACAATATGGTGTCGGCAAAGGCCTGCCGTTCCTCGACGGGCTTCGCTCGAAGCGCCGCCAACGCGATTTGCTGGATGAGCTCGACATCATCGCCCACCGGATTGAGCCGAATGCCGGCGCGACGCGTCGGTTCGGTGCCGACGACCATCGGTACGAACGCTCTCAGTTGTTCGACGAGTCGGGCGGTGTCGTAATGGTCCGTGCCCGCAGCGACAGCGGTTGCCCAAGCGACGAGCCGCACATCCGCATTCGGGTCAGCGAGTTTGGCCTGTGCGACCGGACCGACAATCGCACAGCGGCGACCCCCGAGTTCGGCAAGTTTCAGGCCGACCGCAAAGCGATCGTCGGCGGTGGAAGCGGCGATGTCGAAAGCAATGACGGCAAGTTCGCGAACCTTCTCGTCATCGACTTGGGCGTCGCGGTCGCCGGCTAGCGCGAGAGCGCGTTCGAGTTGGCCGGGCGCGCCCGCCGTCCGTCGATCGACAAACAGCTGCGCCAGATCATTGCCCAGCCCCAGTGCCCCGGCGAAGGCGACGATTTCGCCAAGTGCCGGGGTATCGACAATGCGCTCCATCTCGGCATGCCGGCTTTCGGTCATGTCGATAAGAAAGCGGGCGGCCGCGAATTCGCCGAATGTCTTGTGGACGAAGGTCACCAAACGGGTCCCGGCATGGTGTACCCGCTCGACGATCCCGGCGCGCTCCCAATGTTCAAAGCCTCGTTCGAACAGGGCGGCGACGGCCAGCGGTGGCCTGGCGAGGTCCTTGGCGAGTTGCTGTTGACCGCGCGCAACGAGCTTATCCCAGGTCAGCAACGGGTCGGCGGTCAGGTGCCACCCGATGATGTCGAGTATCCGCTTGGCCTCTGAACTGCTGAGCGCTTCGGCGGGCGCCGTGGTATCGCGTTCCTCGAACAGTGCGACCATCGCTTCATACATTGCCGGGCGCGTGGCCGGCAGCCTCTCGTGGCGGGCGATGAGGGTCGCCGACATGCCCAGCAACAACGGGCTGCGCGCGATCGCTTCCTTGGCCGCCGTTTTCGCAAGCTCGCGATTCGCGATGGTGCGGCTGTCACGATCATCAGCGGGCCGGCCCCGGGTGACAGCGATGAGGCGGCCAAGATTTTCGCCCGCCATCTTCTCGTCCGGGCCTTCGAGGCGGTAATGGCGCCAATCCGCGAGCCGTCCGGTCTCATATCCAATCGGGCGGGTCGTAACGATGATCGTCGCCTCGGGATGTCCGGCGGCATAGCCGACAAGGCCATTGGCAATTTCGTCGTGGAGCTTCCCGGCCTCGTCGAGAGCGTCGGCGACGATCACCATGCGCGATTTGGCGCTGCGAAGCTCGGCACCATCGACGGCCGACCCGCTGAGGCCGTGAAGCTCAATGGCGGCCTCGATCGACATGCCGTTGTCGACGGCGGCAGCGACGCGCTTTAGCGGGACGATGAGCGCCGGGATGCCGTCCACCGCATATTCCCAGGCGATCCTGCTCGCCAGCGTGGTCTTGCCGAGACCGGGACCAGCCACAACGACACTGAGGCGATGGAAGCGGCCGGCCCACTCGCCGTTGATGAGTGTGTCGCCGATCGAGAAGGACGCGCCGGAGTGGTATCGCTCAAGCGCCGCAGACGCGTCGACCGCTTCAGGGGCCTCGCGCGTCGTGATTCTCAGGCGAGGCGGGAGCATGTCGCGGATCGGGAGGCTGTTGCGCGCTCCTGGCAGCGTGAAGGTCGCCTGCGCTTCCTCTGACCATCGCGCAAGCTTGGCGACGATGCCGGCCGGCGTCGCGTTCTCGCGCAGCGTGATACCGTAGGACCGAAGGAAGCCGACCAGTGTCGGTATCGACCATCGACCGCGCAGGCGCATGGCGGCAATCGCGTCGCGACAGAGGAAGGCGTATGCGGCTTCCGCCTGATCGAGTTGGGCGCAAATCGCGCGAAGCCCCTCGATCGCGATACGGCGATCGGCATTCTGCCCCTGGAGCAGATCGAGCGTCTGAATGCGGATTTTCGCGCACGTTTTCGGATCGCGCTTCGCCTCTTTCAGCCGCCGCAACAACTCTTCGCCGATGTCGCCGAGCGAATCGTGCGTCCCCTGACCGATCTTCACGATGTCGGCGGCCAGCTTGTTGCGGATCGATCCGCTGCTGTCGGGCGTAACGGCTAGCACGCCGTACTGGATGACACCCTTCTCGATGCCGAGTGCCAAGGCATCGAGTGCCTCCCAAAGGTCCTTGCCCCGCTGCAGGTTCTTCTTGGACTGGACCTCGACCTTCTCGCCGTTGATCAGGTCGAGGCCGATATCGTCTCCCGGTCCACCTGTTTCGGCGGTGATGGCGACGGGCACATCCTCGGCCACTCCATCAAGCCAGCCGATCTTCGTTCCGCGCATCATGTTCACGGCGGCCAGGACCATGGCCATCGCGTGAACTTCGGTGCCACCGGCATTGCCGGTTCCCCCACCGTTGCGGTCGGGCAGGGCATTGTGGTCGGCGGTGGGAGAGTTTTGCGTCAAGTCTGTCATCGTCTGGTTCGGTTGGCTCCAAATGAAGACCAACCCTTGCCAGATGGGGTTTCAAGCGCGCAATATTTCCGTGATGTCGCATGTCTATCGATCAGGCGGATCGAGCGGCGGGGCATCCCCGCGTCCGCCTCGGCGACTTCGGATAGCTCGTTCTTCAGCCCGGCGCGAATTCCATCCGCCAATTGAGCGTTTCCACGCGGGCCGTTGAGGTCCGCTATCGAGGGTTAGCCGATCAGAAGCTGTCTGGCCGCGGACGGCCAAACCCGGCCATTCGAGTGCCCACATTCATCCTGTCGGGTGAATCCAGAAACGGCTGAAGACTACGATTCCTGAGAGATGGCGCGCCCGAAAGGATTCGAACCTCTGACCCCCAGATTCGTAGTCTGGTGCTCTATCCAGCTGAGCTACGGGCGCGCGGTGGGCTGGGACATAGGCGGTGGATCGGGACTGCGCAACCCCATTGCTCGCAAAAGCGGCGGGGCATAGGGATTTCCCATGAGAACGGCCCTTTTCCGCCTGTCGGCCGCGCTCGCGCCGGCGCTGCTCGCCGCCGGCTGCGTCGCGCCCGGCCCCTTCCCCTCGCTCGCGCCGCGCGCGGCGGAGCGCGACGGATCGGTGGAGGATCCGGTGCGCGCGCCGGTGCCGGTCGCGGGCGACGCTGCGCTGCGCGCGCGCGTCGCGGCCCTGCTCAACGAGGCGCGCTCGGGCGAAGCGGCGTTCGACCGCGCGATGGCGCCGGCCGCCGCAGCCGCCGCGCGGGCGGGCGGGCAAGGTTCGGAAAGCTGGATCGCCGCGCAGCAGGCGGTGTCGGTGGCAGAGGCGGCGCGGGCGCCGACCGTCACCGCGCTGGCCGAGCTCGACGCGCTCGCCCTCGCCCGCGCCGGACAGCCGACCAACCAGGAGGATTATGAGGCGCTGCTCGCCGCCGTCGCCGAGGCGCAGCGGCTGTCGGGCGGACAGAGCGCCCGGCTCGACCGGCTGCGGGCGGCGATCAGCGGCTGAGCGCCGCGCGGTGCATGGCCGCCAGCGCGACATAATGGGCGACGCCGGCGCGCATGCCGGCCAGCTCCGCCTCGCCCAGCTCGCGCACGAACTTGGCCGGGCGCCCGGCCCAGAGCTGGCCGCGCGGGATCGTCTTGCCCGGCGTCAGCATCGCGCCGGCGGCGAGCATCGCGTCGCTCTCGATCTCGCAGCCGTCCATGACGATGCTGCCGAGGCCGACGAAGGCGCGGTCGTGGAGGATGCAGCCATGGACCATCGCCATATGGCCGATCAGCACCTCCTCGCCGATCAGGGTCGGGTGGCCGGCCTCATGGCCGGGCCGCGGCGAATCGACGTGGAGGACGGTGCCGTCCTGGATGTTGGTGCGGGCGCCGATGCGGATGCGGTTGACGTCGCCGCGCAGCACGCAATTGTACCAGATGCTGGCTTCCGGCCCGATCTCGATGTCGCCGATCAGACGGGCGCCGGGCGCGACGAAGGCGTCGGGATGGACGCGGGGGCTCTTGCCGTGGAAGTCGATCAGTTGCGCGCCGTCCATTCCTCTCTCCCGATCGCGTAGACGATGACCGGCCCTTCGGACCAGTCCGGCCCGACATAATCGAGATCGGGCCGCCGCGTCATGCCGAGCCGCCGCATCAGGCCCCAGCTCGGCGCATTCTCCTCGACGGTGAGCGCGACCACGCGCGGCGCGCCGAGCCGGGCGAAGGCGAAATCGAGCGAGGCGAGCGCCGCCTCTTTGGCATAGCCCTGCCCCCAGGCGTCCTCGCGCAGGCGCCAGCCGATCTCATACTCGCCCTCGACCGGCGCGCCTTCGTCGTCTGCGATCTTGATCCCGCAAAAGCCGAGCAGCGCGCCGTCGCACCTGCGCTCCACCACCCAGAAGGTGAAGCCCCGCTCCTCCTGCCAGCGCATGACGCGCGAACGGATCCGCTCGACCGCCTCCTCCGGCTTGGCGGGGCCGCCGAGCCAGCGCATCACCGCGGGCGTGTTGGTGTGGCGCAGGAAGGGCTCGACATCCGCCTCGCGCCAGTCGCGCAGGACGAGCCGTTCGGTCCCGATCACCACAGGCTCGGCCATTTCAGCAGCGGCAGGATGGAGGCGAATTCGTCGCTCCAGCCGGCGAAGCCCGGCCGCCGCTCGATCGCCTGCCACTGGAAACGCTCGTCGCCGCTCAGCTCGACCAGCCGGTCGATCGTGTCGGGATTGCGCGACATGGCGATCCAGACCGACACGGTCTCGTTGCGCGCCTCCTCGTCGGCGTCGGGCGCGAAGGCGAGCATCGCGCTGTCCCAGCCCAGCGCCTCGGCATTGGCGGCGATCACCGGCTGGAGATCGAGATAGCGGTTGGAGATGTGGAACAGGACGATGCCGTCCGGCGCCATCGCCCGGCCGTAGACTTGGAGCGCCTCGCGGGTCAGCAGGTGCATCGGCACCGCGTCCGAGGAGAAGGCGTCGACCGCGATCAGGTGGAAATGCCCTTCCGGCTGCGCGGCGAGGGTGAGGCGCGCGTCGCCCAGCACCAGCTCCGCATCGGGCTTGCAGCCGGCGAGGAAGGTGAAATGGTCGCGCGCGATGCGGGTCATCACCGGATCGATTTCGAAGAAGCGCCAATTCTGGTCCGGCCGGGCATAGCAGGCGAGCGTGCCGGTCCCGAGCCCCACCACGCCGACATTGGCGCCGGGCCCGAACAGATTTTCGGCATTGTCGAGCGCGAGGCCGACGCCGGAGCGGCGGGAATAATAGCTGGTCGGCTGATGCGCGAGATCGGGATCGAGATTCTGGAGGCCGTGCAGGGTGGTGCCGTGGGTCAGCACCCGGGCGTTGTCGCCGGCGCGGGTCGAGACGCTGTAGACCCCGAAATAGGATCGCACGCGATATTCGGTGCCGCCGCCCGCCAGCGTGGTCCAGCCGCCATAGCTCATCATCAAGGCGGCGAGGCCGGCGGCGAAGGCGGCGGGGCGGCCGAGGCAGGCGAGCGCGAGCAGCGAGATGACGATGCTGCCCAGCATTCCGCCCATGCCGCCGAGATCGGGCATCCGGCCCCCGTCGACCGTCCAGGACAGAGCGAAGGCGGCGAGCGGCAGCAGGATGCGCAGCGCCCGCTGCCAGCGCTCCGGCCAAGGCACGAGCGCGGACTGGGGCACGAGGAAGGCGGCGGCGACGACCAGGATCGGATGCTCATAGGCCCAGTCGAACAGGATCGGCGCGACGATCGCGCAGAACAGGCCGCCGAGCATGCCGCCGAACGACATGGCGAGATAGAAGCGGGTGAGATGGCCGACCGCCGGGCGCAGCCGGAACATCTCGCCGTGCAGCGCCACCGCCACCACGAACAGCAGCAGAAGGCCGAGCGTCGCCGAGAAGAAGGGATTGCGGCTGCCGTCGGTGAAGGCGAGGCCGCCCGCGATCAGGATGATGAGCGGCGCGAACAGGGTGAGGAGTTCGGCCGGGCGGCGCCGGCCCGCGAAGGCGACGACGAAGCTCAGCAGATAGAGGCCGAGCGGCAGCGCCCACAGCAGCGGCATCGCGACGATGTCGGTGGTGAGATGGGTAGTCGTCGACAGCATCAGCCCCGACGGGACCGCCGCCAGCGCGATCCAGTGGAGCGTCCGCGCCTTGGTCGGCGGCGGCGCCGTCTCCTCCGGCACCGCCTCGACAGCGCCGGCGGGAATGGTGAGCGCGCAGCCGACCACCATCAGCACGAGCAGCGCATAGCCGCCGGTCCACAGCCAGCTCTGCGCCTCCAGCGTCATCAGCGGCTCGACCAGCAGCGGGTAAGAGAGGAGGCCCGCGAAGCTGCCGAGATTGGACGCGGCATAGAGGGTGTAGGGCTCCCCGCGGCTCGATTCGAGCGCGTACCAGCGCTGCATCAGCGGCGCCTGCGCGGAGACGATGAAGAAGAGCGGCCCGATCGAGGAGAGGAGGAACCAGGGCACCCACAGAGCCGGCTCCCCGCCGACCGGCGGCAGCACCTCGCGGATGCCGATCGGCAGCCACAAGGCGGCGAGGCCGAACAGCATCAGGTGGAGCCCCGCCTGACGCCGCGGCCTCAGCCGGGAGAGCCAATGGGCATAGGCATAGCCGCCGAGCAGCAGCAGCTGATAGACCAGCATCGCGCTGTTCCACACCGCCGGCGCGCCGCCGAGCCGCGGCAGCGCCATGCGCGCGATCATCGGCTGGGTGAGGAAGAGCAGGAACGAGCCCATCACGATGGTCGCGATGAACAGCGGCCGCGCGAACCGCTCCCGCGCCGGGGAGAGGGAGACGGTGTGGGTCATATGGCTCCTCCCCGGCACGGGGAGGGGGACCATGCGAAGCATAAAGGAGGGGTCCGGGGGGCCGGTGCCGACCCCCTCCACCACTCGCCTGTCGGCGAGCGGTCCCCCTCCCCGTTCCGGGGAGGAGTTGGGGCGCCCTCCCCGCTCACGCGCCGAGCAGCCTGGCCGCGAGGGGGGCGTGGTAGGTGAGGATGCCGGCGCAGCCGGCGCGCTTGAAGGCGGTGAGGGTTTCCAGCACCAGCGCGTCGCGGTCCCCCGCGCCGGCGGCGGCCGCGGCCTCGATCATCGCATATTCGCCCGACACCTGGTAGGCGAAGACCGGCACGTCGAACCGGTCCCGCACCCGCGCCACGATGTCGAGATAGGGAAGCCCGGGCTTCACCATCACATGATCGGCGCCCTCGGCGATGTCGAGCGCGACCTCGCGCAGCGCCTCGCGGCCGTTGGCGGGGTCCATCTGGTAGCTTTTCTTGTCGCCCTTCAGCAGCCCGCCCGAACCGACCGCGTCGCGGAACGGGCCGTAGAAGGCGCTTGCATATTTGGCGGCATAGGCCATGATCTGGACGTTGACGTGGCCCGCCGCCTCCAGCCCCTGGCGGATCGCCCCGACGCGGCCGTCCATCATGTCGGAGGGCGCGACGATGTCCGCTCCCGCCGCCGCCTGGACCAGCGCCTGCTGGACGAGCAGCCGGCTGGTCTCGTCGTTCAGCACATAGTTTCGGGCATCGACGATCCCGTCATGGCCGTGGGCGGTATAGGGATCGAGCGCGACATCGGTCAGCACGCCGACCTCCGGCGCGGCGTCCTTCACCGCCTTCACCGCGCGGCAGATGAGATTGTCCGGATTGAGTGCCTCGCGGGCGTCCTCGGTGCGCAGCGCGCGCGGCGTGTTGGGGAAGAGGGCGATGCAGGGAATGCCGAGGTCGCGCGCCTCCCGCGCCCGCGCCGCAAGCCGGTCCACCGACCAGCGCGACACGCCGGGAAGCGTCCCGATCGGCTCCTCCTGGTCCTGACCCTCGGCCACGAACAGCGGCCAGATGAGATCGGTCGGCGCGAGCTGCGTCTCGCGCACCAGCGCCCGGCTCCAGGCGGAGACGCGGGTGCGGCGCAGGCGGGCGGCGGGGAAGGCGGCGGAGGTCATGCGCAGGGGGCTTAGCGCGCCGGCACGGCTTGGCCAAGGCTCGGGCACTCTTTGCCGCGAGGAGAGTTGAGCGGATCGTGAGTCCCGACCGTCCCGTCCCCCGCCAGGCCGTCCTGATCGTCAACGCCCATTCGCGGCGCGGCCGCGAGCTGTTCCGCCAGGCGGTGGAGAAGCTGCGCGCGGCGGGGGTCGACCTCCTCGAATCCTACGCCATCCGCAATCCCGAAAAGCTGATCCCGAAGGTCAAGGAAGTGGTGAAAAGCGGCGCGCCGATGGTGATCGTCGGCGGCGGCGACGGATCCTTGTCCTGCGCCGTCGACGAGTTGGTGGACCGCGACTGCGTCTTCGCCCTGCTGCCGCTCGGCACGGCCAACAGCTTCGCGCGGACGCTCGGCATTCCGGTCGATCTCGACGGGGCGGTGGCGACGATCGCCAACGGGAAAAGGCGCCGGGTGGATCTCGGCGTCATCGACGGCGACTATTTCGCCAATTCGGCCGCGATCGGACTGTCCCCGCTGGTCGGCGCGACCGTCCCGCACAAATGGAAGAAGTGGTTCGGCCGGGCCGGCTATCTCAGCTGGGCGCTCTATCAGATGGTCCGCTTCCGCCCGTTCGGGGTGACCATCGAGGCGGACGGCGAGCGGCACAGCCTCACCGCGCTGGAGGTGCGGATCGCCAATGGCGGCTTCCACGGCGGGGTCGTTGTCGTGGACGAGGCCGAGGTCGACAGCGGCGACATCGTCGTCCAGGTGGTGACCGGGCGGGAGAAGCGCAGGCTCGCCTGGAACTGGATCGGCGTGTTGCTGCGCCTGCGCTCGCGGCGGGAGACGGTGCGCGATTTCCGCGGATCGAGGCTCCGCATCGAGACGCGGCCGCCATTGCCCATCTCGATCGACGGCGAAGTGACCGGACGCACGCCCGCCACCGTCGAAGTCGCCCGCTGCGCGATCGAGGTGGTGGTGCCCGCCTGAAGCCCTCTCTCCTTCAAGGGAGAGGGCTTCAGCCCAGCCGCGCCAAGGCCGCGCGGTAGCGTTCGGCGTCCGAGGATTTCTCCGCATGGTCCGCCCGCGCCTTTTCGACCGCTTCCGGCTTGGCGCGCTCGACGAAGCTCGGATTGGACAGGCGGGCGGCGAGGCCGTCGCGTTCCTTCTCCGCCGCCTCGGCCGCCTTCACGAGCCGGGCGCGCTCGGCGGCGAGGTCGATCACGCCTTCGAGCGGAAGGACATAGGTCGCCTCGTCCACCACCACCTGCGCCGCGCCGCCGGCGGGGGCCTCGACGCCGATCCGATCGATGCGGGCGAGCCGCCGCAGCGCCGGCGCCTGCCGCTCGAGCCGCGCCGCCGTCGCCGCGCCCGCGTCCCGTACATGGAGGTCGAGCTTCGCCCCCGGCGGCACGTTGAGCTCGGCCCGGGCGGCGCGGATCGCGCTCACCAGCCGGATCAGCCATTCGATCTCCGGCCCCGCCTCCGGATCGAGCGCCCGCGCGTCGGGCATCGGCCATTTGGCGAGGATCAGCGGATGGGGCCGTTCGCCCATCGCGTTCCACAGCTCCTCGGTGATGAACGGCATGAACGGGTGGAGCATCACCAGGATCTGGTCCAGCACCCAGCTCGCGACGGCGCGGGTCTCGGCGGCCTCCGAACCCCCTCCACCAGCCTCCGGCTGGTCCCCCTCCCCGTCCCGGGGAGGATGCGCGCCGAGCACAGGCTTGATCAGTTCCAGATACCAGTCGCAGAAGGTCGCCCAGGTGAAGTGGTAGATGGTGTTGGCGCTCTCGTCGAAGCGCAGCTCGGCGAGCGCGAGGTCGAGCGCCTGCACCGTCTTCACCGTCTCGCCGACGATCCAGCGGTTGACCGGAAGCTCGGCCGCGGGCGGCTCCAGCGTCGCGGACGCGCCGATGCCGTTCGCCTGGCAGAAGCGGGCGGCGTTCCACAGCTTGGTCGCGAAGTTGCGATAGCCCTCGACGCGTTTCTCATCGAGCTTGATGTCGCGCCCCTGGCTCTCCATCGCCGCCAGCGTGAAGCGCAGCGCGTCGGCGCCATAGCGGTCGATCAGGCCGAGCGGATCGACGGTATTGCCCTTCGACTTGGACATCTTCTGGCCCCTGGCGTCGCGCACCAGGCCGTGGAGGTAGAGCGTCTTCCAGGGCACTTCCTTCATGAAATGAAGGCCCTGCATCGCCATCCGCGCATCCCAGAAGAAGATGATGTCGAAGCCGGAGATCAGCACGTCGTTGGGATAATGGCGGGCAAGTTTGGTGCCGGGGGTGGGGAACCACCGTCCTTCCCCTTCTGCCCCCTCTCCCCGGGGGGGAGAGGGTTGGGGTGAGGGGGTTCGGCGTTCGGCGTCTACCCCCTGACTCAGAACCCCCTCACCCTGCCCTCTCCCCCCTGGGGAGAGGGTGAATTCCGCATCGTCCGGCCAACCCAGCGTCGCGAACGGCCAGAGAGCGGAGGAAAACCAGGTATCGAGCACGTCCGGATCGCGCCAGATCGCCACCTGCTCTCCTTGTTCTTCCGTTCGACCCGCAACGTCGAAAACAAAGGTCTGGTCGAGGGCCTGTTGCGCCGTTCCGACGACCTGCACATCATCTACGCTCCGGGAATAATACTTTGCAGCTTGTCGGCGCGCCTCGTGCTCACTCTCTGCTACGAAAGTTTGCAGAGAGCGCGAGTCCGAGAGTGATCGCGTAGCCGGATCCCCAGACTCATCTTTTCGGAAGCCATACCAGGCGGGGATCTGATGCCCCCACCAGAGCTGGCGGGAGACGCACCAGGGCTGGATGTTCTCCAGCCAGTTGAACCAGGTCTTCTCCCAGGTCTTGGGCACGACCTTGATCGCGCCGCTCCGCACCGCCTCGATCGCCGGCTTCGCCAGCGTTGCGGCGTCGACATACCATTGGTCGGTGAGCCAGGGCTCGATCACCACGCCGGAGCGGTCGCCGTAAGGGAGCTGGATGACCTTGTCCTCCACCCGCTCCAGGAAGCCGCCTTCGTCGAGCAGCGCCACCACGCGCTCGCGCGCGGCGAAGCGGTCGAGGCCGAGAAGATCGTCCGGAATGCCGCCGCACTGGATCACCCGCGCCTCGGCGTCGAACATGTTGAGCATGTCGACGGGCTTCATGCCCGCGCGCCGGCCGACCTCGAAATCGTTGAAGTCGTGGCCCGGCGTGATCTTGACCGCGCCCGAGCCGAGCTCCGGATCGGCATGTTCGTCGGCGACGATCGGGACCAGGCGGCCGGTGATCGGCAGGCGGACCTTCCGGCCGACCAGCGCCCGGTAGCGCTCGTCCTCCGGATTCACCGCCACGGCCATGTCGGCGAGCATCGTCTCGGGCCGCGTGGTCGCGACCCGGATGAAGCCGGAGCCATCCTCCAGCGGATAACGCAGGTGCCAGAACTTGCCCTGCACCTCCCGGGTTTCGACTTCGAGGTCGGAGATGGCGGACTGGAACTTCGGGTCCCAGTTGACCAGCCGCTTGTCGCGGTAGAGCAGGCCCTCGCGGTAGAGTTGGACGAACACCTTCAGCACCGCGCGGGTGAAGCCCTCGTCCATCGTGAAGCGCTCGTTCGCCCAGTCCATCGAGCAGCCGAGCCGGCGGAGCTGGCGGGTGATCTGGCCGCCCGACTGCGCCTTCCATTCCCAGACATGTTCCAGGAAGGCCTCGCGGCCCATTTCCTGGCGTTTCAGGCCCTGGCTTTCGAGGTTGCGCTCCACCACCATCTGGGTCGCGATGCCGGCATGGTCGGTGCCGACCACCCACAAAGCGTCCTTGCCCTGCAGCCGGGCGTGACGCGTGAGGATGTCCTGCAGCGTATTGTCAAGCGCGTGGCCGATATGGAGCGAGCCGGTGACGTTGGGCGGCGGGTTGACGATCGTCCACGGCTCCGCGTCCGGGCGCTCGGGGCGGAACATGCCGCCCTGTTCCCAGGCGGCGTACCAGCGCGATTCGATCTCGGCCGGGTCGAAGGTCTTCGGAAGGTCGCTCATGGACCGGCGCTTAGCGGGGTTGGCCGCCGCTTTCCACTCCCCGCCAAAGCAGGGCGCGGCGCGGCGGCCGGCCGGCTATCTGCCGCCGGAGCCGCCCTTCAGCCACTGGTCCAGCCAGCCATGCACCTCGCGATACCATTGGATCGAGTTCTGCGGACGCAGGATCCAGTGGTTCTCGTCCGGATACATGACGAGCCGCGACGGGATGTCGCGCCGCTGCAGCGCGTTGAAGGTGGCGAGCGCCTGGCTGTAGGGAATGCGGAAGTCCCGCTCGCCATGGATGACCAGCATCGGCGTGCGCCAGTTGGCGACCTGGTGGACCGGGTTCCAGCGCTCGATCGCCTCCATCGCGCGCGGTTCGAAGGGCGGGCCGCCGAATTCCCACTCGGTGAACCACAATTCCTCGGTCTCGTAGGCGAGCGCGCGGGTGTCGAAGATGCCGGCATGGTTGACGAGGCACTTGAAGCCGTCCGGCCAGTTGCCCGCGATCCAGTTCACCATATAGCCGCCATAGGAGCCGCCGAGCGCGCAGGCGTTGGCGGTGTCGAGCTGCGGATCGATCTCGCCGGCCGCGGCGAGGCCGAGCCGCAGGTCCTCGAGCGGCTTGCCGCCCCAGTCGCGGTTGATCGCGTCGGTGAAGTCCTGGCCGTAGCCGGTCGATCCGTGGAAATCGACCGAGACGGTGGCGAAGCCCGGACCGATGAAGGTGCGCGGATTCCAGCGCCAGGACCAGCTGTTGCCGAACGAGCCCTGCGGCCCGCCATGGACCAGGAAGGCGACCGGGATCCGCTCCGCGGCGGCGCTGTGCTTCACGATCTGGCCCCAGACCTGGCGCCCGCCGGCGCCCGCGAAGCTGAACCGGCCGACGGTGATCGGATCGAACTGGGCGAGCACCGCGTCGTTGACGGCGGTGAGGCGCGTCACCCGGCCGGCCCGGTCGCGGCGGTAGAGGTCGTCCGGCGCCTCGATGCTGTTGCGGGTGTAGAGGATCGAACCGTTGCGCAGCGGGGTGACGTTGCCGACGGTGCCGGCCTCGCTGAGCCGCGTCGCGCGGCCGGTGCGGACATCGACCCGGAACATCGGGTAATCGAGCGTGTCCTGCGCGGTGACGAGCAGGCTGCGGCCGTCCGGCGCCCAGCGGATCGAGCTGACCGACCGGTCCCAGTCCTGGGTCAGCGCCCGCACCGCGCCGGTGCGCAGGTCGCGCAGCTGCACCACCTGGCGGTCGGCCTCGTAGCCGGGCCGCGCCATCGCGACATAAGCGAGCCAGCGCCCGTCCGGCGAGACGGCGGGGAGCGTGTCGGTCGCCGGATTGGCGGCGGTGAGGTTGACCGGCGCGGCGCCGCCGTCGGCCGGCGCCGCGAAGATGTCGAGATTGGTGGAGGTCGGCTCGATCCGCCCCGCCTCGCGCAGGGTGAAATAGAGCGTGCGCCCGTCCGGGCTCCAGGCGATCTCGTCGCCCCCGCCGAACGGCCGCGAGGGCGCGTCGCCGACGAGATCGCCCGCCACCGGGATGCCCGCGCCCTGCGGCCGCCCGTCCACCATCGGCAGCGTGAAGATGCGCTGGCGCACGCCCGGCTCGACCCACCTGTCCCAGTGGCGCACGAAGGTCTGGTCGTAGACCCGCGCGCTCCCCTGCCCCTGCGGCGGCGCCGGCAGGTCCGCGCAGTTGAAGTCGCGGCAGCGCAGGTCGCGCTCGCCCCAGATCGCCACCCGGTCGCCCGACGGCGCGAGGCTGAAGCCGGCGATGCCGGCGGCGAGATCGGTGACCTGTTCCGGGGTCCCGCCCGGAACGGCGACGCGCCACAGCTGGTCGCTGCCCGACTGGTTGCTGAGATAATAGACGAAGCGCCCGTCGCGGGTGACGGCGGGGCTGTGCTCGTTATGCTCCGGCGTCGAGGCGATCCGCACCGGCTCCGCCCCCGCGCGGCGCAGGTCGAGCAGCCACAGATCGAGCCGGCCGCGATTGTTCTCAAGATCGGTCTCGCGCAGCTGGTAGACCGCGAAGGCGCCGTCCGGCGACACGGCCGGCGCGGCGAGCCGGCGCATGGTGGCGAGATCGGTCGCCGTCATCGGCCGGGCGGCGGCGGCGGTCACGGGGAGCAAGGCGGCAGCGGCAAGGCCGGCGATCAGCATCGTCTTCATGCCCCGCTGGCTAGCAAAGCCAAGGTGGCGGCGCAACGAAAGGCGGGATGGCACGGCGCCCGTCCCCCACATCCGAGCCGCACGGGCCGAAGCCCTCTCCCCCGGGAGAGGGGGCTCGAGGCCGCGCGGGCGGAAAAGCCCTCTCCCCCCGGGAGAGGGTTTGGGTGAGGGTCCCCGGCGCCCGCGTCGAGGCAACGGCCCTTTCCGCCCACGCCGTCACCCTCACCCCAACCCTCTCCCGGCGGGAGAGGGAGGAAGGAAGGGAGTGGGCTTTCCGCCTACAGCGGTTTGCCGGTGATGCGGGCGATCTCGCGGGTGACGAGTTCTTCGACGATTTCGGGGAGGTGCTGGTCCAGCCAGTCCTTCAGCATCGGCCGCAGCATGTCGCGGATCACCGCTTCGAGCGGGCCCTGGTCGGGGGCGGGCGGCGCGTCGGCGGCGCGGCCGAGGGCGCTCAGCGCGGCGAGCTTGCGGCGGCTGGCCGCGGCCGCGTCCTCCGACATCAGGCCGTCCTGGTCCGCCACCGGATCGTCGAGCTCCAGCACGTCTTCCTGCGCGGCCGGAGCCGGCTCGGACGGCTCGGCCGGCGCGGCGGCGCGGCGAACCCGCGGGGCGGCGGCGCGGCCGTCCTCGGCGATGACGCGTTTGATGGAGGCGAGAATCTCCTCCATCGACGGCTCCTGGCGAATGTCCCCCATAGCAGGCGCCTTATCGCTCATCCGCGCGGCCGTGTCACTGCCTCTCGGGCGTCGGCCCGTAAGTGCGGGTCGCGACCGGCGCGGCGTCGGCGTCGTCGGCCCAGTCGGACGCGCGCCGGCTCACCCGGTTGTAATTGGCGACCGGATCGTAGAGCGCCCCGCCGTCGAGGTTCAGATCCTCCGCCTCGGCGCGGCCCATCGCGTTCAGCAGCGCGAAGCCGGCGACATAGGCGTCGCGGCGGGCGGTGACGAGCTGGACCTGGCTCTGCAGCAATTCCTGCTCGGCGTTCAGCACGTCGAGCACGTTGCGGGTGCCGACCGTCTGCTCGGCGCGGGTGCCTTCGAGCGCCAGCTCGTTCGCGGCGACGGCGATCTCGTTGGACCGGATCGCCTCCAGCGCGGCCTGGTAGCTGGCGAAGGCGGCGCGGGTCTGCGAGATGATGCCCCGTTCCACCGCGATGCCCTGTTCCAGCAGCTGGCCGCGCAGCGCCTGCGCCTGGCGGACGCGCGCGCCGACGAGGCCGCCCTGATAGATCGGGATCCGCGCCTGGACGCCGACGCTGGCGCTGGTCTGGCTGTTATCGAGCGTGCCCTGCGGGACGCCCGCCTGCTCGTCGGCGCGGCCGAGATAGTTGATGTAGCGGCTGCTGCCGACGCTGGAGAGCGTGGGCAGACGATCGGAGCGCAGCACGTCGACGTCGAGACCGGCGGCGCGGATCTGCGAGTTGATCGCGATCAGGTCCGGATTGTTGGCGAGCGCGACGTCCACCGCCTGCTCCGGCGTGGTCGGCAGCGGCGGCAGCGGCGGCGGCGGCGCGAGGTCGCCCGGCCAGGCGCCGATCACGCGGCGGTAATTCTCCTCGCTCGCGGTCAGCCGGCCCTCGGCGATCGCCAGGTTGGAACGGGAAAGCGACAGCCGCGCCTCCGACTGGGCGACGTCGGTGCGGGTGAGGTCGCCGACCTCGAACCGGTCGCGCGTCGCCTGCAGATTGGTTTCGAGGACGCGGACCTGATTCTGGTTCAGCGACACGATCGAACGGTCGCGGATCACGTCCATATAGGCGCCCACCGCTTCGGTGAACACGTCGCCCTCGGTCGCGCGCAGCGTGGCGCGGCCGGCCTCGACCCGGGTGTCGGCGGCGGCGATCAGGTTGCGCACCCGGCCGCTGTTGAACAGCGGGTAGGACACGTCGACGCCGGCGTTGAAATTGCGCCCGAGGCTGCCGCGGCCGGTGGTGACCACGTCCTGGTTGACCCCGGCGGTCGCCGACACTTGCGGGCGAAGCCCGGCGCGGGCGATGGCGACGCCTTCGTCGAGCGTGCGCAGCTGCTGGCGCTGGGCGGTGATGGTGGGGTTGGACTGATAGGTCCGCACCAATGCCTCGCGCAGCGTCTCGGCATGCGCCGCACCGCCCGCCAGCGCGATTGCGGCCGCCGCCGCCAGTAAACCTCCCCGCATCTACCCCTACTCCGCTCTCGAACCCTGAAAATCAGAAAGTGCCTGAAAACTCAGAAAGTGAATGTCTTCGGCCGCGTGAACCCCGGCAGAACCGCGGTCGCGACGTCGGCGAAGGCGACGGTGCCGAACGCGCCGCCGGCCTTGCGGCCGAGCGACAGACGCGGCACGCCATTGTCGAGGATCGCGCCCGCGAGCCGGCCGTTTTCCGCCAGCTGGTCGATAATCGCCTGAGGGACGAATTCGACCGCCCCGTCGATGAGAATGAGATCATAGGGCGCGCGGGCGGCATGGCCCTCGGCCAGCGGACCCTCGATCAGCTCGACGCCGCTGCCCGCGAGCGCCTCGCGTGCGAATGCGACGAGCGCCGCATCCTCCTCCACCGCCACCACCGAGCCGGTGAGGCGGGAGAGCAAGGCGGCGGCATAGCCGGTGGCGGCGCCGACCAGCAGGCAATGATCGCTCTCGCGCGGGGCGGCCTCGGTCAGCAGCCGGCCAGTCGACATCGGCCCGTTGAGCTGGCGCCCGCCCGGCAGCGTGACGAGCGCGTCGGCATAAGCGAGCGTCGCCTTGTCGCCGGGCACGAAACGCTCGCGCGGCACCTCGCGCATCGCCGCCACCACGCGCGGATCGTTGACCCCGGTGGTCCGCAGCTGGCTCGCGACCATCGCGCGGCGCATATGCTCGAAATTATGTTCGGTCATCGTGGCTGGCCCTATCGCACAACTGTCTTATAGATGCAATACACCTACATTCTCCCTGGGCTTCTATCGACCCGCCACGGCGAGGCCAAGCGGAGAGTGGGCCCGCCCGGCCGTTCGTCGCAGGCGGCGGAGCAAGAGGCGTGCCACGCGGCCCCGCCTGTGGCCCGCCGCTCCGCCGCGTGCATACTGTCCGTTTCCGGACAGTGCGGCGTCCGTTCCCGGACAGGCGCGCGCGCCGCCGCGCGATTCGCCACTAGACGGGGGCCGCCGCAGCTACTACCTGCCATGCGAAGCGGCGCCTCGCGCCCGCTGGCTGCAGCCGATCCGCCCGGCCGCGGCGGAAGGCCCGATGGCGGAGTGGTTACGCAGAGGACTGCAAATCCTTGCACGCCGGTTCGATTCCGGCTCGGGCCTCCACCTCCTCAGAGCCTGATGTCCTGTAGGCGCCTTGCTCATCGTTGGCGGGAGCGCTGGCGGATTCGTTGCTCCCGGCCCCTTCCGCCGGCGCCGCTCGTGGAGAGCGGGCGTCGCACTCGGTCACGCCGAAACAGATGGCTCGATTCCCCGACGCAAGCGCCCCAAGGTCAGTCTCCGCCATCGCTCGTGAAGACCAGCTGCGCATTGCCCGGGATGATCAACGGGGCGGACGCCGCGAGGCCGTTCATCGGATCGGCGGAGGCGTGCACCCTCCCCGCATTGCCGCGGGCCATATTCGTCGTAGCTGTTGATCGCGATCGCGGTGCCGGTGCCGTTGGTGCCGGCGATCACGGATCCCTGGTGATCGGCATGCAGCCAGCGCCGGTCGGACGTGCCGGAGCCTTCGTACCAGACGACCGGCTCGTCCACCCAGGGCCGTAGACGTAGCCCCGGGCGACGCTGTTTCCCGCGCCTTCGATGATCTGCACGTCGCCGTCATAGACGAATTCGCGCTTGATGCCCGTCACATGGCTGAACAGGGCCCGCATCCGGCCGTACGGATCGTACAGCATATAGGCCTTGAAATGCTCGGCGGTCAGATAATTGTCGGCCGTGTAGTTGTAGAGGCCGCCCCAGGCGCTCGTCAGGTTGCCGCGCGCGTCGTAGCTCGGCGCAACCGGAATGGCGCGTCACCTGCACGTCGCCCGTATAGACATAGGCGTCGTTGTCGCGCGAGCGGCCGACGATCTGGCTCGCCCGGTTATAGCCGTATTCGATCGCCGGCCACACAAAGGCTGCCCTGCTAACCCCAATGATTGCGCGTCCGCACAAGTCTGTGACCTGCAGGATGCGCTGCTTCTAGCCTCCCGTAAGCATTGATCCCAACCTGACCGACCGGTGCATCTCGTAGCGCGAGCATTCGTTCATCCCAGCACCTCGGCGCTGAGTGGCACGGGCCCCTCCACCATTATCGCATTGCGCATGATCAGATCAGCTTTCTCTAACTGTTTGCCTCATAATTTAGCCTCTATCCACCACTGCTCGCTCCTCCAGTGCGATGGCCAAGTCTCCGGTTCCATAATTGAAAGCCCTTTGGATTTAAGCATACGCTCAAACTCTTTTGCGAGTGACCGTGGCAGCGGCTTGCCTGTCCAAGGACAGAAAGCTATTTCCTGGCCATACAATCCGTCATGATCAGTTAATCACAAAGAGCCTTCGTGATGGACAATACTTAATTGCGAGCTTGACCTCAGACAGAAGTGAGAATAACTTGGAAAAATCAGCAGCATATATACTATAAACCATCCAACTTCCTTCCCGACACTGGCGGCTTTTCTCATCGTCCAGAAACAGCGTTCCTAGTACCTAAATGCCTCCCTTGTCGATTAAAAACCTCAATCTCTCCGTGCGAGAAACGCCTCGTCGTCGAGGGCGTAGATCCGGTTCACGAAATGAGAACTGTCGTCGAACACGTCCATGGCGCCATCATTCGTCTCGGAAGCCGGAGAACATCCGACCAGCGAGAAGGCGGCACATGCGATGAGGAGCCGTGCCGGACCTGTATTCATCGCGATTTCGAATCCTTGTCCTTCGGGCTCCATTCAAAACCCGGCTGGTGTCCACGAGCGGCCGCCGCCGCTCAAGGGCCGGACCGCCGGAGCGTCTGTGCGATGGGGTGTTTCCTGCAGTCTTCGCGTTGAAGATCCGAGAGAAGACCGGCTCCCTGCCGCAACTCCAGCGTGTCGCCGACGCCGAGCGGCGTACTTTGACCGTGAAAGGAGATCGACAAGATGCCGAAGCACTCATGATAGGAATATGCGATAGGCAGCCGGTGAAGGTTCGGCGCCTCTCCGGTCCGCCACGCGCCGCGGATCAAGGCACTGCTGCAATCCCTCTCGCCCGCGCAATCCGCGACCTCGAACTCGCCGGTTCCGCATGCGAACCTCACACCTTTCGCGATCCGGCTCGGGACTCCGAAAGACACCGCGCCGTCCTCACCTACGATGCAGAGCGCGTTCCCGCTCTGCTCGCGGCGGATGGAGGACCAGGCAAGGCTTCTCTGGTCCGACGTGAACGATAGCGCGTCGGCGGGTACCGCACCCTCGACAAACACCCAGCCGGAAGATCCCTTTCCGTCGATGTACACGGATAGCGCCTCCGAAGAGGATGGGGGCGGCCCACGCCCGCAACCGGCAAGGACCGCGCCCAAACCCAGCGCAAACATTATCCGCCTGGCAAGCATTGGGCTCGGCAGTCTCCACCCCTGCTCGAAGGACCTCCACCCCCAAGGCGTCCACCAGATCTTAGACCGCCCTGATGCGACTTTCCGCGTTGGTCCTGCTGATCCCGAGTTCTGCAAGAACACTGTTCCTGATGCCCGCGGCGTTGAACGTCACCGCAGGGCGATTCGTAACGGCCGCCGCTAGCGATGCAAGGCCGCCTCCGAGGGAATGTCCGGTGATGATCAGGGTTCCCGAACCAACCCTGCGATCGAGCCGATGAGCAATACTCAAGGCGTCACGACGCTGGTCTGACAATCGACCCAACTCATTGGGAACGTTACCGTTTTTATGGTCTCTCACATTAGTGGGCCCATCGGTTCCGGCGAACGCAAGCCATCGGTTCCGGCGAACGCAAGAACGATCGTGGTCCCGTCCGAGTAAATCGCTCCCTTGAGGCCATTGCTGAGATTAAAGTTTGCAGTATCGAAGCCGAACCGCCTCGCATCCATCATTCGGTAATCGCCAGCATGCTCTCGCAGTCCGTATACCGCGTCGCTGATCTGAAGGAGCGCGATATGGCTCCGGTCTTGGGCGGTAAGCGGAGTAGTCCCGGGATCGGGGCCGAAGAGCGCTTCCCATATTCCTCTGGCAGTGAATCCTCGTACCTGCTCCCTGATCCAATTATCACCCGACGAGCCCTGGGATGCGAGGTGAAGGCCTTCACGCTCCAGAGCACCAAATCCGGAGAGGAGCACGGCCGGCTGGGCAGAAGCGATATAGTTCTGCGGATGGAGTTCGGCCTGCCGAGCGAGGATCCCCGCACCAAGCCTCGGGCTGCCGAAAGAGCAAGTCCCTCCCGTGCCGGGCCTTCGAAAGCTGCTCGCCACTTTATCGCCTCCGCCGTCGTGTGTGTCGCACCCGCCCCTCCCGAGAAGGTCCCGGACGACATAAACTCTGCGATTGTGGCTGGCTACCGACCCCGCTCTCCTCGTCGCGCCCGGGCACATGGCGCCCTGAAGCCGATTTCACGCGGAGGCGCGAACAAGAAGGGAGGTGCGGAGCGAGGGGACAAAGCTTCGCCCAAGCCTTTCTTCGAATTCAGTTGCGCCGACACCGCCGAGAGGCAGAACCTCCGCGCCTCCCCCTTTTCTCCGCGCCTCCGCGTGGTCCCCTGCTTGCGCGGCATGGGGTTCACACGGTCCGCAACGCAAAAAACGCGCTTATTCGACACAAAAAGCTGTCCTACATATAACCTTTATAGTTCGTTCCACAAATGCGCCCCTCGCCTCCTCCGTCCACGCCTCGCGCCGCCTCTCCTCCGCCTCGCGAGACGCCGGGTCCGCTCCCCATGGCCAGCGCGAACATTCGGACCTTTCGCATCGTGCCGCCAGGATTCAGGGCCCGTGTGCAGCCGCAGCTGATCGGCTGGCTCGATCAATCTGGCGCCTTTGATCGACGAGATTTTCCCCGCACGCCGAACCTTCCTGAACTTCCGGGCTTGGACGGCGGAAGCGGGCGGTGGCGCGGGGGTGGGAAAATGGCGGAGAGGGAGGAACCCACAGACCCTTGCTAAACCTTTGTTTAAGCACCGAGTTTTTAAAAGGGTTTTTCTCCGCGCCCCCTCTCATGCCCCCACTCGGAAGACCCTTCCTTGAGGACCTTCGAACGCTGATTGCATTGAGGAAGACTGTCAGCAATGCTGCAGGCACTTCATGTCCGATTTGGAGAATCTTCTCCGACAAACAAACCATCGGGGATGCATTCCGACGACATGAATGAGCCTGGTTGTCAGCGGTGGAAACGAATACCAGCGTGCGACCACCCCGATCGCAGCCATTGTCGAAGTGGCGGGATTGCCCATCTCGCCGGCCTTGGCGCCGGTTCTTGAATGTCCCCTCACCCCTGACTAGGTTTCGTGGACAAAGCTTGACGGGGGACTCGCAGGTTGATTCAAAGCTTCCTTTTGGAGGCGGCGTTGGGCGAGTGGATTGGTCTTACGGATGACGAGTGGGCATTGATCGGGCCG
>NZ_JBKBMQ010000021.1:0-30381 GCF_046295735.1 Allosphingosinicella sp.
GGAGCAAGAGACAGGAGAATAGCAGGAGCCTGGCGCGGCCGCGCCGCCGCGCCACTTCTTCACGCTGATCCTCGCCGCCCGCCTGCTGCGCGATCCGCGGCTGATCGAACCGCTCCGGCCCGGCGCCGCCTTTTCCGACAAGCTGGGCGGCGACCTGCGCCTTCACTACTGGTCGGAGCCGTAGGGCTCCCGCCTTCCCTCCGGCCCGGCCGCTTCGGCTCAGCGGCAGCCGAGTTCCGCGTCGAGCGGGCGGAAGCCGCGGGCGAGGAGGCGGGGGAAGACGCGCAGGCCGGACCGGCGCTCGACCTCCTCGACCGCGACACGGGTGGCGCAGAAGGGGGCGCTGCGCGGCATAAAGGTGTCCATCACGAAGGCGCTCACCCGCCCGTCCGCGGTCGCCACGATCTTCCAATAATGGGAGGGCACACGGTGCGGCTCGTCCGCGCGCGGCAGCGGCGGCATGTCGCGCTCGTAGAGCGGGCCGGTCAGCACGTAGAGGGGCTCGGCCGCGCGCCGGGCGAAGGCGCGCTCGGCATCTTCCAGCAGCCGCCACGGCCCCTGGTTGAGCGCGCTTCCCTGCGGCGTGATGTTGGACAGGAAGTTGGTCTCGGCGCCGAGCCCGGTGCCGGACAGGCTGGCCAGCGGCGCCTGATGCCCGCGGTCGATCCGCAGCGCCTGCGGGGCGCCGGCATAATCGGACGGCTCTAGCGTCTCCTCGTCGTCCAGCCAGGGGTCGGCCGCCCAGCGCCGCTCCTCGCCGCCGCCGATCGTTTGCCGGGTAACGCGATAGGCGACCCAGTCCGCCATCTTGGTCGCGTCGTTCGACGACAAGGTGTAGATTTCGCGGAAGATGAGGTCGTTGGTCGCCGGCGCGCCGACCGGGCAGCTGTGGAGGCAGTGGACGCTGTGCACCTCCGTCGGCCCCATCTGCGCCGCGGCGGGCGCTGACGCGGTCGCCACCGAGGCGGCGACCGCGATGCAGCGAATGGACCCATATCCCCGCATGCGCTCATTTTCGCTCGAAAGCGGGGGCCGCGAAACCGGAAGCTGATCCGATCCGGAGCGCGAATCCTCCGTTCCGGAGACAAGCCACATCCTCCGCCGAGCGGAGACTCAGGGGAGGAGTTTAGTAGTCGCGGGAATAGCGGAGGTTGACGTTGGTGCCGCCGGTGGAGCCGAACTGGGAGAGGATGCTGAGCGTGCGCGACAGAGCGATCTCGAGCTGGGTGGCGGTGAAGCCGCGGGCGTCGGTGATCACTTCGATATAGACGTCGCTGGCGATGTACATGCCGGCCGCGACCGCCGTCCCGCGCCCGGTGGTCTGGTCCGCGCCCAGGATGCGCAGCCGGTCGATGCCGCCGGCCTGGCGCAGCGCGCCGAGCGGGTTGAGGCCGCCGCCATTGCCGCGCAGGCTGTTCAGCGAGGCGGCGAGCTGCACCGCCTGGAGGGCGCTGATCTCTCCGACCGAATTGCCGAACAGGATGCGCGAGACGATCTCGTCCTGCGGCAGCCCAGGGGTCGAGCTGAAGGCGATCTGCGGGTTGGCGGCGGTGCCGCTGACGTTGATCGCCACTTCCACGCCGTCGATCTGGCTCACCGCCTGGATGGAGACGCTGGGGTTGGGTGGACGCGATCCGGTGAAGGCGATGTCGCCTTCGCGCAGCTCGAAGCGGCGGCCGGAGAAGCTGTAGGTGCCGCGGATGAGGTCGAGCCCGCCGGTGATCTGCGGCGTGCGCGACGTGCCGCCGACGCGCAGGTCCATCGCCCATTCGGATTCGAGGCCCATGCCCGACACGAACATGCGATTGGGCGCGCGCACCCTGAGGTCCAGGCGCCAGATGCTGGGCACCGCGTCGTCGCCGTTCGCCTGCGCGTTGGGCGGCCGCACCGGCTCGCCGCGGCGGCGCACGCCCTGGAGCTGCGGCACGTCGGCCGAACCCTGCATCACCACTTGGTAGCGCGCCTCGGGCACCAGCAGCTCGCCGGCGATCAGCGGATCCTGGCCGGGCCGGTTGGTGATGGCGAGCTGCCCGGTGGCGCGCGCGCCGAGATCGTCGCCGCGCGCGAGCTGGGCATTGTCGAAGGCGAGCCGGATGTCGATCGGGAAGCCGGCGGCGGCGGACAGGTCGACGCTGCCGCTGCCCGTCACCGTGCCGGGGCCGGCGCGCCCGGCGAGCTGGGTGATTTCGAACCGCGACCCGGTGAAGCGGCCGTTCAGCGCCAGATTGGTGATGCGGGTGCCGAACTCCTCATTCTCGTAGACGAGGCTGTTGGCGCGCACGACGCCGGTGAATTGCGGGTCCTGCACCCGGCCGGAGAAATCGGCGGCGACGCCGATCGGCCCGCGCAGCTGATGGCCCGGAACCGCGGCCAGCGACCAGAGCACGTCGGCCGGCCCGTTGTAGCGGATGCCGCCGGCCAGCGGCGCGGCCATCAGCCGCTGCATCCACGGCCCGGCGCCCGCGCCGAGCGGCTGGAGCCGCGCCTGCGCGCGCCCGATCACCGCGCCGCCGCGGCGGATCACCAGGCCGGCGACGCCGCCTTCGGGGCGCAGGCTGCCGGCGAAGGCGAGGTTCACCGCTTCGGAGCGGACCGCGATGCCGGTGCGGGTGAAATTCTCGATGTTGAGCCGCGCCTCGGCGCGCGGGAAGGCGGTGCCCGCCGGCTGGGCGAAATCGAGGCTGCCGGTGGCGCGGCCGCCGAGGCCCAGGCCGGGCGAGAAGGCGTTGAGGATCGCGACGTCCATATTGTCGAGCCGCGACTGGACGACCGTGCCGTTGCCGAAGCGGCCGGCGAGGCGGACATTGCCCTGCGGGAAGACGATTGTCGCGGGCGCGAGCTGCCAGCCGCCGTTCGCCGCGCGCAGATCGGCGGGCTGGGCGAGCCGGAACGGGATATTGTTCACGTTGCCCTGCGCGTTCACCCGGATGTGCGCCGGCGACAGCGCCGCGTTGGCGGCGACCCGGAAGGGCACGCCGCTGCGGCCTTCGGCGAGGATCTGCGCTTGGCCGCGGCCGCCGCGATAATCGACCCGCGCCCGCGCCTGCTGGACCATGAGGTCGCCGCTGCGCAGACCCGCGAGCTGCACGTCGCCGACCACCGCCGGCGCGTCGGGATAGAGGATGGCGGTGGCGCGGATGATGCCGCGCTGGATCTGGATCGGCGTGTCGCCCGGGATCGAGGCGCCGTTGGCGGTGGCGGCGATGTCGGCGCGCTGGTGGCGCCCTTCGGCCGACAGCCGCACGGTGCCGTCCAGCCCCTGGCCCGACATGCTGAGCGTGCCGACGAACGGTCCCGCCGGCGTCTGCTGCACCCGTCCCGAGAAGTTGATGCCGGCGAAGGTCAGCCGGTTGATCTCGATGGTGAGCGGCCCCGCCTGGGTGAGCACGACGATGTCGGCGGAGAACGGGCCGTATTGCGACTGGCCGGTCGCCTGGATCGCCCAGCCGCGCGGCGTGGCGCGTACCGTCGCCTCGACCCCGGCGAGGCCGATGCCGAAGCCGGGCCGCGCCGCCCGCAGCCGGATCTGGGGCGCGGCGGCGGTGCCGGTGACGTGGACGTCGAGCGGCCCGTAGGCGTTCGACACGCCGGCGAGGCGGAAGTCGAGCCGCCCGTCCGGCCAATAGGTGCCGGTCCCCGACGTGATCCGCATCTGCGGCGCCGACAGGCGGATGGTGTCCAGCCGGATGACGCCGTTCGCCGACATGGCGATGTTGGCGCTCATCACCGCCTGCCCGCCCAGGAAATCGGCGGCGGCGGCATTGTCGATGCGCCGGGTCCTGGCGGCGAAGCGGCCGCGTATGCCGAAGCCGTCCGCTTCGGTGACGATGTTGAGATTGGTGTCGAGATCGATGAGGCCGACGCCGTCGACCAGATAATTGTTCACCCGCCCCTGCAGCGCGAAGCGGTAATTGCCGCGCGCGAGGTCGAGCGCGATCGCGGCGGTCGCGTTCACCCGGTCCGAACGGATGCGCAGATTGTCGGACAGGATGAAGGGCATGTTGACCGCGAGGTCGCCGTCCACCGCGACGTTGGTGAGCAGGCCGCCGATGCTTTCGTCGAGCCCGAGGATGCGGCTCGCCCGCGCCGACACCGGCACCATGATCCGGTCGGCATCCACCCGCGCCCGGCCGGTCGCGCGCAGATTTTCCAGGATGGTGCCGCTTATGTCGAGGCTGGCCGCCTGGAGGTCGTAGCCGACCAGCGGCGTCGCGAAGGCGCCGTCGAGGAGCAGGTTCAGCCGCACGTCGCGCCCGCGCAGGTCCGGCGCGATCGCCCCCGGCTCGAGCAGGCGGGCGGCGACGCGCAAATTGTCGTAGCGGTTGTTGCCGAGATCGACGAGGCCCTCGGCGGCGACGGCGAGCGCGCGGCTGTTCATCCGCAGCCGGAGGTCGGCGCGGCGCTGGTCGAGCGTGGCGGTGAGATTGACCTGGGTGAGCGGCGCGGTGAGCCGTTCCACCGGTCCCTCGATCAGCAGGCCGGGGCGGACCGGCCCGATCAGGTTGAACGTGCCGTCGCGCGCGGTGAGGGCAAGGTCGGCGAGCCCCTCGCCGCCGAGCCGCGCCTGCGCCCGGCCGCGCCATTCGGCCCAGCTCCCCTCGCCGTCGATGGCGAGGCTGAGCGGCCGGTCGATGCCGGCGAGGCCCGCGACGAAGCCGTCGCCGGGCGCTTCGAGCCGCACCGCGATGTCGAGCTGGTTGTCGTCAGGAACGGCGTCGAGCCGGAGCCGCAGCCGGTCGCCGCCGGCCAGGCCGGGCGCGGCGATGGTGCCGGCGCGCGCGTCCACCCGCGCCCGGCGGTCGGCGATGTTGACCCGCCCGGCGAGCGAGACGAGATGGCGCTGGCCGGTGACGGCGGGATCGACCGCCAGCCGGCCGATCTCCAGCCGGCCGATGTCGATGTCCATGTCCGGCAGCAGCGGCGCGTCGGGATCGCCCGGCTCCAGCTCGGGAAGGCGGTGGAGCCGCGCCTCGGGCACCACCAGATAGCGGATGTCGACATGATTGGCGCGCAGATAGGCGAGCGGACGCAGGTCAAGCTCGGCGCGCGGCGCGCGGAAGAAGATGCCCTGCGGATCAGCGAGCGTCAGGTCGTGGATCACCATCTCGCCGAACAGCGAGCCGTCGATCCGCCCGATCTGAATGTCGAGGCCGGAGGCGATTTCGAGCTGGTTGATCTGCCGCACCACGAAGCGGCGGCCGGCGTCGGTGTTGATCCAGACGATCAGCGCCGCGAACAGCAGCAGGATCGCGCTGAGGCCGATCGCCACCCATTTGACGATCGCGCGGCCGGTGTGGCGGCGGATATGGACGACCTCGCGCTCCGGCGGCGCGGCGTCCATTTCCGTCCCCGTCGCCATCAGAAGGCCTGCCCGATCGACACGTAGATGTTGAAGCGCGATTCGCCCGGCTGGCGGTTGATCGGCGTCGCGATGTCGACCCGCATCGGGCCGAAATTGGTGTAGAGCCGCGCGCCGACCCCGACGCCGAAGCGAATATTGTCGAAAGTCGGATATTCGGTCTCATAGACCTGGCCGGCATCGACGAAGGCGACGACGCCGTAATTGCCGAAGCGGTAGCGGCCCTCCAGCGCGAATTCGTTGAGGCTGCGGCCGCCGAGCGGCACCAGCAGGGTCGCCGGGCGATCGTCGGGATTTTCGGGATCGAAGCGCGGGTTGGGGATCTCCTCCTTCGGCCCGAGCTGCTGGAAGCCGAAGCCGCGCACCGATCCGCCGCCGCCCGAATAGAGCCGCCGCGACGGCGCCAGCTCGTCGCGCCCGATGCCGTAGATCGAGCCGACCCGGGCCCGCCCGGCCAGGACGAAGCTTTCGCCGAACGGGAAATAGCCCGTCGCCTCGAACAGGTTGCGGGCATAATAATCGGTGTCGCCGAGCCGGTGCTGCACCTCCGGATTGACGCGCGCGAGCAGCCGGAAGCCGCGGGTCGGATCGAGCAGGCTGTTCGACCGGTCGTAGCCGAGCTGCCCGATCAGCCCGGCGATGAAATAGGCGTCGGTGAAGGCGACGCGCGGGCGGCCGAAACGGTTCTCGTTGGTGGCGAGGATTTCGGCGCCATAGGCATAGGTCCAGCGCTTCTGCCAGATCGGCGTCGATTCGCGGGAAATCAGGCCCTGCAGCTGGACGCGATAGCCTTCGAAGGCGGGGTGGTTGCGCCGACCGGCTTCGGCCTGGATCAACAGCTGCCGGTCGCGCTGGCCCCAATTGTTGCGGCGGAAGCGGACGATCAGCGACTGTTCCTGGGTCCCGCCCACCGCCGCCACGCGCAGCGCGCCTTCGGGCGGGAACAGGTTGCGATGCTCCCAGGCCGCTTCGAGCCGGAAGCCTTCGCCGGTGCTGAAGCCGGCATTGGCGTCGAGCGAACGCGCCGGCCCCGCCTGCTGGCGGACGAGGATGTTCACATATTCGGTGCCGTCCGGCGCCGTCTCGCCGGTCCGCACCGGTTCGGCCGAGACGGTGGAGAAGAGCCGCGTGGCGACCATCGCCTCGCGCAAATCGTCGACCAAGCGGCGGTCGTAGAGCTGGCCAGGCTCGAACCGGGCGAGGATGCCGACATGGTCGGCGTCGAAGGCGAGGTCGCCTTCGGTGGTGAAGCCGCGGAAGCGGGCGCGCGGCCCGGGGTTGAGCGGCAGCGTATAGTCGCCGAGCGCCGTTTCCTGATCGAGCTCGATATCGCGCAGGCCGAGTTCGGGGAAGGGATAGCCCTGTTGCGGCAGGCGCAGCAGCACATTGGCTTCGGCGGCTTCCACCTGGGCGGCGACGATCGGGTCGCCGCTGTCGATCCTGAGCGCCTCGCGCGCGATCCCGGCCGGCTCGGTCGGCGGCCCTTCGATACGAATGTCGCCGAAATGGTAGCGCTGGCCGGGCGCCGCGCTGATCACCGCGCGCAGCATGCCGGGCTCGTCCGGTACCTGCTCGACCGACGAGGTCGCGACCGCGTCATAATAGCCTTCGGAGCGCAGCAGCCGCACCGCCAGCGCCTCGTCCTCGCGCGCCCGGGCGGCGACCATCGCTCCGTTCGCGGCCCGCCCGCGCGCGTCGTGCAGCGCCGAGAGCCCGCGGAACCGGCCGGTGAGGCCGACTTCGTCCAGCCCCTCGATCACAAGCGTGTAGCGGATCTCCGCCGGCCGCTCCGGATCCTCCTCGGCGGCGGGATCGACCGGCTGCACGTCGAAGGTGGCGAGCGGCGGCAGCGGCTCCAGCAGAGCCGGATCGCCGAGCGGCGCCTCCTCAACCGGCCCCGGATCGGGCGGGAAGACGCCCGCCGGCATCTCGAAGTCCTCGATCGGCGGCAGCGGCGCGCCGAGGTCGGGATCGAGCGGCGGCAGCGCCTCCTCGAACTCGGAATCGGGGATGATCGGCTCGCCGAATGCGGGGGCGGGCGGAAGTTGCACCTGTGCGCCCGCGGACGTTCCGATCACGCCCCCGGCAATCGCCGCCAGCAATATCCGCTTTTCTCTCAATCGTCCCCGCTCGGCCACCCGCAGGAATGGGCAGCATGAACAACAACGTACCTGAAGAGGAAAGGTTTCATGACCGGGAGCGGGAGCGATTCTCCCCTCAGCACCTTCCTATTGCACCCCCGGATCGACCGGCTCCCGCCGGTGCTGGGCGCGCAGGCTCATCTCGGCGAGGGCCGTGACGGCGGCGGAATGGATGCGCTGCAGGCGGCGGCGGTTCGCCTCCTCGTTCAGCGACAGCCGCTTCAGGCTGTCCTCGTGCCGCACCGACATGTCGACTGAGGAGAAGCGCGGCGAAGGCGGGCCGTCGCGCTGCTCCGCCTGCCACCAGAAGGCGGCATTGTCGAAAGCGGCGCAGCGGTCGAACAGCAACGCGCTCGGCGCCTCCTCAAATTGTTCGAAGCAGCGGCGGCTGTAGCTTGCCGCCTCGGCGACGCCGCCGATCCCGGCGATCCAGCCGAGATCCTCCACGCCTTTCTGGACCATCGCATAATCGACCGGCGGCAGCGGCGCGGCGGTCGGCGTCCGCACCTCCTCCTCCACCGCCGGCGCGGGCAGCGGCACGCGCGGCGCCGGCAGCTCGCCATAGCGCATGTAGAGCCCGCCCGCCGCCGCCGCGATCAGCACCGGCAGCAGCAGCGGCAGCGTCCGCGCCGCGAAGGAGGGCCGCGGCCGCCGGACGACGATCGGCCGGTAGATGTGGCCCGGCGGGGGGCGCATGGGCGGCGGCGGCGGCGCCGGCCGCGCGCGTTCGCGCGCCAGGTCCTGATCGTAGAGCCGCCGCCGGTCCGGATCGCGCAGCACGGCGAAGGCCTCGTTCAGCTCGCGCGCCGCCTCCTGGTCGCGGCGCGATCCGGCGACGTCGGGATGATGGTGCTTCATCAGCCGCAGATAGGCGGCGCGGATGTCGCGCGGATCGGCGTCGGCCGGCACGCCGAGCCGTTCGTAATAGCTGATCCTGCGGCCGCCTTCCGGCATCTATGCTCCCAAACCCGCTCGCCCGACGCCGTTCTGCTAGAGGAAAAACGCCGGCATTGAGAGCAGATTGTTCATATTCGCCCGCTAAGCCGCTTGGCGCACATGGACGACGTTCGAGCGATGCCCGCGGCCGTACACGGCCCCGCACCCGCCGGCTGGACGCCGGCGCTGCTGTCGCGCGTCCGCGGCCTGGCGCGCCGCGACATCATGTGGAGCACCGCCCTTTACGACGCCCCGGCCGATTACCGCATCGGCGATCCTTTGTCGTCCCCGGCCCACCTGTTCCATTCCAAGTCGCTGTGGCGCGGCGCCGCCGCCATCGCCAGCCGCGCCGACCCGTTCCTCTGGGCCGAAGCGGACGCGCTCTACATCTTCCTCGAGGCAGAGCCGCGCGGCGCGGACGGGCGGATCGAGGCGTGGCGGACCGCCGACCTTTCCGGCTTCGAATTTGTCGGCGAGGTGCTGCGCGAGCCGCATCACCTCTCCTACCCGTTCGTGTTCGGCGACGGCGACGCCCGCTATCTGGTCCCGGAGTCGGCCGCGGCCGGCGGCGTCTTCCTCTACGAGTTCGAGGATTTTCCCCGCCGCCCGGTGCGCCGCCGCGCGCTGCTCAAGGGCCGCTATACCGACAGCTCGCTGATCCGCGAGAACGGCCTGTGGTACCTGTTCACCACCTCCCCGGTCGGCCTCGAAATCCATTTCGCCGAGGATCTGGTGCGCGGCGCCTTCCGCCCGCATCCGATGAACCCGATCACGTCCGACAAGCGCTATTCGCGCTCCGGCGGCGGCGTGCTGCGCACCGCGGCGGGGCTGGTGCGGCTGGCGCAGGATTGCTCCACCTCCTACGGCGCCAACCTCAACCTGCTCGCCGTGGACCGCCTGACGCCGGACGCCTATGCCGAACGTCCGCTCGCCGAGCATATCTTTCCCTGCGCGGACTGGTGGAACCGGCTCGGCGTCCACCATCTCAGCGTCGCCAGCTTCGGCGGACGCACGGTGGTCGCGATCGACGGCAAGCAGAAGGACTATGCCCGCGGCCTGCGCACCCTCGCCGACCGCCTCCGCGGCCTCATCACCGCCTGACTCCCACGCGGGCGGTTCCCCTCCGCTGAGTCTGCGCTCAGGGGAGGAACTGGGCTGCTTCAGAGACGAAAGCGGAGGCCCAGCGAAACGGTAGATTCGTCGTAGCGCAGGTAGCGGACATAGTCCGCGCGCGGCGCGCCGGCGCGGGCGGAGCGGAATTCCTGACGGAACGGGCTTTGCGTGATGTTCGTCCAGTCGGCGAAGATCGTCGCGTTGGGGAAGATGTCGTAGTTGAGCGACAGATCGAGCCGCCCGGCCGGGAAGGCGGTCTCCGTGTAGAGGTCGTCGCCGCGATACTGGCGGGTCGCGGCATAGCTCGAACGGCCGTTGTAGCTCAGCCGCGCCGAGAAGCCGTAGCGTTCGTAGATGCCGACCAGATTGTAGTTCCAATCGGACACGCCGTTCAGCTGATCGGTGATCGGGAAGTAAGCGAGCCCGCCCTGGCCGTCGGGCTGCTGCGTCTCGGCGTCGAGATAGGTGACGTTCGCCTGGATGCCGAAGCCGCGCGCCCAGTCCGGAAGCGCGGGGAAGTCGGCGAAGGCCTGGAACTGGAGCTCGGTGCCGGTGATGCGGCCCTTGCCGGTGTTGACCGGGCCGGTGATCTGGATGACGCCGAGGCGCGTGTCCGTCACGCGGAAGGTGTTCTGCTGGATGAAGCCGTCGATCGAGCGGTGGAAGACGGTCAGCGCCGCGAAGCTGGCCGGCCCGAAATAATATTCCAGGCTCGCATCATAGTTCCAGGATTCGAACGGCCGCAGGAACGGGTTGCCGCCGAACGCCTGATAGGGATCGCTGTCGGTGCCGACGCCACTGGGCGGTGGCGCGCCCAGGGTGATGAAGGGGACCAGATCGGAGAAATTGGGCCGGGTGATCGTCTTCGACGCGGCGAGGCGGAACTGCCACTGTTCGTCCGGGCGCCAGCGCAGGCTGGCATTGGGCAGCAGCCGGGTCGACTTGCTGCCCCGGTCGATGGCGTCGATCCCGGTCGGCTGCGCGCCCGACACGCGCGTCTTGACGTGAAGCGCGCGGGCGCCGAGCACCGCCTCCAGATCGCCCATGCCGAAATTGAGCTGGGCGTAGCCGGCCAGCGTCTCCTCGGCGGCGTCGAACTGGACGGCCGGGACGAGGTCCGCGACCGTGTAATTGGCGCCGCCGGAAGTGATCACGAACTGGCGCAGCGCCTCGAGATTGCCGCGGATGCTGCTGTAGGTCGGCGACAGGAAGCTGCGGAAGCCGCTCTGGACGTCGGTGCCGACGAAGCCAGGCGGCGTCATCCGGAAATCGAGCGGCAAGGCGGTGGCGGTGATGTTGCGGCCGCGGAAGCCCGCGAAGCGGTCGCCGAACACCCGGCCGGCGGTGCGGTCGGTGTAGCGCACCCCCGCCTCCACGCTGCGCAGCGGTCCGTCCTCGTCGATCGTATAGGTGCCGTCGAGGCGCAGCTGCCAGTCGGAGCCGGAGGCCTTCTGCTTCTGCTCGTAGAGGCCGTCGAACAGGTAGTTGGCCGGGTTGGAAGGATCGAAGTTGCGGATCGTGAACTGCGGCACTTCGAGGTCGAAATCGACCGATGTCCCCGCCTGGCCCGCGAAGATGCGGTCGACCGACTCGGTCGATCCGCGGAAGGCGGTGTCGGTGCGGGCGATGTCCGCCACCAGCCGCAACGGACCGGATTCGTAGATGCCGCCGGCCGCATATTGGAAGGTGTCGGTGCGGTTGTAGGTGCCGCCCTGGAAGGTGAAGATCGGATCGGCGAGGCCGTTGATCGTGCCGCTGGAGAGCTGGTTGGTATTCGGGCGGAAGACGAGGTTGGTGTAGGAGCCGCCGCCATAAAGCGGCACCGCCACCAGCCGGTCGTCAATCTTGTTGCGGAAGCCCTGCCACAGGAAATCGGCGTAGAGTTCGACGGTGTCGTTCGGGCGCCACTGGAAGGCGGCGTTGACCGAGGGCCGCACGCGGTTGCCGGAACGGTAGAACAGGCGCTGGATGTCCGGATAGCGCACGCGCTGCCCGTTGATGACCGGATCGGCGATGAAGTCGGTGTTGGACGGTTCCGAATCGAGATAGTCGAGCTCGGTATAGGAGACGTTGAGCAGCAGCCCCATCTCGCCCGCGCCGGTGTCCCAGCGCTCCGTCACCAGGCCGTTGAAATTGGGCGTCACCGATTTGGCCTGGACCGTGTAGACGCCCCAGACCGAGCCGGCGATCTGCCCGGTGGAAAAGTCGAACGGCCGGCGCGAGCGGATGTTGACGAGGCCGGCGAGGCCGGGCTCCACAAGGTTCGCCGCCGACGTCTTGAACACCTCGAGCGCGGCGATGTTGGCGGACGGGAAGTCCTGCAGCGCCACCACCCGGGTCTCGGCGGTGAAGATCTCGCGGCCGTTATAGCTGGTGGTGAAATTCGGCAGGCCGCGCACCAGCACGTTCTGCGCCTCGCCGCCCTGGCGATAGACCTGTAGGCCCGGGATGCGGGCGG
The DNA here is from genome assembly GCF_046295735.1 of Allosphingosinicella sp. Classification (GTDB taxonomy): domain Bacteria; phylum Pseudomonadota; class Alphaproteobacteria; order Sphingomonadales; family Sphingomonadaceae; genus Allosphingosinicella. The sequence continues at coordinate 12,008 of NZ_JBKBMQ010000021.1, forward strand.
CGGTCTGGGCGGTGTTGACGTCGGGCAGCTTGCCGATGTCCTCGGCGACGATGGCGTCGACGATCTGTTCGGCGTTGCGGCGGATGTTGCGGGCCGACTGCAGCGACTGGCGGATGCCGGTGACGATGATCTCCCCCTCCGCCGGCGCCGGCGCCGGCTCCACCGCCGGGTCGCGGGGCGCGGTCTGCTGTGCGGAGGCCGAGTCGAGATCGGCCGCCGCTGCGGCCGCGGGCGAGGTCAGGAGCGCGATGACGGCCAGAGACGCGGAAAAGCGGACCTTTGTCGAAAGACGCATTGGATGATCCTCCCATGGCGAAACGGCCGCTTCGGCGGCTCTTGCAAGGGCGGAGTCATAATTCGCCGCCTGCCGCAGGGGAAGCCATTTATACGATAATTACGATACGTGGGATTTCGGCCACAGTTGCGGGGCCGAAACCAAATCGGCCATCAGGTGGAGCAGCCGGCGGGCGCAACCTTCCGCGCCGGCGCCCTTTATGACGACGCGGCGTCCACGATCCGCCCGCCGAGGAGAGGTGCCATCGCCAACTTCATGTTCGCCACCGGGATCGAGAACAGCATCCCGACCATCGACAACGGCCGCACCCGGGTGGACCAGATGGAGTCCTGCGGCCACTACCGGCACTGGCGGCTCGATTTCGACTGCGTGGAGGAGCTGGGCATCGGCTATCTGCGCTACGGCCCGCCGCTCCACACCACTTATGCGGGCCCCGGCCGCTACGACTGGGAATTCGCCGACGTGACATTGGCCGATCTCAGGCGGCGGGAGATCGTGCCGATCCTGGACCTGTGCCATTTCGGCGTGCCGGACTGGATCGGCAATTTCCAGAACCCCGATTTCCCGCAGCTGTTCGCGCTTTACGCCGCCGCCTTCGCCGAGCGCTATCCTTGGATCCAGCTCTACACGCCGGTCAACGAGATGTTCATTTGCGCGGTTTTCTCGGCCAAATATGGCTGGTGGAACGAGCAGGAGACGAGCGACCGCGCCTTCGTCACCGCGCTGAAGCACATCGTCAAGGCGAACGTCATGGCGATGACCGAGATCCTGAAGCGCCGCCCGGACGCGATCTTCATCCAGTCCGAATCCTCGGAATATTTCCACGCCGACAGCCCGGCCGCGATCCATGCCGCGGAGGTGCGCAACCGCTGGCGCTTTCTGTCGCTCGACCTCAACTACGGCAACCGCGTCAACAGCGACATGTACGAATATCTCCTCGAGAACGGCATGAGCCGCGAGGAATATCACTGGTTCCTCACTCATCGGCTGAAGCAGCACTGCATCCTGGGCAACGATTATTACTGGACCAACGAGCATCGCGTGTTCGCCGACGGCCACAGCGAGGCGTCGGGCGAGGTGTTCGGCTATTCCGAGATCACCCGCCAATATCACGAGCGCTACGGCCTTCCGATCATGCACACCGAGACCAATCTGCGCGAAGGCCCGACCGGCCAGGAGGCCGTGCAGTGGCTGTGGAAGGAATGGGCGAACGTCCTGCGCATCCGCAACGTCGGCATCCCGACGGTGGGCTTCACCTGGTATTCGCTGACCGACCAGATGGACTGGGACACGGCGCTGCGCGAGAAGAACGACCGGGTCCACCCGGTCGGCCTGTTCGACCTCGACCGCAACATCCGCCCGGTCGGCCGCGCCTACAAGAAGCTGATCCGCGACTGGCGCGACATCCTGCCGTCCTTCAGCCACTGCCTGGCGGTGCCGATCGCCCCGCTGGGCGGCGGAGGCGAGAAAGCGGCCTAGGCGGCGACCCTCAGTTCCGGGGGACCGGCGTAGCGGCCTTCGCAGGCGGCCTCTTCCTCGGTCAGCGGCCGGAGGAACCCGACCGTCAGCCGGCGGCCGAACACGTCGTCGCCCCTTATGCGCAGCTCGGCCTCCGCTTCCGCCGGCAAGGCGTCGCGCAGCTCCGTCAGCCGCGCGATCAACTCGTCGAGCGACGTGCGGTCGGCGATGTCGACATAATCGCGTACATATCTGGTCATGTGAGTGGTCCCCGCCCAAAATCCCCAGTCGTCGCGCGGCACCGCCATTCCCCCGAATGGAGCCGCGCCGCACGGGAATGCGCGTTCAACCGTCACGGATCAAGATCCGCCGCGCCTTCCACCGGCGATTTTATATGATAATAATGGCCGTCCCGAAAGGGGCATGTCCCCGCCGCGACCGGAGCGCTCTCCTTGATCAGGCCGTTCACTCTTCTGATGTCGCTGGCGGCGCTGGCCGGCGCCGCCTCCGCCCGGCCCGCCGCCCCCCCGGCCCCGCCGTTCGTTCCGGTCTACGAGACCAACTTTCCCGATCCCTTCATCCTGCCGCACGACGGCCGCTATCTCGCTTATGCGACCAATGCCGAACGCCTGCAGGCCCATGTGCAGATGGCGGTGTCGGACGATCTGGTGAACTGGCGGCCGCTGCGCCGCGGCGGACGGCTGCACGATGCGATGCCGGTGCTGCCCGCCTGGGCGCAGGAGGGATGGACCTGGGCGCCCGAGGTTATGCGCCACGACGGCCGCTATCTTCTCTATTTCACCGCGCGGGAGCGGCGCAGCGGCCTGCAATGCACCGGCGTCGCGCATGCGTCCGATCCGCTCGGCCCCTTTCTGTCCGAAGCGCCCGAGCCGCTGATCTGTCAGCGCGAGCTCGGCGGCACGATCGACGCCACGCCGTTCCTCGACGCGGACGGCCAGCTCTACCTCTACTACAAGGCCGACGCGAACGCCGTCGGCAAGCCGACCGAGATATTCGTGCAGCGCATGACGCCCGACGGGCTCGCGCTCGCCGGCGAGGCGGTGGCGCTGCTGCGCAACGACAAGGACTGGGAAGCCCATGTGATCGAATCGCCCACCATGGTGCGGCGGGACGGGCGCTACATCCTCTTTTATTCCGCCAACCATTTCGGCTGGGAGCCGCACCAGCGGTTGTCGCCTTACGCGATGGGCTATGCGGTCTGCGAGGGGCCGATGGGACCCTGCGCCGAGGCGCCGGAAAACCCGATCCTCTACAGCTATAACGACGAACGCGGCTGCCTCAGCGGCCCGGGCCATCAGGCGATCTTCGACAGCGGCGGTCGGCAATATATCGTGTTCCACGCCCACGGCTTCCGGCCCGGCTGCCGCAACGCCGGCCGCGGCCGCTACATGTACATCGCGCCCCTGGACTGGGAGGCGGGGACGCCCCGCATCGGCCCGAGCCTCCGTCCCCACCGCCGCGCCGGCGAACGCGGCTGACGCAAACGCCTCCCTGAACCGCAGCCGGAGACGCGGCCGTGTCGCCCGGCCTTGCCGATCCGGCGGGAGCGTGCGACCTCGTGACGATGGCACCGACGAGCCCGCTGGAACGGCGCGCAGGACGCTTTCTCTCGCCGGAGCGCGGGCGCGATCTGGCGCAGGGCGCGGCGGTGGCGCTCGGCGCGGCGGCGCTGCTGGCGCTGGCGGGGGCGTTCGGGACAGGCGAGGCGCCGTTCCTCGAGCGGCTGGTCTATTGGACGCTCGTGATGGCGGTGGGCGCGGCCTGGGGGGAGGCGTGCCAGCGCCTGCTCGCGCCCCGCCTCGACGGGGACGCGCGGCCCTGGACCTTCGTGGCGGCGCTGACGGCCCTCGTCGCGGCGCCGATGTGCCTGTTCGTCTGGGCGGCGACGGGGCTGTTCTTCGGCGGGGCGCTCTACCCGCTCTCGCGCCTCGCGGAGCTGGCGATTCCGGTGGTCTCGGTCACGGCCGCGATGTGCGCGATGGGCGTGTTCCTCCGCCGCGCCACGCCGGTGCGCACCCATGCCGCCGCCGTGGCCGGGCCGCCGAAGTTCGTCGCGCGCCTGCCGCTCCACCTGCGTGCCGGACGGTTGATCGCGGTGCAGGCGGAAGACCATTATCTGCGCGTCCACACCGACCTTGGATCGCACCTCATCCTGATGCGCCTGTCCGACGCCCTCGCGGAGCTGGACGGCGTCGAAGGCGCGCAGACGCACCGGAGCTGGTGGGTGGCGCGGGACGCGGTGCGCGGCGCGGCGCGCGGCGACGGGCGGGCGACCCTGACGCTCGACGGCGGCCTCGTCGCGCCGGTCAGCCGCCGCTATGCGCGGGCGCTTCGGGCGGCCGGCTGGTTCTGACCGGTCAGCCCGCCACCCACTGGCCGTGAAAGGAGGCCGGCAGCGCGACATCGGCGCGCCAGCTGGCGATCGGACCGTCTTCGACATGCGCGGCATCGAACACGTGGAGTTCGGTCGCGCCGGCGCGAAGGTTGATCGACGGACCGATCAGCCACGCCTCATGCTCCGCCCGCGCGCCCGGCATGGCGACCGGCACCAGTTCGTCGACGACATGGCCGGGTCCGAAATCGAACCTGCGGGTGCGGCCGCTTTCCCAGTCGGTGACGCCGAGACCGGTCGCGAGCGGCCGCCCGTCCGCCTCGCCCGCCGTGTGCACGGTCAGCCGGCGCGGGAGGCCGGCGCGCGCCGCAAGGCTCCTCGGGAATTCCGCGACCGCCCCCGCCCGCTCCAGGCGCCCCTCGTCCGAGGGCGGCAGCACCGCCAGCGCGAGCTCCGCGGGCGTGGTGCCCGCCGTGCGCCCCTCGAGCAGCGCCCGCGCGCCTTCGCCGGCGAAGCGCATGTCGCGATAGGCGCAGACGTCGAAGCGGATGGTTCCGTCCGGCTCCTCCCAGCCTTCGCCCAGATGGAAGAAGCCGAAGGCGGGCAGTTCCGCCACGCGGCGGCGCCCGAGGTCCGCCTTGTCGACGATCAGCACCTGCGTGCCTTCCTCCGGCTTCCAGGCGTAAGCGTCCGCCAGAGGAAAGGCCGGCCGCTCCCTTATCCAGGGCTGGAGCACCAGGACGAGGTGGCGGGCCGTGACGGTGAAATCGTGCACATAGCTGGCCCGTGGCAGGTCGATCACGGCCGCATCCTCGAGGCCGCCCGCCGGCGAAAGCCGCCAGATCATCGCCCGCGCCCCGCTCATGCCGATGTTCCAGATGCGCCCGCCCGGCTCCACCCGGGGATGGGCGGAAAAGGGCATCGACTTGAGATCGGGGCGAAGCGTGTGGAAGCCCTGGCTGGCGAGCGTCTCCGGATCGAGGACCCATGGGGAGCCCGCTTCCCACAGCGCCCACAGCCGGTCGCCGACCGGGAGCACCGACGTGTTCGCGGCATTGGCATCGTCCGGCCCCGTCATGCGGGCACGCGGATCGGCGGGCGTGCCGAAGCCCGGCATCACCATCGCGTCGAGCGCGGCCTCGCGCCGTCGCTTGGGCGTATCGGCGAAGCGCGCGGCGAGGCTTGCCTGCCCGTCGGCGATGCGGAAGCGGCGGATCATCCCGTCGCCGTCGAACCAGTGCGCCGCCGATCCGCCGGGCCGGCGGAACCGGGCGGGGCCGTTGCGGTAGAGCGCGCCGGTCAGCCCCGCCGGCGGACGGCCGTGGATCAGACGCAGCGCGCGCGGGGCGACGTCCTCCTGGACATCGGCCACCGCGAGCGACCAGTGGCGGGCGCGCGCCAGCGCGGCGGCGGCCCAGCTCATGTCCGGCGTGGCGACCGCGGCGGCGGCGCCGAGCAGGAAGGCGCGGCGGGAGCAGGCGGGCGACATCAGCGCACCGTCATCGTCTGCGCGGTCTCGCCCGCCACCCGAAACCGCGCGCGCTCCCAAGGCGCGGGCCCCATCTCCCCGCGCGCGTCGTTCGAGAAACCGACGGGCTCGACCGGGATGCCGAACGGGTTGAGCGACAGGCGCCCGTCGCCGTCCAGATCGTGGAAGGCACGGGCGGCATAATCTCCCGGCGGAAGGCCGGCGAAGACCGCGCTGCGCTCGCCCCGCGCGATATCGACCCGCGCCTGCCGGACCGGCGCCCCACCGCGATAGGCCGCCTCGCCGTCGAACAGCGAGACGAGCACGGCTCCCTCGCCCGCGGCCGTGTCGAACGCGATCGTCAGGCGGGCGCTCCCGGCGGGTTCGGCGGCGGCGGCGGCAAGCGCCAGGATCAGGCTCATCACGATGGCGGCTCCTTCGTTGGTTTGGTCCCCCTCCTCCTTCCCCGCATCGCCGGGGGCCGCCAGCGCGGCTTCGCGGGTCGCCGCCTGTTCTTCGCGGACGGCGCGCCGCGGCCGTTCGCGCTTCGCGGGCGGACAAGCCGCGCCGCCTGTCTTTCCTTTGAAACGTCCAAATTGGATGCTGTTCTCATTGATTATGTGGCAATTATGGCAGAGAGCCGGCCGGTGAGGTATCGCCGCATTGCTCATCGGGGCATCCGGCAAGGACTTCGGAGGAAGCGATGCATCCCGAGGGTGCGGAAATCCCGGAAGCGAAACCTAGGGAGCGATCGTTCGATCAGCGCGCTGCGATTGGCGTTACGATCTTTTCGGGCCTCGCCGGGCTGGTCGCCGCCGTTTCAGCCTTCTTCCCTCAGGATCTGCAGCTTTTTCGCGGAGAGGCCCACCATCTCTTCATCGTCCTGATCGCGGGAGCATCAATCACCGCCTCGGTGAAATGCCTCTTGATCAGGGACAAGTTCCACGACGTCTATCTTGGAGCTCTGCTCGTATGCTTTGTCCTGGCATTGGGTGTTCTGGCGGATGGGGAGCAGAGCTCACCGTTGCCCGTCGCTGCGCCTCTCATCATTCTGTGTCTCGTTGTTGCATTCAATGCCTGGCGCGTTTTCAGAAAGGCCGATGTCCGCCGCAGGCACGGCAGCGCCTGAACTTCATCCGTTGGGAACCATGACCGGTCGGGGGCAGCCTTCCCGGACAGCCGCTCGCCGCGCTTGCAACGGCGGGCGTTCCGCCTAAAAGCGCCCTCGATCAACCATGCGGGCCGTGCCCCGCCGATGCCACTTCGTGGGGATGAACCATGGCCGACAGCTACAAGATCATCGATCATGTCTACGACGTCGTCGTCGTCGGCGCCGGCGGGTCGGGCCTCAGGGCGACGATGGGCGCGGCGGAAAAGGGGCTGAAGACGGCCTGCGTCACCAAGGTCTTCCCGACCCGGTCGCACACCGTCGCCGCCCAAGGCGGCATCGCCGCGTCGCTGGGCAATATGGGCGCGGACCATTGGACTTGGCACATGTACGACACCGTCAAGGGCTCCGACTGGCTGGGCGACCAGGACGCGATCGAATATCTGTGCCGCGAGGCGCCGGCCGCCGTCTACGAGCTGGAACATGCCGGCGTGCCGTTCAGCCGCACCGCGGAAGGCAAGATCTACCAGCGCGCCTTCGGCGGCATGATGCAGAATATGGGCGAAGGCCCGCCCGCGCAGCGCACCTGCGCCGCCGCGGACCGCACCGGCCACGCCATGCTCCACGCGCTCTACCAGCAGAGCCTGAAATATGACGCGGACTTCTTCATCGAATATTTCGCGCTCGACCTGATCATGGAAGACGGCGCCTGCCGCGGCGTCGTCGCGCTCTGCATGGAAGACGGGTCGATCCACCGCTTCCGCGCCCATGCGGTGGTGCTCGCCACCGGCGGCTACGGCCGCGCCTATTTCTCGGCGACGTCGGCCCACACCTGCACCGGCGACGGCAACGCGATGGTGCTGCGCGCGGGCCTGCCGCTCCAGGACATGGAATTCGTCCAGTTCCACCCGACCGGCATCTACGGCGCCGGCGTGCTCATCACCGAAGGCGCGCGCGGCGAAGGCGGCTATCTCACCAATTCGGAAGGCGAGCGCTTCATGGAGCGCTACGCCCCGTCCGCGAAGGACCTCGCCAGCCGCGACGTCGTGTCACGATCGATGGCGATGGAGATCCGCGAGGGCCGCGGCGTCGGCAAGGACAAGGACCATATCTACCTTCACCTCGATCATATTGACGCGAAGATCCTGGCCGAGCGCCTGCCCGGCATCACCGAGACCGGCAAGATCTTCGCCGGCGTCGACCTCACCCGCCAGCCGCTGCCGGTGGTCCCGACGGTCCACTACAATATGGGCGGCATCCCGACCAATTATCATGGCGAGGTGGTGACGCTGCGCGACGGCGATCCGGACGCGGTGGTGCCCGGCCTGTTCGCGGTCGGCGAGGCGGCCTGCGTGTCGGTGCACGGCGCCAACCGGCTCGGCTCCAACAGCCTCATCGATCTCGTCGTGTTCGGCCGCGCGGTCGGCCACCGCGTCGGCGATCTCATCAAGCCGGGCAGCGCGCTCCCGCCGCTGCCGAAGGGCGCGGAGGAGATGGCGCTGGCGCGGCTCGACCGGTTCCGCCACGCGAGCGGCGGCAGCCCCACCGCGCAGATCCGCGCCAACATGCAGAAGGTGATGCAGGCCGACTGCGCCGTCTTCCGCACCGAACAGACGCTGGAGGAAGGCAAGGGCCGGATCGACGCCATCTACCGGCAGATGGAGGATGTGAGCACCGTCGACCGCAGCCTCATCTGGAACACCGACCTGATCGAGACGCTGGAGCTTGACAACCTGATCTCCCAGGCGGTGGTGACGATGCATTCGGCCGCCAACCGAAAGGAAAGCCGCGGCGCCCACATGCACGAGGATTATCCGCAGCGCGACGACGCCAACTGGATGAAGCACACCGTGGCCTGGTTCGACGGCTGGGGCGGCAAGGGCGGCGGCGTGTCGATCGACTATCGGCCGGTGCACGATTACACGCTCACCGACGAGATCCAGTATATCAAGCCGAAGGCGCGGGTGTACTGACCGGCGCGGCGTTCAATTGTCGCCGTCCCCGCGGCCGAAATTGAGGCGGCGGGCGAGATTGTAGTCGGCGGTCGCGACGACGAAATAGGACAGCGCCCAGCGTATCCTGTTCCACCAGGTCCGCCGCAGTTCGTGGCCGGCGGGCGTCACGCCTTCCGAATCGGCGATCTCGGCATCCACCAGCGCGCGCATCGCCTTGGCGAACTTCGCGTCGTGGACGCGCAGCATCATCTCGAGGTTGAGGTAGAAGCTGCGCATGTCGAAATTGGCCGATCCGATATGGACGACGTCGTCGATGACGATCAGCTTGGTGTGGAGCTTCGTCGCCTGATATTCGTAGACTTCGACGCCGCGCTTCATCAGCCGGTGGAAGGTGTGGCGGGCGGCGCCGACGGTGGCGGGATTGTCCGATTTGGCCGCCGTCACGATGCGGGCGCGGCCGCGCCGGGCGATGCCGTAGATGCGCCGCAGCATGGCCCGGCCGGGCGCGAAATAAGCGGAGATCATGTCGATCCGGCGGGCGCGCAGCATGTCGCGCTTCACCGAACGCGCCCAGGGGCTGAGCCGCCGCGTTGGTCCGCCGAACAGCCAGTGGAGCCGCCCGGCGGTGATGCTGTGCTGGCTGAGCAGCCGGCGCAGCGTCCGGATCCGCGCGCGCTTGTCCTCGGCCCAGCGGAACAGCTCCTCGAAATAATCGGTGAGGCAGGCGACGTCCGGCCCCTCCACCTCCAGCCCCAGATCGCGCCAGGCGCCGTCCTCCACCCGGCCGAAATAATCGTCGGAGATGTTGAAGCCGCCGACGATCACCCGCCGGCCGTCGGCGAGCGCGAGCTTCTGGTGGTTGCGCAGCAGGTAGCGCCGGCCCCAGCGCGGCACGAAGCGGCAGAAGCGGCAGCGCGCGTCGACCAGCGGCTGGAAGAAGGCCTCGCTCGCGCCCGACGCGCCGAAGCCGTCGACCAGCAGCGACACCTCCACGCCCCGCTGCACCGCCGCCAGCAGAGCGTCGCGCACCCGCGTGCCGGACGCGTCTTCTTCCCAGATATAATAAAGGATGCGCAGCGATTGCCGCGCGCCGTCGATGAGCGCGATCAGCGCGTCGAGCCGCTCCGGCCCGTCGGCGAGCACGGTCAGCCGGTTGGCGCCCACCATGAAGGCAGGAGGAGCAAGGCGTTTGGGAGCGTCCGCGTCCGCCATCGCCATCTGCATGCGCACGCCCGCAGCCGGCGCGCAAGCCCCCCGAAAGATTGACAGAAGCGCGGCCCGCTGATAGGCGCCCGCCTTTCCCTCCATGCCGAACCCAGCGGAGCTGCTTCATGGCGCGCGTAACCGTCGAAGATTGCGTCGACAAGATCCCGAACCGTTTCGATCTGGTGCTGCTCGCGGCCCAGCGGGCGCGGCAGATTTCGGGCGGCGCCGAGCTCACCATCGATCGCGACCGCGATAAGAACCCGGTCGTCGCGCTGCGCGAGATCGCGGAGGAGACCGTGCGTCCCCGCCACCTGGAAGAGGCGCTGGTCGGTTCGCTGCAGCGCGTGCAGGTGGACGACGAGGAAGCGCCGGACGAGGTCGGCTCGCTGAGCGCGTCGGCCGAAGCGCTGCGCCTCACCGCGGCCGCGCCGCCCCGCAACACCAATGTCGGCGGCGATTACGAGGGCTGATCGCCCGGCGCTCCGGGCGGCAGTTCCGACTGGTCCAGCCATTCCAGTTCGCTGAGCCCGAGCGGTCGCCCGTCGGCCGCGCGGACCGCCATCGCCTGCACCGGACGGCGGCTCTGCTTGTCGACCAGCACCGGATTGCTGGGGCAGCCCGCCACCCAGCGCTCGCCCCATTGGCGCAACGCGATCAGAGCGGGCAGCAGGTCCCGCCCCTTGGCGGTCAGGCGATAGGCGACCTTGCGCCGGTCGGCCGGATCGGGCTCGCGCTGCAGGATTTCATGTTCGACCAGCCGCGCCAGCCGGTTGGACAGGATGTTGCGGGCGATGCCGAGCGTCGACTGGAATTCCTCGAAATGGGCGAGGCCGTTGAACGCGCCGCGCAGGATCAGGAACGACCAGCGCTCCCCCACCGCTTCCAGGGCGAGCGGCAGCGCGCATTCCGACAGGACGGCGACCTTGTGCTCGGATCTCACCACGCCGGCCAACCTAGAGCTTTTTTCGCCATTGTCGAACTCCCGGCGATTTCGCGTTGCGAATCGCAACTGACATTGCTATAGGTTGCGTGCAGCTACTAATCCAGGGAGAATTCAGATGCTTCGCACCGCCTTGCTCGCGCTCGCCTTCGTCTCGGCTCCGGCGCTCGCCACCTCTTCTCATTATCTGGCGCAGCCGGTCGCCGCGCCGACCAAGGAGACGGTCGTGACCCGCGACGCGGTGTGGAAGTGCGCCGGCGGCGCCTGCGCCGCGCCGCGCGGCAACAGCCGCGCCGAAGTCGCCTGTCAGGCGCTGGTCCGCGAAGTGGGCGCGCTGGCGAGCTTCTCGGCCAACGGCACCGCCTTTGCCGCCGAACAGCTCGACAAGTGCAACGCCCGCGCGCGCTGATCCGCGCAAACGGCGTTTTTTGCATTGCAACCAAGGGGCACCGCACCACATGGTGGTGCGGTGCTCAGGCAATATGAACTGCTCGAAAAGGTAAGGTCCTACGACCCGGACGCCGACGAGGCGATGATCAACCGCGCCTACGTCTTTTCGATGCAGAAGCACGGGACGCAGAAGCGCGCTTCGGGCGATCCCTATTTCAGCCACCCGATCGAGGTGGCCGGCATCCTCACCGACCTGCGCCTGGACGACGAGACGATCGTCACCGCCATCCTTCACGACACGATCGAGGACACGGTCGCGACGCCCGAGGAGATCGAGAAGACGTTCGGCAAGAATGTCGCGCGGCTGGTCGACGGCGTCACCAAGCTGTCCAAGATCGAGGCGCAGACCGAAAGCCAGCGCGCCGCCGAAAATCTGCGCAAGTTCCTGCTGGCCATGTCCGGCGACATCCGCGTGCTGCTGGTGAAGCTCGCCGACCGGCTCCACAACATGCGCACCCTCCATCATATCCGCAGCGAGGAGAAGCGCCGCCGCATCGCCCGCGAGACGATGGACATCTACGCCCCGCTCGCGGAGCGGATCGGCATGTACGAATTCATGACCGAGATGCAGACGCTGGCCTTCCGCGAGCTGGAGCCGGACGCCTACGAGTCCATCACCAAGCGGCTGGAGCAGCTCCATCGCGGCGGCGGCGACCTGATCGAGCGGATCGGCCGCGGCATCAAGGCGCATCTCGAGGCCCATGGCGTCGAGGCGGAGGTGCAGGGCCGCGAGAAGCACCCCTATTCGATCTGGCGCAAGATGGCCGAGCGCCATGTGAGCTTCGAACAATTGTCCGACATCATGGCGTTTCGCGCGATCGTCGGATCGATCGACGAATGCTACCGCACGCTCGGCCTCATCCATCAGCGCTGGCCGATGGTGCCGGGCCGCTTCAAGGACTTCATCTCGACGCCCAAGCGCAACGGCTATCGCTCGCTCCACACCACCGTCATCCATGACGAGAAGATGCGGATCGAGATCCAGATCCGCACCGCCGAGATGCACGCCCGGGCCGAGCACGGCCTGGCCGCCCACTGGGCCTATAAGGAAGGCAAGGACGCCGCCCGCACCCAGCACCCCTGGATCACCGACCTGATCGAGATTCTCGACCATGCCGCCTCGGCCGAGGAGCTGCTCGAACATACCCGCATGGCGATGTACCAGGACCGGATCTTCGCCTTCACACCGAAGGGCGAGCTGATCCAGCTTCCCAAAGGCGCGACTCCGGTCGATTTCGCCTATGCCGTCCACACCGATCTCGGCGACCAGACCGTGGGAGCCAAGGTGAACGGCCGGGTGATGCCGCTCCGCACGCCGCTGGAAAATGGCGACCAGGTGGAGATCCTCGTCTCCAAGGCGCAGCATCCGCAGCCCGCCTGGCTCAACTTCGTCGTCACCGGCAAGGCCAAGGCCAAGATCCGCCGCTTCGTGAAGTCGAAGGAGCGGGAGGAGAGGATCGCGCTCGGCCGCAAGATTTTCGACGAGATCGTCCAGCGCCTGCCCGCCCCGCTCGGCTGGGAAGCGATCGCCGAGGCGCTGAAGCGGCTGCATCTCCACGACGACGACGCGCTGATGGAGGCGATCGCTCTGAAGCGGGTGGACGACGTGCAGGTGATGGAGGCGCTGATGCCCGGCTCCGCCTCCACCGACGGCATCAAGCCGCCGCCGCAGCGCCGCGCCATCTCGATCAAGGGTCTGACGCCGGGCGTCGCCTTCGACCTCGCCGAATGCTGCCACCCGATTCCCGGCGACCGGATCGTCGGCCTGCGCCGCGAGGGCGAGGGGATCGAGGTCCATATGATCGGCTGCGAGCGGCTCGCCGACGGAGTGGATGCCGACTGGGTCGACCTCGCCTGGGGCGACGAGACCGACGGCGGCACCGCCCGGCTCGCCACCGTCATCAAGAACGAGCCCGGATCGCTGGCGGTGATCGCCACCATCCTCGGCAGCCACGGCGCCAACATCGTGTCGATGGAGCAGGCGAGCCGGGACGGCGCCTTCCACACCTTCCACCTCGACATCGAGGTGCACGATCTGCCGCATTTGATGCGCATCCTGGCCGCGCTGCGGGCGACCGACGTCGTCTCCACGGCCGAGCGCCTGTAGGACAAGAGGATATGGACAGGATCGATCGCCGCACCTTCTGCCTTGGCCTCGGCGCCGCCGGGCTGCTGATCGCCGCCGGGCTGCCGCTGCCGGCGTCCGCCACGCGGCGGGCGGCGGGCTTCACCATGTGGCACAGCCCGGGCTGCGGTTGCTGCCTGGAATGGCAGGCACGGGTGGAGGCGCTGTTCGGCCGGCGGATGGAGGTGCGCGAGATCGCCGACATGGCCGCGCTGAAGAGCGCCAACGGGGTGCCCCAGGACCTCTGGTCCTGCCACACGGCACGGATCGGCAGCGTGGTGGTGGAAGGCCATGTGCCGCCCGCCGACATCCGCCGCCTGATCGACACGCGCGGCGCGGCCTGGGCCGGGCTCGCCGTCCCCGGCATGCCGCTCGGATCGCCGGGCATGGACGTCGGCCACAACCGCCGCGAGCCCTACGACGTGATCGCCTTCGGCGGCGGACGGCGGACGGTGTGGGCGCGGCACGGGCAATCGTGATGAAGGACCGCCGCGACGCCCGCGACATGACCTATGGCGAATATCTGTCGCTGGAGCCGATCCTGTCGGCCCAGCATCCGGTGTCCGACCATCATGACGAATTGCTGTTCATCGTCATCCACCAGACCAAGGAGCTCTGGTTCAAGCAGACGATCAGGGAGCTGAGGCTCGCTCGGGATCTCATCCGCGCCGACCGGCTGATCGAGGTCCACAAGATCCTGTCGCGGGTCTCGCGCATCCAGTCGGTGCTGACGCTGAGCTGGGACGTGCTCGCAACGCTCACCCCGTCCGATTACACCCGCTTCCGCGACGTGCTCGGCACGTCGAGCGGTTTCCAGTCGGCCCAGTTCCGCCAGGTCGAATTCATGCTGGGCCTGAAGGAAGGCGGGCATCTCAAGTTCCAGGAGGAAGGTTCGGACCCGCACCGCGCGCTCGCCGAGGCGCTCGCCGCGCCCAGCCTGTGGGACGAAGCCAATGCCGCTCTGGCGCGGGCGGGCATCCCGCTACCGAACGAGGTGCTGGACCGGGACTGGTCGCAGCCCTACCGGCCGAGCGCGGAGGTCGAGGACGCCTGGCTGCAGGTCTATCGCGACACCGCGCGCTGGTGGCCGCTCTACCAGCTAGCGGAAAAGCTGGTCGATCTCGACGATTCGCTCGCAACCTGGCGGCACAAGCATGTCGTGACCGTGGAGCGGATCATCGGCCTGAAGCGCGGGACCGGCGGCACGCCGGGCGTTCCCTATCTGCAGTCGACCCTGCCCAAGCGCGCCTTCCCCGAACTCTGGACGCTGCGCACCAAGCTCTAGCTCAGGGGCGCGACGAGCCGAGCGCGACCTTCGCCTCTTCCCACAGCCGCTCGCGGGTGCCGAGGCCGGGATGGGTGCGGAACAGCGGGTCGCCGCCGCCGAAGCTTGCGTGATAGCGCCGCCACAGGCGCGGCGCCGCGTCGAGATCGTAGCCGGCGGCCCACAGCAGGCTGGCCGACAGCCGGTCCGCCTCCAGCTCGGTCGCGCGCACCCGGGCGCCGTTCCGGCCGAAGCCGCGCAGCAGCCCGCGCGGCACGCGCTGATCGGCGAGCCGCTGGCGGTGGCCGAGGACGTTGTGGGCAAGCTCATGGGCGAGCACGGCGGCGAGTTCGTCGTCCGATTCGAGGAAGGCGAGCAGCGCGCTCGTCATCACCACGTAGCGCCCGTCGGCAAAGGCGTTGTTCTGCGGCGAGCGCGCGAGCCGGATCCGCATCGGGCAGCCTGGCCGGGGCGCAAGCGTGGTTTCGAACGATTCGCCGCCGCGCAGCACGGTGAGCCGCGCCGGCCCGGCCTGGAGCGCCGCCTCCAGCTGCGCCTCGCTCGCCTCCACCATCGGCCGCCAGCGGCGCCGGTCCCGCTCGGCCGCCATCGCGGCGGGCGAGGGGAAAGCGGCGCCGTTCACCGCCAGCAGCACGTCGCCGGCGCGCAGCCCGGCGGCCGCCGCGGGGCTGTCGGCGACGACCGACAGGATGCCGGGTCCCCGGTCGAGCCGATGTTCGCGGACAAAGGCGGGGCGGTCGGCCGGCGCATATTCGGGAAGATGGTGGAGCAGCAGTCCGGTGAGCGGATGCGGCGCCGGGCAGAACGGCGCGCCGCGGACCGCCAGCCGCCAGGCGACCTCGGCCACGCGATGATCGTCCGGGCGCAGGTGACTGCCGCCCTGCGGCGCAGCGAGCGCAGGTGGCGCGGCGAAGAGCAGAAGCCCCGCGACGAGTCGGACGATGAAAGGCAACATCAACTCCTGCCCCGCGAGACCATCTTCCGAACCATCATTCGGGATGCGGAGGAACCCATGCAACGAAAAGGGCCGGGCGAAGCATCCTTCACCCGGCCCAATCCTGAATAGCTACCGGCTAGCCGGCAGGCCCGTTACGGGCTGACCGGCGGCTTGTCGCTGCCGTCACGGGTCGCGGCGAGAATGCCGAGGATGATGGCGATGATCGCGATCAGCGGGATCACGAAGCCGCCACGGCCGAACATCTCGCTGCCTTCCTCAACCGACTCAACCGCCGGAGCGGCAACCGGCGCGGACTGCGCGGCGGCGACGGTCGAACCGGCCATCAGCGCAACCGATGCGGCCGCAGTGACAAATCCCTTGAAAACCACGTCAGCTTCTCCCTTCGTACACAAATATCGACTTTGAATTTCGAGCCCTGATTATCCGAGGGCGGCTTGGCTGTCCAGCCCTTCAGATGCGCAAGGCTCGTTGTTCCAGTTGAGCCCAGCTACCAACCATCCGTTGACGAAAGCTGAACCCCCCGAACGTCCTTCCCGTGCAAAAGGTCCGCGCCGTTCTCCATTTTGGGGTTGAGTTGTGCGCGCCTAGCGGGAAAAGCAGCTATCAGGGTGCCCGAAGGAGAGATTCTCCTTTTCATGCAAGGGCTTCGCAGTGAGCGTGAGGGAGTTGCGGAAAGATGGGTGCCGGTGGGTTTTTGACCAGATTCGTCCTGCTGATCGCGGCGGCTGCGCTGTTCCTCGGCCCCTCCACGGCAAGCGCGGCGGTCGATATCACCTTCTATTCGCGTGAATATGGCTCACATTTTCCGCACGCTTTCATCACGCTTTCCGGCACGCTCAACAGGAGCGGGGAAAGAATCGATGCCAACTATGGCTTTACGGCCACACATGTCACCCCGGCGATTCTCCTGGGTTCGGTGCGCGGCGAGATCATCTCGGCGGATGCGCGCTACATCGCGAGCAGCGACCCGCATTTCCGCTTCACCTTGAGCGATGCGGAATATGACGCGGTGATGCGAATCGTCGAGGAATGGCGCTCGCTTCCGCAGCCCAGCTACAATCTCAATCGCCAGAATTGCGTCTTCTTCGTCGCGCGGGTGGCGGCGGCGCTCGGCATGCGGGCCTCCACTCCCGCCGCGCTGATGAAGAAGCCGCGCTCTTATGCCGAACATCTGACGCGCGAGAATCGCGCGTGGCTGGAACGCCGCCGCGCCGCCTTTCTGCGCCAGCCGGCGCGCTGAGCCCGCCGCCCGCTTGACTTTGGCGACGCGTTGCGACTGATAGCCGGCGGGCAAACCTCCGATCCTCCGCCGCATCTTTCCTGAAAGAGATGGAAGCCATGACCGCGCCTTCCCTTCCGCACATCGTCGTCGTGGGCCTCGGCTATGTGGGCCTGCCGCTCGCCGTCGCGCTCGCCCGCACCTATGAAGTGACCGGCCTCGACATCGACCGCCGGCGGGTGGAGGAACTGCGGGAGGGGCGGGACCGGACCAACGAGGTCGAGCCCGAGGCGCTCGCGGCCACCTCGCTCCGCCTCACCCACGATCCCGCCGACTGTACGGGCGCCGACGTCTATATCGTCACCGTCCCCACACCGGTCGACGAGGATTGCAAGCCCGATCTCGGCCCGGTGATCGGCGCGACCAAGGCCGTGGCCGGCCTGCTCGACGGCGCCCGCCAACCGATCATCGTCTACGAAAGCACCGTCTATCCCGGCGTTACCGAAGAGATTTGCGGGCCGCTGATCGAAGAGGTGTCGGGCCTCACGCGCGGCCGCGACTTCTTCCTCGGCTACAGCCCGGAGCGGATCAATCCGGGCGACCGCGAGCATACGGTCGACCGGATCGTGAAGGTCGTCGCCGGCGAGAATGAGGAGATCGCCGACCGGCTCTGCGAGATTTACGGCCGGGTGACCAGCGCGGGCACCTTCCGCGCCCGGTCGATCAAGGCGGCCGAGGCGGCCAAGGTGATCGAAAATGCGCAGCGCGACATCAACATCGCCTTCATGAACGAGATCACTCAGATCTTCTCCAAACTCGATCTGTCGATCTGGGACGTGCTCGAGGCGGCGGGGACGAAGTGGAACTTCCTGAAGTTCCAGCCGGGCCTGGTCGGCGGCCACTGCATCGGCGTCGATCCTTATTATCTGAGCTTCCGCGCCCAGCAGCTCGGCATCGATCCGAAGGTGATCCTGTCCGGCCGCGCGATCAACGACCGGATGGGCGCCTGGGTCGCCGACTGCATCCATGAGCGCCGCGGCAAGGCGGGCAGCGCGTTGATCATGGGCCTGTCCTTCAAGGAGAATGTGCCGGACCTCCGCAACAGCAGGGTGATCGACCTCATCCGCCGACTGGAAGAGCTCGGCCACGCCATCACCATCCACGATCCGCTGGCCGATCCGGCCGAGGCGCGCCACGAATATGACGTGGAGATCGATCTCGACGCGCTCGACCGCTCCTACGACACCGTGGTGGTCGCGGTCCCGCACGCCGCTTATGCCGAACTGGGCGACGAGCGGCTGCGCGGCATGCTGAACGAAGGCGGCCTCCTCGCCGACCTCAAGAACCTCTACAAGCTCCGCACCTTGGTCGGCGTCGACCGCTGGACCCTCTAGCGCCACTCTTCCCAAAAAAGGAGGGGACCGCCGCGAAGGCTGTGGTGGAGGGGTAACAGCGCCTGCCGCCGCCGCTCCGCCAGCAGAGCGTTTAGGGACGTCGTCGCAGGCGGCCTTTGGGAGGCAGGAGCGGAGGGGGCGGAGGGGGGGAGGGTTTTCT
>NZ_JBKBMQ010000022.1:0-22702 GCF_046295735.1 Allosphingosinicella sp.
GGGGGTTTTGTTTTCTTTTCCTGCAACCCCCCCCCCTTCGAGGGGGGGGTGTGTTGTTCTTCGCCCCTATCCCCCCCCCCGCCCGGGCATCAATATTGCAGCCCGTACCAGCTGTGGACGTGGCGGCCGTAGTCGCGGTTGAAGCGCGGTTCGTCGCCGCGGCCGAAGCTCGGCGCGTCCTCAAGGTCGCGCTCGCTCATGTCGACGACATAGCCGCCCTCGCGCGTGTCGTAATCGAGCATGCGCCACGGGAGCGGATAATAACGCTGGCCGATCCCGAGGAACCCGCCATAGGTCATCACCGCATATTCGACCTTGCCGCTGAACTTGTCGACCATGAAGTTGTAGATCGTGCCCAGCCGGTCGCCGCGCCGGTTGTAGACGGGCGTGCCTTCGACCTTGTTGGAGGCGATGAGGCGGCTCGTCTCGTTGTGCGGCAGGTCGTCGTTATAGTCGTCGCGGCCATAGCCCCGGTCGCGCTCGAAGCGTTCGCCGCCGCCGCGCCGGTCCGTGCTCCAGTCGCCGTCGCGGCTCGATCGCCAGCCCTGCGCGCCGCGATCGCGGTCGCGGCTCACGAAGCCGCCGCCGTCGCGGCCGGAGCCGCGGCTCCGGTAGCGGTCGCGTTCGATCCGGTCGTAGTCCGACGTCGCGCCCGATCCGATCCAGCCGCCCGGCTGGTTGTCGCGATAGGCGCGGTCATGATCGTCGCGGCCGCGGGCGTCGCGGCCCGATCCGAAGATGCTGTCGCGGTCGCGGCTGCGCCCGGAGCGATCGCGGGTCAAATCGTCGTCATATCTGCCATAGTCCGGCATGTGTCTCTCCTTGGTTGGGGTTGAAGGAGGGGCAGGGGCGCGCCTGCCGGCGCGGCCGCCCGCCATCTCCTGGGTAAGCGCGCCTCAGCTCGTGCGGCTGCGGCTGCGCGTGCTCGATTGCGTCCCGGCCGTGTTGCTGGTGCCGGTGCTCGACTCGGTCGCCGAAGCGGTGCCGCCGCCGGTGCTGGTCGCGCCGGCTTCCGCGCGGCCGGCGTTTGCGCCGGTCATGCCGCCGCCCGATCCCGTGCCTTCGCTCGACTGGCCGCCGCGCGAGCTGCGCCACGTGTCGAAATCGCTCTCGAACTTCTGCTGCCGGTGGCGGCAATATTCGTCATATTCGCGGTCGAGCTGCTCGATCTGCTGGTCGCGCCAGCGGCGGTAATTGTCGTCCCAGTCGGACGTCCGGCCGCCGCTCGACCCGCCATAGGCGGCGTCGCTCTGGCGCCCGCCGACGTTGCGGTTCTCGCCATAGCCGCTCTGGCTGCCGCCGAAGCTGCGCGCGCCCGAATAGCCGCCGCCGCCCAGGCCATATCCGCCGGAGCCGCGGTCCATGTCGCTGCGCCCGCGCCCGCCGCCATAGGAACGGGAACCGCTTCCATAGTCGTCGCGCCGGCCGCTCGATCCGCCACGGCCGCCATAGTCGCCGCCGCCGCCATAGCCGGAGCTGCCCATGCGGGAATAATGGTCGCCGCCGAAGCCCTCGCGCGCCTCGTCGCGGCGGGCGTCCCGCTCGCGCCGGCGCTCGGCATCGTCGTCGCCGAACCAGGAGCGGACTTCGTCGCCCGCGCGCTCGAAGAAGCCGCGATCGTCGTCGTCGCGTCCGCCGCTCCGATAGTCGCCGCCGCCGCGATATCCGCCGCCGCGATAGCCGCGCTCGCGGCCGCGGTCGTCGTCGGAGAAGATCGAATCCTCGCGCCAGCGCGAACCCGATCCGCCGCGGCCATAGCCGTAATCTCTGTCTCTCATCATGCCTCTCCTGCTGCGAAAAACGGTCGGGGAGCGGCGCTCCGCTTCCCCTGCCGAATCAACGGCCGGGGGAGGGGGGACGTTCCGGTTCCGGACCGTCCTTGCACCCCGGTTCCGCCATGCCGTGGCGGGCGCCCGACCAGCCGCAGGACGGCCGGGATCAGGGGCCGAGTTCGATCGTCGCCGGCGTCCTCAGCCGCCGCTGCGTACGCGCGTCGACGCCCAGCTTCTGCGCCAGATCCTCGTCCCAGCCATAGGGATCGGTGCGGAACACGATGTTGCCGGACCGGTCGAGATAGGCGGTGTGGTAAAGCATGCGCACCATGATCTCCTCGGGCAGGCGCACGAAGCTTTCGCGCCCGCTCGACAGCGCCCGCTCGAACTCGGCCGAGCGGCCGTGCTGCGAGGCGAGCATCCGCGCGAAGCCGACCGCGTCCTCGACCCGCACGCAGCCGTTGCTGAGCTGGCGCTGGCTCTGCGCGAACAGCGACTTGGACGGCGTGTCGTGCAGGAAGATGGCATGGTCGTTCTTCATGTCGAACTTGACCTGGCCGAGCGCGTTGCGCGGGCCCGACGCCTGCACGATCCAGCCGTCGCTGTTGATCGTCATGTTGTTGCTGGCGAGGTAGGAATCGCCCTTGGGCAGGATGTCGCGCTCGGCGATCGATTTGGGCACCGTCCAGGTCGGGTTCGCGACCAGCTGGAAGATCGGCGATCCGAGCAAAGGGGTCACCGTCTCCGCGGTGCCGACCATCACCTTGGCCTGATGGACGGGCTGCCCGTCATGATAATAGTCCATGAAGGCGGCGGGGATGTTGACGTCGACCCGGGTCGCGGGCGGGTTCCGGTCCAGCCAGCGGCGGCGTTCCAGGTTGATGGCGAGGATGCGGGCGCGGTCGGCCGGGCCGGTGTTCAGCGCCTGAAGCGTGGTCGGGCCGACGACGCCGTCCTCCTCGATCCCGTAATCGGCCTGGAGCCGGGCCACCGCCTCGGCCATGCGCTCGGTATAGAGCTGCGCGTCCTGCGCCGGCTGGGCCTGCTGTTGCTGCTTCTGCTTCGGCTGCTCGCGGCCGTTCGCCGCGCCCTCGACGAGATAGCCGTTGGCGCGCAGCGCCTCGGCAATGGCGGGGACACGCGGGTCGCGGTCGCCGGCGCGGATCGTGCCGCCTTCGTCCGACACCTGCGTCTGCGGCCCCTCGGCGGCGAGCTGGCGGTAGCGCAGATAGGCCTCGGACAGCTGGCGATATTCGGCGTCCTGCGGCGGCAGGCCGGCGATCCACTGGCCGACCTGCCCGGCCTCGATCGCCTGCGCCAGGCCCGCGACGACATCGGCGTCGGGCTTGGGCAGGGTGTAGATCTCGTTGACCTCGTCGGGCCGGGCGACGCCGGTCGCGAGCGCCTCGGCATAAGCGACGGCGGCGAGCGTCAGCGCCGCCTCCCGCGCCGTCGGGCTTTCGGCGCCGTCCGTCTCCTGCAGGAAGGGCACGGCGTCGAGCCCGTGGCGCGGCGCCTCCTGCAGCGCCGTCAGCAGCTCGCGCGCCGCCGGGCGGGTCCAGGCCGCCTCCCAGTTGCGGGCTTCGTAGAAGCGCCTGACGCGCTCGTCGGTGACGGCCGAGCGCAGTTCCTGCGGGTCCACCCGGTCGGGGCGGACCGAGGCGGCGGCTTCCGCGCCGGGGCCTTCGACGCCGCCGCCGCCACAGCCGGCGAGCGCCAGCGCGGCCGCGACCGACGCGAGGAGAAGGGATTTTTTCAAGGGATACTCCGGGATACAAATCTAGGTTGGTGTGAAGAACGCGCGCGCGGCCGTTTCGATCCTCTACCGATCGCCGCCGCATCGCCCCCGGATTTACCGAAAAGCCCGTATTTACCAATTCTTAGCGCGGGAGGAGGAAAGGGAGAGCGGGCCAGCGGGAGCTTCGCATGAGAAAAGGACAGTTGGCGATCCTGCCGGCGTCGGACGGCCGCAGGGCCGAACGGCGGATCGTGAACCTGGCGGCGAGCCTGCGCGAACCGGGGGCGCGGCTGGGCGATGCGGAGGTGCTGAACCTTTCGGAAACCGGCTTCATGGCCGAAACCGACCTGGCGCTGGAGGTGGGCGGCCTGGTCTGGCTGAAGCTCACCGGGCTGGAGCCGACCAAGAGCCGGGTCGTGTGGATCGAAGGTGCGCGCGCGGGCTTCGAATTCGAGGCGCCGCTCCATCCCGCCACGCTGGAGCTCGCCATCGCCGTCAGCCGCAAGGCGCCGCCCCGCCGCGCGCCCGGCCAGCGCCTGTTCGGCCCGCTGTCGCGCTAGACGCTTCTCAGGCCTCGTCCACCTTCCGCTTCAGGCCCGTTTTCGGGGCGCCGTCATGCGCCTCGATGAGCTGCTCGTTGATCTCGGCGCCGACCAGGATGACGAGCGAGGTGAGGAACAGCCACATCATCAGCACCATCGGCGCGGCCGCCGACCCGTAGAAGGTGCCGAACCCGCCGAAGCCGGCGACATAGAAGGTGAACAGGGCCGAAGCGGCGAGCCAGAGAAGCAAGGCGACGCCCGCCCCGATGCTGATCCAGCCGAAGCGCCGCGGCGGCTCGGCCGGCGCGCAGCGGTAGATGAAGCCGAGATAGAGGAAGAAGAGCAAGGCCAGCAGCGGCCAGCGCAGCCACATGAAGGCGTCCGCGAGACCGCCCTCGAGCAGCGGCAGCACCGCGAGCAGGAAGAGCGAGGCGAACAGGAAGACGAGGCTGGCGGCGGCCAGGCCCAGCGCCACGCCTTCGCGGCCGATGCGTCCGCGCTCCTCCTCCACGTCGTGGGTGATGTTGAGCGCGGTGATGATGCCCGAGGCGGAGCGCTGCACGGTCCAAAAGACGATCAGGAGATTGACGACCAGACCGGCGCCGAGGCCGAGCCCGCCCGGGACGCTGGTCAGGAACTCGCTCAACAGCGCGGCCGTGCCCTCCGGCAGGACGTCGTCGAACGCGCCGATCTGCCGGTCGATGGCCTCGGCGCTGGCGAAGAAGGCGTAGATCGCGCCGGCGGCGGCAAGGCCCGGCAGGATCGCGAACATCGCGAAGAAGGCGAGACCGCCCGCCGACAGCATCGTCCGGTCGGTCAGCGCCTCGCGCAGCACGCGGCGCGCGACTTCGGTCGCGCTGCGCGGCTCGGGCGCGCCGCGCTTCGCCTTGGGGTGGTCGGCCTTCATGGTCGAAAGGGGCAACGGCCCCGCGCGGCGGCCGGTTCCGATCCGCTCAGCGCGCCAGGCGCTCCACCCAGGCGGCGAAACCGTCGATGAAGCGGCGCAGCAAGTCCTTCGCCCCCTCGTCCCGCAGCGATCCGTCCTCGGCGAAGATGCCTCCCGCCTTGGCGAGATAGGCTTCCGGCTGCTGCATCATCGGCACGTCCAAGAACACCATCGACTGGCGCAGATGATGGTTCGCGCCGAAGCCGCCATATTGGCCGGGGGAGACGGTGATCACCGCCCCCGGTTTCCCGGAGAAGACGCCCTTGCCGTAGGGGCGGGAGCCGACGTCGATCGCGTTCTTGAGCGCGGACGGCAGCGAGCGGTTATATTCGGGCGTGACGAACAGCAGCGCCTGCTTGTCCCGCACCTCGTCGCGGAAGCGCGTCCAGGCCGCGGGGGGATCGCGCTCCAGATCCTCGTTATAGTGGGGGAGATCGCCGATCTCGACGATCTCCAGCCTGAGATTCTCCGGCGCCATCCGCGCCAGCGCCTCGGCGGTGCGGCGGTTGAGCGAGGCTTTTCTGAGGCTGCCGACGAACACGGCGACGGTACGGGTCATGCGTTTCTCCTTGCGGGGATCAAGCGAGGCAAAGCGGCGACGGTTCCCCCTAGTTCGGCGGCCGACGCTCCGCTAGCGCGGGCGGATGATCTGGAACGGCAATCTCACGGCCGAACGGCCGACCTTCGTCACCCATCTCGAATGTTCGATGACCGGCGATCGCTACGAGGCGGATCGGCTGCAGGGCCTGTCGCGCGCCGGGCGGCCGCTGCTCGTGCGCTACGACCTTGCCGGGGCGCGGGCGGCGCTCGGCCGCGACGCGCTGGCCGGGCGGCCGCACGATCTCTGGCGCTGGCGCGAGCTGCTGCCGGTGCGCCGCGCGGAGCATATCGTCAGCCTGGGCGAGGCGGCGACTCCGATCGTCTCGCTCGCCCGCACCGGCCAGCGTCACGCGGCGGCATCGCTGCTGGTGAAGGACGAAGGGCGGCTGCCGACCGGATCGTTCAAGGCGCGCGGCATCGCCATGGCGGTTTCGATGGCGAAGGAGCTGGGCGTCACCCGCATCGCCATGCCGACCAACGGCAATGCCGGCGCCGCGCTCGCCGCTTATGCGAGCCGCGCGGGGATGGAGAGCATCGTCCTGTGCCCCGAAGACACGCCGGAGGTGAACGTCCGCGAGATCGCCGCCCAGGGCGGCCGCGTGTGGCGGGTGAACGGCCTCATCGACGATTGCGGGAAGATCGTCGGGGAGGGCGCCGCCCAGGGGCTGTGGTTCGACATGTCGACGCTGAAGGAGCCCTACCGGATCGAGGGCAAGAAGACGATGGGCCTGGAGCTCGCCGAACAGCTCGGCTGGCAGGTGCCGGACGTGATCTTCTATCCGACCGGCGGCGGCACCGGCCTGATCGGCATGTGGAAGGCGTTCGCGGAGCTGGAGGCGCTCGGCCTCATCGGTCCGGAACGGCCGCGCATGGTGGCGGTGCAGGCCGAAGGCTGCGCGCCGATCGTCAAGGCGTGGGAAGAAGGCGCCGAACATGCCGAGCGCTGGGAGGACGCCCACACCATCGCCGCCGGCATCCGCGTACCCAAGGCGGTCGGCGATTTCCTGATCCTTCGGGCGGTGCGGGAATCGGGCGGCTTCGCGATGGCCGTTCCGGACGATGCGATCCGCGAGGCGGTGGACGATGCCGCGCGCGACGACGGCTTCCTGCTCTGCCCCGAAGGCGGCGCGACGCTGGCCGCCTGGCGGCTGGCGCTGGAGAAGGGGCTGGTCTCGCGCGACGACCGGGCGCTGCTGTTCAACTGCGCCACCGGCCTCAAATATCCGATGCCGGACGCCAGCCGCCGCCTCGACCGGCACTCCCCGATCGACTTCGCCGCGCTCTAGCGGCGCTCGATCAGCCGGGCGAGGCGGGAGAGGAGCTCTTCGGGGATGAAGGGCTTCACCACGAAGTCGTCGGCGCCCAGGCTCAATGCGCGGACGATGTCCTGCTCCTGCTTGCGCGCCGTCAGCATCACCACCGGCACGGACGCGAGCCGCGGATCCTCGCGGATGCGGCGCAGCACTTCATAGCCGTCCATCATCGGCATCATCGCGTCGAGCAGGATCGCGTCCGGCGGATCGGCGGCGATCTTGGCGAGCGCTTCGGCGCCGTCCTCCGCCACGGTGACGCGGTAGCCGCGCCCGGACAATTTGTGGGTGAGCAGATCGGCGAGCAGGGGATCGTCGTCGCACACCATGATCTGGCGCACGGGGCCTTCCGGCTCGGCCGGGATTTCGCGGGCGGGCGGCAGGCTCGGCGGCTCGGGCGCGGGGGGCGGGCTGGGCGAAGGCGCGGGCGCGGTCGGCGCCAGGGTGGGGGCAGGCGCGGGCGCGCCCTCCTTGTCCCGCCAGACGATGCGGTAGCCGGGCGGGATCGGCTTCCACTTGCCGTCTTCCTCCATCAGCTCCGCGCCGCACCGCCGGCAGCGGCTGAAGCAGCGCCCGGCATTGCACACCTGTTCGGGGCTCGGCTCATGCCCCCCCACGCGACATAGGATGCTCACCTTGCGTCAACCCTCCACATCCGGCCTTTCTCCCTAGAGCAGCGGCCGCGCATATCTGCGCACGTCGCCCGCCGCCTCGCGGAACGCCGCCAGCGCTCCGTCCCGGTCGCCGCCGTCGCGGCAGGCATCCTCCAGCGCCCGCGCCCGGCGCGAAAGGCGGACGAGGCCCAGCATCCCGGCCTGCGACACGATCTTATGGGCGCGCGCCTCCACGTCCGGGCCGCCGCCCGACGCCTCGGCGATCGCTTCCGCCTCCGTCTCCAGCTGGGCGAGATGCTGCGCGAGCCGCTCCGGCGGGATGATCTGCCGCACGTCCTCGAACGTCGCCGCGTCGAACTCCTCTTCGGGCGCGGCCGCTTCGGGCGCCGGCGCGGCGCGGCGGCCGGGCAAGGCGGCGGCGACGGCGGCGTGCAGCTCGCGCTGCCGCACGGGCTTCGCGACATGGCCGTTCATCCCGGCGGCCAGGAATTCGGCGACCTGCCGCGGCAGCACGTTGGCGGTCATGGCGACGATCGGCACCTGCCCCGCCTCCCCGGGCAATTGGCGGATCAGGCGCGTGGCGGTGATCCCGTCCATGCGCGGCATCTGTATGTCCATCAGGACGAGGTCGAAGCGGGAACGCCGCACCGCCTCCACCGCCGCCTCGCCGTCGGCGGCGATCTCGACCTCGTGGCCGGCGCGGCCGAGCATCGCCTTGGCGAGTTCCTGGTTCATCGGCAGGTCCTCCGCCACCAGGATGCGCGCGCCGCGCACCGCCGCCGCCTCCGCGGCATCGGCGGCGAGCGCCGGCTTGTCGGCGCGGGGCAAAGCGAGGGTGAACCAGAAGGAGGAGCCCTCGCCCTCCTGGCTCAGGAAATCGATCTCGCCGCCCATCAGCTCGACCAGCCGCTTCGAGATGCTGAGGCCCAGGCCGGTGCCGCCATAGCGGCGGGTGATCGAAGCGTCGGCCTGGACGAAGGGGCGGAACAGCCGGCGCTGGCGCGTCGCGTCGATGCCGGAGCCCGTATCGGTGACGGTGAAGCGGATGCGCTCGCGCCCGCTTTCCTCCGCTTCCCGCCGCACGTGGAGCGAGACCATGCCCTCGGCGGTGAACTTCACCGCGTTGTTGAGGAGGTTGAGCAGCACCTGGCGGATGCGGTTCTCGTCGCCCAGGAAATAAGGCGACAGGCAGGGGTCGACGCTCACCCGCATCTCCAGCCCCTTGGCCTGAGCGCTGTCGCGGACGATCGAGACGCTGTTGTCGACCAAAGTCTCGATCGCGAAGGGTTCGGGGGAGAGCTCGATCCGCCCCGCCTCGATCTTCGAGAAATCGAGCAGGTCGTTCACCACCGTCAGCAGCATCGTGCCCGCGCCCTGGATCAGCTCCACCTGCCGCCGCTGCTTGCCGCGGACGTCCGGGTCGGTGAGGAGGAGGTCGGCGAAGCCGATGACGCTGTTGAGCGGCGTCCGGATTTCGTGGCTCATGACGGCGAGGAAGTCGCTCTTCGCCCGCGTGGCCCGCTCGGCCCGGCGACGGGCGTCGGCGAGCTGGCCGGCCCAGTTGCGCGCCGGGCGCACGATCACGAGCCAGGCCAGCGCGATGAGGAGGAGGCCCGCCAGATTGACGCCCACGTCCAGCCGCAGCCAGCGGTCGGTGTCCTGGCGCAGTTCCCGAACGTGGCGCAGGGACCGTTCCTGGATTTCGACCAGCCCGCCGCGATAGGCGCGAACCAGCTCGCGGTAGCGGGCGCTCTGTAGCATGGCCCGCGCCTCGTCCCGACGGTCGGTCACGGCAAGGTCGAGCGCGCGATATTCGAGGTCCGATATCTCGCGCTCGGCCCGCGCCACGGCGGCGATGGCGGCGCGGTTCTCGGGAAGCTGAATGGCGCGCTCCAGCTCCTCCAGGGTGCGGCGCAGCTCCGGCTGGACCGCGCCGTAGCGGAGCGCATGGGCCTCGTCCCCGGTGGCGATCGCGGCGGCTGCCGACAGTTCGAGCAACTCGCTCTGCCACTGCAGCTGCTCGGCGCCGGTCTGGACGGCGAGCTGGGTCTCGGTGATGGCCCGCACCCGCTGCCCCACCACCCAGGCGGTGCTGGCCGATGCGATCGCGATCAGCACCATCGCGGCGATGCCGAGCAGCATCGCCCGCAACGGGAAGGCGGGGACGGCGCCTTCGGCGGCGGTGCGTCTGGGCCGCTTCGTCATGACCGGGCGAAGCCTTTACGCGACATCTGTCCCCAACCCTGCTGCTTGCGCAGGAACTGCCACCAGCCGCGGATGCGCCAGAGGTTGGCGACCTGGCGATAGCCGAAATTCTCCGCCACCGACACCGCGGTCAGGATGGCGAGGTCGCGCGCCTTGGGAAAGCGGCGCAGCTGCACCTCCTCCAGGATGAGCGTCGCGACGCTGACGAAGATGCCGAAGGTGAAGGTGACGGCGAGGAAGGCGAGCAGATAGTCGAACGACAGCAGGCCCAGCGCCCAGAGCAAAGGCACCAGCACATAGCCCAGCACCTCCACCAGCGGCCCCAGCACGTCGACCAGCAGGATGTGGCCGAAGCCCAGGAAGCCGACCCGGCCGTAGCGCGGATTGAACAGCATGTCCTTATGCTTGAAGAAGGTTTCCAGCGCGCCGCGTTGCCAGCGGGCGCGCTGCCGGCCGAGGATGGTGAGATCCTCCGGCACTTCGGTCCAGCAGACCGGTTCGGGGATGAAGTCGATGCGGTAGGGCTCGCCCCGCTCGCGGTAGAGGCGGTGGAGCTTGATCACCAGCTCCATGTCCTCGCCGACCGTGCCGTGGCTGT
Source organism: Allosphingosinicella sp. (assembly GCF_046295735.1). Lineage (GTDB taxonomy): Bacteria > Pseudomonadota > Alphaproteobacteria > Sphingomonadales > Sphingomonadaceae > Allosphingosinicella. The sequence goes on from NZ_JBKBMQ010000022.1 coordinate 10,326, forward strand.
AGCCGCCGACCTCGACCACCGCCCGCCGCTGGAAGACGCCGAACGCGCCCGAGATGACGGTCAGCGCCTGCATCGCGCCGAGCGCCAGCCGCGCCATCAGGAAGGCGCGCAGATATTCGACGATCTGGACCAGCGCGAGGAAGTTGCGCGGCAGCTTGATGTCGGTGACGTGCCCGGCCTCGATCCGGCTGCCGTTGGCGATGCGGATCGTGCCGCCGACCGCCAGCGTCTTGCGCGGTTCCTCGACGAAGGGACGCACGGCGCGCAGCAAAGCGTCCGGCTCCAGCAGGGAATCGGCGTCGATCGACACGAACAGCGGCGCCCGCGCGACGTTGATGCCGGCGTTTAGCGCATCCGATTTGCCGCCATTCTCCTTGTCCACGACCAGCAGGCGCGGAAGGCGCGGGCTGGCGTAGATGCCGCGGATCGGCTGATGGCGCACGGCATGGTCGTGATAGCGGTGCACGCGCGACAGGCCGAAATGGCTCACCACCCGCTCCAGCGTCCCGTCCTTCGATCCGTCGTTGATCACGATCACTTCGAAATCGGGATAATGGAGCGCCAGCAGCGAGTTGACGCTTTCGACGATGGTCACCTCCTCGTTGAAGGCGGGGGCGAGCACGGCCATGCCGGGCGCTTCGTCCGCATAGCGGCGCCAGAGGAGCGAGGCGCGGTCGATCGGCGGCCGCCGGCCGAGCGCGAAGCCGGCGAAGACCAGCTGGACGATGTAGAACAGGGTCTGGAGCAGCCCGGTGCCGATCACCAGGATCGCGATCCATTGCGCCGACCACAGCGCCCATCCCGGCCAGTCGATCATGCCAGCCCCCGCTCGAGCAGGGTCAGGATGCCGGCGCTGCGGGCGGGCTCGGCGCCTTGCTCGGCCGCTTCGCGCAGCAGGCGCGCGCAGTCCGGGCCGAGCCGCGCCAGCGCCTCGGCGGCGCGGAAGCGCACCCACCATTGATCGTCGCCCAGCATCTCCTTCAGCCAGGGCGCGAGGTCCTGGAGGCCGATCCGCCCGGCCGCCTCCGCGGCGGCGGCGCGCACCTCCCATTCCGGGCTGGCGAGCCCGCGCTTCACCGCCGGCTGCGCCGCCGGATGTCCGAAGGCGCCGAGCGCCGCCAGATAGCGCGGCAGCGCCGGATCGGCGGCCTCGGCGGTCGCCGCCAGCGTGGCGATCACCGGGACAAGCGCATAGTCGCCCGATGCCGACAGCGACTCGATGGCGGCGGCCTTGGCGCCGGCGGGCACCGTCTCGTCGAGGATCAGCGCCTTCACCTCCTCGGGGCGCGCCTTGGCGATCTCGCGGAACAGCGAGACGGTGAGCAGCGAATTCTCCTCGGTGCCGATGCGCAGGCGATCGACCAGTTCGCGGGCGGGCGGGGCCTTGCCGGCCGACGCCAGCGCCAGCGCGGCGCTTAGCCGCACGTCCGGGCTTCGATCGTCGAGCGCCGCCCGCAGCCGCTCCGTCGACCGCTCGTCGGCGAATTCGGACAGGGCCTCGGCCGCCGCCAGCCGGACGCGGGGCGAGCCGCTGCCCAGATGATGCCGCAGCCGCGCCGGGACGCCCATCCGCGTCGCGGTGGAGACGAAGCGCTCGCGGTCGCTGCCGCGCACGAGGTGGATGAGCTCCAGCGACAATTGGGCGAGCAACTCGCCCGGCACCCGCCGGTCGAGCTCGCCCTGGCGCGCGCCGAGCAGCAGCGGCACCAGCCGGCGCCGCTCCGCCTCGCGCGCGCGGCCGGTGATGCCGAGGACCAGCCGGCCGATCAGCAGGCCGAACATGATCAGCAGCGCCGCCCCGGCGATGGAGAGCGAGACGAACCAGAGGGTGGCGAGAGCGCTCAAAAGCGCACGCCCATGCCGATGCCGAACTGCGTCCGGTCGCCGCCGCCCACCCGGTCCTCGCGCGCGACCGACAAGCGCAGCGTGGTGCGCGCGTCGAGATCGACCGCGGCGCCGCCGAAGATCGTGAACGTGTCCGTCACCACGCCCTCGCTGACGTCGGGCGCATCGGCGAGGCCGGCGAACAGGCGCAGCCGGTCGTTCGCCATCAGGTCGCCGCGCGCCAGCCAGCCGGAGCGGTGCCGCCCGGCCTCGTCGAAGATGTTGATCCAGCGCGCCGTGATCCAGGCGCGGCCGCCCGCCACATATTGCTCGACGCCCGGCGACACCGTCTGGATGTCGCCCGCGCGGAAGCGGGCCTGGCGGGCGTCGAGCGTCAGCACCGTCGCCGCCGGCCCTTCCGCCACCCGCACCGCGCCGCCCGCGCCCAGCTGCCATTCCGGGCGGAAATCGGCGTCGGGCGTGCCGCCCGCGCTCAGATAGAAACTCGCGCCGTCCGCAAGGCGATGGTCGATCCGCAGCTCGCCATAGACGTCGCGCAGCCCGAAGCGGCGGCTCGCCTCCAGCGTGCCGCCGATGGTGGTGCGGGGATCGACATGGTGGCGCAGTTGCACCGCGCCCTCGCGCCAGTCCGGCCGGCCGCCCTCCAGCGCGCTGTAGCTGGCGTCGAGATCGAGTTCCCAGCGATGCGGCTGCGGCGTGGAGCGCCGCTGCGCCTCCAGACGCGCGAGCGCCGCGCGGGCATCGGCATAATCGGGCGCGATGGCGAGCGTGCGGCGCAGCGCCGCCTCGGCCTCGTCCAGCCGGCCCTCGGCCATCAGCGCGAGGCCGAGCTGAAGCTGCGCGTCGGCATTGCCGGGCTCGGCGTCGACCAGCTGACGCAGCAGCGCGACCGCGCGGCGGTGATCGCCGGCGTGGCGCGCCGCGACGCCCTCCCGGTACAGCTCCTCGCCGGCCGGCGGCTGCACCGCGGCGATGAGGCCGATCGAAAGAAGGGAAACCAACACAGCCTTCCGCATCACACCAACTCCATGAAGGCGCGGGACCCCGCCCCGCCGCATGCCTGCCGATAAGGACGAGGCGGCGGCGATCCGGTTCCAGCCGCTCCGGACGCCGCGGCGAGCGCCGATAGCCGGGGAAGGCGCGCCGGAAAAGCCATGCTTTAGGTGGTTACCGCCCGATTCACTCTTTTCCGTTAACGCTCGCGCGGCGCTGCGGCCTCAGCCGGTTTCGCCGCCGTCGGCGATGAACCTGGCGATGCGTTCCTCCAGCGTCGTCAGCGGCACCGATCCGAGCGCCAGCACCACGTCGTGGAACTTGCGCTTGTCGAAGCGGGGGCCGAGCGCCGCCTCCGCCTCGGCGCGCAGGCGGCGGATGGTGAGCTCGCCGAGCTTGTAGGCGGTCGCCTGGCCCGGCCAGGAGATGTAGCGGTCGATCTCGTTCACGATCTCCAGCTCGGACAAGGCCGTGTTCTCGCGCAGATAGTCGAGCGCCTGGTCGCGGCTCCAGCCATAGGCGTGGAGGCCGGTGTCGATCACCAGCCGCGCCGCCCGCCACATCTCGTAGGTCAGGCGGCCAAAATCCTCATAGGGCGTCTCGTAGATGCCCATCTCGATGCCGAGCCATTCGACATAGAGGCCCCAGCCCTCGCCATAGCCGGAGAAGTAGGTCTGCTGGCGAAAGGCGGGGCGGTCCGGCCCCTCCAGCGCGAGCGCGGCCTGGAAGCTGTGGCCGGGCGTGCATTCGTGCAGCGCCAGAGCGGGCAGGGTATAGAGCGGCCGCGAGGGAAGGTTGTGGGTATTGAACATGCAGTTTTGGAGCCCGCCGCGCCCGCTCGTATAGATCGGCGCCAGCTCGGCCGGCACGGCGACGATGCCGTGGCGGTAGCGCGGCAGCGTGCCAATCGTCTCGCCGAGCTTCCCGTCCGCTTTCTTCACCACGTAGGCCGCCGTCGCGAGCAGCTCGCGCGGGGTCCTGGCGTAGAATTGCGGATCGGTGCGCAGGAAGGCGATGAATTCGGCGAGGCTGCCGTCGAAGCCGGCGCGGCGCTTCGTCTCCTCCATCTCCGCGCGGACGCGGGCGACTTCGCGCAGGCCGATGTCGTGGATTTCGCGCGGCGTGATGTCGAGCGTCGTGAACTTCGCGATCTCTCCCTGGTAGAAGGCCTCGCCGTCCGGAAGATCGCGCGCGGCGGTGGTGGCGCGGGCGCGGGGCATATATTCGGTGCGGAACATGGTGAGCAGCTCGGCATAAGCGGGCGCCGCCGCCTCGCGGATCGCCGCCAGCCCCTCGGCACGCAGCCGTTCCTGCTCGGCCGCCGGGATCGCCGCCGGCATCGCCGCGAACGGGGCGTAGAGCGGGTTGGTCTCGTCGGCGGGCAGGAACGGCTCCATCGTCGCGTCGCGTCCGGTAAGGGTCACGCGGGGGATGCTGAAGCCGCGGTCCAGCCCGCTGCGCATGTTCGCCATATGCTCGCGGAAATAGCGGGGCAGGTCGCGCAGCCGGCCGATATAGCGGCGATACTCCTCAGCGTCGGCGAAGCCGGAGCGCGGGGCGAGATAGGTCCAGAAGAAGCTGTCCGAATTGAACGGCGCTTCGTAGGCGCGGCGGCGGACGTCGCCGGCCAGCTCCTCGATCATGGTGCGGAAAACGGCGGCGTTGATGCGCTGCTCCGGCGACAGCGCGTCGAGCGGGATCGTGTCGAGTTCGGCGAGCGCGCGGTCCCAATAAGCGAGCCGCGCCTGCCAGGCGGCGGGATCGACCCGGGGCCAGCGGTCGGCCAGCGCGCCGGGACCATGGTCGCCGAGCCGTCCGAACTCGCCCCGCCGCCACGCCCATTCGGCTTCGTAGAGCGCCCGCAGCCGCGCATCGGCCGCGCTTTCCGCGGGCGCGGGCGGCTGGGCGAAAGCGGGCGCGGCGAGTGGCAGCGCGAGCGCGGCGGCGCAGAGGAGGAGGCGGATCATGCTGGGTCTCCGAACGGATCGTCGATGGAAGGGGAGGGGCGGGTGAACCAGGCGGCGCCCTCTTCGGTGACGTGGAAATGGTCCTCCAGCCGAATGCCGAACCGGTCCGGAACGACGATCATCGGTTCGTTGGAGAAGCACATTCCGGGCGCGAGCGGCGTCCGGTCGCCGCGCACCAGATAGGGCGCCTCGTGGATGGACAGGCCGATGCCGTGACCGGTGCGGTGGGGAAGGCCCGGCAGCCGGTATCCGGGACCGAGGCCGGCGCGCTCCAGCACGGCGCGGGCGGCGGCGTCGATCGCTTCGCATGGGACGCCCGGGCGCACCGCGTCGAACGCCGCCTGTTGCGCCGCCTGTTCGACATCCCAGATCTGGCGCTGCTCGGCGTCCGCCTCTCCGAACACGTAGGAGCGGGTGATGTCGCTGTTGTAGCCTTGGACCGCGCAGCCGGTGTCGATCAGCACCATGTCGCCTTCCGCCAGGCGGTCGTCGCCGGGCAGGCCGTGGGGGAAGGCGGTCGATCGGCCGAACTGGACGATGCAGAAGCTGCTCCCCGCCGCGCCGAGCGCGCGGTGCGCCTCGTCGATGAAGCGGCGCACCTCGCTGGCGCGGATGCCGGGGCGCAGGATGCGGGCGGCGCGGCGCTGGACCTCCAGGGTCATCGCCTTGGCCTGGCGCATCAGCGCGAGCTCGGCGCCGGATTTCAGCGCGCGGCAGCCGTCGACGATCGGAGCGGCGTCGACCAGATCGGCCGAAGGCGCGGCGCGGCGGATGCGCTCGGCCTGAAAGAAGGCCAGCGCCGGATCGACGGCGAGCCGCCGCGCGCCGGTTTCGCGCAGCGCGGCGGCGACGAGTTCGGCCGGGCTTTCATCCTCTTCCCACAGCCGCAGATCGGTCTCGATCGCCAGTTCGGCCTCCAGGCTGCCTTGCTCGAAGGCGGGGCAGATGAGGACCGGCGTGCCGCGGCGGGGCAGCAGCATCGCCACCAGCCGCTCGCTCGCGCCCCAGGAGATGCCGGCGAAATAAAGGAGGCTGGCCCCGGCGCCGATCAGCAGCGCGTCGGCGCCGGCCTCCGCCATCAGAGCGCGGGCGCGCTCGATGCGGGCGGCGCGCTCGTCCGAGGCGATCGGCGGCGCCGGGTTGGGCCAGGGTGCCAAAGCGGCGAGTTCCGCCGCCGCCGAAGATCCGCCGATCACAAGCGCCTCCCGAAACGTTCGATGTCGAAGGGGGAAAGGTCGATCTCCGGCGCTTCGCCGGCGACCAGGGCCGCCATGTGGCGCCCCGTCACCGCCGAGAGGGTGAGGCCGAGATGCTGGTGCCCGAAGGCGTAGAACAGGTTGGAGGCCCTGCGGCTGCGGCCGAGGGCGGGAAGATAGTCGGGCAGGGTCGGCCGGGCGCCGGTCCATTGCTTCGGCTCGACGCGGAAGGGGAGGCGGAGCGCGGCGGCGTGCGCCCTGAGGCGCCGCCACTTGCGCGGATCGGGCGGCGCCTCGGGCCGGGCGAACTCGACGAAGCCCGCGGCGCGCAGGCCCGATCGGAAGCTCGTGACGATCATCGACCTTTCCTCGAACACGACCGGCGGCAGCCCCTCCGGCCAGTCCGCTTCGGCCTGGATGTGATAGCCGCGTTCGGCGATCAGCGGCACCTTGTGGCCGATCCGCTCGAGCAGCGGCCGCGCGCCGGTGCCGGCCGCGACCAGCACATGCGCCGCGGCGAAGCGCGTGCCTCCCGCCCGGACGAAGGCGCGGCCGTCCTCCAGCTCCAGCGCGTCGGCGCTCCCGCGCAGGCGGCGGCCGCCAAGCGCCGCGAAATGCGCGTCGAGCGCGTCGTCAAGACCGGTCGGGTCGGCGATCTGGGCGGTGCCTTGGAAGCGGAGGCCGCCGGCCAGCGGTACGGGAAGCAGAGCGAGCTCTTCCGGCGAGGCGTCGCGGAAGCGCACTTCGCCGGTGTCGGCCTTCGCCCAGGCGGCCCGGCCCTTGCGTGCGGCCGCTTCGCTTTCCCAAACCAGCATATGGCCGTTCTCGACCAGCAGGTCCGGCGCCCCCGCCTCCGCTAGCAAGGCGCGCCAGGCGGGGAGGGCGCCCGCGACGAGGCTGGAAAGCGCCGCCTTGCCGGGCGCGAAGCGCCGCGCGGCGCCGGCGAAGCGCAGGGCGAAGGGCAGCCAGGCGCCGATCTCCCGCGGCGGCAGCGCGACCGGGCCGCCGCGCAGGAACAGGTGCCGCCAGACGTTCAGGATCACCGGCCAGGAGGCGAGCGGCTCGACCTGCTCCACCGCGATATGGCCGGCATTGCCCCAGGAGGCGGGGCGGACCGTGCTCTGCGGATCGATCAGCAGGGTGGCGAGGCCGCGCCGCTGTAGCCCGATCGCGCAGCACAGGCCGACTAGGCCGCCGCCGATCACCAATGCGTCCTGCTCTTCCCTTGGCACGGGCTCAGGTTATACAGTATACGATCTTAATCAACGGGAGAATGAATGTGGGTGCAAGGCCGATGTGGCACGGCGTCTATCCGGCGGCGACGACCCAGTTCGCCGAAGACGGCTCGGTCGATCTCGCGGGCACGCAGAAGGTGCTCGGCGCCCTGGTCGACGACGGCGTGGACGGGTTGATCGTGCTCGGCACCTGCGGCGAGAACAATTCGCTGGAGCCGGATGAGAAAAGGGCGGTGCTGAAGGCCGCGGTCGAGGCGGTGGGCGGTCGCGTGCCGCTGGTCACCGGCGTGTCGGAATTCACCACCGACCGCGCCGTCGCCTATGCGAGGGACGCGGCCGCGATCGGGATGGACGCGCTGATGGTGCTTCCGGCCATGGTCTACGTCCCCCAGCCGCACGAGCTTGCCGCCCATCTGAGGCGGGTGGCCGAAGCGACGCCGCTCCCGGTCATGCTCTACAACAACCCGCCCGCTTACCGCGTGTCGATCGGCTTCGACGTGCTCGACGCCCTGGCCGACGTGCCGAACGTGGTCGCGATCAAGGAAAGCGCCCCCGACCCGCGCCGCTTCACCGACCTCGTCAACCGCTATGGCGACCGCTACATGCTGATGGCCGGACTGGACGACGTCGCGCTCGAAGGGCTGCTGCTCGGGGCGACCGGCTGGGTGTCGGGCCTGACCAGCGCCTTTCCGCGCGAGTCGGTGGCGCTGGTGGCGGCGGTGGAGCGCGGCGATCTCGACACGGCGCGGGCGATCTACCGCTGGTTCATGCCCCTGCTCCACCTCGACGCCGAGCACGACCTCGTCCAGTCGATCAAGCTCGCCGAGCAGGTGATGGGTCGCGGCTCCGAACGCGTGCGCATGCCGCGGATGCCGCTCCGGGGCGCACGCCGCGACGAGGTGATCGCGATGGTGGAGAAAGCGGCGCGCACCCGCCCGAGCCTCGCCGCCGCCCGGGCGGCCTGATGCGCCACAGCTTCTTCTGCATCGACGGGCATACGGCCGGCAATCCGGTGCGGCTGGTGGCGGGCGGGGCGCCGCTGCTCAGGGGCGCGACCATGGCCGAGCGGCGGCAGGACTTCCTCGCCCGCTTCGACTGGATCCGCACCAGCCTGTGCTTCGAGCCGCGCGGCCACGACATGATGTCGGGCGGCTTCCTCTATCCCCCGAGCCGGCCCGACGCGGACGCGGGTATCCTCTTCATCGAGACCAGCGGCTGCCTGCCGATGTGCGGCCACGGCACGATCGGAATCGTGACCTTCGCGATCGAGCACGGCCTCATCGTGCCGCGCGAGCCGGGCCGGCTGCGGCTCGAAGTGCCGGCGGGCCTGATCGACATCGCCTATGAGGCGGAGGGGGGGAAGGTGACCGCCGTCACCATCCGCAACGTCCCCTCCTACCTTGCCGAAAGCGGGGTGGAGATCGAGGTGCCGGGCTTCGGCCCGCTCAGGATCGACATCGCTTATGGCGGCAATTTCTACGCCATCGTCGAGCCGCAGGGTCCCTATGCCGGGCTGGACGCGCTCGGCGCGGCGCGGATCGTCGAGCTCAGCCGCGCGGTTCGCGCGCTGGTGCGGGAGAAGGTCGAGCCGGTCCACCCGCTGGATCCCGCCATCCGCGGCGTCAGCCATTTACTCTGGGCCGACGCGCCGAAGGGGGAGGGGGCGGACGGGCGCAACGCCGTCTTCTACGGCGAGCGGGCGATCGACCGCAGCCCGTGCGGCACCGGCACCTCCGCGCGGCTCGCCCACCTTTACGCGCAGGGGCGGCTCAAGGCGGGCGAGAGCTTCGTCCACGAAAGCTACATCGGTAGTCGCTTCACCGGCCGGATCGAGGAGGAGACCGTGCTTGCCGGCCGGCCGGCCATCGTCCCATCGATCCGCGGATCGGCGGTCGCCACCGGCTTCAACACCATCTGGGTCGACCGCGCCGACCCGTTCTGGGCGGGCTTCACGGTCACATGAGCCTCGTCGTCCGCACTTTGTCCGACCGGCTCGTCGAGCTGGTCCGCGACCGCATCCTGTCCGGCGACGTGCCGGCGGACCGGCCGATCCGTCAGGACGCGCTGGCCGGCGAACTCGGCGTCAGCAAGATCCCGCTGCGCGAGGCGCTGGGGCGGCTGGAGCAGGAGGGGCTGCTGCGCTCGCGCGCCAATCGCGGCTGGTTCGTCCCGCCGATGACGCTGGCGGAAATGGAGGAGGTCTATTCGCTGCGCCTGCGGCTCGAGCCCGACGCCCTGGCCGAAGGCGGGCGCGCGGCGGGCGCGGAGGACCACCGCTTCGCCGCCGAGGCGCTCGACCGGCTCGAACAGGCGGTGGCGGCGCACGGCCCGGCGGTGGGCGCGCTCAACCGCGCCTTCCACCTCGCCCTCGTCCGCCCGGCCGCCCGGCCGTTGACCGCCTCGATCCTGGAGCGGCTGCACATCCTGTCCGAACGTTATGTGCGGATGCATCTGGAGCCGCTCGGCCGCGACGCGCGCGCGAACGACGAGCATCGCCGGATGCTGGAGGCCTGGCGGTCGGGCGACGGGGAGGGGCTCGCCGCTCTCGCGCGGGTCCACACCGAACGCACGCTCGCCGATCTCCGCCGCGAACTCGCCGCCTGAAAGCCGCGTCAGTGGCTGACGGCCGCCGCGGCGCCGCGCGGCACCCGGATCGATTCCACCAGCGCGTCGATCTCCGCCGGCGGCTTGGCCGTGAAGCGGGCGACGGTCAGCGCCACCGCGAAGTTGACCAGCATGCCGACCGTGCCGAACCCTTCGGGAGAGATGCCGAACCACCAGTGCGCGGCAGTGTTCGCGGCCGGGTTCCACAGCTTGAACCAGGCGATGTAGAGGAAGGTGGCGGCGAGGCCCGCGACCATCCCGGCGATCGCGCCTTCCTTGTTCATCCGCTTGGTGAAGATGCCCATGAAGATCGCCGGGAAGAGCGAGGCGGCGGCGAGGCCGAAGGCGAAGGCCACCACCTCCGCCACCCATCCGGGCGGATAGATGCCGAGATAGCCGGCGACCAGGATCGCCGCGGTCGCCGACAGTCGGGCGGCGAGCAGCTCCTGCTTCTCGCTGATGCCGGGCCGGAAGGTCTTCTTGAGGAGATCGTGGCTGATCGATGCGGAGATGACGAGCAGCAGCCCGGCCGCCGTCGACAGCGCCGCTGCGAGGCCGCCCGCCGCCACCAGAGCGATCACCCAGCCCGGCAGGTTCGCGATCTCCGGATTGGCGAGCACCATGATGTCGCGGTCGATATAGACTTCGCTGCGCGTGTCCGGATTGACCGGGTTGGAGACCTGCCGCTCGCCGCAGGCGCCGCGCTCGGGAAGGAAGGCGGGCGGGCCGGCGAAGGCTTCGCCCGGGCCGAGGTGCATCACGCAGTCGCCGGTCTTGTCGGCGAAGGCGATGAGACCGTTGGCCTCCCAGTTGCGCAGCCATTGCGGCGCGGCTTCGTAGGGCGTCTCGTGCACGCTTTCGACGAAGTTGAGGCGGGCGAACGCGCCCACCGCGGGCGCGGTCGTATAGAGCAGCGCGATGAAGACCAGGGCCCAGCCCGCGGACAGCCGCGCGTCGGAGGCCTTGGGCACGGTGAAGAAGCGCACGATGACGTGCGGCAGCCCGGCCGTCCCGATCATCAGCGCGGCCGTGATCGCGAACACGTCGACGGTCGACCGGCTGCCCGCCGTATAGGCGCTGAAGCCGAGATCGGTCAGCACCGCGTCGAGCTTTTCGAGGACGTACATGCCCGAACCGTCCGCCACCTGCGACCCGAGGCCGAGCTGGGGGATCGGGTTTCCGGTGATCATGAAGCTGATGAAGAAAGCCGGCACCAGATAGGCGAAGATGAGCACGCAATATTGGGCGACCTGCGTGTAGGTGATGCCCTTCATCCCGCCCATCACCGCATAGACGAAGACGATTCCCATGCCGGCCATGACGCCAATGTCGATCGGCACGTCGAGGAAGCGGGAAAAGACGATGCCGACGCCGCGCATCTGCCCGGCGATATAGGTGAAGCTGATGAAGATGAGGCAGATCACCGCCACCACCCGGGCGGCGTTGGAATAATAGCGCGCGCCGATGAAATCGGGGACGGTGAACTGGCCGAACTTCCGGAGGTAGGGCGCCAGCAGCAGCGCCAGCAGCACGTAGCCGCCGGTCCAGCCCATCAGGTAAACCGATCCGTCATAGCCGAGGAAGGCGATCAACCCCGCCATCGACAGGAAGCTCGCCGCCGACATCCAGTCGGCCGCGGTCGCCATGCCGTTCACCACCGGGTGGACGCCGCCGCCGGCCACGTAGAAATCCTTCGTGGATCCCGCCCGCGCCCAGACGGCGATGCCGATATAGAGGGCGAAGGAACCGGCGACGAACAGGTAGATCAGCGCCTGCGTCGTCATGTCAGTCGTCCACATCGTGCGTGCGCTCGATCGCCCGCATCCGGAACACGTAGATGAAGATGAGGATGATGAAGGCGTAGATCGAACCCTGCTGGGCGAACCAGAAGCCGAGCGGGTAGCCGGCGATCGAGAATTGATCGAGCCAGCCGCGCAGCAGGATCCCGAAGCCGAAGGAGACGATGAACCACATCGTCATCAGCCCGGCCAGCAGCCGCACGTTGCGCCGCCAATAATCCTTCGCGCCCGCGCCTTCTTCCCGCTCGCCCCCCTCGGCCATCCCAAGCTCCCGCCATGTGCAGCCGCATCACTGGCACGAACCGCCAAGAGTGTCATCCACCCAAAGCCCTCTCCGCCCGGGAGAGGGTGGGGTGAGGGTTACCGGGGGTGGCGAAAAAGACGGGGCGTCTTCACGCAAGCCGGGACCCTCACCCCAACCCTCTCCCAGAGGGAGAGGGGGCTGGAGCAGGCCCGACCCCTCGGCGCAGACAGCTTCGCCCGGAGCAGTGAAGACGAGGGGGCAAAATCCCTCTCCCCCCGGGAGAGGGTTGGGTGAGGGTCACCGGGGGTGGCGAAAAAGGCGGGGCATCTTCGCGGAGGCCGGGACCCTCACCCCAGTCCTCTCCCAGAGGGAGAGGGGGCTAGAGGGAGGCCCGTCCCCGCGGCGCAGACAGCTTCGCCCGGAGCAGCGAAGCGGAAGCGGCAGAAGCCCTCTCCCCCCGGGAGAGGGTTGGGTGAGGGGCACCGGGGGTGGCG
>NZ_JBKBMQ010000023.1:0-19910 GCF_046295735.1 Allosphingosinicella sp.
CTAGATCGCTTCGATCTCGCGAACCGGCTTGCACCGCGTTCGCAAGAGGGTTGGGATCCGAGGGAAATCTCAGTCGAAGAGTTCTTCGAGAAACGACTTTTTGCGCTTGCGGTAGCCGTGTCCCTGCCGGTCGCCGGCATACTCCCGGCGGGCATTGCCAGTCCAAGGGACATCCTGCGCGGACGGCGGAGGCGAGGCGGCACGCTCGGAGCTCCGCTCGATGATCTTGTCAAGTTCGCCGCGGTCGAGCCATACGCCGCGGCAGGCCGGACAATAGTCGATCTCGATACCGGAGCGTTCGGTCATGAGGAGCGCGGCGCCGTCGACGGGACAGGCCGTAGCCTTCACTGGATTGGACATGACGGTTTTCTCCTCCAACCGTCGGCGACAGCCGGCGGCGCTTGCGTTGCAGTGGCGATCGAAGGAGGCCGTGTCCGCATATATGCAGGTGACGGTGCGGTTGATGCACGGGCGCAGCCCTCGACCGATGTTCGATCGAGCGCGCTGATACCGCCACGGAAGTAATCAGGGGCCGAGATGAGCCCCGAACCGGCACCGAGCGCGCTCGATGCGGTCCGACATCACGACTTTCTCAAGTCGCCAGAGGGGCCCGGTCCCGCTCCGATCACATACTGCTCCTCCCGCGGCATTTCAATAGACAGGAGGCAGGGAGTCGCTCGGCGGCGTCGCCGGGCGAGCAACGACGCACCGTCGTGATGGCCTCGGCGAGGAGGGGAACGCAAGATGCTCGCGCCGCGCGCGAGAAGACGCCTTCAGCCGCTCACGCAAGTGGCCCTGCTCTTTTCCGCGGAACGCGCTCACTCCACCTTTGCGCCATAGCCCCCCAGCGCGCGTACGATCGCTATCAGCGCTAGAGCCTGTTCCGCTTCGGCCACGAGGCGCGCGTCCCTGGCATCCTGCAAGCGCCTGTCGACGTCAAGGACGTCGGTCAGAGACGAAGTTCCCTGATGCCGCGCCTGCTCCACGGCGGCGAGCACCGCGCCCAGCCGTCCCTCGGCATCTTGAAGAGCACGAACTCGTTCATGTGCGCTGACCTGAGCGGCCGATGCGGTCTGAACATCTGCCGCGGCATCGAGGAGAGTACGCTCGTAAGTCGCGATCGCGCCTCGCATGTCGGCCTTGGCCGCATCCACCGCGGCTCTCGAGCGTCCTCCATCGAAGATGTTGTAGCTCAAACCTGCCGAGCCACCCGCTGTCAGGGCGCCAGCGCCGACGAGAGGATTGATCGCGCCTGCGAGAAAGCCGAACAAGGCAGCCAGATCGAGCCGGGGGAGACGATCTGCGATCGCAGCGGCTACGCGAGCATCGCGGCCCGCGAGCTCGGCCTCCGCCATCAGGACATCGGGGCGGCGTCGCAGAAGCTCGGCCGGGAGCGACGCCAAGTCGATCGGAGCCGAGCCCGGTATGTCGGCGATCGCCGCGAGAGATTGGCGGGCGGTCCCAACCTCGCGGCCGGCGAGTACATCGATGCGCGCAAACTGTTCCTCGATCTCAGCCGTCAGTGCCGGAACCGCCGCCCTCGCAGAGCTCGCCTCTGCGGCGAGACTGTCGCGTTCGACCGGTGGTGACACGCCGCGGGCGACACGTAGCGCGGAAAGGTGCGCCAGGGCCGCAAGAGCCTCGACCCGCCGGGCCGCAACTGCGCGGCGCTGCTGAAGCAGCCGCAGCATCATGTAACGTTGCGCCAGCTCGGTCGTGACCGCCAACCTTGCCGCCTCCACCGCATGCCTCCTCGCGTCGGCATCGGCACGCGCGGCGCGGACCCGGGCACCAAGGCGCCCGAACAAGTCGACTTCCCAAGAGGCGGCAAGACCCACCGAGTATCGGTCCTGAACGCGATCGAAGTCCGGCGCGGCCCGGAGCCCGGCCACCTGGGGATCGTTGATCGACAGCCGTGACAATTCGGAGGTGCTCGACGCTTCAACGGCAGGCAAGCGCGCTCCCGCCGCTGACCGGACGCCGCTGCCAGTCGAGGACTGCATGGATCAACTACGCCGTTTGGAAGCCCGAGTAGGCGAGCTTGAAAAGGCGGTCGATCTGGATCGCTACGCGCGACGGGCGCCGTAACGAGGCGTGCGAGTTGGTCCGGCGGCGCTGACGGCGCCTGCGCGGCGGCACGGGTCGGAGGCGGCGGGGATACCGGGCGGCGATCACTTGCGACTCTTCCGCACCTTCATCGCCAATCTCCTGTGAAGCGACGCCGCTCCGTCCGGACGGGTTTCGGCGGCTGTTCAGTGAGGCACCTCGGCTCGGCACTCGGGTCGGTTCGATCGCGGCGGATAGTGGGGACTGCCTGCATATCCCGTTGGGCAGCCCCTGCGGCCACTTTTCACTAGTTCCGGTCGCCGCCCCCGGCCAGTGCCGCGAGCGAAGCCCAAGGGAGCGGTCCGCCGGGAACCACTCCCTCCAGGCCAGTCAGAAGGTCAGGCAGCCGCTTCGACGGGAACACTCCCGCCCGCCGCAGCGCCCACATCCGGCTCGCGCGCCCTCCCCTCCTCTTGAGCATGCGCGTCATCGCGCCCGAACCTCATCGGTCCCGGAACCCAGGCAAGCGCCGCCTCCTTGATCTCGGGCTCGTCGATGAAATCGCCTGCGAAGATCCGCTCGCAAGCCTGGGCAAGTTCCGCTTTCCGGGCCCTCGCCCATCGAGCGGCAAATGCCTCGCCGCCGATCTCGTGGAGCGCCGCCAGGGTCACCGTCTTCGGTACCCGGTCGAAGAAGCTGGAACCGGTCGGCCGCCACCACCGGGCGACGTCGATGCCGAGCAGACGCCCAAGATGGTCGTGGAAGGCGCAGGCCCGCGTACCGGGGTGATTGAGGCTCGCCTCCAAAGTCCGTGCGACCGCATGGCCGAGCCAGGCAGCGCGAGCGTCTTCGGACAACGCCCGAAAAGCGTCGAACCGGCCGGACCGGTCGTCCGGCTCCAGCCAGCTCCTGTCGAGCGCCTGCGACATATTCGCGAAGGCCAGCGCGGCAGAGGTGTCCGCGCTCTCGAGCCCGGTGACCGGCTCCTGCGGAGGCGCCGCCGTCAGGGACGAGCCGCTCTTCTCGAAGCGGTGCCGGCCTTCGCGGTCCGCCATCAGGAAGATTGCGAGGTCGAGCGCGAAGCCGGGATCCGCGGCGACATGCACGGCGAGGATGTCGCGGCGCTGCATCGACAACTCGTCGACGAGGCGCTGGGACAGGCCTGATTCCTTGCGCGCCTCGCGGTCCATGTCCGACCGTTCCGGGTCGTCATCATCGTCTCCAGCCCGCACGTCGTCGTCCGCATCGATATAGAAAGCGCTGTCGAGCCGCGCCTGCCCGTCGGCACCAATCAGGAGGAACGTCCCGGCACGGCCCTTGAGGTCGTCGGCGATGAGCGGCGTCCTCTCGAGGATGCCTCGCATCTCCGCTTCGAGCTCGCGCACCCGCGCTTCCGCAGCTTCGCGCGCGCCCTCCTCGGCACTCTCGTCGTCGATCAGCGCGGCAAGGCTCTCGAGCTCCACCTCGATCGCCCCGATGCGCGCGGTCTCTTCCGCCGTCGGAACCGGCGCCGCCAATGTGACGCGGCGCAGCCCCTCGAGCTCGGAATGGGTGACCCAGGCGCCGAGCGCCGGCCGGACCCAGGCGAGGCCGAGCTCGGTCGCCTGACGGGAGGCGAGCTGCTCCAGCTTTTCGGCAGCGAGCCGCTCCAGCAGCGGCAGGTCAAGCCAGTGGGCCGCGGCCTCCTCGGCGAAGAGATCGCGTTCGATCCGGCCGCCCGCAGCGACATAGGCGTCCTCGCCGACGAACTGGGCCCGGCGATCGCCTGCCGCCGCCGCGACCTGCGTCATCATCCGGCGCACGCTGTCCGGACTTGGGTCGTACCAGCTGCGCCGAACTTCGTCGAACACCCAAGCCTGCCGCTCCAGGTCGGGGGTCGCGGAGAAGGCCTTGGCGAGGTCGAGGCTGATCTCTCCGGCTCCAAGCGCCTCGAACACGACCGGTGCAAGCCCGGCGAGCCGCAACCTGCCCTCGACGAAACGGACGGTCAGTCCGAAGCGCCGTGCGATCGTCTCGACCTCCATGCCCTGGTCGACCAGCTGCCGGAAGGCGAGGCACTCGTCGGCCGGGTTCATCGACAGGCGCTGGAAATTCTCGGCCAGGCTTGCCTCCTGCGCCTCGGCGATCGTGCCGAGGACGAAACAGGAGACCTCGTGGTCGCTGGCAAGCTTCCCCGCCTCCGCCAGCCGGCGAAGCGCGGACAGGCGCCGCCCGCCGGCTTCGACGGCGTAGGTTCCGCGCGGCTTGCCGACGGGCGTGACGACGAGGTTCTGGAGCAGCCCGCGCGCTTCTATGTCGGCTTGGAGCTGGAGGTCGGCCTGCGGGTCCGGCGATCGCCGCCGTACGTTGCGTTGGCTGGGCACCAGTTTGGCGAGTGGAATGGTCTTCATCATGGCGTGTCTCCCGATGAGCCGGCACGAACATGCTCGTGCCCGCCGCTCGCCCGCGTCCCGCTTCCTCTCCTCCGTTCCCACGCCTGCATGCTCCCGGCGCTCAGGCGGCCGCCCCGAGAAGTCGCGCCACCACCGACTCCGCGTCATCGACCGGTACGAACAGCCGGGTCCGGTAGCGGATGATCTCGGTGAAGCAGCCTTGCGCCTTGTACCAGGCGAGCCGCGCGGGCTCGTAGCCTTCGAGCTCGAGCCGCCGGACACCGCCGACGAGGGCGCGTCTCAGCACGATGCCGGGGAGCCCCTGGAGGGGCATCGGACGCCCGGACCGGAGCACCGCCGACACGAGCTCGCCGGGCTCGAGTTGCATCGGCAGGTCAAGCCCCAGCCGCCGGGAAAGTTCGGGAAGGAAGTCCGGGCAGATCCGGCGACCGAGCAGCGAAGCGCCGTCGGCGGCAAGAATGCGGACCACCTCGACATGATCCTCCGGCAGCTTGTCCCAGACCGGAAGCAGAAGACCCGTCGCGAGGTGGAGGGTCTCATGGCGCAGCTTCGCTTCCGCCTCGTCGACCTCGTTCCGCCAGGCGCTTGAAAACGCCTCCTTGCCTGCCGCCTCCCAGCTCGTCTCGCCGAGGCGATCACAGTCGACATGGTCCCGCCGCAACGGGCGGATCAGCTCGAACCGGCGGATCGGCAAGCCCTCGTCCGACATGAGACTGCGCGCATCGAGGCGCAGCGCCGCCCGTCCGGACCGTGCATTGACCATCATCATCGCGTCGCGCCGAGCGGACAGGTCCAGGATGCGCGCGATCCGCAATGGCTTCAGCCGGCGCCGAACGTCGAGCCTCAGGAGGTGGGTCGTCGCCCCCGAACAGGGGTCCGTCCGGACCACGCGATCTTCCAGTATCTCGAATGTCTCGACCGGCACCGTCTCGACACCCAGGTCGAGCGTTCCGGCCTCGCGGGCCGCGGCGACCCGTGCTTCGACGAGCGCGAGGAACTCGTCGAAGATGGCATTCTGCAGCGATATGCGAAGCGCGAGGATGCGGTTCAGCCAGCGCTGGATGGGCGGCAGGTCCTCGCGCAGCGCGCCGCCTTCCGCCTCCAGGGTGAGGCCGGTCAGCGACTGGAAACGCTCCAGGCCGATGGCGAGCTTGCCCCGATACAGCAGCCGGTACCAGGCGGTGAGCGCGTCCTTCGCATAGACGCTCTCGAGATTGTCGGCCGGGTCGAACAGGTTCTGCCCGCCCGTCTGGCGCTGGCCGCGCGTGAGCGCGCCGAGCGCGTCCAGCCGCCGCGCGATGGTGGAGATGAAGCGCCGCTCGCCGCGCACGTTCGTGGTCACCGGCCTGAACAGGGGCGCGGAGGCCTGCCGGGTGCGGTGGGTGCGCCCGAGGCCCTGGATGGCGGCGTCCGCCCTCCAGCCGGGTTCCAGCAGATAATGGTTTCGCCGCGCCCGGTTCGCCGCGGCCAGGCAGGCATGATAGCTGCGCCCGGTTCCGCCCGCATCCGAGAAGACGAGGATCTTCTTGTCGCCCCGCATGAAGGCGTCCGCCTCGAGGAGATTGGCGCGCGGAGGCCGCCGTTCCAGCCTGCGCCGACCGTCGGGCCCCGAGACGAGCCGACGCGAGCGTCCGGTCACTTCAGCAAGGCCGCGCGTCCCGAACCGTTCGATCAGCATGTCGAGCGCCGTCCCGATTGGCGGCAGCGCGCAAAGCCGCTCGACGAGGCTGTCGCGCGCCTCGAGCGCCGCGCGGCAGTGAACCGGACGCCCCTGCTCGTCGGCCATCGGCTCCGACCGGGCATTTCCCTGCGCGTCGGTGAACACGCGCATCTGGCGCGTGGGAAACGCGGCCATCAGATAGTCGACGACATATTCCCGAGGGGAAAGGTCGATCTCGAGCGCTTCCCGTTCCTGGGGATCGAGTTCCGCCAGCCGGCGCTCCAGCATGGCCTCGCCGGTCGAGACGAGCTGCACCACTACCGCCTCGCCTCGTTCAAGGTCCGCCTCGATCGCGGGGATGAGGCTGGGCAGCTTCATGGACAGGAGCAACTGGGCGAAGAACCTCTGCTTGACGCTCTCGAAACGCGACAGCGCCGCGGCCTTCGCGCCGGCGTTAAGCGTGTCCCCGGTCGCGGAGTCGGCGACCCGCGTCGCGTCGAGCGCCTGTTTCAGGTTCGCATGGATGATCGCCCAGGCGTCCGCGTAGGCGTCGTAGATCCCGACCTGCGCGGGAGTCAGCGCATGTTCCAGTACATCATATTCCACGCCGGCGAACGAGAGCGCCCGCGCCGTGTAGAGCCCAAGCGCCTTGAGGTCGCGTGCGACCAGCTCCATGGCGGCGATCCCGCCGTGGCGGATGGCACCGACGAACTGCTCCCGATCGGCGAATGCCGTTCCCGGTCCCCACAGGCCGAGCCGCTGCGCGTAAGCGAGATTGTTGACGTCGGAAGCGCCGGTGGCGGAGGCGTAGAGAACCCGCGCGCGCGGCAACAGGTTCTGGAGCCGCAGGCCCGCGATCCCCTGCTCGGATCCCTTTACCCTGCCGCGACTCCCCTCGCCGCCCGCGGCGTTGGCCATCGCATGGGCCTCGTCGAAGGCGATGATCCCCTCGAAATCCTCGGCGGCCCAATCGAGGACCTGCCTCAGCCGCGTCGCCTCGCCGCGTCCGGAGCGCAACGTGGGATAAGTCACGAACAGGATGCCGGCCTCCAGCGCAACCGCCGCGCCGAGCTTCCACCGCGAGAGCGGCTGAACGTCGATCGGAAGCCCGCCAAGGGCTGTCCAGTCGCGGCGGGCATCCTCGAGCAGCGCTTCGTTGCGACTGATCCAGATGTGGCGGCGGCAGCCGCGCAGCCAGAGATCGAGGATCATTCCCGCGATCTGCCGGCCCTTGCCCGCGCCGGTGCCGTCGCCGAGGAAATAGCCGCAGCGGTAAGCCGCGCCTTCCGTGGCGGGTTCGGTCCGGCATCCCTCGTCGAGCGGCCGGTGGCGGCCGGGCAGGTCGCGCGCGAAAGCGGATCCGGCATAGACGAGCGTCTCGAGCTGGGCATCCGAAAGGGTTCCGCCCTCGACAAGGCGCATCGGAAGCAACGGCGTGTGGGACGGCCGCGGTGCCGCGATCGATCCCATCGCAAGGGACTCTACGAGCGGCGTCGGATGGGCCTGCGCGCCGGCGATCGCGATGCGGCTCGGCCGATAGGGCAGATAGAGCCCGGTCTGGGCGGCGAGCGGCGCGGGCGCATCCAGGATCGTGACCGGGAGCTCGGCCACCGCGCCCCCGCCAGCGTCATGCCCGCCGATCGGGAGGACGGTCGCAAGCGGCCGCGACCGGAGCCGGTGGAACAGCGTTGGTCCTGCCGCGGGCGGCCCGGACAACTCCGGGACCACCCGATCGCGCTGCGGCAGCAGGGCGACGAGGCCCAGGAGCTCGTCCAGTGACTCGACATCGGCGCAGACGGGTGAAGCCGGACCATCCGACTTGTCGAGCACCACCAGCCGGACGGCCACGCCGGTACCGTGGCGCGAGAAGGCGCCGCAGTCGATCCGGGCATCGAGCCGCAAGGACGCCGATTCCTCCGCCCTGCGGCGCAGGCTGCGTCCCGATCCGGTGCGCGAGAAGCTTTCCGGCATGATCGCGACGAGGCGTCCGCCGGGCGCGAGGCGCGCAAGCGCGGCGAGCAGGTGGCGCCCGGCCGCGAACCGATCGGAGCCCCGGCCGCCGCTCCTGGCGAACGGCGGGTTCATGAGAACGAGCGCGGGTCGCTCCCGCTCGGGTAGAAGATCGTCGAGGAGTTCGGCGTCGTGCCCGGAGACGCAGGCGCCGGGAAACACTCCGGCGAGGCCGGCTCGCCGCTCAGGGTCGATCTCGTTGAGGACGAGCCGGGCTCCCGCGCGCGCGGCCGGCGCGGCGAGGAGGCCATTGCCGGCCGACGGCTCCAGCACTGTCTCACCCCGACGCGGGACGGCCGCGAGGCCGGCGAGCCAGGCCAGCGGCAGGGGCGTCGAGAATTGCTGAAGCGCGACCTGCTGCTCGGTCCTGTGGCTTTGCACAGGAAGGCCGGCGGCAAGCGCGTGCAGCCTGTCCAGCAATTCTGCGGCTCCCGCGGCGCCCAACGGCCAGGCGGGATCCGACAGGAGCATGGCCTGGGCAAGCTCGAGCGCGTCATAGGCCTGCCGCATGCACCAGCCGCCGGAGGCATCGCTCGACCCCGTCGCCTCCTCCATCAGCCGCCGGAGCCGCAGGCGGTCGATCTGCCCGCCGGCAAGAAGACAGAGCCTTATTTTCCGTGCGACAGCCAGGTGCACGGGAGGGCGCGAGGGGTTCGTGAGAGGAAGGCTGGCCATGGCGTGTCTCCGGCCCGGCCCTGCTCAATCGCGGTCCCGGGGCGCCTATGCGCCGCTTCCTCCCCTCTTTCCGGAGATCATGTCGTTCCAGTCGGCGCCCGACTCGGACGGATGGCGCGCCTCGATCCGAAGTCCGGCAAAGCGCGCGCGGGCCAGCGCCTCGGCACGGCGGCCGCCGGCGTCGTTGTCGAGGAACAGGACCAGACTTTCGACGCCGGGGGGCAGCGCCACCAGGGCAAACCGCTCGCTGCCGAGCGTCGCCCAGCAAGGCAGGCCGAACAGCCGTGTCGCTGACAACGCGGTTTCGACGCCTTCGGCGAGCCCGAGCCGGCGCGCCGTGCCGCCGAGGCGCACGGCACCGGCACCGAGACGGCCGAGCGCCGCACGCCGGAGAACGGTGCCGGATCCCGCATTCGGCCCGAGGAAGGTGCGGTGGACGGCCACCAGCCCCGCGGAGTCGCGCACGGCCGCGATGAGCGCCGGCCGGAAACGGGTCAGCGGCCTCGGGCCGTCGGGCGTCCGGGGATGAAAACGGAGCTCCGGGTCCCCGGCGGGTAGTCCCCGCGCGCGCAGATATGCAGCGGCGGGCGTCCGCTCGAGCGGGCTTGCCGCGCCCCAGAGCCGCAACGCCGCCTGCGGCGTCATGCGCGCCGCGTGGCCTGTACCCTGCGCATCGCCGGGCAGGCCCGCCGCGCGCAAGGCCCGGAGAATTGCTTGTGTCCGGCACCCCGCGAAACAATGGAGCAGCAGCCGGGAGCGCCCGATCCGGACGCTGAGCGATGGGCGGGCGTCGTCATGGGCAGGACAGCGGCACATGCCCCCTGCCCCGGACCATCTTCCGCCGAGCCGCTCCACGAGCCTCCTGCCTGCGTCTTCGAGCTCGGATGCTCCTCCGCATCGTGCCATCTTGTCCTCCATCGTGCGGAACCGTGCCCCAAGGCCGCAGCCGTCTCCTCTTCCCAGGATCATGCGGACGGCCGCCGCGGCGGTCATGCCGCCGTCAACGGGGAAGAGATCCCGGGCTCGGGGAAGCGATCCGGGCAGAGGCCTGACGGCCGGCCGGTGCGAACAGCGAAGCGGCCGCGACATCTGGCGGCGACAGCCGTTCATCATTTGCAACGTTTCTAAGGATCGCGAACAAGCTGGGTCTCGCCTTCCCGACGGCATCCACGTCGGCAAAGCCGGGCGCGGTTCCGGTTTCCGTGCCGGCGACCGCGCGGACATAGGCGCGTGTCTCGGCGGGGAGCGCGCGGCCGCGCAGATGCTCCGCATAACGGCCTGGGCCGGCATTGTAGGCGGCGAACAGGCCGGGATAGCCGAACCGCTCGTACATCTGGCGCAGGTAGAAGGTGCCGGCGAGGATATTCTCGCGCGGCGCGTGCGGGTCGTCACCGAGACCGAGCCGAGACCGTATCTCCGCCCAGGTCCCCGGCATAAGCTGCATCAGTCCCATCGCGCCCGCCCGGCTCGTAATCGGCCGGCCGTCAAGCATGGTCCGCCCGCCGCTCTCCGCCACGATCACCCGCCGGATCCAGTCGGGCGGTATCCCGAACCGGTTCGATGCTTCCCGCACGTGGGGCTCCCAGCGATCGAGCGGACTTGCGGACGCCGGAGCCGCGGCCGCAAGCATCGCGGCGGCAACGAGCATCGCGCCGAGCTTCATGAGGCCCAAATCAGCCTCGCGCGGCCGACGACGCCCGCGCGCCGCACCACTCCGAAATAGCGACCGTCGAACGAGTCCTGCCGGTCTGCGGCCAAGAGGAGAATGTCCCCGGCCGCAAGATCGACGCATCCAGTCCACCAGGGCAACGGACGGCCCGATCCGTCGAGTTCCCGTCGAAGGGCCCTCAGCTCTCCATTCACGTAAACGGCCTCCCCGACCGCGCAGACCCGATCCCCGCTCGTGCCTTCGACCCGCTTCACCAGCGGGAGGTTGGAGGGCAGGTAGCGGCGCTCGGCGGCAAGCCGCCGTGCGGGACCGGGAGCCCAGGCGACCGCACTGTCGCCCGCCTCGATGCCGGCGGCGGCGGTCACCAGGTAGAGCCCGGTGGGGCTGCTGGCGCTCGCGTTCCAGACAAGCAGCGGCCTCGGCCGCCAAACGAGCGTCGCGAGGGCGGCTCCGACCGCGAGCGCCCCCAATGCTACGAGCCATAGCCGCGCCCTTCCGGTCCGGCGCGTATCGCGGTTGCGTCGGAGCTCCTCTCCCCACTTCATGACCGGGCGGCCGCGTTCGTCAGGCATGGCTCCGCTCCCGCGCCGTGTCGCACGACCAGGCGTCGAGATCGTCGACATGGTAGCGCACGTAGCGGCTGTGACGCCGGTATCGTGGCCCGGCGCCTTGCGCACGCATCGACTGGAGCTTGCGGGCACTGAGCCCCAGATAGAAAGCAGCCTGCTCCGTGGAGAGGAACGGGCTGCCCTTCTTGGCGCGCTGCGCGCGCTCGATATCGTCGTCCATCTTCTGTCCTCGCGGCGGCGAGCGGCAGAGACGCCCGCTTCGGATGCTGGACGTGCATCACGCCCGCGCGGCGCGCGAGGCTCGAAAAAAGGTCAGGCTAGAAAACGAGCCGCAGATCTCGTGCGAGAGAGCGCCCGGCGCGGCAGGATTCCCGCCATCCGCAGCAGGGAGATCTCGCGCATGAAGGCGCGCTCCGCCGGATGGGGAGCTCCGCCCGTGGCGTCGTCAGCCCAAACGATGGGATCGCTCCGGACCTGCGGCCCACCTCCCTTCAAGGCATCAGCGACGACATCGCGATATTACGGGCCGGCTTCTCTTCCGTCCATTAACCACTTTCTGGCAGAGCAGGATCGTCAGTCGGTCGAGCGAGCCCGGCGCCCCACCCACTCATGCCGGGCTCGCTTCCCCCTCAAGACAACGCCCACCTCCCGCCGGTGCCGCGGGCCGTCAAGCGGGCTCCGGCGGCCAGATCGTCGCGATCCTTCGCCCTGAGCACCAGAGCTCCAGCGGATCGTCCCGGGAAAGCTCGAGCGCGCGCGCAAACGCGTCCTGATCGTCCGAGGCCGCGACTTCCACTACCGCGATGACCCTGCGACCCCTCAAGCGATAGATATGGTAATCGGTCAATGGACGGCCCGTTTCGAGAATGGCTGAGCTGCGCCTTGATGGCGTTGGCTAACCCGCTCCAAAGCTGCTTACGGGGTTCGCCCGGCACATCACCGTTTCGGGAGGCGAGGAACGACGGATGAACGGAAGGAAGCGACGGCTGAGAAGGCAGCTCTGGCGCTCCGGACTGGTCGCGGGCGGCTTGACCGCGATCCTCGCCGCGGGCTCGATCCGGTCCTGGGTCGCGCCGGCCGCGGAGACCGCCCCTACGTTCACCTGCACGGCCACCAGGGTGCATGACGGGGACGGGCCGATCTGGTGCCGGGAGCATGGCAACGACGCGAGGCCGATCAAGGTCCGTCTCGCCGGGATCGCCGCGCGCGAACTGGACGAGTCCTGCTCCGACGGCCATCCCTGCCCGGCAGCATCCGGTGCGGCCGCCCGGCAATCGCTCGAGCGCCTCGCGCTCGGGCTCGCCCTCCGCTGCGAACAGGTGGGCACCAGCTATGGGCGAATCGTCGCCTTCTGCCGGACTCCGGACGGCGTCGACCTCAGCTGCGCACAGATCAGAGCGGGCGTGGCGCTTCGCTGGGTTCGCCACGACCCTCAGGGCCGCCTCGCGCGCTGCTGACGAGGCGAGGCACCGCACCGAGGATCCGGGCTCGCGAGCGCCGCCGATCGCTCCAGAATGGACATATTTTCACTTTTACCGTGCAAATCCCGTAGATTTCGGGGCGCGTCCGCTGATAGGCCCCGCGCACCGTTTTCACTCCCTGATAACGGCAGGGCCGGAGCCTAGCCCCCCTTCGCTCCGGCCCGCTCTCTACCGCTGCCGGCCAGGTGGCCCGGCAAATCCCTTTCTCCGGGAGCACGCCATCGGCACGCGCACGACCGCTGCGCCGCCGGTTCAGGCAACTGCCGCCGTGTCTCCGTCTTCGCGGCTCTCGACCAACGCCCTGTTTCGCCCCTGGGTCTTGGCGCGATAGAGTTGGGCATCCGCCGATCGGACGAGGGCGGCGGCGCAGGTCGATCCCGGCTGACAGTCCGCGACACCGACGCTCAGCGTCACTTTCCCGAACGGGCTGGCGCGATGCGGGATGCGCAGCGAGGCGATGCGGCGGACGAGCTGGCTGCCGAGGCTTGCCGGATCGCACAGCATCGGATCGAGGATGATCGAGAACTCCTCTCCGCCGTAGCGGTAGACCCTGCCGTCCGGCGCCGACTGCGCGATCGTGCTCGCGATCAGCGCAAGCACCTGGTCTCCCGCCACATGTCCGTAGCTGTCGTTATACGCCTTGAAATGGTCGATGTCGCACAGGAGCAGCGCTGACGGAACGCCGCACTCCCCGAACCGGCGCATCGCGCTGCCGAGATCGCGGTCGAACGCCCTGCGATTGAACGCACCCGTCAGCCCGTCCCTCAGGCTCAGCTGTTCCAGCCGGTGATTTGCCAGCCGAAGCTCTACCGTCCTCGCGGCGACCTCCCGCTCGAGCACCGCGCTTGCGGCGCCGATTTCCGACGCCATCGACCTGAATGCCCGCGACAGCGCGCCGATCTCGTCCTCGCGCTCGACCGGGAGCGGGACCGTCCCTTCCGAGATGGACTGGTGATCGCCCTGCGCGATGCGGCGCGAGGCAAGCTCCATCGCGCGCAGCGGCCGCGCGACCTGCAGCCGGAGAACCGACAGGATCACCATGAGGACCATGGCCAGCAGCAGCAGGCCGAGCAGAAGCACGATTGCCGCTCCCTCATGAGCCTTCGCGGAGACGAGGGATCTTGGATAGATGGTGACAAACCACCAGTCGGGGCCCTCGATGCGTGCGAACGCGACATAGGCATCGAGTTCCTCGACCGGAATCACCGCGCCCGCTCCGTGCGGTACCGCTCCGGTCACGGGGTCGACGAGCGTCCGGTAGACGGCCCTCAGCGCCGGATCTTCGAGCTTCTCGATGTCGAGGACGCCCCGGTCCTTCATGATGTCGGCCATCCGCTCGGGCTGCGCGACGAGCTGCCCCCGGTCCGACATGATCAGGTTGCGGGCGCCGGGAGGGTGGTCGGAGGCAAGGCGCTCGACCAGCTCGTCGAGACGGATGTCGTGGCTTGGGTTGAGCAGATGACGGCCGTCCTGGTCCACCGGCAACTGGTAGGTCACTGCCCAGTGGCCGGCCGTCAGGTCGTAGTAGAGACCGCTCCAGACCGGACGCCGTTCCGGGTTCTCCGACTGCAGCGTCGCTCGGATCACCGCTCCCGCTGTCATGTCGAGCCGTGGGTCCGCGCTGGCTCCCCAGTTGCCGCCCGGCCAGTGGATGATGAGCGCATTCTCGGGCAGGCTGGCGTGGAGATTGTCGAACTGGCCGAGCCATGCGGGACCGAAGCGATCCACCAGTTCGTAGGCCAGCACCATGCGCCGCTGGAGTTCGGGAGTGAGATCTGGCCGCGAGACACCCATGAACCCGGAGGTTCCCTGCCGCAACGTGCCGTTCCGGTCCCGCCGCCCCGTGAAATATTCAGGTCTCAGCCGAAGCGCGCCATGCTCGTCCTCGAAGAACCATTGCCCGAAATCCGGCGCCGGGAGGACGTCGGGATCGTTGTAGAGCTCGAGAAATCGCTCGCGAAAGATCTCGAGGTTGGCCCGGGCGGTCACGAACAGCCGGCTTTCCGCGCTGCTCCTCTGCACGACAAAGTCTGACAGTTCCTGGAGGGCGGCCTGTTCGGCGCGGGCGGAGACGAGGGCGTAGCTGATCCCGGTCACGCAAACCGTGACCAGCGCTGCCCACAGGACGATCATCCGGGCGGCACCGGCGGCGAGCGTTCGCGGCCGCCTCAGCGACCATGGCGCCCTCAAGCGCGCCAGGTACGATCCCGACATCATCTCTTCCCCACGCCCGCTGCAGCGGGACACTCCCACCGCCCGCCGCCCCCGCTCTCTGGCGATGTTGTGAAAGGTGAAGGGTTAGCAATTCGCAAACCATGGCCAATATCGCCCACCGGAAAAATCGACGACGCGCACATCATGGAACTTGGTGAATTTCCTGCGATCGGGCCGCCCACCCGCTTCCTTCCACGGAGCTCAAGCCAGCACCCGGTAGGCGGCAGTCAGACAGTCACCGACGGCGGACGCACGGCCTTCGTCATCGTCCTCTTCCCCGCGCGACCTACCAGATCGTAAGCGCGACCCTTGTCTCCGGAGAAAGGATGCGCGAGGTTGTAGGAGACGCGAGGGGGGCTCGAGTGAACGGCAGAAGGACAAGGCTGATCCGCGAGGCGTTCGGCGAGCTGCGCGACAGGATCTCCGCACTGGAGGGGAGCGTCCTGGAGGCGGAGCGCGAGACGCAACACTCCGAGATTGCACGCCGGCTGCTGGAGGAGCTGCGTGGGCGGGAAGCAGTTCTTCCGGCAGGCCTCGTTTCGGATCCCGCCTGGGAAATGCTGCTCGAACTGTACATCGCGCGGGCCGAGGGCCGCGAGACTTCGGTGGCCGACATCCTGAAGCCCTGCCGCATCGCCAGCGCCAGCGGGTTTCGCTGGATCGAGCGGCTGGAGCGGCTCGATCTGTTGGTCCGGAGACGATCGACAAGCGACAAGCGCGCCGTCTCGGTTGCGCTGACCGATGCGGGTGCGGACAAGATGACTGCGCTTCTTATCCGCTACGCCTAGAGCGCCTCGGCGTCGAAAAGGTGCCTCCCCTGCTTCAACCCGCGCCCTGCCCTTCAAAGTGTCGGCAGGACCTCCCGGGTGCGCGACGGATGCCGCCACCGCCGCGCGCGACACACGGCCGCGCGCCGAACCTCGAACGCCGGAGGAGGTATCATCGGCACCACGGGCAAAGGCCAGGATGGCGCGGTCAGGGACGGAGCAGGCGTCGCCAGCCGCCGGCGCCCATCTGCTGGGCGACGCGGACCAGCCGCTGGACACGCGAGCGCAGGCTCGGCGTCTCCAGCCGCCAACCCGCGAGGGCGGCATCGCCGCTGAGGAGAGCGGCTGCAATCTCGCGCTGCGAGACACCGGCTTCACGCGCATCCGCGGTTCGAAGAAGTGCGATCCAGCGGCGCGCTTTAGTCTCGCGCGGATGGAGCGCCAGCGACATCCTTCCGCTTCGCCAGAATGACACGAGCCTGCGAAGGACAAGCAGCGGAGCTTCGACGCTTGCTAGCCCGGCGAACCTGTAGTGCAGGCGCACCGGCTGGTCCAACGCTGCTCCCGCGACATCGAGCCTGATCGACCGCAGGCCGTCGCTGAGCAGGAGGTGCGTTGCGGTCCGACCCGGCAGCAACATCGCCTGCGGGCGGATACGCTGGAGATCGAACAGGTCCGACCGGGACCAAGCAGGTCCCGCCGCCGTCCCGCTGCCGCTCGCTTGGCTGTCCTCCGACCGCAGCTCCGCGCACGCGTCCAGCACGAGCGAGTGGGCGTCTCGCGTCCAGAACGGCCGCGCGACCGGAACGGCAACCGAGGGATTCTCGAACGCATGGAGGCCCCAGGCGGCGGCCGCCGCCGTTGCCTTGTCCGGAAGCGCACCACTGGCTGCCCCGGCGTAGAGGGGGTCCCGCCGAAGCCATTCCCATGCGAAGGCGGCACGGTCCGCATCCAGAAGAATCTCGTAGCTCGCCGCGTCCCTCCAGTCAGGCCGGGTCGGGGTGCGGGCACAAGCCATGCCGGGTCAGATGCCCCCTACTCCCGCTCACCCGGACGACCGGGCATGAGAGGGTGGTCAGGGGCAGAACGAGGCATCGGCTTTTCTCCGGCGGCGGTCCGGAGAAAGCCTTCACGCGAGCGCTGCCGCCATTCCCCCGAACGGGGGAATGGACGGGTTCAGAGAGGTTGGGCGCCCGCCACCGATGTCCGGCAGGTCCGCGGTCGTCGATGGCCCGGCGAAATCGAACATGCCGGACCTCGGCACGGTCCGCTGCAATTCACCTGGCGAGAGGCATCGGCGCGCCGAACCCGCGCCGCTTGGACGCGAGGCCCCAGCCAGATGGCCGCGACCCTGCGCGTCAGCGTTCCGGCACCGCTTCGCCAAAGCTGATCACCGCGTCCCGCAGCCCGCAGGCGACCAGCTGGGCGCGGCTCACCACGTCATAGGCCGACCGGGCACGCTTCACATATTGATGGACGGTCTCGATGCTGATCCCGAGAATTCTCGCGATCTCCCAGTCGCTCTTGCCTGCCGCCACCAGTCGGACGCACTGGCGTTCGCGCCGGCTGAGATGGGGTCGCGAACGGATGATCCGCGCATAGCCGTGAAGGCGCCGGGCGGCGCGGAAGGCGTGAGCCCCTACCTGCTCCGCGCAGAGCAATCGCCCGACCGGAATCTTCCCTCCGGTCTTGACGGCGAAGGAGCAGGACCCGCCCGGTTCCCCCGGAATGTTGGCCGGAACGGTGAACCCTTCGCCGATCCCGAACCTGCGCGCCTCATCGAGCAGCTCGCGCGCTCGCGGCCCGATCGGCACGAGTTCGGCAAGCTCTCGCCACGAGAAGCCGACATGGGTCCGCTCGCTGGCGCGGTGGACCGGGTCGTGTCCGATGAGGGAGCGGGAACGGAGCTCATCCTCCCAGCCCTCGGGATAGGTGTCGAGGCGAATGAAGCCGGCAGCGGGACGTTCAAGGCTTCGGTGGTGAAGAAGAGCGACATAATCGAACCCCAGCTCCTGCGCCGCGGCCTGGAGCAGCTCCATCAACTCTGATCCCGCCGAGCAAAGCGCGGCCCGGGCAGCGAAATAGTCGACGAGCCTAGAATAAGGCACAGCAGACGCTCCGGACAGTCACGGCACTGTTCAATCTGAATCAAGATGATTGCTGCGCACCCGAAATATTTCGTTTATATGATCAGCGGTCTTTACGGTGATTGGCTTTCTCCTCTCCTATGTTACTGTGGACGCTGCCGAGCAGTGACCCCTTCCCCGGTTGAGACCCGCGTGGAAGGTGGACCATGGACGTGCCGGAGGATCAGGCGGCCTGAAACGCCACCTCCGTCACGATAAGGGAGCATGCGCAGGTTCGAGCGAGCAGAAGCCTTCCTCCGGGACGTGAAGTCCACCAGCTCCGAAACGGAGCTCGGCGAAGCCCTCGCGCAGGTCGCGCGCGAGCTCGGCTTCGCCTATTATGCCCTCACACATCATGTCGACGCGCGCATCGCCGCCGGCGCGACCGTGCGGCTGCACAACTATCCGGACGAATGGGTCCGATATTATGACGAGAACAGCCTCGGCGTCTCGGATCCGGTGCATCGCGCCAGCCATGTGACCAGCGTCGGCTTCCTCTGGTCCGAGATCCCCGGCATGATCGCACTCACCGCCCGCGATCTCGAGATCCTCGAGCGCGGGCGCGAGCAAGGCATCGGGGACGGCTTCACCATTCCGGCCAACGTTCCCGGAGAGGCCCGCGGCTCCTGCTCCTTCGCCAATCCCGCCCGCGCCAGACTGTCGGCGAACGAGCTTCCGGTCGCGCAGCTCGTCGGCGCGTTCGCGTTCGAGGCGGCGCGGCGGCTCTGGCGGTCCCGCCTGCTTTCCGACGTTCCTGCTCCACGCATCACCGACCGGCAGCGCGAATGCGTGCTCTGGATGATGCGCGGCAAGTCCGACTGGGAGATCAGCCGCATCCTCGGCATCCAGCACGACACCGTGGTGCGTCACCTGAAGCAGGCGCGGGAGCGATACGGCGTGGCGAAGCGTACGACGCTCGCCATCCATGCCCTGTTCGACGGGTTGGTCACGTTCGACGACATCGTGCGGCGTTGACCATTCCCATTTCTGGGAATGGCGCCTCCCGTTCCTCCGGCCGATCCTGCCCCTGTCACGGATGGAGGCGGACATGGTCATCTATTGCGATGGAATCGGCGATCCCGCCTGCTGCATGCCGCTCAGAGGCATGTTCGAGGCGCGCAAGCGCGTCTTCGTCGATCTCCTCGGCTGGGACGTGCCGGTTCTCGAAGGCCGGTACGAGGTCGACCAGTTCGACGACGGCAGCGCGGTCTATCTGATCGTCACCGACGAGGACGGCCGCCATGCCGGCTCGGCGCGGCTGCTCTCCACCGTCAGGCCGCATATCCTTGGCAGCCTGTTTCCCGAACTCTGCGCGGCGGCGCCGCCGCGCGGACCCGACTTGCTCGAGATCACGCGCTTCTGCCTCGATCCAAGGAGCAATGCGCGCCAGCGTCTGGACACGCGCAACGTCCTGGTGTCCGCGCTGGTCGCCTATGCCCTGGATCATGGGGTCTCCGCCTATACGGGCGTCGCCGAAATGGGCTGGCTGCAGCAGATCCTCGCCTTCGGATGGAATTGCCGCCCGCTCGGCCTTCCGCGCACGATAGCGGGGCGGATGCTCGGCGCGCTCCGCATCGAAATCGCGAGCGACACGCCCGCGCTGCTTGCCGCCAACGGCATCTACCGCCCCGAACCGCTCCAGCGGATCGGCGATCTCGAAGCGGCCTGACCAAGAAGGAAAAGCTCATGACCCGTGCAGATGATTTCGAGCGCAGCGTCGCGCGCTGGACCGAACGTCTCCTCGTCGACGGCTACTGCCTGATTCCGGACCTGGTACCCGCCGACCAAGTCGCCGCACTCGACGCCGATCTCGCCGACGATTTCGAGGAAACGCCGTTCTGCAGCGGTCGATTCTACGGAGAACGCACGAAAAGGTTTGGGCGCCTGCTCGCCCGGTCGACTCGCGCGGCGGGGCTCGTGCAGCACGAGCTCGTTCTTGGCGTCGTCGAGAGCGTGCTCTCACCCTGGTGCGACGCCATCCAGCTCAACCTCACCCAGGCGATCGCGGTCCATCCAGGCGCGCTCGCGCAGATGCCGCACCGGGACCAGGATATGTGGCGGGGCGAGGTGGGCGAGGTCGAGTATCTCGTCAACGTGATGTGGCCGTTCACGCCCTATACCCGCGAGAATGGCGCCACCAGGGTCTGGCCGGAGAGCCATGGGCGCCGCGCGCTGGAGCCGGTTGCCGAAGCCTCGGAGCAAGTTCCCGAATATGGACCGGGCTCGGCCCTCCTGATGCTGGGCTCCACGCTCCACGCGGCAGGTGCAAACCAGTCGGCCGAGGTGCGGCGGGGAATGAT
>NZ_JBKBMQ010000024.1:0-15866 GCF_046295735.1 Allosphingosinicella sp.
CCGGCGGGGCCGAGAGGCCCCGCCACCTAGGAACCGGCGCGCGCGCCGCTCCTGAACAGGAAAGGGGATATGGGCAAGTGGCTGGAGGCTCCGAGGCCGGCGCCCCGGACGGCGGAGAAGCTAGCGTTCGCTCATTCGCGCAACCAGGAAGAGGCGCATCCGCGCCTCGACGCAGATCGCAAAATGGAGACCGTCGTCCGGGTGCGGACGCTGGATCTCACGCTGGCCAATGCCGCTCTGGTGCGATCCGGCGAGGAAAAGGACCTTATGCTGATCGAGATCGAATCACAGGGCCAAGAACAGCCTGGCGATCGCTTCGTCCCTGCTCAACATCCACGACCGGACGCACCCCGAACAAGAGGGTACCTCACGAGGGTCAGATTGGCCGCAAGCCGTCGGCCTGCTTCCGAAAGAAGCGCGTTGAAGGGCGGACGCGGTCCATCCTCCGCTTCATTGATCTATCTGGCATTCGCGAACCGTGCGGCCCCAAGCGATCCAAGGGCGACCCCTAGCGTCACTTCGCCAAACACCTATGTCTTGAACACTACCGCGACTGTTACACCTGGTTGATCAGTCACGCGCAGATCGCCTCTCAATCCCTTCACGAGCGTCTTCACCAAACCATACCCGAGGGAGCCCTCGCGCGTCTCGCCCATCCCACGGCCATCGTCCCGCACGGCGAACTCGATCTCCCGTCCGTGGGTCCGCCGTGCCATCACCGAGATTGTGCCGCACAATGGAGGCGGAAAAGCGTATTTGACGGCATTGGTGATCAGTTCTGTCGCAATTATCCCCAGAGGGATTGCTACGTCGGCGTGCAGAAGGATCGTGTCGTCGCTCTCGACGGTGAGGAGGATGCATCGTCCCGCTCTGTGATTTGGCGCAGCGCTTCGCAAAGATCGCTCAGGTAAGTCGCTAGATTGACGTGCTGCGATGTTTCCGACTTGCTCAGCAAATCGTGGACCCGCGACATTGCTATCAGCCTATCCTGCGCCTCTGCGAACAACGTCCTCACTCTCGGATCGGCATGCCGCCGGCTCTGAATCCCAAGGAGCGACGAAGCGATCGTGAGGCTGTTTTTGGCCCGGTGATTCACCTCTGCGAGCAGCGCCTCCTTTTCCTGGACCAAGCGTCCCAAAATTCTGTTTGCCTCGCTTAGCTCGGCTGTCCGCTCAATGACCTTAGCCTCCAGCTCGCCAGTCAACTGCCGGAGAGACTGCTCTGCCTCAAAGCGCCGCGTCACATCGAAGTATGAGAGGAAGTGATGGAGCACTCGGCCCTGCCCGTCGTCGAGCGGGCTGGCGAAGAGCATGGCCCTGAACGCTTCGCCATTCTTGCGATGCTGCACCAGTTCTACATTGGCGTCGAGACCGCGCTCCATGGCGGCTTCATACTGGCGCACCGCGGCGGGATCGGTGTCCGGCCCGTCCATGAAGTGCGGATCCTGTCCAGTGATCTCCTCGAGAGCGTAGCCCGAGAGCGACAGAAAAGCGTCGTTTGCGAAAATTATCGGATTGCCGGTCAGCGTTGCGTCAGTGACAATCATCGGCATTCTCGTGAGGCGAACTGCTTCAACAAAGAAGCCGCCCTGCTCGCGCACGTTGTCGAGCCGCTTTTCGGATTTGCTGCGCTCCGCGGTGTCGAGCATTCCTTCTACAAAGTTATTGGTCATTGCAGCCCTCTCAGCTGAAGGCCTTGGGCCTGAGATGATCGCCAGGCACGAGGCGCGGCGTCAGAGCGTCCAGCGAACCGGAACGGTGCGAAGCGCATCGATAGGGCTTGCGCTGGTGCGCATCATGTCCGTTGCGTCTGCAATTGGCATTTCGAGCTGAACAGGGGCAAAACCAGGGTCTCCAGGCCGCAGCTCCAGGCTCGCCTCAACACACAGGATGGCCCTGCGACTTCGGTCTCTCTACCTTCCTGGCTCGTGCCATGGCCGGAGTGCGCATCGTTCGTCGTCGTAGCTTGTTTCACGCTGCGGACTGTCGTTCACGGAAGCGCCGCCCCAGCCCCAGCCCCAGCGTCACGGGCATCTGGATTTTCGCTGGGTTCGAGTGGTCCGCCGTGATCCCGGTCGCGCAACATTGCCTCATCTAACTCGCTGCTCCGAACTTCGCGGCTGCAAGTGCCGGAGACTGTCGGAACAATGAGGACGGTGGCTGTGCGCACATATGCCGTGTGTCCGCCGGCCTCCAGCGGCTGCTCCTTGGTTTCGACATCGTAAACGCCTGCAGGATAGACTTCGGGCGCGTTGCCCAGGGTGAACGGGCGAGGGAAAACGACGCGACGCAAGATATATCGTTCAAAGCCATTGTTCGGCAGCTTCCAACGGCTCATTTCGAGGCTCGTTTGGCAGCCGCGATGGCGTCGGCCGCGTTCGAGTAGCGATACCCGTTCCACTCGTAGGTGGTATGCTCATGCGACATGATGCCCAAGCGCCGGAGATCTTCATCTCGTCCGTTAGGCGCTTCGTTCACGGGTTGAACTGAGGGGGACGCTGCGGCGGTCTCATGGGTCACTTCGATCTCCTGCTTCAAGCGGGAGCGCAAAGTCTCTCAGTCACAAGTTGCTTGTGGACATGCCTGCGATACCGAAGCCATAGCACAGTTTCCGCAACCAACCTAATCTGCCTGAACCACATCTCAGAAGAGCTTGGCATGGGCGATGGGTTGAAAACGGCGTTCACCGGGGACTGAACGAAGGTCTGCTCTTGAGCAGCGGCCGAATCGGGCGGCACGTCCTCATGTGGCGCGAAGCAGACGCCGACGCCGCTCTATTCTCGTTCCGACAAGCCGGCTAAGGCATTGATATGCAACAGCGTGAACAAAGCACGAAATGTCGGAATGGCCATTGAAAACGCTGAGGCCGCACTGGACTCTTAATCAGCGGGTCCTAGGTTCGAGCCCTAGTGCGTCCACCACCTTTCTCTTTAAAATCCTTGTACTTAGACGGGCACCATACCCGGCCAACCGGCCGGGTGGAACCTGGAATCCGCTATAGGTTCCGTATAGGTTCCACCCAGTGCCCAGGCCGTTGGAAGTGGGACAAAAATCGCCCGCGTCCTCTCCTCTCGCCGCCGCGGCAGCTGGGGTAGCTAGAAGCGCTGAGATTATTGGGCGAGGCTGGCCACACCTCATTGCAAGGCGGCGCGATCCAGACCATCGTGTCTTCAGACGAGAGCGCTGGGGGCAAAGCATCGTGGTATTCGGATTGATTCTTCTGAGCCTGTTGGCGCAGGGACAGGCTGCGGCCTCGGACGCTCAAACAGTCGTCGACACCATGGTTGCGGCCACAAACAGGAATCTTCCACCGGGGGTAGTCAGCGCTTCTGCCGGGCCTCGGACATTCATTATGAATCTTTCGCCGCCGCCGCGCGGGACCAACGTCGACGCGTTCGCGGATCAGTATCGGCAGAGCAGCCTGGGCGTCGTCTGTCGCGATCCTAACCTGCGGAGAGCGCTGGACGTGTACGGCATCACTCTGCGGATGAGCGTCGCGCCTGCAGGGCGATCCACAGTTGTTCGGGATATCGTCTCGGCGGATTGCGCCGGGATTGCCGCGCCGGCGCCCGCAGCGTCGCCGCCTGCTCCAGCGGTGCCGGTCGGTTCACCGCCTGCTCCCCCCGCACAGCACGGGGCGACGCTGAGCGGAGATGATCTCGAGGTCCTCGCTAGCCGAGTGCGCTCGTTCGCACCGCGCGATCAATTCGACATGCCGCCCGCCCTACCCTCTGTCGCCGGTCGCCGCTTCTCCTACACCGTAACACCTTTAGAGCGCGGCCCGGACAACCTCATCTGTGACGGCTTCCCTAGCTGGGGGTTCTGGCCACAGGACGGACGTCTCGAAGTCGGTGCTACCGAGGGCACCGGCATCAAGTCCGACTTCGCAAGCGGAAGCAGCCGGATGTTTCCGACCGGCCAGGGCATTAGCGACTTCGGCACGATGGTGACCTTTCGAAGCTTCCGCTGCCAAAAGACACGGCTCGGAAGCTATACCGCCACGAATGGCTTCGGCGCGCAATTTACAGTCGAGCGGAGCCGTGAAGTCGTGACGGCGATCGGCGGCTTTGCGATGCCCGATACCTCTTGGAGGACCTATTGGACCACGCAGGTGTCGGGGGATGCGGCGCGTCAGCTCTCCCGCAGCCTAAGGGTTCGGATCAGCGGCACGCTGACGGACTGGGCCCCTGGTCGGCCGGTTCTCTGCGGCAGGAATGTGAGCACGCCGAGCATGCGGCGCCCCTACGAGGAAACCCTGGACCTCTGCCTTTTCAACGGACGGGCGGATCTCTTTGAAGTCGTCGATTCCCGCACCGGAGAGGTGCTATTCTCGAGCCCGCGATAGGTGGTAGAAGACGCGAAGATCGACACGCCTCCAGGCTCCACCTGATCCGACATCCGGTGCCTAGGGGTTGGACGCCTTAGAACGCCGGTTCTTCTCGAACAGCGTCCCCACCGGCCCCAAGGACCGGCCCAACCGCGGTCGACCATCAGTTCCGATTGAGGCCGATCGTCCGGCTGTGAAGCTTCTGCTTCCAACTCGCTTCCATGCGAAGAATGTCCTTCTCACTCGCCGAGGATCCGGCGACCTCGAGGATGCTGACCTGCCAAGCGGTACGCTCCCGATCGCGCAGTCCGGCGTTCCCGCCATGATTGGTCGCGAGATACTCCCGCCATCGCGCCAGGAAGCCGCCCTCACCGGAGGCGGAGCCGACATAATGCTCCCGAGTCTTGGGGCAGGCGAGCAGGTAGACGCCCCGGCTGGCCGACAGGATCTGCTTCCATGCCGAGGGCATCGCCTCGATCTCGTCTATCGGCCGGATAATCTGGGTGAAGCCGGGAAATTCCTCCTCCCGGAACGTCCGCCGCAGCTCGACGATCTCCTTGTCCTGCTGGTCGGCGCGCTGGGTCCACGCGCGAGCGGCGCTTGATGAATCTCCCCAATGGATGAAGAGGCGCCCGATATAGTCCGAGAGCTCCACCATCGGCCGGCAATCATACTGGTCGTAGGCCGTGAGCCCCTTGTCGGCTCCGACCTCGCGCAGCGTCAGCGGATCGATCTGTCCGGCCGTCACCGAGCCCACCAGCTTCACCTCATAGAGCCCCACGAACATCGTGCTGCCGTCCGGCGGCGCGACGAAGCTGGCCCAGTAGCGGGCGCGGAAGCGAGAGCGCTGCCGCGGTGCCGGATCCTGGGTCGACTGGTACTGCTGGAACGCGGCGACATCGTCGCGCCACAGGGTATAAGGCGTCCGCCCCGGCACCTTGCCGGTCTGATGCCTCAGCAGGCGGACGTCGGACGGGGCGATGCCCTCGTCCAGAAGGAGCATGTTGAACTGCAGCGCCATCAGGGCCTCCCCGGCGGGAAATATGCACAGTGACCGCGCATTGCTATGGCCGCTGGCGCAAAGCTCAGCTCGAAGCCGTTCACACTCTGAGCTGCCCTCCGCGCTTGGATTGGCGGCGCTTGCCGTCGATGAAGGTGCGGAGGCTGACCACCAGGATCAATGTCGAACTCCCCACCTTCACGAACTCGATGTCGCCCGCAGCCATCAGCTCGTAGATGCGCGAGCGGCTGAGGCCCGTCAGACGGACCGCCTCTCGTATCCGGACGCTGATCGGCTCGAGCGGGGGAGGTCCGGCACTCGAGGCGCTCACTTGCCCCTCCCCTTCCGTCTCCGGAACGCGCGATCGCCGTCGAGGAACGCCGCGAGCATTGCCGGGACGAGGTCCGGGACAGGCTCGGCCTGTCCGTAGGTCTCCTCGTAGAGCCGGGCATAATCGGTGAGCGCGTGGTGGAGCTCGGGCGTGACGCTGATCGCGAGCTTGACCGGAACCCGGTCGGGCAGCTTGGGCAGGCGCAGCTCTGCCAGCATCCTCTCCACGGGCGCAGGACGAGATCCTTGTGGATCACGGCCCTCAGCGGCCAGCCGGGGCGGACCGTGATGGTCGGCTGAATGTCGAGGTTGCGCTGCGTGATGCGGTCGCCCGCGCGGGCGGCGTTCTGCTGAGTCGACTCTCGGACGGCGCGGACGAGATCGGATTCGCCGCTTCCGAAGCTGCGCTCGGTGCCGACGCCGAGCAGGGTCGACAGCGCGATCCCGGTCAGGAGCCTCCGGGTGCGGAAGTCGACCTCGTCGGCTACGCCCGAATAGCCCGAGAGGTCGGTCACGTGCACGTTGTCGAGGCGGATCGAGGAGCCGTCGGGAAACACGATCCGCTGCCACACGAGCAGCGCCCGCCGCTGGCCGAAGGCGACGACATTGTCGTAGCTCCCGATCAGCCGCGCCCCCTGCGGAACCAGCACGGTGCGGCCGGTCGCGCTGTCGCGGACATTCTCCGTCACCTGCGCAATCACCGTCCCCGGCAGGTCGGAGTTGAGGCCGGTGACGAGGCTTGCCGGAATGATCGTGCCGGCGCTCAGCGTCCAGGGCGAGGGAGCGGCGCGAAGCGGATGCGGATTGACGTCGCCCGGACCGGACCGGCCGAACGCCGTCGCTCCGCGCCCGCCTGCCTCCTGAGGCGCCGGCACGGCAGCCTCCGGGGCAGCGCCCCCCTCCCCGCCGGCGCCGACCGACGCCGCCGGTGCACCGCTCTCCCGCCGGCCGGATGACTGGACGAGCACGCCCGAGCTTCGCGCCGCTTCGCGCGCCGCCGCGAGCCGCTGCCGCTCCGCCTCCGCCGCCGCCACCCGCGGGTCGGGCTGAGGCGTCGCGCCCGGCCCCGTCCCCACTCCGGGGTCCGCCATTTCCCTCTGGTGCTCCAGAATCGGTCGACCGAGGTCGCCCGGAAGCGGGGGCCCGAGACGCGGCACCTCGCCATAGCTCCTCGGCGCCTCCGCGAGCGCGTCGGGCGGACCCTTGGCCGCCGCTCCGCCGGCCTCCTCTTCCGCGGCCATGCGAAAGCTCGGCGGCTCGAGCGCGAGCCAGGTCACCGTCACCAGGCCGGCCGCGACCGCTCCGGTCAGGCCGATGATGAGGCCTCTGCGGAACCGGACGACGGGGCGCGGGCTGCCGCGCAGCACGAGCGTTTCGGGATCCTCCTTCGGCCGCGCCGCGCCGAGCTCGCCCTCTTCGGCCGCGACGCTCACGACGGCCTCCCGCGGCGCCGGCCCGGCCGGTCGTTCTCGCGAACGATGCGCACCACCTGCTGGCGGCGCTCGCCGAGCCGCAGCTCGGCGGCGGCGAACAGCCGGTCGACGACATAATAGCGACCGCGCAGCCGATAGTTGACCAGCTCCGCTCGGCCGCCCTCCCCTCGCACGAACAGAGGCGGCGCTTCGCCCTGGGCGAGGCCGGCCGGAAATTCGATGAAGACCTGGCTGCCGTCGTCGAACGCGCGGACCGGCCGCCAGGGCGGATCGTCGCCCTCGATCCGATAGCCGAAGTTGAGCGTCTCGACGGCACGCCCCCCGGCGATCGGCTGAGCCTCGGCCGCCTCCGAGCGGCGGACGGCGAGAAGCGCGTCGTGCGGATAGGTCCAGGAGATGCTCGCCATGGCCGTTCGCGCCGTGCTCTCGAGCTGGACGTGGTAGACACGCCGGTCGGTGGTGATGACGAGGTTGGTCCGAAGCCCGACCGCCGTCGGCTTGACGAGGATGTGCGTCCGCCGGCCGGCGCCCGAGCCGCTCGTCGTGTCGCCGATCACCCAGCGCGCCGTGTCTCCGGCCGCAACCGAGACGAGGGATTCGCCCGGTTCGAGCGCGATCTCGCTCACGCGTTCGGGCGCCGTGTAGAGCCGGTAGAGCGCTCCTTCCGCCCAGGCATAGACCTGGGTCGCCTCGACATAGGATTGGCGGCTCGGCTCGCGCACGGCGGCGCGGTTGGCGGCCTCGACGCGCGAGGTCGGAGCCGCCGCCTCCCGCGCCGGAGCCTGGGACGGGAGCGGAAGACGCTGCTCATCGGCGATCGGTGCGCGAGCTTCGGCGGCGGCCGCGGCCGGAACCTCGGGAGGAGCCTCCTCGACGAGTACGGCCTGCGCGAGCGGGGCTTCGGCGGATCGCGGCCGGGCCTCGGTTCGGCCGACGCAGGCGCACAGCGCCAGCGCGGAGGAGGCCAGTAGAAGGGTGGATCTGATCATCGGGAGCTCCTTTGCGCGGTGGGTTCGGGCGCGGGTTCCGCGCCGAGATCGGGATCGAGCGGCGAGCCGCTCGGCACCGACGCCGAAGGCCCGGGCGCCGGCTGCACCGGCGGCGCGGCGCCGGCAGAGGGAGAAGCGGGCACGGGGACGTCGAGCTCGCGCGACCAGTCGATCGCCTCGACATAGAGGCCGAGCGGGTTCTTGCGCAGCGCATCCGCGGAGGCGGGCGGCCTCACGACCACGCCGAGAATCGCGGTCCAGCGCGTCGTTCCGGCGAGGCTGCCCCGCTCGTAGGCCGTCTCCGTCCATTTGACCTGGAACGAGCGGTCCGACGCGCGGACGACGCTCGTCACCTGAACCGAGACGGTGCGGTCGCCAACCGACCCGAACGGATTGGCGGTCCGCGCATATTCGCTGAGGAAGCGCGCGCTGCGTTCCGTCGCGAAGTCGTAGGCCGAGAGCCAGTTCTCGCGCATCAGCACGGGATCGAGCGAGATCGACCTCACATTGACGATGAAGCGCCCGAGGTGCCACGCAATCTGCGGATCGGTCGCCCGGTATTGGGCGGCCGCGGGCGCAACCGCCCTCGCCTCGCCCAGCGAATCGACCTCGACCACATAGGGAACCACCCGGCTCTGCATCGACTGCCAGAGGAGGCCGCCGGAAAGCCCGGCCGAGAGGATCAGGCCGCCGAAGGCCATCAGCCGCCAGTTGCGGGCCTGGACCCGCGCCGAGCCGATCCGCTCGTCCCAGAGCTGGCCCGCCCGCTGGAAGGGCGTCTCCGGCTCCGGCGTCCGGCCGTAGCGCTGGACGGCGCGCTTGAACTTCATCGTCTATTCCTCCCTTTCGCTGATGTCGGGATTGGCGCCCGCGCCTCCCCGGTCGCCTTCGCGAACCGCCTGGAGCGCGGCATGGCGGTGGTGACGGGCGGTCTGCTCCGAGCGCAGGCGCCGCGCCCAAGCGGGCGGTTCCTGGGCGCCGCCTCCCGCCGAGGCCGAAGCGGAGGATCCGCCGGAGCCGGACCCGGCAAAGAAGGCGGCGCGCCTCCCGCGCTCCGCGGCCTCGCCGAGGCCCGCCGCCGAGCTCGCCTTGTCGCGTGCGGCGGCGACGCCTGCTCGGGCCACTCCGCCGAGGCCGGCGCCGACGCTCTTCGAGCCCGACGTCTCCTGGCCGAGCCGGTAAGCCGTCGACGCCGC
Organism: Allosphingosinicella sp.; assembly: GCF_046295735.1. Lineage (GTDB taxonomy): Bacteria > Pseudomonadota > Alphaproteobacteria > Sphingomonadales > Sphingomonadaceae > Allosphingosinicella. Next base: position 9,275 of record NZ_JBKBMQ010000024.1, read on the forward strand.
CGAACCCATCGCCGTTCCGGCGCGAAGCGCGCCCATCGCGCCGCCGGCAACGCCTCGGGCGCCCGCCGCGGCCGCGCCGCCGCCGACGGCCACGGTCCCGACCGCGGCTGCCGCGGTTCCCACGGCCGCACCGGCGCCGAGCTGGGGAGCTCCGGCGACGAGGCCCGAGGCGATCGAAGGACCGAAGATGCCGAGGCCGAACAAAGCGAGGCTGGCAAGGACGAGGCTCATCGCCTGGGTGAGATCCGTCTCCTGCCCCTGCGCCGCGCGGACGAACTCGTCGAAAAAGCCGGAGCCGATGCCGACGATGACGGCGAGCACCATCACCTTGACGCCCGAGCAGACGACGTTGCCGAGCACCCGCTCGGCAAGGAAGGAGGTGCGGTTCCAGAGCGCGAACGGCACCAGCACGAAGCCGGCGAGCGTCGTCAGCTTGAACTCGATGATCGTGATGAAGAGCTGGATGGCGAGCACGAAGAAGGCGACGATCACGAACAGCCAGGCGATCATCAGCACGGCGATCGTCAGGAAATTGTCGAAAAAGGCGATCGGCCCGAGAAGCTCTCCGACCTGGTCGAGCAAAGGCCTGGCCGCCTCGAAGCCGGTCCCGGCGACATAGCCCGGGCGAAGCAGGTCGTCGGCGGTCATGCCGCCGCCGCCCGCGGTGATGCCGAGGCCGGCGAAGGATCGGAAGATGACGTCGGCCAGCGTCGAGAAGGAGCCCAGGATCAGCGCGAACGCGCCGACATAGAGGATCTTCTTGAGGAAGCGCCCGATGATGTCGTCCTCGCCGCCCATCGCCCAGAACAGGCCGGCGAGCGTGACGTCGATGCCGATGAGGACGGTGCTCAGGAAGGCGACGTCGCCGCCCAGCAGTCCGAAGCCGCTGTCGATATATTGGATGAACGCCGCCATGAAGCGGTCGATCACGTTCATGTCACCCATCGGAGCCGGTCCAGTTCAGGGAGAAAGGAGGTGCCGCGGGGCGTCCTCAAGGGGGCATTGGAGCCCCGCGGCGGGCGAGGCGGCCGAAGCCGCCGCGCCCATTCGAAGTCTCAGCGCCCGCCGGGCGTGTAGGCGCGGCCGGAGCCGATGAAGCGGCGGGTCGCGGCCCGCCCCTCTACCTGCGACTGCGCCCGCTCGGCCCGTTCGACGGCGGCGCTCCGGAACTCGGACGCCATCAGCGTCTGGAGCTGGAGCTGCTGCTTGATCGACAGGGCGAGAAGCTGGTTCGCCGCCTGGCTGACCTGCAGCCCGCCGACCGCGCTTTGGCTCCGCGCCAGGATGGCGGCGAGCGTGTCGGCATCCTCGCGCACATTCTCCTCGTAGCCGTGCGGGAGCTCCAGGATGAAGTCGTGGGCGCCGGCGAGCTGCGCGGCGGCGAGCACGGCTTCCATCGGCCGGGTGGGATCGGCGAGCGCGATATTCTCCCGCACGCTGCGGTTGAACAGGATGTTCTCCTGCAGGACGACGCCGATCTGGCGCCGCAGCCAGGCGGGATCGACCAGCGCGAGATCGACGCCGTCGACCAGTACCCGCCCCTGATCGGGCACGTAGAGCCGCTGGACGAGCTTGGTGAGCGTCGACTTGCCCGATCCCGACGGTCCGACGATCCCGATCATCTCGCCCGGCGCCACGTCCAGCACGACGCCGCGCAGCGCTTCGGGCGCGTCCGGGCGGTAGCGGAAGCGCACCTTGTCGAATTCGATGCGGCCGCGGATCGGCGGCAGCGACGCGCGATTGGGATTGTGCTCCGGCTCGGCCGGCGCGTTCAGCACGTCGCCCAGCCGGTCGACCGAGATGCGCACCTGCTGGAAATCCTGCCAGAGCTGCGACAGCCGAAGGATCGGCGCCGCCACCCGCCCGGCCAGCATGTTGAAGGCGACGAGCGCGCCGACGCTGAGATCTCCCGCGATCACCGCCTTGGCGCCGAAATAGAGGATGGCGACGGTGGTGAGCTTCGACACGATCTGGATGAGGTGGTTGCCCCAGTTGGCGAGCTTGGCGACCGAGAAGCCGGTTTGGGCATAGCCGGCGAACTGCTTCTCCCAGCGGTCGCGCATCAACGGCTCCACCGCCATCGACTTCAGCGTGCCGATCCCCGTCACCGTCTCGACCAGAAAGGCCTGGTTCTCGGCACCGCGCCGGAACTTCTCGTCGAGCCGTGCCCGCAGCGGCGGCGTGATGAAGACCGAGATGAGGACGTAGATCGGGATCGACAGCAGCACGATCAGCGTCAGCAGCGGGCTGTAAAGATACATGACCGCGAAGAAGACGACGGTGAAGAACAGATCGATCACCACCGTCACGGCGTTCGACGTCAGGAATTCGCGGATCCGCTCCAGCTCCCGCACCCGCGCCACGCTGTCGCCAACGCGCCGCGCCTCGAAATAGGAGAGCGGCAGGTTGAGGAGATGCCGGAACATGCCGGCGCTGAGCTCCGCGTCGACCCGGTTGGTGCTGTGCGCGAACAGCCAGTTGCGCAGCCCCGACAGCGCGGTCTCCCAGACGAGCACGACGGCCAGCCCGAAGGCCAGCACGTCGAGCGTGGTCAGCGAATGGTGGACCAGCACCTTGTCGATGACGAGCTGGAAGAAGATCGGCGAGGCGAGCGCCATCAGCTGGATGAAGAAGGAGGCGATCAGCACGTCCCGCAACGGGCGGCGGTACTTGACCAGAGCGGGGATGAACCAGCTGATGTCGAACGGCCGGCCTTCGCCCGCCATCTTCTCGCGCGAGGTCATGAGGAGCAGGCGCCCGGCGAAACGGTCGTCGAGCTCGGCGCCCGTCCAGACTTCGGGCGTGTCGCGATCGCCGCGCTGGACCAGCACCCGCGGTTCGTCCGCCCCCTCCTCCACCTTGAGCAGCAGCGCGGCGGTGCCGTCGGTCAGCTCCGCGATGGCGGGGAGCGGCATCTTGCGGATGTCGCCGGCGCGGCAGCGGCGCAGGCGCGCCAACAGGCCGAGCCGCTTGGCGGCCCGCGCCAGATCCTCGAGCGAATAGGGGTCGCGTCCGCGTCCGCGCTCGTGCAGCAGCTGCTCGGGCTCGGCTGGGACGCCCAGATAGCGCGCCAGCAGGATAAAGCAGGCAAGCGCGGTGTCCGGCGCGGCGGCTGTTTCGGGCGCATCGCCGGCCTCCGGCGGTACATCCGCAACATCGATCACGAGCAATCAGAGCGCACCGGCGCCTCTCCCCCCTTCCCGCACCGCCTGTTCGCGGCAGCGGGCCCCAAAGAGGAGGGATATCGTGTGCTTGGAAGCTGTCCACGGGAAAATGGCCGGAGGCGAGGAAACGAAGAATATTCCTCTGCGATCAGAAAATCGACTGAACGGCCTAGGACCGTACGCGCATATGTTCTTCAACGGCTCCGGGCGCATCGGCCGCCGCGGCGGCGGCGTCGAAGGGGAGGAGGATGGCGGCGTGGCGCGCCGGATAGTCGCGCGCCGCGGCGAACAGGCCGAGGCCGGGCCAGGCGCCCGGATCTTCGCTCTCGCCTTCGAGATATTGGCGGAACTGGTCGCGGGCAGCGGCGATGTCGTCGCCGCTGCGGCCGATCGCGTGGGTGGCCAGCAGATTGGCCGACGCCTGGCCCAATGCGCAGGCGCTCAGCTCCAGTCCAATTCCCGCGATCCTTCCGTCGCGGAGGCGCACGTCGACCGTGACGCGGCTGCCGCACAGCCGCGACTGCCGCTCGGCCGACCCGTCCGGCCGCTCCAGCCGCCCAAGATGCGGGATCGAAACCGCCAATCGAAGGATATCGCGCGTGTAGAGGGTCACCAGGAGGATATAGGAGGCCCAGGCGAAGTCGGCTACTTCGTTCCTCCCCGGTACGGGGAGGGGGACCGCCGCCTAAGGCGGGGGTGGAGGGGCTGGCACCGACTCCTGAGCAGCCCCTCCGTCAGCCCTGCGGGCTGCCGCCTCACCGTACCGGGGAGGGGCTTCAGGCCCGCCGCCAGGTGGTGCCTTGGGGGCCGTCCTCCAGCACCACGCCTTCGGCCGCCAGCTCGGCGCGGATGCGGTCGGCCTCGGCAAAGTCGCGGCGCTTCTTCGCGTCGGTGCGGGCGGCGACCAGCCCGTCGATGCGATCGTCGCCCTCGCCCTGGAACCAGGCCTCCGCGCTTTGTTCCAGCAGGCCGAGCAGGGCCGCGCTCGCGCGCAGCGCGGGGCCTTCGAGCTGCGCCAGCCGCGACAGAGCCAGCGGGGTGTTGAGATCGTCGGCGAGAGCGTCGAGCACCCCCTGGTCGGGCGCGCCGGCCGCGCCTTCGGCGTTGCGGTAAAGCCGGTCCAGCGTCGCCTTCGACTGGGCGAGGAGCTGCGGCGACCATTCGAGCGGCTGGCGGTAATGGGCCGACAGCAAGGCGAGCCGCAGCGTCTCGCCGCGGTGCCCCTGCTCCAGCAGCTCCGCCACCGTGACGACGTTGCCGAGGCTCTTCGACATCTTCTCCGAGCCCGCCATCGACAGGAAGCCGTTGTGGAGCCAGTAGCGGGCGAGCGGCGCGCCTTCATGGGCGCAGCGGCTCTGCGCGATCTCATTCTCGTGATGGGGGAAGATGAGGTCGAGCCCGCCGCCATGGATGTCGATCGTCTCGCCCAGATGCGCCTTGATCATCGCCGAGCATTCGATGTGCCAGCCCGGCCGGCCGCGGCCCCAGGGGCTGTCCCAGCCGATCACGCCCTCGGGCGAGGGCTTCCACAGCACGAAATCGGCCGCGTCCTTCTTGTAGCTCGCGACCTCGACCCGCGCGCCGGCGATCATCGCCTCGCGGTCGCGGCGGCCGAGCGCGCCGTAGCCGGGGTCGGAAGGGACGTGGAACAGGACGTGGCCGTCCGCTTCATAAGCGTTGCCCGCATCGATCAACCGCGAGATCATCGCGATCATCTCGCCGACATGCCCGGTCGCCTTGGGGGCGATGTCGGGCGGACGGACGCCGAGCGCGCCCATATCCTCGAGATAGAAGCGCTCGTAGCGGGCGGTGATCTCGGAAGGATCGACCCCTTCCACTTTGGCCGCGTCGATGATCTTGTCGTCGACGTCCGTCACGTTGCGGGCATAGACCAGGGCCTCGGCGCCGTAGACGTGGCGGAGCAAGCGGGCGAGCACGTCGAACACCACCGCCGGCCGGGCATTGCCGATATGGGCGCGGTTGTAGACAGTGGGGCCGCACACATACATGGTGACCCGCCCGGGATCGGCGGGCTCGAACGCGCGCTTCTCGCGCGCCATCGTGTCGTGGAGGCGGATCATTCGTTGGTCCCCGCGCCCGGATCGTCCTGCTCGATCCGCTCCGGCCCGCGCCGCGCCTCGACCAGATCGACGATCGCCACGCCGCTGGCATGGAGCAAAGGATAGGTGCGGGACTGCGCCATCCATTCCGGGCGCTCGGCCGTCCGTCCCCACAAGGTGTCGTGCACCAGATTGGCGGCGAGATAGAGGAGCGTGGCGCCGATCAGGCCCTTGAGCGCGCCGAAGCCGGCGCCGAGCAGGCGGTCGATCGGCCCCACCACGCTGGTGCGCACCCGCCGTCCGAAATAGCGCGACAGCAGCTTTCCGGCGAGGAACACCAGACCAAAGACGAGCGCGAAGGCGGCCATCGAGGCCCCCGCCCATGTGCCGATCGGCCCATGCAGCGCCTGCGTGGCCGGATCGTGGAAATAGGACAGAGCGAGGATCGCGGCCACCCAGGCGAACAGCGACAGGATCTCGCACACGAAACCCCGGATCCCGCCGAGCACGAGCCCGCCGCCGACCAGGATGAGCACAAGGATGTCGAGCGCGGTCAAACCCATGGCCGCCGACTATCGGGAGATCGGGCGATTGGGAAGTGGGGAGCGGAAGCGGGAGGCACGGGATTCCAAAGAACAATCCCCGGCCCGCTAATCGAGAAGCCGCGCCTCGGTCCCGACGACACGGAAACTGGCGCCGCTTTGGCCGTCCGGCGTGAACTCGACCGGCACCTCGGCGCTCTTCCCGCACACGGTGAAGGTCCATGCCTCCTTCCACGACCCGGAGAAATAGACGCCGTGATAGTTGGGGCCGAGATCAGCGCTCCGCTCCAGAATACGGGTCGGTCCCATCTGCATCCCGTCTCCGGCGCATTGTGGTTCGGCGGCCCTGACCAGTTGGAAAGCGGACAAGGCCGCGAGGCTGCTCGCATCTTGCATCAGCGATAGATTGGCGAGGCTTTCGCCCTCGTTGATCGCGGCCACGCGCAATCCCCCGTCGGTCAAGCCCAACAGGATGAAGCGCAACTGCGGCGCGCCCTCGCAACCTTCTCCCCGGCCGTAGACCGTCCAGGCATTTCTCAGCTGGCCGGATTGGACGCTCAGCACGACGGCACGGACCGCGGTGGCGCTCTCGATGCCGTGAACCGCGACGCCGGTCGGAACGCACTGGCCCTTGTCGCGCGCGATGGCTTGCAGCGTCTCAAGCAGGCTGGCCTTCACCATATCCCCGGCGGGGGTCGGCGCATTGGCGTTGGCGCTCTCGACGATTTGGCGGAACTGCGCGTCCTGCGCCGACAGCGGTGAAGCCAAGGCCGCTGCCGCGCCGAGCGCGAGGCACAATTTAGTTGTCATTTGAATTCCCCCCCCC
>NZ_JBKBMQ010000025.1:0-15614 GCF_046295735.1 Allosphingosinicella sp.
CGGCCCGATCAATGCCCACTCGTCATCCGTAAGACCAATCCACTCGCCCAACGCCGCCTCCAAAAGGAAGCTTTGAATCAACCTGCGAGTCCCCCGTCAAGCTTTGTCCACGAAACCTAGCACTCGCCAGCTGGCTTGTCGGCGGCGGCAGCTGGTTCAGCTGGGCGGCCGCGTTGATTGCGTCGGCGCTGATACTTGAAGCCTCTTTCTGGAGCCGGGCGATGACGGTGGCGGCGATGTATTACGAAATCACAGAAGAGCAAATCGGACGTAGCGCGTATAATCCTCGTGCCGCGCTGCTACGTTGCTGCGTCCTGTCCGCATTTCTTCTGGTCACTTTCGCCCTGGGAACTGCGGGCGCGGATGTCCCGTTTGATGGCGGCAGATTGGGCCTGGTGCTCATTCCCTGGGTCGCCATCTACATCATCCTGGCAGCCTTGGCCTATCGCCGGGACGTGATCGCAGCTGCTCAGAAGAACAAATGGCGCAGGCGCCCGCCTCGGAACCGGTAGTCCCTCGCGCCGACCTTCAACTACTCGACCGGATTCTGGCTTCACCATCGGTTGCCCGAAATGATCCTCTTCGCCCCGCCGCGGCACGTCGCACACGACGTGCTCTGGGACGTTTTCGCGGCGTGCAGCAAGGCAGGGCGTTGCCGACTGGCGTGCGATTGAACGGTGTCTTCGGCAACGCCGAGGCGGTGCTGATGCCGGTGTCGAAGCGTCACTATGAAAAATATCTCCCGATTTCCCCTGCGTTCACCTGATCTGACCCGACGGGGAGGGCCTGTTTCCGTGGGAAAAAGGCTTCGAGGAGGAGATGAAAGCCGACCAGGTCGACCTGGCCGAGAAGGGCTGGCTGGCGGAACTGGCGAACTGAAGGCGCGCCTTTGGGCTTCCGGGCTCGGCGACCACGTGCGCATCGTGAACGTTCAGTCCCGTGGCCGTCGGTTCGACCATCCACATGGCCTTCTTTGACGATTGTCGATCCGACGCCGGCGATATTGTTCACGTTGTTGCGACGACGAGCTGGAGGCCATTGAGAACGACTGAGGTCGCTGGGGTGCAGTGATCGCCGCGAACGTGGTGCGTCACCCGTGAGTGGAGGAAAGCGGATCAGTTCCGGACGAGGTAGAACGATCCCGGCTCGCGCTCCGGCGTCAGGTGAGGGCAAGTCCGCTTCAGCAGATCATATTGCTCGTGCTTCATCATGTTCACGCCCAGCATGACGGTCCACGAGCTGTTGTGACTGAGAAATGCCTCCAGCAGATACTGTTCATTCCAGAACAGAGGAATCTCTAGCCACACCATCGGATAATCTCGTGGCGAGAAGATGTCGTGCACGTGTACCACGACGCCCGACGCAAGAGTCGGCAGAATCTGTAGATACTCCAACAGAACCTCGCCCTGCGGACGAATAATGTGGGAGCTGTCTATGAACAAAATGTCGTTTCGGGAGAGTGTGGAAAATAATGCAGGATCCACGTCCTCCAGTTTTTTTCTGACGACGGTGACGCCGATCTCCTCCAACCAGGGCATCTCGTATGGCTCGATGCAGATGTGCTCGCAGCTGTAGCCGGCATCTTCGGATTTGTTGGCGGCCACCGCGAGTGCGGCCATCCTGGTCGAGTATCCGGAGCCGATCTCGATAATACGCCGGGGCTTGAGATGCCGTATCATGTTGTACCAGGTCTCGGCGTCGCCCGATCCGAAGTTCGCATTGGACATGTCGAACTCCACCCCGGCGGGAAGGGAGCCCAGCTGCGAGAGAAGCGCCACCTGGCCCTCACGGTTGAAATCGATGCCCGGGAGGACGCGCGGCTCTTGATCCTTTCGAAGGTCGGAAGCGTCGTACAGAGGCTCGTAATAATGCTTCCTCAGCGGAAACACGCCAGCTTTGTTCAGCACCGACCGGGTGATCGGAAGCTCGCTCAGCCGTCTCCGGCGGACGAGGCGCATCGAAATAGCGGATACTGCCACGAAGGGTGCCAGGCAAACATCGTAGAAGCTGAAGGATCTTTTCATTGTTCACTCCCTTGTCCGGGGAGCCCTAGCTTCGGAGCGAGAAGGGGGCAATGATCAGAAAGCCAAGATAAAAGGAAAGGCACAGGTCATCGACCGTCAGGGTCGCTCCGCATCAACTTCCGGCCGCTCCTCCGATGCTTCGGGAGCGGTTGAACCGCCGAGCATCGACCTGCCACAATCCGCGATCGCCGCATCCTTCATCCTCGGTCCGAGGCTTTGCGGGCGCGTGCCTCAGCCCCCGAGCGGCTTTACGGAGTACCGTTGTGGAGGCGCCTCATCTCGGTTAGCTTCTGCTCTACTCAAGAAGATTCCGGGGGAACGGAGATGAAACCGACGCGCAAGCTCAGCCGCAGATCCTTTCTTGGCCGGGTCGCCGGCGGAGTCGTCGCGGGGGGCGGCGCGGCCGCCTTGCTGACCGGCAAGGCCGAAGCGTTCCAGACGACCGACAGCGACAGCGGCCCCAATGCCGACGGGATCGGCCGGGGACGCGGCAGCGGCACCGACACGGACAGCGGCCCCAATGCGGACCGCGCCGGGCGCGGGCGCGGCAACGGCACGACCGACAGCGACAGCGGCCCGAATGCGGACGGCGTGGGCCGTGGCCGGGGCAGCGGTACCGACAGCGATGCGGGTCCCAATGCCGACGGGATCGGACGCGGGCGCGGCAACGGGGTCACCGACGGCGATTCCGGCCGCTATGCCGATCCGCCGGGCGGCGGGCGCGGGCGCAGCCGCCGGCCCTGCACCGACACCGACTCGGGTCCGAACAGCGACGGCCAGGGGCAGGGCCGGGGCACCGGCTACAGCGACAGCGATTCCGGTCCGAACAGCGACCGCGGCGGCTGCGGGCGCGGCCGCCGCTGAGGCGTCACAGCCGCTCCAGATAGCCGTGCGTCCAGAGCTTGCGGATCATCTCCGCCGGCTCGGCGCAGGCGAGGTCGGTCTCCGCGAACGGTGCGCCCGACAGTGCGATGCCGAGCGCGTCGCCGTCCTCCGGCGCGAAGCGCAGATCGCCGCCGGGGCCGACCAGCACCGTCGCGCCCTCGTCCTCGGCCAGGTTCCAGGGCGCGAGCGGCCGTAGCCGGAAGCCGCCGCCCGCGCCGGGCACCGGGCCCGACAAGATGGTGCCGCGAAGATCGGGCCGGCGGCTGCGCAGGAACTGGTCGGCCATCAGGTCGAAGGCGCCGTCCATCTCCGCCTGGTCGGCGACCAGGCGGGCGAGCCGCGCGAAATGGGCGCGCGCGGCCTCGCGGTCATAGTCGCGGCCGGCATAGCCCGGCGGCAGCGAGCGGCGGAATTCGGGCTCGGCGAGCGCAAGCTCCGACACCGCCTCCAGCATCAGATCGGCCCAGGTCTTGGTGATGAGACCGACGGTGACGTGAAGCGAAGGCGCGTCGCCGACATTCTCCGCGTCGTGCATCAGCCCGCGGGGGATGTAGAGACAGTCGCCGGGGTTCAGCGTGAACTCGGCGGTCGGCGCGTCGGCCTTGTGCCGTCCGAGCTGGAAGCGCTCGCCGCGATAGGGCGTCGTCACCGGCGTTCCGTACAGCCGCCACGCCTTGGCGCCGGACACCTGCATCACGAACACGTCGTGATTGTCGTAATGCGGCGGGAAGCCCTTGCCGGTGCCGGGGGTGAGATAGATGTTGGTCTGGACATGGCAGGAGAAGACCTCCTCCAGCGCGCGGCAGAATTGGGCGAGCCCGAACATGCTCTCGTGGAGCTGCGGGAAGATGAGGGTCGAGCCCTTCTGATATTGCGCGGCGAGCGCGACGCCGTCGATGCGGCCGTCGGCGGTCACGTAATCGTCGCGCGAGACGCGGCTGTTGGCGTTGGTCACGTCGGCCATGCCTTCGCGCAGGTCGGCCTCGGCGACGAAGGCGTCGAGCATGGCGAGCGTCAGGATGTCCGCATAGCGCCGCGGCTCGCTGCGCGCGCTGAGCAGCGGCGTCTTTTCATAATGGTCCTGAAGGAAGCGGGCGCGGTCGACGGGCGCGGTGAGGAAGCCCAGCACGTCGTCGCCCCACACCGGCCGGCCCGCGCCAGCCCCCGCCGCTTCGTCCGATCGCGCCATTGTCCCCGCTCCTCCAGCTTCCACGCGCTTCTACTGCGCGCAGGCCGCGTCAGGAAGTGGCATGTGGCGCATGGACAGCTAAAAAGCGTGCGATATGATGCCCTTGACGATCCAGGATCGAGAGGGGCGTAGCTTGCCGATCCAGTCCAGCCTTGCCGCCGCCGCCGCGATCGCCTCCGAAGCGGCGGATTCGACCGGGGCGATCGTCCCGATCCTGCTCGGCGGCCCTATGCCCTGGATGCTGAAGAAGGGCTGAGCGCGCGCTTGCCGGTGAGGGGCTCAGCCGTTGCCCTTGTCGCCGCTGTTTTTGCGGCCCTTGGCGTAGAGGAGCGCGGCCACCAGAGCGGCGGAGCCGATGCCGATCGCGGCGCCGGCCGCGATGTGGCGCCCGCGTCCGCCGCCGCCTTTCGACTCGCGGCCGGCGGCCGCCTGCGCGGCGCGCGCCGCCTCCGCCGCTTCGCCGACGGCGGCTTCCTCGGGATAGGTCGGTTGCTTGGCCATATGGGTCTCTTGCTGGATTGGGTTCGGCTCCCTCTTATCGCTTAAGCATTGCCCTTGTGAAGGATAGGTGGAACTATGGCCGCCGCGGCAACAGGGGATGAAGGCGATGATCGAGGCGCGGCTGCTGGTCGAACGCGGCACGCTCAGGGACCAGAGCGAGGATTGGGGGGCGTTCCACTTCCTCGCGCTGCCCTCGCCCGGAGACCGCGTCGCGGTCGACCGCGACGAGGGAGTCCATTACCTTACCGTCATCTGCGTCCATCACGCGCCGGTGGCGGTCGCGCGCGGCGCGCAGCCCTCCGCCCAGGTGGTCGCCAAGTGGACCGGCGCGGAATAGGCGCCGGGCTGCGAAATCCGGCGTTGGTGACGGACAAGCGGCTGCTATAGCGCCAAGCCATGGCCCACCGCCTCCGCCCGCTCGCCGTGCTCCGGGATGCCCAGAAGGCGGCGTCCAGCCCGCGCGACCATGCCGCTCTGTCCGCCTCGGCGGGAACGGGCAAGACGCATGTGCTGACGGCGCGGGTGCTGCGGCTGCTCCTGTCCGGAGTGGATCCTTCATCGATCCTCTGCCTCACCTTCACCAAGGCCGGCGCCGCCGAAATGGCCGACCGCATCCATGCGCGGCTCGCTTACTGGGTTCGGCTGAAGGATGCCGATCTCGGCCGCGAGCTCGCCGCGCTCGACGAGGATCCGGGGCCTCAGATGCGCGCCAAGGCCCGAACCCTGTTCGCCCGGGTCCTCGACGCGCGCGGCGGGGGGCTGCGCATCCAGACCATCCACGCCTTCGCGCAGAGCCTGCTCGCCGCCTTTCCGGCGGAAGCGGAGGTTGTCCCCGGTTTCCGGCCGCTGGAAGGGCGGGAGGAACAGCTTCTCGCCCGCGCGACACTCGCCGACCTGCTCGTCAGGGCCGAGCGGGAAGGAGACCTGTCGCTGATCGAAGACATGCAGGCGCTCAGCCACCGCCTGGGCGAAAGCGGCGCGGAGGCCTTCCTCTTGTGCTGCGCCCGCGCGCCCGCGGCGATGGAGGAGATCGGGCCCCGCCAGGGGATCGGCGCGCGCCTGCGCCGCGCCTTCGACCTTCCGTCCGGCGACGTCGACGAGGCGATCGCCGCCGCCTGCTGCGACGATTTGTTCGACCTCGCGACGCTCGACCGGATCGCGGCCGCCAACGCGGGATGGGGGACGGCCACGGGGCTCGCCTGCGCGGACGCGATCGCGGCCTGGCGCGCCCGTGCGCCGGCGGAGCGCGCGGCCAGCCTGTTGGACATCGCCGATCTCGTGCTCACCAAATCGGGCGAGCCGCGCAGCGTGAAGGCGGGCCTCGTCAAGGTCGATCCCGATTATGCCCAACATGCGGCGCGGCTGGCGGAATGCTGCACGCGGCTGCTCGCGATGCGGAAGGTGGCGGCGCTGTCCGACTGCCTCGCCGCCGGCCTGCGCGCCGGCCAGGCCTATGCGCGCGCTTATGCGGCGGCGAAGCGGGCGGCGGCAGTCGTCGATTTCGACGACCTCATCCGCTGGGCGGAGCGGCTGCTGCTGACCCCCGGCATGGGCGAGTGGGTGCGCTACAAGCTCGACCAGCGAACCGACCATATCCTCGTCGACGAGGCGCAGGACACCAACGAGCGGCAGTGGAACATCGTGCGCGCCATCGCGCTCGAATATTTCGCGGGGGAGGGGGCGCGCGCGGCGCACCGCACCATCTTCACGGTCGGCGACTACAAACAGGCGATCTTCGGCTTCCAGGGTACCGATCCGCAGAGCTTCGACGTCGCCCGCGCCTGGTTCGGGCGCGAGGCGAATGCGATCGGCCGGGACTTCCTCGACCTGTCGATGGACCGATCCTACCGCTCGGCGCCGCCGATCCTGCAACTGGTCGACCGGGTGATCGCCGATCTGGGGCATGAGGCGTTCGGGCTTCCGCGCCGTCCCAATCTCCACGACAGCGCCCATGGCGACCGGCCCGGCTCGGTCGTGCTGTGGCAGCCTTTCTCCGAGGAGAGCGAGACGGCGGCCGAGGAGGATGCGGGGGAGGAGGGCTGGATCGGCGAGGCCGCCCGCCGCTACGCCGCCCGGCTGGCGCGGCAGGTGAGGAGCTGGCTCGACCGGCCGTTCACCGTCGAATCGCGCGGGCGCCCACTGCGCCCCGAGGACATCCTGATCCTGGTCCGCAGGCGCGGCGACCTCGCCTCGCTGATCGTGGCGCGCCTCCATGCCGAGGGGGTGCCGGTGGCCGGAGTGGACCGGCTCTCGCTGTCGGCGCCGCTCGCCGTCCAGGACATGCTGGCCGCCGCGCGCTTCGCGATCCAGCCGCTCGACGATCTCAACCTGGCCGCCTTGCTGGTCTCGCCGCTGTTCGGCTGGTCGCAGGAGGAGCTGTTCGCGGTCGCCCATGAGCGCGAGGGGAGCCTCTGGGACGCGCTCCGCGCCAGCCCGGCGGGGGCGGCGACGGCGGAGGCGCTCGGCGACATCCTGCGCATGGCCGATTTCACGACGCCGCACGACTTCTTCGAGACGATCCTGTCCGGACCGATGGCGGGGCGGCGGCGGCTGGTCGGGCGGCTCGGGCTGGAGGCGCGGGACCCGCTGTCGGAGCTGCTTTCGTCCGCGCTCCAGTTCGAGGCCGCCGGGCCGCCGTCGCTGCAGCGCTTCCTCGACTGGTTCGCGCGCGGCGAGGTGGAGATCGTCCGCGATCCCTCGGCGCCGCTCGACGCGGTGCGGGTGATGACGGTGCACGGATCGAAGGGGCTGCAGTCGCCGGTCCTGATCCTCGCCGACGCCTGCGCCGATCCGGAGCGGACGCGCGGCAGCTTCGGCCGCTTCCGGCTGCCGGAGGGCGGACCCGAGGTCCCGGTCTTCCGCCCGCGCAAGGACGAGATGGCCGAGCCGCTCAAGTCGCAGATGGCGGCGCAGGACGCGCGCGAGCGCGAGGAGCATTGGCGCCTCCTCTATGTGGCGCTCACCCGGGCGGAGGAGCGGCTCTATATCGGCGGCGCGCTCGGGCCGGCCGACCGCGGCGCGGCGCCGCGGGAGAGCTGGTACCAGGCGGTCGACGCCGCGATGGACGGGATGGGGGCCGAATGGCGCGAGGACGGGCTGTGGGGCCGCGCCCGCCGCTTCGGCGCCGCGGAGATCCCGGCCCGCGCGGCGGCGGCCGCCTCGCCGGAGCGGGCGCTGTCGGAGCCGGAATGGCTGCGCCGTCCCGCCCCGCAGGAAGCGCGCCCGCCGCGCCCGCTCTCGCCCTCCGCGCCGCGCGAGGACGACAGCGCCAACCCGCCGCCTTCGCCGGAGCTGCGCCAGGCGGCGCTGCGCGGCAAGCTGCTCCATGCGCTGTTCGAACGGCTGCCGGGCGTTCCCGCCGACGCGCGCGCGCGCCGCGCCGACCAGTGGTTGGAGCGGGCGGCCGGCGTCGCCGATCCGGCGTTCCGCGCGGCCCTGGTGGCGGACGCCTGCCGCATCATCGACGATCCCGATCATGCCGAGCTGTTCGGAGCGGACTCCCTCGCCGAAGCGCCGATCGCGGCGGTGGTGGAGGGGGGGCACGTCGTCTCCGGCACGGTGGACCGGCTGCTGGTCCGGCCCGACCGGGTGATCGTCGCCGACTTCAAGACCGGCCGGACCGCGCCCGCCGACCCGTCCGCAATTCCCGCCGCCCATCTGCGCCAGATGGCCGCCTACAGCGCCGCGCTCGCCGCGATCTTCCCCGGCCGGACGGTGGAGGCGCGCCTGCTCTACACCGCCGGGCCGTATCTCCACCGTCTCCCGCCCGAACTTCTCGGACCCCACGCGCCGGGTGGTTGAGACGGGGCGCGCGCCGCCCTACATCGCCATTCGACCGCTCATCAGGAGTTACACCGTTATGGCCACCAAGACCGTTACCGACGCCTCCTTCCCGACCGACGTCCTCGGCGCCGACCAGCCGGTGCTCGTCGATTTCTGGGCCGAATGGTGCGGCCCCTGCCGGATGATCGCGCCGGCGCTGGAGGAATTGTCGGACGAGCTCGGCGGCAAGGTGACGATCGCCAAGCTCAACATCGACGAGAATCCCGACGCGCCCGCGAAATATGGCGTGCGCGGCATCCCGACGATGATCCTGTTCAAGAATGGCGAGCCGGCCGCGACCAAGGTCGGCGCGGCGCCCAAGAGCCAGCTCCAGTCCTGGCTCGAAGGGGCGCTCTGACGCCGACCCGCTGAGGGGCTTTCGACGGCCGCCCGCGGCCCCGGCCGGTCGGCCCGGGCGGGGCGTCCGTCGATTGACTTGCCTTGGGGCGGACCCTACATCGCCGACGACAATCTGCCGCGGCGGCGGCCGCATCCGGCCGCGCACGGCAAGACCCATCAACGACAGGATCGCCTCATGTTTGGCGGATTTGCCAAAGCCATCTTCGGGTCGTCGAACGACCGCTACGTCAAGTCGCTGCGCCGGATCGTCGAGCGGATCAACGGGTTCGAGCCGACCGTGTCGGCGATGACCGACGAAGAGCTGAGGAACCAGACCGGGATCTTCCGCCAGCGCCTCGAGGGCGGCCAGACGCTGGACGACATCCTGCCGGAGGCGTTCGCCACCGTGCGCGAGGCGGCCAAGCGCACGCTGGGCCAGCGCCATTACGACGTGCAGATGATCGGCGGCATCGTGCTCCATCGCGGCGAGATCGCCGAGATGCGCACCGGCGAGGGGAAGACGCTGGTCGCGACGCTCGCCACCTATCTGAACGCGATCGAGGGCAAGGGCGTCCACGTCGTCACCGTCAACGACTATCTGGCGCGCCGCGACGCCGAATGGATGGGCCAAGTCTACCGCTTCCTCGGCCTCAGCGTCGGCGTGATCGTCCCGAACCTGACCGACTTCCAGCGCCGCGAAGCCTATCATTCGGACATCACCTACGGCACGAACAACGAATTCGGCTTCGACTATCTGCGCGACAACATGAAGTACGAGCGCCAGCAGATGGTGCAGCGCCCGTTCAATTTCGCGATCGTCGACGAGGTCGATTCCATCCTGATCGACGAGGCGCGGACCCCGCTCATCATCTCGGGTCCGACGGACGACAAGTCGGAACTCTATCTTGCGCTCGACAAGATCGTGAAGGCGATCTCGCCCGACGATTACGAATATGACGAAAAGGACAAGAGGGTCCTCCTCACCGAGGAGGGGACCGAGCGGATGGAGCGGCTGCTGGAAGGCGAGGGCCTGCTGGTCGGCTCCAACCTCTACGATTACGAGAACACCCAGGTCGTCCACCACCTCAACCAAGCGCTGAAGGCGAACGTCGCGTTCAAGCGGGACATCGACTATATCGTGAAGGACGGCAAGGTCGTCATCATCGACCCGTTCACCGGGCGCATGATGGACGGGCGCCGCTGGTCCGAGGGGCTCCACCAGGCGGTGGAGGCCAAGGAGGGCGTCAACATCGAGCCCGAGAACCAGACCCTCGCCTCGATCACCTTCCAGAACTATTTCCGCATGTATCCGAAGCTGTCGGGCATGACGGGCACCGCCGCCACCGAGGCGCCGGAATTCTTCGACATCTACAAGATGAACGTCGTCACCATCCCGACCCACCGGCCGGTCAGCCGGATCGACGAGGACGACGAATTCTACAAGAACCAGGGCGACAAGTTCGCGGCGATCGCCAAGGCGATCAAGGAGAAGCAGGAGCTCGGCCAGCCGGTGCTGGTCGGCACCGTGTCGATCGAGAAATCTGAGCTTCTGTCCGAATATCTCAACCGCATGGGCGTGCGGCACGCGGTGCTCAACGCCCGCCACCATGAGCAGGAAGCGCATATCGTGGCGCAGGCGGGACGGATCGGCGCCGTCACCATCGCCACCAACATGGCCGGTCGCGGCACCGACATCCAGCTCGGCGGCAACGTGGAGTTCCGCGTCGAGGACGAGCTCGGCGGCATGGAGCCCGGGCCGGAGCGCGAGGCGGCCGAGCAGCGCATCCGCGAGGAAGTGGAAGCGGAGCGGGAGAAGGTGCGCGAGGTGGGCGGCCTGTTCGTGCTCGGCACCGAGCGGCACGAGAGCCGCCGCATCGACAACCAGCTGCGCGGCCGATCGGGCCGGCAGGGCGATCCGGGCCTGTCGCGCTTCTACCTGAGTCTCGACGACGACCTGCTGCGCATCTTCGGGCCGCAGACCATGTTCTCGCGCCTGATGAACAAGAACCTCAAGGATGGCGAGGCGATCGTCAGCCCCTGGATCTCCAAGGCGATCGAGACCGCGCAGAAGAAGGTCGAGGCGCGCAATTACGACATCCGCAAGCAGGTCGTCGAATATGACGACGTGATGAACGACCAGCGCAAGGTGATCTACGAGCAGCGCGCCGACATCATGGACGCCGATACGGTCGGCGACGTGGTCGAGGACATGCGTGCCGAGACGGTGAACGCGCTGGTCGGCGAGGCCTGCCCGCCCAATTCCTATCCCGAACAGTGGGACATCGCACTGCTCACCGAGCGGGTGGAGCGGGTGTTCGGCATCATGCCGCCCTTCAACGAGTGGGTGAAGGAGGAAGCGGTCGAGCCGGAGATGTTCGTCGAGCGCCTGCAGAAGCTGGCCGGCGAGCAGATTTCGACGAAGGCCGCCGAGATCCCCGACGAAACCTGGGTGCAGATCGAGAAGTCGATCCTGCTCCAGTCGCTCGACCATCACTGGAAGGAGCATCTCGCGATGCTCGACGCGCTCCGCCAGGTCGTGCACCTCAGGGCCTATGCGCAGCGCAAGCCGATCGACGAGTATAAGCACGAGGCGTTCCAGATGTTCGAGCGCATGCTGGCCGCGATCCGCGAGGACGTGACCCGCCAGCTCGCGCTCGCCCAGTTCATGATGGCGCCGCCGCAGGACCTGCCGGACATGCCCGCGCTGCCGGACCTTCCCGATTTCGTCACCCACCATATCGACCCGCTGACCGGCGACGACGACACGGCGGACATCGACGCGGAGACCGGGGCCGTCCTTTCGCGCCTGCCGCCGATGCAGAGCCCGCGTCCGGAGATACCGGGCGAGGCGATGGTGGACGAGGTCCCCCCCGTCAGCCGCAACGCGCCGTGCCCCTGCGGATCGGGCCGCAAGTTCAAGCACTGCCACGGGGCGATTTGATCGGACGAGATTCCCCTGCCTGTTCGCAGGGAGGGGTTAGGGGTGGGTGCGTGCGCGCCCGCTTGTGATTTTCCGGATACCTACCCACCCCCGGCCCCTCCCTGCGTGCAGGGAGGGGGGAAGAGGGGAGGGGAGAAGGTGCTCAGGCGAACTTGAAGCCTTCCTTGTGCATCAGGGCGGTGAGCTTCGCATTCTGGTCTTCGGACAGGGTGTTGCGCAGCGCCGGGAAGACCTCGTCCTCCTCCATGCGCATATGCTCCTCGATCATCGCGCGGAAATCACGGACGCGGGCCAGCCATTCCGGACTGTCCTTGGCCAGGTTCTCGAGCTCGTAGAGATAGGTCTTCACATAGCCGTGCTCGGAATTGAGCGCGTCGGCGTCGTGCGCGCTGTTGGCCTGGCGCAGCGCCGGATAGACGACATTCTCTTCCTGCAGCGCATGCTTGGTGAGCGCATATTTGAGCTTGGCGAGCAGGTGCGCGCGCATCGCGGTGTTGCTGTCGTCCGTCGCCTCGATCTTGTCGAAGATGGCGAGCGTCAGCGCATGTTCGGTGGCGAGCGCGTCGGCCCAGTCGCCGCTCGCGCCGCTCGTCATCTGGACGAACAGCTTGCGGCCCATGTTCGCGGCGAAGCCGACTGCCGCGCCGGCGACCGCGGCGCCGACGAGAACGCCCGCCTGGTTGCCGCCCCAGTTGAACAGGGACTCCTCGTTCGACTTGTTGGTCTTGTTGCCGCTGCCGGAGCGGGTCTTGGTAGCCATTTGGAACCTCCTGATTGGTTACGGCGCCAAACCAACGAGCGCGGGCCTATGTTCCGGCGGGGCCGCGGCGCGCGCGGGCGACACATGACTGAAATGCCGACGCTTTTCGGCCAGCTTCTTCCGTTCGGCCGAACCTGCCTGCGGCGAAGCGTGTTCGCGCCGGGGTGACCGGCGCCGGCGGATTGGCCCGACCTGCGTCCGCTCCCGTTTCCTTGGCGGGGAAGCAGAGATTGGAGATCGGCATGAAGGCGCTCGTTTGGCACGGCAAGGAAGACATACGCTATGAGTCGGTCCCGGATCCTGAGATCGAGCATGGCCGCGACGCCATCATCAAGGTGACGAGCTGCGCGATCTGCGGCTCCGACCTTCACCTGTTCCACAATTTCATTCCGGGCATGCTGCCGGGCGACATCGTCGGCCATGAGATGATGGGCGAGGTGGTCGAGGTCGGCAAGGACAACAAGGCGCTGAAGGCGGGGGACCGGATCGTCGTGCCCTTCACCATCTATTGCGGCGATTGCGACCAGTGCAAACGCCAGAACTACTCGGTGTGCGAGCGGACCAACCGCAACGGCGAGCTCGCCGACAAGGTGTTCGGCCACCGCACCGCCGGCCTGTTCGGCTATACCCAGCTCACCGGCGGCTATCCCGGAGGGCAGGCGGAATATCTGCGCGTCCCCTATGCCGACACGACCCACATCAAGGTGCCCGGCGGCATGACCGACGAGCAGGCCCTGTTCCTCGGCGACATCTTCCCGACCGGCTGGCAGGCGGCTGTGCAGTGCGACATCCAGCCGACCGACACGGTCGCGATCTGGGGCGCGGGTCCCGTCGGCCAGTTCGCGGTGCGCAGCGCCATCCTGCTCGGCGCGGAGAAGGTGGTCGTCATCGACCGCCTGCCCGAGCGGCTGCAGATGGCGGAAGCCGCGGGCGCGATCCCGATCAACTTCCAGGAGGAGAGCGTCCTCGAGCGGCTGGAGGAGCTGACCGGCGGCAAGGGGCCGGACAAGTGCATCGACGCCGTCGGCCTGGAGGCGCATGCGACCAGCACGGTCGATGCGATCTACGACCGCGCCAAGCAGATGATGCTGCAGGAAAGCGACCGCGCCCATGTGCTGCGCGAGATGATCTACGTCTGCCGCGCGGCCGGCGTCATTTCGATCCCGGGCGTCTATGGCGGGCTCGTCGACAAGATCCCGATCGGCATGGCGATGAACAAGGGCCTGACCTTCCGGATGGGCCAGACGCACGTCAACCGCTGGACCGGCGACCTGCTGCGCAGGATCGAGGAGGGCCAGATCGACCCCTCCTTCGTCATCACCCACACGGTGGGACTGGAGGAAGGGCCGGGCATGTACCGGACGTTCCGCAACAAGCAGGACGATTGCATCAAGGTGGTGCTGAAGCCGTGAGGAGAGACGAGATGACTTCATCGACATTGTCCGGCGGCCGTCCGGACCAGAGCATGACGACGAGCCTGCGCGCGGCGCGGCTGCTCGGCTGGGCGAGCTTCGGCCTCGCCGCCGCCTTCCTGATCGCGCCCAAGCGCATCACCCGCACCTTCGGCCTGGAAGGCAAGGAGACGCTGGTCCGCGCGTTCGGGGCGCAGGAGATCCTCGCCGGCACGGGCGCGCTGTCGGTCGACGCCGGGCCCGCCATGTGGAGCCGCGCGGGCGGCGATCTCATCCACCTGGCGACGCTGGCCACCGGCCTGCGGAGCGACGATGCCGAGCAGCGGCGCAACGCCGCCATCGGCCTCGCCGCCATCGCCGGATTCCTGCTGATCGACTCCCTGGTCGCATCGAAGCTCACGTCCGAGCGGAGCCGGGCCAAGGGCGAGGCGCGCGACTTCAGCGGCCGCAGCGGATTTCCGCGCGGCGCCGCCCAGGCGCGGGGCGCCGCGCGCGATTTCGAGACGCCCCGGGACTATCAGGCCGCGCCCGCCCTGGCCGACGCGCTGTGACGGAACCGGGCCGGCCGCTCGCCGGTTGAACACATAAATCAGCAACATAGGAGAATGAGCATGGCCGACGAACGGATCAGCGAAGACCGCGCCGAAGGCACCGGCAAGCAGTGGAGCGGCAGCTTCAAGGAGAAAGCCGGCGGCTTCATCGGCGACGAGAAGATGAAGCGCGAGGGCCAGGCCGAGCAGAGCGAAGGAAAGCTCCAGAACGCCTGGGGCAGCGCCAAGGACAGCGTGCGCGAGGCGCTGGGTACCAAGAAGGACTGACCTTCTTTCGTGCGAACGAACAAGGAAGGCGGTGCCGCGCGGCGCCGCCTTTCTTATGCCCAGGGTGTGTAGAAGAGGAGCCGGAAGATGACGTTTTCGCTGATCGCCCGCTGCCCGACGACCGGGATGTACGGCGTCGGCGCGGCGACGGCGATGCCGGCGGTCGGCAAGCTGCTGACCCACGCCCATCCCCGCACCGGCGCGATCGCGACCCAGGCGCGGCTCAACCCCTATATCGGCATCGACGGCATCCGCCTGCTGAAGGAGGGGCGCGACGCCGCCGAAGTGCGCGACATCCTCGCCGCCACCGATCCGCGGGCCCCCGCCCGGCAGTTCGCGGTGATCGACCGGCAGGCCGGCACCGCGTCCTGGACGGGCGTGGAGTGCATCCCCTGGGCCGGGGCGGTGGCAGGGGAGGGCTTTTCCGCGCAGGGCAACCGTCTTGCCGGGCCGCAGGTGCTGGAAGCGGCGGCCGAGGCGTTCCGGGCGAGCGCGGGCAAGACGCTGGACGAGCGGCTGATGGAGGCGCTGGAGGCCGGCGACCGGGCGGGCGGCGACAAGGAGGGCGAGAAATCGGCGACCATCTACATTGTCGACCAGGAGGAATATCCGCTGTGGGACGTGAGGGTCGACGCGCATCGCGATCCGTTCGGAGAACTGCGCCGGCTGCACGACATCTTCAGCCGCGAGCTTCTCCCCGAGATCAAGCGTATGCCCACCCGCCTTAACCCGGCCGGGAGCGCCGAGGAGCATGAGGCCTGACTTCGACCTGATCGCGCTCCTGCGCGTGCTGCTCTGGATGGCGGTGCCGCTGCTGCTGATCGCCGCCTTGTTCTTCGGGATCTGAGAGGGCGGGCGAGTTCGAGAGAGAGTGGCTCCCCGGGACTCTGTCGAACGCATGTTTGTTTCCCCTTGTTTTTATT
>NZ_JBKBMQ010000026.1:0-13718 GCF_046295735.1 Allosphingosinicella sp.
CGGATGATCGCCGGCAACGTCTTGCCTGCACTTCGCTGACGTTCCTTCCGTCCGACCTTCATCAGCCGAGGCTTCGAAATCCCGTCTTCCATGCCCAGGCTGTAGACTCATAAGTTCGGAGCCACACACCTGCCTTTCGCCATCGCACAAAGCGGTTGCAGCAGGTGGTGCGTGGACCATGCGCTCCGGCGGGTCGCGCCACGGCGCCCCAGAGCGCAGCACCCAGAAGATGCCGTTCAGATCACGACGCGCTTCGGAATCCTGCTTCACCGATGTAGCCTCTGGCCGGCTTGCTGCATGAGGTGCCGATGTCGTTGTTTGAGGAGAACGCCACAATACTGCGGAACATGGAAGCCGAAGGGAGCGACCTCGGCCCATCCCGCTTCATCGACTTCTTTCACGTCTTCCCCGACCGTGCTTCCGCCGACGCGTTCGCCCGAGAAGCAGAACAGGAAGGTTTCTCCACCAGGGTCGAGAAGGTCGAGCGTGAAGAAGACCCGTGGGACGTCACGGCCACCAAAGACATGACACCCACCTGCGAAAACATCACGGGCATCGAGGAACGCCTGAATGCCCTGGCGCAATCGCACCTCGGGCGAGCGGATGGCTGGGGGTTCTTCCGCGTCTGATCAAGCCCGGTTCATGGGTTCACAGCCTAGAGCAGAACGTCCGGCACCGGCCACTGTTCGCCGTTGCAAATGTCGCGGATCGCGACCGGCTCTGAGCGAAAAATCGGGGTGGGCCGGTATTCCCGCTTCTCACCCGCCCCGCCGTGCCTCTTCGATCAGTTGTTCGAGGAGGGGGAGGGCGCCTCGCAGGCGGGCCGCTTTCTCCGCCGGCAGCGCGGCGAGCGCCTGGGCGAGGGGGCGGGCGCGGCGGGTCTGGCCTTCGGCGAACCAGCGGCGGCCCTTGTCGCTCGCGCGCAGGCGCACGGCGCGGCCGTCGGTGGGGCTTGGGGCGCGCTCGAGCAGGCCCAGCGCGTCGAGCTGGGCGAGGGTGCGGGCGACGGTGGGGCGCTTCACTTCCTCCCAGCGCGCGAGCTCGGACGGAGTGACGCCCTCGGCATGGACGATCACCGCCAGCGCCGAAGCCTGGGCGCCGGTCAGCCGCGGCGCCGGATCGGCGGCGCGCAGCCAGCGGACCAGCCGCGCGGCGGCGCCGGCGAGGCGCACCGCATCCTCCTGATGATCGGGGGCGGAGCGTGGCGTGTCCATGGTGCCTCCCAAAGCTTGCGCCGCCGGCTTTCCCGCACCGCGGCCGCAAGGCAAGCCGTCTTGGCCAAGAAGTTAGCGCATGCTAATCAAATCTGGAGGAGATTGCCATGACCCGTTCGCCGCCGCCCGCGCAGGACCGTCTCTCGCGCACCGCGTGGCTGGCCGGGCCGGCGGCGGCCCTGTTGTTCTTCGCGAGCCTGATCCTGTTCGCGGCGCTGCGCGAGGACGGCTACACCCACGGCACCAAGGCGGTGAGCGAATTGGGCGCGGTGGGGGCGCCGATGGCGGGGGCGTTCAACCTCGCCGGCCTGATCCTGCCGGGCGCGGCGATCATGCTGTTCGGCTATGGCCTGCTCGCCTTGTCGCGGCGGCGGGCGGGGGCGGTGCTGATGATCGGATCGGGGGCGATGCTGGCGCTGTCCGGGCTGTTCGCGGTCGACATGGAGGATCTGGGCGCGGCGACGTCGGCGCTCCATGCGCTGGGCGCGATGGGGGCGGGGTTGCTGTGGGCGGCGGGGCTGTTCGCGATCCGCCCAGTGCTTGCCGAGCGGCCGGGGCTCGAAAGCTGGGCGCGGGCGACACCCTGGTTCCTTTTGTTCATGATCGTCCATCTCGGCTGGCAGGTGGCGTTCCAGGCGACTGGGGCGCTGCTGCCGGGATGGGGGCAAAGGATCGGCTTTTTCGGCTATTTCCTGTGGTTCGCGGCGACCGGCCTGCTGCTGCTGCGCGAAGAGGGGCGCGGGGCGGGGCGCGCTTGACGCCTCGCGCCGTCCGGCTACGTCTGTAGCGCAAGGACGGGCGGGCGGCGCGGGGCCGGCGCCGGGCGACGGAGGACAAGATGCTCCGCTTTCTGGCGATGCTGCTGATCGGATGCGCGCTCTGGGCCGGGGCGGGCGCCGCGGCGCGGGCGGGGGAGGCGATCGTCGCGCGGGCGACCTTGCCGCTGTCGTTCGAGGGCGGCGCGCTCGGCGGGCCGGGGGCGGAGGCGCTGGTCGCGGCGGCGGCGGACGCACAGTTCGTGATCCTCATCGAATCGCACAACGACGCCGCGACGCCGGCGATCACGGCCGACCTGTTCCGCCGGCTCCACGCGGCGCACGGCTTCGACCATCTGGCGCTCGAGCAGGACCCGTTCGGCATGGAGGCGGCGTCGGCGCCGGACCGGCGCGGCCGGCTGGACGCGATTGCCGCTTATGCGCGGGCCTATCCCTACAGCTTCACCTTCGCCACCGACGAGGAATTGGCGCTGATCGCCGCCGCCGGGCGGATCTCGACGGCGCGGAGCCAGCCGGCCTGGGGCGTGGACCAGGCGTTCGGCGCGGCCGCGGCGCTGGAGGAGCTGCTGGGGCTGGCCGGGACGGCGGAGGCGCGGTGCCTCGCCGCCGGCCTGCTCGCCGACGCGCGGGCGGACGAGGGGCGGCGCGGCGCGGACGGGCGGCGCGACCAGGCGGCGCATCATTTCCTGTCGCGGGCGGAAGGGTTGGAGGCGCGGCTGGCGGCGCTGCGCGCGGCGATGGCGCCGGCGGAGGGGAGCCGGGCGGCCGAGCTCCTGGAGGCGCTGCAGGTCTCGGCCGACATCTATTCCTATTATCGCCGGGCGGACGAGCCGGGGGCGGACGGGGCGCCGCTCGGCCTGCTCAACAATTGGGTGCGCGAGGACTGGATGAAGCGGCGGTTCCTGCACCATTACCGGGCGGCGGAGCGCGCCGGCGGGCGGCCGCCGAAGGTGCTGGTGAAGGCGGGCTACTGGCATGCGGTGCGCGGGCGGGGGCCGGGCAACGTCTTCACGCTCGGCAATTTCCTCCACGAATTCGCGATCGCGAACGGCCGGACGGCGCTGTCGGTGCAGGTGCTGCCGCTGCGCGAATGGTGGCCGGACCATGGCGCGGTCGATCCAGAATATCGGGTGCTGCTGGCCCCGGACGCGATGGACCGGCCGAGCCTGGTCGACCTCCGCCCGATTCGGGCGCATGTCCATCGGGGGCACAGGTTCGGCCTCGACGACGCGGCGCTGCGGAACTTTCGCGACCTGGTGTTCGGGGTGGATTTCGCCTTGTTCGTGCCCTCCGAGCCGGGGGGGTATTCGCTGACGACGCGGTGAGCCTTGCGTCATCCCGGCGAAGGCCGGGATCTGTCGACGTTCGGGTCTTTCCGGAGGGGGATCCCGGCTTTCGCCGGGATGACGGGTTGGGGGTGTTCCGCCACCTGGGCCTTGCTTCGTCGTCCCGGCGAAGGCCGGGATCTGTCGACCTTGGGGTCTTTCCGGAGGGGGATCCCGGCTTTCGCCGGGATGACGGGGGGTGGGGACGGGTTGCGCCTAGCCCAGCCAGGCGAGGAGGCGCTGGAGGCGGGTGGGGGAGGCGGCGGCGGCGCGGGGCTGGACGGGGCATTCGAGGCAGCGGGCCTGGAGGACCGGGCCGCGCAGGATCGCCTCGGCGTCGGTCAGCGCCTGCGCCACCAGCGCCTCGGGCCGGCCGAAGGCGCGGCTGAACACGTCCGGGCTCGGCGGCGCTTCGGAGCCGGAGGCGGCGCGGCGCAGGATGCGGGCGAGGACGGTCGGCTCCGGCTCCAGATAGACGACGCGCGCGCGCTCCGGATCGATTTCGGCGCGGCGAGCGGCTTCGGCGACCGCGTCCTGGAGCGATCCGAACTGGTCGACGAGGCCGATCTGGCGGGCGGTGCCGCCGGCCCAGACCCGCCCCTGCGCGATCTCGTCCACCCGCTGCGGCGGCAGGCGGCGCGCCTCGGCGACGAGGTTCAGGAAGCGGCGGTAGGTGGAATCGACGCCGGCCTGGATCAGCCGGTCCGCCTCCGGCGAGGGGCCGCGCAGCAGATCGGGCTCGCCCGACAGCGGCGTCGTCTTGACGCCGTCGGCGCCGATGCCGAGCCGCTCCAGCGTGCCCTCGAAGCTCGGCAGGATGCCGAACACGCCGATCGAGCCGGTGATGGTGGACGGCTCGGCCATGATATGGTCGCCGGCGGTCGCGATCCAGTAGCCGCCGCTCGCCGCCACCGATCCGAACGAGACCACCACCGGCAGCCCCTTCGCCTTGGCGGCGAGCACGGCGCGGCGGATGCGTTCCGAAGCGGTGACCGATCCGCCGGGGGAATCGACCCGGACGACCAGAGCGGAGAGGCTGTGATCCTTGAGGCCGCGCTCGATATTCTCGACCACCGTCTCGGCGCCGGCGGTGCCGAGCGCCGCGCTGCCGTCGACGATGTCGCCGGCGACGGTCACCACGCCGATCTGGCCGCCGCGGTGTCCGGCCGGGTTCCAGGCGGTCCAGGCGTCGAGCGAGACGGCGCGGAAGCTGCCGGGGATTGCGGGCGTGTCGGTGCCGGCGAGTTCGGCGACGCGGGTGCCGAATTCCTCGCGGCTGCCGATCCGGTCGACGAGGCGCGCGGCGAGCGCCGCCTGGGCGAGGTCGCCGTTCGCCGCCTCGATCCGGCCGGCCGTGTCGGCGACATAGGGCAGGAGGTCCGCCTGCGGCCGGGCGCGGCGCACCTTTTCGAGCCAGGCCTCCCACAGGCTGTCGGCCAGCGCCTGGTTCGCCTCGCGCGCCTCGGGCGACATGTCGCTGCGGGTGAAGGGCTCGACCGCCGCCTTGTAGGTGCCGACCCGGTAGACGTTGGCGGTGACCCCGATCCGCTCGAGCAGGCCGGCATAATAAAGGCCGCTGCCGCCGCGCCCGGTCAGCACCACCCCGCCGAGCGGATCGAGCCACACCTCGCTGGCGTGGGAGGCGAGCATATAGCCGGCGTCCGAGTAGCCCGTGGCGAAGGCGATGACCGGCTTGTCGGCCGCCTTCACCCGCGCGATCGCGTCGGCGACGTTGGCGAGCGCGGCCTGGCCGCCGCCGGTGAAGACGTCGAGATCGAGCGCCACCGCCTGGATTCGGCTGTCGGCGGCGGCGGTGTCGAGCGCGTGGACGACGTCGCGCAGCCGGAACTCGCGGGTGACCGAGCCGCCGCCCATCAAGGCGAGCGGGCTTTCCTCGACCGGCTGCTCGACGATCGTGCCGCCGAGATCGAGATGGAGCGCGCCGCGCGTCGCGCTTCCCGAATAGGGGCTGGCCGACAGGCCGGCATAGAGCGCGCCGAAGAAGAGCAGCATGAAGATGAGGACGAGCGCGTCCTTGACGCCGACCAGCAGCTTCCAAACCTTGCCGAGGACTCGCATCTTCGCTCCCGTTCCTTCCATGGCGCGGCGGGCGATCGGCGCCCGCCGTGCATCCTTACCGCGCGGCCCGGCCTCCGCCGCCCTCGCTTCGCCGCGCGGCTGCGCGAATTCCGCTCCGCCAGCCTTGACGCGCGATGAACATCGCCTAAATCGCGGCCATTGGCACTCGCGAGGGGCGAGTGCTAACAAGCTTCAACCGGCGCGGCCTACTCCGGCAGATAGGGGGACTGCCGCGCATAACAAGAAAGGTGAGCGCATGAACTTTCGTCCGTTGCACGATCGGGTCCTGGTTCGCCGCGTGGAGGCCGAGGAAAAAACGGCCGGCGGCATCATCATCCCGGACACCGCCAAGGAGAAGCCGCAGGAAGGCGAAGTGATCGCCGTCGGCGCCGGCACCCGCGACGAGAGCGGCAAGCTGGTCGAGCTCGACGTCAAGGCGGGCGACCGCATCCTGTTCGGCAAATGGTCGGGCACCGAGGTGCGCCTCAACGGCGAGGATCTCCTGATCATGAAGGAGAGCGACATCCTTGGCATCGTCGAGGGCGGCGAAGCGGCCCGCAAGGCGGCCTGACACCGTCGCCCCGGCGCAGGCCGGGGCCCCAGGGGGTGAAAGGCCCCGTGCTCTTCACCCAACGAGATCCCGGCCTTCGCCGGGATGACGAGACCTCAAGAAAGGGATACGAAAAATGGCAGCGAAAGACGTTCGCTTTTCCCGTGACGCCCGCGAGCGGATTCTCCGCGGCGTCGACACCCTCGCCGACGCGGTGAAGGTGACCCTCGGCCCCAAGGGCCGTAACGTCGTCATCGACAAGAGCTTCGGCGCCCCGCGCATCACCAAGGACGGCGTCACCGTCGCCAAGGAAATCGAACTCAAGGACAAGTTCGAGAATATGGGCGCGCAGATGCTGCGCGAGGTGGCGTCCAAGACCAACGACCTCGCCGGCGACGGCACCACCACCGCCACCGTGCTCGCCCAGGCGATCGTCCGCGAGGGCATGAAGTCGGTCGCGGCCGGCATGAACCCGATGGACCTGAAGCGCGGCATCGACATCGCCGTCACCAAGGTGGTCGAGAATCTGAAGAGCCGTTCGAAGGACGTCTCCAACTCGAACGAGATCGCCCAGGTCGGCATCATCTCCGCCAACGGCGACACCGTCGTCGGCGAGAAGATCGCCGAGGCGATGGACAAGGTCGGCAAGGAAGGCGTGATCACCGTCGAGGAAGCCAAGGGCCTCGAATTCGAGCTCGACGTGGTCGAAGGCATGCAGTTCGACCGCGGCTACCTGTCGCCCTATTTCATCACCAACCCGGAGAAGATGCAGGTCGAGCTTAGCGACCCCTACATCCTCATCCACGAGAAGAAGCTCTCCAACCTTCAGGCGATGCTTCCGATCCTCGAGGCGGTGGTGCAGTCGGGCCGTCCGCTGCTGATCATCGCCGAGGACATCGAGGGCGAGGCTCTGGCCACGCTCGTCGTCAACAAGCTGCGCGGCGGCCTCAAGGTCGCGGCCGTCAAGGCGCCGGGCTTCGGCGACCGCCGCAAGGCGATGCTCGAGGACATCGCGATCCTGACCAAGGGCGAGATGATCAGCGAGGATCTCGGCATCAAGCTCGAGAACGTGACGCTGAACATGCTCGGCCAGGCCAAGCGCGTGACGATCGACAAGGAGAACACCACGATCGTCGATGGCGCCGGCGACGAGGGCGCGATCAAGGGCCGGGTCGAAGCGATCCGCGCGCAGATCGAGACCACCACCAGCGACTATGACCGCGAGAAGCTCCAGGAGCGTCTCGCCAAGCTCGCCGGCGGCGTGGCCGTGATCAAGGTCGGCGGTTCGTCCGAGATCGAGGTGAAGGAGCGCAAGGACCGCGTCGACGACGCGCTTCACGCCACCCGCGCCGCGGTCGAGGAAGGCATCGTTCCGGGCGGTGGCACCGCTCTGCTCTACGCCACCCGCGCGCTCGAGGGCCTGACCGGCCAGAATGACGACCAGACCCGCGGCATCGACATCGTCCGCCGCGCGATCCTGGCGCCGGTCCGTCAGATCGCCGAAAATGCCGGCTTCGACGGCGCGGTGGTCTCGGGCAAGCTGCTCGACTCCACCGACGAGACGCTCGGCTTCAACGCCCAGACCGAGACCTACGAGAATCTGGTCCAGGCCGGCGTGATCGATCCGACCAAGGTCGTGCGCACCGCGCTGCAGGACGCCGCGTCCGTCGCGGGCCTCCTCATCACCACCGAAGCGGCGGTGTCGGAGCTCCCCGAGGACAAGCCGGCGGGCGGCATGCCCGGCGGCGGCATGGGCGGCATGGGCGGCATGGACTTCTAAGTCCGGCCGAACGTCCGAGGAAAGAAGGGCCGGGGGCGAAAGCCTCCGGCCCTTTCGTTTTGGGGAGTCGTGGCGTGGCGCGCCCTCGCGCTCCGGATCGGCGCAGCAGGGCCGGGGCGAGCCGCCGGAGGAGCGGCTTCTACGGGTTCACGCCTGCCGCATCGCGGAGAGGCGGGGGAGGCGGGCGACCAGGGCGACGATCTCCGACTGGCGGCCGCAGCCGAGCTTCGCCGAAACCGATTTCACCTGCGAGCGGATCGTGCCGATCGAGGTCCGCCGGGCGAGCGCCATTTCGGCGATGCTGGCGCCATTGGCGAGCGCGACCGCGATTTCCGCTTCCGCGCTGCTGAGTTTGAACAGCGCCCGCAGCCGGGCGGCGATGCTGGGATCGGCGGCGTCGGGATCGGCGGTGACGATCACGATCTGGCGGCGGCCGCCGGCTTCGCTGGTGAGGACGGAGACTTCATAATGATCGCCGTCGCCGCGACCGACGCGCAACGCGGTGGAGAAGAGCGGTTCGGCCGCCGCCTGCTCGATCGCCCGGTTGAGCGGCTCCCGCTCTCTCGGCGTGCGGGCGACCAGCCGGCCGCCGCGCAGCAGCAGG
This sequence comes from Allosphingosinicella sp., assembly GCF_046295735.1. Lineage (GTDB taxonomy): Bacteria > Pseudomonadota > Alphaproteobacteria > Sphingomonadales > Sphingomonadaceae > Allosphingosinicella. The sequence continues at coordinate 8,329 of NZ_JBKBMQ010000026.1, forward strand.
CCGTCGCCCCGTTCCAGGATGATCTCGGCCGCCCGGTTGTGGTGGAGGAGCGTGCCCCTGGCGTCGAGCGTGAAGATGCCGTAGCCGATCGCGTCGGACGTGCCTTCCAGCTGTTCCTGCGCGCGCCGGCTCGCCGACAGCTTGTGGCGGACCTTCATCAACCGGCGGAAATGATCGAGTTCGCCGTTCAGGAAGGCGACCTCCTCGGCCGCGAAGGCGGGCTGGCCCCGGCCGCGGTGAAAGCCCAGTTCCGCGACCATGTCGTCCTGCGCGACTACCGCGCCGAGGCAGTGAAAGGTGTCGTCGCCCATCGGGCGGATCCATTCATTGTAGATCCGGCTGCGCTCATAGGCCCGGCCGGGCACGAGCGTGTCGAGCGCCCAGGCGCGGTTGCGCGCGGCGGGCGCGCGCACCGCCTTCGACCAGATATCCTCGTCGGCGAAATGGGTGCTGAACCGCGCCATCTGCTCGGCGCTGAAATAGCCGGAATAGGAGACTTCCTCCCGGCCCTCGCGCAGGTGCCGCCAATGCACCACGCCGGAGCGGGCGTTGAGCGCCTCGGCGACCTGGCCGGCCAGCGCGCCGAAGGCATCGTCGTCGCCTGCCGCTTCGAAAATGATGCCGGCGCAGGAAAATGGCAGCATGCCGTCGGCCCCTGTTCTGCGGCGCGATCTTCCATGGGGAGGCGATTGGAAGCAATGACTTTTTTCGGGTCCGCGCGATCTTTCCGTCCCTCGTCTGGACGGGCGGGGGTCAGAAGCGGAGCGACGCGGTGAGGCCGACGGTGCGCGGCGCGAGGGCGGACTGCCGCTGCGGCGTGCCGCTCGCCGGCACGAGATCGGCGTTGCTGAAGGTGATCGTGCGCGCGTCCAGCAGGTTGCGGACGAACAGGGCGGCCTCCCAGCGCTCCGCCTCCAGGCCGAGGCGAAGACCGACCTGCAGCAGCGGATCGCCGCGATAGACGAAGGGATTGTGCCCGATCGCGGGCGCCGCGGGCGTGCGGCGGTAGCCGCTCGCATATTGGAGATCGCCGCGCAGATAGGCGCCAAGCCCGGCCGCGAGGGGCAGCCGGTAGTCGGCGGCGGCGACCGCGGTCCAGCGCGGCACGTAGGGCACCCGGTCGCCACGCGCGACGATCAGCCCTTCGGCTCCGCCGGCGGTCAGCGTCTCCTGGAAGCGCGCGTCGACGAAGCCGAGCCCCGCCGTGACGCGCAGCCCGGGGAAGGGCCGGGCCGCCGCCTCCAGCTCGAAACCGCGGTTGCGGGCGCGGCCGAGATTGTCGACGAAGGAGAAGCCGCAGCCGGGAAGGAAGATCGACTGCTGGATGCCGGTCCAGTCGATCTGGAACAGCGCGCCGCCGATCGAGAGGCCGGCCTCCGGACGGGTGATGCGGCCGCCGAGCTCGTGGCTCCACAGCGCGTCCGAACCGTAGGAAAGCGGCGCCGAGGCGCGCCCGGCCGCGGCGAGATCGGCTCCGCAGACCGCTTGCGGCACCGGCGTGTTCGCGCCGCCCGGCCGGAAGCCGCGGCTGGAGCTGGCGTAGAGCAGCAGGTCGTCGGCGGGGCGGAAGCTGAGGGCGATGCGCGGCGAGAAAGCGGTTTCCGTCCGGCTCTCCGCCATGGCCGCCGTTCCGCCGCCGCCGGCGTAGATGCCTTCGGAAAGGACGTCGAGCGACAGGCCGGAGCGGGTGAGGCGGGCGCCGGCGCTGAGCTCCAGCCGGGGGGCGATCCGCCAGGCGACCTCGCCGAACCCCGCCGCCTGCGTCTCCCGCACGGCTTCGCGCCCGCGATAGGCGAGGTCGCCGGGAAGGAGCGGGCCGAACAGATCCTCCAGCGACGCGCCGAACAGGCCCGCGACCAGCTGGCCGAGCCCCGGTTCGGCCACGTCCTGTTCCAGCCGCAGCCGGCTGCGCTGATAGAAGAAGCCGGCCGTCCACCCCAAAGCGGACGCCTCGCCGCCGGCGAACTTCAGTTCGTAGGTGAGGCTGCGCTGGCGGGTGCGGGTGCGGTTGCGCGTGCCGCCCGGCGGCCGCGCGCCATCCGCGTCCGGACCGAGCACGAGCTCGGCGAAGATGGTGGAATAATCGCTCAGCTGCCGATGGTCGCGGTCGAACCAGGCGAGGACGCTGGTCGCCGTCACCCCGGCGAGCTCGGCTCGAACGGTAAGGCTGGGCAGCAGGAAGGCGTCCGATCCGGGCTGCGCGACCGGGAAGGACTGGAGGTACGGGCCGCGGCTGCTTTCGAACAGCGGCAGATCGTCGACTTCGGTGCGCTGGTAGCGGATGGCCGGCTCGATCGTCAGTCCGTCGGCGGCGCGAAACAGGAGCGCGGCTTTGGCCGCGACCGTGCGTGTTTCGTCAATGTCCCTGTTTCGAACCTGGCCGCCGCCGGGATCGACCTTGTCCACGAAGCCGCCCCGCACCCGGCCGTAGAGCCCGCCGCGCAGCGCCGCCGACCCGCCGAGCGGCAGGCCGACCAGGACCTCGGCCGTATGGCTCGGCGCGCCGCCCGCCGTCAGCGCGGCTTCGCCGGACAGGCGCGCGGAGGCCTCTGCGGCAGGGTCGGGCGGGTTCGAGAGGATGCGGATGGTGCCGCCCATCGATCCGGCACCGAACAGGGTCGCCTGGGGGCCGCGCAGCACCTCGATCCGGGCCACGTCGAACAGATGCGGGTTGGCGTCGCCGCTGAAGCCGAGCGGCCGCGCCTGAAAGGGCACGTCGTCGAGATAGAGGCCGGTGGTCGGCGCACCGACCGGCGAGAAGACGCCCCGGATCGAAAGCTGCGGCGCCGCGAGCACGCCCGATTGCGAGAGGCCCAGGTTCGGAACCCTGCGCGCGGCCTCCTCGAGATCGGCGACGCCGGACCGGCGCAGCTCCCGGTCGTCGAGCACGGCGACGCTGATCGGAACCTCGCTCGCCGGCTCCGCCCGCCGCCGCGCCGTGACGATCAGATGGGCATCGCCCGCGATCGGGGCGGCCGCGCCTTGCGCTCGCGCGTGCGCCAGCGGGACGATCGCCGCCGCGCTGGTCGTCAGTAACAGAAGCGCGGCCGCGCCGCGGGCGAAGACCGGTCGCCGTCCGGCACGCCGTGTCAGGCGGAACGCCTTTCGGCGGACGCGATGCGGGTGGTCACTCGGCAGCCTCGGTTCGGGAGGGAAGGCCGCTCAGTGATAGCAGATTTGCCGAAGCGGAACAGAGGCTTGTTGCCGGACGCGTCAAAGCCGTTCGGGGTCGTGACCCGAAGGTGCGGTGTGGGTCAACGTCGGCGAGAGGCTGCCCCGGTCCGGCACCCACTTGCCGCTACGCTTCCGGACCAAAGGGAGCCCGCAGCGGCGGCAGATGCTGATCGTCCGCCCGCCGACATGCCGTGCCTCGCGCTTCGACCGCCTGTGGAGCCCCAGCACGCACAAAATGCCCATGTCCGCCACCCGTAACCGATTGAAAGACGATGGTTACCCGGCATCGCGAAGCCACCGCATCTCCCAAATGAGAGATGTCGCGCCATTTCATTGACTCTGGTCGCGATTTTGAGCCAAACGCCGGAGAGTAGGTAGTTTTCCGAGGGGGGAACCAAGTGGCAGACGAAACGACCGCCGTGCGGCACAATGGCGCGCTCGGCAGTGCAAATCCAGCGGACGTCGTCCTGAGTCCCGATGGCTCCCGCATCTACGTGGCCGGCCGGGACGGTGCGGTGCGCGTCTACCATGCCGTCTCCGGGGAACTCCTGGCCACCTGGCCGGTGGGGACCCGCCTTGCCGGAATGGATGTGTCGCCGGACGGCACTTTCCTCATCGCGCTCGAACATGATCCGGTCAGCAAGAAGGAAGGCGCCGGCTGGCCGGACGATGAGCATACCGTTCACGCCTATAGGATCGACGTAGCGACGGGCGCTTTCACGACGCTCCCGATGATCGTACGCGGATCGGATCGCGCCTTTTTCGATGTTGCCATCCTGGAAGACGGGACGGCACTCTTGAGCCAAAAAATCACGAACGGCTGGTCGGGTTGGACGACGCTCAAGCTGCTCGATCTGTCTAGCGGACAATATACGACCCTGAACGTCTCGGTGAGACACGACACGATATTGTCAAGGTCTTCAGATGGCAGTCGGGTCTTGGTGGCGGGATCGGGGATTTTTGTCGCTCAGGAATTTCACTATAAAGAAGGGTTCAATTTCGACCATGGCGTACAAGCCATCAGTGCGGATGGTGCGCTGGTTGCGCAACATCTTCAAGGCACCGGCGTGCATGTATATGACGGCTCGTTCGGTTTCCTGACCAATCTGGGGCACCGTTATCAGGATTGGCAGGGCGGACATGTCTCGGGGCTCGCGTTCGATGAAACAGGGTCCTTCTTGTTCGTTCTGGACAATCGGCTCGATCGCATCTTCCAGTTGTCCACCTCGACCTGGGACATCGTAGGGTCGATCGCGGTCGGGAGCGATGTTACCGGATCTTCCGGCCAGTTCGGCAATCGGCTGCTCGTCGATCCCGAGCAGCGCTACTTCACGGTCGCCACCGGAAGCGGTCTTGTGCGGGTGGACAACCCGTTCGTTTCGTCGATGATCCAGGGGACCGGCGGGGACGACGTGCTTCACGGAACCGATTTTGCCGACGTGCTGGACGGCGGGTCGGGGGCTGACCGGATGGAAGGCGGCAGGGGCAACGACATCTACATCGTCGATGATGCGGGAGACCTGGTCGTCGAGCATCCGGACGAAGGAATCGACGAGGTCCGGACCAGTCTCGCTTCCTACGTGTTGCCGGCCAATGTCGAGAACCTCGTGGGCACGTCGACGGCGGGCCAGACCCTGCGCGGCAACGCCCTGAACAATGTCGTGATCGGCGGACCGGGCAACGATCTGTTCATGCTGCAGGACGGCGGCCATGACACGGTGTTCGGAGGAGCTGGCGACGACGGCTTCTATTTCGGTGGCGCAATGACGGGCGCGGACCGCATCGACGGCGGCCCCGGCTTCGATCAGATCGGGCTCCAAGGGGACTATTCGGCCGGCCTGATGATGGCAGGCAGTACCATGGTGAACATCGAGATGCTGGTTCTGCTGTCGGGCTCCGACACCCGCTTCGGCGATACGGGCGGCAATCTCTACAGCTACAACATCAAGATGCATGACTGGAACGTTCCTGCAGGACAGCGGCTGACCGTCAGCTTCAACACGCTGCTGGCGGGCGAGAATGTGACGTTCGACGGCTCCAGCGAGATGAACGGCCACTTCCTCACCTATGGCGGCTTGGGCGATGACGTCATCATCGGCGGGCATCAGGACGACGGCTTCTATTTCGGCCATGCCCGCTTCGGCGCGAACGACAAGGTGGACGGCCAGTGGGGGTTCGATCAACTCGGGCTCCAGGGCAATTATTCCGGGGTCAAT
>NZ_JBKBMQ010000027.1:0-6863 GCF_046295735.1 Allosphingosinicella sp.
AGAGGCGGATCCCGGGAAAATCGAAAATTCCCGAAACCTTCCAAACAGTTGCAGGCACAAGCCCCAACCGCCGGAGCCGCCATATGGGCCGGACGCACCGGCCCGTCAAGAAGGCGACGGCAATTCCGGAAAGCCGCCGGTTCAACGCGGGCTTAACCCCTGCCCGCTAGAAGGCGCGCGATGCACGAGGAGCAGACAGCAGGCGTCGGCGCGGAACGGCGGATCGGCCAGATCGAGGGGCCGGGCTTCGCCGAGCGCGTGAAGGGCGCGATCATCTGGCGATCCGGCAGCCAGATCGTGGCGCAGGTCCTCACCTGGGGATCGACCTTCCTCGTCATCCGCATGCTCTCGCCGTCCGATTACGGCCTGTTCGCGATGACGCAGGTGGTGCTGATGCTGCTCACCCTGCTCAACGGCTACGGCTTCGCGAGCGCGCTCATCCAGTCCGAATCGATCGACCGCCAGCGGGTGCGCCAGGCGTTCGGGATGCTGCTGCTGCTGAACGGCGCGCTGGCCGCGGCGCAGATCGCGCTGGCGCCGCTCGCCGCGGCCTATTTCCGCCAGCCGATCGTCGCCGACCTGCTGCGCGTCCAGGCGCTCTTCTACCTGTCGACGCCGTTCATCGCCCTTCCCAACGCGCTGCTCAGCCGGGAGATGGATTTCCGCAAGCAGGCGAAGGTCAATTTCGCCTCGGCGCTGGCCGGGGCCGGCACGGCGCTCGCCTGCGCCTGGCTCGGCTGGGGCGTCTGGACCCTAGTCGCGGCGCCGATGGCCTTGTGGTGGACCCGCGCGATCGGCATGACGATCGCGGCGCGCTCGCTGGTCTGGCCGAGCTTCCGCTTCAAGGGGGCGGGCCATCTGTTCCGCTTCGGCGGGGCGATGATGGCGATCCAGCTCTTCTGGTTCATCCAGGTCCAGGCGGACGTGATGATCGCCGGCCGCGTGCTCGATCCGCACCAGCTCGGCATCTACACCACCGCCTTGTTCCTGACCCAGATCCTGGCGACCAAGTTCGTGCCGCCGCTGAACGAGGTCGCCTTCGCCGCCTATTCGCGCATCCAGGGCGAGCGGCAGAGGATGAGCCTGGCCTTTTTGAAGGCGGTGCGGCTGATCATGCTGGTCAGCCTGCCCTTCTATCTCGGCCTCGCCGCCACCGCCGAGCCGCTGGTGCTGACCTTCCTCGGCCCCAAATGGGCGGAGACGATCGCGATCGTTCCGCTGCTCGCGCTCGCCATGCCGGTGTTCACGCTGCAGATCCTGTTCGCGCCGGCCACCAACGCGCTCGGCCGGCCGGGCATCGCGCTGCGCACCGGCGCGGTCGCGGCGACGGTGATGCCGCTCGCCTTCCTGAGCGGGATCGGCTGGGGCATCGAGGGGCTGGCTTATGCCTGGCTGGGCGGGATTATCGTCATCACGGCGGCGACGCTGGCGCTGTCGCTGCCGCCGCTCGGGGTGACGCTCGGCCAACTCGGCCGTTCGCTGGCGCCGGGCGTGGTCGCGGCGACGGCCATGGCGCTGGGCGTCGCGGCGCTCGACACGCTGCTGCCGCCGATGGCGCCGCAGCCGCGCTTCGCGATCCTGCTGGCGTTCGGCGGCCTGCTCTATGCGGGGGGGATCCTGCTGTTCGCGCGCAGCCTGGCCGAGGAGGTGGCGGCTTTGTTCCGATCCCGCGGGCCGGCCGCTCCCGCCCTCTGAGATCAGGCGCTCTGGATATAGTCGCGCATCGCCGCGGCTTCGGCCTCGATCTTGTCCATGCGATATTTGACGAGATCGCCGATCGACACGATGCCGATCAGCCGGCCGCCGTCGACCACCGGCAGGTGGCGGATGCGCCGCCTGGTCATCAGCGACAGGGCGCCCAGCACCGAATCGGTCGGCTCCGCGGTGATCGCCGGCGCGGTCATCACCCGCTCCACCGGCCAGTCGAGCACGGCCGCGCCGTCCTGGCGCAGGCAATAGACGATGTCGCGTTCGGACATGATGCCGGCGACCGCCCCGTCCTTCAGCACCGGGACCGCGCCGATGCGATGTTCGGCGAGCAGCGCCACCGCCTCGCGCACCGGCGTGTCGCAGGCGACGGTGCTGACGTCCGGCCCCTTGTCCTTCAGGATGGCGGCGATCGACATCTCGCGTCTCCCTGCGGCGATTCGGAGGTCATGATCACATGCCCTCCCCCCAAATGGAAGGGCAGGATCGGCGGCGCGTTCAGGCGGGACGGAAGCGGCGCCGCTCCGGATCGGGCAGGCAGCGGTAGCGGCCCTTGATGCAGGCGTTGAAATAGCGCCCCGCCGATCCGGCCTTCCTCAGCGCCTCGTACACCGCCCGCGGCACGCCCAGATAGATGTAGCGGCCGGTTTCGCGGAACCAGATGCTGAGCGCCGCCGCCTCCTCGTCATAGGCGATCCGTTCGATGACGCTGGACTTGAGGCGGGCGGCGCGCATGATCCCCTCGCGGCGATGGAATCGGGCGGGAGCGCATGGCCGAATCGGCCGTTCCGCGCCGCGCGGCGACCCGAATCGACGGCGCGCCGGAACGAGTCGGACGAGGAGAAGAGGATGAAGCGGGACGAGCGGGTCGACGCCTATATCGCGCGCCAGGCGGACTTCGCCCGGCCGATCCTCGCGCATCTGCGCGACGCCGTGCACGCGGCCTGCCCCGACGCGGAGGAGACGCTGAAATGGGGGATGCCCGCCTTCCTCTACAAAGGCGGAATCCTCGCCACCATGGCCGCCTTCAAGCGCCACGCGAGCTTCGGCTTCTGGCGCGGCGGCGAGGTGGTGGGAGAGGAGAAGCAGGACGGCATGGGCCAGTTCGGCCGCATCGCCGCGATCGAGGACCTGCCCGAACCGGCGGCGCTCGCCGCGATGATCGAGAAAGCGGCGGCGCTGGTCGACGAGGGCGCGAAGGCGCCGCGCGCCAGGTCCGTCAAGGCGCCGCTCGAGACTCCGGCCGACCTGCGCGCCGCGATCGACGCCGTGCCGGCGGCCGCGGCCACCTTCGACGCCTTTCCTCCGAGCTGCCGGCGCGACTATGTCGAATGGGTGGTGGACGCGAAGCGGCCGGAGACGCGCGCCAAGCGCATCGCCCAGGCGGCCGAATGGCTGGCCGAAGGCAAGCGCCGCCACTGGAAATATGAGAAATGCTGAAGGCGCGGGGATCGCCCCCGCGCCTTCGCCTCGTCACTGGCCGGTCTGGTTGCCCGCGGGCGGCGCGGCGGCGTTGCCGGCTGCGGCGCCGGGCTCGCTTAGCTGGTTCGATTCGGGGCCGAGCACGTTGCCGCCGACGCCGAGCTCCGCATCCTCGGCCGAGCGCATCACCTGCGCCACGCCGTCATTGGCGATGATCACCTTCCACACCGAATCGCCGCGGCAGCGCACCTGCCAGACCGGGAAGCCCTGCTCCTCGCCCGCCTGGGTGGAGCTTTCGACCTGCTGGCATTCGTTGCCATGGCCGGCGTCCTGGAGGGCGCGGATGAAGACGGCGTTGCGCTGACCCTCCGGCATGGCGGCGAGCTGCTGCTGATATTCCGCGGAATCCGGCACGTCGATCGCCACATTTTCCGGGGTCGCGGGGCCGCCGGGGCCGCACGCCGCCAGCGCCATGATCATCGCCAATCCCGTTCCGGCCAAGGCCTTGCGCATCGTCTCCTCCATTTCGGTTACGAACCGACAATGTGCGAAGCCGCGCTTGGTTTCACTCGGCGTCGGACCAGACCGCCAGTTCGTTGCCGGCGGGGTCGAGGAAGTGGAAGCGCCGGCCGCCCGGAAAGGCGAAGATCGGCTGGACGATTTCGCCGCCCGCCTGCGTCACCCGCGCCTCCGCGGCCTCGAGATCGGCGGCATAAAGGATGACGAGGGCGCCGCCGCGCGGCGGCCGCTCCGGCTCGCCGCGCAGGCCGCCGTCGATGCCGGCGCCGTGGAAGGACGCGTAATCAGGGCCGTAATCGGTGAAGGTCCAGCCGAAGGCGCGGCCGTAGAACTGCTTCGCGGCGGGGATGTCCGCCGCCGGAAGCTCGATATAGTCGATCCCGTTCTCGTTGCGCGGCATTGCGGCTTCTCCCGGCATGACGAGGCAGAAAGCGAGCGCCGCGGCGAGCCAGGCGCGCCGCGCCGTCACCTCAGCCGACGACGACGCAGCTCTCGCCCGCCACCTGCAGCCGGCGGCACAAGGCCGCGGCGTCAGGCCCGCTGGCGCGGAGCCGGTAGAGGGTGCGCCCGCCCGATTCGACCGGCGTCACCGAATGGCTGAGCGGCGCGAGATAGGTGAAGCGGCCCGACAGCGCCCGCCAGGCGGTGTTCGCCGCCGCCTGGCTGGAAAAGGCGCCGAGCTGGATCGACCCGCCCGGGCCCGCGGGCTGGGCCGGCTGTTGCTGGGCGGGCTGCTGCTGCGCCGCCGGCGGCTGCGGCTGGGCGGCGGCCTGCTGCTGACCCGGAGCGGGCTGCGGCTGGGCCTGGGGCGGCTGCTGGGTGACGGGCGCTTCGGGCACGGCGTCGATATTGATATTGCCCTGCGGGTCGGCGCCGGCGCTGGCGGCGTGCGACACGTCGCCTTCGCCTTCCACCGGCATGCCGCCGGGGCTGTCCGGCGCGACCTTGTAGTCGCCTTCCGGCGCGGCGATCAGCTGCTCCTCGGCGTCGGCGCCGCGGTTGCCGAGCCAGAACAGGCCGCCGACGATGAGCCCGATCGCGACCAGGCCGATCACGACCGCGGCGAGCAGCTTGGCGGCGGACGGACCGTCGCCGTCCTCGTCATCCTCGACCGCTTCGAGCCAGGGGAGGCGGTCCTCGTCGCCGGGCTCGTCCACGCGGGTGTCGGTCATCACTGCATCTCCTCCGCGGCCGTCACGCCCATGATCGCGAGGCCATTGCGGATGATTTGCCCGATTGCGGAAGCGAGTTCCAGCCGCGTGCGTGTCAATTCGGGATAGTGTGCCACAAGGAAACGCCTGCCCGGATCATCGTTACCCTTGTTCCATTGCGCGTGGAACGCGGCGGCGAGGTCGTTGAGATAGAAGGCGATCCGGTGCGGCTCGCGCGCCGCGGCGGCGCTTTCGACGATGCGCGGAAATTGCGCGCCGAGCCTCACCAGGGCCAGTTCGTCCTCGTCGAGCAGTCCCAGCTGTGCCGTTTCGGGAAGACCGGGCATTTCCTCCGCCGCCCGCCGGTGGAGCGAGCGGATGCGGGCATGGGCATATTGGACGTAGAAGACAGGATTGTCGCGCGAGGCTTCCACCACCTTGGCGAAATCGAAGTCCATCTGCGCGTCGGCCTTGCGCGTCAGCATGGTGAAGCGGACGACGTCCTTGCCGACTTCGTTCACCACGTCGGCCAGCGTCACGAAATTGCCGGCGCGCTTCGACATCTTGACCGGCTCGCCGGCGCGGAGCAGCCGCACCATCTGGACGAGCTTCACGTCGAACGGCGTCCTGCCCTCGGTGAGCGCCGCCACCGCCGCCTTGATGCGCTTCACCGTCCCGGCATGGTCCGCGCCCCAGATGTCGATCAGCTGGTCGGCGTTACGCGCCTTCTGGAAATGATAGGCGAGGTCGCCGCCGAAATAGGTCCAGCTGCCGTCCGATTTCCTGACGGGGCGGTCCTGGTCGTCGCCGAAGGCGGTCGCCTTGAACAAGGTGAGCTCGACCGGCTCCCAATCCTCCGGAGTCTCGCCTTTGGGCGCCTCCAGCACGCCCTCGTAGATGAGGCCGCGCGCGCGCAGCCACTCGACCGCCTGGTCGGCGAGCCCGCGCGCATGCACCTCCGCTTCGGACGCGAAGACGTCGTGGTGGATACCGAGGAGAGCGAGGTCGGCGCGGATCATCTCCATCATCGCCGCGACCGCCGTCCCGCGGAACAGCGCGAGCCACTCCTCCTCCGGCGCCGCGACGAAGCGGTCGCCATGCTCCGCCGCCAGCGCGGCGCCGACCGGCTTCAGATAGTCGCCCGGATAGAGGCCTTCCGGGATGTCGCCGATCTCCTCGCCCAGCGCCTCGCGGTAGCGCAGGTGCGCCGAGCGGGCGAGGACGTCGACCTGACCGCCGGCGTCGTTCACATAATATTCCCGGATCACCTTGTGCCCGGCATATTCCAGCAGGCTCGCCAGCGCATCGCCCACCACCGCGCCGCGGCAATGGCCCATATGCATCGGCCCGGTCGGGTTGGCGGAGACATATTCGACGTTGACGGTCTGGCCCCGCCCCTTGTCGGAGCGGCCGTAATCGCCGCCCGCGGCAAGGATGGCGCCGAGCTCCGCTTCCCACACGGCGCGGACGAGGCGGATGTTGATGAAGCCCGGGCCGGCGATCTCCACCGCCTCCACTTCGTCCAGCGCCTCGAGCCGCGGCGCGATCAGCCCGGCGAGCGCGCGCGGATTGGTGCCGGCGCGCTTGGCGAGCACCATCGCCGCGTTGCTGGCGAGATCGCCATGCGCCGGATCGCGCGGCGGCTCCACCGCCACCGCCTCGCGCGCGATCCCGGCGGGCAGCGCGCCTTCGGCTTCAAGCGTGTCGAGGATCGCGTCGATATGCGCGGAAAAGCGGGCGTAGAGGGTCACGTTCATCTTCCGGATGCAGGGAAAGCCGCGCCTTAGCGGAGGACGCGGCACATTTGAAGCGGCGGCCGCCGCCCTGCCTCTCCGAGGCGAACGCGTCTACAAGCTCCAGCGGAGCTTCCGGACGGCTCGCCCCGGAGACCCGCTCACCCCAGGAAGTCGGCGGCGGTGAGGATGTGTCCCCCGGTGGCGGTCACGGCGATGACGAGGTCGGCCGCGGCGTTGCCGTTGACGTCGCCTTCCACGATCCAGCGCCCGTCCTGCTGCCAGGCGCGCAGCTCGCCTGCCTTGCCGCTGAACGCGGCCGCGCCGATGA
>NZ_JBKBMQ010000028.1:0-3385 GCF_046295735.1 Allosphingosinicella sp.
CGGCAGACGGTGACGACGCTGACGAGGGGCTTGCCCGGGTCGGCTGGGAGCGGGTTCGGGTCCACTTGGTCCTGGCACTCCTGATGTTCGGCGCGGTCGCGGGGGCACCTGCCGCATGATGCACGCGTCCCGCACCGCCGGGAAATCGGCCCGGCCCCGCGAAGCCGCTTGCGCGCCGCGCCGCGCCGCGCCAGCGTGCCGCCCCGAGACGAGAACGAAGGGGAGGGCCATCGGGGGATGAACAATCCGGTGGCGCGGATCAAGGGGATCCTCGGCGAGTTGCTGCTGAACGGCCGGCAGGCGCTGGAGGCGATGCGCGCGCAGGCGGCGCGGCTGGACCGGATGGACGAGTGTCAGGCGAGCCGCCTCGATCATCTGGAGCGCGAACAGGCGAGGCGATTCGCGGCGCTGGACAGGAAACTCGCGGCGATCGCGAGCCGTCCGGGAGGGGCGGGCGGGCCGGCGGGCGCGGGCGCCGGCGAGCCGCTTGACGAGGTTGCCCTATCGAGTCGCGAGCGCGCGCGCATCCTCCGGCTCGCGGTGCTGCTCGCGCCGTTCCGTCCGCGCGGTGCGCGCAAGGTCAGGGTCGGCCCGCCCCGGGATGGCGGCTATGTCATGGTCGAGGACTGGGGCGGGCTCGCGGGGGCCATCTCGATCGGCATCGGCGATGACGATGCCTGGGACCGCGCGATGCTCGGCCATGGCTGCCCCGTCGCGCAATTCGACCACACCATCACTGCGCCGCCGGATACCGCCCCCGGGCTTGCCTGGCAGCCCCTCGGGATCGGCACCGCGGATGTGAACAACATCCGCACGCTGCGCTCGCTGATCGCGCTCTCCGGCTTGCCGGAGGCCGGCGACCTGGTGCTCAAGATGGATGTCGAGGCCACCGAGTGGCCGGTCCTCGCGGCGGGAGAGGCCACGGCGCCGCTCGACCGGTTCCGGCAGATCCTGATCGAGTTGCACTGGTTCGACCGGATCGGCGGGGACCGCTGGTTCGCGGAAGCCGAGGCCGCGCTGACGCACCTCACGCGCAGCCATGCGGTGGTGCATGTGCACGCCAACAACTGGGGTGGCGCGGCGCTGATCGGCGGTATCCCATTCCCCTGCGTCCTCGAGGTGACGCTCCTGCGCCGCGACGTCGCCGAACTGGAGCCGGAGACCGGCTTCTTCCCGACGCCGCTCGATGCGCCCTGCGATCCTTCGCGGCCCGACCTATTCCTCGGCACCTTCCGCTTTCCGCAGCCTTCGGCGGACGAGTGAGGGCGAGCGGCGGACCTTGACCTTTCCCACCGCGTCAACTAGCGCACCACCCCAGGTTGCAGTTTGTCGGGTGCGCTTTCGGCGCGTGCCCACCCTATCCCCCGGCGCGCGGAGCGGACCCCCTTGACGAGCACGAGCCCATCCGAATCCGTTTCGGACCTCGACCGCATCATTCCTCCCGAGATCAAGAACGACGCCTTCTACCGGCTGATCACGGAACTCTCCGCGACCGAGGATCTGCGCCATGTCCTCGAGATCGGCTCCTCCGCGGGCGGCGGCAGCACCGAGGCCTTCGTGGCCGGGCTCGCGAGGAACCCGGGCCGCCCGAAGCTGTTCTGCATCGAGGTCTCGAAGCCGCGCTTCGAGGTGCTGCGCCAGACCTACGCCGACCGGCCCTTCGTGCACTGCTACAACATGTCCTCGGTCGCACCCTCGGAGTTCCCGAGCGAGGACGACGTCAAGAATTTCTACCATAACGAGAAATCGGGCCTACGGAAGTTCCCGCTTGACGAGGTGCTGCGCTGGCTCGAGCAGGACATCGCCTATGTCGAGGGCGCGGGCGTCGAAGCCGGCGCGATCGAGCGCATCAAGGCCGAGCACGGCATCGAGCATTTCGACCTGGTGCTGATCGACGGGTCGGAATTCACCGGCGAGGTCGAGCTCGAGAAGGTGATCGGCGCGCGGCTGATCCTGCTCGATGACACCAACACCTACAAATGCTTCCGGGCACGCCAGCGGCTGCTGCTCGACCCGAACTACGAGCTCATCGCCGACGACCAGAGCCTGCGCAACGGCTATTCGGCCTTCCGCCGCCGCGCGGTTGCCGACGATCTGCCGGTCCACTTCTTCACCATCGTCCTCAATGGCGAGCCCTTCATCCGGTATCACGAGACGATGCTGGCGAAGCTGCCCTTCCGCTGGCATTGGCACGTGGTGGAGGGCGTCGCCGCGCTGAAGCACGACACCGCCTGGAGCACCGCCAACGGCGGCAAGGTCACCGATTCCATCCACCGGGAGGGCCGCAGCACGGACGGCACGAGCGGATATCTCGACGACCTTGCGCGCCGCTTCCCCGACCGCGTCACGCTCTACCGCAAGCCGCCCGGCGCCTTCTGGGACGGCAAGCGGGAGATGGTGAACGCGCCGCTGCCCAACATCCGCGAGACCTGCCTGCTGTGGCAGATGGACGCCGACGAGCTCTGGACCGTGGAGCAGGTGAGCGAGATGCGCCGCCGCTTCATCGCCGAGCCGACGCGCGGGGCCGCCTACTACTGGTGCTGGTACTTCGTCGGGCCGGAGAAGGTCATTGCCACGCGCAACAACTATGCGCAAAACCCGGCGGTGGAATGGCTGCGGACCTGGCGCTTCCGGCCGGGCGACCACTGGGCCGCGCATGAGCCGCCGACGCTGGTCCGCCCCGCGCCCGATGGCGGCGAGCCGGTGGACATCGCGACGCTCGCGCCCTTCACTCAGGACGAGACCGAAGCCTTCGGCTGCGTGTTCCAGCACTTCGCCTATGTCACGGAGGCGCAGCTCGCCTTCAAGGAGAGCTACTACGGCTATGCCAACGCGACGGCGCGTTGGCGTGGGCTGCTCGCCCGGCCCGGCCCTGGGCTGCTGGCCGACCACTTCGCCTGGGTGAACGACGGGACGGTCTTCGACGATGCCGCCGTGCTGCGCGTCGCCCCGCTCGCGCGCCAGGGCGCGGACGGCGCTTGGTCTTTCAGTGCGCCCGATGCCGCGCCGGAACGCCCGCCGGTGCCTGTCCGGCCGCGCATCGTGGTGGACGGCATCTATTGGCAGTATCTCGCCTCGGGCATCGGCCGCGTCTGGCACTCCATGCTCGAGGAATGGGTGAAGGCCGGGTTTGCCGACCACTTCGTGCTCCTCGATCGCGGGGGCACGGCGCCGCGGATCCCCGGCGTGCACATGCGCGGCATCGCGGCGCATGACTACGCGCGCACCGGCGAGGATAGCCTGCTGCTCGAACGGATCTGCCGGGAGCTCGGCGCGGACCTTTTCGTCTCGACCTACTATACGACGCCGACCGGAACGCCCTCCTTCTTCTTCGGCTACGACATGATCCCGGAGATGACGGGCGTGGACCTCTCGGAGGAGGGGT